>CAWHBA010000001.1:0-213542 GCA_963827415.1 uncultured Acidobacteriaceae bacterium
CATGGAAGAGGTCATGGGTTCGATCTCGATCAGGTCCACCAACTTCCTCTCCAAAATCCATTGGAACTGATTCAGCCGCACGGCTGCGCCGCGGAGCTTCCTTTCCCTCGGCGGCATTTGACACGCTGCAACAAT
Source organism: uncultured Acidobacteriaceae bacterium (assembly GCA_963827415.1). Classification (GTDB taxonomy): domain Bacteria; phylum Acidobacteriota; class Terriglobia; order Terriglobales; family Acidobacteriaceae; genus Granulicella. The sequence continues at coordinate 136 of CAWHBA010000001.1, forward strand.
TGCCAGTGGAGGGACGATATTTCCTTGTACTAGTGTGGTTTACATAACGACCCATTGGCCTCCTGAAATGGTGATCCTGCTCTCGGAAGGGTCAGTATGGCTATCGCGAAGTTGCAGCCGCTGCCGGACTTCGATTTGAAGCGCAAGGCTGTGCCCTGGGAGGAACGCCGGGCTACAGGAAAAAAGCTGCGCGGAGATATACCGCGCGAATCTCATGCCGAATGGTCTCCGCCGAAAAGCCGGCCGGATCCAGTCAAGACTGTCATGGCCAGCAACAGTGGCCGACAAAAGAGTCTGATTCCGTTGCGCATGGGCCGTATGGCCGCGTCTCCATTCGCCTTTCTGCGGGGCTCTGCCTGCGTTATGGCGCGCGATCTATCGACGACACCCATTACCGGAATCCCGACAGTGATGGACGGCGACGCACATATCAGCAACTTCGGCATGTATGGCACGCCGCAACGTGAGGTCGTCTTCGATCTCAACGACTTTGATGAAGCCACGGTCGGTCCCTGGGAGTGGGACCTGAAGCGACTCGTGGCGAGTGTCAACGTCGCCGGCCGCCAGAACGGTTTAACTGCGCGCGAACGAGCCGCTGCCGTCCGCCGTGCTGTCGAAGGCTATCGATACAACGCGCGCCGGCTGCAGTCGATGGGCTTTCTCGACATCTGGTATCTGCACGCCTATCCGGGGCGAGACAATCCGCTCGTCAGGCCTGATCCAAAATCGAAAGCGGTCGTTCGCAAAACACTCTTGAAGGCAATGCACACCGACAATCGCGCGTTGCTTCGAAAGGTCACAGACCACGGCGCCAATGGAGCATGGACCTTCCGCGATGATCCGCCCGTTTTGACTCAAGTCGACAAAGCCACGAAGCAGAAGGTCATCAACTCGCTCGACGACTACGCGCTTACGCTCTCGCGTGAACGGCGCATCATGCTCAATCGTTATCACGTCATCGATGTAGCTCACCGTGTCGTCGGAGTAGGTTCTGTCGGAACCAGGGCCTTTCTCGTGCTTCTCTTCGGAAACGGAGAGAACGATCCGCTGTTCCTGCAGGTCAAGGAAGCCGGCATTCCGGCGCACGCGCCGTTTCTTCCGTCGCTTTCCAAGGAGATGAAACACAACGGTTGGCGTGTCATCGTCGGCCAGAGAGCTCTGCAGGCATCTTCCGACCCGATGCTCGGCTATACCACCATCGACGGCCGCGATTACTACGTTCGCCAGATGAAAAACCTCAAGGCGTCCGTGCCCATCGAGTGGCTCACCGGTCCATCCTTCAACTTCTATGCCTGGGCTTGCGGCACCATCCTGGCGCGTGCCCACGCTCGCACAAGCGACCCCGCTCGCATCGCCGGCTACTGCGGTAATTCAGCTGTCCTCGACAACGCGTTGGCGACGTGGGCGGAGAGTTACGGCGACCAGACCGAGAAGGATCACGCAGCACTCGTCAGTGCCATTCAACGAGGCGAAGTCGAGGCGGATCTCTCCGAGAGCGAAGAATAGATTGAGGAATTTATCAGCGTGGTGAAGCGCGCTAGCGCACAATTCCGTCGTGCACATCGTATACAACGATGCCGAGATCATTCAGCTCGCGTACCGCCACCTCGAGGTTGCGTCGTACCTGCGGCTCTGCCTTTGCCGGAGTCTTCGTCGGCTCCTCGACGGAGATCACGCGGCCATAAGGCCACGCGCTCTGCGGAATCGCGCTGACTGCTTCATCCAGCTTGTCCAGGCTGATGTTCAGCTCCTGCTGGCGCGCGGCTACGGGCCGCAGCATGCCCCCGCTGCCCAGAGACGGATTCGGATCGGCCAGCGTCACGCGCAGCTCGAGCATGCCGGGCTGCACAGTGATCGAAGGATTCTCCCACGACTCTGCCGTATGAATCGCCATGAAGCGGCTCTTCGAGGGCGGCGGAATCATGTCCAGTTGCTGGCGCGCGCTGTCCTGCTGGGCATGTCTCTCCGTGCGTGCCTGCTCAGCATCCTGGCTGAAGGTGTGGCTGTGGCAGCCGTAAACGACACCGAGAAGAGGCAGGCAAACGAGAAAGGAAAGGAGCAGGGAATTACGGCGGGTCACACCTCAAGAATATCAGCTACGTCCTGCTCCACTTGGCCGCACGCTTCTCCAAAAATGCCGTCAGTCCCTCGCGCTTGTCCGCTGTTCCACAGAGCTCTCCAAAGATCTCTGCTTCAACCCGCATTGCGTCCTCGAGCGGCAGACCCTCGCCGCGCTCAACCGCCTGTATCACCGCGGAGACGGCCAGCGGCGCCATCGCCGCGATGGACTCCGCGATCGCACGCCCTCGCGCCATCAAATCGGCTGCAGGAACAACCTCATCGACCAGCCCCAGCCGCAGCGCCTCGGTCGCGTCGACTGCAACTCCGGTCAGTATCAGCCGCAGCGCAGCGCTCCGTCCGATGAGCCGCGGCAGCCGCTGCGTTCCGCCGTAGCCGGGAATCAGCCCGAGCTTTAGTTCGGGAAGTCCGAGCTTCGCGCGCTCACTCGCGATGCGGAAGGTGCAGGCCAATGCGAGCTCACATCCTCCGCCGAGGGCGACTCCATTCACGCACGCAATCACCGGCTTGCCACAGCGCTCGATCTGGAGGAAGACCTGCTGTCCGCGCTCTGATGCAGCGCGCCCTGATGACGCGTCGGTCTCAGCGATTGCGCGAATGTCTGCTCCTGCTGCGAACGCACGCTCGCCTGATCCTGTGAGCAGGATCACGCGCACACTCGCATCGGCGGCGAGCTCGGCAAAGGCGCGTTCGAGCTCATCGAACATCACCGCATCGAGCGCATGCAGCACCTCAGGCCGGTCGAGCGTTACTGTCGCAATCGCGCCCTCGCGTTCGATTCGCAGCCTTGTCCACGGCGTGTTCTTCTTATCGTCCTGCGTCGACATCGCTCGCGTCCTCCAAACTTCTCAGCAAGCTGACGATACAATCGAAACTATGGTCAAGGGAATCACCAGCATCGCGCCCATCGCGTCCGAAGACGCCTACGCGAAGCTCGGCAGTCTCTTTCGCTCCCTCGGCTTTGCAGAGGGGAAGGGGTGGGAAGTCGATGGGGGCAGGGGTGCGCCATTTCTGGCGCCGCTCGGCAACCTCGAGCTTGTCTTCGGCCGGCCTCCGGCCGTGCCCAACATCCTGATCGAGGCAACGCAGCTCGACGCGGTGTACGCGATCGTGCGGGCATGGATGGCGGCGAACTTCCGGACGGAAGAGGCTGTGGTTCGGCTCTCATCTCCCGCGGAGACGCACTGGAACTCGCGGCTGTTTACCGCCGACCTCGCTCCCGGACTGAAGATCGGCTTCTGGGAATCGGAGAACCCGCTGCGCGGTCGGCCGATCGCTATCGAAGGTGACCTCTCTGCCGAGGGCATGCGGTTTGCCATCGTGGTCGCGCGCTGGAACGCTGTCATCACCGACCGGCTGCTGCAGGGCGCGCTCGACGGACTCCTGCGTTCCGGTGCTGACTCAACGATGATCGAAATCGTCAGAGTTCCTGGGGCGTGGGAGATTCCGTCGGCGGCGCGCACGCTGGCAGAGTCGAAGAGGTTCGCAGCGATCATCACGCTCGGCGTGCTGCTGCGCGGCGAGACGGCTCACTATGAGGCGATTTACACCGAGGTGGCGCGGGGGATTGGGCAGTCGCAGCAGGAGACGGGGGTTCCACACGCGTTCGGTGTGCTGACCTGCGAGACGCTGGAGCAGGCGCTGGACCGCGCGGGACTGAAGGCCGGCAACAAGGGCTTTGAGGCGGCGATTGCGGCGATCGAGATGGCGTCGATCGGCGTCAAGCTCGGGGCGAAGCGCGAGAGCAATGCGGCGGAGACGGTGCGCTGATGGGAACTCGCCGCAAGAGCCGGGAGCTGGCCATGCAGATGCTATTCCAGGGCGATCTGGGCAAGCAGAAGCCGGATGAGGTGGAGCATCTGTTCTGGGAGTCGCGTGACGACGTCGACGAAGAGACCAGGGGGTTTGCTGATGACCTTCACCGGGTGGCAACGCAGCGCGAAGACGAGGTAGACAAGCTCATCCAGCGGCATGCGAAGAACTGGCGGCTGGAGCGGATGCCGGCGGTGGACCGGAATTTGCTCCGGACGGCGGTGGCGGAGATGATCGGGTTCCCGAAGACTCCGGCACCGATTGTGATCAACGAGACGCTGGAGATTGCCAAGCGGTACGCAGCGCCGGAGAGCCTGCAGTTTCTCAATGGAGTGCTTGACGCCATTGGGCGTGAACTGCTGGACGAGAGATTAAATCGCAGTCCGGAGCGGTGACCCCTCCCCCGTCACTTTTTGCGCAAAATCTTGCAGAAATTGGACTTAGGGGTGGACCTCAGTGTATTTCGGGGTTAAGCAGCTTCGCCCGGCGTGTGCCGGGCGAAGAGTATTCCCACATCTTAAGTCTAAATGCCGTGTCAAGTGGTTCAGGGGGCGCGACGGGGATCGCGCCCTCCAAAAGATGAGTTAGGACTGCAGCTTCTTCGGGTGCTGGGCGATGAGGTTGACCGGGGCGCTACCGCTGCCGGTGGCAGGGGGCAGGGCAGGCTTGAGGACTCCCGTCTCGGTTGCGGTAGTTCCGTTGATCGAGATCAGGTGAACCTGACCGTCCGAGGCGCCGACGTAGAAGTTGAGGTTGTCAGTTGAGAAGACGCCGGCGAGAGGCGCCGTTGCGGTCGTGGCTCCATTGCCGAGCTGCAGATAGCTGACGGCGCCCGTGGCCGGGATGTACTCCGGCAACTGACCGCTGGAACCGGTGTAGGTGACGAACGCCAGCGCCGAGTTGCTCGCGGGGACGACGTCGTCGATCTGGGTTGCGGTGATGCCGGTGAGCGGCACCGCCCGGTTGGTGTTCTGGAAGACCAGGGGCGGCTGCGAGGGCTGCGGGCAGGGTTTGTTATAGGGCAGGACGACACTGATGTCCTGGAGTGTGGCTGCCCCGCCGGTCACGGCGGCTCCAAGGATGTGTAGACCGTCGTTGGTCGCGGCGATGCGGTCGGTCTGCGCCGCGACTGCGCCGGCGAGGGGGTAGTACTCGTTGGTCACGGTCGGCGGGTTGGTGTTCTGGCTGGAGGGGATTGTCGAGGTCGGGCAGTAACTGCGACCGTCGGTCTCCTTCTGACCGGCAAAGTAGGCCCCGATGTGCGGAACGGTGACGGTGACGTCGGTATACGTGACGCCGTTGGTGTCAGTGACCTGCCAGTTGTTGAAGGCTGAGTGCGTGAGCAGCGTGTTGGCGTTGGTCGTGATGTAAACGGTCTGGCTGTCCGGGGACCATGCGGCCGTGGTGCCGACAACGTTACCGTAGCTGGTCTCGACGGCGCCGTTGCCGATGAGCGAGACGGTCTGGCGCGCGGGATCGCTGACGACGACGGTTGAGCCATCGGGCGAGACGGCAAGCACGACTCCGGGGATGACCTGATTTGCAGGGGAGGCTGTGTTGCCCGACGTGGCCATGGTCATGAGGCCCTGTGGGCTGCCGAAGTAGATCGTCGTTCCGTCCTGGCTCATTACCATGGAGTTGGGAACGTACTGCAGCTTGATGGGTGCGCCCTGCTGCTTCAGCGTGAAGTCATAGGGAACGACGTACTGCGAGCTGGTGCTGGCCATGTAGATGACCTCGCCGCTGTTGCCCGAAGTGTTGACCGTGATGCCGTTGGAGGTGAGGGGCTTGCCGTTGCCGAGATAGCCGACCTGGCTGAGTGGCGACGGATTGCAGGCACCGGGCTGGCAGACTGCTGTGATGGTCGCCGAGCCGGGGAAGCTGGGAAGGATGGAACCCGAGGAGGCAGAGATGGTTTGCGGCGTGGTGGAGTTGTACTCCAGGCTGATGCCGGTGATCTGATGTCCGTTCGGGTGGGTCGCGTCGATGTTGTTGTCAAAAACCGTGGCCGAGAGCGGCTGCGGGTTGTTGAGTCCGACGTTGATCGGATTGCCGGTCTGGCCGACCGCGGTGAGAACGATGCTGGCCGGCGGGCAGGTGGAGAAGAACCCGGCGTTCGAAGCCGTGGTGGAGTTGGAGATGGTCGCCGTGACGGTCGCAGAGCCGGGTTGGTTGGCGGTGGCGAATCCCTCGGAATCGATAGTGACGACGTTCGATGCGCCCTGAGCGGTGAAGGTGAGATGACCGACCTGGCAGGTGATGTTCTTGCCGTTCGAGAAGACCTTGCCGGCGAGCTGCACGCGATCGTTCTGCGAGACGCAGGAGGTGCCGTTGTATCCGGGGGCAGGCGGCTCCGGCGTGGTAGTGGCATTGGGGCAGCAGTCGCTGGTGGGATCGTTGGCGTTGCAGCCGGCCGTGGTGGAAGACTGCGGAGCCGCGAGCTGCACGCCGGTAACGGCCGGATGAATGTAGACCGCGATCGCGTTTGAGGTAACACTGTCAGCGTTGGCCGTGACCAGGGCCATGGCGTTCGCCGGCGGATTGGCGGGCGGAGTGCAGATGGTGAAGTCGGGAATGCCGCTGCCGGAGTTGCGATTCCAGGTGCCGCCGCAGACCGCGCCTGTATTGGGATTGATGTCGGCGAAGTTCAGGTTTGTGGAGGAGTAGGTGTACTTGCTGACGCTGACGCTGTTGCCTTTGCAGTCAGCCGTGGTCGCGCCGAGCGTCTGCCCAATCTGGCCGTAGTTGAGCGATTCGCCGATGACGGCGAGGTTGGGAGCGAGCGTGATGCTGAAGGCCTGGCCAACGACAGGGCCGGCGTTGCCGGAGTTGCAGTAGACAGGAGGCGCGCTGTGGTGGCCGCAGCCAATAACCGACAGACCGAAGGGAACTGTAAGAAAAAGCAGAATAGCCAGACCGACACACCGCCGGACTGATCTCTCGACAAACAACCGCACTCAGAACCTCCCCGCTCAACCGGAACTCATGCTGAACGGTCATTGGGGCAACCGCAGGATCGCTGAATCTCCGAGCCTCCAGTGTAGGTGTTGGACGGGTACTGGGCAAATGGGGAGGCAGGGAAAAGTGGTTAGTCGTTAGTGGTCCGTCGTAAGTGAGAGCGAGACGGGGAGTGAATCGTGAAAAGTGAGGAGTGCATAAAGCGAGGGAGGAGCCGAAGCCCCTCCCTTTCAATGCACGATCGGCGGTTTTTTTGGTTACTTCTGTGCGGTTTGGGTACCGGTAGTTGCGGGCATGTTGTCGGCGAACCACTTGACCATTCGCTCGTTGCGGTCGCGGATGTGTTCGGGGTTGCGGAAGCCGTGGCCCTCGTCCGGGTAGACGACGAGCTGCGTCTTCACGCCGAGGTCCTTGAGCGCGTGCCACATCTCGAAGCTCTGCGGTGCAGGGCACTCGCCGTCGCGGTCGCCCACGATGATGAGCATCGGCGTGTTCGCCTTCTTGATGAAGGTGATGGCCGAGGACTTCGCGTAGACCGCCGGGTCGTCGTAGACACTGGCGCCGAAGAACGGAATCATCCACTGGTCGATGGAGTTCTGGCCGTAGTAGCTCTGCCAGTCGGAGAGGCCGGCGCCGGCGACGGCAGCGCGGAAGCGGTGCGTTTGGGTGACGGCGAACATGGTCATGAAGCCGCCGTAGCTCCAGCCGGTGATGCCTTCGCGGTTCTTGTCGATGGGGTACTTGGCCTCGATAGTGTCCATGCCCTTGAGGATGTCGCGGAGGTCGCCGTAGCCGAAGTCCTTGCGGTTGGCGGCGGTGAACTTCTCACCCTGACCGAAGCTGCCGCGCGGGTTGGGCGAGAGGACGAAGTAACCCTGATCCGACCACATGGTGCTGGGGCGGGGGCCGGCGGAGGCTGACGGACCGCCGTGGACTTCGACGATGAGCGGGTAGTGCTTTGTGGCGTCGTAGTCCTTGGGGAAGGTGAGCCAGCCCTGGACGTGGAAGCCTTCGTTCTCCCACTCGACGGATTCAAAGCGCGGCGGGTGGAGCTGGGTTGCGTCGTTGATGTGGGTGAACTGGGTGGCCTTGCCGGGAGCGCCGACGTAAATCTCGGACGGCTTGTTGTAGGAGGACAGGACGTAAGCGATGAGGCCGTTGGAGGAGCCGCTGACGGCGTTCTTGATGGGGCCGCCGCCGCCGATGTTGACCTCGCCGAGGTCGTCGGAGGAATTGGGGACGACGGTGTGCTTGTCGGCGTCGGCGTCGGTGAGCAGGGTGTGGCCGCGACGGTCTTCGACGAAGCCGACGGTGTGGTCGTTGAGCCAGACCTCCCACGTGGGTGTGCCGTCGACGCCGGGAGTGATGTCGGTGGGATTGCCCTTGCCGTTGGAGTTGACGACCCAGATGTCGCCGCCGGTGGAGCCCTGGTCGGACATCAGGCCGGCGATGAGGGCGATGCGCTTGCCGTCAGGCGAGTAGCGGGGAACGGCGATCTGGAGGCCGTGGAGGGCGGATTTCGTGGTGTTGGGGTCGAAGACGACCTGCGGTTCAGTGCCAACTTTGCCGTACGCCCATGTATTGGGGGTGCCATTCTTCGTGACGAAGTCCACTGCACGGGTGCTATAGAGCTTGGCGACCCACCAGTTGTTTTCGCCGGGAGGGTTGGCGGCGATAAAGGCGATGTCGTGGGAGTCTGGGGGCGAAGTTGAACTCGTAGACGTGGAGGTTGGCCGGAGTGAGGAAGTTGCCGTTGCCGGAGGTGAGCGTCAACCCCGTAGACGCGCTGGATTTCGACGCCGTCTTCGCCGATGACGCCGGCCCAGGGCTTCATGGCGTCGAGCGCGCCGGCGGTGCGGGTGGCGTTTTCGACGAAGAGGAAGGCGATGGCCTTGCCGTCAGGCGACCAGGCGGGCTGGTTGATGTCGCCGGTGACGTGGGTAAGCTGCCGGACTTCTCCTGTGGATTTAGCCCAGAGGTAGATCTGCGACTGGCGCGGAACGGTGGGGTCCTTGGACTCGGGGGCGCAGGCGCCGAGGAAGGCGAGGGTCGTGCCGTCGGGCGACCAGATGGGGCTGGAGTAAGCGCAGCCGGTCGCGCCAGTGATGGCGATGGTCTTGTCGTCGGTAGGGGTCGCGACGGCAGTGAGGTGGAGGGTCGAGCCGTCGCGGGAGCGGAGCGTCCAGGCGAGGGTGGCACCGTCGGGCGAGAGGGCGACGCTGCCGGGCGCGTGCATGGAGTTCATGCCGCGCTGGGCATGGGCCATAGAGGCCGCTGGAACGCTGGCAAGGACTAAAAAGGACAGGACTACAGAGGCTAGATGTTGCTTGAGGGGCATGGGAAAAAGCGTATCACTGCGAACACGCGTGAAGCGATGCTTAGCTGAGCTGGCGGACGGAGTAGAGCGGGAACTCGCCGCGTGGGGCGAAAGCCGAGGCGCTGGTAGAGGGCGATGGCGGTGGCGTTGTCGGGGGCGACGTGGAGGTAGGAGCGAATGCCGGCGGTGCGGTGAAGGTGGAGCATGTGGGCTAGCAGGGCGGGGCCGTAGCCTCTGCCCCGGAATTCGGGGAGGGTGCAGAGGCCGGAGATTTCGCGGTAAGCGGCGGCGGGGGTGTTGATGTTCATGCGCTCGCCGCACATGGCGACGAGGCGGCCGGCATTCTTCCCGGTGCCGCCGGCGCTGCGGATGCCGAAGTAGGGACCCATCTCGCAGGTGCGGATGCGGAAGTAGCCGGGGAATGCGATGTCCGTGAGGGACACCATTTCGGCGGCGTGGGCGCAGGTAAGGGGTGCGATGGGGAGGTTTGGGGAGAGCGATGGGAGCGGGGCGTCAGCGGGGAATTCGAACTGGCGGACGGGGTAGGGGCCCTTGGCGCTGATGCCGGGAGCGGAGGGAAGCAGGTCGAAGGAGACGACGAAGGTGGATTCGCCGGGTTCGAGGAGAGAGTGGAGATCGGTGAGGGCTGCGGGTGAGTTCTCGAGGAGGGCGGCGAAGGGGGTGATCTCGCGGGGGAACTTGAGGGCGAGGCCCCGGCGGAGGGCGATCGCGGCGAAGGCGGTCGAGAGGGAGGCAAGCGGAGGGTTGGGGAAGAGCAGGGCCGGATCCGGTGCTTGCATCCCTCTCAGATGAGGGCGGTTCACCGGCGACGCATGAATTGGGGATGAGAGTGGGTTTGTGGCGGTGGCGCCGTGTTGGCCTGTCCGTAATGGCGGCCGTGGTCAAGGAGCTTACGGGATAGCGGGGCAGGCGCCATAGTTCTTCTTGACCTCGGTGACTTTGAAGGTGCGAATGTCGCCCTTCTTGACGCTGGGGCCGCGGTTTCCGTGGAGACGTACAAGGTCGCCAACCTTGAGGTCTGCGGGAGCGCCCTCGAGGAAGTAGATCGTCTTGGCGTCCTGGGTTTCCTGAATCTGCATGCCGCTCGGACCGTTGATGAGACAGCCCTTCACGGTGTGGTGTTGATGGACCTCGACCAGCACGATCGTAGGGACGAGGACGACGACGGCGGCGATCCCGATGCTCGCAGCGACAATTTCTCCGTTGCTGGGGAGATTGCCGAGGGGCTGTGCTGTCGGGCCTGGTGTGCAGCCGACTGCGAGGAGTGAGAGGCTGACTGCAAGCACAGCGAGAGGGCTGATTCCGGCGCGACGAAGCATGGTGTGCTCTCCGTGAGGGAAGATGCGAAGCGCACCGTGACGGCTCGTCGGAGCTGGCAGCTTCAGGGCCGGGAAGTCTCTGATTCAGGAAGGGTTCACGCGCCAAGGTATGCCTGTCGGGACACGAAGTCAATGGGATTTGCAGCGAGTTTTGGGAAGGGCGTGACGCGGTTGGGCACTTGTTGACGGAGGTCCTAAGAGTTGTTATCTTTAGTAAGTTCCGCGTATTTCGGGAACGACTCCGACTGGACGGGCAGCATTTGAGCCAGCGGAACCTGTCTGTGAGCCTGCGACACCCTCCTTCCCCAGCAGCTGCGATGGGGACCCATAAGGAAGGGCTATGTGGGCCGGAACAGAGCGAAACGGAGTTCGGGCAAATGGACCCGGTTTACGTCGCCTGTCTCAATCGTGAGCAGTGAGTAGCGATGCGCAGTCTGTAGTACGGCCGCGTGCAGGATTCAGAACTTCGCCGGTGAGATTGGTCTCACTGCCTTTCGTGTGTGCGCGGCTCCCTAGGGGTGGCACAGTGGGAGAAGCGTGAAGGTGCTGCCCTGCGCCGTGTCCGAGGGAGAAATCGGAAGCCCGGTTGCGAATGCAAACCGGAGTTGCAAGAAGGAAGAGGTTTACGAAGTGCCTACATTTCATCAGCTCGTGAAGCAGGGCCGTACGCCCACCAAGTACAAGACCGCGTCGCCTGCGCTGCAGGGATCGCCCCAGCGCCGCGGCGTTTGCACGCGCGTGTATACGCAGACCCCCAAGAAGCCGAACTCGGCGCTGCGCAAGGTTGCGCGTGTTCGCCTGACGAACGGCATCGAGGTGACGACGTACATCCCGGGCATCGGCCACAACCTGCAGGAGCACTCGATTGTGCTGATCCGCGGCGGCCGTGTGAAGGACCTGCCGGGAGTTCGGTATCACGTTGTTCGTGGAACGCTGGATTCGGTTGGCGTCGCGAACCGTAAGCAGAGCCGCTCGAAGTACGGCGCGAAGCGCCCGAAGGCGGCAGCGAAGTAAAGATTTGTGGCGGGCGAAGGGAAGCAGATTCCTTCGCTTCGCTACGGAATGACAAGCCGTAACAGCAAGCCCAGCTCGTGAGAAATCAACCGCGCTGGGGGAAGAAGAGAGAGAAGAATGCCGAGAAAAGGTTATATCGCGAAGCGTGAAGTGGCAGCGGATCCGATCTATCAGTCGACGCTGGTCACGAAGTTCGTCAACAGCATGATGTGGGGCGGCAAGAAGTCGACCGCGCAGGCCATCTTCTACGAGGCGATGGAGAACCTCGAGAAGAAGGGTGGCGAAGAGGCGATCAAGCTCTTCAAGAAGGCTGTCGAGAACGTCAAGCCGATGCTTGAAGTGAAGAGCCGCCGCGTCGGTGGAGCGAACTACCAGGTGCCGATCGAAGTGAACCCGGAGCGCCGGACTTCTCTCGCCATTCGTTGGCTCGTTACCTTCGGCCGCGCACGCGGAGAGAAGGGCATGGTCGACAAGCTTACGGCTGAGCTGCTCGATGCCGCGAACGGACGTGGCGCCGCGATGAAGAAGAAGGAAGACGTTCACCGCATGGCTGAGGCGAACAAGGCGTTCGCGCACTATCGCTGGTAAGAGACAAGCGAGTTAGCAAGTCAGCGAGTTAGCGAGTTAGGAACGAAGCAACGGCGGAGCGAAGCTCCGCAGAAAGAACTACCGTGGCACGCACAGTACCTCTAGCCAAGTGTCGGAATATCGGCATCATGGCGCACATCGACGCCGGAAAGACGACGACGACGGAGCGAATCCTCTTCTATACGGGCATCACGCACCGTATCGGCGAGGTGCACGAGGGCACCGCGACGATGGACTGGATGGAGCAGGAGCAGGAGCGCGGCATCACGATTACGTCGGCCGCGACGACGTGCACCTGGAACGGCATCCGGATCAACATCATCGATACGCCGGGGCACGTAGACTTCACGGCCGAGGTGGAGCGCAGCTTGCGCGTGCTGGACGGCGCGGTCGCGGCGTTCGATGCGGTTGCCGGCGTGCAGCCGCAGTCGGAGACAGTGTGGCGGCAGGCCAATAAGTACAGGGTTCCCCGCATTTCCTTCATCAACAAGATGGACAAGGCGGGCGCGAACTTTGAGTACGCGACCTCGACGATCGTGAATCGTCTGGGCGCGCGTGCGATTCCGATTCAGATTCCTATCGGTGAAGAGGCCAAGTTCCAGGGTGTTGTGGATCTCGTGGAGATGCGCGGCATTGTGTGGAACGACGAGACGATGGGCGCGAAGTACGACGTCATCGATATCCCGGCCAACCTGAAGGAGAAGGCCGAGGAGATGCGCAACCAGCTCATCGAAGCGGTTGCGGACTCGGACGACGAGGTGATGCACAAGTACCTCGAGGGCGAGTCGATCACGCTTGCGGAGCTGAAGCGCGCGATCCGCAAGGCGACGATCTCGATGAGCATCTTCCCGGTAATGTGCGGTACGGCGTTCAAGAACAAGGGTATCCAGACGCTGCTCGACGCGGTTGTTGAGTATCTGCCGAGCCCGCTGGACGTTCCTCCGATCGAAGGCATCGATCCTGACGAGCCGGAGAAGAGACTCGTCCGCCACGCCGACGACAAAGAACCGTTCGCGGCGCTGGGCTTCAAGATCATGACCGACCCGTTCGTCGGCCAGCTAATCTTCATTCGCGTCTATTCCGGCACGCTGAAGACCGGCGATTCGGTTCTGAATCCGCGCACGGGCAAGACGGAGCGCATCGGTCGCCTACTGAAGATGCACGCCAACAAGCGTGAGGAGATCACTGAGATCCTCGCGGGCGATATCTGCGCGGCGGTTGGACTGAAGAACCTGGTGACGGGCGACACGATCTGCAACGAGAAGGCGCCGATCGTGCTTGAGCGCATCGACTTCCCCGCGCCGGTCATCGAGGTTGCGGTTGAGCCGAAGACCAAGGCGGACCAGGAGAAGATGGGCCTGGCGCTGGCCAAGCTGGCGCAGGAAGATCCCACCTTCAAGGTCCGCACCGACATCACCAACGGCCAGACCATCATCGCCGGCATGGGCGAGCTGCATCTGGAGATCATCGTCGACCGCATGATGCGCGAGTACAAGGTCGAGGCCAACGTCGGCAAGCCGCAGGTGAACTACCGCGAGACCATCCGCGCGAAGGCCGAGGCGGAAGGCAAGTACATTCGGCAGACGGGTGGCTCGGGTAACTACGGCCACGCCAAGATTCGCATCGAGCCGAACGAGCCGGGCAAGGGCTACGAGTTCTCGAACGATATCAAGGGCGGAACGATCCCGAAGGAGTACATCAAGCCGATCGACCAGGGTATTCAGGAGGCGATGGCGGGTGGTGTGCTGGCGGGCTACGAGATGGTCGACATCAAGGTGTCGCTCTATGACGGCAGCTACCACGATGTCGACTCGAACGAAATGGCCTTCAAGATCGCCGGATCGATGGCGTTCAAGGAGGCTGCACGCAAGGCCAAGCCTGTGCTGCTGGAGCCGGTGATGGCGGTTGAGGTGACGGTGCCGGAGGAGTATATGGGCACGATCATCGGCGACCTGAACTCGCGGCGCGGACGCATCGAGGGCATGGAGATGGTCGGCGGCGTGCAGGCCATCAAGGCCACGGTTCCTCTGTCGAACATGTTCGGCTATGCGACGGCGATGCGTGGATCGACCCAGGGACGCGCGAACTTCTCGATGGAGTTCAAGCAGTATGAAGAGGCGCCGCGGTCGGTGAGCGAAGAGGTCATCGCCAAGGTGCAGGGCGACAAGAAGTAAGTAAGCCGCGCGCTGGAGCCGGTTGGGATCAGCCGGCGCGCGCAGAACGAAAACGGATTCTGTAGCAACACAAGACGGAGAGAGTAGTCATGGCGAAGGAAAAATTTGACCGCAGCAAGCCGCATGTGAACGTGGGAACGATCGGGCATATCGATCACGGCAAGACGACGTTGACGGCGGCGATCACGAAGGTATTGTCGAAGCACAACCCCAAGAACGCGTTCCGTTCGTTCGACACGATTGATAATGCGCCGGAAGAGCGCGAGCGCGGCATCACGATCTCGACCTCGCACGTGGAGTACGAGACCAAGAACCGTCACTATGCGCACGTCGACTGCCCGGGCCACGCCGACTACATCAAGAACATGATCACGGGCGCCGCGCAGATGGACGGCGCGATCCTGGTCGTGGCGGCCACGGACGGCCCGATGCCGCAGACCAAGGAACACGTGCTGCTGGCGCGCCAGGTTGGCGTGCCGTACATCGTGGTGTTCCTGAACAAGTGCGACGCCGTGGAAGATCCCGAACTGATCGACCTGGTGGAGATGGAAGTGCGCGAGCTGCTGTCGAAGTACGACTTCCCGGGCGATGACGTTCCGGTGGTCCGCGGCTCGGCTCTCGGCGCGCTGAACGGTGAGGCGCAGTGGGAGGCCAAGATCGACGAGCTGATGGAGGCGGTGGACAAGAATGTGCCGCAGCCGGATCGCCTGGTCGACCTTCCGTTCCTGATGCCGATCGAAGACATCTTCTCGATCTCCGGCCGTGGAACTGTTGTTACGGGCCGTATCGAGCGCGGCAAGGTGAAGGTTGGCGAGGAAGCCGAGATCGTCGGCTTCACCCCGACGCAGAAGACGGTTGTGACCGGCGTCGAGATGTTCAAGAAGCAGCTGGACGAAGGCCTGGCAGGCGATAACGCTGGTCTGCTGCTGCGCGGCATCGCGAAGGAAGCGGTGGAGCGTGGACAGGTACTGGCCAAGCCCGGCTCGATCACGCCGCACACGGAGTTCAAGGGCGAGGTCTACGTTCTGTCGAAGGAAGAGGGTGGACGTCACACGCCGTTCTTCAACGGCTACCGTCCGCAGTTCTACTTCCGCACGACGGACGTGACGGGATCGGCCAAGCTGCCGGCGGGTACGGAGATGGTGATGCCGGGCGACAACATCGCGCTGGAGGTCACGCTGCACACCCCGGTGGCCATGGAGAAGGGCCTGCGCTTCGCTATCCGCGAGGGCGGCAGGACCGTCGGCGCCGGTACCATCAGCGAGATCCTCAAGTAGTTCAATTTCACGAGGGCTGCCGGTTCGCCAAGATTTACGACGGCCGGCAGTCACTCCCAACCGATCTTTGAGCACGAAGAAAGAGAACTGAGATGGCACAGCAGCGCATTCGCATCCGCCTGAAGGCGTACGACTACCGGGTTCTGGACACGTCAACCGGCGAGATCGTCGAGACCGCCAAGCGTACTGGAGCACAGGTTGCGGGGCCGATTCCCCTGCCGACGATGAAGAACAAGTACTGCGTTCTGCGCAGCCCCCACGTCGACAAGAAGTCGCGCGAGGCCTTCGAGATTCGCACGCACAAGCGGCTGATCGACATCCTCGAGCCGACGCAGCAGACGGTGGACGCGCTGATGAAGCTCGATCTGCCCGCGGGCGTGGACGTCGAGATTAAGACCGTTACCAAATAACCGGTCGCAAATTTTAGGAAGTTGTTTTTACCTACAGTGCTTAGCGGAAAGCCGAGCATGATGAGGAGAGAGAAAGATGGCAGTTACAGGAATTCTCGGTAAGAAGATTGGCATGACGCAGGTGTTCGACGACCGCGGTGAGGTTCATCCCATCACCGTGCTGAAGGTCGGACCGTGCGTAATCACGCAGCTGAAGACGCAGGCCAAGGACGGCTACGATGCCGCGCAGATCGGTCTCGTCGAGTTCGTGAAGGCGAGCAAGGTGAACAAGCCGATGACCGGCCACTTCGCCAAGTCGAACGTGCCGCCCGTCAAGCTGGTCAAGGAAGTGCAGCTGGAGTCGACGACCGGCAGCGAGGACGATCAGGCCGCGAAGGCCGGCGACCGCATCACGGTCGAGATCTTCAGCGAGACGAAATTCGTTGACGTGATCGGCACCTCCAAGGGCCGCGGTTTTGCGGGCGTCATTCGGCGCCACGGCTTCGCCGGCGGTCCCAAGTCGCACGGTCACATGTTCCAGGTCCAGGGCTCGATCGGTGCGTCGTCATTCCCGTCGCGTGTGTTTCCGGGGCAGCGTATGCCGGGTCACTACGGGACTGATCAAGTGACGGTTCGCAACCTCCGCATTCGCGGTATCGATGCGGAAGACAACCTGTTGATGGTTGAGGGCGCGGTTCCGGGTCCTCGTGATGGATATGTTCTGGTCTCGAAGGCGAAGGCGCCTCCGAGAGAGCGTCGCGGCTTTGCCGGTTCCGGCACGGTCGATCCGCTGAAGGCCTCGAAGAAGGCTGCACCGAAGAAGAAATAAGAAGTTAGAGAGTGAGGAGTTAGGAAGTTAGGAATACTAACTCGCTGGTTTTCGAAACAACCTCTGTGCGGGGAATAGACCGGGTAACGCAGAGTCATAACGTCAGGTCCGCGGCATCGATCGCGGGCACAGAAAGCGAAGTAGAGAGATGGCGAAGATTAAGATCAAGAGCCTCGCGGGCAAGGAAGTCGGTGACTTCGAACTGCTCGATGAGGTGTTCGCTGGTGCAGTGAACGAGGCGTTGCTCTGGGAGGCGGTAAAGCACTACCGCGCCAGCCTGCGCCAGGGTACGCACGCGACGAAGAACCGCAAGCTCGTATCCGGTGCCGGCAAGAAGCTGTGGAAGCAGAAGGGCACGGGCCGCGCTCGCGTGGGCTCGATCCGCACCCCGCTGTGGCGTGGTGGTGGTACGGTTCACGGACCGCAGCCGCGCAGCTACGACTACCAGTTCCCGAAGAAGAAGCTGATGGGTGCGCTGCGCTCGGCGCTGGCCTCGAAGCTGGCGGACGGCAAGCTGACCGTCGTTGAGAACTTCAACGTCGACGAGGCGAAGACCAAGCACTACCGCACCGCGCTGAACAAGCTCGAGGCGACGAAGACGGCGCTGCTGGTCGAGACATCGCGTGAGCTGAACGAGAAGTTGTACCTCGGTTCGCGCAACCTCGCGGGCGTTGAGCTTGTGCTCTCGTCCGAGGTTCACCCGTACGATCTGCTCCGCTACGAGCACGCGATCTTCTCGAAGGCCGCGCTCGAGGCCCTGCAGGAGACCCTGAAGAAGTCGGTTTCCAAGCGGGCGACTAAGGAGGTTGCATAATGCCGACCGTTTATAACGTCATCCGCCGTCCGCTGATCACCGAGAAGGCTCTCACGACCCGCGAGGTCGAGGGATCGCTGGTGTTCGAGGTTGCGGCAAACGCCTCGAAGACCGAGGTGAAGCAGGCTGTTGAGCAGCTGTTCAACGTGAAGGTTGCGGCTGTCCGCACCGCGAACGTTGAGGGCAAGGAGCGCCGCCGCGGTAAGTACTCGGGCTACCTTCCGGACTGGAAGAAGGCCTATGTGCGGCTGAAGGCAGGCGAGAAGGTTCCTGACTTCGCAGCAGAGATTTAAGAGCAGTAGTTAGTGGTCAGTAGTTAGTGGTTAGTAAGAACGCAAACTACGGCAGTTTAGATCCAAGTATCGCGCAGTAGTCATAGGGCGCGGCAAAGGCAAAGGAAGAAGCAATGCCGATTAAGAGTTTTCGACCGATAACACCGACGCTTCGTTTCCAGACGAAGCTGGTGAACGACGACATCACGACCGACAAGCCGTACAAACCGCTGCTTGAAGTGAAGCAGCGTACGGGCGGCCGCAACAATACCGGAAAGCTTTCGGTGCGGCATCATGGCGGCGGTCATAAGCAGAAGTTGCGCCTCATCGACTTCAAGCGCGACAAGTTCGGGATTCCGGGCACCGTGGCGACGATCGAGTACGATCCGAACCGCAGCTCGCGCATCGCGCTGATCGCGTATGCGGACGGCGAGAAGCGCTACATCCTGCAGCCGGTTGGGCTGAAGGTTGGGCAGAAGGTGATGAGCGGGCCGGAGGCTGACATTCTTGTCGGCAACGCGCTTCCGCTCAAGAACATTCCCGCCGGTACGACGGTGCACAACATCGAACTTCGTCCTGGCAAGGGCGGGCAGATGGCTCGCTCGGCTGGAGCGCAGGTGCAGCTGGTCGCGAAGGAAGGCGAATACGCTCTGCTGAAGCTGCCTTCCGGCGAGACGCGCCGCGTGCTGGTTGAGTGCATGGCGACGGTTGGCCAGGTTGGCAATACCGACCACGAGAACGTGACCATTGGTAAGGCCGGACGCAATCGCTGGAAGGGCATTCGCCCGACCAACCGCGGCGTGTCGATGAACCCGGTCGACCATCCGCACGGCGGTGGTGAAGGTAAGACCTCGGGCGGACGTCACCCGGTGACGCCGTGGGGTCAGCCGACGCGTGGTTACAAGACCCGCAATAACAAGCGCACGGATGTGTTCATCGTGTCGCGGCGGAACAAGGGTAAGTAGTTAGTCGTTAGTAGTTAGTGCGCCCGGAGGAGTACTCGGCTGATTGGATTGGTCGAGTGCAAGAAGGGCAAAACCAAGTCTCGAAGGCTCCTCGCGAGATTCGTTGTATCGAGCACAGAAGTACTGGAGATATCAATGGCACGCTCTACGAAGAAAGGCCCGTTCATCGACACGCACCTGATGGTGAAGATTGACGCGATGAACGCGGCCAACGACAAGAAGGTGATTCGCACCTGGTCGCGGCGCTCCACGATCCACCCGGACATGGTTGGCCACACGATTGCAGTGCACAACGGCAAGAAGTTCGTGCCGGTGTATTGCACGGAGAACATGGTCGGCCACAAGCTCGGCGAGTTTTCGGCGACGCGCACATTCAAGGGACACTCCGCGAAGGCTGCGGACACGGCGAAGGCCAAGTAAAGAAGATTGAGCAGAGGCTTCTTTTCGCCTCGAGGAAGATTGAGATGGCAAAGACAACTACAACTGCTCCGGAGTATCGCGCTGAGGCCAAGTTCCAGCGCGTCAGCCCGCAGAAGGCCAAGCTGGTGCTGGACCTGATCAAGGGCAAGCCGGTGGGACAGGCGATCAACATTGTCGCCTTCACGAACAAGCGCATCGCGCCGGTGATCGAGAAGACGCTGCGCTCGGCGGTGCAGAACGCGCAGTACCTGGCCGATGAGCGCGGGCTGGACGTCGACGTTGATAAGCTGTATGTGAAGACGGCTGTGGCAAACGAAGGCCCGCGCATGAAGCGCATTCGCCCAGCGCCGATGGGCCGCGCCTTCCGCTACCAGCGCCGTATCGCTCACATCGTGATTACGATTGCCGAGAAGAAGGCAGCGGCGGTCGAGGCTGCAGGTTCGACATCGGTGGCTGAGACGACCAGCAAGCCGGCAGCGAAGAAGACGGCTGGTAAGAAGGCTCCGGCCAAGAAGGCAGCGGCGAAGAAGACCGCAGCCAAGAAGTCGGCTCCGAAGAAGAAGGCTGCAGCGAAGTAAAAACCGCAGCATCGGGTTTTAGGTCCGCACTGGTTTTCGCAAGACAGGTTTTGCAGTAAAGGCATTACGCAACACAAGCAACACTGCCGCGCCGGCTCAACCGGCTATGGCGTGAAAGAAGAAGGAAGCTTATGGGACAGAAAGTCCATCCGTATGGATTCCGCCTCGGCGTCAACAAGCCGTGGAAGTCGCGCTGGTTCGTGGAGCGCGGCTATGACAAGCTGCTGGTCGAGGATGTGAAGCTGAAGGCTGAACTCCGCGAGAAGCTGAAGGCTGCCGGTGTCTCGTCCGTTGAGGTCGAGCGTCCGGGCAACAAGCTGCGTTTGATCATCCGCACAGCGCGTCCGGGCATCATCATCGGCCGCAAGGGCGCGGAGATCGACAAGCTGAAGGCCGACATCCAGAAGCGTACGAACCGCGAGGTGTTTATCGACATCCTCGAGGTGAACAAGCCGGAGCTCGATGCTCAGCTGGTCGCTGAGAACATCGCGCTGCAGCTGGAGAAGCGCGTCTCGTTCCGCCGCGCGATGCGCAAGAGCGTGGATTCGGCTCTGCGCTTCGGCTGCAAGGGCATCAAGGTGCGCGTGTCTGGCCGTTTGAACGGCAATGAAATCGCGCGCTCCGAGTGGTACCTGCAGGGCCGTCTGCCGCTGCACACGCTGCGCGCGGACATCGACTACGGCTTTGCCGAGGCGAAGACCACGTACGGTGTCATCGGCGTCAAGACCTGGATCTACCGCGGCGACATCTACGAGCAGAAGAAGCGTCGCGAGCAGGGTCCGGCGATCACGACCGGCGCGTTTTAGTCCTGCCTGGCAGGGCCGCGGGGAGGTAAAAAGCTTCCCCTCGCCGCGTCCTTGCTGTATACTTAACTGGTTTGGCCCTGAGTCTGCGCCTCGCAGTAACTGGTGCAGAGACCCCGGCTGAGCTTCTCTGATTCCCGCTTTGTGGCGGTCCACTCTCAGAAGTTCTCCGTCCTCAAGTTTGAAAGGCGAGTTTTCCCATGCTTTTGCCCAAGAAGGTCAAGTATCGCAAGCAGCAGCGCGGCCGCATGTGCGGCAAGGCGTGGCGCGGCTCCGATCTGTCGTTTGGCGACTACGGTCTGAAGGTCCTGGAGTGCGGTTACATCACCGACCGCCAGATCGAGGCCTCGCGTATCGCGATGACGCGCTTCATCAAGCGCGGCGGAAAGGTCTGGCTGCGTCTGTTCCCGGACAAGCCGATCACGAAGAAGCCTGCCGAAACCCGTATGGGTAAGGGCAAGGGCGCGCCGGACCATTGGGTCGCGGTGGTTCGCCCGGGCAAGATCCTCTTCGAGATGGAGGGCGTTCCGGTCGATATCGCGAAAGAGGCTATGCGCCTTGCATCGCACAAGCTGCCGCTAAGGACGACGTTTGTTGTCCGGCCGAATGTGAAGACGGAAGTGGCCGCGAAGTAAAGTTTCGCTCGCAAGAGCGCGGGCCGGAGCGAAAAGCAGATTCCTCGCTCCACTCGGAACGACAAAGTTAGGTTTTTGAGGATTGAACATGGAACTCGACAAGATCCGCAATCTGAGCGACGACGAGCTGAAGGCCGAAGAGGCCAAGGCGGCTGAGCAGCTCTTTCGCATCCGTTTTGCGAAGAGCCTCGGCAAGCAGGAGGGCCTGAAGAACCTGCGCATCCTGAAGCTCGACATCGCCCGTTTCAAGACCGTTGCACGCGAACGTCAGATCGCGGCAACCAAGGCAGGTAAGTAATGGCTGATACGACAGCGAACAGCACTGAGCAGCAGGCGACCCGACGCAACGAGAAGGTCGGCAACGTCGTCTCGACCAAGATGAACAAGACGATCGTGGTTGAGATCGAGATGCGCAAGGCGCATCCGAAGTACCGCCGCGTGATGAAGTTCAACAAGAAGTTCTACGCGCACGACGAGCAGAACTCGGCTCGCATCGGTGATGTGGTTCGCATCCGCGAGACGCGTCCTCTGTCGAAGCTGAAGCGCTGGACGCTCGAGGAGATCATCCGCCGGTCGTCGCTCGCGACGCTGCCGGAAGAGAAGCCGCTGGCCGAAGAGTCGGCGACGAAGTAAGGGTTGTGGCCGGGGCAATGCTTCGGCCTAGATGAAGGGTTTCGCGCGGGCCTGAGGTTCGCGCTTTGTAAGGAGATTCGCGATGGCAGTTCAAATGCGCACCATGTTGGACGTGGCCGACAACTCCGGCGCACGCAAGCTGCAGATGATCCTGCCGCTCGGCGGCGGACTCGGCAAGAAGGCCGGTCTCGGTGATGTGGTTACCGCGGCGGTCAAGGAAGCCTCGCCCGATGGAACGGTGAAGAAGGGCAAGGTCGTCAAGGCGGTGATCGTCCGCACGCGCAAGGAGTATCGCCGGCGCGATGGCACGTACATCCGCTTCGATCAGAACGCGGCTGTCGTGATCAACGATGCGATGGAGCCGGTTGGCACACGCGTGTTCGGCCCGGTTGCCCGAGAGTTGCGCGAGAAGAAGTTTCTGAAGATCGTCTCGCTCGCACCCGAAGTTATCTAGTTCAACGAGCGGATTCCGACTCCGCGAGCGTTTGCGCTCATGATCGTCGAGGAAGGACAGAGGCAATGGCAAAGATTAAGCGCAATGACCAGGTGATCGTGCTGGCGGGCAAGGACAAGGGCAAGAAGGGCCGCGTGCTGCGCGTCATCGCCGACAAGGATCGCGTTCTTGTCGAGGGCGTCAGCATGATCAAGAAGCACCTGAAGCCCAACCCGCAGCGCAACAGCGCGGGCGGAATTCTTGAGCAGGAGGCGGCGATTCACATCTCGAACGTCGCGCTGCTTGACTCGGATGGCAAGGCCACGCGCGCCGGTTTCCGCTTTGACGGCGACAAGAAGATTCGCATCGCACGCTCCAACGGCGGCACGCTGGCGGAGAAGAAGAAGTAAGAAGGACAGCAGATCGTTGTGTCGATTTGCTTGAATTCCAGGAGCACCCCACGAACCGGTAACCACTCCGACACCGTGGAGAAAGAGCAAGAACAATGGCAGCACGACTGAGAGAGAAGTACTCGAAAGAGATCAAGAGCCAGCTCCAGAAGGAGCTTGGCATTGAGAACGTGATGGCGGTGCCGAAGCTGCAGAAGATCGTCATCAACATGGGTCTCGGCGAGGCGACGCAGAACGTCAAGATGATGGATCCGCTGGTCGCCGATCTCGGCTCAATCGCCGGGCAGAAGCCGGTCATCACGAAGGCGAAGAAGTCGATCGCGGCGTTCAAGCTGCGCGAGGGCATGCCCATCGGTGCGATGGTGACTCTGCGCGGCGATGCGATGTACGAGTTCCTCGATCGCCTGATCTCGGTGGCTCTGCCGCGCGTGCGTGACTTCCGCGGCGTCAGCTCGAAGAGCTTCGACGGTCGTGGCAACTACACGCTGGGTCTGCGTGACCAGCTCATCTTCCCGGAGATCGACTACGCGAAGGTGGACAAGACGAAGGGCATGAACGTGACGATCGTCACTTCGGCCAAGGACGACAACGGCGCACGCACGCTGCTGAAATTCTTCGGCATGCCGTTCCGCCAGGGAGCATAAGGAAGACATATGGCAACTACTGCAAAGCGCGTCAAGGACGCCCGCAAGCCGAAGTTCAAGTCCCGTCAGCACAACCGGTGCCAGCTGTGCGGCCGTCCGCGCGCGTTCCTGCGCAAGTTCGGCGTCTGCCGCCTGTGCTTCCGTGGTTTGGCGCTCAAGGGCGAGATCCCGGGCGTTGTGAAATCGAGCTGGTAACGCACGAGCGTTGACTGGCTCCGCAACCTGAGTGTTGCGGCTCACTCCCGAAGCGTACCGGGAGAAACATTCATGGCTGACTCGGCAATTGACGAGGAGGCCGTAAAAACATTCCCGCAGGTTCTCCTGAGTAGAGGAGCGAACGGGGGGTGAAAGGAAGACGATGAATCTGACCGACCCAGTAGCAGATTTTCTGACCCGTATTCGCAACGCGCACCGTGCGCGTCACCAGAAGCTCGACGTCCCGGCCTCGCGGCTGAAGGCGGAGATCGCCCGCATCCTCAAAGAGGAGGGCTATATCGCCAACTACAAGCCGGTCGAGGAGAACGGCCAGCAGCAGCTGCGCGTTTACCTGAAGTACGGCCCGAACAATGAGGCTGTCATTCGCGACCTCCAGCGCGTTTCGCGTCCCGGCTGCCGCGTGTACATCGGCAAGGATGAGATCCGCCGCGTGCAGGGTGGTCTGGGTATCTCGATCATGACGACCCCGAAGGGTGTCATGACCGGCCGTCAGGCGCGCCGTGAGGGCGTTGGCGGCGAGATCCTCTGCGAAGTCTGGTAGTGCACCATCGCGGGCTTTGAGCCCGCACGGCTGCAGTGGAACGAGGGGCTTCATGCTGCTCGGGACTCGCAAGCCACAAAAGGAATTTTCGATGTCACGTATCGGCAAGAAGCCCATCACGCTGCCCAAGGGCGTCAAGTACACGGTCCAGACGAACACGGTTGTGGTCGAGGGACCGAAGGGTACGGTCTCCGCTCTGATTCCGCAGGGAATCACGCTCGCGGAGAAGGATGGAGTGCTCCACGTCGAGCGCGAGAGCGACTCGCAGGCTGCGCTTCACGGTCTGGCCCGCGCGCTGGTGTTCAACGCCGTTGAGGGTGTGACCAACGGCTGGAAGAGGGAGCTCGACGTTGTTGGCATCGGCTACCGCGTGGAGATGAAGGGCAAGAACACAGTGGTGTTCACGCTCGGCTACTCGCACCAGATCGAGTTCCCGCTGCCCACCGGCATCGAGGTCGCAATCGATCCGAAGCAGACACACGTCACGGTCTCGGGCATCGACCGCCAGAAGGTCGGCCAGGTTGCTGCGGATATGCGCTCGCTTCGCAAGCCCGATCCGTACAAGAACAAGGGTGTTCGCTACTCCGACGAGAAGCTGAAGAAGAAGGTCGGAAAGACGGGCGCCAAGTAACTCCGAACGTCGCTGAAGGTCAGCGACGCCACTAGGAAGGAAGAACGAAGATGATCAACATTCCGCAGCGCAACGTAATCCGCAAGCGTGTTCACGAGCGCATCCGCGCCAAGATGACCGGCACCGCCGAGCGTCCGCGCCTGAACGTCTACCGCTCGCTCAACCACATCTACACGCAGGTCATCGACGACGCGAACGGCACGACCATCGTCTCGGCTTCGACGGTCTCGAAGAAGGGTGAGGGCAAGAAGGCCGGCGGCAACGTCGCGGCGGCGAAGGAAGTCGGCAAGCTCATCGCGGAGCGCGCGAAGGAGAAGGGCATCAAGAAGGTGGTCTTCGATCGCGGCGGTTACCTGTATCACGGCCGCATCAAGGCTCTGGCCGATGCAGCACGCGAGGCTGGGCTGGAGTTCTAGTTTCGGTCCAATCACAAGCGGCCCACGAGGCCGCGGCCCCGGACCGGTGTGCCGGGGACAAATGAAGACGAAAAAAGAAAGCAGAGCACACAATGGCGACACGTAAGAGACTCGACGGCAACCGGATGAACCTCAAGGATGAGGTCGTCAGCATCAACCGCGTGACCAAGGTGGTCAAGGGCGGCAAGAACATGAGCTTCGCAGCGCTGGTCATCGTCGGCGACCCCGGCGAGGGCGTTGTGGGCTACGGTTCGGGCAAGGCCAAGGAGGTTCCGCAGGCCATCCGCAAGGGTATCGAGGCCGCGAAGAAGAACCTCATCAAGGTCAACCTGACGCAGACTTCGATTCCGCACCAGGTGCTCGGGCACTTTGGTTCCGGCGAGGTGTTGCTGAAGCCCGCGCCTGAAGGTACGGGAGTTATCGCCGGCAAGACTGTCCGCGCGGTGATGACGGCGGCCGGCGTGCAGAACGTGCTGACCAAGAACATCGGTTCGGCGAACCCGCACAACGTCGTCAAGGCGACCTTCGATGCACTCTCGCAGTTGCGCGACAAAGCCGAAGTCGCCGCGCTGCGCGGCAAGTCAGTGGAAGAGCTCTAAGCAGTTCGCAAGATTTTTTCTTAGGAGTTTCGTTATGGCTGAGAAGGCCAAGATCAAAATTCAGTACTACCGTTCGCAGATCTGCACGCCTGTTAAGCACAAGCTCGTCGTCAAGGGCCTGGGCTTCACGCGGCTGAACCAGATTGTCGAGCGCGAGGACAGTCCGTCGATCCGCGGCATGGTGAACAAGATCCCTCACCTGGTCCGCATCGTCGACTAACAGGTCCACCACGCCTCTCCGGAGGCAAATGCGAGTCGGCCTGAGAATGGGCCGGCGTTAGCGAGGAAAACATGGCAAAGAATCTCAGCAATCTGCGCGCGCCTAAGGGCGCGAACTCCAACAAGAAGCGCGTGGGCCGCGGTATGGGCTCGGGCATGGGTAAGACCTCGACCCGCGGTCACAAGGGCCAGGGCTCGCGCTCGGGCTCGTCGTTGATGCGTGGCTTTGAGGGCGGCCAGATGCCGCTGCATCGCCGTCTGCCGAAGCGCGGCTTCACCAATATCTTCCGCACCGAGTACACCGTGCTCGGGCTGGACCGAATCGCCGAGCTCGGCGAGAAGGAGCTGACGCTCGAGGTGCTCTCGGCGCGCGGCATCCTCAAGAAGCGCAACGGCCTGGTGAAGGTGCTCGCGAATGGGGAGCTCAAGTCTGCCGTCACGGTTCACGCGCACAAGTTCTCGAAGGGCGCGCAGAAGGCCATCGAGGCCGCCGGCGGGCGAGGCAGTCGTGATCGGAGCTTCGAATTCCGAGGCCGCTCCCGCAGCGTAAAGATTCGGGCCGGAGCTCAGTGCTCCGGCCTAGCCTTATTACCCTGCTTTTATTGCCCTGTTCGGCGGTGCTTCCTTCCGCGTAAAATAGCGGACACGAACACAGGCCGGGCGTCAGGTACTTTCCAGCCGACATCTACACGCTCCGCACCAAGGCTTTCCATACCGATGCTCGACAAGTTTCTCAACATCTTCCGCATCCCCGATCTGCGCAAGCGGATCCTCTTTACCCTGGCCATGCTCGCGGTCTACCGGCTTGGTGCGCACATCCCTACCCCGGGTATCGATGCAGCCAAGCTCGCGATGTTCTTTAACCAGAACGCCGGCGGTGCGCTCGGCCTGCTCGACCTGTTCAATGGCGGCAATCTGCGCAAACTGACGGTCTTCGCGCTCGGCATCATGCCGTATATCACCGCGTCGATCATCTTCCAGCTGCTGACCGTTGTGTATGAGCCCCTGGCGAAGCTGCAGAAGGAAGGCGAACTGGGCCGCCGCAAGATTACGCAGTGGACCCGCTACGTCACGGTTCTGCTTGGGCGTCGTACAGAGCTTCTTCATCGCGCTGACGCTGACGAACACCTCGACCGGTGAGTCGATGGTGACGATCTCCAAGACAGCGTTCGTTCCGCTCTGCATCCTCACGCTGACCGGCGGCACAACCTTCATCATGTGGCTCGGTGAGCAAATCACCGAACGCGGCATCGGCAATGGTATGTCGCTGCTCATCTTCGCCGGCATCGTCGTCGGTATTCCGCGCGGCATCCAGGACCTGTACACGAAGGCCACGACCGACGCCTGGGGCGGCTTCACTCCCATCGCGATCGCTCTGATCATCGTCATGATGATTGTCGTGGTTGCGTTCATCGTCTTCGTTGAGCGCTCCGAGCGTCGCATCCCGATTCAGTCGGCGAAGCGCATGGTTGGCCGACGCATGACACAGGCGTCGAGTTCGTTCCTTCCGTTGAAGGTAAACGCCGGTGGTGTGATGCCGGTCATCTTCGCTGCGTCGATCCTGTCAGCTCCGATGCTGCTGCAGAACGTCAGCCTCTTCGGCTCCGGTCCGCTGCGCGACACCAGGTACCTCGGTCCTCTCTTCCGTTGGCTTGGGCCGGCCGAACCGCTGTACGTTCTCCTCTACATCGTTTCCATCATTTTCTTTGCGTACTTCTACATCTCGATCATCTTCCGTCCGGACGATATCGCGGACAATATGCGCAAGTACGGAAGCTTCATCCCCGGCATTCGTCCCGGCAAGCGCACCTCGGACTTCATCAACGACGTTCTCACGCGCCTTACGCTTGTGGGTGGCGATCTACCTGTGCTTCATCTCGATCATCCCGATGTTCCTCATCTCGGGCGTCCACTTCAATCACATGTGGCTCATCGGGCACTTCTTTGACACACTGCCCGCGTGGACCACGAACGGTCTCGGCCTGAACTTCTACTTTGGCGGTACATCGCTGCTGATCGTCGTTGGCGTGGCGATGGACACGGTGCAACAGGTGGAAGCGCAGCTCATCATGCGTCACTACGACGGCTTTACGCCGAAGTCGGGACGTATTCGCGGCCGTCGCAGCTGGTAATTCGCGACATTCATCGATGCCCACGTCCGCAACTCGGGCGTGGGTTTTCACTGTAGCTGTAGTTGGTTTGAAGCTTTCTGCGGTCTCTTTTTCGAGCTTTCTTGTTGTCTCTCTATATGTCGAAACCACTCCCTAATGCGAGCGACTTTCTTCCCGGTCCGGTGCTTCTGCTCGGCGCGCCGGGCGTCGGCAAAGGAACGCAGGCGCAGCGTCTGATGGCCGAGTTCGGCATTCCGCAGATCTCAACCGGCGATCTTCTTCGTCAGCACCGCCGCGATCACACGCCGCTGGGCATCCTTGCCGATGATCTGATGTCCAAGGGTAAGCTGGTGCCGGACGACCTCGTGAACCAGATGGTCGCGGAGCGGCTCACAGAGCCCGACACCGAGCACGGTTACATCCTCGATGGTTTTCCCCGCACACTCAACCAGGCCGAGTGGCTTGATCGCCAACTCGTTGCCTATCTGCTGCCAGTCGTTGCGATCAACATCGTCGTCGACGAGTCAGTTCTGCTCGAGCGCATCACGGGGCGCCTCACCTGTCCGATCTGCGGGACGATCTACAACATTTATTCGAAGCCGCCGAAGCACGACCGCGTTTGCGACTTCGACGGAGTCGCGCTCATCCAGCGTGCTGATGACACCGTTCAGGTCTTTCATGAGCGCATGCGTGCATTTGAGCAGAAGACCTCCGCGGTGATCGAGTACTATCGCGAGCATGGCAACCGCTTTGCCGAGGTCGACGGCGACCGGCCCATCGACGAGGTCACACAAAACATCCGCGAGACGCTGCTGCGTCTGCGGCATCATCCTGAGAGCTGAAAGGGAAGATTTTAGGTTGTGGGTTTTAGATATTAGAGCTGTAACGGCGGACGCCGCAGTCAAACAGCAAGCAAGCCGGAATCTAAAATCTAAGTCTGTGATCTAACATCTACGCTGCTTATGGCCATCATGATTAAATCCGCAGCCGAGATCGAAGCGATGCGTCGCTCCGGCGAAGCGCTGCGCAAGGTGCACGAGGCTGTGCGTGCGGTCGTCGCTGCTGGTGCCACAACGATGGATCTCGAGCGCGCCGCCGCAGCCAAAGTACAGGAGCTCGGCGTCAAATCGGCGTTTAAGGGCTACCACGGGTATCCGGCAGTGCTCTGCACCTCGGTCAACAGCGAAGTGATTCACGGAATTCCGAATGACCGCCGCACGCTCAAAGATGGCGACATCGTCTCGATCGATTGCGGTGTCGTCATCGATGGCTTTTATTCAGATTGCGCCGTGACTTACCCCATCGGCACGCCGAAGGCTGAGGTACAGAAGCTTCTTCGCGTCACGGAGGCATCGCTGTACGCGGCCATTGAAAGGGCTGTGCCGGGTGGACGTCTGTTCGATATCTCACACGCTGTGCAGTCGATGTGCGAGGGAGAAGGCCTGAGCGTAGTCCGCGAATTCGTCGGCCACGGCATTGGGCGCAATATGCATGAGGACCCGCAGTTGCCGAACATTGGCAGCCCAGGCAAGGGGCCCCGCTTGAAGCCTGGCATGGTGCTTGCGATTGAACCGATGATCAACCTCGGCGGCCCCGAGGTGAAGGTGCTTGACGACGGTTGGACGGCCGTTACGATCGACGGCAGCTACAGCGCGCACTTCGAGCACACTGTCGCCATCACCAAAGATGGCCCGCTGATCCTTACGCGATAGCGCAGCTCAAGCGATCTGCTGCTCTTTGATGAATCGTTCAATCTCTGCGAACTCATCTTCGCTCAGCCGGAAGGTTGCCGCCGGCAGTACTCCTTCCACCTGCCTTGCGTTTCGGCCTCCGACGATCGCCGCAGTTATCGCCGGATTGTGCAGCGTCCACGCAATCGCGACCACACCTGCGCTCAAACCATGACGCGCGCCGATCTGCTTCAGCAAATCGGCTAGTTCGAGATTGCGGGAAAGATTTGGTTCCTGGAAGTTCTTTGTACGCTTGCGAAAATCGTCGTCCGGCATTGCGGCGATGCGCTCCTTCGTCATCGCGCCCGTCAACAATCCGCTCATCATCGGCGAGTAATTGATCACGCCGATTCCATGTTCTTTGCACCAGGGAAGGGTCGCTGTCCCACTCCCGCGATTGATCATCGAGTACGGCGGCTGCAGACTGGTAACCGGCGCAATTCTGTTGGCGCGTTCCATCTGGGTCACGCTGAAGTTCGAGACTCCGATCCATCGCACCTTGCCTTCCCGTTGCAGGTCGGCCATCGTGCCCCAGCCCTCTTCGATCTCTTCATCGGGAACCGGCCAATGAATCTGATAGAGGTCAATCGTGTCCGCGCCCAGCCGCTTCAGGCTCGCCTCACACTCCTGGCGAATCTTCTTTAGCGACTGCACGATCTTGCGGTCCTCTCCCCAGGTCATCCCGCACTTCGTGAAGACATAGGGTTTCTCGCTCGTTCGCTTCAGTGCGCGGCCGACGACCTCTTCGGAGTGTCCCAGGCCGTACACGGCCGCGGTGTCAATCCAGTTCACCCCGCCGTCCAGCGCGCGAAGGATTGCCTCTACCGACTCGTTGTCATCCTGAGCGCCCCAGGCATACTGCCAGTTGCCGCCACCAATC
This sequence comes from uncultured Acidobacteriaceae bacterium, assembly GCA_963827415.1. Taxonomy (GTDB): domain Bacteria; phylum Acidobacteriota; class Terriglobia; order Terriglobales; family Acidobacteriaceae; genus Granulicella. The sequence continues at coordinate 30,863 of CAWHBA010000001.1, forward strand.
GCCCACGCACCGAACCCAATGGCCGTGAGGCTCATGTCGGAGTTGCCAAGGGGCCGCGTTGTGCCTAGACTTTTTGTCGCCGTACTCATGTCCACTAGGATGCCCGGCTATGTGGCATTGTGGCAAGGATCGTAGAAGACCGCTAATGCGCTGCCATCTGCTCCGGATCGACCTTCGCGTTCTTGGGCGGCAGCCGCATGATCCACACCAGCGGCGAGAGCAGTGCAACCGTTCCTGCCAGAATTGCGAATGCATTTTTGTACGCGAGCATCATCGCTTGTCTTTGCATCTGCCCATAGATCTGCGCAAGGGCAGGGAACTGCGCCGCTGCGATCGAGCTGTGAGTCAAACTCGCGAACCGCTCGATCTGCTGCCTCACCGCGATCGATCCAGCAGAAAGATGGGAGGCGAGATTCAGTTGATGCACTTGGGCGGAGCGCGCAAGGTATGTCGTCAGCAGCGCCGTCCCGGCTGATCCACCGATGTTTCGCGCGAAGTTAGAAAGCGACGAGATCTGATTCATCTTGTTCCGGGGGACGCCAACATAGTTGAGAGTGCTGATCGGAATAAAGATGAAGGGAAGTCCAATCACCTGGAGCATGCGCCACAGGGTCGCGGTTCCGAAGCTCGTGTAAAGGTCAAGCCGAGTCAGGTTGAAGAGCCCAATGGCCGTAGCGATGTAGCCGAGCATGACCATCAGACGTGGATCGCCCTTGCCCAGCGTTCGCCCGGCGACCGCCATCATCACCATCATCACGAAACCGGCCGGCGACAATACCATGCCGGCGCGCTCCGCGGTGTAGCCGAGCAGCACCTGCAGATACTGCGGAATTAGCACCGTCGATCCGAACAGCACCATGCCCAGCACAAGCTGCAGAAACACAGCTGTGCCGAAGTTTCTGTTCTTCAGCATCTTCAGATCGACGATGGGATCCGGATGGCGCCACTCCCAGAAGGCGAAGAAGATGAGCGTGATCACGGCAAGAAACGCTGTCAGTTGAATCTGCCCTGAGCCAAACCAGTCTTTCTCCTGGCCCTTATCGAGCGTGAACTCAAGCAGGCCGACACCCAGCGCGACCGCGCCTAGCCCGATGAAGTCTACGGGCAGCTTTCGCTGCATGCGCGCCTTCATCTCCGGAGGGTCTTCCACCATGCGATTGGAGAGAAAGAGCGACAGTAGTCCGAATGGCAGATTGATAAAGAAGATCCAGTGCCAGTTGTAGTTGTCGGTCAGCCATCCGCCGAGCGTGGGGCCAATTGCTGGGGCCACGACAACCGCCATCCCGTAGAGCGCGAACGCCTGTCCACGTTTTTCGATCGGGAAGGTGTCGGCGAGAATCGCCTGCTCACTCGGCGCGAGTCCGCCGCCTCCAAGACCCTGCAGAATACGCGCGATGATCAAAGCCGGCAGCGTGGGTGCCAGGCCGCACAACAGCGAGCAGACCGTGAACATCACCACGCAGACCATATAGAAGCGCTTGCGGCCGAAGCGGTCCGAAAGCCAGCCCGAAATTGGCAGAATGACGGCCGAAGAGACGAGGTAGCTTGTGAGTACCCAGGTTGCCTCCTCCTGCGAGGCGCCCACCGAGCCGGCGATGTGCGGCAGCGCGACGTTCGCAATCGAGGTGTCCAGCACCTCCATAAACGTCGCAATGGTTACCGTCAGCGCGATCAGCCACGGGTTATGCTTTGGTTTCCATGCTGCCTGTAGCCGATCCACCATATCAGGGTACTGATACAGTATATCAGGGTACTGATATATGGCTCAATACCGAATGGAGAAGGCAAAGCTCGCAAGACGATGCAGTCAGAGTCTGCGTGAGCTTTTGATGGGCTACCGCGCGCGGCTTGAAGATGCTCTGCGCGGCGAGGGCCTGACGCTGCCCCAACTGCGGCTACTCAATGCGATCAGGGAGCAGGAGGGCGTGAGCGGAGCTAGCATCGCGCGCAAATGCCAGGTTACTCCGCAGACCCTGCAGGCGATGCTCACTCGCGCCGAACGCGAGGGTTGGATCACCCGTGACATCTCCGAGGTGAATCACCGCATCCTGACTGCCTCGCTCACGAGGAAGGGGGAGACGGCTCTCGCGAGCGGTCTCGCCGCTGCAACTGAGATCGAAGAAAAGATCTGGACCGGCGTCTCAGCGCACACGCTCGATCAACTCAACCTCACGCTTGAGCACGGCATTGCCAACTTGCGCGGTGAGATCACTTCACATCGCGCAGCAAGTTGATTGCGCTGATTTAAAGCCTGCAGATCAGCAGTTCGCGTTCGTAGATCATCTCCGGTGGCAGATGGTCGTGCAGCAACAGGAACAGTTCTTCGTGGCTCATCACCTCGCGCCGCCATGCCGCACGGTCTACCGTCTGCAGCTTTGCGAACTGTTCTGGCGAGAACTCAAGACCGTCCCAGTTCATGTCTTTGTAGTACGGTGTCCAGCCGATCGGCGTCTCCATGCTCTGTGCGCGTCCGTGCACTCGGTCAATGATCCACTTCAGCACGCGCATGTTCTCGCTGAACCCCGGCCATAGAAACTTCCCATCCTCATCCTTGCGGAACCAGTTCACGTGGAAGACGCGCGGTGTGGAAGAGAGCTCGCGCTGCATCCTCAGCCAATGACGGAAGTAGTCGCCCATGTGATAGCCACAGAAGGGAAGCATCGCCATCGGGTCGCGGCGAACAAGTCCGGTCTTTCCTGCGGCTGCGGCGGTTGTTTCCGAGCCCATCGTCGCGCCGACGTAGACGCCACTCGACCAGTTGAACGACTGAAAGATCAACGGAACAGTGTCTGACCGCCGTCCACCAAAAAGGAACGCGGCGATCGGCACTCCCTCTGGCGATTCCCACGCCTCGCGGTCAAAGACTGGGCACTGCACGGCGGGCGCGGTGAATCGGCCGTTCGGGTGCGCGGCCGTGCGCCCTGTCTTCTTGCCGATCTCCGGCGTCCAGCGCTCGCCGCGCCAATCAATGCATTCGGCGGGCGGTTTCGAGGTCATGCCCTCCCACCACACGCCGCCGTCCGGCGTCAGCGCGACGTTCGTGAAGATGGTGTTGCGGCTCAGCGTGGCCATCGCATTTGGATTCGTCTTCGCGCTCGTGCCTGGCGCCACGCCAAAGAAACCGGCCTCAGGATTCATCGCGCGCAAGTGGCCGCTGGCATCCGGACGAATCCACGCGATGTCATCACCGACGCACCAGATCTTCCAGCCGTCGAAGCCTTTCGGCGGAATCATCATCGCGAAGTTCGTCTTGCCGCACGCACTGGGGAACGCTGCAGCGACGTACGTCTTTTCACCGTCCGGCGACTCCGCGCCGAGGATCAGCATGTGTTCCGCCATCCACCCTTCGTCGCGTGCGATGTTGCTCGCGATGCGCAGCGCGAAGCACTTCTTGCCCAACAGAGCGTTCCCACCGTAGCCCGAGCCATAGCTCCAGATCTCGCGCGTCTCGGGAAAGTGAACGATGTACTTCGTGTCGTTCTGCGGCCACGGGACATCCTGCTCGCCAGGCGCCAGCGGCGCGCCTACCGAGTGCATGCATGGCACAACGCGCTTGATGTCCTTGTCGATCTCCGCGAACACCGGTGCGCCCACGCGTGCCATGATGCGCATGTTCACGACGGCGTAGGCGGAGTCCGTCAGTTGCACGCCGATTTGCGACGCCTTCGCTCCGATCGGTCCCATCGAGAACGCGAGCACGTACATCGTGCGTCCGCGCATCGAGCCGCGGAAGAGTTCCTTCAGCCTGCGCCGCATCTTGAACGGATCTTCCCAGTTGTTGGTCGGGCCGGCCGCATCCTTACTCAGCGAACAGATGAAGGTGCGGTCCTCTACGCGCGCGACGTCGTTCGCTGAACTCCGCGCGAGGTAGCATCCTGGCCACAGCTTCTCGTTCAGTTTGGTGAAGGTCCCAGCCTCAACGAGTTGATTGCACAGGTACTCGTTCTCGGCATCCGATCCATCCACCCAGTGGATCGCTTCCGGCTGGCACAGTTCGGCCATCTTCTCCACCCAGCGGATCAGGTGCTTGTTGGTGGTTAACACCCGCGTCGAAACCTGCGCGCTCTTTGTGGCTGCCCCTGCGGCCATGCTGTTTTGCCTCCGCCTCCAGTGTCGCTCCGGAGGCCACGAGCAAGCTACCGCATTCTGCCTGTTTCTGTCCTTATCTGCCCGATTACCGCATCGTTGCGTATCCTGTCCCGGTAAGACATCTTCCTATGGTGTCAGAGTTCGGAGCGTGCATCTTGAGACCTGCGAAAGTTGCTCTGTTAGCGACGCATCAGGCCCTCAGCGCATCAGTAACATAGGAGGGTTCATGGCCACCAGCACTCCGGCGAGCATCCGTCCCCGCGTTGTCGTGATCGGCGCGGGTTTTGGCGGCATCTATGCGGCGAAACATCTCGGGAAGCTGCCTGTTGACGTCACCGTCGTTGATCGGAAGAACCACCACACCTTTCAGCCGCTGCTCTATCAGGTGGCCCTCGCCGTTCTTTCGCCTGGCGAGATCGCGCAGCCTATCCGCACGATCCTCCGTGACAACAGCAACACGGAAGTTCTCATGGATGAGGTCGTCGGTTTCGACACTCAAGCCCGACGCGTACACCTCAAGAGCGGCGCCGAGTTGCTCTACGACTATCTCATTCTTGGCACGGGGTCCACGCACAGCTACTTCGGCAAGGATGAGTGGTCGAAGCTTGCGCCGGGCCTCAAGTCGATTGAAGATGCAACAGAGATTCGCCGGCGCGTTCTGCTGGCGTTCGAGTTTGCAGAGCGCCAGACGCTCGAGACTGGAACGCATCCTCCACTCAACTTTGTCATTATCGGCGGTGGTCCCACCGGTGTTGAACTCGCGGGCGCCATCTCTGACATCGCGCGTCTCTACATGACGCGTGACTTCCGCCACATCGATCCTTCAACGGCCAACGTGCTTATCCTCGAGGGCTCACCAAGCATCCTGGGTGCTTATCCAAAAGATCTGCAGCAGAAGGCGGTCGAACAGCTGGCGAAGCTTGGAGTGCGGGTGCGCACCGGAGCTCGCGTGACCGACGTTCAACCAGGCTACGTGATGGTTGGCGAGGAACGCATCGAAAGCGTGTGCACGCTATGGGCAGCCGGTGTACAAGCTTCACCGCTCGGCAAGATGCTCGCGGAGTCCCTGGGTATGACCGACTGCCTCGATCGCCGCAGTTGCGTTCAGGTGGACGAGTATCTCAACGCTCCGAATCATCCGGAGATTTTCATCATCGGCGATCTCGCGCACGTTGAAGAGAACGGGCAGCAGATCCCCGGCACTGCGCAGCCGGCCATGCAGATGGGCATATATGCAGCGGAGCGCATTGGCCTGTTTGCGACAAATCCCGCAGCCGCGGAGAAGCAGAGACCCTTCCACTACTTCGACAAGGGCGATATGGCGACGATTGGCCGCAAGGCTGCAGTCGCGCGCATCGCGTGGCCGTTTCATGCGCACTGGTCAGGCTTCATGGCCTGGTTCGTGTGGCTCTCCGTGCACATCTTCTTTCTCATTGGCTTCCGCAATCGCATCTCGGTCTTTCGCGAGTGGGCATACACATACGTTCGCCTACAGGATGGCGTGCGGCTGATCGTAGGCTCACAGGACCTGCCCGGCTGGGACGCGCTGGCCGCGCCTCCGGTACCCAGGGAGGATGAGCCTTCGCTCACCGTGCAGTCGTGAAAAGCTGTTAATCGATTGTGCGCCTGCTACCCCGCGAGATTTGGGCGGAGTCTTACCCTCTGGCGGCCGTTAGCTCCCGTTGAACGTTACTCTGCCTGCTTTCGGTTGCCAGCCGGGTGCTGTTGTACGAATGCCACCGCGTGCAGCAGCTCCGGCCTATTACTTGTGGCCGCGTCATGCGTGTTGCGCGCCGCCTCTTCGTAAAACTTCGTCGCCATCTGCGGTTTGTTGATAGCCTCTGCGGCTGCTCCCGCGCTCAGCAGACCATTCAGGCGATTGGGGCTGAGTTGCAGGGCAACCAGATATTCGCCAAGCGCATCCTCTGGCCGGTGCAGCAGTACCAACAGATCTCCTAGCATCTCGCGTGCAGGAATATCCACCTCAGACTGTCCGAGCTTGTCCTGTTGGTCCGCCGCCAAGCGCATCGATTTCACCGCGGCGTCGTTGTCACCGCGCGCATAGGCATCCCACGCGACAATCTCGTTCCTTTGCACCTGTTCCGGCTCGACCATGAATGCGTACGGAGTCGTCTTTAACGCCTCGATCGCGGCGTCGAAACTCGTTAGAGCCGCGGCTGTTGTCTTGGCGTCGCGCAGATGTCCCGCCCCAGTCGCCCGTCCCCAGTACGTGTCGAAGGTTGCCGCCCCAGGCGATCTCTCCGCGGGCTTCAATGACACCAGCGTCTTCCAGTCATGCATCTCCATCGGCACAATCGCGTTCAGTTCGTTTATGAAGAACGAACCTGCATCCTTCATGTCATCCATACCTGGCATTGCGGCCATCTGCGTCGAGATCGTTGGCATCTTCGCCGCGAGTGCCTTCGCTTTCGCGTCTTCGCCTACCTGCAGGTAGGCATAGATCAGAAATTGATCCGCGTGCATCTGATGTGCCGCACCCGGTTCCCCTGCGGCAGCCGCGCGCTCCGAGGCCGCCACTGATGCGAGGTTCGACTGAATGTCCTCCGGCCACATCCCCAGCCGCGCAAAGATGTGGGCGGGCATGTGCAGCGCGTGCGGCGACGACGGCGCGATCTTCGCGTACACCTGCGCCGCATCCAGTCCCTGCTGCGCCAGCTTCGGCGTATCGCACGTGTGAATGATGTAGTGAGCCAGCCCCGGATGCTCCGGGTTTGCCTTGAACAACGGCACCAGCACCGCAAGCGCCGTGCGCTCATGCGTCAGGGAAGTGTCGCCCGGAGCCACGCTCGCAATCTCCGCCAGTGCATAAAATGCCGCTGCTTCCACGTCATTCGGATACGCCTCGTGCAGAGCCTTCATCTTCGCGGTGTATGTGTCCGCAGCACTTTGGAAGTCCGCAGAGGCCTCAGCGTAGAAAGCTGTCAGCGCATCGATGTACATCTGCTCTCGCGGCGTCACCTTCGCGCCCGCTGCAATCAGGCTCTTCGCGGCTGCCATCTCGTCCGCGCCAATCTTCACGGCCGAAGCGCCCGGCCGTTCCCACAGTTCGTGGAACTGCGACATCGCGATGCCCCAGTGCGCCATCACGCAATTCGGATCGGCCTTCGCGATCGCTCGAAACTGCGTTTCAGCCTCGGTGTAGCCAAAGGAGTGCAGCAGCGCAATTCCGCGCTCAAACGGCGCCTGCTGGCTCGCGGCGCAGGAGACGGGGAAGTGCACCGTCCCTAGCTTCTCCGCGCTCGCCTCAGCGTGATGATGGTGCGCTCCCATGCCCGGCATTCCGGGCATCTCCTGTGCCGCCATGCGGCTCGGACCCACGCAAAACAGCGCGGCCACAGCCACGCTACAAAAGATGTGTTTAGTCATGGGCATCAGCCTAAACCGGCCCATCGCAGCCCGCAATAGGAGCTTTGCGGAACACGGCAAACTCTCATCTCATTGCGACCGACCGCACATGGAAGACGGCGTTCTCCGAGAGAACGCCGTCTTCGTTTCGGCAGAACCTTGTGCGAGGCTCAGTAGGAGCGCTTCTTTTCCTTCGGGGGGCCTCCCGGCACGCCAAAGCGGAAGACCAGGCCGCTGCTCACCTGAACCATCCTCGAAGATCCGATCGGATTTGGGCCGCCATAGATATAGCTGTTCTGCACTGTAACGCCACCGTAGCCAATCTCCACGATGCGGAAATCCACGTGCCTGTTCAGCGGGTAATCGATGCCGGCAAAGATGCCGAACATTCCACGGGTTGTGTGAATCTGGCTCTGCTGGGCCTTGCTCGTCGCAGCGCCCACTGAGATCTGAGCATACGGCCGAAATCCATAGGACAGTGGCGGGGCCTCCACTCTCCCGGCCACCGAAAAGACGTTCAGCGCCGCGTTGTTGCTGTGCACCGTTGTATCGCGCACATCCACGCCGAACTTCATTCCAGGACCGTGCGAAATGTTGTAGTACGCGCCGAAGTCAAGGCCGCCAAAGTTTCGCGAAGTCGCGCCGTCTCCAAGAAATGCAAACGGCCCGGTGTCCGAGACGTTGTTGCTGATTTTCGTGAAGACCGGATTCACATACACGCCAACCTGCGCCCTGGCACTCGCCGCCACAGCAGCCAGCACCACAGCTGCAAGAACGTACCGCAATCTCATCAAGAACAATCCTTAACTCTGGGTTGAGCTTCTGATCCCAGTGAGCAAGCTCGTCGGGGACCCCGTTTCGCGTCGCCGCAAAGAACTACGCTGTGACAGTCTCGCGCACCTTCACCGGCGTAAGCCAGTTGTATTTATCAGGAGCCGCTCCGCTCACGATATCGAAGAACGCCTTGTGGAGCGCATTTGTAATCGGCCCCATGCTTCCGTCGCCGACCAGAATACGATCCACGCTGCGCAGATGCGTTACCTCCGCGGCCGTGCCGGTGAAGAACGCCTCGTCGCAGATGTACAGCAGCTCTCTCGGCAGCGACTGCTCAACAACCGGAATCCCGAGCTGGCGCGCCAGCACCAGGATCGAGTCACGCGTGATTCCATTCAGCACCGAGTTCGCCAGCGGCGTCGTGTACAGCACGCCATTCCTCACCAGGAACAGGTTCTCGCCCGAGCCCTCGCTCAGGTAACCGTTTATATCCAGCGCGATGCCTTCCACATAGCCGTTCACATCGGCCTCCATGCGGATAAGCTGCGAGTTCATGTAATTTGCGCCCGCCTTTGCCAGCGACGGCATCGTGTTCGGCGCCAGCCGGTTCCAGCTCGAGATGCAGACATCCGCGCCGCCGTGTCCGGCAACGTACTTGCCCCACGGGAAGTTCGCCATGTACACCTCCACCGGCGACTTCAGCGGGTTCACACCAATCTCTCCATAGCCGCGAAACGCGATCGGCCGGATATAGCAGGGCGTCACGCCGTTGGCCTCGATCAGCTCTACCACCGCCTCGTTCAACTGCTCCAAATTGTAGGGAAGCGGCATCCGGTAGATCTTCGCCGAGTGAATCAGCCGCTGCATGTGCTCGGCCAGACGAAACACGCCCGCGCCATTCTCCTGCGCGTAGCAGCGGATCCCTTCGAACACCGACGAGCCGTAGTGGATCACATGGCTCATCACATGAATCTGCGCCTTCTCCCACGGAATCAGTTGGCCGTTATGCCAGATATTGGCGGTCGTCTCGAGCGGCATCCCAGTCTCCTTGTATGAACTTTGATTATACGGTTCGTTTTGCGCAGCCTCGAAATACTGTCTTTCCCGCCGCTCCCTTATTCCCCCGCGCCGCCCCGTGCAACAATCTGAGTCGACCTGATGCTCGTCCCGCACCCACTCGCGCTCACCCGCATCGAGAGCTCCGCACTCGCTCGCTTCTCTCTGCTGGCGCTCAGCTCTATCTTTTTCCTCGTCGACCCTTTCGCCGCCCTGCCCACCTTCCTGGCCATCACCGAGGGGCAGGACTCGAAACGCCGCCTCCGCACGGCCCGCAGGGCCTCGCTCACCGCCTGGATCGTGCTCTCAGTTTTCGCCTTTATCGGCCAATACATCTTCCGCCTCTTCGGCATCTCGCTGCCGGCCTTTGAGATCGCCGGCGGTGTCATTCTTCTGCTCATCGGCCTCGACATGCTCGAAGCCAAACGCTCTCCCACGCAGGAGACCCGCAAAGAGGCCCAGGCCGCCGCCACCAAAGATGACGCCGGCATAGTCCCCATGGGCATTCCCATGCTCGCGGGCCCCGGCAGCATCACGACTGTGATGGTCCTCGTTGGTCAGGTGCAGTCCACCTGGGAGATGGTCGCCATCCTCGGCGCCATCGCCATCACCGCCCTCTCCTGCTTCCTTGTGCTCGGCAGTGCAGACCGTGTCGCTCGCGTTCTCGGTCAGACCGGCATCCGCATCCTTGTCCGCGTCATGGGCCTTCTTCTCGTAGCGCTCGCCGTGCAGTACTTCGTCAACGGCTTCGTCGACCTCGGCGTCATTGCCAAGCCCTAGCTCTCTCCAGCGCTCCTTTTCTTTTGCGTTGCGGCTGAGTATCATCGGCTAACTTTCTCCTTACTGAGTTGCAACCACTTCAAAACACAGGAGGTTCCGTCATGGAAGGACCGACCCCGGAACGTATTCTTCAGATAGGCACGGGCTTTTGGGCCTCTAAGGTCCTGCTCAGCGCGGTCGAACTCGAGCTCTTCACGGTACTCGCCGAACGCCCCGAGACTCTCGCCGGCATCAGCACCCGCATCGGCCTGCATCCACGCTCCGCGCGCGACTTCCTCGACGCCCTCGTTGCGATCAATTGCCTCGAACGCCGCGATGGCCACTACGCGAACACGCCGTCGACGGATCTCTTCCTCGATAAGAAGAAGCCCGAGTACATCGGCGGCATTCTGGAGATGGCCAACGCTCGCCTCTACGGCTTCTGGGCGAGTCTCACCACCGCACTCCGCACCGGCGAACCTCAGAATGAGGCCCGCAACGGTGGTGAAGATCCCTTTGCCATCCTCTATGCGGATCCCGATCGCCTTCGCAACTTCCTCCGAGCCATGAGCGGCATCAGCCGCGCAGCCAATCTCACCATTGCCCGCCAGTTCCCCTGGGCGCAATACAAGACGGTCGTCGACGTCGGCACTGCACAGGGCGACCTCGTCACGCAGGTGGCGCTCGCCAACCCGAACCTTCAGGGCATTGGCTTCGATCTGCCGCCAGTGGGTCCGATCTTCGAGGAATACGTTGCTGCCAACGGCCTCTGCGGGAGGGTTCGCTTCGAGCCCGGCAGTTTCTTCGACGCACCGATCCCGAAGGCAGACGTCGTCATGATGGGCCACATCCTTCACGACTGGGATCTTGACGTCAAAAAGATGCTCATTCGCAAGGCGTACGACGCCATCCCCGAAGGTGGTGCGCTCATCGTCTACGAGAGCATCATCGACGACGACCGCTCTCAGAACGCCTTCGGCCTTCTGATGAGCCTCAACATGCTCATCGAAACGCCCGGGGGCTTCGACTACACCGGCGCGGACTGCATCGGCTGGATGAAAGAGGCCGGCTTCCGCGATGCGCGTGCCGAGCATCTCGTCGGCCCTGAGTCCATGGTCATCGGCTTCAAATAGCCGGTCGGCTCACCCACCCTGCCCATTCATGACGGCTCCACGTCGTCATGAAAGGGCTCCTACTTCAGGAAAAATGCCGACCCCGCGACCACTACGCCGGCCGCGGCCAGCATGAGCGCCGCGAACACGTACCTCTGGTGCCGGGTCAGCAGCGTGATCGAGGCCAGTACCACCGCAATCTGCAACAGCGCCTCTCCGAGATCAAAGCGCGCGGCCAGGCGCTCTTCGTGGTCGACCTGCGTCTCCAGTTCGCGCGCCTTCTCCATATCCTGCTCGAGCTCAGCCTGCCACTTCGTAATTTCCGCCTTGTAGGTCGCCAGCTTTGCCTGCGTGGCGGCGGGATCATTCGATGGCTGTAGCGATAACAGATCATTCGCGATTTGCGTCTGCTGTACGCGCAACTTCCGCGCCTGATACTCGTTCCACTGGTCCGCCGCGCGTGTCTGTTCCAGCACCGCATGCGTGTGCGCCCTATGTCCCAGTACCGTGACCATCGCCACCATGACGGCCAGTATCGCGATGATTAGCGAGACGCGCATCAGGCTCTTCTCGGCCCCCTCTTTCATCTGCTCCGAAAACTCGTGAATCTCCGATGCTTCCATCTTTCTGAATACCCCCGGGAAACTCCTTGATTCTAACGGCCGAAACTACGCCCTTTGAGCCGCGGCAAAGCTGTTTTCCGCGATCTGTCCACAGTTCCCACAGGCCATTTGGTTGCGCGTTCCGTCTCCGCTTGCTAAAGTCAATCTTGTCGTTGGCGCCGAGCAACAAGCCAATGATGGATGTTTGCAAAGAGTTTGCATCCAGGCGCAGTCTGGGATACTCTGGGTAAACAACAGCTTCGCGCCTGAGCCCTTTTGGGGCGACGACGGCCGGTCGAAGCGCAGTCCAAGCGTTTGAATGCGGTAGAACAGGCCAAAGGCCGCCGCACAAACCCAAGCCACTGCAACTCATTGATTTCAGGAGCTTAGTGCTCCGCGATCGCATGCGATCGTTACGTTGTTTTGAAAGTTTGGCGCTGTACAGGCATCTGCCCGGCTCGAAAAGGCAAGACTTCGGTCATGCCGTCCTGGCCGGGAGGCTTCCGGGACTTGGGTCCCGATCGCAAGGCTAAAGATGCTTAGTAAATTTCGTGTTGACACGAGCAGCGAACTTCGATAGTCTTAAAAAGTTCGCGCAAAACACTGTCGCGAGGCCGGTGAATCCTTCCCGGATGCCTCACTCAGTACATACAGCGCATCAAGTTCGAGGACACAAAACCGTGGCTTTGCCCGGTGTTGGTCCTTGATCCAAAACTGCTCGCCTAGTGCGTATGCAGTCCGGATCTTTGACAACATAGTTGAACGTGCCAGTCGTGAGATGACGCGAAACTTTGGTTGAGTCATTCTCACTATTTATTACCCTCCGGTCCTTTCGAGCGACCGGGGGACGCCTGACCAGTCGGACCTCCGTCCTGACTGTGTCGAGCAAACCAAGATTAAACGAGAGTTTGATCCTGGCTCAGAATCAACGCTGGCGGCGTGCCTAACACATGCAAGTCGCACGAGAAAGGGTAGCAATACCTGAGTACAGTGGCGCACGGGTGAGTAACACGTGAATAATCTACCTCCGAGTGGGGAATAACTTAGGGAAACCTGAGCTAATACCGCATAACACTTACGAGTCAAAGCAGCAATGCGCTTGGAGAGGAGTTCGCGGCAGATTAGCTAGTTGGCGGGGTAATGGCCCACCAAGGCGATGATCTGTATCCGGCCTGAGAGGGCGCACGGACACACTGGAACTGAAACACGGTCCAGACTCCTACGGGAGGCAGCAGTGGGGAATTTTGCGCAATGGGGGAAACCCTGACGCAGCAACGCCGCGTGGAGGATGAAATCCCTTGGGATGTAAACTCCTTTCGATCGGGACGATTATGACGGTACCGGAAGAAGAAGCCCCGGCTAACTTCGTGCCAGCAGCCGCGGTAATACGAGGGGGGCAAGCGTTGTTCGGAATTATTGGGCGTAAAGGGTGCGTAGGCGGTTTGATAAGTCTTGTGTGAAATCTCTGGGCTCAACCCAGAGTCTGCACAGGAAACTGTCGGGCTTGAGTATGGGAGAGGTGAGTGGAATTTCCGGTGTAGCGGTGAAATGCGTAGATATCGGAAGGAACACCTGTGGCGAAAGCGGCTCACTGGACCATTACTGACGCTGATGCACGAAAGCTAGGGGAGCAAACAGGATTAGATACCCTGGTAGTCCTAGCCCTAAACGATGATTGCTTGATGTGGAGGGTACCCAATCCTTCCGTGTCGAAGCTAACGCGATAAGCAATCCGCCTGGGGAGTACGGTCGCAAGGCTGAAACTCAAAGGAATTGACGGGGGCCCGCACAAGCGGTGGAGCATGTGGTTTAATTCGACGCAACGCGAAGAACCTTACCTGGGCTCGAAATGTACAGGAATCCAGTAGAAATATTGGCGTCCCGCAAGGGACCTGTATATAGGTGCTGCATGGCTGTCGTCAGCTCGTGTCGTGAGATGTTGGGTTAAGTCCCGCAACGAGCGCAACCCTTATCTCCAGTTGCTACCATTTAGTTGAGCACTCTGGCGAAACCGCCTCGGATAACGGGGAGGAAGGTGGGGATGACGTCAAGTCCTCATGGCCTTTATGTCCAGGGCTACACACGTGCTACAATGGCCGGTACAAACCGCTGCAAACCCGCGAGGGGGAGCTAATCGGAAAAAGCCGGCCTCAGTTCGGATTGGAGTCTGCAACTCGACTCCATGAAGCTGGAATCGCTAGTAATCGCGGATCAGCATGCCGCGGTGAATACGTTCCCGGGCCTTGTACACACCGCCCGTCACATCACGAAAGTGGGTTGCACTAGAAGTCGGTGCGCTAACCGCAAGGGAGCAGCCGCCCAAGGTGTAATTCATGATTGGGGTGAAGTCGTAACAAGGTAGCCGTAGGAGAACCTGCGGCTGGATCACCTCCTTTCTAAGAGAGAACGTTCTGGATAGCTCTCAACGCTCCGCGATTGCGGACAGCTTCGGCTGAGTTGAAGCGAGACCAGACACCTTTCGTTTCTGCATCCATCCGGTCTTGGCCGGCTGGAGCAAAAGCGGGAGAGCCTGAACTCAACCTTCTCTTATTCGCTTCTATCAACATCGATGGTCAGGATCGGCGTAGCCGGTCCGCACGTTCAACTGTGTCCTCGAAACCCTTCGAGAGAAAGCAGCCACTAGCCTTTAGCTAATCGCTAGGGGCCTGGAGCTAAAGGCTGTCCTTTCGGGCCTGTAGCTCAGTTGGCTAGAGCGCACCCCTGATAAGGGTGAGGTCGGTAGTTCGAATCTACCCAGGCCCACCACCCTCCGCTGCGATATAATCGTCAGCGGACGTTCTGTCGGAACGATGGGGCTGTAGCTCAGCTGGGAGAGCACCTGCTTTGCAAGCAGGGGGTCAACGGTTCGATCCCGTTCAGCTCCACCAACTCTTTGAAGGTAATGTTTGAGACCTGCTCAAACATCAGAATCCGCGTGGCGCAACAGTCTGCCCGGATCCTGATGCTTGAGCATGAGCTCGAGCGCGCCCTAGTGGTGCGTAGCGATAAGTGACTAACTTGTCGCGGACGATTTTTGACAACTGAATAGATTGGGTAAGCAGTATTCTCGCAAAAGAATACTGCTAAATAACTACAAGGCTGAGCAGCATAGCTCACGGGTTGTTTCCGTGAACAAGCATGCTGTCAATCAGTGTTGAGTGTCTTTAGATAATTTCGGGCAACCGCTAACTCCCTAATCCAGAGTTAGAAAAGGTGCCGAAGGCGGACTAATAAAACGTAGATTGCTCTACAGTTCGGAGGTAAGTTCTCCGATGCGTGCGAGTAAATTCTATGGTCAAGCTACTAAGGGCGCACGGTGGATGCCTTGGCAGAAACAGGCGATGAAGGACGTGGCAAGCTGCGATAAGCTTCGGGGAGCCGCACACAGGCTTTGATCCGGAGATTTCCGAATGGGGAAACCCACATACGCAAACCGTATGTATGTCTCACTGAATTCATAGGTGAGAACAAGCGAACGGAGGGAAGTGAACCATCTCAGTACCTCCAGGAGAATAAAGAAACCTCGATTCCGATAGTAGTGGCGAGCGAACTCGGAACAGCCCAAACCCGTAGCATCTAGGTGTTTCGGGGGTTGTAGGGCCTGCAACAGTAGAGTTACCAATCCGGTCTTTAGCCGAAGCCAGTGGAAACTGGCCCCACAGAGCGTGACAGGCGCGTAGACGAAAAAGATCCGGACTCGAAGCAGGTACCTGAGTAAGGCGGGGCACGAGAAACCCTGCTTGAATCCACGGGGACCATCCCGTAAGGCTAAATACTCGTTTCTGACCGATAGTGAACCAGTACCGTGAGGGAAAGGCGAAAAGAACCCCGAGAGGGGAGTGAAATAGTACCTGAAACCGTGTGCCTACAAGCAGTGGGAGGACTATGCCCGTAAGGGAATGTCTGACCGCGTGCCTATTGCATAATGAGCCGGCTAGTTATTCTTGTCAGCAAGGTTAAGCGTGAGCGAGCCGCAGCGAAAGCGAGTCTGAATAGGGCGTTCAGTTGGCAGGAATAGACGCGAAGCGGGATGATCTACCCTTGGCCAGGTTGAAGGTGAGGTAACACTCACTGGAGGACCGAACCGGTGTTTGTTGAAAAAAGCTCGGATGAGCTGAGGGTAGGGGTGAAAGGCTAATCAAATTCCGTGATAGCTCGTTCTCTCCGAAATAGCTTTAGGGCTAGCGTCGGGTGATTTGGATCGGTGGTAGAGACATGGATGGACTAGGGGGCTTTCCGGCTTACTGAATCCAACCAAACTTCGAATGCCGATCACAACCAGCCCGGCAGTCAGACTGTGGGGGCTAAGCTTCACAGTCGAGAGGAAAACAGTCCAGACCGCCTGCTAAGGTCCCCAAATTACAGTTAAGTGGGAAAGGAAGTCGGAACGCTCAGACAGCCAGGAGGTTGGCTTAGAAGCAGCCATCCTTTAAAGAAAGCGTAATAGCTCACTGGTCAAGCGGTCCGGTGCCGACAATACAACGGGGCTAAAACTGTATACCGAAGCAGCGGATGCACACGTAAGTGTGCGTGGTAGGAGAGCATTCTCTAGTCATCGAAGCGTAACTGAGAAGATACGTGGAGGTTAGAGAAGAGACCCTGCCGGCATAAGTAGCGATAAGGAAGGTGCGAACCCTTCCCGCCGAAAGTCTAAGGTTTCCTGAGTAAAGTTAATCTGCTCAGGGTTAGGCGATCCCTAAGCTGAGGCCGAAAGGCGTAAGCGATGGACATCCGGTTAATATTCCGGACCTCCCAGTAGTTCGTTATCACGATGGGGTGACGCATAAGGATAAGCTGGTCGTCATATGGCTATGGCGGTCGATGCGCGTGAAGCTGGATTCTCTAGGCAAATCCGGAGAGTCTTAACAGTGAGGCGCAAAGCAAGCCCGAATGGGTGTAAGCAGCTGATTTCATGGTGCCAAGAAAAACCTCTAAGGAGAAAGACTGGGACTCGTACCTCAAACCGACACAGGTAGACGAGGAGAATATCCAAAGGCGCTCGAGTGAAGGCTTGTTAAGGAACTCGGCAAATTAGACCCGTAACTTCGGGAGAAGGGTCGCCCTCCAGTGTTCATAGCACAGGAGGGCCGCAGTGAAACGCGTACGGCGACTGTTTAACAAAAACACAGGTCTCTGCAAAGTCGAAAACGACGTATAGGGGCTGACTCCTGCCCGGTGCCGGAAGGTTAAAGAGAGAGGTTAGCCGCAAGGCGAAGCTTTGAACTGAAGCCCCGGTGAACGGCGGCCGTAACTATAACGGTCCTAAGGTAGCGAAATTCCTTGTCGGGTAAGTTCCGACCTGCACGAATGGAGTAACGATCGTACGACTGTCTTAACGAGTTGCTCGGCGAACTTGTAGTACCGGTGAAGATGCCGGTTACCCGCAGCTAGACGAAAAGACCCCGTGCACCTTTACTATACTTTTACAGTGGGTTACGGCAATTGCTGCGCAGGATAGGTGGGAGGCTTTGAGGCCAGGTTCTCGGACTTGGCGGAGCCAACGGTGAGATACCACCCTGCGATTGTTGTGATCCTAACCTCCACCCATTATCTGGGTGAGGGACATTGTAAGACGGGTAGTTTGACTGGGGCGGTCGCCTCCTAAATTGTAACGGAGGCGCGCGAAGCTACACTCAGGTCGTTTGGAAATCGACCGTCGAGTGCAAAGGCATAAGTGTGGTTAACTGTGAGACCTACAAGTCAAGCAGATGCGAAAGCAGGCCTTAGTGATCCGGTGGTTCTGTATGGAAGGGCCATCGCTCAACGGATAAAAGGTACGCCGGGGATAACAGGCTGATCATTGCCAAGAGTTCATATCGACGCAATGGTTTGGCACCTCGATGTCGGCTCATCGCATCCTGGAGCTGTAGAAGGTTCCAAGGGTTAGGCTGTTCGCCTATTAAAGCGGTACGTGAGCTGGGTTCAGAACGTCGCGAGACAGTTCGGTCTCTATCTGCTGTGGGCGTAGGAGATTTGAAGAGGGCTGTCCTTAGTACGAGAGGACCGGGATGGACGAACCTCTTGTGTTCCAGTTGTCATGCCAATGGCACGGCTGGGTAGCGAAGTTCGGTTGTGATAACCGCTGAATGCATATAAGCGGGAAGCACGCTCTGAGATGAGATCTCCCAACCCAAAAGGGTAATGAAGGGCCCAGGAAGACCACCTGGTTGATAGGCTGGATGTTGAAGCGCAGTAATGCGTGTAGCTTACCAGTACTAATCGCCCGTTCGGCTTGTCCATAGAATTTACTCTGCGCAAAGCTAGTCCAACTTTCGCTGAAGATATTCAACACAAGCCTCGTAGTTATCGGCTTTCTACGATAAGAAGAAAAGCCTCCCAATCTATTCAGTTGTGAACGATCGCGCCGCGATCTTCGACAATTTGCCGGTGAGTTTACCGCGAGGGTCCCACCCGTTCCCATCTCGAACACGGAAGTTAAGCCTCGTTGGGCCGATGGTACTGCACGCGTAAGTGTGTGGGAGATTAGGTGATCGCCGGCATTAAATTGCAAAGAAAGCCCACCTTCGCGGTGGGCTTTCGACTTTTCACTCACTAAAAAATCCACCCGCAACTTACTGCCAACGCCCTCAAAGTTGCGTCGAGTCTGGCGTTTGCATCTCACCCCAGAATGCCGGGCCTCAGAGATTTTCAAGCCACCGTACCCCCACTGGGTAAAATGGCGATGGGGCCGCGAGATGGAAATCCTGGCTCAAAGGAGTACGGATGACGGCATCGCGTATCCCTGAGACCTCCGCTCAGGAGTTGCTTCAGCCAGAGACAGTTGAAAAGTATTCCGATCTGATCTTCGATGTCGGCCTGCATATCGGAGAGGACACGGACTTCTATTTGCGAAAGGGCTTTCGGGTCATCGCATTTGAAGCCAATCCCGAGCTTTGTATGCGTTGCCGGCAGCAGTTCGCCAAGGAGATCGACTCAGGTCAATTAACCCTGATAGAAGGAGCCATTCAACCGAATCCTGTTTCGTTGGACGGAAAGGTCCGTTTCTATATCAACGAGAAGAACTCCGTTTGGGGAACGGTGCTGGAAGACTGGTCGGATCGAAATTCCAGATTAGGAACCGCAAGCACGGTGATGGATGTGCCCGCAGTCGATTTTTCCCAGGTAATTCGTCGATACGGCATACCGCATTACATGAAGATCGACATTGAAGGCTGCGATATGGCCTGTATCGACGCGCTGAAGGAGTTCAAGCTGCGCCCGGATTTCATTTCGATCGAGTCGGATAAGACCGCCTTCGCAAAAATCAAACACGAAATCGACGCCCTGGTTGACCTGGGTTACGACTCGTTCAAAGCGGTTGAGCAATCCACGATTCCTACGATGCAATCTTCGCCAAATCCGCCAAGGGAAGGTCAGTACACACCTCATAGCTTTCCCGAGGGATCTTCGGGGCTATTTGGCCGTGAACTCGCTGGCCCCTGGCTGTCCAGACGCCAGATTCTTGATTCCTATCGATGGATTCGGTTGGGCTACTACCTCCTCGGTGACGACGGAGTGATGAATCACCGGCGATTTCGCGGAGCGTGGCGACTCCAGCGGTACGCCACGGACATTCTGCAGCGAGTGACAAGGGGCCCTGTTCCTGGATGGCATGACACGCACGCTCGTCACTCCAGTGTCACCGAGCTCTAGTTCCAGGGATTCAGTCGCGTCAAAGCTACAGAAGAGCACCGCGGGTCATCGACGGCCGCTGCGGAGACGGCATCGCCGGCGTGGAGGGCACCGCCGGAACTACCAGAGTTTCATCGTTCTTCGCGGCCGGCTTCGCATGCCGCTTCGGAACTTCGGGAGTCTTCGGCACAGCGGGCACGGCCGGGATTCCTGGCACTGATGGCACGCCGCTCACCTTCGGTGTCGGTGGCAGCGTCGGAGGGACGGGCGTCGCAACGGCCTTGCGAATCGTCACATCGCCATCGCTTGTCTCTACCCGAACCTGCGGTCCGCCTATACCCACTTTGCCGCTAAGCCAATGCGCGTCGCCCTCGCCCTGCGACTCCAGCCCGAAATCGTTCTCCAGGTCGCCGTTCCTGGTCTTCGCATCCAATACAAACCCACCGTGTTCGGGCAGTCCGAGATCCACCGATCCATGCTGATTCACGATATTGATCGGCGCCACGGGAGCCGCATTCGTCACCGACACCCGTCCATTGCGGTTCGACAGCGTTACAGGCCCCGAGACATCATCCAGCTCGATCGTCCGGTTCCTCGTTGTCAGCGTCACCGGTCCCAGCAGCTTGTTGCCCTGCAGGTCGCCGCTCTCAATTGAGAGCTCGCCATCCACTCGTGCGGCCGCGAACTTCGTGCGGCTCGTCTCGAACCGCAGAGGTCCATTGACCTGCTCTGCGCGCGTCGTGCCGAAGAAATCTCCCTGCAACATCACCGGACCGCTAATGTTCGTCAGCGAGATATCGCCCGCGCGTCCCTGCAGCGTAAGGGCGCCCGTCACGCTCTTCGCACTCACGCTCGAGTCATCGTTATTCACTTGCGCCAGCACCTGGCCATCAATCCCGCTCAGGTCTAGATCGCCCTTCCAGGCCGAGACCGTCACGTCGCCCCGCAGTTCGCTCACGTGCACATCGCCGTGGTCCGCACTCAACGAAAGGCCGGCGCCATGCGGCATCTCAATCGTCAGATCGGCCTGTCCCTGATTCACCGGTGGCACATCCAGCATCAGGTTGTTGCCCTGCGTTGAGAACGTCGGCTGCAACCGTTGCGCGCGTTCGTCGGCATCGCTGTCGCGCCACGCGTAGACCTGCTTGTGCACGCTCACGTGCACCTGTCCGTCGTCACTCGAGCCCGTCACCGTCACCGCGCCCCACGGGTTATGCACCACCAGCATCGAGCCCTGCGGCAGCGCCTGGCTTAGCGAATCATCCGACTCATGCGCCTCGCCAAACACTCTGTCCAGGCCCGCGAGGTCATGTCCCATCATGTGGTCATGCCATGCCGTGTTGCTCTCCGTCCACCGTGCTGAGATGCCCACGCACGCCAGGAAAATCAGCAGAAACACCGCGCCGCCACTCAGCACATGCGACGGCAGCGGCCGCCCTGTATCTTCCATATGCTGCTGGTCGAACATCCACTCCAACAGCAGAACGACGCCCGCGACGATTAATACCGCCGGCCACCAGCGCGCGTACCACGCAAAGCTATGCGACCACGAGAGTCGTCCCGTCTGCTCCAGCAGGAAGATCACTCCAAGCGCCAGCAGCACCATCGGCCCAACAATCGATCCTCGCCTGAGGCTGCGCCGCTGCATCCTGTACTGTTCGCGCATCCAACGCGCCTGTACTTTAGCAGCGCGCCGCTGCATCTTCCACGCCCTGCGGTCGTACGCAGATCCCGGCACGTAGTTCGGTCCCGAGCCATACCCCGGCGGCGGAGGCGGTGGTGGAGGATAGCTTGCCATGCCTACTGCCCCTCCTTTCGCGTCTCAGCGCTTGGCGTCGGGCTCACACCCACTGGCGTATTCACCGGATACCACGTGTTCCGTCCAACGGTGCGCTCGAGGATCAGCAGTGCGCCGAAGACAATCAGCAGCACTCCCCAGGTCTGTCCCAGCGTCCGGATGCCAGCCGCCTGCAATGCGAACAGCAGCGCCAGCACCAGCAACATCACCGGTCCACGCGCCTGGCACAGCACCTTCGACGCAATTCCGTAGTCATGGAGGTCCGTATCGCCGGCCACCTTCGACCATGCAACCACCATCTCGATGCGCCGGAACAGGAGGAAGGCCCCAAGCGCCGCCAGTATGATCGCCACAGCCCACGACCCTCCCAGCCGCCACGACCCGTTCAGGTTCGCCATCAGGAAGATCAGTCCTACCGCAATCAGCCAGGCTGCACCAACAGGGAAACGCCGTGACGGCAGAGGCGGCATCGGAGGCATCGGCGGAACCGGTACATCCGAAGGGCTGCGCCAGGGCTCACCTGCATAGGCGCTCGTGTACGGAGGCTGCGTCCACGACGACCCGGAATTCGCCGGCCCGGCGTATGCCGTAGGCTGCGGCGGAGGTGGCGGCGGAGGCGCAGTTGCACCAAAACTCGTCGGCGGAGCGTAGCCTGTCCACGCTGGTCCGGCCGCTGCTCCTGTAGCGGTCCCCGGCGAAGCTGTCGCCGCCGCTGGCCCTGCCGTAGCGCTCGCCCATCCGGCCGTCGTCGAACTCGTCACCGGACGCGCCGCGCTTCCCGGCCAGTTCTTTCCAAATCCCATGCGGTCGCCGATATCGTTCAGTCCGAACGGATTCGGCAGCGGCGTGCCATCCCTGCGCGCCTTGGCTGTGTGGTACGCGTCGAAGGCCTGGTAGAAGATCCAGCCCGCCACCAGCAGTCCGAAGATGCCATTCACATTGTTGGAAAGCGAACTCAGCACGGCGAAGATCACCAGGTGCGCGACACCCTTCGCATACTGCCCGTTGTACATCGCGCCCACGCCCGGAATCAGTCCCAGAAAGGCCGCCAGCCACGGGCTCGGCTCATTCCCTGTTGGAACCCCTGCTGGCCCCGCTGCTCCCACCGCCGGACCTGCTCCGCTCACCGGCGCCCATCCAGCTGCGGCCGGACCTGCTCCCGTCGCTGAACCCTCCAACCGCGCCACCAGGCAGGGCTCGCAATACACCGCCGAGCCGGCCCTTCGTATCGTAGCGTTCGTCAACCCCCTGCCACACTGCTGGCAGAACGCCACGCGTTCACCTGTCTCTGTCTGTCCTTCAGGCGCGTTGCTCTGCTCGCCCGACCCGGTCGTCTCGTCGATCATTTCGCTCACCCTCCCTTCTCGCGGTCCTTGTGTTGCCTTCCGGGGACCGGTGAATTGCACTGCTTGATCCCGTCAGCCTTCTCGAACCTTGTAGCCCGTCAAACCTGTCCCATCAACTCAGCCCTGCTTACAAACCCTTCTTATGCGCTGGCGGAGCAGCCTGCTGCTCCGGCTGTTGCTGCGTCGTACCGCTTGGCTGCACCGTGTAGTTCGTGTCTTCGCGCTGTGCCAGCGGACCTTCGCCGCGCAGCTCGCTTACACGCGACTCCACCTGGTACACCACGCGCATGTTCTGGAAGTTCCGCGCGGCCGAAGCACTCGCCTCGACCACATTGCGGCGCAGCCCAGAAGGCGTAAAGTCTGAGGCCCGCAGGTTCTTCAGCCGCACGCCCGTTAGGTTCAGCGTCAGCGCAATCGAAACAAACGCCATCGCTGCCGTCATCGCCATCCGTGGCTGGAAGGTCGCCCGCTTCGTCTCAATGCGGAAGACATCCACAACCTTGCGCAGCACCGACGTCAGCGCCCATGCCGGAACTGGTTCGCGCACCGGCACTGGAGGCACAAACTCCGGCACCGCGTTCTCGATCGCCTCGGTCTCTTCGGTCCCTGTCGTCTCTGCCAGAATCCTCGCCAGCAGCGCCGCCGGAGGTTCCGGCGTATGGCCCTTCAGCATTCCTAGCCACGCCGCTCCACGCCGAGCCTCTTGCAGCTCCCGTGCGCAGTTCGGGCAGTAAAGCACGTGCCGCTCAAACACCCGGCGCTCGACCTCTGTAAGCGTGCCGTCGACCGCATCCGGGCACATCGCCTCACACACCGCACACTCAATCGGCTTGTTCTCATCCATCTCGTCGAATTGGCTCCAATTCGTCACGCCTACATCACCTTCCCTTCCATGCCCTTCAGCAACCTGGCCAGTTCACTGCGGCCGCGGCTGATTCTGCTCTTTACGGTTCCTTGCGGGATACACAAAATCTCTGCGATCTCCTTGTAATCCATGTCCTCCAGATCACGAAGGATAACCGCCTCGCGCAGCTCCGGCGACACCTGCGCCAGCGCCCGCTGAATCTGTACCTTCAACTCAAGCCCGGCCACATGGTGCTCCTGGCCGGGTCTCGAGTCCGCCAGTCGTTCCAGCCTGCTTGGCCCATCCTCTTCGCCGTCCACCGACTCATCCAGCGAATCACTCGCGCGGTCCATTCTGCTGCGACGGTAGTTGTCGACCAGCAGGTTACGCGTCAGCGTCGTCAACCATGTGCCAAAGCTCCCGCGCGTCGCGTCGAAGCTCCCGAGGTTGCGGTACATCTTCAGAAAAACCTCTTGCGTCAGGTCTTCGGCCTCGGTTGCCGATCCCGTAAACCGGTAGCAGAGCCCATACACCTTCCGATGCTGTGTCTTGGCCAGCTTCTCCCACGCCATCGCATCGCCAGTCAGGCAGCGTGCCGCCAGCTCTGCCAGGGCAGCCTGTTCGGCGACCACTGCGACCCGTTCCAGTCCAGCTCGAGAATCCGGCTCCTCTGGCGCGAGCCGCGTCTCCCTCACAGCCTTCTCCTCGCGCGGCCTGCCCGGCGCCACCCCCACAGGGGCCTCCCGCCGAACCGGTCGTCCCGCTGGCTCGCGCCTGGCCAGCCTTGTTCCCCATCCCGCAGCCGAACCGCGTTCAAGAGCCGCCGGGATGGTTGCCGCCGTCATGGTCTTTCTTACGCAATCCCGGCTTGAAAAGTTCCCTTATCCTTCGCTGCCCGTCCCGCCTAAATCCGGCCCACGACAGAGCTTTCCGCCGCTGCCAGACTGACTCCGAACCCCCTACTCCTTCACTACCCCGCAGGCGATCCGGTTGCCCGCATTTCCCGCCGGATCCGTCTTCTCGTCGTCCGCATGTTCGTGCACCACCACGCTCGTCCCTCCATTGGCAAAGATCGAGTCCGGCAGGTTCGGATCCATCGAGATATCCTTCAGCACAAAGCTCGCCTCGCCCTTGTGATTCTCTCCAACCGACACATTTCCCGGCAGATCTCCGGCGTGATGCCCCTCCGGGTTCTCAAATCCATGATGCTTCCCCATCGGATTGAAGTGCCCGCCGGCCGCCTTGAAGTCCGGCGCATCGCAAACCGCATGCTCGTGAATATGCACGCCATGTTGGCCAAACGGAATATTTTCGAGCTTCACCGTCATCTTCACGCCCTGCTTCACCGGCCTGAAGGTCACCGTCCCCGCCGACTGCCCCTGCGAGTTCACCAGCGGCACCTTTAATTCGTTTGACGCCGGCTTCTTCGCCGTCTCGGTTGTCTGCCCCCACCCCACACCCACCGCCAACACCAGCCCGACCGCCACAATCATCACTCGCCGCATGGCACTCACCTCACACAAAGAGTTCAAAAGGAAGCATCGCCAGCATACTCGTATTCGCCTTTCACTAACCACTAGCTACTAACCACGAACAACTGTTCCTCCCCAAATATCCACCGCACCTCCCAGTACCCTAATCCCCATGCAACCCACCACCCCAGGCGTGCTTGAAGTCATCACCGGCCCCATGTTCTCTGGCAAGTCCGAGGAGCTCATCCGACGCCTCAAGCGCGCGCGCATCGCCCGCCAGCGCGTCGCCGTCTACAAGCCCGACATCGACCTCCGCTACCACCGTGCCGCCATCGCCTCACACTCCTCGCAGACTCACGAGGCCGTGCCCATCGCTTCCGTCGAAGAGCTCCGCGCCCAGCTCTACCCGCAGCTCGACGAGATCGAAGTCGTCGGCATCGACGAGGTCCAGTTCCTCTCGCCCGAGATCATCCCCGTCGCGCTCGACCTCGTGGCTCTTGGCAAACGGGTTCTACTTGCCGGCCTCGACACCACCTTCGCGAACGAGCCCTTCGGCCCCGTCCCCAATCTCATGGCGCTCGCGGACAAGGTCACCAAGCTCTCCGCCGTCTGCATGGTCTGCGGCCAGGCCGCCATCCATACCCAGCGCCTCGGAGAGTCGCAGGAGCTCGTCGTCGTGGGCGCCGCCGGCCTCTATGAGGCCCGCTGCCGTGCCCACTTCACCCCTCACCTCGACGCCCAGGGCAGCGAGCAACTCGAGCTCCCCGCCGCCGTCAGCTCGTAGTACGAAGTCCCCCATAGCTTTCACCGCACGATTGCGCTACATTGTCCGCCAATTATGCGCACCCGAATCCTGGCCGCCTGTACCCTGACGCTTCTCTGCGTTCGCGCCCACGCGGACTCCGCATCCGTCTGGCTGCAGGTCAGTACCCCTCACTTCACCGTCGTCACCGACGCCGGCGAGAAGCAGGCCCGCCACATCGCCGGTCAGTTCGAGCGCATGCAGGGCGTCTTCCACAAGATCCTCCCCGGGGCGCACTCTGACCCCGGCGCGTCCATCGTCGTCCTCGCGCTCAAGAACAGGCGCGAGTTCCAGACCGTCGAGCCCGCCGACTATCTCGCCAAAGGCAAGCTCGACCTAGCCGGCCTCTTCCTCCAGAGCAACGACCGCACCTACATCCTCATCCGCCTCGACGCTGGCGGCGATCACCCCTACGCCACCGTCTACCACGAGTACACCCACTACATCACCCGCCACGCCAACCTTCCGCTCTGGCTCAATGAAGGCATCGCCGAGTTCTACGAGAACACCGACATCGACTCCCACGAGATGCGTTTCGGCCAGCCCAGCGCCGGAGACATCCAGCTCCTCCGCTCGCAGAGCCTGCTTCCTCTGCCCACGCTCTTCACCGTCGATCACGATTCGCCCTACTACCACGACGAACAGAAGGGCTCCATCTTCTACTCCCAATCCTGGGCCCTCACCTACATGCTGTACATCAACGATTTCCGCAACAAAACCAACCTCATCGGCAACTACCTGAAAGCTCTCTCCGCAGGCCAGACCTCACTCACCGCTGCAGTCACGGCCTTCGGCGATCTCAAAAAGCTTCAGAGCACCCTCGATAGCGAGGTCAGCCGCGGCGACTACGCGTATCTCACCCTGCCCATCTCCATCGCTGTCGATGAGACCTCCTACAAAGTCACGCCACTCACCTCTGCCGACGCCGATGCCTACCGCGCCGCCGTTCTCATGGGCAACGGCCGCGCCGATGACGCCCGCAAGCTCCTAGACTCCGTCCTCGCCGCCAATCCCAACAACGCTCTCGCCCACGAGACCGAAGGCATCCTCCACCTCCGCGAGAACGACCTCGACGCCGCGCGCAGGTCTTACGCCGAAGCCGTCGCGCTTCACTCCACGAGCTACCTCGCCTGGTACTACGCCGCCACCCTCACCCTCCGCTCCGGCGACCACGACGACCCTGCGATCGAAACCAACCTCGAGCAGTGCCTCAGGCTCAATCCCGACTTCGCGCCCGCCAACGACGCGCTCGCCAGCTATTACGCCATGCACCGGCAACTCGACGACGCGCTCCGCCTCAGCCTCGTCGCCATCACCCTCGAGCCCGACAACTTTAATTACCGGCTCAACAACGCCAGCCTCCGCATGCAGCGCAAAGAACTCCCCTCAGCGCTCGCCGTCCTCGACGCCGCCCGCCCCCTCGCCCACACACCCGCTGAGTTTGCCGAGCTCAACGCCCACGTCGCTCAGGTCCACCGCCATCAGGATCAGCTTGCCGCCGCCGCTGCCGCTGCCGCCGCCCCGGCGACCCCTGCCTTCTCCCCCTCCACCGCGACCGTGACCGTGGCCGACACCGGCGACCCTCACTACCCCGACACCCCACCCACCGGCCCTCGCCACACCGCCAGAGGAGTCCTGCACAACGTCCAGTGCGCCTACCCGACCATCCTCACGTTGACCGTCGACGGCGGCGCCAAACCCCTCTCGCTCTACACCAACCACATGTACAAAATCGACTACTGGGCGGGGAACTTCTACCCAAAGGGTGGCCTGGACCCCTGCAAGATCGAAGGCATGAAGGCCGTCGTCACCTACACCGACGTCAAGGACGCCCGCGTTGCCGGTCAGATCGTCTCCGTCATGGTCAACAAGTAAGGCCCGGAACCCACTTCGGAACCCATTAGCCTTTCGTACCACCTTTGGACCGGCAACCTGACCCGCCCGGCGTGCTATCGTACCACCTAGGTTGCAATTCATTGCACACAGTGGAAAAGAGTTTCCCTCCGTCAATCTTCCGAGGCAAACGCCTACCGGGGGCAGAAAATCTAAGCCCTTTAGATCCAAAACTTAGCTTCTCTGGCGAATGGCATAGGACTTGCTTTCTATCTCAGCGAACGACAACTGCGTTTCAGCAGTGAGGAGCCTGACACATGGCAGCCACCCCTTTATTCACCTGCACCTGCGGAGTCCAGAAGAAGACCAGTAACCATTGGATTCTCGCCATCACCTCGGCCCACGACGTAAAATTCATGCCATGGGACGCGAACCTCGCCCTCGAGGACCACGTCATCGTCCTCTGCGGTGAGCGCTGCGCCGCCGCTCTGCTCAGCCGTTGCCTCGGCGACTGGAAGGCCTCGGAATATGCCACCGTCCCGGTATCCGTAGCCTCCGCCCTGGTCCCGGCCCGCGCCACCGCCGCCGCCTGATTCTCAGCGGAGGGCATGCGACCCCGGTAGACACCGAGCGCCCCACGTCTCAATTCTGAGACGTGGGTTCACCGGATCTTACCTGGACTCGACCCTCACGCCCGCTCCACGACGACCGCAGTCCCGTAAGCCAGCACCTCCGCCACTCCCTGCATAATTTCGTTCGCGTCATAGCGCACGCCGATCACGCCATTGGCGCCGATCTGGATTGCATGCGCAATCATCCGCTCAAACGCATCTGACCGCGTCTTCTCGCACATCTCTGTGAACAGCGTAATGTCGCCGCCCACCAGCGTCTGCAGGCTCGCGCCCACGGTCCCGAACAGCGACCGCGACCGCACCACGATCCCGCGCACCACCCCCAGGTTCCGCGTCACTTTGTACCCGGCGAGATCAAACGCCGTCGTCACCAGCGAATGGTCAAAGTTCAACGACGTCCTCGAAGCATCACTCATCGCACCCTCCTCAAGAGTTTCCCTCAGAATCTTGTCAAGCCCCCTAA
This sequence comes from uncultured Acidobacteriaceae bacterium, assembly GCA_963827415.1. Classification (GTDB taxonomy): domain Bacteria; phylum Acidobacteriota; class Terriglobia; order Terriglobales; family Acidobacteriaceae; genus Granulicella. Next base: position 59,443 of record CAWHBA010000001.1, read on the forward strand.
TTCGTGGAAAACCCCGCAATCCACACAAATCAAAGGAAAGACTCGCGGAAAAGTCACGACATGATAATTTCACTCCAATCGCTACAATAGAAATAGAAGAAAAGTTTGAAGGCTGCCACAGGCGACATCCGCCCGGCAGCCTTTCCCTTTCACCGTAACCACGCGAAGCAAACGGTCGCCGCGCCAGGGCGCCGTTGCGAACCGCCGCGTTTCTTTGCGACCGTTGCGTCAAAGTTTGCCCTCAGACAACCGGACATCGATCAAGCCGCCGCAGAATATTCCATCCAGAGGTGGGAGGGGCGTACCCACCCGCGTATCTCTTCGCTTCGCGACAAACTCCTGATAGCCTCAAATTTCATGCCGGTCCAGCCAGAATTACGCAGAGTTGTAGAGGATCGCGAGACTCTTAGCCGTGGCGAGGCGACCACGCTCATGCAGCGCATTCTCGCCGGCGAGATCCCCGACATGGAACTGGCCGCGCTCCTCGGCGCCATGGCCGGACGCGGTGAGACTGCCGCCGAGATCGCCGGCTTCGCCCAACTCCTGCGCGCCATGGCAACCCCGCTACCACTGTCCGAGGACGAGCGCGCCACCATCGTCGACACCTGCGGCACTGGTGGCGACGGCAGCGGCACCTTCAACATCTCCACCGCCGCCGCACTCGTAGCAGCCGCCGCCGGCGCGAAGGTCGCCAAGCACGGCAACCGGGCCATCACCTCGCGCTGCGGCTCGGCCGATGTGCTGGAGGCGCTCGGCATCCCGACCGAACTCGAGCCGGCAGCCGCGGCGGACGCGCTTCGCAGGTACGGCTTCTGCTTCCTCCTCGCGCCCGCGCATCATCCGGCCCTGAAGGGCCTCATGCCCATCCGCCGCGCCATCGGCGTGCGCACCATCCTGCACGTCCTCGGGCCGCTGCTGAACCCCGCCGGCGTGCGCCGCCAGGTGATGGGCGTCTACTCCGGCCGCCTGGTGCCCGCGGTCGCACAGGCCATGGTCCTGCTGGGAACAACGCATGGCATTGTCGTACACGGCCACCAGGGGCTGGATGAACTCTCCCTGAGCGGCCCCAGTGACGTTGCCATCGTCCACGAGGAGTCGGTGAAGCTGGATGTCGTTTCGCCGGAAGCGCTCAATCTCAAGAAGGCACCATTGAGTGAGCTCGCAGGCGGAGATGCGCAGGCGAACGCCGCGATTCTTCGCGCGATCTTTACCGGAGAGCGCGGTCCGCGGCGTGATGTTGTGCTGCTCAACGCTGCAGCGGTGCTCGTCGTTGCGGGAGTCGCGAAAGACCTGGCCGCGGGTGTCGCCCTCGCGGCAGAGACGATTGACTCGGGCGCCGTCGTTCGGCTGATCGTCCAACTGCAGAGCTAATCTCGCACACGACCGTCGATAATCGCTTACTCCTACTTGCTCCTCGTTTCTGCTGGTCGCTACCATGACAGCGTCACTCTCGCTGCACTGGAGCGCGCATGAAGATCCACGAGTATCAGGCCAAGGAGATCCTGCGGAAGTACGGCGTTGCCGTCCCCGCGGGTGAGATGGCCACCACTTTGGAAGAGGCCGACGCAGCCGCGAAGCAGCTCTTCTCCGCCGGCAATTCGGTTGTCGTCATTAAGGCGCAGATTCATGCCGGTGGCCGAGGAAAGGGCGGTGGCGTCAAGCTCGCCAAGTCCATCGAGCAGGCCGACGAGTATGCGAAGTCCATCCTCGGCATGCAGCTCATCACGCACCAGACCGGCCCGCAGGGCCAGAAAGTGCAGCGCCTGCTCATCGAGGCCGGCTCCAGCATCGCGCGCGAACTGTATCTCGGAATCGTGCTCGACCGCGCCAGCTCGCAGGTCGTGTTCATGGCGTCGCAGGAGGGCGGCATGGACATCGAGGAAGTTGCGCACAAGACGCCCGAGGCGATCTTCAAGGAGTACATCGATCCGGCGATTGGATTTCAGCCTTATCAGGCGCGGCGCCTCGCGTTCAAGCTGGGGCTTGAGCCGGCGCAGGTGGGCGAGGCAGTGAAGTTCATGATGGGCCTCTACAAGGCCTTCATGGAGACCGACAGCTCGCTGATGGAGATCAATCCCTTCATCACGACGAAGGACGGCAAGCTCGCCGCGCTCGACTGCAAGATCAACTTCGACGACAACGCGCTCTTCCGTCACAAGGACCTGAAGGAGCTGCGCGACCTGAGCGAAGAGGATCCGCTCGAGGTTGAGGCGTCGAAGTTTGCGCTGAACTACATCAAGCTCGACGGCAACATCGCGTGCATGGTGAACGGCGCCGGTCTTGCGATGGCGACGATGGACATCATCCAGTACGCCGGCGGCTCGCCCGCAAACTTCCTCGACGTCGGCGGCGGAGCGAACCAGGAGCAGATTGAGAATGCGTTCGGCATTCTGCTCAGCGATCCGCATGTGAAGGCGATCTTCATCAACATCTTCGGTGGAATTCTGCGCGTTGATGTGCTGGCGACTGCGGTTGTGGCTGCAGCAAAGAAGCTCAATGTGCAGCTTCCGATTGTGTTGAGGCTGGAAGGAACGAACGTGGAAGAGGGCCGCAAGATCATCGAGGAGTCCGGTTTGAAGTTCCAGGTGGGCGCAACGATGAAGGAAGCCGCAGACTTGGTGGTCGCAGCCGCGAAGGGAGTCAACGTGATCTCCGTTCTTCAGTTGTCCGTTACTCAGTTGAGCAGTTGAAGATAATATCGGACCAAATCCTTCCGAGAATTGCGGGTCTGGAACCAGTTCCATGGAACTCACTATGCTTATCTACACGCTCACGTGCTGCATTTCCGAAATCTGAAGACATACGGGTCTCGCATCGCAAATGAGACGAGCGGCGGTATCAGATTCCCAGCAATATAGCGGAGGGTATCCGCAAGAGGAACCCGGAGAGGATTTCCAGCAGTGTTCGTCAGGTACCGCGCGCGGCAGCAACTACGGAAGCTGCAAACCGCAACTGCGATGATCGCCAAGATGCACTTGGGTACAGCGATGAAGAAAAGATTGATCAGCGCAGAGCAGCTTATCGCAACGAGAGTTGGACAGATGCTCGAGCGGACTCAGGGACAGCTTACCTCCGTCCTCGCAAACTTTGCTGCAGGCGTCAAGACTCGGAGAACGGACAACGGAGAACGGAGAATAATGTCAGTACTGGTAGACAAGAACACGCGGCTGATTGTGCAGGGAATCACCGGCCGTGAAGGCACCTTTCACGCGAAAGGTTGCGATGAGTATGCGAAACAGTTTGGGAACAAGCTCGTCGTCGGCGGTGTGACGCCGGGCAAGGGCGGAACGACGCACGAGGGCTGGCCAGTCTTCAACACCGTCGAGGAGGCGGTGAAGGCGACCGGAGCGAATGCGACGATGATCTTCGTTCCGCCACCGGCCGCTGCGGACGGCATTCTCGAGGCGGCTGATGCAGGGCTGCCGCTGGTTGTCTGCATCACCGAGGGCATTCCGGTGCTGGACATGGTGAAGGTCTGGGAGGTTGTGAAGCACTCGAAGTCGCGGCTGGTTGGGCCGAACTGTCCGGGCGTGATCTCGCCGGGCAAGGCGAAGATCGGCATCATGCCGGGACGCATTCACAAAGAGGGAAGCGTTGGCATCGTCTCGCGCTCGGGCACGCTCACGTATGAGGCGGTGTATCAGCTGACGACGCGCGGCATTGGGCAGTCGACGGCGATCGGTATCGGCGGCGACCCCATCATCGGCACGACGCACATCGATGCGCTGAAGCTCCTGAACGATGATCCCGGAACCGAAGCGATCATCATGATCGGCGAGATCGGCGGAACGAACGAGGAGAAGGCTGCGGAGTTCATCAGGGCGAATGTGAAGAAGCCTGTGGTGGGCTTCATCGCGGGCCAGACCGCACCTCCGGGACGCCGCATGGGCCACGCCGGTGCGATCATCTCCGGCGGTGAAGGCACGGCCGAGAGCAAGATGAAGGCGATGGCCGACGCGGGCATTCACGTGGTGAAGTCGCCTGCGGAGATCGGCGAGACGATGGCTCGCGTTCTCGGCAAGGCTTAGCGAATCAGCGTGGCTGGCTGCGGTAGAACAGCCACGCGACTCCGAAGAGAATCGCCAGCACGAAGGCGAGATAGGCATGGGCAGCGGAGTGCACGCTGAGGCTGACCGCGGCGTCAACAGTCCACGCGATGCAACCGGCAAGCCAGATCCACGCAGTTTTGCGCATGAACATTGGACGAGGCAAAGCATACGCAGGGTGCGGGCGGCGTGTGGATTACACTTTCGGCTATGCGAAGAGCGGGTGGAATGGCAGCGGCCTTGCTGGGATTCGTCAGCCTGGGCCTTTCGGCACAGGTGTTTACGGTCAGCTTCCCGGCGGAGCGCAGCTCGAAGCAACTGGATGGGCGCGTCCTGCTGCTGGTGTCGAACGACCCGAGCGACGAGCCGAGGATGCAGATCAGCATCTCGCCGAGTTCGCAGCAGGTCTTCGGACTGACTGTGGACGGCCTCAGGCCAGGGGAGGCCGTATCGTTCGGCAGCCAGACGGCGAACGCTTCGAGGGTCGTTTCAAAGATTGATGGGTATCCGCACCGATCGCTCGCCGAGATGCCGGCGGGCGATTACACGGTGCAGGCCGTGCTGAACATCTATCAGACGTTTCATCGCAGCGACGGGAAGACGGTGAAGCTGCCGCCGGATATGGGCGAGGGACAGCACTGGAACATCAAGCCGGGGAACCTGTACTCGAAGCCAGTGAAGTTGCATATTGCACCAGGAACCCAGCAGAATCTGCATTTGGAACTGACGGAGGTGATTCCGCCGATCAAGCCGGATCCGGATACGAAGTACATCCGGCACCTGCGGATTCAGTCGAAGCTCCTGAGCGATTTCTGGGGAACGCCGGTTTACCTGAGCGCGGTGGTGATGGTGCCGCAGGGGTTTGACGAGCATCCGAACGCACACTATCCGCTGATTGTGTTTGAGGACCACTTCGAGCCAGAGTTTTTCGATTTCCGTGAGACGCCGCCGGATCCGAATCTAAAGCCGGATTACTCTGAGCGGTTTCACCTTAAGGGCTACAACCGCATCATGCAGGAGGAGAGCTACAAGAACTATCAGGACTGGATTAAGCCGAACCAGCCGCGATTGCTGATCGTAAAGATTGACCACGCGAATCCGTACTACGACGACAGCTATGCGGTGAATTCAGCGAATTTGGGGCCGTATGGCGATGCGATTGAGACGGAGCTGATTCCGGCGATTGAGAAGCAGTTTCGCGGCATCGGGCAGGGATGGGCGCGGTTTGTGTACGGAGGGTCGACGGGCGGATGGGAGTCGCTGGCAGTGCAGATGTTCTATCCGGATCACTACAACGGCGCGTTCGTCGCGTGCCCGGACCCGGTGGACTTTCACGCGTACATGGCGGCCGATGTGTATGACCAGAAGAACATCTTCTACACGGACGGAGCGCAACGGAACATTGAGCAGCCGGCGATGCGCAACTACCTGGGGCAGACGCTGATTTCGACGCGCGACAACATTGCGTATGAGGCGGCGCTGGGAGATCATGGGCGCTCGGGCGAGCAGTTCGATATCTGGCAGGCGGTGTTTTCGCCGGTGGGCAGCGATGGGTATCCGCAGCCGATCTTCGACAAAGACACAGGCGTGATTGACCACAAGACTGCGGCGTACTGGCACGACCACTACGACCTGAACGCGATATTGCAGCGCGACTGGGCGGCGCTGGGGCCGAAGCTGCAGGGCAAGCTGCATATCTACGTCGGGTACGACGATTCGTATTTTCTGAACAACGCGGTGTACCTGATGGAGGACTTCCTGAAGCAGACGGGCACGCCGGGGCATGGTGTGCCTTATGAGGGCGAGGTGAAGTACGGGCCCGAAGGCGGAGCACTGCTGGAACGGGGACTTCGACCATCCGAACTGGTACAGCCGGTTGCATTACAACCAGATGTATGTTCCGCAAATTATGGAGCGGATGGAGAAGACGGCGCCCCGGGGGCCGACCTGACAAGCTGGCGCTACTAGCAGGTACACTGGAAGAAGCCAACATTTACGAGGCAATCAGAGCAGTAACAGGAGATTTTTGTGTCACAGCGCACCTTCAGCATCATCAAGCCGGACGCGGTCCGCAAGGGCCATACGGCCGCCATTCTCGCCGAGATTGAGAAGGCAGGATTCAAGATTGTCGCCATCAAGAAGATCGGTCTCACCAAGGAGCAGGCCGAGGGCTTCTACTATGTGCACGCGGCGCGTCCGTTCTTCGGCGAACTGACCACGTTCATGAGCTCGGGCACGATTGTGCCGATGGTGCTCGAGAAGGACAACGCCATTGCAGATCTGCGCACGCTGATGGGCGCGACGGATCCGGCGAAGGCCGACGAGGGAACGATTCGCAAGAAGTACGCGGCGTCGATCGGCGAGAACGCGATTCACGGTTCGGACGCAGAGGACACCGCGGCGTTTGAGATCGGTTACTTCTTCGCGGGCCACGAGCTGAAGTAGTTTCTTCGGATTGAAACAGAACGCCCTGCTCCGACGAGCAGGGCGTTTGTGTTTGTGTGGGCTACTTTTTGAAGAGCTTCAAATCGATGGAGTCGCCCATCGCCTGGTAGCCGGAATCGCCGGGATGGAGATTGTCGGCGCTGCCGGCGGTTGTGGCGAAGCGTGTGGGATCGGCGGGGTCGGCAGTGGCTTTGGCGAAGTCGATCACGCCGTCGAACTTGCCGCTGTGGAGGATGAAGTCGTTCTCGGCCTCGCGGACCTTCTCGCCTTCTGGGGATTGGTACTTCGCGCCGGCGTAGGGTGTCAGCGTGGCGCCGATGACCTTGATGCCATGGGCGTGGGCGCGGTCGATGAGTTGGGAGAGTGCCATCTCAAGTTGCTCAGCTGTGACGGGATTGTCGGGTTTGTCGGGACCGTAGGAGTGGCCGATGTCGTTGATCCCTTCGAGGATGATGAGGTACTTCACGCCGCTCTGGTCGAGTACATCGCGGTCGAAGCGGGCGAGCGCGTTTTGTCCGCCGGGGCTGTCGTCAATAACGTGATTGCCGCCAATGCCTTCGTTGAGCACGGCCAAATGGGCGGTCTTTTTGTCGGCCTGCAGGCGACGTGCGAGGACGTCGGGCCATCGCATGTTCTTGTCAGGGGTGCTGTGGGCGCCGTCTGTGATGCTGTCGCCGAAGGCAACGATGGCAGCGACGTCGGAGGAGGTAGCGAGGACTTCGACGGTTTTGAGGAACTGCCAGGAGCGAAGGGTTGTGGCTCCGGCGAAGTCGGCGGACGCGAGTTGGTTGCCTGCAAGCTGGTAATTGGTGGCGTTGGCGAAGCCGTGCTGCGTGATGGTGCCGATGGTCTGGCCGGGGACAAAGACTGTCACGGCGAGGTCGTTGAGCGGCTGCAGGTCGAGCGCGATGGGATCGCTGACGACCTCGGCTCCAGCGGGGATTTCGACGGTGGGTTGGCCATGGAAGAGCGCGGGAACAGCGGTGCCCTTGATGGCGCCGCCTGTGCCAGAGAGTGCGACGTTGGCGCCGCCGATTTTCAGCCTGGTTGCGCCGAAGGCGTTACTGAGAACGATACGGATGCTCTTGCCGCCGATAGATACGTGGACGATCTCGCGCAACGTGGTGTCGTCGGAGAAATGACTGTTGGTGTTGTTGGCGGAGACGGGCGCGCTGGACCAGGTTCCGACCCAATGGTTGTCAGATTTGCTTGCTTTGGCCGAGGAGGTGGCGATGAAGGGAATTAGCAGTAACGATGCAAGAAAGTAGAGGAGAGATGAGCGGCGAATCGTCAGAGCCATATGGTGTCAAGTATAGTGACGGGTGATTGTTGATCCCATTCCTAATTACTACGGGGAGTACCAAAGCCTGATGAAGCTGCTTCGCGTTATTCTGCTCACCATGACCTCTTTCAGCGTCGCCTCGGCCGCAACCACTGTCCAACACAACACATTTGGTCACATGCCTGATGGCAAGGCAGTGGAGATCTACACGCTGAAGAGCGCTGTAGTCGAGATGCAGGTGATGACGTACGGCGCGCGAGTTGTCTCGCTCGAGACGAAAGATCGCAACGGCAAGATGGGCAACATCGCGCTGGGGTATGCGACGTTCGACGGCTACCTGAAGGATAAAAAGACATTCTTCGGCGCGGTGCCGGGACGCTATGCAAACCGCATTGCCAATGGAAAGTTCACGCTCGAGGGCAAGAGCTACCAGATCACGATCAACGATGGCCCGAATGCGCTGCACGGCGGCAAAGAGGGTTTCGACGTGCGGAACTGGACGGCGAAAGAGATTCCTTCGGGGGTCGAGCTCACGCTGGTGAGCCCGGATGGCGACCAGGGATTTCCCGGCACGCTGACTGCTCATGTGCGCTACACACTGAACGACAACAAGGTTGTGATCCAGTACAGCGCGACGACCGACAAGCCGACGGTGGTGAACCTCACGAACCACACGTACTTCAATCTTGCGGGCGATGGCAGTGGGACGATCCTGAATGAGCAGGTGACGATTGATGCCGACAAGTTCACGCCGGTGAATTCGACGCTGATCCCGACGGGGCAGCTTGCACCGGTGGCGGGAACGCCGTTCGACTTTACGAGCCCGCACAAGATCGGCGATCGCATTAATGCGGACAACGAGCAGCTGAAGCTCGGGCATGGTTACGACCACAACTGGGTGCTGCGCGGGAAGATGGGCGAGTTGCATCCGGCAGCAGAGGTCTACGACGGCGCGACGGGGCGGGTCTTTAGTGTGGAGACGACAGAGCCGGGCATGCAGTTTTACTCGGGGAACTTCCTCGACGGGAGCTTCAGCAGCCGGACGGGAGCGAAGTACGCGCTCCGCAATGGCTTCTGCCTGGAGACGCAGCACTTCCCGGATTCGCCGAACCACCCGAACTTTCCGAGCACGGAGCTGAAGCCGGGACAGACGTACCACAGCGAGACGACCTGGACTTTCACGGCTCGCAAGTAGACAGAGCTTCGCTGGCAGCTAGGTTGCGGTGACGCTGGCCGTCGCCACCTTTGCGGTGGCGTCGGCGTCCTTCTGCACAACGTACTCGTCCATGATCACCGCAAATAGGGCTGCAGACGGGACGGCGACGAGCGCGCCGACTACGCCAGCCAGCTCCGTGCCAGCGAGCAGCGCAATCAGAACTGAAAGACCCATCAGATTCACGCTGGTGCGCATGATGCGCGGCGTGAGGAACGCGTTCTCGATCTGGATGTAGATCACGTAGAAGATGAACACGCCTGCCATCTTGGACCATGAGTCCATGGCGGCAACCGAGGCGGCGAGCAGGATGGTGATGACGCCGCCGATGACCGGCACGATGTTGAAGAGGCCCATCAATACGCCGAGCAGCACGGAGTAGCGGACGTGCAGGGCATGGAAGACGACGGTGCTGGTGACGCCGAGGATGACCATGAGACCGGCCTGACCGATGAGCCACTTGCTCATGCGACTTTCGGCGGCGACCAGCGTGCGAGCGAGGCGGTCACGGTACTCGAGGGGGATGAAGGAGAGGAAGTAGAAGTAGGCGAACTCGCCTTCCAGCATGAAGTAGACGCAGAGGATGCCGGCGGTAACAACGTCCATGACGCGGACCGCCCACTTGGGGGCCGAGGCGAACAGATAGGAGGCGGTGCTGGCGGCGAGGTTCTGGAGCTTATCGCCGACGGAGTCGACACCGAACCTGTCGGCCAGTGGTAGATGTTTGAGTTTCGCGGCGATCGCCGGCAATCGGCGAGGCAGGTCCGCACTGAAGTGTTCGATATCGTGGAGCACGGGCGGCATCGCGATGACGAAGAAGAGTCCGAGCACGAGGAAGACCGCGAACACGAGACCGAGCACGGCGACGGTGCGCGACGGCTGCCTGCCGAAAATGCTCAGCTTCATGATCTGCTGCACGATGGGCATCAGGACCACGGCGAAGAGCGCGCTGACATAGACGATCTCAAGCACGCTGCGGAGAGTCCAGAGCAGTCCGAGCAGAACCACCATGGCGAAGAAGAAGAGGATGTAGCCGCGGACGTTGCGGCGCTGCTCCTCCTCGGGAGTGAGTGCGGGGGGCGGGCTGGTGGGATGCACAATCAGTGGCACGGTTCCTCAAGATACAGCAATGCAACGAGGTTCTGTCCGTGTGATGCGCATGTGCCGGGCTCAAGATAGCCACCGGCGGTCTTAGAAGATACGCCTCAGCAATGCGAGCAGAGCAGCGAGGCTCTCCTCAGGCTGCTGGCCGGTTGTGTCGAGGACAAGGTTGGCGGTCTGGCGGTAGTTGGTTTCGCGGCGCGCGAGACGGACTGCGGCAGCTTCGCGGTCGCCAAGCAATGGACGGACGGGCAGGGAAGAGTCGGCTGCGGCAACGATTTGTTGCCGGCAGCGGTCATAGAGGGTTTCGAACGACGCGGTGAGAAGAACGGTGCAGGTCTGCGACGCTGCGCTGAGCGCGTGGCGATTCGCGGGCGTCTCCAGCGCGCCGCCGCCAAGGGCTAGAACGAGCCGAGGTTCGTTGAGCGAGGAGATAAGTGCCTCGGTCTCCAGGGCGCGGAAGGCCGCCTCGCCGCTTTCGGCGAAGATACGCGAGACGGCGCGGCCGTCGCGCTGCTCAATGATGCTGTCGAGATCAACGAAGCGCCAGCCGAGTCTCTGGGCGAGCCTGCGGCCGACGGTGCTCTTGCCGGAGCCCATGAAGCCCGTGAGCACGATGCGCTCGACAGGTTGCGGCGCGCTGGCGCGGGCGGAGTCGCCTGTCGAACGTGTTTTGGGTCCAGTTGAAGGCATGCGGGTCTGAGATGTCTCAGACCTATGGTAGCGGCTGCGCGGCAGGACGGTTTAGTGTTTGAGCTTCTTCTCGATGTTGGTCCACACGTCGTCGCTAGGCTCATCCTGGTCGGGGACTAAGAGGCTCTTGGCGGTTTCGGCGATGGTCTCGAGATCGCGTACGAGTGCTGCGCAGTTGGGGTTGGCCGCGAGGAACTTGGCGAGACGCGGATCTTCGCTGAGCCGGCCGCTCTCTCCGCTGGCGAATAGCTCGGGGAGATACTGTTCAAATTCGGCGACGGTTATTGAATCGAAATCGAGCTTGGAGAGATCACTCACTGAACGACCTCCCGTGAGCTCTCCGTTTCGGGAAGCTGATCCGGATTGCGAAGAAGCTCGCGGAGTTTCAGACGTGCCTTGTGCAACTGCGATTTGCTGTTGCCGGTCGAGCACTCCAGCATCGTAGCAATCTCGTTGTGCTCAAAGCCCTCAACATCGTGCAGGACGAATACCATTCGGTACCCCGGCGGGAGGGAGGCGACGGCGCGCTCAAGCGTGACACGGTCGACCGAGCCGGCTAGTTGTGTGTCGCGTGAGCCGAAGTCGCGCTTCGGTGCATCCTCTTCGGAGGGGTTGATGGTCTCCTCAAGTGAGACGAGCTGCAGGCCCTTCTTGCGGAGGTGCATCAGGACAAGATTCACGGTAAGCCGGTGCAGCCAGGTGGAGAAGGCGCTCTCGCCGCGGAAGCTGCCCAACTTGCGGAAGAGGTGGAGGAAGGCCTCCTGGGTCATGTCCTCCGCTTCGGAGACGTTGCCAAGCATGCGCAGGCAAAGGGTATACACCCGCCGTTTGTGCAGCGAGTACAGCTTGGAGAAGGCATCCGCGTCGCCATTTTTGGCGCGCTCGATGGCCTCAGCCTCGCCGGCGATTGGAGGGTTCCGCTTGAACAAGCCGGCGTTGGGTTTTGTCTGCATCGTTTGTAAGCCTTGAAATCCCATAAGCGTGGTCCCCGGTCAGTACGTTCGTTCGCGCCGGCTCCGCACCTGCTTTCAGCGTAACGCACCTGTTATCGGAAAGTATCAAGAGGCTTGGATTGAAACCGGGGCTTCCGGGTTGTACCGGGGTGCGAGGTGTCCCGTCTAAGCACCTATGTATCTGGCGTATAAGGAGCGCGCTCGGCCAACGTCTGTGGTGCCCTGGATGAGCGCGCGGCCGTCCGGAAAGACCGTGATTGTGTACGGCGGCGTATGGAAGCGGAGCAGCAAGCCGTTGGCGCGGACCTCGCCGAGCGGTTTGAGGCGGCGCGCGAGCGCGGCGAGGTCGACGGGGCGCGCGTGCTCGTGAATCTGCACGGCGTTGCGGCCGCAGAGGGTAATGGGCGCGCGGCCCTCGCCGGCCAGGGCGCGGAAGCGGCGTTGGCCGCAGACCTCGCAGTCGGCGCGCGGGGTACCCGCGGCGACCTCGGAGCGCTCGCCGGTCCAGAGGTCGTAGGCCAGGAGCGTGCGACGCATCCGGCCGTGCTGGCCGGTGAGCAGCTTCAGTGTCTCGGTGACTTGTAGCGACGCGGCGAAGTTGACTGCCGTGGAGAGGATGCCGGCGGTGTCGCACGTGTCGACGTTGCCGCTGGGACTGGCAGGGAAGAGGCACGCGAGGCAGGCGGTCGGCTCGAAGGGCGCATCGCTGTTCGCCGGGCGCGGGAGGATGTTCATCGTCGCGGCGTAGGCGCCTACGGCGGCGGCGTAGATCCACGGGCGGCCGTCGCGCACGCAGAGGTCGTTGATGAGGTAGCGCGTCTCGAAGTTGTCGGTGCAGTCGAGCACGATGTCGGCATCTCCGATGAGCGTCTCCGCGGTGCGTGGCGTGACGTCTGCGATCTGCGCATTGATGTGGACGCCCGAGTTCACGCGTGCAAGGTGGCGGCGCGCGGCCTCGGCCTTGGGCAGGCACTCGCGGGCGTCGTCCTCGTCAAAGAGCACCTGGCGCTGGAGGTTGGAAGGCTCGACGTAGTCGCGGTCGATCAGTGTAAGCCGGCCGACACCGGCGCGCGCCAGGAGGCTGGCAGTCGCGGCACCGGTAGCCCCCACGCCAACGATGGCCGCATGGCCGCGGGCGAGGCGCTGTTGACCGTGCTCGCCGATGGGCGCGAAGAGCACCTGGCGGGAGTAGCGTTCGCGGTCGCTGATCGTGTCGCGAGACGTTGGCGCTGCGACGTCTTCAAGCAACTTCGGCTCTCCGCTCGTGTTCTCGTAAGGCATTGAGGTTCAGTATACGAACCGATGCGTGTGCCCTGATGTGCTGAACTCCGGTGAACCCGAGGTGCGAAATCTGCATCTTTACGAGAAATTACGGTGTTCTTGCAGCGGGTCCGAAGGGTTGACCTTGAGAGTTCAGGCGCCAAGGATCTGAAGGAGTTGCGAGCGGCGCAGCTCCCATAATGGGCGAGAATAGAGCGTGGAGGGTCCTGAGGTGTCTGGCCGGAGCAGGCGATCGAACCTCGTCGAGAGCCGGCTCGCGAAACCTGCCTCAGGAGCGCGAGCACGCCACTTGGGATATGCACAACTGTTGACTCGGGCACTGTTGCTGGCTGGCGCGCTCCTCTCCTCCTCAGGATGGACGTGGACGTGCGTCGCACAGAGTCCAACCACGACCAACTCCCAGGCGGCAGGTCAGCCGGCGCAGCCGCAGACCAGCGTGAACCCGAACGCTCCGGAGGGCACTCCGCAGGCCAGCAAGATGCCACCCGCGCAGACGCCTGTCGGCACGGAGCAGAGACCTTCCACGGAGGTGGCGAATCCTCTACAGCCGCTGAGTGAGAGCATTTGGACCAAGGCTGGGGTTCCGGTCACCGGCATTCGCTTTGAGGGCGTCACATTCGCGCCGCACGACGCGATCGTCACAGACCTGACACAGAAGGCCGGGGAACCGCTCGACCCGCAGAAGGTGCGCGCGGATATCCGCAGGCTCTATGCGAGCGGACGGTATCGTGACATCAGCGTCTCGGGAGAGACGAACGGCAACGGACTGACGCTGATCTATGCCGGTGTGCCGCGGTACTACGTGGGACGAGTAGAGGTGAACGGCATCGTGCAGGAGCGGCTCGCCTCCTTGCTGGAGTTCGCGACGAAGCTTGATCCGGGCACGCCGTTTAGTGAGCCACAGATTCCGGCGGCGTTAGCGGGTGTGAGGCAATCGCTCGAGCAAAATGGATATTTCGAAGCGGATGTGCAGGTCGCGACGAGTCGCGATGACGCGAATCAACAGGTGAACGTCACCTTCACAATCAAGCAGGGGCCGCAGGCGCGCGTGGGCAACGTCGGTTTGCAGGGAAAGGACCCCGGCATCAGCGTTCCGGAGTTTCGTAAGAAGGGCAAGCTCGATTGCGGATGGTTCTCAACATTCGCAAACAAGCTCATCCTGCGCGGCTGCAATACGAAGGTCACGCGCGATACGACCAGCACGGCACTCGCGGGGGTGCGCAAGTACTACCAGAAGAACGACCGGCTTGAGGGCACGATCAGCCAGCAGAGCGACACCTACGCGCCGCCGCGCAAGCAGCTCGACTACCAGTTCCTGGCAAACCAGGGTCCCCTTGTGAACATCACGATCGAGGGGACGAAGATATCGAAAGATCGTAAGAAACTGCTGGTCCCAATCTACGAAGAGGGCACTGTCGATCGCGACCTGGTGAATGAAGGCGCATACAACATCCGCGACTACATGCAGCGGAAGGGCTACTTCGACGCAGACGATTCTGTGAGGTTCCTGGGCCGCGGCACGAACAACGTGACCGTGCAGTACACGGTGACTCCCGGGAAACGGCATACGGTCCGTTCGGTCAAAATTGAGGGCAACAAGTACTTCAGCGACTCCCTTATTCAACAGCAACTGCGTGTGAAGAAGGCTGATCTTTACGTGCGCAGCGGGACCTACAGTACACAACTGGTGGAGAACGATCGCAGCGCCATCGAGGCGCTCTACCGCAGCAGCGGATTCACGCACGTCAAGGTGACCTCTGCGGTGAAGGATACGGACAAGACCGGCTCAGGCCAGACGCTGAAGGTCGCAATCATCGACGTGACCTACACGATCGACGAGGGAGAGCAGCAGAAGTTCGGGGATGTAGATCTCTCCGGCGTGGGCGCCTCGCGGCAGAGTGCGATCAAGGCCCTGCTCAGCTCGGAGACGGGACAGCCGTTCTCACTGATTACGCTGTCGAACGATCGCGACGCGGTGTTGAGCTACTATCTCGCCCACGGATTCGATCTTGCACAGGTGGAGATCCAGCAGCAGCCCGATCCGGACAACAAGGACCGTATCAATGTGAGCCTGGCAGTCTCCGAAGGACACCAAGTCACCATTGATCATGTGCTGCTCTCCGGTCTCGTCCACACAAAGCCGGCAGTTGTGCAGCAGCAGATGCTGGTGCATGCCGAGGATCCATTGGATCAGGCTGCGCTGCTGCAGACGCAACGTAACCTGTACAACGTCGCGCTGTTCAACGAGGTCAACACCGCAGTGCAGAATCCGACGGGCAATGCGCCGTCGAAGAACGTGCTGGTTCAGCTTACCGAAGCGAAGCGATGGGACGTGACTTACGGCTTCGGCTTTGAGGCGCAGACAGGAACACCGGCGGTTGTGCCGGGCGGGACGCAGGGAAAGACAGCGGCGCAGAACGGAAAGGCTGGTGTGAGCCCTCGTGGATCGCTTGACGTCTCGCGCATCAACTTCCGCGGAACACAGCAGTCGCTTACGCTGCACACGACCTTTGGTCTGCTTGAAAGAGTGGCGACGCTAACCTTTAACAATCCACAGTTCCTGGGTGACCCGGAGCTTACCGCCGCTGTCTCCGGTGGATATTCGAACATACAGAACATCACGACCTTCCAGTCACAGACGTTGCAGGGAGACTTCCGCGTAACTCAGAAATACAAGAAGGCGGATACGTTCATCTATCACTTCCTCTATCGCCGTGTCGCCGTCAATCCTGACAGCCTGGAGATTACGCCGAACCTGATTCCGCAACTGTCGCAACCCGTTACTGTCGGCGGCCCCGGCGTCACGTACTTCCACGACACGCGCGATCCGATTGCCGTGGATGCTCAGCGAGGGCAGTACTACTCCATTCAGGAGTTTCTGTCTTCCACGGCTTTCGGCGCGGAGACAGACTTCAACCGGTTGGATATGTCTTACTCGTCGTACTACACGTTCGGCTCGAGGAAGTACACGATCGCGCGGAATACGCGCGTGGGGTTCGAGAACACTTTCGGTGTGACCAGTGGAAACTCACAGATCATCGGCGTCGTGAATTGCCAGGGAGATCTCTTCATAACGAATGCCACCTGTAATCCCGTTCCATTGCCGGAGCGCATGTATGCGGGCGGTGCTACCTCCCATCGCGGCTTTGGTATCAACCTCGCGGGACCGCGCGATCTGACGACCGGCTACCCGGTCGGCGGCTCGGCTGCGATCGTCAACAGCGTGGAATTGCGCATGCCTCCTCCGACGCTTCCCTTTGTAGGCAACAGCGTCTCGTTCGTGCTCTTCCATGACATGGGCAACGTCTTCCGGTATCCCAGCGACATGTTCACGAGCATCAAGAACTTTCGTCAGCCCAACCAGGAAACCTGCTACAGCGTTCCGCCCAAGGGCACGCCGCCGGATGATCTCATCAATGGCACGGGCACGTGCAACTTCAACAACTATCAGCATGCCGTCGGTCTCGGCGCTCGCTACAAGACACCGGTAGGCCCCATCCGTATCGACTTCAGTTGGAACCTGAACCCTACGGTTTACCCGGTCTATTACGACTACACAGCCAACAGCCCGTATAAGGGCAAGGCAGGGCATTTCAACTTCTTCTTCAGCATCGGACAGGCGTTCTAAACGGCGATGAACAGAGCTCTCAAGGTCGGAGGTTGGACGCGAACAAGGGACGGCCTTGTCCTTACAGCGTTTCTCTGCCTTCTCATGGCGTTGAGTAGACCGGTAGTGGCGCAGTCGACGAACTCACCTGCGACGAACCCGCCGGCGCAGATGCCCGCCACAACGAGCCAGCCACAGCTTCTCCCACCTGCGACTGCACCGTCTGCGCCGGCTCCAGCGACACCGTCGATGATGCCGCGGGTGCCCGGCACTCAGCTTGATCGGGTGGTCGCAATCGTAAACGATGATCTGATCCTCGACAGCGATGTGAATGAAGAGCTGCGGCTGCAGGCGTTCGATCCGTACCGCACCCGGTTGGAACTCTCCCCGACGCGCGCCATCGAGCGGCTCATTAACCGCGCATTGATTCTTCAGCAACTGAATTTACAACCGCTGGAACAACCGTCTGATGCGGAGGTGAACAAGCAGATCGATCAACTGCGCAGGGACATTCCTGCATGCAGCCAGTATCAATGCCAGACCAAGGCGGGATGGGATCGCTTCCTCGCCGATCACGGCTTCACCGAGATTTCATTCTTCACCCGCTGGAGGGAGCGCATGACGGTGCTCTCCTTCATCGAAGATCGCTTCGAGTTGGGCGTCAACATCAAGCCGGAACAGATTCAGAGCTACTACGAGAAGACACTGGTGCCGGAGTACCAGCGGCAGCACGCACTGGCGCCTAAGCTGGACGCCGTGTCGAATCAGATCCGCGAAGTGCTTTTGCAGCAGCAGATCAGTAACCTGCTGCAGGACTGGTTGAAGAGCCTGCGCGCGCAGGGCAGCGTCGTCGTGCTGCATCCGGGAGAGGAGGCGCCATGAGCGATGTTGCGCAAGGCACATCCGGCACTCCGCAGAAGCCTGTGCGGCGTTCCCGCGCGCTGCGAATTCTCGCCTGGACAGGCGCGTCCATCCTGGTTTTGCTGATTGTGCTGGTGCTTGGACTCTCGTGGTACACGACGACGGCAGACTTCCAGCGGCGAGTTGGTGGAGAAGTTGTCAGCGTGCTCGAGGATTCGACTGGTGGCAAAGTCGAACTCGGCCACATCTCATTCAGCCTGTGGCATCTCGCGATTGAGGCTGACAACCTGGTGATCCACGGCAGCGAGGGCCCCGGTGAGATGCCTTATCTTTCCGCCGCGAAGATCTTCCTGCGCCTGCGCATTCACACCTTTCTCTCGCACACGGTCGGCAAGGGCCCGCAGTCGCATGTTGCGCTGAACTACCTACGCGTGGAAGAGCCGCATCTTCATCTGATCATCGACAAGAACGGCAACACGAATCAGCCCGTCCCCAAGCACCCGGTCACGAGCAACGAGCCGGTGCAGGACACGCTGCTCGATCTACAGGCGAGCGAGGTCGAACTGGTAAACGGGCTTGCAGTTGTGAACGATCGTGCAGTTCCGTTTGATGCGGCGGCGAAGGACCTCAACGCAAATGTGCACTACATCAACTCGAGTGACCGCTACGGCATCACGATCGATCTCGCGGACCTGCGCACGCGCATGATGACGGAGCCCGAGGTGCAGTCGAAGCTGCACCTGGAAATGCAACTGGGGCGCGACATGGCCCAGTTGACGAGCTTCGACTTTGAGACAGGCATGAATTCGCATCTCAAGGCAACGGGACTGTTCGAGCATTTCGCGCATCCGGAGTGGCAGGCGACGGTCAACGGCGAGCTTGCGCTGAAGCAGATCGGCTATCTCACAGGGCTCAATGGTTTTGAAGACGGAACTGTCGGTCTCAACGTGCAGGGGCGCAACTGCACGGTGACACCGCAGGTGGCGCAGAAGAATCACCACTTCTGGCAGAGGCACACCCATCCACACGTGCCGCCCGAGGCAAAGATGCTTCCTCCCAGCCCTGATTGCACTGCCGGTTATCTGCTGGTGGGCGACATACGGCTGCGCAAAGCGGCGTATCGCATCCCCTCCGTGCGCGTGGCCGGTGTGGATGCGCATGCGCAGTTGCGTGTCACACCAACCGAGCTTCTCTTCAGCGCTCTCACTGGAACACTGCCGGGCGGTGGCCGCGTCGAGGGTGAACTGAAGATCGAGAACTGGCTCGGCGAGGTTCCACCAAACACGCCAGCGAAATCCGCAACGACTGTCGCCGCCGCGACGACGGCGAACACCGCAGCGAAGAATGTGCATGCGAAGCCGCCGGTGGAGTCCGTGAAGCTTCCTTCCGCGCAGCCGGCACATGCCTACATGACCGTGATCGTGAAGGGAATCACGCTGCGCACCATCATGGACATCACCGCTCCGGAGCACTACGGCGATCTCGGTCTGGACACTGCGATCAACGGGCCTGTGAAGGTGGAGTGGGGTGGACCGGCGACGGATATGCCCAGTTCCGTGCAGGTGGACGCGAACCTAAAGCTCGAACCAACCCGCATTCCGCGCAAAGGTGCGTTGGCGAACATCCCAGTCTCCGGCATCGTCGTCGCGCACTACGACGGCCGATCGCAGGTCGTGAACATCAAGACGGTCAACGTGCAAACGCCGGCGACCGTGCTGGTCGCCAGCGGAGTACTCGGTGTCAACAATGGAGATCCGCTCACGAATCTGCAGGTGAATATGCAGGTCCACGATCTTGGCGAGTTCGATCAGACGCTGCAGACGCTGGGATTTGAAGCAAACGGTAAGCGTGGCAGCGCGGCGATTCCAGTCGACCTGCACGGCACGATGACCTTTGTCGGCACCGCGAAGGGCGCGATAAGAACGCTCGATGTGAAAGGGCACCTCGAGGCGAACAATCTGCTTGTGCATCTCGGCAGCGAGGCTGATATTCACGTCGACTCTGTCGTGGCCGATGCGGAGTACGCGCCCAATACCGGTCTCGCGATCGCCTCCTCTACCATCACGCGGAACACCGCAGTGTTGAACGTCTCGGGCAGCTTCCATCCGCATCGAGTCGTCTCGCGGCGCGGTGTCGTCTCTTATGTCTGGGACAACGATCTCGGTCTTGACGCAACCGCGAAGCTGGCGAACGCGCAGGTTGCGGACCTGCTGGAGATTGCCGGGCAGCAGGACAAGGTGAAGCTGACCGGCACAGCGAACATCAATGCTCACGCGACAGGAACTCTGCGCAGCCTCGCAGGATTGGGCAATGTCACGCTGACGAACGGCGAGGCCTACGGCGAGCCATATCAGACGATCGCTGTCGATGTCAGCGCACAAGGAACAGAAATCAACGCGACGCGCCTTCTGGTGCAGGCGCACGACATGTCGATTCACGGGAGAGGAAGCTACGACATTGCGAGCAAGCGTGTGGCGGCGCACATTACGGGCAACAATCTGCGCCTTTCGAAGCTACAGCTTGTACAAAAGGCGAGTCCTGATGCGGATGCGGTCGTCTCGCTGAACGTAGACGCAGACGGGACGATTCAGGAGCCGAATCTTAATGCGCAGATTCAGCTCGCTGAAATCACATATCAGAAAAAGAAGCTTGGTGTACTTTCACTGAACGCGAACAGCGTCGGCTCGACGCTGAATTATCAGATACAGTCCACACTCGTTGGCGCGCAAGTTGCTGCAAACGGACACACCTTGCTGCAAGGTGATTACGCAACTCAGGCGCAGATGACGCTCACCGGCGTGAACGTGGCCAACCTCCTCGATCTCTTCGGGTCAGGCTCGATTAAGGCGAGCTCGCAGATCAACGGGACAATAAACGTCAGCGGACCCGCTGCTAAACCGCAACAGATGACAGGTACGGCGGAGCTAACTCCCTTCGGCATAACGTTCCAGAACATTCAGCTCACCGCGGAGGGTCCAATTCGTGCAAGCCTGCGGGATGGCGTCGCGTCGCTCGACCAGTTCCACATCACCGGCCCTGGCACTGATCTGAAGGCGAGCGGAACCGCGAAGGTTTTTGGTGATACCAATCCCGAGGGCGGTCCACTCAATGTCAAGGCGAACGGCAGCGTCAACCTGCACCTCATTCACACTTTTAATCCTGATTACATTACCTCGGGCAACGTGACGCTCGATCTCGGTGTACAGGGTCGGGTGGAGGATCCGTCCCTGACGGGCACGTTGAAGTTTGACAGGGCCAACTTCGCAATGGACGGCGTCCCCAACGGACTGAGCGATCTCTCCGGCACGATGGTCTTTAACCAGAATCGTCTCGAGGTGCGCGATGTCAGCGGCACCTCGGGTGGCGGCAAGGTGACGCTTGGCGGCTTCATCGCCTATCAGCGCGGTCTATCGGCTGATCTCACCGCGAACCTTGATACCGTGCGTGTTCGCCTCTACGGTTTGAGTTCCACGGCAAACGCCTCGCTACGTCTGCAGGGCGGCCCGCAGAGTCTTCTCCTCTCCGGCAATGTGTTGATTACGCGGTTCGGTATTGGACAGGATGTTGACTTTGCCGCTTTTGCGGGCGCGGGTGGCATTCCGACGCCGCCGGATCCAACCGCATTCAACAACAAAATTCGTCTGGACGTGCACGTCACGAGTTCGCCGCAACTCGATTTCCAAAACTCGTATGCGAAGCTCGCGGGAACCGTCGACCTGACCCTGCGCGGCACCATTGCTCAGCCTTCGATTCTGGGTTCCATCCGGATAACGGACGGCAGCGCGACCTTCGCGGGCACGAAGTATGAGCTCGAACGCGGCACCATTTACTTCAGCAATCCCGTGCGCATCGATCCTGCCATCGATCTCGATGTCTCTACTCGCGTAGAAAACTACGACATCACGATCGGTATTCACGGCGACATGACAAACCTGAAACCGACCTATCGCTCCTCTCCGCCGTTGACCGAGGCAGATATCTTCAACCTGCTCGCACTCGGCCGTACGCAGGAGGAGTCACAGCTCAATACGCAGCAGCAGCAGCAAGCCGGGCAAGATCCGACGACAAGCGCACTGCTGGGAGGCGCACTGAACGCGACGGTCTCGAACCGGGTCAGCAAGTTGTTTGGCGCGGGGTCCATCAAGATCGATCCCGCGTTCGTCGGCACGCTGGGTAACTCCACCGCGCGGATCACTGTGCAGGAACCGTTGTCGAAAGAGCTCACGCTCACCTACGCGACCAACGTCAACCAGTCCGCGCAGCAGTTCCTCTCGCTTCAGTACCAGATCAACGAGAACACCTCGATCGTCGTCACCCGCGATGAATCGGGCGTCTTCTCGATTGTTTACAAGATTCGCCAGCGGTATCGTTGACGTCCGAAGATGTTGAGGCTGCGCGGTTTGAGCGTGGCGCATCCAACTATCGGAATACGAAGCTTTGTGTAGGACGGAGGAAGATCATGACAAGATTCGGTCGCGTCCTGGCTGCTGCAGCCTTCGCGCTGCTGTTCGGTGCGATGGTTCCTGGCGCGAAAGCCCAGAAGGGAACAGACGCGCAGATACAAGCCGACGCTCAAAAACAGCTCAGCAACAAGAGATTCAACGGCGTTCACGTACAGGTTCAGGACGGTGTTGTGCACCTCACCGGCCAGGTGGAGCGCTTCGCTGACAAGGACGATGCACAGAAGCGCATCGCGAAGATGCATGAGGCCTCCAGCGTTCGCAACGACATCAGCGTCGCTGGCGGGGGGAGTGTTTCGGACGCCGATCTCTTCCAGAAGCTCTCCAAGCAGTTGGTGTATGACCGGCAGGGCTACGCCTCCTATCCGTTCAACAGCCTTACGCTGCAGGTCCACGATGGTGTCGTCACCGTTGGGGGACTCGTCGTCGAACCGGTCGACAAAGACTCCGCGTTGGGTCTTCTTAAGAACACGCCCGGCGTGCGTGATGTTGTCGACCACATTCAGGTCGCGCCGGTCTCGCCATCCGACAATCGCATTCGCGCCGAGGAGTATCGCGCGATTTATGGCTATCCCCAGTTCACCAAGTATGAGATTAATCCCGCTAAGCCGATTCGCATCGTCGTGTTGAACGGCCATGTTGTGCTTACGGGAGTGGTCGACGATAAGAGCGATCACGACTTAGCGGGCATCCGGGCGAATCAGGTGCCGGGCGTCTTCTCCGTGCAGAACGAGCTGCAGGTCGCGGGACAGGGCGAACGCTGATACCTCTCGTTGCGTACGGCTGCAGAGCAGCTCTCGTGTCCTTCGCGTAGCATTGTGATTGGAATGAGATCTGTTCTGCACAGCACACGCGTCACCCTCGAGATGATCAAGTGGGAGCACTCGATCTTTGCGCTTCCATTTGCTCTCACCGGCGCTGTACTCGCCGCGGGCGGCTGGCCTCCGCTGCGCGTACTCGGCTGGATCATCGTCTGCATGGTCGGAGCGCGTTCTGCGGCGATGGCGTTCAATCGCCTTGTGGATGCAGAGATCGATGCGGTGAATCCGCGCACGGCCGCGCGCGCAATTCCCGCCGGGCACGTCTCGCGAGGCTTTGTCATCACCTTCACCATCGTCGCGTCGGCGATATTCTTCCTCGGGGCCGCCATGCTCAACCGGCTCACCCTGGAGCTTGCTCCGCTGGCTCTTGCGATCGTCCTAGCCTATAGCTACATGAAGCGCGTCACGCGCTGGTCGCACCTGATCCTGGGGCTCGCACTGGGAATTGCGCCGGCAGCCGCGTGGATTGCGGTGCGAGGCTCGCTATCGCTCAGGGGTGTGCTTCTTACCGCAATCGTGTTGCTCTGGGTTGGCGGTTTCGACGTGCTCTATGCCTGCCAGGACTTTGACCATGATCGGCGCGTCGGCCTCTACAGCGTGCCGCAGGCGTTCGGCCTGCGCGGCGCGTTCTGGATTGCGCGCATGATGCACGCCGGGATGGCGGTGCTGCTCTTCGTGATGCTGCACGCGTTTGGCTTAGGCCCGGTGGCTCTTCTCGGTGTGGTGGTTTGTGTGGCGTTGCTCGCCTACGAGCATGCCATCGTAGCGCCGGGCGATCTTCGTCGGCTCAACGCGGCATTTTTCACGCTGAACGGCGTCATCTCGGTTGTCCTCTTCGTCTTCATTGCGGCAGACGTTCTGCACCGGCACTAACAGGCGCGTCGTCTGAGCGGTTCCGACAAAGAAATGGGGGCCGCCGGAATCCAGCGAGCCCCCATCGTCCTTCCAGCACGGTGTGCAAGCGCTGGAGATTTCTTAGTTACTTTGTTTCGTCGCGGTGACGATTCAGTCTGTCTTCGATGCGCTCTTTCACATTCTGCGCCGTCGATGTGATTCTCTCTCGAACGTCGTGCGCATCAGTCCCGGCCTCGTGTGACCTGCGCCTCTGCTCGTCGGCGACAGCATTCTTCACTGTCCCCACTGCCTGCTCCGCTTGCCCCTTCACCTGCTGAGCCGCGCCGCGATTCGCCATCGACTGGTTGTTCATCGCTTCGCCGGCCGCTTGCTTGATCTTTCCGGCAATCTCGTCGAGCTTGCCTTTGGCCTTATTGTCCATTCCGCTCTTCATGCCACTCTCCTTTTCGTGCGCACGCCTTCGTGGCACTTTTGGCCCTTTGCCCAGTTAGATGCCTCGGCGTCCGGACAGAAGATTGAAGATGAGAACGATGATCGCCAGAACCAACAGCAGATGAATCCAGCCACCCAGCGTATAGCTGGTCACCAAACCCAGAATCCATAGAATGACAAGAATGATGGTGATCGTCCAAAGCATAGATACGGCTCCTTATGATGAGTGATCCTGTGATCACTTTTGACGGCGCCGTCTCGGCGGCGTTCGCTAAGGTAAGTTGCGGCGGATTATGCTGAGGTTGTCCCAAACGGATAGATATATCTGCAATTAAGGAACCAACCCCCTGAGCGACAAAACAACACATCGTGATCAGACAACTCGCGCGGCTGCTGCGTCATCGGTCGGCCGAGTCGCCATCCAGGGAGAGCGCGGCTCCAACAGCCACATGGCTTCTCTCGAACTCGCGCCTGACTACGAGGTCCTGCCGTGTGCGGTATCGGCCGACGTCTTCGCCGCGCTTCTCGACGGCCGCGCGCAATGCGCTGTGTTGCCCATCGAAAACACCATCCATGGCTCGGTCACGGAGCACTACGATCTGCTGCTGACGAATCCGGTGCGCATCGACGCTGAGGGCCTGCTGCTGATTCGCCACAACCTCATCGCGGCGCCCGGGGTCGAGCTCTCTGCGATCCGCACGGTGCTCTCGCATCCCGTCGCACTCAACCAGTGCCGCAAGTTTCTCCAGAGTTTTACGCAGGCGCGCTCTCTGCCGTTTTACGACACCGCGGGAAGCGTCAAGCACATCATGGCCGAGTCACTGCAGGACACAGCGGGTCTCGCACCGGAGCTGGCCGCCGAGGAGTACGGTGCCAACGTCCTGTTGCGCGGCGTCGAAGACCACGCCCAGAACGTCACGCGCTTTCACCTCATCCGCCGCGCCGAGGACCCCGCGTCCACGACCGATCCTGACAAGCTCAGCGTCGCCTTCGCGCTCGAGCACAGGCCGGGAACGCTGGTGAAAGCGTTGCAGGCACTGGCTGCAACTGGCGTGAATCTTACCCGCATCGAATCGCGGCCGGTCCCCGGTCAGCCGTGGGAGTACGTGTTCTTCGTCGAGTTCCGTTTCGCCGATGCGGCGACCGCCGATGCCGCGCTTGACGCACTTCGCTCCGAAGCCCGCATGGTTCGCGAACTCGGCCGCTACAAAGCGGCTGCAATGTCAGCCACCTCCTGAGCTGAAAAGCGCTGCCTTGCCATCGCGTTAAGGAGCGCAGGGACCCGTTGCCGGATCCCTGGGTTGGTTCCAACGGGCAATTAGAGCCTGTCAGAACTTGAGGTCAGGAAGTATTTGAATGATGTAGACGCCGACCACGAGGACCGTCATCAGCACCGCCACACCGCCCAGGCCCTGGTAATAAGGCCGGAGCTTATCGACGCGCGCTACGATCTCGTCATGTTCCTTGTGTCCCATCGATACATGGGCGCTATCGTCGCCAAGGAACAACTGGTCGGTCTCATGTTGGGTGAGTGTGGCGCGGTAGATCATCACAGCGATAAAGCCGATGACGGAGGCGCCCCAAAGAACGATTAGGATCGGGAGCACGTGCATGGCGGTTGTTCCCCCAGAGTCGAAAGAGTCTGGTCCGGTATACCGGGCGGGTCCGATCGGTGAGCCTCGGGCTCGTGGGGTAAGCTGGGCCGCCAAAATCATACGCCTGGCGATGTTCCGTGGAAAGGGCTTCCTCTCCGTGCACCCAGCGTGGTGCCCGGCCGCCAACGGCCTGCCAAGTGCCTCCGAGGAGTCCAATCGCCCGAAACCTTGTCCCTTCAAGGGCATCCAATGAAAGAATGTTGGGTGTCGCTATGGGCGCTCGGCGGCTTGCTCCGCTGACAACCTGTAGCTACACTAAGAGTTGTGCTCCCGCAGCGGGTATCCGCCCATTTCGGGACAAAAGAGAGGTATCCATGTCTACCGCTGCCACCCCTGTCGCTGAGGTTGTTAACGGCCCCGAGACACCCCGCAAGAATCCCGTCGAGCTTACCGATGCTGCGATCACCAAGGTCAAAGAGATCATGGCGACCCAGGATCCGATCCCGGCCGGCCTGCGCATTGGCGTGGTGGGCGGCGGCTGCTCCGGCTTCCAGTACTCCATGAGCTTTGAGAACCAGGCCGGCATGATGGATAAGGTCGTCAAGTTCGGCGACCTGAGGGTCTTCGTCGACGCCACCAGTGCCATGTACTTGAATGGCTGCCAGGTGGACTACGTTGAGACCCTCGAGGCCGCAGGCTTCAAGTTCGAGAACCCCCAGGTGAAGTCGACCTGCGGCTGCGGTTCGAGCTTCAGCGTCTAGTTCCGACCGAGCCAGCCCCGAAAGTTGCAGCGAGGCCTCACCTTCCGGTGGGGCCTTCGCATTAGGAGCAAACGAGCCTCCCATCCGTCTAAGATAGGAAAGCCTCAGCCAGGCCAGAGTCTCTTCAACCCCGCATGACAGAGTTCACAATCCGCCTCGCCGACGAACGCGGCCGCATCCAGGAGCAGACCCACGCCGCCGCGACCGCCGAGGAGTTACGCGCCCGTTTCACGCAGGCCGGCTACTTGGTGTACTCCGTCAAGCCGCGCACCGGCCTTGCCGGCGGATCGAAGCGCAAGGTCAAGCTGGAGCCGTTTCTCGTCTATAACCAGCAGTTTCTGACGCTCATTCGCGCCGGCCTGCCCATTCTGGGCTCGCTGGAGCTGCTGGCCAAGCGCCAGAAAAACCCCATCTTCCGCGCCCAGCTTGAGGACGTCGCCGCCCGCGTCAAGACTGGCGAATCCATCTCTTCGGCCTTCGAGGCGCAGGGCAGCTTCCCGCTGGTCTACACCGTCACGCTTCTCGCCGGCGAACGCTCCGGCAACCTTGAAGAGGTCCTGCAGCGCTACCTTGATTTCCAGCGCGTCTCTCTCACCTTCCGCAAGAAGCTGAAGTCCTCGCTCATCTACCCCAGCTTCCTCGTCGTCATGGTGATCGGCCTCTTTATCTTCCTGATCACCTTTGTGGTTCCGCGCTTCGCGCAGCTCTACGATCAGCTCGGAACCCAGCTCCCCAGCCTGACACTGCTCCTCCTCGGCATTGGCAAAAACGCACAGCACTACGGCATCTACATCGGCCTCGCGCTCGCACTCATCCTCTATCTCATCGTCCGCTGGACCCGCACAGACTCGGGCGCCAACTTCGTCGATCGCGTACGCATCGGCACTCCGGGTCTCGGCCAGGTTTGGCTCAAGTACCAGGTCGGGCTCTTCTCGCGCACGCTCGCCACTCTGCTTACCGGCGGCCTCCCGCTGGTTCCCAGCCTCGAGACGGCGGCCCGCTCCATCGAATCGCGCCAGATCTCGAAAGCTGTCTATACCTCGGTCGAAACTGTCCGCGAGGGCCAGGGGCTCGCGACCAGCCTTGAGGAGACCGGCGTTTTCCCTGAGCTCTCCGTCGAGATGATCGAGGTCGGCGAGTCTACCGGCGCGCTTCCCGCCATGCTCAACTCCGTTGCCGAGTTCTTCGAAGAGGATGTGCAGACCCAGCTCTCCGCCATCATGAGTCTCATCGAGCCCCTGATCCTGATCATGATGGGTGTCGTGGTCGTCATCATTCTGATCGCTCTCTACATGCCGATCTTTAGTCTGGGCAATATCGGCGGCTAGTTGTACGCTTGCCCGCAAGGAGTCTGAACCAAATGGCTACCCCCGTAGCAACCCCACTCCCCAACGACTCGCTCACTGAGGCCGAGCGCGCCGAACGTCTCGCGCGCCGCTATCATGCCGAGTTCGTCGACCTGAAGCACTTCAGGATTCAGCACGAGCTCTTCAAGACCGTGCCGGTCGACATGATGTTTCGTTACAACTTCGTGCCGCTCGAACAGTCTCCAGACGGCCGCCTCGCCATTGCGGTGGCCGATCCCTCGCGCCTCATGGTCCTCGACGAGATTGCCGGCCTGCTCGGCACGCGCATCATCACCCGCGTCGCCACGCTCTCGCAGATCACCGACCTGCTCAAAAAGACCGAGCAGTCGCAGCGCGTGCTCGACGAAGCCACCGAAGGCCTCGCCTTCGACGTGCTCTCCGGCGAAGAGTCCGCCGACGAAAACATCTCCATCGAAAAGCTCGCGGCCGACGACGACATCTCGCCGATCATCCGCCTTGTCGACACCACCATCTTCACTGCGCTCGAACGCCGCGCCTCGGATATCCACCTCGAGACCTACGACGACTCGCTGCTCGTGAAGTACCGCATTGACGGCGTGCTCCAGCAGGCCATGGCTCCCATCGCACGCGAGCACCATCAGACCATCCTCTCGCGCATCAAGGTCATGTCCGAGCTCGACATCGCTGAGCGCCGCGTTCCGCAGGACGGCCGATTCCGCGTGCGCTACAAGGGCCGCCTCATCGACTTCCGCGTTAGCATCATGCCCACTGTGCACGGTGAAAACGCCGTGCTCCGCGTGCTCGACAAGGAGTCGATGTCCGAGAAGTTCCACAACCTCTCGCTCGACGTCGTTGGTTTCGACGAAGAGGATCTCCGCCGCTTCCGTCGCTACATCAAGGAGCCCTACGGCATGGTGCTCGTCACCGGCCCCACCGGCTCCGGCAAAACAACGACCCTCTACGCCGCACTCAACGAGATCAAGTCCGAAGAGGACAAGATCATCACTATCGAAGACCCGGTCGAATACCAGATTCGTGGCATCACGCAGATTCCTGTCAACGAGAAGAAGGGCCTCACCTTCGCGCGCGGCCTGCGCAGCATCCTGCGCCACGACCCCGACAAGATCCTCGTCGGTGAGATCCGCGACGCCGAGACCGCACAGATTGCCATCAACTCTGCGCTCACCGGCCACCTCGTCTTCACCACCGTTCACGCCAACAACGTCGTGGACGTCTTGGGCCGCTTCCTCAACATGGGTGTCGAGCCTTACAACTTTGTCTCGGCGCTCAACTGCATCCTCGCCCAGCGCCTCGTCCGTACCATTTGCGACTTCTGCCGCCACGAGGTCACCTTTACCGACGAAGAGCTCGAGCTCAACGGCCTCGACCCCGCCGAGTGGCACGGCTTCCGCTTCCAGGAGGGCGCCGGCTGCATCGAGTGCGCCGGCACCGGCTACCGCGGCCGCTCCGCCATCCATGAGCTCCTCGAACTCGACGACGAGATCCGCGAGATGCTCCTCGACAAGCGCCCCGGCTCCGAAATCCGCAAAAAGGCCCGCGAAAAGGGGATGAACTTCCTGCGCGACTCTGCCCTTCAGCGGGTCCGCGCCGGCATCACCACCCTGCGCGAGATCAACAAGGTAACCTTCATTGAAACAGGACGTTAGCCCGGTATCCGGCTCTCCGGCCGATTCGTCCAACGTATGGAACTGTCACAGTGTTGCGTCGCACGATAGTCTAGTGAGAGCCTCTCGATGAATCTGCTCCCTAAAGCCTCTGGTAGCCGTCCGCGCCTCGCCTGCGAGATCGCCCCCGAGGGCGTGATCGCCGCGCGCGCGCTGACCCCCGACGGCCCACTCGAGTCCGTCGCGCGCGCCTCCCTGGCTCCCGGGGCCATCATGCCCGGCCTCAAGCCCGGCAACCTCGCCGACCGCGTCGCGGTCATTGCCGCCATCCGCCACGCGCTCGAGTCCATCGATGTCCGCCCCAGCCGCGGCGCTGTCCGTCCCAACAACCGCGGCGCCGAACTCACCATCATCATCCCCGACGCTGCCGTTCGCGTCCTCCTGCTCGACTTCGACGCGCTCCCGCCCAAGCTCACCGAAGCTCTGCCCATCGTGCGCTTCCGCCTCAAAAAGCTCGTGCCCTTTGAGGTCGACGACGCCGTGGTCAGCTATCAGGTCATGAGCTCCGCTCGCTCCAGCGTGCGCGTCCTCGCCGTCGCCATCCCGCGCGACATCCTCCAGGAGTACGAGACCGCGGTGCGCGAAGCCGGCTACGAACCCGGCGCCGTGCTCCCAAGCACTCTCGCCGCGCTCGCTGGAGTTGCCGCGGCCGAAGCCTCGCTGGTCGTCAATGCCGGCACGACCGGCGTCACGACCGCCATTACGCGCGACGGGGTCTTGCTTCTCCATCGCAGCGTCGACCTCCAGCCAGCTGCAGTCGGCCTCGACCCCGAGATTCCTCCGCAACTGCAGGAACTCTCGCCGGCCGAAATCACCAGCGAGATCGCGCAGGCCGTCAGCGTAGCCGTCGCCTACTTTGAGGACACGCTCTCCACACCGCCGTCCACTATCTTCAGCGTGGGTGCGCTCAGCGCCGACGCGCTGCACCATGTGCTCAGCGGCAATGGCTACAGTGAAGCTGGGGCCGTTCGCGTGCGCGAACTCATCGACGCCTCGGCCTTCTCTGCCGGTGCCGTCACAGGATCCATCCCGCGCGGCTCGCTCGCCGGTGTTGCAGGAGCGTTGCGAGGCTGACCATGCGCATCTCCATCAATCTCGCTACGCGTCCTTTTGTCGAGCTCCGGCCACTCTTTCTGCGGCTTCGCGTCCTCATGGGCCTTCTCGCGGTCATTGCCATCGCGCTCGGCGTCTGGGCTCACGTTCTCGATCAGCGGCTCAATCACGCCACCGCTCAGATGGATGCGCTGCGCAATCAAACCATCGCCGCGCAGCAGGAGCGTCTGCACAACGAAGCGCGCATGCGCCAGCCCACCAACGCCGCTGTGCTCGACCGTGCGCACTTCCTCAACGCGCTCTTCCTGCAGAAGAGCTTCTCCTGGACCGCTGTAATGATGGATCTCGAGAACGTGCTGCCCACCGGCGTGCAGGTCACCTCCATCGAGCCCCAGGCCACGCCCACTGGCGACGTCATCATCCGCCTGCGCGTCTCCGGCGACCGCGACCGCGCCGTGCAGCTCGTTCGCAACCTCGAGCACTCACGCCGCTTCCTGCAGCCGCGTCTCAGCGGCGAAGCCTCGCAGGCCAAAGCGACGAATGCGCCCCGCCCCGGTATGTTTGGCCCGCAGCAGATGAACGTTCCCACCGCGCCCGCGGGCGTCGAGTTCGATATCCTCGCCAACTACAATCCGCTGCCTGAGGGCGAGTCCTATACGAAGCCGGTTTCCGCGAAGAAGACAACCGGACCGGCGGCCGTTAGAGGAGGTGAACGATGAGCGTGACTGCTACCGTTCCTCCGCCCAGCAGTTCCTCGCTGCTGCGTCATGTTCCGCGCCTCACCACGCGCGCCCGCGCGATGCTCACCGCAATCAACCTCCACTACGCCGGAGTCGCCGCGCTGCTCGTCGTCGTGCTGTACATGGTTCTGCATCTGCTCTTCCTCTCGCAGTCGCTCACGTCGCACAACGCGGACGCGTTGAGCCAGCAACGCACACTGCTCACCACAGCACGGCTGCAGGCGCAGCCGCTGCGGGGCCTCGACTCAAAGATCACCGCGTCCAACGAAGACGCCGATGCCTTCTATGCAGAGCGCCTGCCCTATGCCTACTCGCAGGTGCTCGCCGAACTCGGCCGCCTGACGCAGAAGAGCAACGTGCACCTCGCCAACGTGCAGTACGCACAGGCTCCCGTGCTCTCCGGTGGGAACGCGCTCACCGAACTCCACATGGACGCCAGCGTCTCCGGCGACTACCGCCCGATCGTTGAGTTCATCAACGGCCTCGAGCGCGACAAGATGTTCTTCCTCGTCAACGGCATCAACCTCTCCGGTCAGCAGACCGGAATGGTGAACCTGCGTATCCGCCTGACGACCTACCTCCGCGCGCCAAATGCGAAGGAAGCCTCTGCGCAGCCCACAGCCGAGCTTGCGCCTGCCGGAGGTGAACGATGAGGACCGGTGCAGAGAGTCGCAAGAAGACGATCGCCGCGGGCGCACTCGGAGCGGTCGCGCTAGTCTGCATCTTCATCATGTACAACTCGCTCTTCGGTGGCACCTCCAGCGCACCTCCGCCGACGATCGCTCCGATCAACACGCCGGCTCACGCAACAAAAGCGGCTGCGCCAGCGCAGGCAACAACGCAGGGGCCTGCCAACTCTGCCCACACCAGCATGCCCGGCGTCGACGCTGTGAAGCTCGCCAGCACATCCGCAAGCCTTGACCCCACACTCGACGAGAGGGCGATGCACCGCACCGAAAACCTCGTCTACTCGGGCACAGGCCGCAACATCTTCTCGCTCACCTACACACCGCCACCGCCGCCGATGCCTAAGAACGTGCCATCACCGCGGCCGAAGCCGGGACCGGTGCTTCCGCCTGCACCCGTCGGTCCGCCGCCACCGCCGCCCATCAACCTCAAGTTCTTCGGAACAGCCAAACGCGCGAATGGCCCTCTTCAGGCATTTCTCCTGCAGGGCGACAACGTCTATCTTGCCTCTGCGGGTGAGATCGTCGCGCACAAGTACAAGATCGTCTCCATCAACCTGAACAGCATCCAGGTAGAAGATCTGCAGTACAACAACACGCAGATGCTGCAGTTGCAGATGCAGTAGATATGCAGACACGCATCAAGCCCGGCTCGCAACACCGCGCAAGCTGCTCCGATCACGAGGCTGGCTTCATGCTGGTCTTCGTCATCCTGCTTGCGGCGCTGATGCTCATCGCGCTGGCGGTTGCTGCGCCTGTCGTCGCGAAGGATCTTCGCCGCGACAAGGAGGTTGAGAGTGGGCATCGAGCGAACGAGTACGTTCGTGCGATCCGCCTCTACTACCGCAAGTTCAAGACGTATCCGCCGTCAATAGACGCGCTCGGAAACACGAACAACGTTCGTTTTCTCCGCAAACAGTACATTGATCCGCTCACGGGCAAAGCCGACTGGCGCATCATTCACGTCGGCGAGAACAAGACCACAGTGAAGGGCTTCTTCGGTCAGCCGCTCGGCGGCTTGAACACCACAGGAGCAGGGGGCGGCCTAGGCTCTGCTTCAACGCTCGGCACGGGCTTCGGCGGAACGCCTTCATCCACCAGCGGACCGACAACTCCAACGGGAACGACCCCCGGATCAACCCCTCGACGACCGTCAGCGGGGGCTCCGCGCTCTCTGCAGGGTTTAGCGGCGCCACCATTGGCGGATCGACACCCGGTTCCACAACCGGAACC
Source organism: uncultured Acidobacteriaceae bacterium (assembly GCA_963827415.1). Lineage (GTDB taxonomy): Bacteria > Acidobacteriota > Terriglobia > Terriglobales > Acidobacteriaceae > Granulicella. The sequence continues at coordinate 92,574 of CAWHBA010000001.1, forward strand.
ACCACAGGCTCAAATTCAAGCAGTGGACCAGGCGGTGTCGGTCAGATCATGGGAGTTGGAACCGCGAAGACCGGCGACAGCATTATGAATCCGAACGAGCAGACCAGCTACGAGACGTGGGAGTTCCTCTACGACCCCAAGATCGAGCTGCTCTATCAACAGGCAAACATCTTAGGCGGAGGCGCGGGCGGCGGCGTGAACTCGCAGCCTCTATCGAACATGGGCACGAGCCCTGGGCAGTCGAACACGCCGGGTGGATCCAACAGCAACACACCGCAGCCCACCGCGCCGCAGCCTACCTCGCCTCGATACCCACAGTAGTAAGAAATGAATTTTGCGCTAGTGCTTGATGGCGTACATCACCCAGCTCGCGAGGACAACCGCTCCCACGAACAGCACGAAGCAATAAGCTCCGAAGCGAATCATCATCCTGGGCTCCGCGCGCTGCGTGATGCCGAAGACCACAGACGTAAAGAGCGAGAACAGAAGCACTGCGCTGAAGTGACTGAGCAACATTACGAGGCCTTCCGTCCGTTCGCCAGCGAGTGCGCATCAACTGCTGCGATGTAGTTCAGCAACCCGGCGATGACGATGAACTTCGTTCCGTAATCAGCCAGCGTGTTTACGGACGAGGTCGCACCCCAGCCCAACATGTGAGCCAGCCCACACAGCAGTCCGAGCCCAAGCTGTCCTGCAAAGCCGAGGACATCGAGGATGTCACCGGTGGAGGGCGAGTAGATCTTGCCCTGCATCGCAAGCCCGACCAGGAACATGCCAAGGACCGAGAGGAAGAGAAGCAGTGCGCGGATCCACTTGCCGAGGATCAGGTGACCGAGGCCGGGGATGAGCCAGCCGGCGATAAGAACCATCGCGGGAAGGCTCGAGTTCTCCCCTGGTATACGCTGGGCAACCTGCTGTGCGTCTGCAGCCATTGGACTCGATTGTATCAGTGCAAGGATTGCACCCGTGCAGCGCTGTTGCCGTGTCAGATGCGCAGTAACTCACTCTGACGCGGGCCTGTAACCACAGCCTTGCCGGGTCGCGTGATCATGTTCACCTCGCTGCGGACGCCGAACTCGCCGGGGAAGTAGATGCCGGGCTCAACGGAGAAGCAGGTGTTGGGTAGCAGCAGGCGCTCGTCGTGCGTCTCGAGGTTATCGAGGTGCGCTCCGTTGCCGTGCAACTCGATGGCAATGTTGTGGCCGGTGCGGTGGGTAAAGAACTCATCGAGTCCAGCGCGGCGGATGACGTTACGGGCTGCATCATCTGCTTCCCACCCGCAGATTGAACGGTTGGCCTCGTAGGCCTGCTCGACCGTGGCGATGGCGGCGTCGCGGGCCTCGCGGACGGTGGAGAAGATGTGGCGCTCGCGTTCGGTGGGCTCGCGGCCGACGACGCCGGTCCAGGTGATGTCGTACCAGACGGCGCCGGGGCGGGCCTGGCTGGTGTCGTGGGGCTCGGAGAGCTTGGCCCAGATGTCGATGAGGACGAACTCACCGTGGATGATGGGAGCGTAGGCGCTGGTGCGTAGGCTCGTAGTGGGAGTCTGCGGAGTTGGAGCCGGCAGAGCAGTTAGGACCGTGATCGGTCCAGAGGCCCTCACGCTCCATGGCGTCTTTGAGGAAGGTGATGATCTCGAACTCGTTGGTGTATTCCGGTATCGCGAACGCGGCCGGCGATGTGCTTCCAGCCGGCGGCGAGGACGCGGTCCAGGCGTTCCTGTGCAGCGTAGTGCGTAGCGATCTGGTCCTCGGTGAGGACGGCCTCGAAGAGGCTGACGAGGTCGGCGGAGCTGACGACGTTCTTGCCGAGCGAGCGGATGAGCTCTACCGTCCCGGCGTCGACCATCGCGACGTACATGATGGCGTTGCGCGGAGAGTACTGCATCGCAATGTTGGTCGCACCCTCGAGCATGTCTTCGAGATTTTGTTCGAGTTCCTGCCAGGAGGAGTACTGACGGGTGGCGCCCGGGAGGGGGTCGAGCTTGCCGGATTCGATGCGGTGGACGAGTTTGCGGGGCTCGCCCTCGGCGGGGACGAAGTAGAACCAGCGGCGCGAGACGAAGGAGTTCGGGTCAAGGCCGAGGATGCGGTACGCGATGGGGTCGCGGTGGTGGTGGTCGTAGAAGAGCCAGCCGTCGAGGTGCTGATCGCGAAGCGCAGATTGCAGGGTGTCGAGGTTCATCCTGAACAGTATGCACTCTCAGCCAGAACCAACCCTACCCCTCCCTTTTTGCACCGATCTTTGGAATCAGAGGCTTGCAATGGTGAAAAGGAAAGGCTGCCCGGCGGATATCGCCTGCGGCAGCCTTCAAAACTTATCTTCTATTTCAATTGTAGTGATTGGAGCGAAATTTTCTGCAGTTACTTTTGCACGGAGATCTGCTTCTCGTTTGTTGGGGTTGCGGGGATTTCCACGGTTTCCGAGACTTGACAGCAGTTTTGGGAGAAGGGAACTCGGCGGATAGGTTTGACCCAAACCACCTTCACATTTTCTGGAGGTTCTCGATGCTTTCTCAGCAAAACATCTCCGCGGCCACTCCGCTCGGCGCGACGGTCCTGCCCGACGGGGTCACGTTCCGGGTCTGGGCGCCCCGCGCGCAGGCGGTCTTCCTCAATCCGGACGTCGCTGCCGATGGCTCTGTGCAACTCACCGAGGGCCGCAAGATGAGGAAGGACGCAGCTGGCTACTGCACCGCGTTTGAGCCGCGCGCGGCCGATGGCTTTCTTTACCGCTACTACGTTGTCGGCAATGCCTCCAGTGGCTACAAGCGCGACCCGTACGCACGCGAGCTGAAAAACGACGGGTTTCCCGATTGCAGCAGCATTGTTCGCGAGGCCGACGTCTATCCATGGCATGACGCCGGGTTCGTAACGCCAGATTTCTCCGAGCTGGTCATCTATCAGTTCCATATCGGCGTCTACGCCATCTCTCGACCAGGTGTCTCGTCCAATTTCCTGGATGTCGTCGGCAAGCTTCAATACCTCGCCGATCTCGGCGTCAACATGCTGCAGCCCTTGCCCATCACCGAGCAAGAAAATGGGAACCTGGGCTACTCCGGTGGTGACTACTTCTCTCCCGATTTCCCGTACGTCTGCGCCGATGTCGGAGCGCTGAACGGCTATCTCGGTACTATCAACGCTCTGCTGGCGATGAAGGGCCGGGCTCCGCTCACACTGGCAAACATCACGCCGGGCGTCGCGCAGCTCAAAGTGCTGGTCGATCTGGCTCACCTGTACGGCATGGCCGTCGCCTTCGACGTCGTCTACGGCCACGGCGGGGGCTTCGAAGGCGACGAAAATTCGCTCTACTACATGGACCGCTTTGGGCCGGTCGGCCAGAACAACAATGACAGTCTCTACTTCACCGACAAGGGCATCGCCGGAGGGCTAGCCTTCGCCCTTTGGAGCCAACCCGTCGCGCAACTGCTGCTCGACAACGCAGCGTTCTTTCTCGAGGAGTGTCATGTTGATGGCTTCCGCTACGACGAGGTGAGCCAGGTATTGCAAGCGGGGCAGGGGAGCGCCTGGACCTTTTGCCGCAATCTGACCAACGAGGTACGGAGACTGAAGCCGCGCGCGCTGCAGAACGCCGAGTTCTGGCTAGAAGGCGGTGGCCTGCCCGACAGCCAGCAGCCGGTGATCTCGCCTGCCGCCAGCGGAGGAGCGGGGTTCGACGTTGTCCAGCACGACAAGCTGCGCGACGCGGTCCACTCGTTGATCCAGGCGGCTTCCGGCGGCGCATCTGGCCGGGCTCTCCATCAGCGGCTTCGCTCCGGCTCTTTACCCTCCCGGCATGGACCACGGTTGGCGCGCGGTGACCTGTCTCGAGAATCACGACAAGGTCTACGCCGGTCACAGCGACGCGGTGCCGCGCATGCCGGCGCTCGCTGACCCCTCCGATCACCGTTCCTGGTACGCGCGTAGCCGTACCAGAGTGGCCACAGCCCTGCTGCTGCTAGCGCCTGGCATCCCGCAGTTGTTTATGGGGCAGGAGTTTCTGGAAGACAAGCTGTGGTCCGAAGACCCCGGCGGTGGGAACCTGATCTGGTGGGGCGGGTTGGACTCCGACCCCGCAATGGGCTGGCAGCTTCGCTGCACCCGCGACCTCATCGCCGTGCGTAAAGCCCAGGCCGCCTTACGGGGGGACCCGATCCGTGCGTTCTGTACAGACGACAACGCCCGTGTGCTCGGCTTTCATCGCTGGCTCGAGGGCTTCGGGCAAGACGTTATCGTGGTCGCCACGCTTTCGGAGACCACGCTATATGGCTATGCTGTTGGCTTCCCGTTCGGGGGCTTCTGGAAGGAGATATTCAACAGCGACTTCTATGACCATTGGATGAATCCGCAGGTAGCGGGCAACGCCGGCGGCATCAGCGCCGATGGCCCGCCGCTGCACGGCTTCTCTACGTCGGCAACGATCACGATCCCAGCCAACGGCATCGTCGTCTTCTCACGCGGCTAAGGGCCCAGAGCAGCGTCACGGTTCTGGCTCGCGGCCACGGCCCTTGCGCAACGGAACCGCGGGCAAAGTCTTGTGGTCCGATCGCGACTGAGTGCGAAAACGGCCGGGAGGAATTCCGAATTCTCTCTTGAATGCGCGATTGAAAGCCGCTTCGGACTCATAGCCTACTTCGGACGAGATCTGTGCGACCGAGTAACTGGTTGAGGCCAGCCTCTGGGCTCCTAACTGAAGCCGCCACCGGGTAAGGTAGGCGATTGGAGCCTCGTTGAGGTAATGGCGGAAGCGTTCAACGAGCAACGAACGAGACACTCCCGCTTCCTTTGCCAGAGAAGCAATCGTCCACGAATGCGCGGGATTTCGGTGCATGAGCGCCAGCGCTTTTCCGACCTCCGCATCGCGTGCACCGGCCAGCCACCCTGTTTGATCCACGGGAAGCTGTGCGATGTAGGCCCGCAGTGTTTCGACAAACAATACCTCGGACAGTTTGGCCAGGACTGCTTCTCCGCCGGCGCGAGAAGCGTGAGACTCATTCGCGGAAAAGCGGATTGAGTCTTCCAGCCAGCTGCCCGATGCGTGGTTGCGAATGCTGACCTTGAACACGGGCGGCAGGCCACTTAGAAAGACCTGGCTCAATTGTGGGTCGCATGCCATAAAGCCACAAATGAACTTCGTGACTTCACCGCCACCACCCAAGCGGGCCAGCTTCAACCCCTGGGCGACGATTCGAGCTAATTCCTTCGCCAGATTTAAAGTCTCAGTCGGCGGCCCGTTTTCGATAATGTGTTCGTCACCGTGGGGAAAGATCACGAGGTCACCGGCGCTAAGCCCGATGCGTTCTCCATCGACGAGTCGAGCAGAGGCGCGGCCTTCGGTCAGCAGGTGGTAGATGATGACGTGCCCCGCACCTGGCGCCAGATGAGGTGCAATCGCGGTGGAGGCAGGCGAGCAAAGACTCCAGGGCGAGGAGAATTCTCCGTTATAGAACATGGCTCCCTGGAGCTTCACCACCTTCAACACTTCGGAAAGCACATCCACACGGCCTCCCTGCAAACCTTTCCGGTCTATTGAGCAAATGATCTTACGGCAACGACGCCGCGATCAAGAGAATCGGCCGCGCAGACAAGTACGGTCCGCGGTAGTGACTCATAGTAAGTCCTATCGAAGCGTTGGCTATTGAAAGGCGCTTCCATCAAGCACAAAAGGAGAGAACCAGATGCCAACTACAAGCGATGTCGTCCAGCAACATATGAGGTCCTTCTACGAGAAAGACCTGGAGGGTGTACTCGCTGACTACGCCTCGAATGCGGTGCTGTTTATCCCCGGCGGTCCGCTGAGAGGTCTTGCCGCAATCAAGCGGTTTTTTCAGGGTTTCGTTGCTGAGTTTTCCAAGCCGGGCGCGAAGTTTTCGATGAAGGAGCAACACGCTGAGGGAGACTACGCCTACATCTTGTGGAATGCGGAAACTGCCGACAACACGTACGAAGCAGCTACGGACACGTTCATAGTGCGGAACGGAAAGATCGTGGCGCAATCCTTTGCTGCCAAGATCTCGCCGAAGGCGTGAGTGGCTGGTCCAACACAATTCTCATAACTAAGAAGCAAACACACTGGAGGAACCATGGCCACTATGACAATGGCACCGGAAATCAGCGGTCTGAAGACGCGACTCAAAGAAACCTGGGTGGCTGGCGATTACGACCGGTTCTCGCGCTACATGGAAGAGGGCGCGCGTATTTTTTATGAACAGCTCGACATTCCCGCGGGATGCAAGCTGCTGGATGTGGCCTGCGGCTCGGGTCAACTCGCCCTGTGGGCGGCGCGCGATGGAGTGAATGTCACGGGCGTGGACATCGCACCAAATCTCGCTCAGCGCGCCCAGGTACGCGCACAGGCAGAGGGGCTGAGTGCTCGCTTCATGGAAGGTGACGCCGAGGATCTTCCGTTTGAAGACGGCAGCTTTGACGTCGTCACGAGCCTGATAGGAGCCATGTTTGCTCCGCGGCCAGAGATCGTGGCGCGCGAACTGCTGCGCGTGTGCTGCCCCGGGGGCACGATTGCCATGGGAAACTGGACACCTGAAGGATTTGTTGGACAGATATTCAAGACCTTTGCAAAGTTCATTGCTCCGTCGGGAATGCCGGCTCCTGTGTTGTGGGGCGACGAGAAGGTGGTGCGTGAGAGAATCGGCAGCGCTGTCTCAGACCTGACGATGAGACGCCGTCAGTACCTGTTCAACTATCCGTTCCCACCGGCCGAAGTGGTTGGGCTTTTCCGGCAATGCTATGGGCCGACGAATCGCGCGTTTGCGTCGCTCAAGGATGCGGATGCGTCGAAGCTGCGGGAGGAGCTGGAAGCATTGTGGTCGTCGCACAACCGAGGCGGAGATGAACTCACCGTTGTTCCGGCAGAGTATCTGGAAGTGGTGGCCGTGCGGGCTTGAACGCCTCTGGGCTCCAATCCGCAAATGAGTAAGCCCGAGCCAGTGCCGCTGCTGAGGATCATCAGCGGCGGCGATCTGTAAGACGTGCGGCGACGAACGCCTGAGTCTGTCGCTAGAACAGAAGGAGTCCGAGCTTCGGCAAATGCTGTACCCTTGAATCTCCACTGGGCTCCGTTGTGATGGCTGCTGATCTTTCACCTGGAGACCTGTCATGCATGTCTTTCTGGCTGCCCTGCTGATCGGCGTCGTCGCTGGCCTGCGAACCTTTACCGCGCCCGCCGCTGTGAGTTGGGGCGCGCGACTGGGGAGGATCCCGCTGGCGGGAACTCACCTGGCGTTTATGGGCTACGCCGTCACGCCGTACATCTTCACTCTGCTCGCGCTCGTCGAGATTGGCGTCATCGACAAGAGTCCTAAGACACCGAGCCGCAAGGCCCCGCCGTCGTTCGGCGCGCGCATCGTCTCAGGCGGCTTTTCGGGCGCGGCCATTGGACTAAGTGGAGACTCCGTCTGGATGGGCCTGCTGCTGGGAGCTATTGGCGCTGTCATCGGCACGTACGGCGGCGCTGCGTTGCGTGGCAGACTCGCTGCTGCCTTCGGCAAGGATCTTCCCGCAGCGGTCACGGAGGATGCGGTCGCCATCGTCGGCGCCGTCCTGATCGTGGCGTGTCTCGCATGAAGAGCTTCGATGCCATCATTGTCGGAGCGGGGCAAGCTGGACCGTCGCTCGCCGGTCGCCTGACGGCTGCGGGCAGGTCGGTCGCCTACATCGAGCGCAAGTTGTTTGGGGGCACCTGCGTCAACACAGGGTGCACGCCCACCAAGACGATGATCGCCAGCGCCTACGCCGCGCATATGGCGCGCCGCGCGGCGGAGTATGGCATCACGCTTGGCAACGCGTCGATCGGCGTCGATATGTCTGCGATTATCGCGCGCCGCGAAGCCATCGTCTCGCGCGCACGAAACGGCGTCGAGTCGTCACTGCGCGATAACCCTCATTGCACGGTCTTCATCGGGACTGCGACCTTCACCGCGCCGTACACGATTCGTGTTGGCGAGGACGAGTTCACGGCAAAGCAGATTTTTCTCAACGTCGGTGGCCGCGCCACGATCCCGGATCTCCCCGGCGTGCACGAGGTTCCGTTTTTCACGAACTCGTCGCTGCTCGCCTCCACGGAGCTGCCGCGCCACCTCATCGTCGTCGGAGGCAGCTACATCGGGATTGAGTTCGGCCAGATGTATCGGCGCTTCGGCAGCGAGGTCACGATCGTCGAGCGCGCGCCGCGGCTGGTGCAGCATGAGGATGAGGACGTCTCGGCAGCGATTCGCGACATCCTGGAGCGCGAAGGCATCACGATACGCACCGATGCCGAATGCATCACTCTCGCGCCGCAGGCGGACGGTGTGCTCGTAGGCACGAACTGTGCGACTCCTCCGCCGGATATCGCCGGCTCTCACGTGTTGCTCGCGGTCGGCCGGACGCCGAACACGCAGGACCTCGGGCTCGATCGCGCGGGAATCGCGGTCGACAGGCACGGCTACATCATCGTCGACGATCAGCTTCGCACGAACGTTGAAGGCATCTATGCGCTGGGCGATTGCAACGGGCGCGGGGCGTTCACCCACACCTCTTATAACGACTACGAGATCGTCGCCGCCAATCTGCTGGATGGCGGTTCGCGGCGCGTCTCGGACCGTATTCTCTGCTATGGGCTCTACTCCGACCCTCCGCTCGGCCGTATCGGGATGACCGAGAGTGAAGTCCGCGCGTCTGGCAGGCCCGCACTGATCGGCACGCGGCCTATGACACGCGTCAATCGCGCGCTCGAAAAAGGGGAGAGCCTCGGGTTCCTGAAGATTCTGGTCGACGCGGAGACGAAACTGATTCTCGGGGCGTCGCTGCTTGGCGTTGGCTGCGACGAGGTGGTTCACTCTTTGCTGGACGTGATGTATGCGCGAGTGCCGTTCACCACAGTCACAAACGCGGTGCACATCCACCCCACCGTCTCTGAACTTCTACCCACTGTGCTGGAAGATTTGAAGCCGCTCCGCTGAATCCGACCTGAAGATCGATGTGTGGGTTCGCTGGCAGAGCCCGGTTTGGGACCGGGCCCTGGCGCGTGCGGTCGCTGGGGCGGGCCAGCGAAGATCGAGGTCACAGGGGCGACGAGATTAGTGATCGTGGCCTTGTTCGCCGCTGTCATGCTTTGGAACAACCACCCCATGGAAGAACTGGCTGCCGAAGTGGCCGGTGGCTGGACCTACGAATTGGAGGCTGAGGTTGGAGTAGGGGACTTGGGTTCCGCCGGCGAGGCAGACCCAGAGGGTGGATGGTCCCATGGCCTGGAAGGGCGCCGGGCCGCCGTTGCCGGTAATGATCTGCGCCTCGCCGGTGATGACGATGACCGGGCCGGTGGTTGCCGGACTGTAGGAGGAGCAGTGGCTGGTGTCGTCGGAGAACGAGGCGTGCGCGAGGACGATGTGGTGGGTGTGGGCGCTGCGCGTGGCCGTGTTCATTGGGTCGACGACGGTGGGTATGCCGGCGTCAGAGGTTTCCATCGTCATGGCGGCGGTGAAGTCGGCCGAGTCGCCGTGGAAGTCGAGAGTCCAGTTGCCGTGGACCGCCCATGGGCCGCCCTTGACGGTGGAGGGGGTGAAGTCGTTGAGGACGCCAGCGACGTGTTGCGGGGGCGGTGGGCCGCCCTGGTCTTGCGATCCCCAGGTGGCGCCGAGGGCCAGTGTGAGGAACGCGAGCACGGAGACGGAGAAGAGCGGCCGGGTGAGCGTGCGGCGAAGCGGACGATTCTGCGTAGCTGTCATGAAACCCTCCAAGATTCGGGATCATCACGAGGGTGAGGCACGCGCGGGCGCGGTTCAAGCGGCATAGCGCGGAGGGAAGCGTTTGCCGTCTAATGCCGTCAATTGCGGTGCGGAGTAGAATCGGGGCACTTACGCAGAGAGACAGGGCTCCGGGGTTTCCAGGAGAACGCGATGGGTGGACCTTCGGTTCAGACGCCGGCTTCGGAGGCCAGGCGGCTGGACTCGTGGAAGGAGATCGCGGCATATCTAAACCGCGATGTGACCACGGTGCAACGCTGGGAGAAGCGGGAGGGGATGCCCGTCTACCGGCACGTGCATGACAAGCGTGGGTCAGTGTATGCGGTGCCGGAGGAGCTGGACGCGTGGCAGGAGCAGCGGCGGCCTGCTTTGGAAGACCAGCTGGAGGGGAACGGGTCGGGAGAGATTCCTGCCGCCCACCCGTCCGCACGAGGCGCGTACGGATGGGGAAGCGAGCGTGTGTGGTGGGTCGTGGCGGCAGTGGTGGTTTGTGCGGGGCTGGCGGCGGGCTATGTCGTGTGGCGTGGGCGTGCGAGAGCGACGGCAGAGCCGCGGATTCGGTCGCTGGCGGTGCTGCCATTGAGGAATCTGTCGGGAGATCCTTCGCAGGATTACCTGGCGGACGGAATCACGGAGGAGTTGATTGGGAAGCTGGCAGGGATTCGCGAGCTGAAGGTGACCTCGCATACGTCGGTGATGCGGTTCAAGGACCCGAAGACTTCAGTGCCGGAGATTGCGAAGGCGCTGGGTGTGGATGCGGTGGTGGAAGGATCGGTGATCCGGGAGGGAAGCCGGATTCGGGTGAGCGCACAGTTGATTCGAGCGGCGACCGATACGCACCTGTGGTCGGAGACCTACGACCAGGAGATGAGCGATGCGCTGACGCTCGAGAGCGATCTGGCGCAGTCGATCGCGGAGAAGGTGCGGGTGACGGTGACGGGGGAGGAGCAGCAGCGGCTGACGGCGACGCGGGCGGTGGCTCCGGAGGTGTACGAGAGTTATCTGAAGGGAATGTATGCGCTCCACGGGCGCGGTCGCGCTGGACAGGAGCAGAGCGTTGTGTACTTCAATGACGCGCTAGCGAAGGATCCAACGTTTGCGCCGGCGTACGTCGGGCTGGCAGAGACCTATACGTGGCTGGGTACTGTGGCTGCCGGCGCATCTCCGGCGGAGACGCGGCCCAAGGTGATGAGCGCTGCGCGAAAGGCGATCGAGCTCGATCCGGATCTCGCAGAGGCCCACGTGTTGCTGGCAAATTCTCTGCAGGAGCAGTGGCAGTGGGCCGCAGCGGAGACGGAGTACAAGCGGGCGCTGGAGCTGCAGCCAAATGACGCGGGCGCCCATTCCTGGTACGCCCTGTGGTTGTCATGCCAGGGGCGCACGGACGAAGCGGTGGATTGGATCAGACGCGCACGGGAGCTGGATCCGGTCAGCGTCTCGGGCGCGTCGGTGGCGTGGATACTGTTTCAGGCGCACCGGTTCGACGAGGCGATTCGTGAGGCGCGCGATACATTGGCGGTACGGCCGGACGATCCAGGCGCACTGGGGACGCTGGGGTTTGCGCTGCTGGGCAAGGGGCAGGCGGAGGAAGCGATCCCGGTGCTGGAGAAGGCTGATGCGTTGTCGAAGGGAAGCCCGGCAGTGGAGGGGATTCTGGTTCGGGCGTATGCGCAAGGGGGACGGCGAGAGGATGCGCTGCGGCTGCTGGCAAAGCTGAAGACGCGAAGAGCGGCAGGGTACTTTCCTGCGGCGGCGTTTGTGAATGCGTACCTGGGGCTGGGAGATAAAGAGCAGGCGTTTGTGTGGCTGGAGCAGGCGTTCAAGGAGCAATCAAACATTCTGCAGTTTGTGAAGACGCATCCGTTCTTCGATCCGATACGAAGTGATCCGAGATTTGTGGACCTCGAGAGAAGGATTGGATTGGGATAGCGCGGTTATCGGGATGGTGGGGGAACTGTGAGGGTGTGGGAGGCGTATGAGAAGGAGGACGCAGAACTGCTGAGGAGTCTTTGTTCGTGTGTAGAGGTGGGTGGATTCGGGTCTGGGTGTTTGCTGCGTGTTGCGCGGCGATGGTGGGGGATACAACAAGCGCACAGGTGAATAAGGATCAGCAGGGGAAGCCGACGGTGACGCCGTCCAGTCCTCCGCGGGCGGTAAGGCCGGGGAACTCGGACATGACGGTGCCGTTGATCGACAAGCCGCTGACGCTTTCTGACTTTGAAGGAATGGAGCCGAGGCCGGAGCTGCACGACAGACTGGCGCGGGTGAGCGGATTCATTCAGAACGAGCCAACAGACGGAGCGGCGGCGACAGAGCGCACGGTGGTGTGGCTGGCGCGTACGCGGACGACGCTGTACGTGGTGTTCGTGTGTTTCGATGACAAGCCAGGGCTGATCCGGTCGCACCTGGCGCGGCGGGAGAACATCCTGAACGATGACAACGTGGTTGTGCTGCTGGACCCGTTCCAGGACCGGCAGCGTGGCGTGGAGTTCCGGGTGAACCCGGCCGGCGTGCAGGCGGACGCGGCGTGGACGGAGGCGAACGGCGAGGACTACAGCTATGACTTAGTTTGGGATTCGGATGGGCGGATTACGAAACTGGGATGGTTGGGGTTGTTTGCGATTCTGTTTCGCAGTCTGCGCTTTCCGGCGAATGGGACGACGTGGGGCGTGGTGCTGGCACGCAACCTGCCGCGCAACAGTGAGGCGGACCTCTGGCCGCGTGTGGCCAAGAATGTGAGCGGCATACTGAGCCAAGAGGGCACGATGTATGTGCCGGGAATGGAAGGTGTAACGGGCTCGCATAATGTGCAGATTAATCCGTACGTGCTGGGACAGAACGAGCACACGCTGGAGACGCTGGATCCGAACGATCCGCACTTCAGCACGAGGAACGCAGAAGCTACCGCGGGCGGCGAGGCGAAGGCGGTATGGAAGGACGCGATTGTTTTTGATGCAACGATCAATCCCGACTTCAGCGATGTAGAGAGCGATCAGCCGCAGTTCACGGTGAATCGGCGATATCCGGTGTATTTTCCGGAGCTGCGACCGTTCTTCCTGGAGAACGCGAGCTACTTTTCGACGCCGATGAATCTGCTGTACACGCGCAACATTGTGCGGCCGGAGTATGGCGGGCGCGTGACAGGAAAGGTGGGACACACGAACCTGGGGCTGCTGGCGATCGATGATCGCGAGCCGGGCGAGACGGTGCCGCCGGACGATCCGCTGTTTGAGAAGCGCGCGAGCGCGTATGTAGCGCGCGTGTCGCAAGACCTGGGCAAGGGATCGAATGTGGGGCTGATGTACACCGACGAGGAGTTTGGCGGCGGATGGAACCGCATTGGCGGCGCCGACTTCACGTGGCGCGCGAACAAGAACTGGACGGTGCTGGGACAGATGGTGGAGAGCTCGACGCACCCGAGTGAAATCGAGAGCGGCGCAGAGATCTTTCCTGACGGGTATGGCGCGGGACCGGCGAGCGATGTGCAGGTGCAACGCAATGGGCACGCGTTCAACCTGTTCGATGAATACGTCGATGTAAGTGCTGGATTTGAGAGCACGCTGGGGTTCTTTCAGACGTCGAATATCCGCAGTGACCATCTGCATGCGAACTATCAGTGGTTTCCAAAGAAGAGCGTGATTCAAAGCTTCGGGCTGGAGACGAACCAAAACGTGGCGTTCGATCATGCGCACAATCGCGTGTATCACTATTCAACGTTCGATCCATTCTGGCTGCTACCGAGGAATATTGTGCTGGCGCCGCTTGTGGGACAGAACTCGGACACGGTGGGGCCGCAGGATGGATATGCGATGCCGGCGAGCGAGAATTTTACGGAGAACTTCGGCGGTGTGGTGGCACGCGGGCAGCCGTGGGCGCAGTTGAACTTCAATCTGCAGTGTCTGCGCAGCGGCAATGTGAACTACAACCCGCCCCGAGGGCAGACGCCGTTTCTGATGGATCAGCAGACGGTGTCGGCGCTGGTGTCGATCAATCCGCTTCGGCAGTTAACAGCGGACAACACGTACCTGCTGGATCGCGACTTCAACGCGCATACGAATGCGTTTGTGTACGAGAGCCAGATGTTTCGAACGAAACTGAACTATCAGTTCACGCGCGCGCTTTCGGCAAGGGTGATTGTGGAGTATGACACGACGCTGACGAACCCGGCGGAGACCTCGCTGGTGAGGACGAAGCAGGTGCAGACGCAGGCACTGCTGACGTGGCTGCCGCATCCGGGCACGGTAGTGTATGTGGGATACAACAGTGATCTGCAGAACTACGATCACATGCTTTGCACGCGCGTGGGCGGGCGGTGCGATCCGTCGCAGCCGATTCTGCCGCGCGGGCCGGGGTATCTGAATGACGGGCGGCAGTTCTTCGTGAAGGCGAGTTATCTGCTGCGGTTCTGATGATGCTGCGATCTGATGGGTGCTAAAACGAAACCATGGAGATGCGATCAGAGATCGCCTGCAAGTTCGCCGGAAACGATCTCCAAGGATGCACGCTCAGCGACACGGAAGGTTTCACGGCCCGGCCATAAAATCGCCGCGATTAGTTCTGACCGTCCTCTCGTCAGCTCCAAAAAGCGAAAGGCCAGGAGGGTTCCCGGCCTTGCGCTTCTGAGTTGAGATTGAGTTTATACGGAAGCGGCGGCGATCTCTTTCTCGCGCTCCTTGGCTTCCTTGAGCTCGGCCATCTGCTGACGCTTGAGCTCGGCGGTGTTCTGGCCGAGTTCCGCGGCAAGCTTCTCGGTGGTGAAGGCCTCGATCATGTCGCCGACGCGGATGTCCTTGAAGCCGGCGAGATCGATACCGCACTCAACACCCTGACGGACTTCGCTGACGTCGTCCTTGAAGCGCTTGAGCGAGGAGATCTTGCCCTTCCAGACCTCGGCGCCTTCGCGGGTGACGCGGACCTGGTTGTCGCGTTTGATGAGGCCGTCGCGGACACTGCAGCCGGCGATCTGACCGACCTTGGTGATCTTGAAGACGTTGAGCACCTCGGCGCGGCCGGCGTAGACCTCCTTGTAGACGGGCTCGAGAAGACCGAACATGGCTTTGGTCATCTCATCCTGCAGCTCGTAGATGATCGAGTGGAGGCGAACCTGGACCTTCTCCTGGTCGGCGAGCTCTTGAGCCTTGCGCTCGGGCCGCACGTTGAAGCCGATGACGACGGCATTCGATGCGGAGGCGAGCAGGATGTCGGACTCGGTGATAGCGCCGACGCCGGAGTGCAGGACGCGGACGCGTACCTTCTCGGTAGACATGCGGCTGAGGGAATCGGCGAGGACTTCGACCGAACCACCCACGTCGCCCTTGAGGATGAGGTTGAGGTCCTTGACGCCCGCCTGCTTGATCTGCTCGGCGAGGCCTTCGAGCGAGATGCGGGAGCTTTTGGCGAGCTGCGCCTCGCGCTCCTTCATGCTGCGGTAGCGGGCGATCTCCTTGGCACGGTCGCGGTCGGCCATGACGAGGAAGGTGTCGCCAGCGTCGGGCATGCTCTCGAGGCCCAGAATCTCGACAGGGGTCGAGGGGCCGGCTTCGGTGATGCTCTGGCCGCGGTCATTGAACATGGCGCGGACCTTGCCGAAGGTGTTGCCGACGATGTAGCTGTCGCCGGTGCGGAGCGTGCCATTCTGCACGAGGATCGAAGCGACGGCGCCGCGACCGCGATCGAGCTTGGCTTCGATGACGGTGCCGACGGCGGGACGCTCGGGCGTGGCCTTCTGCTCGTTGGTGTCGGCGACAAGGCAGATCATCTCCTCGAGGCCGTCGAGGTTGATGCGCTTTTTGGCCGAGACCTCGACGAACTCGATGTCGCCGCCCATGCGGGTAGATTGCACGCCGCGACCGGCGAGCTGGGTCATGACCTTCGAGGGGTCAGCTTCCGGCTTGTCGATCTTGTTGACGGCCACGATCATGGGCACCTTGGCGGCGCGGGCATGGTCGATGGCTTCGAGGGTCTGGGGCATGACGCCGTCGTCCGCCGCCACGACCACGACGACGATGTCGGTGATCTTGGCGCCGCGCGCACGCATGCGAGTGAAGGCCTCGTGGCCAGGGGTGTCGAGGAAGACGATCTCACGGCCGAAGGCGGGCGAGTCTTCCTTGGTGATGCGGACCTTGTAGGCACCGATGTGCTGCGTGATGCCGCCGGCTTCGCCCGCGGCGACGTCGGTGGACCGGATGGCGTCGAGGAGCGATGTCTTGCCGTGGTCGACGTGGCCCATGACGGTGACGACGGGCGGGCGGACGATCTCGACCAGACCGGTGGTGTCCTCGAGGAGGCCTTCGATGGCCTCGTTCTCGAGCTGCTCTTCGACCGAGATGACCTGCGCGTCGGCGCCGAACTGGCGGGCGACGGACTTGACGAGCTCGGAGTCGAGCGACTGGTTGACCGTGACCATGACGCCGCGGAGGAGCAGCGTGGCGATGAGGTCCTTACCGCGGACTTCGAGCTTTTCGGCGAGATCCTTGACCGAGATGCCTTCGGTGACGGTGATAGTGCGGGTGATAGGAAGATCGCCCTCGGGGATCTGTGCCGCGCCCATGCGCGGGGCGTAGCCCTTGAGCGCGACTTCCTTGTCCTTGACGTAACGCTGGTTGCCGCGTCCACGGGCGGCGGGACGGGCAGGACGGCCGGGAGCCGCCGGGGTATCCGTTGGCGGAAGCAGGCCGCCGGGGCCGACGCCTTGACGACCACCGCCAGGACGTCCGCCAAAGCCGGGACGCGCGCCGAAGCCGGGTCGCGCACCGGGGCCTCCGGGACCGCCTGGGCCGCCGGGGAAGGTTCGCGTTGGGTGCATGGGCCGGCGTGCACCGGGTGCCAGCGGAGGACGTCCGCCGGGACCGCCGCCGGGGCCCCCGGGACCGCCGGGCGTTTGCGGGCGCGGGCGCTCGAAGATGGGCCGGCGGGCAGCGTTCGCGGCGCCCGGGGCGGCAGTGTAGGTTGGGCGCGGGCCGGTCTGCGGCATGATGACGCGACGGGCGGGCGGAACCGGCGCTGCCGGGGCTTCAGCCGCGGCCGGAGCTGCGGCGGCAGGAGCCGGAATGGCCGCAGTGGCTGCAGTGCCCGCTGGCACAGTAGGTACGGCAGGTACGGCCGGCGCCGGAGAAGCAGTGGGAACTGCAGCAGCGGCTGGGGCCGGGGTCGCAGGGACAGCCGAAGGCTTGACGACGACGGGGGTCGCTGGAGGCGTAGAAGCGACCGCCGGGGGAGCGGCGGCCGACTTGACGACCACCGGGGCTCCGGCAGGAGGGCGGATAGCCGCGGGCCGCGGAGTGACGATGGGCGCCGCGGCGCGGGGCTGCGGCACGATCCGGCGCGGGGCTGGAGCCTGGGTCGCGGCGGGCTGAGCTGGAGCAGCCAACGCGGCAGGTGCCAACGGGGCGGCAGGGGCTGCTGGGCGGGCTGCCGGGGATGGGCGCGCGGCAGCAGCGGCGGCCGGGGCGGCGACGGTGGGTCGCGGCGACGGAGCAGGTGGCCGGGACCTTGCGGCAGCCTCTGCCTGTTTGCGCTCGAGGATGGCCTTCAGCGCGTCGCCAGGCTTGGAGACGTGCGAGAGGTTGAAGGCCGGCCGGGTATCAGCGGCCGGTTTGGCGGGGGAAGCGGGACGCGCGCCACGGGTCAGATAGCCGCGCACCTGTTCGGCCTCATGCTCCTCGATGGAGCTTGAGTGCGTCTTCTTCTCGGTGACGCCAACCGCCGTCAGAGCGTCCAGAATGGACTTGCTCTTGACTTCCAGTTCCCGTGCAAGGTCGTTGATGCGAACTTTGCTCATCTAATCCTTTTGGGCTGACGGTTTCCCGCGATCCGATCGCTGGGCTTTCCGCAGGCCTTGTAGTCCACTGCGCGCTTAGCTGGTCATAACAGCCTCAATCGTAGTGAGAGTGATTCCAAGGTTATTATCCCCTGAAAGCTTGAAAATTTCAGCCTGCAACCGCACATTCATGCGGTTGCAGACGAGCGTGATGTCGACCGAGCGTTATTCCCGCTCGCGAGCACCGTCGTCGATGCCCTCGTCGGAGTGCTCCTGGGCCTCGTCTACGAGTGTGTCGACGGTGTCGTTGTTGAGTTCGATGGCCTCTTCGCGGGCGTCGGCAGCGTCGTTGGCATCGGATCCCGAGATTTCGTCCTCGGCTTCGGCGATGTCCTCGACGGAGTACTCGCCGACTTCGCGGGCGCCGCCAGCCTCGCCAGCCTCGCGGGCGAGGATCTCTTCTGGTGTCAGTGTCATGGAATGCTCCTCGTCTCCAGCAACATCTGATGCGGCACCTGCGGCAACCGCTTCTTCGCCGAGTGCGAGGGCGGCTTCGGGAACGGTGGTCGGGTTTTCTTCTCCACCGGCGAGGGCGCGCTGAGCCTCGAGCTGACCGAAGTAGTCGCGGACTGCGGTGGCGATCTTCTCGACGGACTTCTCACCGATGCCCTGGACCTCGCCAAGCTCCTCCTCGGTCATGTCGGCGAGCTGCTCGACGGTGGTGATGCCGGCGGTGATGAGCTTCTCCATGACGCCGTCGCCGAGGCCGGTGATCTGCTCGATGGGAGTGGTGGGAGCGCCCTGCATGGCCTGCATCTGCTGCTCGACCTCCTGACGCTTCTCCTCCTCGGACTTGATGTCGATCTTCCAGCCGAGGAGCTTGGCGGCAAGGCGGACGTTCTGGCCCTTCTTTCCAATGGCGAGCGAGAGCTGCGTGTCGTCGACGATGACCTCGATCTGCTTTTCGCCGAGGTCGGTGATGGAGACGCGGCTGACCTTGGCGGGCTGCAGGGCTTTTTCCGCGAAGGTAGTGATCTCTTCGGAGAACTCGATGATGTCAATCTTTTCCCCGCGGAGCTCGCGGATGATGGACTGCACGCGCATGCCCTTCATGCCAACGCAGGCGCCGACCGGGTCGACGTCCTTGTCCCGGGACATGACGGCGATCTTAGTGCGCTCGCCGGCCTCGCGGGCGATGGCGCGGATGGTGACGGTGCTGTCGTAAATTTCGGGAACCTCGGATTGAAAGAGCGACTGCACGAGCGCGGGCGCGGCGCGGCTGACGATGACCTGCGGGCCCTTGGCGGCGCGGTCGACGCGCAGAAGCACGACGCGGACGCGCTCGCCGACGGCGAACTGCTCGAGGCGCGACTGCTCGCGCTTGGGCATGCGGGCCTCGGTCTTGCCGAGGTCGAAGATGACGTCCATGGGCTCGAGGCGCTTGACGGTTGCGGTGAGGATCTCGCCGGTGCGACTGCCGTATTCCTGAAAGACGGTGTCGCGCTCGGCCTCGCGGACCTTCTGGAAGATGACCTGCTTGGCCATCTGGGCGGCGATGCGGCCGAGGGGCGTGGTGTCTTTGTAGAAACGCAGTTCACCGCCAACCTCGACCTCGGGCGCGAGTTCGCGAGCCTGATCGAGGGTGAGCTGGTTCTCCGGGTCTTCGACCTGCTCGTCACCTTCGACGACGGTCTTGTAGACGTAGGCGCGGATCTCACCGGACTCGCGGTCGAGCTCGCCGCGCATGGTCTCCTGCGTCTTGTAGAACTTGCGCGTGGCGAGCGCAATGGCGTCTTCGACGGCGCCGACGACGATCTGCGGGTCGATGCCCTTCTCGCGGCTCAGCAGTTCGATGGATTGATAGAGTGCGCTTGCCATAGGTTCTGTCTCGTTTCGTTCTATTCAGTTGTGGGCTTAGATTTCGGCGACTAAGTTCGCTTTTTCAATGTTGGCCAGATCGACGGTGACGGTCTGGCTGGTGAGGGTTTTTTTTGCCTTGCCCTTCTGTTTGACGGCCGAGAGGTCGAGAGTTATCAGGTGACCGTCGAAGGCGGTGAGGCGGCCCGTGAATTGGCGGTTGTTCTCGACCGGAGTGAACGTCTGTAGTTTGACGAGACTGCCCTGGAAGCGGGTGTAGTCGGCCCCGCCGCGAAGCTTGCGCTCGAGGCCGGGGGAGCTCACCTCGAGGGTGTACTCGGTGCCGGGAACGAGGTCTTCGACGTCGAGGACGGTGCCGAAGTCGCGCGCGAAGTGCTCGCAGTCCTCGTGAGTGACGCCGGAGAGGAGCTCGACGGGGACGCCCCTGGGGAGGTCGTCGGCGTGCTGGGCGAGCGCAGCCCGGCCTTCGGCGTTCTTCTCAACGAAGACACGGAGGGCGCGGTGCTTGCCGCCGCCCCCGCCGAACTCGACGTCAACGACTTCGAGGCCGTGCGAGGACGGCGACGCGGTCGGCTGTGGCTCGGATTGTGTCGAGGGGCAGGGCCATGTGAATTCAAGGGGTTGAGCCGGGTCGGATGCCGCCCAGGCCGGATTTAAGAGCAAATAAAAAGTGGGCTTATCGCCCACTCCTCCTTCCGCCACCTGCCGGTGCACTCACGGCGTATTTCTGCGGCGGAATGATTCGTCGCTATGGGTAGTTTAGGCCTTTTGCGATGGGAGGGCAAGGCAGGGGAGATTCCCCTGAGGGCAAAGTCCCCTGAAACGTGACGAGCCGTCAGATCGTAAGGAGGCTGGCTTCCGTCGAGTTGCGGGTCTCGAGTTGCGGGGTCTTGAAGACTCTAGGCGACGGAGGAGAGGCCGGTGGAGGGCGAGAGGTCAAGGGAATCGAGCTTGCGGGAGTGGTGTTGCTGGACCTGGGCGAAGGGCCAGGTGATCTCGGGAAGGGACTCGAAGGTGGGGGCGGCGAAGAGGTATCCCTGCATGAGGCTGATACCGCAGTCGAGGAGAACATCGACCTCGGCGCGGGTCTCGACACATTCGCCGATGATCTTGATGCCGAGGCGGTGAGCCATGGCGGCGGTGGAGCGGACGATCTCTTCGGCGCGGGGCTGGGAATCAATGCCGCGGACGAGACGGCCGTCAAGCTTGAGGACCTGGACGTCGATATCGGCGAGGAGGTTGAGGCCGGAGCTGCCAGCGCCGAAGTCGTCGAGGGCGATGGTGAGGCCGTGACGGCGATACTCGGTGGCGATCGCGCGCAGGCGATCGGTGTCGTTGAGGGACTCCATCTCGGAGATTTCGAACATGAGTGAGGGGAGCGGGAAGCCGGTCCACTCGGCGGCCTGTACGGTGCGCTGGAAGCAGTCGGCGGCAGAGTAGTGGGCGCCGGGCATGAAGTTGACGGAGAGCAGCGCGCCTTGCTCGGCGACGCCAAGCTCCTGGGCGAGGATCATGGCCTTGATGCGGCAGCTCTGGTCGAAGGCGGAACGGCTCTCCTCGGTGACCTGGTTGAGGACGGCCGAGGCAGACTCCTGCTCGGTGCCGCGAACGAGAGCCTCGTAGGCGAAGACGGTGTGACGCTTCACGTCCACGATCGGCTGAAAGGCCATGGACAGCGGGAGATGCGCGACGGAACCGTCACGACGGCGTCCAAGCTTCGCCGAAGAAGCGTCTCTGCGAACAACAGAACTCAAGGATTACCTCGCACCACTTTTTATCGACGACGGAAGAAATTCCTTCAATGCTTCGGATTGGGTATTTGTCCCACTGCGGACGGTGACGTTCTACAACTTTCGCGACACAGGGAATAGAATCGTGAGAATCGCATGATTTCTGCCCCTGTTTTGGAAGCTCTGACATTTGATGACGTGCTGCTGGTGCCTGCCTACTCCGATGTTGTCCCGGCGCAGGTTAGCACGCAGACGAAGTTGACACGCAATATCACACTGAATACTCCCCTGATGTCGGCCGCGATGGATACGGTGACGGAGTCGCGGCTCGCGATTGCTATTGCGCAGCAGGGCGGCCTGGGTGTGGTGCACCGCAACCTGACGATCGAGCAGCAGGCGGGCGAGATCGACAAGGTGAAGAGGTCGGAGTCGGGAATGATTGTGGACCCGGTGACGATTGAGCCGGAGCGCCCGATCGCCGATGCGCTGGAGGTGATGCGGCGCTACAAGATCTCGGGCGTGCCGGTGACGAAGAATGGCAAGCTTGTGGGAATTTTGACGAACCGCGACCTGCGGTTTGTTTCGAGAACCGATATCCCGATTGCAGACGTGATGACGAAGTCGAACCTCATCACGGTGCCGGTGGGGACAACGCTCGAGCAGGCAGAAGAGATTCTGCATCAGCACCGTGTTGAGAAGCTGCTGGTAGTCAATGACGCGTACGAGCTGAAGGGCCTGATCACCGTCAAGGACATTCAGAAAAAGGTGAAGTATCCAAGCGCGAGCAAGGACGAGCAGGGACGGCTGCGCGTCGCGGGCGCGATTGGAGCGACCGGCGATTTCCTGGAGCGGGCGGCGGAGTTGGTTCGAACAAAGGTCGATGCGCTGGCGATTGATTCGGCGCATGGACACTCGTCGCGCGTACTGGAAGCGGTGCGCGAGGTGAAGCGGCGGTTTCCAGATGTGGATCTGCTGGCGGGCAACGTGGCGACGTATGAGGGCTCGGCGGCGTTGATTGATGCGGGTGCGGATGCGGTGAAGGTGGGCATCGGGCCGGGCTCGATCTGCACGACGCGCATGGTGACCGGCGCGGGTATGCCGCAGATTACGGCGATTGCCGAGGCCGCGCGCGCGGCGCGCGAGCGCGGTGTGAGCGTAATTGCGGATGGCGGTATCAAGTACTCGGGCGATATCACGAAGGCGATTGCGGCGGGTGCGAGCATTTGCATGATGGGCTCGCTGTTTGCCGGCGTGGATGAGAGCCCCGGCGAGACGATTCTGTACCAGGGCCGGAGCTTTAAGGCGTATCGCGGTATGGGAAGTTTGAGTGCGATGGCGCAGGGCTCGGGCGAGCGGTACTTCCAGGGGCCGGAGAGTTCGCAGCCGGAAGAACGGCGTGATCTGACGGCTCGTGAGCAGAACGGCGGCAACCGGTTGGCGAAGTTTGTACCGGAGGGCATCGAGGGCCGCGTGCCGCATCGTGGGCCGCTGGAAGCGATGATCTATCAGCTCGTCGGCGGACTGCGATCGGGCATGGGGTATCTCGGGTGCGCGTCGATTGAAGAGCTACAGACGAACGCGAAGTTCATTCGGATTTCGAATGCGGGTCTGCGCGAGAGCCATGTGCATGATGTGGTGATCACGAGAGAAGCACCGAACTATCACGTGGAGTAGAAGGGCACCCTCTAGCTGCTGGCTTCTAGCCCCTGGTTTGGGGCTTACACTGTCGCGGACACGCGGACGTCGGAGTCCCGGGTGCGCTGGTGGGCGGACTGCGTCTGGTCCCAGACCATGGCGTCGAAGCGGTGAGCGACGCGGAAGTCATGCTGCTCGTAGAGGCGGCGGGCGCCGTCGTTGCTCTCGGTCACGGTGAGCGAGAGACTCTTGACGCCAGAGGCCTCAAGGCCAAGGATGCAGTGACGCAGCAGAGCGGGGCCGAGGCCGAGGCCGCGCAGTGCGGGGCTGACGCAGAGCTGCGTGATGTGCGCCGAGTCCTGGCGGACGCGGCTGCAGAGCACCATGGCGAGGAGTTCGCGCGAGCGCGTGTTGCGCAGGACCCAGGAGCTTTCGGGGTCGAAGATGCCGCAACCAGGGAAGCGCACGATGTTGTGCAGGAAGCGCTGCGCGCCGTGGACGCTGCGGTACTGGTCATTGATGCCGCTGTCGACGTGGCCGACGTAAGAGAGATGGATAAGCTCGGCAGCGGGCTCGTAGAGCGCGGGCTGCCAGGGTTCGAGCGTGATGCCGGTGGGTAGAGTGTTGGCGACGTGCGGGGTGCGGTTGGGCGCAGCGAGGTCCGCGACCATGAAGAGGCGCGGATGCGGGAGGAAGCCGCGGCCGGCGAAGGGCTCGCCGAGGGCGCCGGTGGGGAACATGAGGAGCTGCGACTCGATGCGGTCGACGCCGGGGGCAGACTGCAGCATTTCGAGCAGATGCACGAGCAGGGTTTCGCAGACGGGGTTGGAGAGGCCTTCGCCTTCGCCGAAAGCGTAGACATCTCCGAGCACGGCCTTAGCTGCCTCAAAGACGGCAAAGGCATAGCCGGCAACTTTGCCGCGACGGAGCGCGACGAAGCCGGGAAGGACACGGCTGTCGAGGTATTTGAGCAGGACGGAGGTCGAGCCGGAGTAGTCCCAGAAGAGGCGCCGCTGCCAGCGGTCGGCCTCTTCCATGAGCAACGGCTGCAACTGCGCCGCGGAGAAGTGGCGCAGGTCGAGCACTTCGAGCTGGGAGGAGAGACCCATTGTGTGGACGTTTCGAACGTTTCGCAGGAGCCCCGGCTTCAATTACCCGCGAGGATAAACCTTATACACCGAGAGACCCTGCGTGTTGTAGAGGAAGAGCTGTTGGTAAGTCCGGCCGGGCAGAAGTTGTGGCAGTTCAGGGGCTTCCCGGGTGGGAAGAACGAGGATGTGGGAGTCGTCGGGGATACCGTCAGTGTCGTAGTGGACCATGTTCTGGTCGCGATAGAAGGCAAGGCCGTAGTCGATGTCGCGGCGGACATCATGCACGGCGATGATCTGGCTGGAGGGATCGGCCTGCTGAATCTGGCGTGCGAGGGGACGGGCGGAGTACGTGATGTCGAGGAGATGGCCGTTGATGCGGAGCAGGAAGAACATGAGTCCGGCGAGGGGAACGAGCGTGACGGCACGAAGCCGGCGCACGCCATAGATGCGGACGACGACGATGATCAGGACTGCAGCGAGGATGCCGAAGATGGCGGCGATGATGAGCGGTCGCGGCGCAGGAACGATGCGCTGGTAAATCATGTACTGCGGACAGAGCAGGACGACGAAGGTCATGAAGCCAGTGAGCCCGGCGTGGAGATAGAGCATCCAGTTGGAAATTCCGTTGCGCCGCAGACGGAACAGATAGTCGCCGGTGAGGATGGCGAGCGGCGGCATGGCGGGAAGGATGTAGCCGGGGAGCTTGGAGACCGAGAAGGAGAAGAAGACGACGGGAAGGAG
Organism: uncultured Acidobacteriaceae bacterium; assembly: GCA_963827415.1. GTDB lineage: Bacteria > Acidobacteriota > Terriglobia > Terriglobales > Acidobacteriaceae > Granulicella. Next base: position 117,150 of record CAWHBA010000001.1, read on the forward strand.
AGCCCAGAGGACGAGGAACTCGGGGAAGGCGTCGCCGGCGCGGACGTGGCCGAGGTAGCGTTGCGGCTTGTGGCGAACCTTCCACTCGTCGATGGAGACCGCCATGCCGTCCCAGAGTGCGCGGAGAGCGAGCGCGGTCCAGGGCAACATCGCGACGATGAGCACGAAGGCATAGTAGAACCAGTGCTGGGAGTGCTGATAGCGGTCGGTAGCGAAGCGCTCGAGGTTGTGCTCAAGGAAAAAGATGCGGAAGAAGTGCGGGTTCTTTCGCTGGACCTCGATGTACCAGGGCAGCACCATCAAGAGGAAGAGCCCGAAACCGGGGAGCCAGATGGTGCGGCGGATGGCGGACCACTCGCGGCGCAGCCCAAGGAAGAGCATGATGGTGCCGAGCATCAGGAAGATGGCGATAGGGCCTTTTGCCAGTGTGGCGGCGGCACCGAAAAAGTAGAGGTCGAAGAGCCAGAATTTTTTGCCGGTCTCATACCAGGCGTACCAGCCGAGCAGACCTATCGATAAGGGCGCGGCGAGTTGCATGTCCGTGGAGGCGCCACGCGAGAAGCCAACCATGCCGGCCATGGACACCATGATGAGTGCGGCGTCGAGATGGCCTCCAGGCCTGAATCGTCGGAGATGCAGGAAGGCGAGGATGATGAGTGCGCCAGCACCGGTGGCTGATGGTAATCGCGCGGACCAGTCGGAGACGCCGAACTCCTTGAAGAAGCTCATGGCGCGCCAGTAGTAGAGTGCGGGTTTCTCAAGCCACGGGCGGCCGTAGAGGATGGGCGTAACGGTGCCGCCGACAAGGCATTCGTAGCTGGCGTGGAGGTCTTTGGCGCGGAGGCTGTGCGGCGTGATGCGCGCGTGGACCTCGTGGCATTCCTCGGAGTGCGCGGCGAGCATCTCGCGGGCGATCTGTGCGTAACGAGGTTCGTCGGCGCCGACGAGGCCGATCTGATCTCCGCCGAAGAAGGGGACAAGACCGTAGAAGAGAAAGTAGGCGGAGATGAAAATGAGGATGACGAACTCCCAGAGGGAGACGCCGACATCAGTGGGGAGACGGTCGCGCCAGCGCCGCCACAGGGAGGGCTGTTCAGAGAGGGCGACGGGTTGGGTGTTTTCGTTCAACTGCGCTTTCTGGTTCGGCCTCGTACGCTCACGTGATGCCGAGCGTTCCCTAGGCTAACAGAGTGGCGCACGCAGAACGGCAAGCCAGGTGCAGTTCACTGACGAGCAAAGGCGCTGCGTGAGTGATGGGACCGTCGATGGTGCAGCCGCTGGCATTGCGGTGACCACCGCCGCCGAATCGCTCTGCGACCTCGGCGACGTCAACCGAGCCTTTGCTGCGGAGATTGAGACGGAAGCGATTCCCGGCCGGCAGCTCGCGAAGGAAGACAGCCGCGCGCACGCCAAGGATGCTGATGAGGTAGTTGACGATGCCCTCGCAGTCCTCAACGATTGCGTTCGCGCGTCCCATGTCGTCGAGAGTGACGTAGGTCCAGGCGACCTCGCCGTCGACTTCGAGGTTGGAGAGCGCGGCTCCGAGGAGGCGGATTTTGCTCTCGGGGTTGGAGAAGTAGATGGCCTGGGTGATGCCGGTGGAGTCGGCGCCACGCTCGAGCAGATGCTCGGCGAGGCCAAAGGTGAAGGAGTCGGTGCAGGCGAAGGTAAAGGCGCCCGTGTCGGTAAGTACAGCGGCGTAGAGACAGCCGGCCATCTCGGAGGTGATCTCTTCCCCGGAGGCGACGGCGAGCTGATAGACCATGACGCCGACGGCGCAGGCTGTGGGGTCGATCCAGTTGAAGTCGGCGAAGCTGCGGCCGCTCTGATGGTGATCGATGTTGAGCGATCATGCGCGCGTCGATGCGTTCAAAGCCCGTGCGCTCGATAGAGTCACACTCTAGCAGGATGGCGACGTCGTGGATCTCGGTGGGGAGCTCGGGGACAATGCGTTCAATGCCGGGGAGGCAGCGGTACATGGTGGGGATGCGGTCGGCGAAGGCGACGGTGACGCGCTTGCCCATGGAATCCAGGAGATGCATGAGGCCGAGCGCGGAGCCGATAGCGTCGCCGTCAGGACGAGCGTGCGAGGTGATGAGGAAGCTCTCGTGGTCGCAGACAATACGAAGGATCCTGGCAATGGCGTCGGCGCGCATCATGGGTTAGCGGTGGGTCTCCTGTGCGGCAGCGGCCGTCTTGCGCGCTATCTTTTCGCGGTGCTTTCCGACGCGGCCCAGGAGTTCATCCATGCGTGCGCTGATCTTTTCAGAGCGGTCGATGGCGAAGGTGAGCTCGGGCACGTGACGGACGCCCATGCGCTCACGAATCTCGGTACGAATATAGTTGCGCGCGGCGATGAGGCCGTCGAGCGTGTCATTTTCGGCCTTCTCATCACCGTGGACCGCGATGAAGACACGGCAGCTTTTGCCGCCCGGAGCGAGCACGACCTCGGTAACGTAACAGGGCGCGATGCGAGGGTCAGAGAGTTCCCCCTCCAGCATGGCGGTGATCTCCTCGCCGAAGGTGCGGGCGACCCGATCACGGTGGTGTTGTCTTGCTCGTTGCTCAGGCATAGGTGACTGTGCAGGATAGCACCCCGGGCCGAAAGACGCGACATGGCTCAATCGGGGGATTCCAGGTGGACGTCTGTCTCGAGCCAGGAGTCGATTATGTCGCACCCCAGACCAACAGCGAGGCGGCGGGCGGCGGACTCGACCTCACGGAGCTGGCCGGCCAGGTAACTGGGAGAGTTGGAGATAGCGGCGATACCGAGCGTGGCGCGGTTCCAGAGGACGGCGTCGTCGAGCTCGGCGACGGAGATGTTGAAGCCGTGGCGGAGCTTCTCCTTGAGGGAGCGAACGACCTGGCGGCGGTCCTTGAGGGACTGCGCGTGCTCGATGGCGAGTTCGAGGGTAAGCGTGGCGAGCGGCATGGGTGTGAGGGTAAGCGAGTTGGGAGTGAGTAGGGAACCGAGTGAGTGCTATAACGTGCTGTATTCAATCTGATGTTGTTTTGCGTGGAGGTGGCGAATGGGACGTTCGCGGCGGGAGTTTCTTGCGCAGAGTTCGATGGGATTGATTGGCGCGGTGATCGTGGGCGAGGCGGAGGTTGCGGAAGGACAGGCATCTGGAAGCCCGCAGACACCGACTCCGGGAGCGCCGCCAGCGTTTGGCACAGCGCCGCCGGTGGGGCCGGAAGTTTCGACGGGGACGTTTGTCGAGGCGGAGAAATTGGTGCAGGTGACAATGTCGCCGGCGCACCGCGCGCAGGCGGCCGGGAACTGGCGTCAGTCGATGGCCGCGGTGTACGAGCGTAGGACAGGACCGCGGAAGGTGGAGATTGAGTATGGGGATGCGCCGGCGACGGTGTGGAATCCGCTCTTGCCGGGGCAGGAACTCGCGATCAATCGGACGGAGGTTGCTGACCAGCTCACGTTGGCGCCCCCGCTGCCGAAGGCTGAGGACGATATTGCGTTCGCTCATCTGACGTGGCTCTCGAGCTGGGTGCAGCGCAAGTTAATCAGCTCAGAGCGATTGACGTCGATTTACATTGAGCGTCTTAAGAGATTTCAGCCAAAGCTGAATTGCGTAATCACGCTGTGCGAGGAGCATGCGCTGGGGCAGGCGCGTGCGGCGGATAAAGAGATTGCAGCGGGCAAATATCGGGGGGCGCTGCATGGGATTCCGTGGGGAGCGAAGGATTTGCTCGACACGGCGGGGATTGCGACGACGTGGGGAGCGGAGTTCTATCGCGACCGCGTGCCGGAGAAGGACGCGACGGTGACGAAGCGGTTGAACGACGCGGGTGCGGTGCTGGTCGCGAAGCTGAGCCTGGGTGCGTTGGCGTTGAACGATGTGTGGTTCGGTGGGCAGACGAAGAACCCATGGCTGCTGGAAGAGGGATCGTCGGGGTCCAGTGCGGGGCCGGGTGCAGCGGTTGCGGCGGGGCTGGTGGGGTTTGCGATTGGGAGTGAGACGCAGGGCTCGATCATCTCGCCGAGCATGCGATGTGGCGTGACCGGGCTGCGTCCGACGTTCGGGCGAGTGCCGCGCACGGGAGCGATGACGCTGAGCTGGACGTGCGACAAGCTGGGACCGATGGCGCGCGGGGTCGAGGACACTTTCCTGGTGCTACAGGCGATCAGCGGACCGGATAAGCAGGACGTAGCGTGCGCGGATGTGCCGCTGAACTATCACGGTTGGGGCTCCAAGGAGTACCCGTGAGCGGGCTGCGGGTGGGTTACATCGAGAGCTGGATGAAGGAGCCGCCGGCGACGGATGTGGATCGACATGCGCTGGAAGTGGTGAAGCAGCTTGGCATGACAGCTGTACCGGTGACGCTGCCCAACTGGGCGTATGACTCGCTGAACATTATTTTGTTTGCGGAGTCGGCGGCGGCGTTCGAGAAGGTCACACTGGATGGCGAACTCGACCAGCTGAAGATGCAGGTGCCGGATGCATGGCCGAATACGTTTCGGCAATCGCGGTTTTTGAGTGCGGTGGATTTTGTACAGGCCGATCGGCTGCGCCGCAAGGTTGCCGAAGAGATTGCGCGCGTGATGAAGGAGGTTGATGTGCTGCTGGTGCCGTCGTTGCGCGATGAGCAACTGGTGATCTTCAACTTCACGGGGCATCCGTCGCTGACGCTGCGCGCGGGATTTGTGGAGGTGAGCGAGGCGCGAAGCGACTGGGCTCCGGACCCGAATCACCCGCTGCCGAAGTTCTCTCCGGCACGGAGGGTGCCGCATGGCGTGACGCTGATTGGGCGGCTGTTCGATGAAGGAACACTATGCGCGGCTGGCATCGCGATGGAGAAGGCGTTCCACGTTGCGGACGAGCGGCCCGCCGGCTTCTGACATGATGGAAGAGGCGCGACGTGATCGCGCGTGAGGTGTGGGGCAGGATGAACATACGCGGTTTTGTGTTTGCAGGCGCAGCGTTGATGCTGCCGGTGTGTCTGGCGGGTCAGGCTTCGGCGCAGAGCGCGAAGGTGTGCGCGGTGCAGCAGTACGGGGCCAAGGGCGATGGTGCTACGTTAGACACGGCCGCGATTCAAAAGGCTATAGATGATTGCGCAGCGAGCGGCGGTGGGGTGGTGCGGCTGGCCGGCGCGGCGTCAGTTTGTGAGCGCGCCGCTGGTGCTGAAGAGCCACATCACGGTGGAGATTGCGTCCGGCACGACGCTCGCGGGAAGCACGAACCACGACGACTATCCGGAGATTGAGCAGTTTCACCAGAAGGGCAAGCAGAGCCTGCTGAGCGCAACGAATGCCGAGGACATCACGATTCGTGGTGGGGGCGTGATTGATGGGCGCGGTGAGAGCTGGTGGGTGAACCCGCATCAAGCGCGGCCGCGGCTGGTTGTGTTCGACCACTGCAAGCACGTGCTGATGGAGAACGTGACAGTGGAGAACTCGCCGAGTTGGCAGATTGTGCCGTATTACTCGGACGATCTGACGTTTCGAAACATGAAGATTCTGGCGCCGACGCCGGCGGGACACAACACGGATGGCATCGATCCGTTCAGCTCGGGCCACGTGTTAATCGAGCACGTGACGATCGACACGGGCGATGACAATGTGGCGATCAAGAGCGGACAGCCGGGCTCGCCGGGACCGGACGCGCCGTCGCATGACATCACGGTGCGCGATTGTGTCTTTCTGAAGGGCCACGGGATGAGCGTGGGCAGCGAGGTTGCCGGCGGGGTGCAGCATGTGCACGTGGAGCGCGTGACATTCAAGGGGACTACGCAGGGGATTCGGCTGAAGAGCGGGCGCGATCGCGGCGGTGATCTCAGCGACTTCACGTACAAGGACATCACGATGGAGGGCGTCGGCACGGCGGTTCAGATTACCGACTACTACGGCGGCGATCGCGCGGGCGCGGTGACGGCCACTGCGGCACCGGTGACACGGCTGACGCCGCACTTCGACGGCATCCGCATCGAGAACCTGAAGGTAACCGGCGCGAAGGTGGCGCTGGATATCGAAGGGTTGCCGGAGGCGCCGATCAAGAACCTGGTGTTGAACGACGTGCAGATTGAGGCGGCGAGGGCGGGGAAGGTCTTTTACGCTAACGTGCAGAGCCGCGGGTTGAAGGTGGTGCCTCAGGACGGCCAGCCGCTGACTGTAGGCAGCGGAGTGACCGGAAGTTTGAAGTAGCGACTACTGGCCACTGCCCGTGTGAATGAGTTGATCGTCAAGTCGACGAGGTGCGTCTGCGAGTCGGCCGCGGCCTGGAAGCCGGCGACGTAGCCGGCGAGGCTTCGCAGCGCAGTGTTGTTGGTGAGAAAGTTGGCGGTGTAAAGCGGATCGTAGGCGGCACCGGGTTTCAACAGCCAACCGAAATCGAAATCCTTTTGCGCCGCGGCGGAAAAGTTGAGCGTTCCAGAATTTACTCCGGGAGCTTGCGAAGCGACAAGATGATTTGGAATAGCGGCTACGGCCTTGGGCGCCGTGGGCCTGGTGGTAGTGGGAGTGGGGGCGTTGGTGCCTGGGGCGGGGGCACCGCAGACGGAATCGGAGTGCCTGGATCGCCCGGTTCAGCGAAAACGCCGGGAATCTTGCGGAGTTGCAGGATGATGATGACGGTGTGGGCGGCAGGGTCGCGCTGGCCACCGACGAAAATGCCCATACGCGTGTGAAGCTTTTGCAGGGTGTCGCGAAGATTGGCCTGAAAGTCCTTATCGACTACTGCGCCGGCTGCGACATGCCAGAGGCTGGAGAACTCCTGCTGTAGCTCGGTGGGCAGTGCGGACGCGTCAATGGAGGCAAGGCGGAACTGGGCTCCGGGTGAGAAGGTGAAGCTGTAGTCGACGGTGTGGTTGGAGACATTCTTGTCGAGATTAGCGGAGGCGCGGGCCTGCAGGAATCCGTGGTCTCCGAAGACGTGCGCCAACGTGGTGACTGCGGTGCGGACGTCGGACGCGGCGGCGGGGTCGCCGGTCTTGAACGGTATAACCGCACGAAGGTCGGATTCTGAAAGCGGCGGCTCGGGATGAATGGCGATGCTGCCGATGTGATAGAGCGTGCCCGGATGCATGGGTACCTGGACATCGACGACATAGCTTCCAAGGTCTTTGCGTGGTGGTGCGAAGATGAGCGGGTCATGAGTGGCATCGAGATATCCGGCGTCCTCGAAGATCGCCTGGGCGCTATCGTGAACGGTGGTGTTGACCTCCCGGAGGTCGAAGTTGCGGTCGGCCAGAGCCTGGGCGAGGGTGGTGAGTTTTTCGGTGACGGCGGGAACGGCGCCGTCGAAGTTTATCTGGCCGAGGAGGATCGATGGAGAAGAGATGGAGAGCGCGACGGCGTCCATGGGATCGCCGGGCAAATTGGAGGAAGGCAACGCGGTGACCCGCGCGTCGGGGATGCCTTTCTCGGCGAGCAGAGCAACAAGCGCGTCCTCGACCTCGCCGGTCTGATTGCCCTGCAGCGGAAGCGTGCCATGGAAGAGGGGGATGCGCTGTTCGAGGATCTTGAGCAGTTCGTCGTGCTGCCACCAGACGAAGTTGACGAAGCGCAAGGGAAGCGGTTGACCGCCGGGGGCTGGCGTGAGCTTGATGGTCAGCGCGGTTTCGTTGACGGTGTAGCTGAGGTCGGCGAAGGCGCCGCTGCCGCCAAGCTTCTGTAGAGCGGCTTCGATTTCGTCTTTAGTGAGCGGAACGCCCTGCTGCAGGCCGGAGGTGCGGAGAAGTTCGGCGGAATCGAGATGCTGCGAAGGGTCCGTCGACACAAAGCGAATGGACTTGGGGCTGTAGGTTTGCGCGGAGACTGGGCGCGGCAGTGCAGTGACAAACAGGACGGCGAGGATGAGGGAATACGCAGCCCGGCGCATAGTAGGTTGCCAGAGTATGGCGCCGGGCTTGCTTGAGCCAACGGGAAAAGTTGACAGTGCAGGAAGATCAGGCGTTCTCGATCTTCTTCTTCCACGGGGTTGCACCCTGCAGCGCACGGTTAACATTTTCGATGTTCTCCACGCCGGTGGTGTTCAGCCAGTCGCGGAAGGCCTGCTCGCCCTTGGTGGCAAATATGGGGATGCCGTCCTTCCAGGTGGCGCGCCCGCAGAGCACGCCGTTGTAGGCTACGCCGGACTCGTTGGCGAGGTCGAGGGTCTCGATGAAGACAGGGTTGGACACACCGGCTGACAGGTAGATGAAGGGCAGGGTCGTGACGGCCGCGGCATCGCGGAAGTGCTGCATGGCCTCGGCGCGAGTGTAGGCGCTCTCTCCCTTGTTGGCTTTGGAGCCGGCGACGAACTCCATGTTGACGGGCACCTCAACCTTGAGGACGTCGATGCCGTAGACGGGCTTGGAGAACTCCTTCATGGAGCCGGCGACGATGGCGGGCTTCTTTCGGGCGTAGTCGACGGACTTTTCGTCGCCACCGTCGGCGTCGTAGCCGACGAATTCGCAGAAGAAGGGGATGTCGTGGGCGCGGCACTCGTCACCGATGCGCTCGATGAAGGCGTGCTTGACGTCGTTGATCTCCGGCTTGTCGAAGGGCGTGTAGTAGAGCAGGATCTTGATGCTGTCGGCGCCCGCTTCCTTCAGACGGCCGACGCTCCAGTGATCGAGCAGGTCAGGCAGGCGACCCGGTGTGGCGGCGTCGTAGCCGGTCTTCTCATAGGCGAGCAGGAGGCCCTTGCCGTGACGGTGCTTCGAGGCCGGGAGGCCGAACTCGGGGTCGAGCAGAATCGCCGAGGCGCGCTGTGTGAGCACGTCAGTGACGAGGGTCTTGAAGACCTCGAGGTCGTGGGCGTCGGCCTGGGCGCCGCGTGCCTGGCCGAGCGACTTCTGCAGCGATCCGCGCTGATCCATAGCGGCCGCGGCAATGACACCGCGTGCGTCGGAGACTGCTTTGAGGCCGGCGAGCTTTCCTGGTGTGAGCTTCATCGAATCGTTTCTCCCTGTTTCAAGTGCGCTGGTTCGGACGTTTGTCGTAGGGAGCGATTGTATCGAACTCGATGGAGATGTGGCTTGTGGCGGAGTGTTACAGGGCCGGGTGTTCCAGGGCCTGTTACAGATCTGCATCGGTGACGCCGTACTCCTTGAGTTTGCGGTAGAGGGTGGTCTTCCCGATGCCGAGCAATCGGGCGGCCATCAGCTTGTCGCCGTTGAGATGGCGGAGAGTGGTGAGGATCGCCTGCTTTTCCATCTCGGCGATGGACCGGACCTCGACGGTGAGGGCTGGTTCGGCCTCAACCGCGTTGTGGCGCTGTTCGAACTCGGCGCGAGCGTTCTGAAGCTGCGTAGGGAGATCGCCCAGGTGCAGCACCGGGCCGCTCGAAAGCGCGAGGGCGCGCTCGAGTGCGTGCCGGAGCTCGCGGACGTTGCCCGGCCAGTCGTAGTCGACGAGGAGATGGAGAGCATCCTGCGCGATGGTGTAGGCGACGTCGTGTTTGCGGTGCTGCTGCTCCAGGATGCTCGCGGTGAGCAGAGGGATGTCCTCCTTGCGTTCGCGGAGGGGCGGAATGCGCAGGTTCACAACGTTGAGGCGATAGAACAGATCCTTGCGGAATCGCCCGGTTTCCACCAACTGCATGAGGTCGCGGCCGGTTGAGGCGAGCAGTCGGGCAGTGAGTGGAACCGGCTCCGATTCGCCAACAGGCCGAAGCTGACGGGTTTCGAGTGCGCGAAAGAGTCGCCCCTGCTGATCGAGCGAAAGATCGGAGACCTCTTCAAGGAAGAGCGTTCCGGTTTGCGCGAGGAGCGCGGCCTGACCGGGAGCGCCGAAGAGCTGTGCTTCGATCGCAGCCGGAGACAGAGTGCTGCATTCGATGGTGTTGAAGGGCTCAGAGGCGCGCGGACCGTTGAGATGAATGGTCTGAGCGACGACGCTCTTGCCCGTGCCGGATTCGCCGACGATGAGGACGGGGTGCGTGGTGTAGGCGACCTTGGAGAGGATGCGGTAGAGCTTCTCCATGCCGGGCGAGCGGCCGGTGAGACGTCCCTGGCCGCGGCCTGTACGCAGGCGGTCGCGGAGTTCACGGGCCTCGAGATCGAAGACGCGGCGTTCGGCCGCACGCTCGAGGGTGGAGGAGAGCTCTTCAAGCGTGAAGGGCTTGGCGAGGTAGTCGCCGGCGCCGATGCGCAGCGCTTCCACCGCGGAGTCCACCGTGGCGTAGGCGGTCATGATGATGACGATTGCGGACGGGTGTCGCGTGCGGATCTCGTCGAGCAGCGAAAGGCCATCGCCGCCGGGAAGGCGGACATCGAGCAGGACGATGTCGACGGGCTGCGGAAGCACGGCGCGCGCGGAGTTCAGAGAATCCGCTGTGGTCGTGGCGAAGCCCATGCCGCGTGCGATCTCGATGCAGGCGTCGCGAACGGGCGGGTCGTCTTCGACGACGAGCACGCGCAGCGCCGGCGCTGAGCGCTGGGGGTTGAGGGTGCGGGGGCTTTCGACGGTAGTGGATACTTCTGCGGCTGTGTTGCTCTGCAAGGGGGCCGGCATTACGGGGACTGCTCCAGTTGTTAGGACTCGGACAGGGAAGTCTGCGAGTCACGATAGGAACGATAACTCATGTTGCAGGTGTGAACAAATCGCAGGCTTGTGCATTGTGAAAGCGGGAGAGTGGCCAGGTCGCTCGATGATTGCAGGGGCAACGACTACAATCACCGGATGGCGAATGGAGAAGAGATCTTCCGGAGCGGAGGACGCGAAGCGACGCAGGCACGCGAGTTGCGGCTGACGCCGGGGTTTGTGGCGACGGCTGAGGGTTCGGTGCTGATTGAGGTGGGGCACACGCGCGTGCTGTGCAACGCGACGGTGCAGGAAGGCGTGCCGGGGTGGATGCGAAACTCGGGGCGCGGATGGGTGACGGCGGAGTACGCGATGCTGCCGCGCGCGACGCTGACCCGGACGCCGCGCGAGAGCGAGCGCGGGAAGATCGGCGGGCGGACGCATGAGATTCAGAGGCTGATCGGGCGCAGCCTGCGCAGCGTTGTGGACATGAAGCTGCTCGGCGAGCGCACGGTGATCCTGGACTGCGATGTGCTCCAGGCAGACGGCGGCACGCGCACGGCAGCGATTACCGGAGCCTGTACGGCGCTGGCAATCGCGGTGGGAAAGCTGGTAGAGGCGGGAACGCTGAAGCAGTCACCGCTGCGCGAACTGGTCGCTGCGACGAGCGTGGGGATTGTGGATGGGCGCGTGCTGCTTGATCTGGCATACGAAGAGGACGCGCGCGCTGAGGTCGACATGAATGTCGTGATGACTGCATCCGGAGGGCTTGTCGAGACACAGGCGACTGCGGAACGCGGCACCTACACACGCGCGCAGATGGACGAGATGCTGGATGTAGCCGAGCAAGGGATTCGAGAGCTGCTGGAAGCACAGAAGGCATGTTTGGCGAGTCGTTAGTGGCCGTAAAGGGGGAAGCGATATGACGTGCCATCACTTCGATCACTTGAACCTCAAGGATGTGCCGAGCGCTTCGGCGAGCTACGCGAAGGGCTGTGAGGAGTGCATCAAGATGGGCGACACGTGGGTCCATCTGCGTGAGTGCCTCGTGTGCGGGAATGTGGGTTGCTGCGACTCGTCGAAGAATAAGCACGCGACCAAGCACTTTCATGCGACGAAGCACCCGGTGATGCGCTCCGTGCAGCCGGGCGAGCGGTGGGGATGGTGCTACGTGGACGAGGCGATGGCGAGCCTCTGACCAGAATCATTGCGCCTGCGCTCGCGCACAGTGCCCGCTGCTATGCTGCCACTATAAGGAGAAATCAATGGCAGACGAAGCAGTTCACATTACCGTGCGTCCCAACGGACCTCTGCGGGTGGAGGGGCACATCGTGCTCAAGGATGTAGACGGCAAGGAGTGGGATCTGACGGGCAAGCCCGCGATAAGCTTGTGCCGCTGCGGCATGAGCGAGAAGCGGCCGTTCTGTGACGGATCGCATGCGCGCAACAACTGGCAGTGCATGGCGAGCCCGGGGAATCTGACAGGACAGTGAGAAAGACGATGTTAGTAGTTAGTGGTTGGTGGAAAGCGCGATGTACTAACCACTAGCTGGTGTTTCTGGGAGGCAGGGATGCTGAGGATCTTCGGCTGTTCGATAGTTCTGTGTGCTGCGGTTGCCATGGCGCAGGCGAACCCGCCAGCGTCGACGAACACGACGGCCCGGCCGACACAGCAGCAGGCGCGCGCGCAACGCACTGCGGAGCTGCTGAAGGACTATCACGGGCCGAAGTATGTGCGCTCCGAGGCGATGATCCCGGTGCGCGACGGCGTCGAGCTTCACACGGTCATCCTGCGGCCGGAGGGCAGCGACAAGAGCGGGCCTCCGCTGCCGTTCCTGATGACGCGCACGCCGTATGGCGTCAACGGCGCGTCGCCGGAGTCCGCCGCGATCTCGAAACCGGAGCTGGCGACGAGCGGCTACATCTTCGTCTACCAGGACATTCGCGGGCGTTACGGCTCAGGCGGACAGTTCGTGATGAACCACCCGGTCGTGGCGCACAACTCGAAGACCGACGTTGATGAGACGACCGACACGCGCGACACCATCGACTGGCTGCTGAAGAATGTGCCGAACAACTCCGGCAAGGTGGGCGTGCTGGGCGTGAGCTATCCCGGTTTCCTCGCGATGATGGCGGGGATCGATGCGCATCCGGCGGTGAAGGCGATCAGCCCGCAGGCGCCGATGACCGACATCTGGAGGGGCGACGATTTCTTCCACAACGGTGCGTTTCGCGAGACCTACGGCTTCGACTATGTGCAGCAGCTCGAGGCACAGAAGACCGACGTCGCGCAGAGCTCAAAGGACGACCAGTTCAACTTCTTCCTCGACCACGTGAACTTTGCCGGTGCGGCGGCCGCGGCGGGGATGGCGGAGCTGCCGACTGCGAAGGTCTTTCTCGCGCAGCCGAGCTACGTGAAGTTCTGGCAGGACATGGCGGTCGAGCCGCATCTCTCGAAGCCCGAGGTGCCGACGCTCGAGGTAGGCGGCTACTGGGACCAGGAGGACATGTGGGGAACGCAGGCCGAGTATGCTGCACTGCGTCCGCATGAGGATCCGAACGATCCACTGCATCACGTGTACATGGTGCTGGGGCCATGGAACCACGGCGGGTGGTCGTTTGGCCCCGGTTCGGAGCTGACGAGCCACTACGGCGGCATCACCTTCGGCGGCGAGAACACGGGGTCGTACTACCGCGCCACCTTCGAGGCGCCGTTCTTCGAGTTCTATCTGAAGGACAAGCCCGGCTTCGATCTGAAGGACACGGCCAGCTTCCGCACCGGCGAAAACAAGTGGCATCGCTACGCAGTCTGGCCGCCGAAGCAGGGCTTCCACGAGGCGAACCTCTACCTCGAGCCCGGCCAACAGTTGGGCCTGCGCGGCACCGAAGGGCAAGGACGAGGTCGGCCGCGACCTACGTGGCCGATCCTGCGGACCCGGTCCCGTACCGTCACCGGCCCATTCAATCGACGTATGGGCAGGGGTCGCAGTGGAGGACGTGGCTGGTGGAGGATCAGCAATTCGTCTCAGGCCGCAAGGACCTCGCGAACTTCGAGACGCCGGCGCTGAAGAGCGATGTGACCGTGACCGGCGATGTCGTGGCGGACCTGTTCGCGGCGACAACAGGCTCAGACACCGACTGGGTGGCGAAGCTCATCGATGTCTACCCGGACGGCTACCAATTGATGGTTGCCGAAGAAATTCTGCGCGGGCGCTACCGCAACAGCTACACGGACCCCGAGCCGGTGAAGCCGGGCGAGGTGGCGGAGTACAAGTGGAGCCTGCACGGAACGGACCACACCTTCCTGAAGGGCCACCGGATGATGGTTGAGGTGCAGTCGAGCTGGTTCCCGCTCTACGACCGCAACCCGCAGACCTGGGTGCCAAACATCATGACGGCTCCGGCCTCGGCCTACAAGGCCCGAGACCCTCACAATTTACGCGTCGCCTAAGTACCCATCTCACTTAGAGTTACCGCTGGCGGATGGGTCAGACCTGCCCTAGCGGCCAACCGGATTCACAGATCGTTCTGCGATAATGGAGTTCCGATCGGCAATCCGTTTCCTTGCGGGAAACTTTTGTGCGATCCCAAATCGTATTCCTTCTGAACGTGAATGCGAATGCGGGCTGATCGCAGGCAGGTCCTCAGGCGATCGCGCCAAAGGCCGCTTCTTCTCACGAACCTAAAATGATGAATTCTCTGAACCGAACCCTTCGATCCGCTATGCGGTGGTCCCTGGCCGTTGTGCTTGCGGTTGGGTGTGTCCTGTCGCTGCGAGCACAGGCACAGGCCGCGCCTCATCCGGCTGGCACGGTGAAGTCGACCAGCAGCGACGGCTTCGTATTGACGACGACTGGCGGACAGGACGTGACGGTGAACGTACCCGCTAAGGCCAAGGTGCTGATTGTACCGCCGGGTGCGAAGGACTTGAGCGCCGCGACCGCCGGCTCGGTTACGGACGTGCAGACGGGTGACCGCGCGCTTGTGACCGGCACGGCTGGTGATACCGGCATTACGGTCACTGCGGTTCGTGTGGTTCTGATGAAGTCGACGGCGATCGCCGAGACGCACGCTGCTGAAGAGGCGGCGTGGGCACGCGGCGGTGGCGGAATTGTGAAGTCGGTAGACCCGGCGGCGGGCAAGGTTGACATCTCGAGCGGCCTGCACACCGTGACTGTGACCACGACCCCGTCGACGATTGTGCGCCGGTACTCGAATGGATCTGTGCGCTTTGAAGACGCGGTGAAGAGCGATTTCGCCTCGATTCAGCCGGGCGATCAACTGCGGGTGCGCGGGACGCGCTCGGCGGACGGGGCGACGATTGCCGCCGATGAGATCGTTACCGGCAGCTTCAAGAACTACTCGGGCCTGCTGACTGCGGTGGACGCGACAGCGGGTACGGTCACGCTGAAGGACCTGACGACGAAGAGGGCCGTGACCGTCGCAGTAACGCCGAGCAGCGATGTACGGCGGCTGCCGCCAACGGCCGCACAAGCAATCGCCGCGCGCATGCGCGGAGGTGCGAATGGCGCTGGTGCAGGCGGTGCAGGTGCAGCGCAGCGGCCAGCGGGCGCAGGTTCGCCGGCCGGCGAAGGTCAGCAGGGAACGGCTGCTGGTGCTCGCCGCGCAGGCATGGACCTTTCGCAGATGCTGTCGCGCCTGCCGACCGAGACGATTGCGGGATTGAAGCCCGGGGATGCGGTGATGATCGTTGCCACCTCGCCGTCGGGTCAGTCCACGCAGAGCTCCGCCGTGACTCTGCTGGCTGGCGTTGAACCAATTCTGACAGCCGCACCCAGCGGCGAAGGTATGACCCTCACACCCTGGAGCGTGGGCAGTGAACCCACGGCCGGCATGGGTGAAGGTGCGGGACCTGGCCGGTAGTGCATCGGCCATCGACCAGGCGGCACGAGACGACGATAGCGGGCTTCGAGCGAAGCAGCGCTTCCAGCGTCTTGATTTGTAGCTGCCGGATCTTTTTGTTTTGAACTGTTGAGGAGTGAGGATGTCGTTGCCAAAGACGCTAATTGCAGGACTGGTGTGTTTATTGCTGTTGTGCCCTGGAAGCCAGGGACAGACGGTCGCACCGCCGCAGACCCCGCCAACCGCGCCGGCGACCCCGGCGAACGCAGCCGCGCAGGCCTCCACCGGGGGTACGAAGGTTCATGGAACGGTCACGGATCCGGATGGTGAGCTGATCCCCGGAGCCACCGTGACGTTCACCCCGGCCAAGGGGCCGGGCCGCACCGTGAAGTCAGGCAGCGACGGCACGTACAACATTACGATTACGCCGGGCATGTACACCATGCTGGTATCGATGCCGGGCTTCGCCTCGTACCTGATGACGAACCTGAAGGTGCCCGCGGTGCCGAGCACGACGCTGGATGCCAAGCTGAAGATCGGCGAAGAGAACACGGTCGTCAACGTCGAGGCGAGCGCCGTGCAACTCAGCGTTGACCCGGACTCGAACGCGAGCTCCACCATCCTGCAGGGCAAGGACCTCGAGGCACTCTCGGACGACCCCGACGAGCTTTCGAGCGAGCTCTCCGCGCTGGCAGGGCCTTCGGCCGGACCAAACGGCGGACAGATCTACGTTGACGGATTCACGGGCGGACAGCTTCCGCCGAAGTCCTCGATCCGTGAGATTCGCATCAACCAGAACCCATTCTCCGCTCAGTTTGACCGCCTGGGTTTCGGTCGCGTGGAAGTCTTCACCAAGCCCGGTACGGACAAGCTGCACGGCAACATACAGATGAACGGCAATCCGTCGCAGTTCAACACCGGGAACCCGCTGGCCACCGTGGAGCAGCCGCCGTACCACACCCTCTTTATGTTCGGAAATCTCACCGGTCCTCTGTCCAAGATCGCTTCCTACAACATGGGCGGAAGCTTGCGTCAGATCCAGGACGACCAACTGGTGAATGCAACCATTCTTGCGAACCCGGCCACTCCGGCGACACTTTGCAATCCTGGTGACGTCACCTGCGTGCCGACGCCGTACAAGTATTTTTCCTACTATCCGCAAACGCGGTTTGACATCAGCCCGCGGCTCGACCTCGCACTTGGTGAGAAGAATGTGCTGACGGCGCGATATCAGGTCGTGCACAGCGTTTCCACGAATTCTGGCGTCGGAAACCTCAGTCTTCCGTCGTATGGCACCAACACGTCGTCTCTGGGCAACGAAATCCAGATGAGCGATACGCAGACCTGGAGTTCGCGGCTCATCAACGAGACGCGGTTCGAGTACGAGCGCGAGCACTCGTCGGACTCTCCATTGAGTACAGCTCCAAGCGTGGGTGTCTCGGGGTCGTTCGTCAGCGGCGGTAATCCTTCGCAGAATGCCTCCGACCACCAGGACCACTATGAGGTGCAGAACTACACGTCGCTGCAGCTGAAGAAGAACTTCGTCCGGTTCGGCGGGCGCATGCGCGCCAATCGCGAGGCGATGAGCCCGGTGCAGAACACGAACGGATCCTTCACGTATCCGACTCTGCAATTCGCGACGCTGCCGGACAACAGCTACCAGACGGGAACGCCGAGCCAGTTCTCACTGATCGTCATCAATGAGCCGTCGCTGAAGTACACGGTCACGGACGTCGGGCTCTATGCAGAGAGCGATTGGAAGGCGCTGCAGAACCTCACGGTCAGCTACGGTCTTCGCTATGAGACGCAGAATCATCTCAAGGACCGTCGAGATTTTGCACCGCGCGTCTCGATTGCATACGGTCTGACCCGCGGCAAGACGCCGCCCAAGACGGTGATCCGCGCCGGCTTCGGTCTTTTCTATGACCGCTTCGGTGGTAACTACATCCTGAACCTGGAGCGCTACAACGGGACGAGCGAGCAGGCCTACACGCTCAGCAAGGTTCCAGCGAAATGCACTCCGACCAACCCAAATTACAAGGTCGACTGCCTTGCAGGTGCGACGGCCAGCTCGCTGCAGACGTACCAGACCGCATCGAACCTGCGCACACCGTACATCACGCAGTTTGCCGGCGGTTTCGATCAGCAGGTGACGCGCGCCGGTTCGCTCTCGTTCAACTACCTGCACTCACAGGGCGTGCACGAGATAGCCACACAGAATATCGGCTACCCGCGGACTGGTCTTCAGCCTGGTGAGGTTGTGCCTGCGCAATACCAGTACTTCTCTGAGGGCGTCTTCCGGCAGGATCAGCTCATCGTGAACGGCCGTGTCTCGACCGGGAAGCACGTCTCGCTCTTCGGCTATTACTCGCTGAACTTTGCAAAGGGTGACACCTCGGGTAACGGCGGCGCGATTTCGACGCCGTACAACATAGCAGCCGACTACGGCCGCACCGGCTTCGATACGCGGAACCGCGCCTTCCTCGCTGGCTCCATTTCGTTCCCGAAGTTCATCCAGTTCAGCCCGTTCATGATCGCCCAGAGCGGCAGCCCCTACAACGTCACGGTCGGCGAGGACGCCAACGGCGATACGTTCTTCAACGACCGCCCGCTGCGGGTCACTGGGCTCGCGCCGAATGGATCGACGATCAAGACGATCAACGGCTGCGGTACCTTCGCAGTACCGGGTACAACAGGATCAAGTGGCTCGCCTAGTGCGCCGATCAACGCCTGCACCGGGCCGGCACTCTTCACGTTCAACTTCAGGTTGACCAAGACGTGGGGCTTCGGCGCGATGCGCAACGCTCAGAACACGGCCTCTGCCCGGGGCCAGGGTGGCCCCGGCGGTGGTGGCCCTCCCGGTGGCGATGGCGGAGCTCGTCACGGTGGCGGTGGTGGTGGCGGCGGCCGTGGCGGCGGTGGCGGTGGGTTTGGCGGCGGCGGTAGCGGAGGCTCGAGCACCGGCCAGCACTACAACTTCGCGCTCGGTTTCCAGGTGCAGAACCTGTTCAACAACAAGGACCTGGCCGCGCCTAACGGAACACTACTGTCGCCACAGTTCGGGGAGCAGACGCAGCTCGCCGGCGGACCCTACACGTCGAACGCTGCGGTGCGGCGCATCTCGCTGCAGGCATCGTTCAACTTCTAATCTGCGTCGCGTTACACCTACACGGCTGCGAGAGGCCTCCCTCGCAGCCGCTTCTTTTTGTGAACATCAGTGCGCGAGCGCGAAAGCTCCGTGCGCTACTCTGACGGTTCAGTTAGCCCGAGGCTCACAATGCCACGCGCCCTCTTCGCCTTCTCGCTCTCAGCTTTAGCGGTCACCAGCGGCTGCTCGCGCATCGGCAGAACGAGCCTTGGGCTCTGCCGCCTCCTCAGGAGTTTGCGGCTGTACGGCCGCTGCCGCAACGACGACCGTTTTTGCATTGAGAAACTCGCGCATGCCTGCAGCCGAAAGTTCGCGACCGTAGCCGCTATGCTTGATGCCGCCGAACGGCAGCCGTGGATCGCTCGCAACCGGCGTGTTGAAGAACACCGAACCGCACTGCAGCTCCAACGCTAACCGTTGCTGCTCCGCGACTTCGTTGGTCCAGCAGCTCGCGCCCAGGCCGAATGGCGTATCGTTGGCCACGGCAATCGCCTCGTCGAGTGCGTTGACCTTGAAGACGAACGCCAGCGGCCCGAAGGTCTCCTCGCGCGCCACAGCCGCGGTGCGCGGCAGCCCCGCGACGACCGTCGGCGAGAAGAAGTTACCTTCGCGCGTCAGGCGGCGCCCGCCGGTCAGCAGCCGTCCGCCCGCGTGGATCGAGGCGTCCACCTGCTTCTGCAGGTCCTCGGCGATCTGCGAGGTTGCCAGTGGTCCAATCTGCGTCGCCTCGCTCATCGGATCACCGACGATCTGTGCGGCCATGCCCTCCACGAAACGCTCTTCGAACTCGCGGTAGATCGACTCGTGCACGATGAAGCGCTTGGCCGCGATGCAGCTCTGACCGTTGTTGATGCAGCGCGCCTGCACCGCGTTCTTAACCGTCTCCGTGAGATCGGCCGATGGCATCACGATGAACGGATCGCTTCCGCCCAACTCCAGCACGCTCTTCTTGATCAGGTAGCCGGCCTGCGCCGCAACCGCACGACCCGCAGCCTCCGATCCCGTTAGAGTGACAGCCGCGACACGCTCATCCCCAAGCACCTTCTCCACTTGCTTGGATTCGATGAGCAACGTCTGGAAGACGCCGCGGGGAAAGCCCGCACGTCTCACCAGCGCCTCAATCGCCAGCGCGCACTGCGGCACATTCGAGGCATGCTTCAACAGGCCAACATTTCCGGCCATCAGCGCCGGCGCGAGAAACCGAAAAACCTGCCACAGCGGGAAGTTCCACGGCATCACAGCGAGAACCACGCCCAGCGGATCCCAGCGCACATAGCTGCGCGCATGCTCGGTTGCTACGAACTCCGGCGCGAGCATCGCCTCGCTTTGCTCCGCGTAGTAGCGGCACGCACGCGCGCACTTGGCAACCTCAGCACGCGCCGAGGTGATGGTCTTGCCCATCTCCCTGACCATCATCGTTGCGAGTTCGTTCTCCTCCGCCTCCAACAGATGCGCCAGCCGTCGCATCCAGAATGTCCGCTGCGTCAGCGTCTCCGACGGATAGCTGTGGCTCGCCTCGTGCGCGAGCGCGATCTTTGCCTCGATGGCTTCGGGCTCAAGCGGTCGAAAGCTGCGGAGCAGCTCGCCGGTCGCGGGATTGATCGATTGAATTGGCATGGCGTCGCTTTGGCGGGACGCAACTCTGCTGCTGCTGTTGTCAGTTTAGCTGTGCTGCCGCATTATGCCATAGCGAGTTTCGCGAGTGTGCGAGCCAGCACACGCGCGCCCAGCACAATCGCCTCTGGGTGGCATATTCGTCCGGCCGGTGCGAGACGCCGTTGCGGCACGGAATAAAGAGCATTGCCACCGGCGCAATCGGCGCAATGAAGTTGGTGTCATGGTAGGCACGCGAGACCATCCGCCGAAAGGTGGCGTTCTCGGCCTGGCATGCAGCCTCGAGCGCCGCGATGATCCGCGGATCGCAGTGCGCAGGTTGATCAGCGTTGATCAACTCCTCGCTCATCCGTACACCGCGGCGCCGCTCAATCTCGCGAATATCTGCATGCAATGCGTCCATTACCGAATCACGCCGCGCCACGTCGGTATCGCGGACGTCCAGCGTGAGTTGCACGCGCGAGGGCACCGAGTTCACCGCGCCCGGATGCACCGCGACCATGCCTACCGTCGCGACGGTATCAACGCCACTTTGGCCCTCAGTTTTGGCACGCGCATTTGCTGCCAGAGCGTGACGCTCCACCGAAAGAATCATCTCCGCAGCCGCGCACAACGCATCGTGTCGATCGGGCATCAAGAGCGCACCGGCGTGGCCGCCACAACCCTCGACCGTATACCGATAGCTCGCCGGGGCGGCGATGTTCGTCACGATTCCAAGCTCAACATTGTCGCGCTCGAGCAGCGGCCCTTGTTCGATGTGCAGTTCGA
The DNA here is from genome assembly GCA_963827415.1 of uncultured Acidobacteriaceae bacterium. Lineage (GTDB taxonomy): Bacteria > Acidobacteriota > Terriglobia > Terriglobales > Acidobacteriaceae > Granulicella. Next base: position 138,005 of record CAWHBA010000001.1, read on the forward strand.
CCCAGGCATCGTAGTAATGCGGTGGCAGCTTCACGCTTCCCAGCGCGCCGTGAAATCCTGCAGCCTCACGCACCTCGCGCAGGCTGAGCCCTTCCGCCGCATTCGGGTCCGTCTCATGGAGCCGATCGTGAAATTCGTCCGCGACGTCAGCATCAAGGACGCCACCGAGAAGCCGCGACCCGAGGCACCCGATGCCAAACCGCGTCGGCTCCTCGCTCGTAAACATCAGCAGTTCGAGCGATCGCTTCGGCTGAAAGCCGGACTCCTTCAACGACCGCAGCGCCTCGAGGCCGCCCAGCACGCCCACCGTGCCGTCATACATGCCCGCATGCGGAATCGCGTCCGTGTGCGAGCCCGTGCCGACAACACCCAGCGCGGGTTCGCTGCCCTGCCCACCGCACGAACGTGTTGCCCACCGCGTCCTCACGCACGCTGAAGCCGGCTGCTTTGGCGAGTGACTTCAGCCACGCACGCGCCTCGAGGTCTCGCGGTGTAAACACGATGCGCGTCACCGCATGCGTTGGCGCCGGCAGCGACTTATCTTCCGTCGGCGGGCAGTCCGTAATCCGTGCCAGCCGGTTCAGCTCTGCAAGAAGACGGTCGGTGTTGATATTCAATTTCATGCGAGCGTGTGGCGATTGAAATCTTTGTAGATTAAGTATTTCGCTGGTTGCTTGCCGATCGCGCCAAACCACTGTGGGCAGAAGGGAGCCATCCAGATAAAGTCTCCGGCCTGCGTCGGATACCACTGATCGCCGAGCCGATAGATGCCACCGCCTTCCAGCATCAGCAGACCGTGCTCCATGTAGTGAATCTCGACCTGCGAAAGTCCCGCACCCGGAGCATAGGTCATCGTGTTGCAAGCGAAGTCAAACGCGAGCGAGTCCGGCAGCATTGAACGCACCTGCAAGCTCTCATCGCCGTTCAGCGGCACCGATGCAACCTCAGGCTCACGCCCGATCAGGAACCACGGCCACGGCTCATCAATTCCTCGGCGTGTCCCGGCGTGAGCGGGAGAAACGGTTTGTCGATCACCACAACCCGAGCCTTCGTCTGCGCCTCAAGCCGGTATTCATAATCCGTCGGCAGATACGAGTATCCACCTGCACTCATCGCGTGGGGCTCCGTGTTGCCCGGCTCTTTGAGTGTGAGTTCGCCCTCGAGCACATACAGAAACCTCTGCGTCGGTCCTTCCGTGAGCGTTCCACCCGGCTCGAACTCCACCGTCATCATCGTGAACGCAGCGCCGGCCTGCGGAGCCACATGCACAATCGCCATGCCCTTCGTCAGACCGGGAAGCGGCGTGCGGATGAACGTGTCTGGCGTCAGCAACAGGTGATCGCGACGATTAGCACTGCGCGTTAATCCCAGATGATGCATAAGGCTTGATCTTACCTGTCCGGAGGCTTGAGGCCACGCAGGAATTCAATAACAGTCCCGAGCGCTGTCTCAATATCATCCACGCGCACTGTCTCGTCCGGATGATGACTCAGCCCACCCGGCGAACGCACGAAGAGCATCGTCGTGGGCACATGTGGCGCGAGGATCATCGCGTCGTGTCCTGCACCCGAGAACATCGCGTGTGTCTCATGGCCGGCACGCGAGGCGGCCTGCTGCAGGGCCACCGTGAGCTCGCGATTCATCGGAACCGCCGCCTGCTTGGACATCGCCTTCGGCGCTGACCCGTACGCCGCGCTGCGCCGCCGCGAGTTCTGCTTTGGTCAGCAGATTCGCCACAGCCGCGTGCCGCGACTCATCCTTCGGGTGTCGCACATCGAGCGTGGCACACACCTCTCCCGGTACTACATTCACGGCTCCCGGCGAGACCTCCAGTTGTCCAACTGTCGCAACCAGTTGCTGATAGTTTGCGGCATAACGTTCGACCTCGGTCACCCACTGCGCCGCAGCGGCCAGAGCGTCGTGACGCAATCGCATCGGCGTCGTGCCCGCGTGGTTGGCCTGCCCGGTGAACGTCAACTCAAACCGCGACTGACCCACAATGGCTTCCACGACTCCCAGGTTCAGATTCTCTGCCTCGAGCACGGGCCCCTGCTCGATGTGCACTTCCAGCGCCGCAAAGGTCTCAGGAGCAAGCGCACAGCTCTTTGCGATGTTCTGCGGCCGCAATCCGAATCCATAGAGTGCCTCGGCCACCGACAGACCTCGGCTATCCCGCCGCTCCAGCGTCGCCGGAACGACTTGTCCCGTCACAGCCATCGAGCCGAAGAAGGGAAACCCGAACCGAATCCCCTCCTCTTCGCTGAACGCGATCACTTCGATTGCAACTGGAAGCTGCTCCTCTGCGAGGAAGGCGATCGCCTCAAGCGCAAGCACTACACCCAGTGGGCCATCGAACGCCCCGGCATTCGGGACCGTGTCGATATGCGAGAACAACACCACGCGTGGCGCAGAGGGATACGCCGCAAGCCGCAGGGCGCGCACATTTCCCGCATCGTCCACGCGGCCCTCGAGCCCAGCCTCACGCATCCACCGCAGCAGAAGCGTGTGCACATCGCGCGTCGCGGGCGAGAGAAACAAGCGCGTCGTCTCTCCCGGAACGTCGGTGATGCGCGCCATCTCGCGGCATCGGTCGATGATGTTCTGCGCGTGATAGTGAAGGACCGAGGATGTCATCTTATGCGCGCCGCACCGTCGCTTCGATCGTCCCGTGCGGCTCGTCTGTGGGAACGAAGATGTGGTTCGGGTTGTCACGGCCGAAGCGGCCCATGTCGATCAGCAGATTGTGCTTGTTCGGCATCAGCATGTAAACCTCATCGATGATGTCGGTGTGCGCCAGCGCAGCCTCTCCCATCGCAAACAACGTGTGCTGCACAGACAGCGAATCATGCTTCGCGAACGTCGCGAGCATCGCCTCGCGCAGATGCCGCCGCACCTTGTTGAAGTCGATGCCTTCCTCAATCGCGCGCGCCGTGTACGGCCACTCCGCCTTCAGCACCGTGCCGAAGAGCCGGTCCTTCGTCTCCGGCAGCGTCGTCAACTCATCCTTGATGTAGCCGAAGAAGGCGGACTGTGCTGTTTTCAGAATATGCAGCCCGTCCAGTCCGCTGACGATTGCAAACGGCCCACCTTGCTGGCGCGAGATTCGCGCCGTCTGCCGTTCGTCAGAGCCATGCATGAACGCGGTTGGATGCGGCTGGCCATCCACCGTCAGCCGCTTCCACAGATGCGACTCGATCACCACCTCCGCACCCGTCACCTGCGGATTGCCCGAGAGCAGATAGTCGACCAGCTCCTTCGCATAGTCTTCGATGCTCGTCGCCTTCGACTGGCGCGCGACGAAGTACACCGTGTTCTTCATCGTGTCTGTCGGCAGAATCTTCGAGTTGTCGCCGACTGTGTGCGCCGTCTCGAAGTCGCCCGTCAGCAGTATCTGCACTGTCCACTCGTCCAGGTCATGGTGCGATTCATGCCGCGTCACGCGTATCATGCGCACCCGGGACTTTCCATAGCGATTGCTGGCAAGCTTACAGTTCGTTCCCGGCATCAACTCCCTCGATAGGTGGTGTAGCCATTCGCTGTGAGCAGCAGTGGTATGTGATAGTGCTGCGACGGATCGGCAACGGCAAAGGCAATCTCAACGTACGGATAGAGCCCTGTAATCTTATGCGCCGCAAAATACGGCGCTGTCTCAAAGCGCAGCTTATAGGTCGCCTGCTCCAGTGCGTGCTCTCCGAGCAGCGTGCGGCAGCGGCCGTCGGCATCCGTCGAGCCCCTGCCGATCACGCTCCAACCATTCCCGGCTTCGCGCGACAGCACCAGAGCCACACCCGCAGCGGGCTTGCCCAATGCCGTATCGAGGATGTGCGTCGAAAGTCCCATTGTCCTCTCCTAAGCCGCTTCGGTCCTCATGCTCGCTGCAAGCTCCGCACACGTCAACGCGGGCATCTGCAACCACTTGCGCAACCGAAGCTGCGTGATCAACCGCTGCTGTTCCGCTGCCTCATGCAGCTCGGTTGCCGCGTCATTCTGCATCCGTTCCCGCAGAATCGCGAGCATCTCCGCAGCGGTTCGGCCTGTTGCACAAAGCAAAAATATTCGTCCAAACTTTTCTTCGTATTCACGATTCCCCAACGCCAGAGCCTCGCGCACAGCATTATCAGGATTCGCGGCGCTCTGCTCTTGCGCACTCCAGTTCAGGCTCTGCGCCGCCGCTGCCTTCGCCTTCTGCTCTCCCAGTCGCGGATGCGAATCGAACGCCTCCTGCCAGTCTTCTTCAGGGAGCGACCGCCAGATCTTGTCGGACGTGGTGAAGAGGCCGTCCGGTGAATCGAAGGGTCGATTATAGGCAACCAGCGTCGCCCAAACCGGGGACCCATTGCAAGGCAGAATCACCTCGGCCGCATCGTCGAGACCAAGGCCATTCCACTCGGCAAGAATCGGATTGGCAGGAGACGTTGTCATCGTGAGAGGGAACAGGATAGCGCGTACTCTCGCCCGCGGGGAGTATCCGCGAACGTTACTCTTCCATCCCGGTTCTCGTACACCCGCTCGCCCCGCAGCCACGTGGAGCGCACCACGCCGCGCAGCGTCTCGCCTATGTACGGTGAAATCGCGTGCCGATAGTGCAGATGCTCCGGCGCCAGCGTGAACGCTGCGTCCTTGTCGAACGCCACAAAATTCGCATGCATTCCCGGCGCAATCGCACCGACATGCGCCGTTAGGCCCGCCATCTTCGCTGGCGTGCTCGAAACCCACTCCACCAGCCGGGCGAGCGGAATCCCTCGCGCCACGCACTCAGTCCACAGCACAGAAAGCGCGGTTGAAAGCGAAGGAATCCCACCCCACGCCTCGTCAAACCGGCCAGCCTCTTCACCCGGCGCTGTTGCGGTCAAGCGCTTCATCGCGGGCGGACACGGCGAATGGTCCGTGGCGATCAGGTCAATCGCCCCATCCATCAGCGCACGCCAAAGCTGCTCGCGGTTCTCTGCTGAACGAATCGGCGGAGCACACTTGAAGAGCGTCGCACCATCCGGAATCCCCTCTGCCGTGCAGTGCAGATAATGAGGGCAGGTCTCCACTGTCAATGCCAACCCCTCCATTCGCGCCGCGCGAATCATCGGGAGCGCCTTCGCCGTCGAAAGGTGAACAATGTGCAGTCGAAACCTGTGCGCCCGGCACAGATCGAGCAGCATCGCAATGGCCTCCAACTCCGCATTGTCCGGGCGCGATGCAAGATAGGTCGCATATTTGCGCCAGTCCGCATCGCTCGCATTCAGGCGCGCCACCGCTGAGTCAACAGGCCCCGCAAGCTCCGCATGCACCAGCAGCGGAAGCCCTGTGCGCGCAATATGCGGAACCGCCAGTTCCAGGTTCGCGCGATCAATCTCCGTAAAGCCATCACATCCCGGATAGATCAGGAAACACTTGAACCCCGCCACGCCTTCGAGCGCCAGCGGCTCGAGTTCCTGCTGATTGCCGTCCACCGCTCCGCCCCACAGAGCGTAATCCACCATCGCCTTGCCGCGCGCCGCTTCGCGCTTCAGTTCCAGCGCTCCCACATCCGTCGTCTCGGGCAGGCAGTTCAATGGCATGTCGATGATCGTCGTGAACCCGCCAGCCGCGGCCGCGCGCGTTCCTGTTGCAAAGCCTTCCCACTCCGTGCGGCCCGGTTCGTTCAGGTGCGTATGCACATCTACGAGGCCCGGTATCAGTGCCATCTCGCCGAGGTCCTCCACCGGAGTCTCGGCGGAAACCTCGATTGCGCTCTTCACGGCGACGATACGCTCGCCTTCGACGAGCACGACCGCATCGCGCTCGCCGTCGGGCGTCACAACGTGCCGGGACCTGAGACCGTGTACCATGATGCTGATTATGCCCGTTTTCGCAAAGCAGGCAGAGGCAATCGGATGAGCGACGCACAGCCGCAGTTTATGCAGCAGGCGATTGCGCTTGCGACCGAAAACGTCGTGAGCGGTCGCGGCGGTCCGTTCGGCGCGGTCATCGTTAGGGACGGCCAGGTGCTCGCTACCGGCGTCAATCACGTCACTCAATGGAACGATCCAACCGCGCACGCCGAAGTCGTTGCCATTCGCGAGGCTTGCAAAAAGCTTGGAACCTTCTGGCTCAAAGGCTGCGACGTCTACACGAGCTGCGAGCCCTGCCCCATGTGTCTCGCCGCGATCTACTGGTCGCACTGCCGCGCCATCTATTACGGAAACAGCGCGGCGGATGCAGCGAAAATCGGCTTTGACGACTCGTTCCTCTACGGCGAGATGCGCAAGCCTCTCGATCAGCGCAAAATCCCAATTCAGAACATACTCGCTGAAAAGGCGTGGGAGAGCTTCGCCGTCTGGGAGGCGAGTCCCAATAAGATCGAGTACTAAAACCCCAGATAAAATCGAGTATTAGGCAGCTTAAAGAGGAGCGCAGCTTGCGGATAGGTTTGCTTGGCTTTGGTACAGTTGGCAGTTCGTTCGCTGAGGTTCTTGCGGCCGGAGCGCACAAGGAGATTCAGATCACGCGGGTCTTCAACCGCGGTGTGCAGCGCAAGCGTCAGCACGAACGTGCAGGGTTTGTGCCTGTGGGCGCCATCTGGACCGACCGTGTTGAAGATGTTTTGACCGCCTCGGATGTGGATGCTGTGGTCGAGCTGATCGGCGGTCTCGACCCGATCGAAGGCTGGCTTCGCACTGCACTGGGCGCGGGCAAGCACGTCATCACTGCAAACAAACAACTCCTCGCCTTCCGGGGAACGGAACTCCTCGACCTGGCCGCGAAGAACAAAGTGCAGTTGTTGTTCGGGGCAGCGGTGGCGGGTGGAGTTCCGGTGATTCCGGGGATGGTGCAGGGGCTCAGCGGCGACCGCATTCGCCGCATCAGCGGCATCGTGAACGGGACCTGCAACTTCATCCTGAGTTCCATGGAGACCGGGGCGAACTACGGCGAGGTGCTCGCCAACGCCCAGCGCGCCGGTTACGCCGAAGCCGATCCGTCCGCCGATGTCGACGGCTTCGATGCGCGCGCGAAGCTCTGCATCCTGGCGCGCCTCGCACTGCATGCAGAGATTCATCCGGAAAACGTACCTGCGCAGACCATCAAACATGTCGGCGCAGTCGACTTCCCGTATGCGAAGGAACTGGGCTGCACGATTCGTCAGGTCTCGCGGGCGCAGCTCGATGGCGACGTAGTCCGCGCTCGCGTAGGTCCGATGCTGGTGCCGAAGACCTCGCCGATCGCGTGGTCGCACGGCACGCAGAACATGATCGTCACCAGCGGCGAGTTCGGCGGAGATGTTGTGTTCAGCGGGCACGGAGCCGGTGGGCATCCGACGGCGGTCGCGGTCGTGAGCGATGTGCTCGCTGTTGCGCAGGGAAGCTCTGCCGTGCGGCTGCCTGTCGAGAAGCTGGCTGTGACGAGGCGACGTGACTGCGCCGCACTATCTGCGGCTCGTCGTCGTCAGACAGGCCCGGAATCGTTGCGGCCATCGCGGGCGCACTGGCGAACGGAGCAGATCAACATCGACTCCATCCTGCAGCACCGCGGACACGCGAGCGATCGTCTGCCGTTTGTGGTGACGACCGAGCCGTGCCTGCGCTCGACGCTCGATCGGGCTGTGGCTGCGATGGCATCGATGGACTTCATGCTGGAAGCTCCACTGGTGCTGGAGATTCTGGTGGAAGAGGATCGCGAGACAGATTAGCCGGCGATCACTGCAAAGCAAAAGCTCCGTCACGTCGTGACGGAGCTTCGTTTTTTGCTGCGGCTTAGTACTTGGGCAGCGACTTGTCGATCTTGTCGGCCCAGGCGGTGATGCCGCCGGCGAGGTTCTTCACGTTGGTGAAGCCTGCGGCCTTCAGTGCGAGCGAAGCCTTCTGGCTGCGGCCGCCGGTCTTGCAGTGGACCACGATCTCCTCGTCCCTGCCGACGGGGATTTCGCCGAGGCGTTGCGTCGAGCTGACCGACGGGGATCAGCGGAGCGCCGATGTTCACGATCTGGTACTCGTGCGGCTCGCGGACATCGAGGATGAACGGCTTGCGGCCCTCATCGATCTCGGCCTTGAGCTGCTCGACGGAGATCTGCGGGATGCCCTCGACCTCTGGCAGCGCGGCAACCGTGCCATGCGAGGAGACCTCGAGCGGACCGACTTCTGTGGGCTTCTGAATGCCGCAGAACTGGTCGTAGTCGATCAACTCCTTGATCTCATGCGTTCCGCAGGCGGGACAGCTCGGATTTTTGCGCAGCTTGAGCGTGCGGAAGTTCATGCCCAGCGCGTCGACCAGGAGCAGACGGCCGACGAGCGGCTCGCCGATGCCGAGGATGAGCTTGATGACCTCGGTGGCCTGGATGATCCCGACGAGGCCGGGCAGGATGCCAAGCACGCCGCCTTCGGCGCAGGAGGGGACGAGGCCGGGGGGCGGGGGTTCAGGGTAGAGGCAGCGGTAGCAGGGGCCTTCCTCGGTGGCGAAGACGCTCGCCTGGCCCTCGAAGCGGAAGATGGAGCCGTAGGCGTTGGGCTTGCCGGTGAGGACGCAGGCGTCGTTGACGAGGTAGCGCGTCTGGAAGTTGTCGGTGCCGTCCGCGATGATGTCGTAGTCCTTGAAGATCTCGAGGGCGTTGGCCGAGGTGAGCATCGTGTTGTGCTTCACGACGTTGATGTTCTTGTTCAGGCCCTTGATCATCTGCTCGGCGGAGTCGACCTTGAGCATTCCAACGGTGTTTTGGGAGTGGATGATCTGGCGCTGCAGATTCGATTCGTCCACGACGTCGAAGTCGATAAGGCCGAGGGTGCCGACCCCGGCGGCGGCGAGGTAGAGGGCGAGGGGGGCGCCGAGGCCTCCGGTGCCGACGCAGAGGACCCGGGCGGCCTTGAGCTTCTGCTGGCCTTCCATGCCAACCTCGGGAAGGAGGAGATGGCGCGAGTAACGCGCGATCTCTTCGTTGGTCAGCTTCGGGAGTTCGGCGGTGAGTTCTTCGAGAATGGCTGGCATGAATTCCTTCTGGAGGGGACCCCTCCCCCGTCACTTTTTGCGCAAAATCTTCAAAAAATTGAAGTTAGGGTTGGGACTTCGGTCGAATACAATTTGCAAAATCTTCAAAACAAAGGACATCGCGCGACGTGCTGCAAAGTATTCATTACAAAGATTCGGTTGCAAACACGAAGGCCCGACGGCTCGCATGGGCGGCATCGGGCTACACCTTAATTGTAGCAGTTCGGTCAAGCGATGCCCCTTTCCTGAGTATGGAGATGCAGTTAGCGGGAGCGACGATTCGCCGGGGATTGGCGCCTACGCACGAGCATGCAAAACGGACGGGCCGCCGGGTCTTCTTGTTTCTGAGTTTTGAGCTTGGGATGGAGCTGGGAGCTCCGGGCTGTTCTCGCTTCTAGCGACAACAACAGGCAGCGGGGGTACAACAGCCGCCAGCGATGGAGGGGATGATCGAGAGTTCGGCGGCATCATCAACGCCGGTGTGTTCCTTTTCAGGAAGATAGCGGACGTCTTCGTCATTGACGTAGACGTTCACGAAGGAGCGGAGCTTGCCGTCCGAGGTGAAGAGATGCTGGCGCATAGCAGGGAACTGCTCGACCAGCTTCTCCAGACCCTCAGCGACAGTCACACCCCCCACCGACACGGTCTGCTTCTTGTCCGTGTAGGTTCGAAGCGGAGTGGGGATATGGACTTTCATTGTCTTCTATTATGCCTACCTGGTTTGGTTCTGTCTGCCTATTTGATGCCCGGAAGTTAGCGTCCGATGCGGATTGGGTTGAGGGGTTAGACTATCGGGGATGCGCCGGTTGATCAGCCTCGTGGCGGTTGTGCTGTTGCTTTCGGTGGCGTCGCCGGTGTTTGCGTGCATGACGGAGCTGGCGATGACGCCGGCGGAGAGGTCGTGCTGCGCGAAGATGCACGGCAACTGTCACGAGATGCCGGGGCATCAGTGCTGCCAGCTTCATCAGCACGGCGATCTCTCCCAGGCGCCGGTGGTGAGGTCGAACGCGCCGCTGCTCGTGTTTCCACCTGCTGAAACACCGGTTGCGTTTTATTCAGTGGCAGGACGCGGGGCGGAGCTGCTTGCCACGAGAGTGAGTGAGCGTCCGCCTCCGTTGCTGACGCACCTGTCGACAATCGTTCTTCGAATCTGAGCTGCTTTGCGCTGAAGTGGCTGCGTGCGTCCTATTGACTGCACACAGCTTTGCCCCGGTGCTTTGGGGCTCTGGTCTTTTTGCGCGCGAATGCTCGCTTACCTTCGAAGGAGAATTATGAAACGGCTTTGGATGCTGGCGGGTGTGCTGGCGTTGACGGCGGGGGCGTGGGCCTCCGATCACGGACCGGTGTTTGGCTACGCGACCCCCGTCAACTCGCAGTATGAGATGAGTTTTGACTCGGGGCTCTTTGGCCGGTATGGCACGCAAGGAACGCAGGTTTCGACGGGGAGCCAGATTGGCTACGGAGTAACTCCTCATCTGACAATTAGCGCGTTTCTTCCGGCGACTTTCGGCAGTGGATCGCTGCCGGAGACGCGCATCTATCCGGGCGGAGAGTGGACGGGCGGGGCGTCGTGGAGGTTCTTCCATTCGGTCACGTCGGTTGGCAGAAGGAAGGAAGCGACAGGGAGTATCGCGCTGGTGGTTCCGGGTCCTCAAGCCGACCCGGGCGTTCTGGGAGCGCTGGCGCGTGCGCCGGGACTGGCGGGAACGGTTGCTGCAGGCGTGGCTTCGAGGAGCTCGTACTTCTGGCTGGGCGGAGGGTATACGCGTTTTGCGGTGAAGGACGGAGACCGGCGTCCCGATACGTTGTCGTGGAGCGCGGTCTACGGGTATCGTCCGGCGCGGCTGAGACGAGGGTACGACCAGTGGGACTACCGCGGGCTGGTTGAGTTCACAGGCGAGCATACGGGCGATGTGGTCGAGCGCGGTGCGGTGATTGCTCAAAGCAGATCGACGAGCCTGTGGCTTGGGCCGTCGGTGCTGGCGATCTTCAAGAACGTGGCGATTGAGGGCGGAGTGCAGGGGCCACTCTATCGCGACGTGAACGAGAGCGTGTATGGGCGAGAGCGTGTTCGCTTCGCCATCAACTTCAGCTACCTCAAGTATTCGGCGCGGCCGAATGCTCACTGAAAGGATTACGCGATGAAAAAGATGATTGTGTTTGCGGTCCTGGTCATGGCGGCGATGGGCGCGCATGCGGAGTATAAGCAGGTGAATATGACGGTGTTCGGGATGGACTGCGCGCCGTGTGCGCATGCGATTCATGTGTCGATGAAGGCGATTCCGGGCGTGGGCAACGTGGATGTGGACCTGAATACCGGCCTGGTGTCGATTGTTCTGAACTCGGGAAACGACGCGACGATGCAGCAGTTCAATGCGGCGGTGGAGAAGAACGGGTTCACGCACAAGGACGCGAAGGTTGTGGCGAAAGGAAAGTTGACTGGAACCGCTGCTGCTCCGGTGTTCGAGGTGAGCGGGACGGGTGACAGATTTCAGCTCGTGCCCGCGGCAGCGGCGGCAGACATCGGTTCGCTGCTGGGCAAGACAGTGACGGTTACAGGGACGCTTCCGCAGGCGGCGAAGGGGAAGGTGCCGGAACGGCTGAGCTATGCGTCGATTGCGGAGGCGCGATGACCCAGGCGGTGACGATGGGATCGGAGCAGCGGGCGAGGCGCGCTGCCCTGCTGAACTACTTTTCGTTGTTCAGCTCGTTCAGCACGCTGATCTGCTGCGCGCTGCCGTCGGTACTGGTGCTGCTGGGGATGGGGACGGCGGTTGCGTCGATTTTGTCAGCGGCGCCCTGGCTGGTGACCCTGTCGCGGCATAAGGTGTGGACGTTCAGCATCGCGGGGACGCTGATTGCGTGCAGCTTTGTGATGACGTACGTGATCGCGCCGCGGCTGCGGGCGGGCGAGGCGTGCGAGGCGGATGATCCGACGACTTGCGGAGAGGTGAGCCGAGTAAGCCGAGTGATTCTGTGGTGCTCCGCAGTGATCTGGAGTGGTGGCTTCTTTGTGGCGTATCTGCTGGGGCCGATCCTGGAAAAGATGGATCGATCCTAGAGAAGCCAGCGTGATAGATGGCAGAAGGTCTTCACGGCTGGGGAGCGCCGGCATCTGAGGCTGAAGCAAGCGTTCGTGCAAGAAACGCCAGCACGCGCGGGCCCGCATCAAGTCCGGAGGCCGCGTTGCCTGCGGGTGTGCCGCCGAGGTCCTCTGCTCTGCCGGAGATCGGGTGGCGCAACTCGCCAAACCACGACGGGTCGATCTCCGGCGAGCCTGCACGGTGGCCGGCGCCGGGATAGTCCAATCGCTCCACGGCGTGCTTGAAGTGTTCTGACTTCAAACGCGACTGAACCATAGCCGTCATCTGCGAGGAGGGCCAGATGCCGTCGCTCTGGCCGGAGATCAGCAGGATTGGCCCGTGCGTGTCCTCGACATGGATCTGCGCGGACAGGTTCGAAGCCATATTGTTGAAGCTTCCCATCGCGTAGGTGAGCCCCTGACCGTGCCACGTCCAGGCTGGGCCACCGCCGCCATCGCAGCAGGCCTGCACCCGGACATTGGCGGGAACAAATGCGACGACCGCATGCAGCAAGGGATACATGGAGCCCAGTTGCAACGCCAGTTCGCCGCCTCGTGAGGTGCCGACGACGCCGATGCGCTGCGGGTCGACCTCAGGGCGTTGCGACAGCCAGCTGAGGCCTTCGCCGAAGTATTCGAGCGGGATGTCCCGCAACTGTTGCGGCAGCCCGGGTACGGCGAAGTAGGCAAGTGCGAGGGTGACATAGCCGTGGCTCGCCAACCACGCGGCCCGGCGCATTGGCATGCCACCCTCGGAACCGCCGACGACGAGCAGCGCAGGGCGCGGCGACTTGTCGGCACTCGGAGCGGGCAAAAAAAGAATGCCGTGAAGTGCTCCTTTGAGCTGTATCGTCCGTACATCTTCCGGCAGGACGATCTGCTCAAGTTGCGCCGTTGCCGAGCCGGTCTTGCTGTGAAGCGTAAAGCGAATCGTCTGCGGGCCGAGATTGTGCGGAGGCTGGTAGATGTGGACGTCGCCGTTCGGCCGCATGGACCACACGAGGCCCATCGCGGAGGTGCCCTTGTAACTGCCTTTGAGCGGAGCAGCCTTGGCGAGGTCGAGTTTGCCGTCTGGATCCGCAGCGAACTTCGCTTCCGCACTCCACTCGTGGCCCGCGCCATCTTCCAATTCGGAGTGAACGGTAACTTCCTCGCCGGGTTGAAGACCCGATGCGGTGATGGCGACGGGCTGATCAGCGAGCGCAACGGCTGGAGTCACCGTCAATGTCTGGCCGTAGTTTTTTCCGGGGATGAGGATCAGCAAAGCTGCGAGAGACAGTGCAGCTCGAGGCAAACGAAAGCGCAGCGGCTTCGATATCGGAAGAGGCATCGGCAAGGTTCCTAACGCAATCTAGCGGTGCGTCAACCAATTCGCAAGCGAAGAGTGGCGAGAAGATTATCGAGAGGACGAGCGCATTAGAAGTAGAGATTGAGGGTCAGGCCGAGTTGATCCAGTTGTTGGTTGGGGCTCTCTCCGGTCTGGTTCTGGTGTTGGTAGTAGCTGTCAATCTGCACGTGTGTCTTGATGGGGAAGAGACAGCCGACGTCGATCGCAGTGTTGCTGAACTTTCCGTACTGGCTTTTGTAGTAGCCCTCGACGCTAGCGTACGGTGTCGGGTGATAGCGACCGAGTTTGACGGGACCCTCCGCCCGAATTCGATTGCGATAGGTCCAGGTGGAGCCGCGGCTCTTCCAGTCAAACTCGAATTGACTTCTGTCGCTGAAGGAGAGCTTGCGAGTCGACGGAGTTCGAAGGGTTACAACGGGCTCAATTCTGTTTGTGGATGCTCCGCCGTTCGCTGCCGGAAGATAGCGATATCCGATCGACAGCACGAGAATCCGAGTCTTCGCTTTGTCGAGATCGTGCTTTGCGATGTCGGCAAGGATGGGTAGCGGACGAGAGTTGAAGTCTATGCTTGGCCCGAACTCGGCCTGGACCGGCTGATTCGCTTCTCGCGTCTGAGACGACTGGAACTGGAATCGCATACCGTGGTGCACCCTGGAGTAGAGATCGATCTCCGGAAGGAACTGATCCGTCTGGGCGAGCGCCGGCGACCAGGCGCAGATCAGGCCGAGCGCAATGGCGAGTTTTCGGCGTCCCGTTTTATGCATTCTCGGCGTCCCGCGTCAGGGCGTGGACTTCATGGGGAGTTTGAAGGCCATGGAGAGCCCGAAGATCTCGTTGGTCTCCCAGCCTGCTGGGAGGTTTACGGTCTGCACCATGTAGTAGGGGCGAACCGCATACCAGGTCTTGATGGGCAGGCGGGCGCCGACCTGGAAGCGATTTTGCGTGAAGGCGCCGCCGGCGGCGAAGCTGTTGGTTCCGGGGACGAGGAAGAACTCATCGTTGACGATGAGCACGGGACGCCAGGATGAGCGGAGAGGCAGGGGATATTCGACACCCGGGCGGAACCGGAGACGTGCAGAGGCGGGGCGGTTCTCGGGATAGCGGCCTTCGATGAGCGTGCGGAGGTTGGGACGGAGTGGGCCTTTGGATTTGCTGAGTGTGATGTTGAGGATCAGGCGGTTTTCGTATTCAAGGTTGGGATTGCCGGGGAAACGCTGGTAGCGATAGTAGGGCGTTACGGCGAGGATCGGCAGTAGACGAAAACCAACGCCGGCCTGGACGAAGTACTCGTAAAAGTTCGAGCCGTTTTCGTCGAAGCGTTCGTGAAACTCGGCTTCGAGAGACTTGTTCGGGGAGAAGGGCGATGAGATTGCCTGGTCGAGCCAGAGGCCGAACTGCTTTTCGTCCTCGGGATCCTCGGGAGGCTCAGTCTGTTGCGCTCTGGCTGCGAGAGTGAGTGAAAGGCACAGCACACCTGTGGCGAATAGGGCGAGGCGTCTGGTCGAGAGTGAATCTGCGATTCGCAGTTCGTACCTCCCGGGACAACTCAGCGAGAGGCTGGTTGCTTCGACTCAATCGACAATCGTACTCAACAGTGAACTCTGCTCACACCGGGGTGTGGCACGAGCGGGGCTCCGGAGATGAGGTTCAGTCCTGCTGCGGTGCCGAAAGTTTGTTGATGACCTCGTCGAGGTTGAAGCTCGCTGGTTTTTGGCGGGGGTGGAAATTCCTTGAAGCTTTGCAGCCAGTTGTTCACGACGGCCTGGGCAGGGACGATCAGGAACATGCGGTGGGCCTGCCAGTCGGTGTACCAGGAGGAATTGGTTCCTCTTTCGAACGGGTCGGAACGCAGGTTATAGATGTTGGGAGCGCGGAGTCTGGTGAATTGATCCTGCCAGATGGCAATGCCGGTCGAATAGGACTCGATAAAGGAGATCTTCCAGTCGAGGACACGGATGGCGAAGAGATCGCCGTCGTCGCTCCAGTAGAGGAAATCTTTGCGGGGTGAGGTGGTTGTCTCGCCCTTGAAGAAGGGCATCAGGTTGTAGCCGTCGAGATGAACGTGAAACGACTTGCCCTCGGAGGTGCAGGACTTGAGGCACTGCTCGACGATGTCGGGGTTGCCGGCAGCGGCGGCGAAGGTGGGAAGGAAGTCCTCGTGAGCGAAGAACTGGTTGTAGACGGTGCCGGGCTTGATGACGCCGGGCCAGCGGATGAGCGTGGGCACGCGATAGCCGCCTTCCCAGTTCTGCGCCTTTTCGCCGCGATACGGTGTGCTTCCGCCGTCGGGCCAACTCATCATCTCGGCGCCGTTGTCGGAGGTGTAGATGACGATGGTGTTGTCGGCGACACCGAGATCATCGAGCTTCTTGAGTAGCTGACCGACGTGTGCGTCGTGCTCGACCATGCCGTCGGCTTCGAGGCCGAGGCCGGTCTTGCCTTGAGACTCAGGCTTGAGGTGGGTGAAGATGTGCATGCGCGTCGAGTTGTAGTAGCAGAAGAAAGGCTTGCCGGCCTTGGCCTGCTTGTCCATCCAGTCCACTGCGGCGTTGGTGAACTCGTCGTCGATGGTCTCCATGCGCTTGACGGTGAGTGGGCCGGTGTTTTCGATTCGCTGCCTGCCGACTTTGCCGAAGGCGGGGTCGTCGGTCGTGTCGTCTTTGTCGGTAGCCCAGCAGTGGAGAACTCCGCGTGGACCGAACTTCGCCTTGAAGCGCGGATCTTTGGGGTAATCGGGATTCTCAGGCTCTTCTTCGGCGTTGAGGTGGTAGAGGTTGCCGAAGAACTCGTCGAAGCCGTGGAGGCAGGGGAGGAAGTTGTTGCGGTCGCCGAGATGGTTCTTGCCGAACTGTGCGGTGGCATAGCCGAGAGGCTTGAGCACCTCGGCGATGGTGGGATCTTTTGCGCTGAGGCCGACGTCGGCGCCGGGCAGACCAACCTTGGTTAGGCCCGTGCGGATGGGCGACTGGCCGGTGATGAAGGCGGCTCGGCCGGCGGTGCAGCTCTGCTGGCCATACCAGGAGAGGAACATGCCGCCCTCTTTGCTGATGCGATCGATGTTGGGCGTCTGGTAGCCCATGTCGCCGCGGTTGTAGATGCTGGTGTTGTACCAGCCGATGTCGTCGGCCATGATGACGAGGATGTTGGGCTTTTTGGCTTGCGCGTGCAGAGTGGCCGTGAGACCGAGCGCGACGAATCCAAGGATGGTTACGAGGACGGGCAAGATCCGGGGGCTGCGAAGGCTGTTCATGATCTCTCCGGGCGATGACAGATTTTCGAGGGCCGATGGACGAGCCAGCCACTATCAGCAAATGACAGGTTGGTAATGGTCGGAACTGTCAATTGAGGAAGTTTGTTCGAGACCGTTTGAGAGACCGGTACCCTATATAATTGGCGGCTGTCAGCAATCAATCACTCTTTGAGGAAACCAAATTGATGCGTTCGTTTGCGTTTGCAGTCTTCGGGCTGATGGTGTCGATCTCCGTCTCCGCACAGATTCCGTCCTGGATGCCGGATCCAACGCAACAGCAGACGTACGCGCTGCACCGCTCCAGCAGCGCAGAGACAACAGGAGCGAATGCTGATGCACGGACAGTTACTCCGGGCCAGACGTTGACCATCATGGATGTGGATGGGCCTGGGATGATCTCGCACATCTGGTTTACGCTCGCCGATCGCGAGCCGTACTTCTTGAAGCGGGTCGTGCTTCGCATGTATTGGGACGGCGAAGAGACGCCGAGCGTGGAGACGCCGATCGGGGATTTCTTTGGTTTGGGGACGGGCGATATCGTGGCGTGGCAGTCGCCGGTGTTGACGGTTTCACACGACCGCGCAATGAACTGCTACTTCCCAATGCCGTTTGAACATCATGCGCGCATTACGATTACCAACGAAGGCAAGCTGGCGCTGAACAGCCTCTACTGGAACATTGACTACCGCACGAACACGCATGGGTTGCCAAAGGACACGCTGTATTTTCATGCGCAGTACCGGCAGGCGCAGCCGAACCACGGATGGACAGGCGAGTGGTACGAGAACGGCGATCCGATTGTGAACTACCGCCGCAATCTCGACGGCAAGGATAACTATGTGTGGGTGGAGGCGAAGGGGCATGGACAGTTTGTCGGTGTGACGATGTCGATCCTGCAGAACCAGGATGGATGGTGGGGCGAAGGCGACGACATGTTCTTCATCGACGATGAGACGAAACCAGCGTTCATCGGCACGGGCAGCGAAGACTATTTTCTGGGAGCATGGGACTTCGGCGGCGCGGGGTACAGCCAGGCGATGAACGGGGCGCCACTGGTGGGGAAGGAGATTGCGGGCAGCCGGTGGAGCGTGTATCGGTTTCATCTGGACTCGCCGATACCGTTCACGAAGTACTTCAAGGCATCGATTGAGCATGGACATGCGAATCATCGCTCGGACACGTTCTCTTCGGTGGCCTATTGGTACCAGGCAGAGCCGCACGCGCCGTTTCCTCCGTTGCCGGATGTGGATGAGCGGATTCCGGTGCTGGAGTTTGTGGGCGGACCGGGGAACTCAAAGGGACGGTATTCGCCGGGAGAGAGCCTGACTCCGCGATAGTTGACGGCAAGCGTTACGCGTTCAGCTGCCGATCGCGATGGAGCGGAGACGTTCGGGGTCGCCGATGACCTCCATGGATGCAATTCGTCTGTTGGCAAAGGTGAACTCGAGAACGCCGAAGAGTCGGCCGCGCGGCGCCACGATGATGCCGATCGAGCCTTCCACCAAAGCGGTGCGCGCGAGGCGAGCGCCATGCGCCTCTCGGATTGCCTGTGTTGCCCAGGCTTTGGTGCCGTGAACCTTTGGCAGACCGCGAGGCGCAGAGGTTGCGTCGGCGTGTACAGAGAATGCGGGGTCGAGCAGATCCATGAGTTTTGCGGGGTCGCCAAGGCGAAGCGCAGCGAGAAATTCTTCGACGAGAGAGCGTTGTTGCACGAGTTCACTTCGGGGAACCGCAGTGACTCCGCGAACGCGGCGACGCGCGCGGCTGGCGAGCTGGCGCGCGGCTTCCGGAGTGCGTGCTGTGATGCGCGCAATTTCGTCGAAGGGAATATCGAAGAGGTCGTGGAGAACAAACGCGATGCGTTCGGCGGGAACCAGGCGGTCGAGAACGACGAGAGTGGCGTAGCCGACGGATTCTGCAAGAACGGCTTCGGCCTCGAGATCAGCGGGGTCGGCAGGTTGATGCCCGGGTTTGGGGGCAGAGGGTTCGAGCGGCTCTTCGCGGCGCGATTTGCGGGAGCGCAACATGTCGAGGCAGATCCGCGACGTGACCGTAGTGAGCCAGCCGCGGAGGTTTTCAACGCTGTCCGTGTTGTAGCGGCTGAGACGGAGCCAGCACTCCTGCACGGCGTCGTCTGCCTCAGCGAGCGAGCCGAGCATTCGGAAGGCGACGGCTTGCAGATGGCTGCGGTTTCTCTCGAACTGTTCTGTCAGCCAATCACGCTCGGTCATGGTCACAATCCTTTCACTTCATCCGTCATGTTGATGACGGGCGCGGAGGGCTCGGCGTGACAGATCCGTTGGTTCTGTCAGTGTTCACGCTGCTTTCGTGGGCGATGCGTCCGCCGTCGCGGCGGCTTCCGCTCGCGGCAACTACGGATCGGAATGTTGAGGCGTGGGTTGTTCCAGTCGCTATCGTCGTAGCGATGCTGGTGGTCGCGTTCATCACGCTGCCGAAGGGGGCGCCGCCGCAATGAGGCGTGGCGTGCGTGGGTCAACGCGCGGTGTCGTCGAGCCATTTGAGGATGGCGGACTGCAGAGCGATGCGGTGGTCGCTGAAGCTATGGTCGGTGTCGAAGTGGATGGAAGTGACAGGTGCGCCGGCGTGCTTGAGCGCGTCGACGAGAGCTTCGTTGGAGGCGCGGAGGCCGTCGTTGGCGGAGATGTCGAGGACCGGGCGTGGAGCGATTTTGGCAGCGAGGGTGGGGAAGCTCCAAGCGGTGATATTTGACTTGGCTTCGTGCTGGAGTGCGGCGGCTGAGGTGCCGGCTAAGGGAGCCATGTCGGCGGGGTCTGGGTTGCCGCCGAAGTAGTCGGGGAAGTCGCGGGAGGGACTGCCTTCGGTGATGACGACGCCAGCTTTGAGCTCCGGATGCTGAGCGAGCGCGGCGACCGTCATGAAGCCGCCCATGCTGTGGCCGATGACGACGAGATGGTGCGTGTCGATGTGGAACTTGGTCACGTTGGCGGGCTGCGTGACGTAGGCGAGCATCGTTGAGACGTCTTCCATGCAGTGCGTGAAGCTGAAGGCGCCCTGCGAACCCCATGCTCCGCGGTAGTGCATGGCCAGGACGTTCCAGCCGTCGCGACGGAGGGACTGGGCGAGGTCGATGTTCTGCTCATAGCCGGGGAAACCGTGGAGCAGGATGACGGTGGGATGCGGCTGCGTGCTGGAGGCGAGCAGGAAGACGCCCATGATGCGGCTGCCGTGCGAGTCCATGACGGTTTCGATGTTCTGCGTGGGTGCGGAGGGGTTCGGCTCGGGGTCGTTGGTGATTGCATTGGGCTGTTGCGCGAGTGACGCCGAGGCGATGAGCAGAGCGACCGTGGCAAATAGGCGGATTGGCATCGACGCAAGTATGAGGCCTGCGTTGCAGGTCCTCAAGGTGTGCCGTTCGTCGTCACGTTTTCTGCGCGGGGTTCGTCATGGTTACACAGGACGAAGTTGGCTCCTGAGGAGAGGATGTTATGCAATCACGAATGAAGAATCCGGCGATGTTGATTCCGGGCGCAATGCAGGCGCTGATGGCGCTCAATACGGTGGTCAGGACGAGTGGTGTGCCGGCGACAGTGGCCGAGTTGGTGCATCTGCGCGTGAGCCAGATCAATGGATGCAGTGTGTGTGTAGATATGGGCTGGCGGCAGTTGAAGAAAGCCGGAGAGACGGACGCGCGGTTGTCTACTGTGTGCGTGTGGCGCGAAGCTCCGTACTTCAGTGGCGCGGAACGCGCTGCGCTAGCGCTGGCGGAAGAGGCGACGCGAATCGCGGACCGGCCGGACGCGGTGCCGGACGAGGTATGGGAGGAAGCAGCACGGTACTTCAGCGAAGAGAAACTCGCCGGGATCACGATGACGATCGGGCTGACGAACTTCTGGAACCGGCTGAACTTTACGACGCCGCAGATCAGCGGCGAGTGGGTGGAGGCTGCCGTGGAGCAGGTGGAGAAGGAGTTGCTCGCCGCGGCAGATTAGCCGGGCGTGCAGCTACTCAACGGCGATGGGCTGCGCTTCGAAGTGCTTGTCTTCTTCTGTGGTGCCGGAGAGCAGGAAGGAGTTGGTCAGTGCGGCCTTGCCCTTCGCGATGGCGGTGATGACGTAGGCGCAGCCGAACCAGTGGGCCTCGGCGAAGTCGGTGCGTGACCACTGGGCGGGGTGGTCGGGGTGGGAGTGATAGAAGCCGACGATGTCGAGGCCGCTGTTGCGGGCCTGGCGCTGCGCGGCGATGAGCTCCTCAGGCGCGATGTGGTAGCGATTGTGCGCGGAGTCGGTGCGTGTGTTGCCGGCGCGGAGGAGCGAGGTGACGTGGATGCCGCCGGAGTCGGCGCGACCGAGGAGGATGCCGCAGCATTCGTTGGGGTAGGTGGCTTCGCCGTGGGCGCGGAGGTCGTCGTAGAGGGCGCGGGAGAGGATGAGGCTCATAAGAGAGATCAGAAAACAGAGATCAGGTTAGAGATGCGAGGTACGAGATTCATGAGTGGTTCAGGATGTGAGAGACGATATCTGATCTCTGTTTTCTGATCTCTCGCCCGCATGATCTTCGGACCAGAAGCGGTCGGAGAGGTATTTGTCGGCGGAGTCGGGGAGGATGGTGACGATGACGGCTTCGCGGCCGGCGTGGGCTTCTTCTTCGGCGATGTCCCGTGCGGCAGCGACGGCGGCACCCGCGCTGATGCCGAGGAGCAGGCCCTGGGCGCGAGCGAGGCGCTTGCACATGGCGTAGGCGCGCTCGGTGGGCATGTCGATGTTGCGGTCGGCGAGCGCGGGATCGTAGATGGGCGGCACGATCGCGGTGGCCATGTGCTTGAGGCCTTCGAGGCCGTTGAAGGGCGAGTCGGGCTGCATGGAGATGCAGCGGATCTTGGGATTGAGTTCGCGCAGCCGGCGGGTGGTGCCCATGAAGGTGCCGGAGGTGCCGAGGCCGGCGACGAAGTGCGTGATGGCGCCGGCGGTCTGCTCCCAGATTTCGTTGGCGGTCGAGTAGTAGTGGGCGCGCCAGTTGTTGTCGTTGCCGTACTGGTCGGCGTAGAAGTAGCGGCCGGGCTCGTCGGCGATGAGTTTGCGGGCCATGCGGATGGCGCCGTCGGAGCCGTCGGCTGGGTCGGTCCAGATAACATTCGCGCCGTAGGCGGCGAGGATGTTTTTGCGCTCGGGCGAGACGTTGGAGGGGACGCAGAGGGTGACGGGGAAGCCCATGGCCGCGCCGAGCATGGCGTAGGCGATGCCGGTGTTGCCGGAGGTGGCGTCTAACAATGCTTTTTGCGTCCCGCCGAGGGTTTTGTCGGAGGAGCCGGGCGTTAGCTGGCCCTGGCGGATGGCGTCCGAGACGATGGCGGAGGCGGCGCGGTCTTTGACGCTGCCGCCGGGATTGGTCCACTCGGCTTTGCCGAGGATTTGAACGCCGGGGTGCTGCGTGAGGCCTTCGAGACGCAGCAACGGCGTGTTGCCGATGCGGTCGAAGAGGGTGAGGCCGAGCGGTTTGGCGGGTGCGGCGATCATGGGCAGCGAGTAGTTAGTGGTTAGTGGTCCGTGAAGGATTTCGCGGCATTCTCCTATGATATCGGCGAAGGTGCGGTTTGAATGGGCCGCGCCGATGTGCGAGAGTCTAAGTTGAGTTTACTGCGGGCGATGCAATGTTTCGAAGTGCCGCCTGCGATCAG
Source organism: uncultured Acidobacteriaceae bacterium (assembly GCA_963827415.1). Taxonomy (GTDB): domain Bacteria; phylum Acidobacteriota; class Terriglobia; order Terriglobales; family Acidobacteriaceae; genus Granulicella. The sequence goes on from CAWHBA010000001.1 coordinate 160,290, forward strand.
GGTTGCGATGGCGAAGGCAGTGAAGCAAAAGACGTTTGATGATGTGCTGTCGATTCTCGGCAGTGAGAGGTTTGATGTTGCGCCGGCGGCGGACGGTGCAAACCGGGCTGCGGGAGCGCGGCGGGTGTCGAAGTATGGATGCGCGGCGGAGATTGCGCCGGGCGAGGGCAAGGGCGCGCCGGTGCGGATTATCGGTAAGGCGGGCTGGGTGCTGGGCGGCGAGATCTCGCGGCTGCTGGACCGGGGGTACCAGAAGTTTCTCAAGACAAGCAGGCTGGAGATTCCGGCGACGGCGGAGCATCTGCGGTCGATTCACAAGTTCAGTGATGAGCTGAAGGAGTCGATGGGTGGACTAGTGCTGTACAACGAGTCGCTGGGCACGGTGAGCGATATGTATGTATACGACCGGTTGAAGGGCAGAGAGACGGTTTAGGAGACGGAGCAGCGTCATCTGCGGCGGATCTTGCGAAACACATACCAGATCGAGGCGATCAGGACTATTCCGATTATTGTCTGCGGTCCGCCCATCGTGTCGGCTGGGAAGGTCATCGAGAAGTCTCGTCCTCAATCTACGGTCTGATTTTCTACTTTCTTGTCTTACTTGTGCGCTGCCACTCGCGGTAGGCTTCGCTCTTGCCGAGGCCGCGGGATTTGGCGACTTGCTTGAGGGCGTCTTTTTCAGAGAGGCCGGAGCGGATGAGTGTTGAGACCTCGTCGGCGAGGGATTTTTGTGTGGGCTGCGCGGCGGCGGTAGTGAGGGTGCCGTCGAGCAGAAGGACGATCTCGCCGCGGATAGTGGGACGCTGTCGAAGCGTTGCGAACACTTCGGAGACGGGGCCGCGGAGGAACTCTTCATGCAGCTTGGTGAGCTCGCGCGCGAGGACGATGCGATGCGTGGGGCCGAGCGCGACGGCGATGTCTTCGAGGGCTTCGAGGATGCGGTGCGGGGTCTCGTAGAGGATGTGCGTGGTCGAGGGTTCGTCTGCGGGGTTATTAGCGGCGGAGAGCTCGGCTCGCAGCCGTTCGAGAGTAGACCGGCGCTGGCCGGACTTTGAGGGAAGAAAGCCGTGGAAGGCAAAGCGCTCGGTGGAGAGGCCACTGGCGACGAGCGCGGTGAGTACGGCGCTGGCTCCGGGGATGGGGTAGACGGCGATGCCGGCGGCGATGGCTTTGGCGACGAGTTCGGCGCCGGGGTCCGCGATGGCGGGTGTGCCGGCATCGGAGACGAGGGCGATGCGCGCGCCGTCTTTGAGGAATTGGAGGAGTTCTTCGGCGCGGCCGGTCTCGTTGTGCAGGTGGTAGCTGACGGTGGGAGTGGAGATGCCGAAGTGATTCAGGAGCTTCGCGGTCTGGCGGGTGTCCTCGCAGGCGATGCGATCGGCGGAGCGCAGGACCCGCAGCGCGCGGAGGGTGATGTCTTCGAGGTTGCCGATGGGCGTGGCAACAAGATAGAGGCCGGGTGCGATTGGATCGTCGTGCGCGGTTTGATCTCGCGTCATGGTTCGGTGCGCTCGGTCTGGGGCGGGCGCGTGAGGCGGGTGAGCTGGACGCCGCGCGAAAGGCTCTGCGGGGTGAGGATGCCGAGCAGGGCGCCGTCTTCAACCACGGGAAGAATGCCCGTGGCGCCGAAGGAGGTGGCGTGGCGGAGCGCGTCGACGAGCTTTTCGGAGGGCTCGGCGAAGGACAGGGTGCGGTTCATGGCAGCCTGGAGGAAGCCGTCGCCGTCGATCTGCAGGCGCGTGGCGAGGGTGTCGCGGGAGATGGAGCCGACGAGGCGGTCGCCGCGGACGACCGGGAAGACGTCGTGGAGACTGTGCGCGGTTTGCGCGAGGGCGCCGCGGAGCGTGTCGGAGCTGGAGACCAGCGTGTACTCGGTGAGCATGACATCGGAGACGAGGATGGTACCGGTCTCGACGGTGTCGAGTGCCGGCCCCATGCGGAGCTGGCTCCAGAGCAGCAGGAGGCCACCGAAGAAGATGAACCAGACATTCGCGAGAACGAAGCCGGCGAGCATGAGAACGATAGCAATTCCGATGTTGAGTCCGAGGCCGGGCGTGATGGCTCGGAGAACCGGTGCGGCAGCGGACGTGCGCATGCGGAGTATGCGGCGCGTGGGCATTGCAGCGGCGGGCAGAAGATTGACGGCGCCGACGAGGAACTGAATCCAGACGGTGCTGCGCAGCACGTGATGGAAGGTGATCCAGGGCTGCGCGAAGAGCGAGACCTTCGGCTCGAGACCGTAGGAGAAGCCCATGAGCAGAAGGCCCATGCCGAAGTTGGCGAGCGGAGCGGCCGCGGTGACGAGGCGCATGCTGGTGCGCGGAGCTCCCTGCTCGCGCGGTGCGAAGGCCATGACGCCGCCGACAGGAAGCAGAAGCACAGCGCGGAGGTGGAGGCCCGAGTAAAGCGCAGCGATAGCGCGGGCGACCTCACGAACCAGGACAGCGAAGCAGAGCGCGAGCCAGAGAGCGAGGCCGCGGCCGACATTGTTCATGAAGACAGCGGAGTATCCGACGGCGGCGGCGAGCAGAAGCAGGAACGAGATGTGCACGCGGACTTCAACGCCGAAGAGCCTGCCGAAGGGGATTGAGGAGCGGAGCATTGATGTCGATTGTAGAGGAGAGGGAATAGGGATTACGGAATAGGGATTAGGGTTAGGAAGATGCGGGTGATTGCGGGGGAGTATCGGTCGCGGAGGCTGGAGACGCCGCGAGGCATGGCGACGCGGCCGACGAGCGATAAACTGCGCGAGACGCTGTTCAACGTGCTGGGCGCCACCGTAGTGGGCGCGAAGTTTGTGGACCTGTATGCGGGCTCGGGTGCGGTGGGGATTGAGGCGATCAGCCGCGGCGCGGAGTTTGTGTGGTTCGCGGAGAAGGCGCCGCCGGCAGTGGCGGCGATTCGGGCGAATCTGCGCGCGCTGAAGATTGCAGGCGGATATGCGCTCGAGGATCGCAGCGTGGCGAGATTGCTGGAGTCGCTGTTGAAGAAGGCGCGAGCGGATGTGAGTCTAGTGTTTCTCGATCCGCCGTATGAGGCACTCGAAGAGTACAAGCGCACGCTGGAGTTTTTAGGGGAGCATGCGGCGGAGATGCTCGCGGGGGATGCAGTGGTGATCGCGGAGCACGCGCGGAAGCAGACGCTGGCCGAAGGCTACGGGGAGTTGAAGCGTGTGCGTGTGCTGGAGCAGGGAGATGCGGCGTTGAGCTTTTATCGGAGACAAGTTACGGAGTGAGTAGTTAGGAAGTTAGGTCTGCGGCGCTAAGCGTTGTTCCTAACTCCTAACTCCCAACTCCTAACTCTTGAAGGCGCCGCCGGTATGCTGGCCCGTTGCGAGATCGACTGTGAAGGGGAGCTCGCGGTCAGTGCGCATGTTCCAGCCGAGGCCGTGGAGCCGGCCTTCGCGGATGGCGGCGAGAGTGAGGCCCTCCCACGTGAGGCGCGCGGTCTCCCAGAGCAGGCCGCTGGGGCCGATGGCGGCGATGGTGTGGAAGCCAGCGAGGAGAAGCAGGTTCGCTTCGGGTGTCGGGAGAACCTGCGTGACGGGGCGAAGTGGAAGGTGGAGTGGGCGATCGGGCGCGAGGGTGTCGGCGAGGTAGGCGTAGCCACCCGCGACGGCGAGGATGTCGTCGGAGCGCGGGCAGGACCAAACGCCGGTAAGCGCAGAGGGGGCCCGGAAGCCGAGGGCGCAGGTCGCGAGGAAACTGCCTCCGGACGCAGGCTTGACCTGCAGGAGCAGAGCGCCCCGGGCGAGCGTGTCCTCTTCACCGGCGACGCGCTGCGGCCAGGTAAACTGGCGCGCGGGCGCGATGAGCGGTGGGGTGGAGAGAATCTCTGCGGACCAGTTTGCGGGAAAGGTGAGGTTGGGAGACTGGCTCAACGAAGGTGCTCCCATCCGCCGGGCTCGAGAGGCGTGCGTGCGCCGTCGGGAGTGATGAGGGTCATAAGCGGGCGGTTGCGGCCGGTGCGGCGGATCTCGCCGATGCAGGTGAGCGGGACGCCGGCAATGGTGCGCGGGATCGAGGCGGAGGGCGGCGCGGTGAAGAGAAGTTCGTAATCCTCACCGCCGTGAAGTGCGGAGTGCAGTGCGGCCTCGCGTGTCTGGGTGCGCGTGAGTGGGTGGAGCGGGAGTTTTGCTGCCTCGATTTCTGCGGCAACGTTCGAGGCCGTGCACAGGTGCGCGAGGTCGGTGGAGAGGCCGTCGGAGAGGTCGATGCAGGCGGTGGCGAGCCGGCGGCGGAGGATGGACTGTCCGGCGGCGAGGCGCGGCTGCGGGAAGAGGTGCGGGTGGTCTCCGTTGTGGTTTTGCAATTTCGCGGACTTAGTGGAGTCGCGCTTCGGGGTTGGTGTTGAGAGCATTGCGAGTTCGGCGGCCGAGCCACCGAGTGCCCCGGTCACGAAGATGCGGTCGCCGGGTTGGGCTCCGGCGCGGCGGAGGGCGCGGCCGGTGGGCGTGGCGCCAAGGAGGACGATGTCGATGGTGATGTCGGAGCAGGCGGCCTCTGCGGTGTCGCCTCCGGCAAGCGGTGTCTTGGTGGCTGCGGCCAAGGCGAGGAGGCCGTCGAGGAAGCCTTCGACCCAGGTAGCCTCAGTGGCGACGGCGCGGGGGATGGCGAGTGAGAGGAACGCTGCCAGTGGGCGGGCGCCCATGGCGGCGAGGTCCGAGAGGCCTCGGGCAAGGGCACGGTGGCCGACGGCGGCGGGAGGGTGCCAGTCGCGGCGGAAGTGACGTCCTTCCAACGACATGTCCGTGGTGACGACGATCTCGTGGCCACGGGGAGGGGCGATAATGGCGCAGTCGTCGCCGATGCCCAGGCGGAGGGCGCCGGAGCCGCGCGCGGCGATGGCTGCTCGCTGGCGGATACGCTCGATCCAGGCAAGCTCCCCATGAGGAACCCCGGCGAACTCGCGGGCGGGCGAGGGCTTCGACGGGGCGCTGAGAGGGCTGAACTGGGAGGGCATTGAAAGTCTGGCTGAAAATCGGTTTGGGTCTGTCGAAGGTCTAAGGATACGACGACAGGCTGTGCGCTTCGGTGCGCGCAGCGGTGCAAAACTAGGACGGTCTAAATCGTGCAAAACAGGGACGAAAATGCAGTTTCAAGTGTCGAATAAAGTTGCAATGGGTGGCACGACCATTTACCATATAGGTACGTGGACCGCAGTGCGGCTCTCGGCCGGCTGCTCTGTCCTCCTGCCTTGTGAGCCGCGCAACTGGCCCAAGGCGAAACCAAGACCAGAAGCTGTGCGCCCAAGTTGAGTGTGCGCGCTGATGGCAGTACGGAGCGGCCCGAACGTTGCGCAAGCGCTATATCGTCTACGTTACCCAGGGAGAGGACGGCACGGCTGATCGTGTCTCTATCCCGATGCGGTATGTCTATGTCTTCATTGCAGCTGCAGTGACGGGCATGTTCACCTTTGCCGGCATGGCCGGCTCCTACACTCGCATCCTGATCAAAGCGGAGTCCGTGAACACCCTTCGCGACCAGCTCGCGACGAGCCGCAGGGACTACGCACACCTCGAGAAATCGAATCACGAAAAGGACGTCCAAGTAGCGAGCCTGGGCTCGCTGGCGGGAGAGATTTCAGCAATTTATGGCCTGACGGCGGGCAGGTTGACGCTGGTGCACGCACATCATCTGAGGTCGAAGACCTCAGCTGCAGATGAGGCGGCGAGCGCTCCGCTGAAGACGTTTGAGTCGAGCGATGAGAGCTATCACCAGTCGCTGGACACATACCTCGCACTGGAGAAGACGTCGGACACCGGTCTAACGATGGGCAGTTTGCATCTCGATCCGTCGTTGGGCGAACGGGCGGCGTTGAGCGGTTTCGCAGGGATGGAAGTGGCCGGCATCAATATGCCGGACATGTGGCCGATCCTGGGACCGATTACGAGCGGCTTCGGTGAGCGCGAGGACCCGATCATCGGCGGTGGTGAGGGCGAGTTCCACAAGGGAGTCGATATCGGGTCACCCGACGGAACGCCGGTGCACGCCCCCGCAGATGGACGCGTCGTGAAGGCCGGCCCGGGAACGGGTTACGGCCGCGAGATCGAGATCGATCATGGCAACGGCATTGTCACTGTTTACGGGCATCTTTCGGGATACAACGTGACCATCGGCGAGCAGGTGGTGAAGGGCCAGGTGATCGGCTATGTGGGCCACTCGGGACGCACGACAGGATCGCATCTGCACTATGAGGTGCAGGTGCATGGAGCGGCCGTGAATCCGCACCGATATCTGCGCACGACGATGGCGCAGCTGGGCGGAGCGGCGACGGCAGGCTAGCGCTGAGTTGATTGTGAGAAGTGGAAGGGCACGGCATGATCGCCGTGCCCTTCGCTTTGTTGGCGCCTTATCGTGCTCCGCGGTCTCTTTATCGCTCAATGAATGCCGCCAGCTTGTCGAGAACGCCGTTCCAGCCGTGGTTGTGGCCGTTGGCGGACTCGATGGTGGCGAAGCCTTCATGCACCAGTTCGAGCCGCGTGCCACCGTTCTCCTCGTGTAGGCGGAGGGTAACGATGCTCCGCTCGCCGGGAGACCAGTCGGGGTTCCAGCTATAGCGCACGAACTCAGGAGGACGAACCTCGAGGTATTCGCCTGTGACAGTGCTGGTGCGCTCCTGCTGGGCCTCGCCGTCGCGGGGCGGTGGTGTGCCGCGCATGACCAGGCGATAACGCCCGCCAACGCGGAGGTCGGATTCGGCTTCAAGGCACGTGAAGTTTACCGGGCCCTTCCACTGCTTCATCTGCTCAGGTTCTGTCCAGGCGGCGAAGACGCGCTCGCGCGGGGCGCGAAAGAAACGGGTGACGTGGACGTGAAGGGCGGCGGGTGGGGTGGTGGTGGTAACAGCGGGTGTGGCGGCGACTGTGCTCATCAGCTTTTCTCCTTTTGTGCTGAGGACTCTTCCTTCGAGAAACTTCTCCAGGTTGTCGAGGCGTTGATTCCAGAAGCGGGAGTAGAAGGCAATCCACTCCTCCGCGGCTTTGAGCGATTGGGCCTGCAGGCGAACGATGTGAAAGCTTCCGCGGCGCTCGCGCGCGATCAACTCGGCCGACTCGAGCACCTTGAGATGCTTGGAGACGGCGGCGAGGGTCATCCTGTGCGGCTGCGCGATCTCGGTGACGGTGCGCTCTCCATTGCTTAGACCATGGAGGATGGCGCGCCGTGTGGGGTCGGCGAGGGCGTGGAAGACAGAATCGAGGCGAACTGCGGAAGATTCAACCATTCGGTTGAATAGTAGGATCTCGGAGGACACCTGTCAACCATTTGGTTGAATGATTTTTTTCTTGACATTATTGCAGATTGCGATATGCTCATTGCAATCCGCAATAACTACTGATTGCGGATGTAAGTTTAGGCCCTGTTGGACCGTGGAAGTTATGAAGCTCTGCGACAAAATCCGGTACCTGCGCGAGGTGGAAGGGCAGCTTCGCGGGCTGGGGCGCGCGATGACGCAGGGCGAGCTGGTGAGGGCGATGCGTGAGGAGATCGGCGAGGCCGACGGGGCTAATGGATCACTGAGCCAGAGCTACCTGTCGCAGATCGAGAGCGGAGCGCGGCCACACCTGACGAACACGACGCGGCTGCTGCTGGCGCGGTTCTTCAAGGTGCACCCGGGATACCTGGTCGACGACCCGGACGGATATCACGCTGAGCTGCTGAGCGATCTGCGGGGGCAGGCGACGCTCGACGAGAAGCTGGACCTTTGGCTGATCGGCGGAGCGGAGCGTTTCCGGCGTGATCCGGAGCTGCGGCGCGCGCTGCTGGCGATTGCGCGGCATGAGAATTCGCGGCGCTGCCTGCTGCTGCTCGAGAGCATCCTCGAAACGCCGTCGTTGAGTGAGCGGCTGCTGGAGGTGTTGCGGCCGGAGGAAGGTTCGCTGCCAGCGCCACAGCGGGCGCCTCTGTTGGTAGCGGCGGAGAGCTCGACGCGCGCGGTGCGCAAGAATGGCGCGCGCGGAAATGGATTGAAGAGTTCGCAGGGAAGACGTGGAGGGTCGAAGCGATGATCACCTTCGATTGGGAGACGATCTATCTGACGTGTTTTGGCGTGGGCCTGGTGCTGAGCCTGCTGGCATTCTTCAGTGGCTTCGGGCATCTGCACTTCGGGCACATACGGCTGCACGTGGGACATCATCATGGCGGTGTGCATCACGGCGCGAAGGGTTCCTCGCAGATGTCGCCGCTGAACGGCTTCACGATCGTGGCGTTTCTGTGCTGGTTCGGAGGCACGGGATATCTGCTGCATCACGGCAGTCTGTTCTCGAATGCGCTGGTGTTGCTTATGTCGGTGCTGAGCGGCGTTGCCGGAGCGGCGGTGGTGTTCTGGTTTTTGAGCCGCGTGCTGATGGCGAAGGAGAAGACGCTGGAGGCTGCGGACACAGACATCGTCGGCATCGTCGGCAAGCTGAGTGGCGGAATTCCGAGCGGCGGCGCGGGCGAGATGCTGTATTCGCAGAACGGCGCGCGGTGGTCGGCGGTTGTACGTGCCGAAGACGGATCGACGATTGAGCGCGGCGCGGAGGTGATCGTGATGCGGCGCGCGAAGGGCGTTGCATACGTGCGGCGCTGGGATGAGTTTGCACATGGGCTGCTCGGCAGCGAGCCGGCCCGCAATGCAGAGGAGTAGCGGTTTCAGTTTCAGGAAGGCTCTAAGGAAGAGGAAAGCAAAATGACGAACAACGAAATCGTGATGATTGGGTTGATGGTGCTGGCAGTGCTTGTGCTGATGAGCACGCTGGCCCGCATGTATCGCAAGGCCGGGCCGAACGAGGCGATTATTCGCTACGGCCTGGGCGGGCCGAAGGTGATCATCGGCCATGGCGCTCTTGTGTATCCGATGGTGCAGCACGCGCGCTCGCTCTCGCTGGAACTGATGAGCTTTGATGTCGCGCCCCAACAGGATCTCTACACCAAACAGGGTGTTGCGGTGACGGTGGAGGCTGTCGCACAGATCAAGGTGCGGTCCGACCAGGAGAGCATCATGACCGCAGCCGAGCAGTTCCTCAACAAGACGCCGCCGGAGCGCGAGGGCTTGATTCGCCTGGTGATGGAAGGCCATCTGCGCGGCATCATCGGCCAACTTACCGTCGAACAGATCGTAAAGGAACCCGAGATGATGGGCGAGCGTATGCGCGCGACGTGCGCGGATGACATGAGCAAGATGGGGCTCGTGGTCGTGAGCTTCACGATTAAAGAGGTCCGCGACAAGAATGAGTACATCACCAACATGGGACGGCCGGACGTTGCGCGCATCAAGCGCGACGCGGAGATTGCGGCGGTGGAAGCCGAGCGCGATACCGCGATCCGGCGCGCGATTGCTCTGCGCGAAGCTGCGGTTGCGAAGGCGACGGCGGACCAGGAGCGCGTGCTCGCGGAGACGATGTCGCTGGCGAAGCAGGCAGAGGCGCAACGCGATCTCGACGTGCAGAAGGCGCAGTTTACCGAGACAGCGAAGCGTCAGCAGGCGACGGCAGATAAGTCCTATGAGCTGCAGACGAACGTGATGCAGCAGAAGGTTATCGCCGAGCAGGTGAAGGTGCAACAGATCGAGAAAGAGGCGCAGGTAAAGGTGCAGGAGGCCGAGATCCAGCGCAATGAGAAAGAGCTGATCGCCACCGTGCTGAAGAAGTCGGAGATTGAAAAACAGCGTATCGAGAACATGGCCAACGCCGAGAAGTCGCGGCTGGTGGCCGAGGCCGAAGGTCGGGCGGCGGCGATCCGCACGCAGGGTGAGGCCGAGGCTTCGATCATCTTCCAGAAGGGCGATGCCGAAGCCAAGGCGATGAACGTGAAGGCTGCCGCGTACCAGGAGTGGTCGCAGGCCGCGGTTGTCGACAAGCTGATCACGAACCTCGCGGATATCGTGCGCGCGATGAGCGAGCCGCTGGCGAACGTGGACAGGATCACGATTGTGTCTACCGGTGACGGGAAGACGACGGGCGCGCACAAGCTAACCGGCGAGATGACGGAGATTGCCGCGCAGGTGCCGGCGCTGTTCGAGGCGCTGAGCGGCATGAACCTGAAGGAGCTGATGTCGAACGTGAAGAGCATGGGGGCGAGGCCGAATGGAGCTTCGCCGAATGGATCTTCCGGAGCAGGGAGCACGGCGATGCTCGAAGGCAAGACGGAGACGAACGACAACTAAGGGAGCACTAATCACCGAAAGGAGCACGCCATGGGATTAATGGAACGAGTTGCGACGCTGCTGCGCGCGAACGTGAATGATCTGATCGATCGCGCGGAGGATCCGGAGAAGATGCTGAAGCAGCTGTTGACTGACATGGAGAACCAGCTGCTCCAGGTGAAGACACAGGTGGCCATTGCAATTGCGGATCAGCACCTGCTGGAGAAGAAGGCCATGGAACAGCGAGAGACCGCTGATGGTTGGCGCAAGAAGGCTGAACTCGCCGTCGACAAGAATGAGGACGAGCTGGCGCGATTGGCGCTCGAGCGCGGACTGAGTCATGACGGCATGGCGGAGGCGTTCGCTCGTCAGGTGAACGAGCAGTCTGCCGAGGCCGACGCTCTGCGCACGACCTACAACAAGCTGCAGCAGAAGCTGAAGGAGACGCAGGGTCAGTGCGAACTGCTGGTGGCCGAGCACAGGAGAGCGAAGATGGTCGGCAAGGCGACGGCTGCACAGGAAAAGATAACCGGCGTGGCTATAGGTTCTGTTGCCAGAGGGAACGCAATCACGCGGATGAAGGCACGCATCGGCGCCGAAGAGGCCGAGAATTATGCGGCGAAGCAGTTGGGTAACGGCGCAGTCTCAGGCGATACGCTCGTGGACCGCTTCGAGAAGCTGGAGCGCGATGAGAAGATCGAGCGCCTGCTGGGCGAGCTGAAGCAGAAGCAGGGAAGGATGCTCGAGGCCGGCTGAGAAGCGCGAGTCGCATAGCAACGCGAGTCAGTGTGTGAGCGCGCTGACTCGCTAATTCGCCGGAGCTTTGTCGGGAGCCTTCTTGGTCGTTTCAACCGAGCACGCTGAGAACTTGAACTCGAAGGAGCCTACGTTCTTGAGCTCGTAGTTCAGTGTGTCCGGAATGCGAAAACTCTGCACGGGCGTGTAGGAGACGTGAATATTGAGCTCCGCCGGAGGCGCGGTCGGCGGCTGGCGAAAGACCGTGCGGATAGCAGACAAGACGCGGCCGTCCGGTGTGTCCGTGTAGGTGGGATAGGCGTAGACGTCGCTTGTGGGCTGCACGACGTGAGCTTCGGTAAGGAGCAGGTTCTTGTCGAACAGTTCAGTGACCTCCGTACCTTCAGAGGCGGCGTGCAGGCGGATGCCGTCGGCGTTGTCGGTGACCGTGGTGGTGGAGTCCGGCACGGGCACCATGTTTCCGTTCATGTAGGCATTCCAGGAAGAGAAGAAGCCGACCATCATCTGCTGCATTCCGTCTTTTATCTTGGCGACGGCGTCCTCTTTGCCCTCGGGTGTTGCGCTGGCGGTAGTCCATTCGAGTTTGCCATCACCGTTCAGATCGTCGGCGATGGCGAGATGGATGGTGCGCAGATATTGCAGGTAGGGATTGTCGTCCTTCACGTCGGAGCCGGAATAGCGAGTGAGGAAGTCCTTCCAGTCGAAGTCGACGGTGCAGCGGAAGGACTTGAGGCCCTGCGCGGTGGGCGTGTAGTAGAGGGCTCGCGCGGACATGAGCTTTGTGTTGGGCGAAGTTGCTTGCGCGCGCAGAGCGCCCGGCATCGCGGAAAGAAGTGCCGCCGAGCAGAGGAGAGCACAGGATGTCCGGCTCGTCATGCGCGCATGATACGGCAGGCGCGCATGACTGGCGGAAATTTTCTGCGAGGAATTGTGCGTGCTGCGAGTTACTTGCCGGAGTTACTTGCCGATATAGACGATGTGCCAGACGCTGCGTGAACCGTCGTCGGTGACGAAGAGTGAGCCGTCAGGAGCGACGGCGACACCGACGGGGCGGCCCCAGACCTGGCCATCCTTGGTGACGAAGCCGTCGAGGAAGTCGTCGTATTCGCCGTTGGCGTGGCCGTTCTTCATCGGGATAAAGATGACGTTGTAGCCGGCGCGGTTCTTGCGGTTCCAGGAGCCGTGTTCGGCGGCGAAGGCGCCGCCGGAGTAGTTCGCCCAAGGACAGATCCCTGCGCAATTAACTACCGGGTAGAAGGTCATCTCGAGCGAGGCCATGTGCGGCTGCACGAGAACATCAGGCGTGCGGACGGTCTTGCCGATGTCTTCACGCTTGCAGTCCTTGGCTTCAGCATCGGTCAGGGGCTTTGCGAGCTGCGGGTTGGGGCCGGTGCCGTTGGCGCAGGGATCCTGCAGGCGCGGGTCGCGGCGGCCGCCCATGTAGTACCACGGCCAGCCGAAGAAGCTGTTCTCCGGCACGCTGGTCACGTAGTCCGGCACGAGGTGGTTGCCGAGGTTGTCGCGCTCGTTGACTGAGCACCAGAGTTCTTTCGTGGCGGGCTCGATGGCTTCGCCAACGCAGTTGCGGATGCCGTGCGCGTAGACCTTCTCGAACTTGCCGTCCGGGGTGTACTCGAGCACGTCGGCACGGTGGAACTCACGCGGATGCGTGTCCGCGTCGTCCACATTCGAGCCCGAACCTACAGATACGAGCATGTGCTTGCCGTCCGCCGTGAAGACGACGTCGCGAGTCCAATGGCCGCCGCCGCGCAGCTGCGCGTAGCCGGGAATGTCCGGGATCACCGTCTGCGCGGCGCCGGTCGCATGCAGATCGCCGGAGTGGTACGGGAAGCGCTGGATGGTGGTCGCGTTGCCGACGTAGACCCACTGCGGGTTCGGTCCGAGCGGGTAAAAGGCGATGCCGAACGGGTGGTCGAGTCCGGTGGCGAACTTCTCGATTGTCTGCGCCTTGCCGTCCGAAGTGACGCCGCGAAGCACGAAGAGAGTGCCTGCCTGCGAGTCGGCGAGGAAGAGGTCGCCGTTGGGCGCGAAGCGGATCAGCCGCGGCATGACGAAGGTGCCCTGAGTTGCGGCGTGAGTCTCGCGCTTGTTCTCACTGCGCTGCATCGGCGTAGAGTCGCCGCCGGCGTAGAGGATGACCTTGAAGCCGGCGGGTGCGGTCGGCCATGCATCGGCGGGCTTAGGGATGACGGATGGGCCGTTGTCGACGGCCTCGGAAGGATTGGGAGCGGGCAGGTCGGCGAGCGTGATTTTGTGGCGGACGCCGGGCTCTTGTTGGGCGTAGTCGGTGAAGGAGGACTGGCCGGTCAGCAGGGGCTGCTGCGCGGCAGCGGTGAGGGCGAGTCCGCAGAGGACGGAGAGGGTGATAGAAGAATTCAGCCGGGGCATCCACAACCTCACAACAAGGGCTTTAAGTGACAGGCTTCAGGAGAACCTACTACTTCGACGTTACAGGATTGGATGGGGTCGCAGGCTCGACGGCTGCAGAGGCGGGATCATGTGCTGAAAGAATGGCTTTTAGCTGGTCGAGCGTGGCGGAGGCGCGGAGCAGGGTACGGTCGCCATGGTGCGCCAGGCTGGCGGAGTCGAGCACCTGGCGCAGGGCGGCATCGGCGGGGCTGCGCGGTGGCTGCGCGCTGGCAATGCCGCGCACGATGCTGAGCAAAGCATTGAGCGCGTTGACAGTCCGCTCGGCGTCGATCGGATCGGCAACGAACTCCTCGACGCGCAACTCGGCCGAGCCGCCGTGCAGGGGAACGGCGGTGGTCCAGCGAATGCTGGCGACGAGGTCGCTCTCCGCCGCGACCGGAAGCTCCAGGCCGAGGAAGGAGATCTGTCCGTTGCGCGAGAAGGGAAGGCCGATGTGGCCGATGCCCCAGGCCTGCGCCAGCAGCGGGACATCATGGAAGCGCGCGGCGAGCAGCGAGGAGCCGGGCGAACTGACAGCCGAGGCGCGCGAGCGGTCGAGAATGGAGTGAATCTGTTCAGGCGTGGGCGTGTTGGAGGCGGCGACCATGTCGAAGCCGAGCTGCGCGACGCGAAGCTGGCGGCCTTCGACGGGGATGGTATAGATGGTTGCCCCGGCGTAGCTCTCCTGCGAACTCGCAATGCTCGACAGATACTTCGCGAGGCGCTGGCCGTCGAAGCGGCCGACGAAGACCTCCGAGTAGGCGACGGGACCGTTGGGCCCGCGCGGGTTGTCCCTGCGGTGCAGCGCGAAGGCAGCCGCCTCGAGGTCGCGTTCGGGCACGATGCCGGTCTGGTCGATGAAGCGCTGGAGGTCGGCGCTGCGCTCGACCTGTGCCTGGTCGAAGTGTGTGGCAGCGCGCAGTGGTTTGAGGTTGACGTAGACGATCGCGTCGCTCTCAGGCAGAAGGCGCGCGGCCTCGGGCGGCGCCTTCGCGCGGAGGTAAAGGGCAACGGCGAGCGCTCCCAGGACGGCGAGCGCGATGACGAGAGAGATCCACGTGCGTCGTCGCATCAGTTAGTCACGGAGACAGCGGAGGGAGGATTCACGGAGTCGGAGATCAAGCTACGCACACACCTCAAAGCTATTCACGAATCGAGAAGGTGAAGATCTTACCGGCGTTGGAGAGGCCGGGGACGTTCGAGGAGCCCGGCGGAAGCACACCGTATTCGCCTTTCTCAATGTCTGCGGGAACGGTGAAGACATACATCTGCGGCGCAATTTTGTGTGGGCGAAACTCGATCTCGTCCCGCTGCGAGCCGGACTCGGAGTGGAAGACGCCGCCCGTCTTCACGCGGAACTCGCGGCCGTGGGAGTGTTCGCGGAAGCGGAGCAAGTCGTACTCTTCGGCCTGTGTGCCGACCGGTGTGTAGATGAGAATGTTGACGCCGGTGGGCAGCACAAGCGGCGACTTGGCGTCGTCCAGGTAGCCGTTCATGTCCTGCTTGACGATGTCGTGGGTGAGAGTGCTCTTTACCCAGCCGCCGGACTTGAACTGCACGCGCTCAGTCTTCAGCGGAAGCCACTCCCCGGACCTCTTGTCCTGGTAGTAGACGCCGATCTCGTCAACGCCGGCAGAGAGGGGCGCGGGGTCGATCTTGTCCTTGGAGTGGAAGACCAGGCCGGCGGTGCGGGCCTGCATGGCGGCGATGACCTGCTGCGAGACGCCGGCGTTCTTGAGCGCGATGAGCGTGTCAGGTGCGGTGTCGTAGTGGCCGGGCTGCGTCTGGATGGTTTGGATGATGACCGCGTCATCCAGTCCGGCCTTGCTCATCTTGATGATGGCGTCGTTGTCGATGAAGTGGGGCTTGGCGACGTCGCTCAAGGGCTGGAGTGGGCCGTCGTCTGGGCTGGCGCTTTGGCCGAGGGCGCAGTGCGCTCCCAGCGAAACCAGCACCCCTATCATCATCGCGAGCGCAAAGCGCAGGCGACCGCCCCGAGCCGACGCGACGTACATCGTCATGCGCCACATGCTACCACTCCTGTGATATGAAAGGCGTTTGCCGCAAAAAGCTTTCAAGAGGCGCAGGCATGTGGTACACCGTCTCGATACCGCGTGTCGAGATTCCGGGTTTGGCTGTACGCGATCCTCCATAGATGGGAGCCCCTGTTATGTTTTCCAAGCTGTTGGTTGCAGTGCTGCTGATTGCCTCGTCGCCAGGTCTGACGCAGAACAACAACCGAACGATTACACAAGCTCCGTCCGGTGCAACGGGGATAACCCCTCCTCCCATCAAGATGGGCCTTTGGGCGGCTACGATCACGAACTCCATTGCGGCGAACTCGATCAAGACGCAATCCTGCGTGACTCCGCAGAGCTACCAGGACGCGATGGCGCATGTGCCTCCGGGTTGCACGATTACGAACAAGGTCCAGACCTCGACCAGCATCACGGCAGACGTCAGCTGCACGCTGCAGCGCGGTGGAACGACCACGGGACACCTCGACGTGGAACTGCCCGACCCGGGGACGATGCGCAGCACCATCAAGCTCACGATCAACGCGAACGGGCAGTCGGTTCCGATGACGCTGACGACTGAGTCGCACTTCCTCAGTGCGGATTGCGGCGACGTCGCTCCGGGGCAGGCGAAGATTATTAAGTAGGGCGCAACATTTTTTGTCCTTCGCCGCCGCTTAACCGATAGTCGTGCCGCCTTAGGCGGTTGCAGCTTGGGCCGGGCTGTATGCGATCTCGTTCGCGGGCGTCGGTTCATGCTTTTTGAGCTCATTCTCGCCGCTTCCTTATTATTTGCTTCTTACCCTCCGCAGACTCAAAGCGGCAGCGGTTCCTCGGCTACGATGCCTGCGACGTTGCCCATCAAGATGGGGCTATGGGAGAACAAGCTGACGACCTCGGAAGGCGAAACCCAGAAGACAAGGTCCTGCTTCACAAGAGACAGTTTTGAACGCTCGGTTGCGAACATGCCCCCAGCTGCTCGATCAGCAAGCAGCTGTGGACGAGCCACAGCTACGCCTCCGACATCGCATGCAGCACGCCGACCTCGCAATCGACCGGGCATCTGGACATGCAATTTCTTGGCCCTGAGACGGCCCGCAGTACGATAGCCATAACGATGACCGTGCAGGGTAAGACTATCCCGCTCACGATCACCACCGACTCGCACTTCATCAGCTCCAAATGTGGCGACCTCGGTCCGGGGCAGTCGCGCGAGCTGCAATGATCGAGACAGGACACCGCGGCCGTCAGGTCACGTTTTCCCGAGCGGTGCGGCTATGGTAAAGTCATATTCAGCGCTGCGCATCCTGGCAGCGCAATGTGCTGTTTGCGCCCGTTCAGCGAATACGCTGGCTGGGTCCGGATAGGCTGGCGTAGCTCAGCTGGTAGAGCTCCTGATTTGTAATCAGGCGGTCGGGGGTTCGAATCCCTTCGCCAGCTCCAGTCCTTCGGCGCGACCCAGGTCGCGAAACGGTGCAGAGAAGAGTTTGGTTGTACTGCTTGTCAGGATTCCTCCTTTCGAGTGTCCGCCAGCCCACAGCCTCCGTTCTGACGCGCCAGAGCTCTGGCGGCAGCGGGTGCGCTGGGCGAACGGCTCTCCAAAGAGATCAAGGCAGGCAGCAGGGCACAGGTGGCCGAGTGGTTAATGGCAGCAGACTGTAAATCTGCCGCGCAACGCGCTACGGAGGTTCGAATCCTCCCCTGTGCACCATCATCTTGGAACGGAGGACCAGATGAATAAGGGTCCTTCGGGAATGTCACCCGCCGGCACGGGAAGATTGATTGTGGCGCTGGCGGTGCTGGGGATTCTGGCGCTTCTGGTGTGGCGCACGATCGATCCCGGCAAGGTGCAGCAGGTGGCTTGGCTGCTGCTCGGGTTTTTCGCAGCACGCGTACTGATCGGTTGGCAGCGCGCGCGTAAGATGGAGTGATGTAGCGGTAGCTTTGGGCTTTAGCCCAAAGTGAATCGAGGAAGCGATTCAACCGTAACGCAAGAAGGCTGATGTAGCTCAGTGGTAGAGCACTCCCTTGGTAAGGGAGAGGTCATGGGTTCAAGCCCCATCATCAGCTCCAGATTCTTTAGATACGAGAGGCGAGATTCGAGATACGAAGAGGGCTGGCCGGTTCGGTTCCCGTGCATCTCTCGCGTCTCGTCTCTCGCATCTGCAGTTTGCGGGAGTAACTCAGTGGTAGAGTCACAGCCTTCCAAGCTGTTGGTCGCGGGTTCGATTCCCGTCTCCCGCTCCAGATTTTCGAGATAAGCAGTCCGGAGACGCATGTCGCAACCACACACAGATTTCAGCCAGGTGGACCGCTCGAACGCACTGTATGAGCGTCCGCCGGTCACCGTTGATAATGAGCCGACCTTCCGCACCGTGAAGTCGGCAATTGAGAGCTCCTTTGACGCGCACAATGTGGAGAAGTTCCTGCGCGCACTGGACCGCGCGAGCCTGCGCATCCGCGACTTCGAGTCCGTGCTGATCGGTGGCAAGCTGGGCGTCAGCGCGGCTACCGAGTACAAGAAGCTGACCGACGGCGACCAGGGCCAGATTCGCGAGTTCTACCTCGCGTCGCTCGAGCATGTTGAGCCCTCGCTGCGCGATAAGTACTTCAAGCTCTACGCCTATTACTGACGCGGAGCAAAAGCTCACAAGGTTTTGATTTGAATCGCCGGGGACTCCCGGCCGGATACAGGAGAGAGTAGTCATGGCGAAGGAAAAATTTGACCGCAGCAAGCCGCATGTGAACGTGGGAACGATCGGGCATATCGATCACGGCAAGACGACGTTGACGGCGGCGATCACGAAGGTATTGTCGAAGCACAACCCCAAGAACGCGTTCCGTTCGTTCGACACGATTGATAATGCGCCGGAAGAGCGCGAGCGCGGCATCACGATCTCGACCTCGCACGTGGAGTACGAGACCAAGAACCGTCACTACGCGCACGTCGACTGCCCGGGCCACGCCGACTACATCAAGAACATGATCACGGGCGCCGCGCAGATGGACGGCGCGATCCTGGTCGTGGCGGCCACGGACGGCCCGATGCCGCAGACCAAGGAACACGTGCTGCTGGCGCGCCAGGTTGGCGTGCCGTACATCGTGGTGTTCCTGAACAAGTGCGACGCCGTGGAAGATCCCGAACTGATCGACCTGGTGGAGATGGAAGTGCGCGAGCTGCTGTCGAAGTACGACTTCCCGGGCGATGACGTTCCGGTGGTCCGCGGCTCGGCTCTCGGCGCGCTGAACGGTGAGGCGCAGTGGGAGGCCAAGATCGACGAGCTGATGGAGGCGGTGGACAAGAATGTGCCGCAGCCGGATCGCCTGGTCGACCTTCCGTTCCTGATGCCGATCGAAGACATCTTCTCGATCTCCGGCCGTGGAACTGTTGTTACGGGCCGTATCGAGCGCGGCAAGGTGAAGGTTGGCGAGGAAGCCGAGATCGTCGGCTTCACCCCGACGCAGAAGACGGTTGTGACCGGCGTCGAGATGTTCAAGAAGCAGCTGGACGAAGGCCTGGCAGGCGATAACGCTGGTCTGCTGCTGCGCGGCATCGCGAAGGAAGCTGTGGAGCGTGGACAGGTACTGGCCAAGCCCGGCTCGATCACGCCGCACACGGAGTTCAAGGGCGAGGTCTACGTTCTGTCGAAGGAAGAGGGTGGGCGTCACACGCCGTTCTTCAACGGCTACCGTCCGCAGTTCTACTTCCGCACGACGGACGTGACGGGATCGGCCAAGCTGCCGGCGGGTACGGAGATGGTGATGCCGGGCGACAACATCGCGCTGGAGGTCACGCTGCACACCCCGGTGGCCATGGAGAAGGGCCTGCGCTTCGCTATCCGCGAGGGCGGCAGGACCGTCGGCGCCGGTACCATCAGCGAGATCCTCAAGTAGCCACTGCGTGGCGGCGGGACGCGCTTCGCGCCAACGCCGCTGCAGCAATCATCAAAGCGGCGAGCTTCGGCTCGCCGCTTTTGCTTTGCACAAGGCAAGCTTGCTTTTGCATTCAGCGAATGACGCGATAAACTTCGCGCCATGCCCGAACACATCGCACGTCGCCGGTTTCTGCAGGGGCTCACAGCCGTTCCAGCAGTTGCCCTGCTCGAACCAGCAGTATTTGCGCAGAGTGCTTCTTCGCGTCACTCAACAACAGCAACTCGGCCGTCTGCGCCGAAGGTTTCGCTGAACGTCCGCGACTTCGGCGCGAAGGGCGACGCCAATACAGTCGACACAACCGCATTCCAGACGGCGCTTGATCGTTGTGCCGCGCTCGGCGGCGGTGAGGTGCTGGTACCAGCGGCCGATTACCTGATCGGCGGCATCCAACTCCGCTCGAACACAACGCTGCGACTCGATGCTGCGGCAACACTTCACGGCACACCGAACTTCGACGACTATGCGGTGACAACGGTGCGCTGGGAGGGCAAGTGGATTCCCGGACACGTCGCGCTGATCTACGCACTCGACGCACAGAACATTGCCGTCATCGGCGCAGGCAAGATCATCGGTAATCCGGCGCTGTCAGGCCGTCCACGTCCCGACGCTCCACTGCGTCATCCTGCGTTGATCGAGTTCATTCGCTGCAACGGCATTCACCTCGAAGGCTTCTCGACCGAGTACAAGAGCATGTGGTCCGTGCATCCGACGTCGTGCGAAAACATCACGTTCAAGAACCTCACGATTCGCTCGACCGGTGGCAACGGCGATGGCATCGACATCGACTCGTGCAAGCACGTAACGATCACCGGCTGCGACATCGCAACCGGCGACGACTGCATCTCGCTGAAGAGCGGTCGCGGTTCGGAGGCGTACACGATGCTCGAGACGACCGAGGACGTGCACATCTCGAACTGCACCTTCGCCGACTCGATCTTCGCGTGCATCGGCATCGGCAGCGAGACCTCGGGCGGCATCCGCGACGTGTGGATCAAGGACTGCAAGTTCACCGGCGCGAAGACCTACGCGATCTACATCAAGAGCCGGCGCGGTCGCGGCGCGTTCATCGAGAACATCTTCGCCGACGGCCTCGAGGTCTCCAACTGCACCGGCGGCTTCCTGCGGCTGAACATGACGGGGAGCGGCATTCAGGATCAGGACCCGGTGCCCGGCGACGAAGGCATCCCGACGGCACGGAACTGGCGATTCTCGAACGTGGTGGTGCGCGACGTGCCGAAGCTGGTGCAGGCGACGGAGCTCGATCCGCGCAAGCCGCTCGACGAGTTGTGGCTGACCAACATCACCGGCACCTGCAAGGAGGGCATCTTCCTGGCGCACGTGCGGCACGCCGTGCTGCGAGATATCCGCGTGACGGGGTTCACCGGCGCGCTGCTGAACACGATCGATGTCACCGGCAAAGGATTGGAGAGCGCAAGGCCGTTCCCGGCATCCACGCCGCCGGCCGATGTTCCGGCACCCGCGACGCCCTACAAGTTACACTAGGAGAAGCGGTTGTATCCGGCCGCTGACACCCCGGACGGCGGCTTCCGCTTTTGGCTGTTTTGCGAGATAATGAATCGAGGGCCTGAGCCTGCGGAGTCTCTGCGGGTCGCAGGACGGGCGGCCTGAATCGCTCACCCATGTAGAAGAACAGTTCAGGAATTAATGGCAGCAGGGGCCATAAGCCCTGCGTTGCGGCGTGTCAGGTGGGTAGATACCGGAGAGTTCCGGCGAAGCCCGAGAGACAAGCTGCTTGCCAGCCGAGGTGGCTGGCCACGTTAGGAGAAGCGTATGCGCGAGATCGTCAGCCTGCAGTGTCCGGTGTGCAAGAACCGGAACTACTCGACCACCAAGAACAAGAAGACCACGACGGGACGTCTCGAGTTCTCCAAGTTCTGCAATACATGCAGAAAGCATACGGATCACAAGGAGACCAAGTAAGCTCTCCTTCCAACAGGGGAGTAAGCTCAACGGTTAAACTGCCGGTCTCCAAAACCGGACTTCTCGGTTCGAATCCGAGCTCCCCTGCCATCATTTTTCGGCCCCCCGGACACGTTATCCGGAGGATTTCCGAAGTACCCGCGAGCGTCGCGGCACGTCTAGATGTTAGGAAGCCAACATGGCGAAAGCAGCAGTAGCGACGACCAATCCCGAGCAGGCGAATGCCGCGATCACGCAGGTGACAGCGGGTCCGCAGCGCCTCGTCGAGTTCCTGAAGGAAACGCGTCAGGAGATGCACAAGGTGGTCACACCGACGCGCAATGAGGTTCGCAACACGACGATCATCGTGCTTTCGACGGTGTTTCTCTTTGCCGCGTTTTTTGAAGTGGTAGACATTGTATTGGGCAAGGGCATCGACAAGTTGTTCCTGCATCTCACCGGTCATTAGACCTTTGCCCGTTGAGACGCGGGTTTGCAGATGATTTCCCGGCGGCGTCCTGAGGGGCGCGCGCACAGAAAGTAAGGCGATGGCAAACGAGTTGAACCTCGAACAGACCACTGAAGAGCAGACCGCGGCCGCCGACCAGGGCTCCGAGACGCCGGCGTCCGACGCGGGCACGGCGGTGACTGCGCCTGCTGCTCCGGTGAACGAGAACTTCAAGTGGTACATCATTCACGCTTACTCGGGCTTCGAGCGCAAGGTGAAGGAGTCGCTGCAATCGCGCGTCGCCGCCTACCACCTTGAGGACCGGGTGGGCCGCATCGAGATCCCGACCGAGCCGACCACCGAGCTCCGCAACGGCAAGAAGTACACGATCGATCGTGTCTTCCTGCCCGGCTACGTCTTCGTGGAGATGGCGCTCGATAACGATCTTTGGCACGTGGTGAAAAACACGCCGCGCGTCACCGGCTTCCTGCAAACGGGCGACCAGCCCAACGCGCTCTCCGAGGCCGAGGTCAACGCGATGCTGAACCGCAGCGACGTGACCAAGGAGAAGCCGAAGCTCAAGCTCAAGTTCACTAAGGGTGAGCAGGTTCGTATTACCGAGGGCCCGTTCGCAAACTTTAACGGTGCGGTCGACGACGTCAACGAAGACAAGCAGACCCTCAAGGTCATGGTTTCGATCTTCGGCCGTCCAACCCCCACCGAGGTCAGCTTCGCCAACGTGGAGAAGGCAGAGCAGTAAACGCCCCGCGCAGAAGACCGCGCACAGGATTTCCCTGGCTCGTTGCACAGGCTATTGAGCAGTGGGCCCACAGAGTTTCCGCAGCTTTTCCGGACGATCTCCGGAGGGTTGCTAACAAGTGTTGCACCAGAGTTCCACCGGGACGCGGAGGAGAATCGCAGATGATCCTCGCGGCCCAATCGGTTTGATCGTAGGAGTTCCAGCCCGGCCGCTTCACCGGACCTTCTAGCTCCTCTGGAACCACCAATCCATGCGGCACCGGAGTTCCGGTCTGCATCTATATGGAAGGACGAAGAATATGGCACCGAAGAAGGTACAAGGCTACGTAAAGCTCCAGATCATTGCTGGCAAGGCGACCCCCGCTCCGCCGGTGGGTCCCGCGCTCGGTCAGGCGCAGGTCAACATCATGGAGTTCTGCAAGCAGTTCAACGACCGTACCGGCAAGGACGCAAGCCTCGTGGGCATGACGATTCCGGTCGTCATCACTGTGTTCGCTGACCGCAGCTTCACGTTCATCACCAAGACGCCTCCGGCGCCGGTGTTGCTGCTGAAGGCTGCCGGTGTGCAGAAGGGCTCCGGCACCCCAAATAAGGACAAGGTCGGCAAGGTGACCGAGAAGCAGATTATCGAGATTGCCAAGCAGAAGATGCCGGACATGAACGCCGCTTCGGTTGAGGCTGCTGCCAAGACGATCCGCGGTACCGCACGCTCGATGGGTCTCGAGGTGGTCGCGTAATACGAGCACGCAACCTGGAAAGACAGACGCCAGAGTCAAACGACTCTGGCGTTTTTCATCGCCCGATGGCGCTGCGTACCAGCGGTTTTGGTGGAGCGATCCCTGTACGGCACGGTAGCTGGTACTGATCGGAGCAGACGCCGGTACTCTCCTGCAGCACGACCGGCAATGTGTCCCTCGCCTGCTTTGGCACCTCGAAGATCGCAACCTGTTTCTGTCCGGAAGAGTCGAGATAGCTGATCGACACGATGTGACGCTGAGGCAGTGGGCGTATCAACGCGACGGCGATGGTCGATAGCACCCCAAGATTGACAGCCTTCTCGCGATAGCTGAAGTTCTTAATCTGCGTATAAGGAATGGCGAGTGAGCCACCGCTCCACTGAAACGTGAGTTGATCCGCACCGGTATCAAGCTCTCCCGCTGTGCCCGTTGTGATCCCAGGCGCGGATCCGCCGATGAACGTGACGGAGGGAATCGAAGACGCGCGCGCCGCGGTGGCGATGAGAACGAACATCGTCGCGACTACGGTGCCGAGCAATCGTGCGGTGCGAGCAGTGCTCCGGCAAGTCAGCATTTACCTGCGAGCCTCCAACGCACGCCACAGAGTCTTCAGATCGTGCCGCCACTCGGGCATGATGAGCGACATCGCGAATCCTTCCAGGCACGCGAGCATACCGAGCGCCAGCGCCCCCCACCACGCGATTCGGAGCGCAAGAGTCACGTGTGTGGCAAAGCTCATAACAATCGTCGTGGCGAGAACTAGTCCCCACATCTTCGCGAGATACGAGTGATAGCTGGCCGGCTTGCCGAACTTCATGAAATCGAACGCAAGCTTCAGCACCTCCATGCCGAGCACCACTCCGATGGGCACTGCGAAGCTTCGCATCAAATGCGTGTGCCGCATCCAGAGCGAGGCGCCGCAGCCGAGATAATAGACGTTGTCTGCCATCGAGTCTAAAAGCCGCACGGCAGAGGTATCGCATTTCCAACGCCGTGCGAGAACGCCGTCAAAGATATCGGAGAGCAGCGCGGTAACGACCAACGCCGCCAGCGTGAGTCCGCTCCAGCCGGCGCGCCCGCCGATGACCATCACAGGCCCAAGCGTCGCGCGGGTGGCCGCCATGAACCACGGAATCCAGTGTTTGAGTGCTTTCGATCCTGATTGCATCGGCTTCTCCTTTTGCATCTGCGAAGGAGAGTAGCCAGCAGCGGGCCGCTCCGGAGCCGCCATCAGGACAGTTTCGCAACTGTCACAACCAAGCCTGTTCAAGGCATTCGCGCGCCGTCGCGGCGAGCAGCGGAAAGACCACAATCTGTGGCCCCGTCGGCATCTTGGTAACAGAAGCCGTATAGGCATCGCAAAGCACGCCGCTCGCACTCGGAACGCCACGCCGCCATTGCGATTTACGGGCATCGTGGAACATGAGCGCTTCCGCCGGCATACCCGCCGCAGAAAGCATCGTCCGCGCTTTGTCGAGGAACTCCGGCCAGTGCGAGACCACCGCGACGAGCAGGCCTTTGGGAGCGGGCATCCACGGCAGCAGCCACTGATTGGCCGACGTGATGGGCAACACCACAAGCTCGATGCCCGCCGGAACAGCCGCACGCACAGCCCGCTCCTGGCTGGGTCGGCAGCAGACGATGGCCGGGGCGAGCGCCTCAACGTTGCAGTGCTCGATCGAGCAATCGCGCACCTCGCGCGGTGTCACGGCACGCAATTCTGTCACTAGAATCTGTCGCAGTTCGGGATCAGGATCGACCAGCAGCCAGTGATCCGGTGCAGGCGCCGCAACCCACTCTGCCATGCGTCTTCTCAACACAGACGTGGATAGCCCAAGCTCGTGCGCGCGGCGAAAGAACTCCCCGATGTACGCATCGGCTCGTTCCTCTGTGGTCCCGGGCGCGCGCCGGTCGCAGACATACACGCCACTGCCACGTCGCAACTCCGTCCAGCCCTCGCGCTCAAGCTCACGATATCCCGCGCTGACCGTGTTTGGATGAATCGCAAAACGCCGCGCCAGCTCACGCGTGCTGGGCAGACGATCGCCCGGCCGCAGATCGCCGGCCAGGATCGCAAGCTGCACCTGCGTCATCAGCTGACGATACAGCGGAACATCGCTGTGAGGAGCAAACCAGAAGCGCATCACGCCCTCGCGGAGCCCGGGCTCTGCAGATTCGTCGTGGTGATATCCACATGAATTCTGGAGAATTGTACTGAATACCTGCGGTTCGGTCGTCCGCGCGACTACCCATCGCTATCCCGCTCATGCATAATGGCTGTTTCCCGCGTGTAACCAACTTTCCACGCAGTCTGGAGACCGTCGCCGTACATGTTTGTCCCTTCGACCTTTGCTGTCGCACTTCTGATGACCATCCTGAGCACCATCTGCTGGGGCTCCTTCGCCAACACCTTCAAAGGCACAAAGAACTACCGCTTTGAGCTCTACTACTGGGACTACGCGCTCGGTATCTTCCTTATCGCTGTGCTTCTCGCGCTGACGATGGGCAGCTTCGCCGGCGGCCCCACCGCGTTCCTTCCGAACCTGCGCGCGGCAGACGGTCTGAATCTGTTCTGGGCGGCGGTCGGCGGATTCATCTTCAACATCGCGAACGTCCTGCTGATCGCAGGCATCGAAATCGTCGGTCTCGCGGTCGCATTTCCGCTCTCGATCGGCATCGCGCTCGCTGAAGGCGCGGTCCTCGCGTACGCGCTGCAGCCTAAGGGCAACGCCGTGCTGCTGGGCATCGGTGTGCTGATGAGTCTGGTCGCGGTGATTCTCGTCGGCAAAGCGTACGGCGCACTTCGCACGGGCGGAGAAGCGGTCTCGCGCAAGGGCGTGATCGTCTGCGTGATCTCCGGTCTGCTGATGGGCACCTGGGCACCGTTCGTTACCCTCGCAATGACGCGCGGCGAGCACACGCTCACGCCGTACACGACGACGGTTTTCCTTACGCTCGGCGCCTTCCTCTGCTGCTTCGTCTTCAACATCATCCTGATGCGCAAGCCCATCATCGGCACGCCCGTCGCGGGCAGAGACTACTTCCGTACCTCGGGGAAGTATCACGCGCTCGGCCTGCTCGGCGGCGCCATCTGGGGCACGGGAATGGCCTTTAACCTCGTCGCGGGATCGGCGGTCGGCGTGTCGATTTCCTACGCGATCGGCCAGGCTTCGCCGATGGTGGCGTGCCTCTGGGGCGTCTTCGTGTGGAAGGAGTTTCGCGGCGCCAACACAAAGGCCAAAAGCTATCTCGCCGCCATGTTCGCCGCATACATCCTTGCGATCATCCTGATCGCGAGCGCCCACTAATCTTTTCGCATTGCAACAAGGAGTTGAACCGCATGAGCCGTACTGTTCTCGTCCTCGGCAGTTTTGTCGCCGACGTCGCCTTCCGCGCCTCGCGTCTTCCCATATGGGGTGAGACGCTGATGGGCTCAAACTTTGCGCTGGGCCCCGGCGGTAAAGGATCCAACCAGGCCGTTGCAGCAGCGCGCGCAGGAGCGCAGGTGAAGATGGCCTGCAAGCTCGGTGACGATACCTTCGGTCAGCTCGCGCGAAAGACGTGGGCCGACGCCGGTATCGACGCCTCGCTCACGCGCAACTGCGACACCGCAACCGGTGCGGCGGCTATCCTCATCGACGAAGTGCGCGGTGAGAACGGAATCATCGTCGTGCCGGGTGCCTGCTTCACCATCACCGCGGAAGAGCTGGACGCGATGTCGGACGCGATCCGCGCCGCCCACATCTTTCTCACGCAACTTGAGATGCCGGTCGAGATTGTCGAACGTGGCATGAAGATCGCTCGTGAGGCCGGCGTGACGACCATCCTCAATCCCGCGCCTGCTCCGACCGCGCCGCTGCCCGACAGCATGCTCGCACTCGCCGACTATGTTGTGCCCAACGAGACCGAGGCCGCCATTCTCACGGGGCTGCCTGTCGAATCCGTCGAGCAAGCCGAGCGCGCCGCCGCGGCTCTTCAACAGCGTGGAGCGCGCAACGTCATCCTCACTCTCGGGGCGCGCGGTGCTCTCGTGCGAACAGCCGATGGAACCTCGACAATCATCGACTCCTTCAGCGCTGGCCCCGTGCTCGAGACCACGGGAGCCGGGGATGCCTTCTGCGGAGGCTTCGCCGCGGCGCTCGCCGAAGACATGCCGCTGCTCGACGCCGTGCGCTTCGGATGCGCCACCGCGGGCATCTCCGTCACGCGCCACGGCACCGCCCCGTCGATGCCCAAACGGTCCGAGATCGATGCGCTGATCGCGCGAGGCTGAGCCACTCCTCACTGCTTCACGCGATGGCGAAGAGCGAACCCTGCGCCGGCTCCGGCGCGGCAAATCCCGCTGTCCGCGCAGGCTGCGGGGCCTTGCGATCGAATCCGCCAAGCGCCTGCGCACCCAACGCATTCGACAACAGCGCATCCGTCGAGCGCCGCGCCAGGCCATGCTTGCGGCACGCAGCGCGCACAACCTCCGAGACTCGCTCGCGATACTCCCCGTCCACGAAGTCTGCCTTCGCAAAACGCTTGCGGTAGTCATCGAGAAGCTGAGGGAAGTGCTCCCGCAGGAAGCCCATCCACGTAGGCCGTGAGCACGACTTCAGAAACAGCGGGTGCGCTCCCAGGAAGCTCGCACCCGCTGCGGCCGCGCGGCTGGCGACCGCATCCAGCGCGCGCGGTGTGTCGTTGATGCCGGGCAGCAGCGGCGAACACAGCACGCCCGTCACAATGCCCGCCTCGCGCAACTTCTTCACCGCAGCGAAGCGCAGGTCCGGTCGCGGCGCACGCGGCTCCAGCTTGCGAGCAAGCGTCGCGTCAGTGGTCGTAATAGTGATGTGCACAACGAGTGTGTTGCCCTCAGCGATCTTCTTCAGCAGGTCGATGTCGCGCTCGATCAGCGTCGACTTGGTGATGATGCCGATCCGATATCCCTCACGCCGTGCCAGGACCTCGAGCAACGAGCGTGTAATCCCCACGCGTCTCTCGATCGGCTGGTACGGATCGGTTGCGGTTCCGATCGCGATCTCCTGCTTCGGATCGATCCGCTTCAACTCCTGCTCCAGCAACCACGCCGCGTTCTCCTTCACGTAGATCTCGTGCTCGAACGCCGTAGCCCACGGCTGCACCGGCGCCTCGTAGGTCCCAATAGGCACGCTGGCGACAGGCTCCGGCTGCAGAAACTGATGTGTGTAGCGCGCGTAGCAGTAGCGGCAGCCGAACTCGCACCCGCGGTAAGGATTGATCGACCAGGCGACCCACCCCATGCGTTTCGAGACCGAGTGGTTCAGCAGCGAGCGGGCTTTGATCGCCTTGAACTCGATCAGGTGGCCGTCGTCGGCATGGGTGGCCTCAGCGGCGAGGCGGGCCAGGCCAACGAGACGCGAAGGCAGGATTGGGAAAAGCGATGAACCGTTTTGGAAGACTCCCTCTAGTTTCGCCATTTCTTCGCCTCATTGAAGACGAGAGTAGCGATCCGGCATCAACCTGTCAAGGTCAACTTTTCATCACTTATTGCGGCGAATCATATGGATCACATCCCCGCCAAACTCATGCAGTTCATCGTTGAGAATCGACATGGCCAGCGACATCGCGAACGCCTTCGACTCATTCCCGAATCCATGGTCCACCGCCGGATAGTACGCCGTAGTTAGTGCGGTCGAGGATGCAATGCCCGCAAGCTTCGGCCAGTTGATCGCAGGCCTGCCATCGTCCTTCTGTGTGAAGATTGTTCGCTCTGCCGACCAGATCGCCCGCTTCATCGGCTTCTCCGTCGGTCCCATCACGTAATAGCGCGGGTCATCGTGGAACGCAGTCGCATACACACCATAGGTAAGGAGAGATTGCGAAGTTTGTTTGATTGCCAGCGCGCCGAGCCGCTTCTCGAACGCCTCGGTGCCTTGACCATAGTGCGGGCGGCTCTGGCGCCACTGGCTCCAGCCCGCCGCCCACGCCGTCCCCACAACCTCGCCGACCGTGGCGCGGCTGATGATCGAGAGCTTGATCTTGTCGAACCCTGTGAGCGGGCCAGCCTCTTCATACGGCTTGACCACGCGATGGTACTTGCGCGCCGGCACCAGCACGGATGTGGATTCAATATCTCGTGTCGGCACAACCGTTGTTTCCGGCGCCTCGGTCCGCGGCTGGTGTGTTCGTCGCAAGCAGCGCGCCCGGCGAATCCGGCAGTTCGGTCGCTTCCACTACCGCCGCAGGCGTGCGATCTGCGTGATGCACCTGCCCCGTACTTTGTGTCCCGATCAGCCCCAGCGCGGCCAGCGCAATCCAGCCTCTGGAAATCACCGTGCTCCAACGCTTCATCGTTCCTGGCCCTCACGCTTTCAAATCGGACGTGAATTCGCTATTGCGGCGTTGCTATCAAAAAGGGTTGCCCGCCCATCGCAGATTGTGTGAGCCTTGCGACAGCATCAAGTGGCGCCTCTACCCGCAGCGAAGGAAAGGACATGTCGCACAACAGAACGACATCGGAACGTCTCTCAACCTTCTCCGACGCGAGTTCTTGCGCGCACCATCATTACCATCATGGTGCTCGACCTGACTCTAAGCCGCCCGCCGAGCCCACATTGCGCGCGCTCTTACCCCTGTGGCCACCGCTCTCAGCTACGCCGTCAGCTATCTCTTCATCGCCATCATCTGGGTCAATCACCATCACCTGATGCGGTTCGCTTCTCACGCCACACCGCAACTCATCTGGTGGAATTTCGCCCATCTCTTCATGGTGTCGCTCGTTCCCGTCACCACCACCGGGATCGCCGCCACGAGACTGGCCGCTGCACCCGTCTTTGTCTATGCTCTGGTTTTCGTCTTCATCGAGATCGCCTATCTCGCCTTTGAACGCACCGCCCTCTGCAGGCGACCGACCGCGATTTAGCGCCTCGTCTGCGAAAGATCGCCCACATCCGCTCTTACCTTGCCCTCGGACTCTTCAGCACCGCAGCCATCGTCTCTTTCTGGGAGCCCTTAGTCGGGTTTGCCCTGGTCGGCTGCGTCCTGCTGATCTATCTGAGCCCGCGCCTGCCCAACCTGTTCAATGACTCCGACCAGTGAACCTGTTTGGGGGCAAAATTGCTTGATACTTCGCGTTTTTTCATGGATAATAAGAACGTTGTCTGTGCCTTCCGCGCAGACCGCAGTCGAGACCACGCCCATGCAGCGAATCGCATGTCCCTCTGGCGCCAGCCGAGCGGGGAACCGGGGTGGGAGACGAAGGGAATTTAGAAGAGATATGGCACGTAAGCTATCCAAAAATACTGCGAAGGCGCGCGCGCTCGTCGAGCAGCGTCCGTACGCCATCGGCGAGGCAATCCCGCTGCTCCAGAAGGCCAAGTTCGCCAAGTTCGACGAGACCGTCGACCTGACGCTGCGCCTGGGCGTTGACACCCGCCACGCCGACCAGATGGTCCGCGGCACGGTCAATCTTCCCCCACGGCCTCGGCGGCAAGTCGAAGGTCGTTGCCGTCATCGCCTCGGGCGACAAGGTTCGCGAGGCCGAGGCGGCCGGTGCGGAGTTCGTCGGCGGCGAGGACTTCGACGAGACCGTCGACTTGACGCTGCGCCTGGGCGTTGACACGCGGCACGCCGACCAGATGGTCCGCGGGACCGTTGTTCTCCCCACGGTTTGGGCGGTAAGAGCAAGGTTGTTGCCGTGATCGCCTTAGGCGACAAGGTTCGCGAAGCCGAGGCGGCCGGCGCGGAGTTTGTCGGCGGCGAAGATCTGGTCGAGAAGATCCAGAAGGAAAACTGGACAGCGTTTGACGCCCTGATCGCCACGCCTGACATGATGCGCTCGGTCGGCCGTCTCGGTAAGGTGCTCGGCCCCCGCGGCCTGATGCCGAACCCGAAGACCGGTACGGTGACCACCGATGTCGCCGGCGCGATCAAGGAAATCAAGGCCGGTAAGGTTGAGTTCCGCGCGGACAAGACGGCGCTGGTCCACGTTCCCGTGGGCAAGCTGAGCTTCACGCCGGACAAGCTTGAGGCCAATGCGATGACGGTTGTTTCGGCGGTTGTGAAGGCCAAGCCGTCCGCGGCCAAGGGCAAATACATCAAGCGGATTGTGCTGAGCTCCACGATGGGCCCCGGCATTGAGTTGCAGGCCGAGACCGCGGACATTGCGACCAAGGCGTAAGAAGGACGAGCCGATGGCTGCAGCTTCTAGCTTCCAGTCAAAGGCTCTCAGAATTGAAGATTTCGGCCCTGAGGGTGAGACACCCGATGCGCCACAGATTGAGCTAGCAGCTAAGAGCTAGCAGCTAAAGGCTGGTTTTTATGGCACTGAGCAAGTCAAAGAAGAACGAGAAGGTGAAGCAGCTCGCCAGCGAGCTCGAGCACTCGACCTCGGCCATCATCGGAACCTTCACCGGCCTCACCGCCGCGAAGGACTTCGATCTGCGCAAGACGATCCGCGCAGCGGGTGGAAGCTATCACGTCGTCAAGAACAAATTGGCGGCCAAGTCCGCGCAGGGCACCAAGGTGGAGAAGGCGCTGCAGGGCCTCAAGGGCGTCAGTTCCGTGGCCTACACCTCGGGCGACCCGGTCGCGCTGGCCAAGGCGCTCTCGAACTGGGTGAAGGACAACGCAGAGTTCACCTTCAAGCTCGGCATCGTCGACGGCAAGGTCATCAATGTCCAGGAGATTCAGTCGCTCGCGACCCTCCCGGGCAAGGAGGAGCTCTTCTCGAAGCTGCTCTTCCTTATCAACTCCCCGGCGACGCGCCTGGCAACGGTCATCAACGCCACCGGCCGCAACCTGGCCGTTGTCGTAAACCAGGCGGTCGAGCAGAACAAGTTCGAGGCTGGTGCTGCTCCTGCGGCGAAGGCCGAAGCAGCTCCCGCAACCGAAACGGCTGCAGCAACCGAGGCAGCCGCGCATGTCGAGGAATCGGCAGCTGGCGAGCAGCCCAGCGGCGCCGCTCAGCCCGAGAACTCGACGGCCTCACAGGCTGGCGAGGCGGCAACGACCGAGCCCGCAGAGGGTAACTAAGTTTCGCTGTTCTGAGCTTCGGGTGCGCTGGTCTGGGCGCAACGGAAACCCGGAGGCGAGGGACAGCAACCTGAGGCGCGAGCCTTGGGAACGCAATCGGCAGTACCCGCAGAAATCGCGGAAAAATCAAAGTTTTAGTCGTAAATGGAGAACAAAATGGCAGACATTCAGCAGTTGGAAGATCAGATCGTTAGCCTCACCCTGCTCGAGGCTTCGGAGTTGGTGAAGAAGCTCGAGGAGCGTCTCGGCGTCTCGGCGGCTGCGGCCACCGTGGCGGCTCCGGCAGCGGGCGGCGGCGCGGCTGCTCCTGCAGTCGAAGAGAAGACCGAGTTCACCGTCATCCTCAAGGATGCCGGCGCGAACAAGATCAACACCATCAAGGCAGTGCGCGAGGTTACCTCGCTTGGTCTCAAGGAGGCCAAGGACCTGGTTGACGGCGCTCCCAAGCCTCTGAAGGAGAACATCTCGAAGGAAGACGCGGCTGCCATCGCCAAGAAGTTTGACGGCGTCGCGACTGTGGAGATCAAGTAAATATCGCATTCTGCGGTATTTACGGGTAGGCGACCGGCTTCAGCCGGCGCTCGCCGGGGCAGTTCGAGTTGAAAGTGGCTGGTCGGCACCGTTGGGGCTTCGGCTCCGGCGGTGCCGTTCTGGCACTTCACTTGCATTCTTGTATGTGTTTACTGTATCCTTACCAATGGGCAAGGACCGCGGCTGTTTAGGCGTGCAGCCGTAACGAGCAAAAATACTCGGTGGTTCACACCAGACATCTCGGCGATCAAGACATCAGGCATTACGGCGGATAGTAGACAGCGGCATTTTCTTAGCATTATCCGGTTCATCCTGCGGATTGGGACGCAGGCTACGGAGCCGGCCATCCTGTGGTTCAAGCGGCGGATCCACAGGGTGAAACGTAAGCGGCAAACTCTTGAGGCCTTGCGGCGGGTCTCAAAGGGCGGCGACCATACAGCGTTTCGACCTACATTTTGAACAAAGAGATCTTCATGCGCTCTCCGGGCATCCGCGCCCGCAGGGCGCTTTCGGCGTCTTCAGAAACACCTAACGCCGCGCGCTTTCGCCGGACCTTTGTCCCGCGTCAGCGCCTTTTGTAGCAGTACAGCTTCTCTAGTGAGAAGCGACATACCAAGTTTGGACCCCGCAGAGTGCTTCGCGGGGAGCAGCACACCGCGCCTTGGGCGTGGCCGGTACGAGGACGGTCACTCCCGAACGGGCGCACAGCAAGTCAAGGCAGAAGAGTTCGCGTGACCAGCGGCCTCTTCTCCCTCTCGATCAGCCTGACGCACATGCGCAGGTGCCCTCGGGAGGCCCTCGAGCCAAGCAACAGGCCCCACAACCCGGGGCCGAGCAACAGGAGAGCTCATGTCCGACTCGACCAACCAGAACGAATTGCGTGCGGTTCGAACCCGTCTCGACTTTTCGAAGATTCCAACCAGCATTCAGATTCCGAACCTCATCGAGGTTCAGCGCCGTAGCTACGAACGCTTCCTGCAGATGGACAAACTGCCCCAGGAGCGCGAGGACAACGGCCTGCAGTCTGTCTTTACCTCTGTATTCCCCATCACCGACTTCCGCAACGTCTCCGAGCTTGAGTTCGTGGACTACACGATCGGCAACTGGGAGTGCAAGTGCGGTTACCTCAAGGGCCTGAATCACCTGCGCACCGCCTGCTCCAACTGCGGGCACATGGTCATCACCGACCCGTTCCATCCCGGCGACGTCCTCTGCAAGTTCTGCGGAACCTACAACAAGAACACCCCTGACTTCTGCACCAAGTGCGGCGACCCCGTCGGCCTGCAACTGAAGTACGACCAGGCTGAGTGCGAAGACCGCGGTATGACCTACTCGGCCCCGCTCAAGGTGACCATCCGCCTCAAGATCTACGACAAGGACCCCGAGACCGGCGTCAAGAGCCTGCGCGATATGAAGGAGCAGGAAGTGTTCTTCGGCGACATCCCGCTGATGAGCGCCAATGGCACCTTCATCGTCAACGGAACGGAACGCGTCATCGTCTCGCAGTTGCACCGTTCGCCCGGCGTCTTCTTTGAGACCGCGAACAACCGCACCTACTTCCTGGGCAAGATCATCCCGTACCGCGGCTCCTGGGTGGAGTTCGAGTACGACCAGAAGAACACCCTCTACGTCCGCATTGACCGCAAGCGCAAGTTCCTCGGGACCATCTTCCTGCGCGCTCTCGGCCTCCGCACCGACGAAGAGATCCTCAAGACCTTCTACACGGTCGACACCATCAACGTGAAGGACGCCAAGCTGCACTGGGCCGTCACGTCTGAGGACAAGCTGACGCACCTCGTCGGCACGCGCTCGACCGCGGCCATCCACGGCGGCAAGGGCTCGCACGAGGAGATCGTATCCTCCGGCAAGAAGATCGGCGCCTCCGCGCTGAAGCACATCCGCCAGGCCGGCATCACCTCCGTCGAGGTCGAGACCTCGGAGTTCGAAGGCGCGATGACCGCCTCGGACGTCGTCGATCTCACCACCGGCGAGCTGATCTATGAGGCCAACCAGGAGCTCACCGCCGACAAGCTGCACAAGATTCTGCAGACCGGCGTCACCTCGTTCGAGGTCTTCTTCCCCGAGCGCGACGACGTGGGCAACATCATCTCCAACACGCTGCGCCGCGACTCCGTTCGCAAGCCTGAGGAAGCTCTCATCGAGATCTACCGCAAGCTGCGTCCGGGCGATCCTCCGACGCTCGACACCGCGACTGCGCTCTTCGAAGGCATGTTCTTCGATTCGCGCAAGTACGACTTCTCGCGCGTCGGCCGTCTGAAGTTCAACATCAAGCTGTACGAGAACCAGGAAGCCACCGGCCTCGACAAGCGCACGCTGACGCCGGAGGACTTCTACGGAACCATCCGTTACCTCCTCAAGCTGCGCAAGAACATCGGCCTCGTTGACGACATCGACCACCTTGGCAACCGCCGCGTCCGCGCGGTCGGTGAGCTCATGGAGAACCAGTTCCGCATTGGCCTGGTCCGCATGGAGCGCGCTATCAAGGAGAAGATGTCGGTCTACCAGGAGATGTCGACGGCGATGCCGCACGACCTCATCAACGCCAAGCCCGTCATGGCCGCGATCCGCGAGTTCTTCGGCTCCTCACAGCTCTCGCAGTTCATGGACCAGACGAACCCGCTCTCGGAGATCACGCATAAGCGTCGCCTCTCCGCGCTTGGGCCGGGTGGTCTCTCGCGTGAGCGCGCTGGCTTCGAGGTCCGCGACGTTCACCCGACGCACTACGGCCGCATCTGCCCCATCGAGACGCCGGAAGGACCGAACATCGGTCTCATCTCGTCGCTCTCGTGTTTCGCTCGCATCAACGAGTACGGCTTCATCGAGTCGCCCTACCGCCGCGTCAAGGACGGCAAGGTGCTCGACTACGTCGCCGTCTCCAATGCCGGCGAGAGCGGTCTGCGTCAGGGCGACACGCTCGAGATCAACGACGCGCAGAAGCTCAACAAGCAGCTCAAGAAGGACGGCAAGCGCACCATCGACTTCGAGCCCTTCAGCTTCTACCTCTCCGCGTGGGAGGAGGATCGCCACACCATCGCGCAGGCCAACATCGACCTGAACGAGGCCGGCGCGATCGTCGAGGACCTGGTCAACGCCCGTAAGCAGGGCAACTTCGTCCTCGTGCCGAAGGGAGAGGTCGACTACATCGACGTCTCGCCGAAGCAACTCGTCTCCGTGGCCGCCTCGCTCGTTCCGTTCCTCGAGCACGACGACGCCAACCGCGCTCTCATGGGCGCGAACATGCAGCGCCAGTCGGTTCCTCTGCTTGTCTCCGAGGCTCCGTTCGTCGGTACCGGTATGGAGGGCGTCACTGCCCGCGATTCCGGCGCCGTCATCCTGGCCAAGCGTAACGGCATCGTGGACTCGGTCGACTCCGAGCGCATCATCGTGCGCGTCGAAGGCGAGCACCACCCCACGCAGCTCTCGCGTGAGGTTGGTTCCGACATCTACCAGCTCACGAAGTTCAAGCGCTCCAACCAGAACACCTGCATCAACCAGAAGCCGATCGTTCGCAAGGGCGACCGCGTTCTCAAGGGGCAGGTGATCGCGGACGGTCCGTGCACGGAGCAGGGCGAGCTTGGTCTCGGCCGTAACGTGCTCGTCGCGTTCACTCCGTGGCGCGGTTACAACTTCGAGGACGCGATCCTCATCTCCGAAAAGCTCGTGAAGGACGACTACTACACGTCGATCCACATCGAGGAGTTCGAGATCGAGGCCCGCGACACGAAGCTTGGACCGGAAGAGATCACGCGCGATATCCCGAACGTCTCGGAGCACGCTCTGCGTGATCTCGACGAGTCGGGCATCATCCGCATCGGCGCCAAGA
This sequence comes from uncultured Acidobacteriaceae bacterium, assembly GCA_963827415.1. GTDB lineage: Bacteria > Acidobacteriota > Terriglobia > Terriglobales > Acidobacteriaceae > Granulicella. Next base: position 196,785 of record CAWHBA010000001.1, read on the forward strand.
TCAGCCACAACGACATCCTCGTCGGCAAGGTCACGCCGAAGGGCGAGACGCAGCTCACTCCTGAAGAGAAGCTGCTCCGCGCCATCTTCGGTGAGAAGGCCGGCGACGTGCGCGACGCCTCGCTCACCTGCCCTCCGGGCATCGAGGGCACGGTCGTCGACGTCCGCATCTTCTCCCGCAAGGGACAGGAGAAGGACGCCCGCGCGCTGCAGATCGAACAGGAGCTGATCGAGAAGCTCGAGCGCAACCTCGCCGATGAGATTCGAATCCTCACCGACGAGCGCCTCAAGCGCCTCGAAGGCATCCTTGGCAGCAAGGAAGTCCAGGCCGACCTGCACGACGAGCGCACCAACAAGAAGCTGCTCTCCAAGGGCGACATCCTCGACCGCGACACGATCGAGCTCATCTCCACGCGCAACCTGAAGCGTATTCGCTACGCCGACAAGGACCCGCGCGTGAATGAGCAGATCGACGAGATCGAAGAGATGACCTCGCGTCAGATCGACGTGCTCCGCAAGATCACCAACGAGAAGATCACCAAGATGGGCAAGGGCGACGAGCTCTCGCCTGGCGTGATCAAGATGGTGAAGGTCTACATCGCCATGAAGCGCAAGCTCTCGGTCGGTGACAAGATGGCCGGCCGCCACGGTAACAAGGGCGTCATCTCGCGCATCCTGCCGGAAGAGGATATGCCGTACCTCCCGGACGGAACTCCCGTCGAGATCGTCCTCAACCCGCTCGGTGTGCCGTCGCGTATGAACGTCGGCCAGATCCTCGAGACGCACCTCGGCTGGGCTGCACATGAGCTCGGAGCGAAGGTCGCCAAACTCGTCGAGAGCTACCAGAAGGCCAACGAAGTTCGCGAGGTCTTCAAGGAGCAGTTCAAGAACACCGCTGCACTGAGCCACCTTCTCACGCTCGACGACGAGCAGACTCTGCGCGTCGCCAAGGGCATGAAGAAGGGCATCTGGTTCGGCACCGCGGTCTTCGACGGCGCGCGCGAGACCGAGATCAAGGCACTGCTGGCAGCAGCCGGCCTTCCGGCCTCGGGCAAGAGCACGCTCATCGACGGTATGACAGGAGAGGCGTTCGAGCAGCCGGTTACGGTCGGCTACATCTACATGCTCAAGCTGTCGCACCTCGTCGACGACAAGATCCACGCCCGCTCCATCGGACCGTACTCCCTCATCACGCAGCAGCCGCTGGGTGGTAAGGCGCAGTTCGGTGGACAGCGCTTCGGTGAGATGGAGGTCTGGGCGCTCGAAGCCTATGGCGCCGCCTACATCCTGCAGGAGCTGCTCACCGCCAAGTCCGACGACGTATACGGCCGCACCAAGATCTACGAGGCCATCGTCAAGGGCGAGGCTGCCATCGAGCCTGGTGTGCCCGAGTCGTTCAACGTGCTCATCCGCGAATTGCAGTCGCTCTGCCTCGACGTCGAGCTGGTGAAGGTTGCCGGCAGCCACGACGAAGGCATCCCTGCACTTCCGGAGCTGGCCGTAGCCGATTAGCCAATCCGCCCGCCTCTGCTCTTCCTGAGCTTGTGTAACGGCAAGGAAGAGCAGAGGTCAGGGCGATGACCTCAGGATTCAGGACCGCAGCTCATCGCGGTCGACAAGAAACAGCAGCAGTACAGCAGCGAAGCTCGCAACAGGCTCTCAGACAAGCGAGAGAGCGAACCAAAAAGTTGGCATCGAGCTAAGCACTGCAACGGAGAGAAAAAACATGTTCCGCTCCAGCCCCTTCGAACTCGCCGGTCCGATCACCGATTTTGATTCGATCAAGATTCAGCTCGCCAGCCCCGAGAAGATCCGCTCGTGGTCGCACGGTGAGGTGACCAAGCCCGAGACCATCAACTACCGCACCTTCAAGCCGGAGCGCGACGGCCTCTTCTGCGCCCGCATCTTCGGCCCCATCACCGATTGGGAGTGCCTCTGCGGAAAGTACAAGCGCATGAAGCACCGCGGAGTCATCTGCGACAAGTGCGGCGTTGAAGTCACACTCAGCAAGGTTCGCCGCGAACGCCTCGGTCACATCGAGCTCGCCTCGCCCTGCTCGCACGTTTGGTTCTTCAAGGGCCTGCCCTCGCGCATCGGCCACCTGCTCGACATCTCGCTGCGTGAGCTCGAGGCCGTCCTCTACTTCGAGTCCTACGTCGTCGTCGATCCAGGCGACGCGCCGGTTAAGGAGCGCGAGGTCATCAAGGACGAGAACCGCTTCCGCGAGCTCGACCAGCAGTACCGCCCCTCCGGCTTCAAGGCCATGATGGGCGCCGAGGCCATCAAGGAGCTCCTCAAGCGCGTCGAGATCCAGGAGCTCGCCATCGAGCTCCGCGAGCGCATGAAGACCGAGACTTCTCTCCAGAAGAAGCTCAAGTACTCCAAGCGCCTCAAGGTCGTCGAGGCCTTCCGCAAGTCCGACAACAAGCCGCAGTGGATGATCCTCGACGTGATCCCCGTGATCCCGCCCGAGCTTCGCCCTCTCGTGCCACTGGATGGCGGCCGTTTCGCGACGTCCGATCTCAACGATCTCTATCGCCGCGTCATCAACCGGAACAACCGCCTCAAGAAGCTCATGGATCTTCATGCGCCTGAGGTCATCGTGCGCAACGAGAAGCGCATGCTGCAGGAGGCCGTCGACGCTCTGTTCGACAACGGCCGCCGCGGCCGCGTTCTCCGCGGAGCGAACAACCGTCCGCTGAAGTCGCTCTCCGACACCCTCAAGGGCAAGCAGGGCCGCTTCCGTCAGAACCTGCTCGGCAAGCGCGTCGACTACTCCGGCCGTTCCGTGATCGTCGTCGGCCCCGAGCTCAAGCTGCACCAGTGCGGTCTTCCCAAGAAGATGGCGCTCGAGCTCTTCAAGCCGTTCATCTATCACCGTCTGGAGCAGACCGGCCACTGCACCACCATCAAGCAGGCCAAGGAAATGGTGGAACTGCAGGAGCCTATCGTATGGGACATCCTCGAGGAGGTCATCAAGGACCACCCCGTGCTGCTGAACCGCGCTCCGACGCTGCACCGCCTCGGCATCCAGGCCTTCGAGCCTGTGCTCGTCGAGGGCAAGGCCATCAAGATTCACCCGCTCGTCTGCACCGCCTTCAACGCGGACTTCGACGGCGATCAGATGGCTGTGCACATTCCTCTGTCTCCTGAGGCGCAGATCGAGGCTTCGGTCCTTATGCTCGCCTCGCACAACATCCTGTCGCCGGCCTCCGGCCAGCCCATCACTGTGCCCACGCAGGACATGGTGCTCGGCCTCTACTACCTGACGAAGTCCAAGGTCGGCGCCGTCGGTGAGGGCCGTGCCTTCGCCAACGTCGAAGAGGTCCTCATGGCGCTGGAAGCGAAGCAGGTAGAAACGCTCTCGCCGATCCGCCTGCGCTATACCGGTCAAGTGCTCGACATGACCACGGCCTACGACGACCAGGACATCACGCACACCGAGCCCGTGCACTTCAACAAGCAGTACATCTCCACCACGGTCGGCCGCGCCATTCTCAATGACGCGCTGCCTGAGGGGATTCCGTTCATCAACGGTCTGCTCAAGAAGAAGGGCATCGGCCAGCTCGTCAACTACTGCTACCTGAACCTCGGCCTCGAGGTCACCGTTCGCGCGCTCGACCGCATCAAGGAGCTCGGCTTCCAGTACGCGACGCGCTCCGGTCTGTCGGTCGGCTTTGACGACATGGTCATCCCGGCGTCGAAGTACACCGTCGTCGCCGACGCTGAAAAGCAGGTCATCACGCTGCAGCAGCAGTACCTTGAAGGCTCGATCACCAACCTCGAGCGCTCCAACAAGGTCACGCAGATGTGGTCTGCCGTCACCGACCGCGTCGCCGACGAGATGTTCAACAACATGAAGAAGGCGGACAAGGAAGGAGCCATGAACCCGATCTACATCATGGCCGACTCCGGTGCCCGTGGTTCGAAGCAGCAGATTCGTCAGCTCTCCGGTATGCGCGGCCTCATGGCCAAGCCCTCCGGCGAGATCATCGAGTCGCCCATCAAGGCCAACTTCCGCGAGGGTCTCACCGTGCTCGAGTACTTCATCTCGACCCACGGCGCCCGCAAGGGTCTGGCTGACACGGCGCTCAAGACCGCTGACTCCGGCTACCTCACCCGCCGTCTCGTCGACGTCGCCCAGGACGTGATCATCTCCGAGCTCGACTGCGGCACCGTCGAAGGCATCTACGTCACCCCGATCATCGAAGCCGGCGACATCATCGAGCCGCTGCGCGACCGCATCATCGGCCGCGTCTCGCTCGAGAAGCTCAAGGACTTCGAAGGCAAGATCATCGTCGATATCAACGAAGAGATCGACGAGGACAAAGCTTCTGCGGTTCAAGCAGCGGGAATAGAACGCGTCAAGATTCGCTCGGTCCTCACCTGCGAATCCAAGCGCGGTTGCTGCATCCTCTGCTACGGCCGTAACCTCGGCTCCGGCAAGATGGTTGAGATGGGCGAGGCCGTCGGTGTCATCGCGGCGCAGTCCATCGGCGAGCCCGGCACGCAGCTCACCATGCGTACCTTCCACGTCGGCGGCACCGCCTCGCGCGTTGCAGACGCTTCGCACCTCGAGGCCAAGAACGCCGGCAAGACGCACTTCATCAACCTCGTCACCGTCCGCTCCAAGGAAGGTGGTCTGGTCGTCATGAATCGCTCCGGCTACCTCGCCATCGTCGACGAGAAGGGCCGCGAGAAAGAGCGCTACGCCATCGTGTACGGCGCCAAGCTTCGCGTTGAGGATGGACAGGAGGTCAAGCTCGGCAGTCTGCTCGGCGAGTGGGACCCCTACACCTTCTCCATCCTCACCGAGATCGCCGGCACCGTGCAGTTCAAGGACCTGCAGGAAGGCGTCACGGTCAACGAAGAGATCGACGAGGTCACCGGCCTCTCGCGTCTCGTCGTCTCCGAGTCCACGGACGAGAAGCGCCAGCCGGCCATCATCATCAAGTCGTCCAAGGCCACGACCAACAAGCGCTACCTCATGCCGTCACGCGCCTATCTCATGGTGCAGGACGGTGACGAGGTTCATCCAGGCGACATTCTAGCCAAGATCCCGCGTGAGACCACCCGCACCAAGGACATCACCGGCGGTCTGCCGCGAGTCGTCGAGCTCTTCGAGGCCCGCAAGCCCCGCGATCCGGCGATCATCTCCAAGATCGACGGCACGGTCCGCTTCGGCGACATCTCCAAGGGTCAGCGCAAGGTCTACGTCACGGCCGACAACGGGCAGGAAGAGGAGTACAGCGTTCCGCGCGGTGTCTACGTCAACGTGCAGGAAGGCGAACGCCTCCGCGCCGGTGACGCGCTCATCGACGGCCCGCGTAATCCGCACGACATCCTCGAGGTGCTCGGCGAGCGCGAGCTGCAGATGTACCTCGTCAACGAAATCCAGGAGGTCTACCGTCTCCAGGGCGTGTCCATCTCGGACAAGCACATCGAAACGATCGTCCGCCAGATGCTCCGTTGGGTGAAGGTCGAAGAGGTTGGCGACACGAACTTCCTGCTCGAGCAGCAGATCGACCGCTTCCGCTTCAACGCGGAGAACTCGCGTGTGCTCATGGAGGGTGGCCGTCCGGCAATCGGCCGTCCGCTGCTCCTCGGCATCACCAAGGCGTCGCTCTCCACCGACAGCTTCATCTCGGCGGCGAGCTTCCAGGAGACCACCCGCGTGCTCACCGAGGCCAGCATCAACGGCTCGATCGACGCGCTGCGCGGCCTCAAGGAGAACGTCATCGTCGGCCGCCTCATCCCCGCTGGCACCGGCATGGACTACTACCGCAACGTCCAGCTCTCCCCCGAGCTCGAGGAAGCGGCAGCCCAGATCCAGGCCGAGGTCATGGAAGCCCACGAAGCCGAAGAGCGCGAGCTCGAAGCCATGCGCATGGAAGGCGAACAGGAAGAACTCGCCGCCGAGTAAGCGGATTAGGTCAGGGCTTTAGCCCTGACATCCAGCGCGCAACCAACCAAACTCAAAGGGCGGACTCGAAAGAGTCCGCCCTTTGAGTTATGCCCGATTCTCGGTTCAGCGCGGGGTTCATTCAGGCGGGTGGCCAGTTATCTCGTGAACACACCATCCTGGGTGCCCCATTCATCGCGGCATCATCGCGATGAGTGGGGTGCGTCCCCGCCCATCTCCCGCATGCCGAACAGGAAGAACTCGCCGCCGAATACGCGCCAGAACAACAGCACCAAACAACAACGGCAGGGCCTCGGCCCTGCCGTTGTGCTTAGACTCGATAGCATTCAATTCTCCGATGGATGCTGGACATGATCAACAACGATTACATCCAGCGGCGTTTTCTCCACAGTAAGCTTCAGGCCCAGTCGAGACAGCGCCTCAAACAAGCTCGGCTCGGTGGCACCACTTGGCGCAGTCATCGGCGCTCGCCCGTGAAACATCGACTCATCCGGCATGAATCGCAACTCAAAGTCATACCGGCCCGCCAGTCCCGTGTGATTTACGACCGGTCGGTCCAGAACCACCTGCTGCAGCATCTGCGCAAGCTGTGACATTGCCGTATTCCTCGCCGGAAGCAACAAGCCGCCCTCAACTCTCAAAAACTCGAGCCCACTCGGCAGCGGACTGTTGCTCTCACTCGGCGTCAGATTCTTCACCCCATCCTTCCCCGTCGCGAGAACATAGCTCGAAGTCTCGCGCTGCTCATGATGCAGCGTCAGCGCAAACCGCTCGGCAATCAGCTTCTGCATCATGGTCAGCCACTGTTTCGCATTCGGCTCGCCCTCTGCGTCCGGTTCACCCACCACATCGAACCGGTCTTCAAACGCCCACGCCGGAGCGCCTGCGATCTGCTTCTCGTTCACGCCATACGCCACCTGCATCAATTCCACCAGCGACGTCCCATGCGCCATATATCGGCGTCCGACTACACGTAAATACTTTGTGGAATCATTTGGATTCGAAGGCTTGATCGTCGCCACCGCGAACGATGGATTCTGCTCCGTCATCGGCTTGAGCGGCGGAGCAGGCTGAGGAATCTCCCACGCCGTCTCCTTCGTCGCTCGCATAAAGTTCAGCGGCACCGTCTGCGCCCAGTTGCCGACGATGGAGTTTCCATCCGCGCTCAACTTACCCTCATAGCTGTTGCCGAGCGACGGCACAGCGTAGTGAAACACATTTCCACGCAAGGACACGTCGGCCGTCCGCATCGGCTGGGGGCTCTGATCGATGCTGTAGTTGAGCGCTGTTAGACTTCCGTCCTCGGCCTTCGACACCTTCAACACAATCCGAAGCTGCCTGCCACCGGACAGCTGCAAGGTTCCCTGCCATTGCCCTTCGATCCCGCTTGAAGCTGCAGGAGCCTGCGCCATTGCAGATCCGGGGGAGGGCATGAGCACAAGCATCGCCAGCCCGAACTTCATCACATGCCTGCGTACGTTCATAAGCAGTACCTCACACTAAAGACGATCGACCCCATTCCGCGCTCGAAAATATTTCAGGAACTGTCGCTGGTCTACTCAATGCTTGAAAAGACATCCCGGGTGGCCACTCCTACTCTATCCCTCACCTCCGAATTTCTTGCTGGCCGCCAAATCCTTTCATGGCTTCACCGTGAATGGGCCTGGATGCCCCATTTATCGCGGCATCATCGCGATGGGTGGGGTATGCTCCTGCCCATCGTTCGGAAATCACCAATCCCAAGAGGGCGTTCGTATAGTCTTTTGCCGTGAGCAAAGGAGTCCTGGATGCATGGGCGTCTAATCCGCCGCATACTTTTGATCCTCGGCCTCCTGAGCATGACCGTGGCCATCGGCACAACAGGATTCGTCCTCATCGAGGACTATTCGTGGTTCGATGCCTTCTACGTCACCATCTCGACCATCACGACGATCGGATATCCGGAGCCCCGACCGCTGAGCCATGCCGGCCAGGTCTTCAACTCCTTCCTGATCGTCTTCGGCGTGACCGCCATGTTCGTGGCGGTTGGCGCCATGACGCAGGCAATCATCGAGCTTGAGTTGCAGGGCCGCTTCGGAGAGCGCAGGAAAAAGCGAATGATCCAACAACTTCACGACCACTTCATCGTCTGCGGCTATGGACGCGTCGGCCGCAATGCATCCCTCGAGTTCCAGCGAACCGGCGCGCCCTTCCTCGTCATTGACCGCGATGACGAGCGGGTCACAAAGGCCATGACCGCAGGCATGCTCGCCGTCGTAGCGGACGCCACCCAGGACGACAGCCTGCGGGAAGCGGGCGTGCTCCGTGCAAAGGGGTTGATCGCGGCCTTGCCATCGGACGCCGAGAACTTGTTCATCATTCTCTCGGCAAAGGCTCTCAACCCGCAGCTGACCGTCGTAACCCGCGCTTCAGAAGAAGAGGCCGGCGAGAAGCTCCGCCGAGCCGGCGCCGATACTGTTCTGACCCCATTCTCCATGGCAGGGCGGCAGCTCGCCGACGTTCTGCTGCGGCCTCAGGTCGTCGAATTCATGGACTTCGCCAGGAGCAACATAGGAACGGAAGTCGTCATGGAACAGGTGCGTGTTACACCGAGAACGGAGGTCACCGCGAAGACCTTCGGTGAGTTGTTGGAACTGAGGAGATCGGGCGTCATTGTCCTGGCCATCCGCAAACATGATGGAGAAACCACCTTCAACCCTCCGCCCGAATTCGCAATCTCGGCGGGCGACGTCCTGATCGTCATGGGCGAACGCGCCAATCTGCAAAGGCTCGAGAAGATCCTGACAACCTGATGGCCCAAACCACAGCCACCCTCAAGCCCACTGCTCTGAAGATTTTTTGTGCAAGAAACAGTGAGAGGGGGCACGCCTCGAAGATAATCAGCACTCATGCTGATTCTCTGGCGAAAGCTGCGCTGGTCCATCGCGCAACGCGGTCTGCTCGGCACACTGAGAGCCGTTCCCGCAGCACTCACGCGCACTTCGTCCACAGCCGCCCAGCACCCATTCGACCAACACTACGGCACCGACACCAGTGGCGTGATCGGCGGCGGCTCACTCGCGACAGGCCACCCCCATGACGTCTACATCACCGCCTATGCCGGCATCGCGCCATCTCGTTTTCAAGCTGCAGTCGAGCAATGGAAGACCACACTCGGCTCCCGGGGCTCTTGTGGGATACCGTCAGCGTCGCGTCGGCCGCATGCTGACACTCGCGCCCACATACGATGAAACTCTCGCGCGGATGGGCCGCCTCACACGCCGTAATCTCCGCTACTATCGCCGGCACCTTGCATCCCGCGTGCAACTCAGCTTCGTCGCAGACGCGCGTCCTCTGCTGACCTTCGAAGAGTTCAAGAGCCTGAACGACGCCTCGCTGAATCCTGTGCGGAACCGCAGAGAGCTGCAACTGCGATGGCGCAGCTCGTGTGACCGTCCAGCGGGCTACATTACCGGGCTGCGCACAGTGGAAGGGAAGTGGCTGAGCCTCCTCGGCGGCTGGCGCGACGACGCGACGACCGTGCTGCATTGGCAGCTGAACAGCTCAGGGTATGAGCACGATTCGGTCGGGATCGTCATTCGTTCGTTCTTCCTCGAGCACGAGATCGCGCAGGGTGCGCGCAAGCTGCTGATGTTCGGAGGAACCCCGCACTCCATTCGGCACGCGTTCGACGAAGATACGATCGCCGATCTGGTGCTATGCAGACCCAGTTTGCGCGCAGCCGTGCTTCGCGTTCTCGCGCGACATCTTGCCCCTATCGACGGGACGTGTACGAACCACCTGCTTCAGGTGCTTGCGACGGTCTCACTCAAGCAGGCCTCGTGGTCTCCTCAATCTTCGAATGTGTTGAAGCATTCGTCGCCAGGGACGTACGAGGCAGGCTGATACGGCAGGCGGCCGTGGCCACCGATGATGTTGGCGCGAAGCGCTCTGGGAGCGACTTGGCCATCAAACGAAAACGCCAGAGACCGAAGTCTCTGGCGCTTTCATCGTTGACAATCTCGCAGCGTGGCAGATCCCGTCTCAGGCTTTCCGTCGGCAGACCCTCTCAGCTTGCGCCGAGCGTCGCGTCCTCCGTCTCTGCCTTCGGCTGAACTTCCGGCTTGCGCCTTCCGCTCCTCCTCCAGCTCTTCCGAAGACCAGGCTTCCGGCTTGCGCCTTCCGCTTGTATTCTCCGGCCCGTCCGGTTGTCCCGGCCTCTCCCGACTCGCGTCGGACACCTTGGCTCCCGGCTTCCTGTGGCTGGCTCTCCCAACTCTCGTCGGGCGCTCCGTCCTCAGGCGTTGTGCCTTCGACCGACTTCCGGCCTCAATCTTCCATGAATCCTCTGAGTTTGCTTCCGGTCAGCGTCCGGCTTGCGCCTTGTTCTGGGTTCGTCTGCTAGTTCAGCAATTCAGTTCCGACTTGCTGCTCGTTCATCAGTTGGACAAACATTACGGATCAGCCACCTGTGCATGCAAGTGCAAATCATGTCGTTTGTGTGGATAGCCGGTCGGCTTCAACTGAGCGCGCGAAACTGAGCTTCCGAGAGAGTGAACGCCGGGGAAATATGATCCAGATGCTAGGGAAAACGAAGCCTGGGCGCTGGCTATCAGGAAAAGTAATCCATACGGCGTTACGAATGGGCCTGACGTTCGATGACTATCGTTGGTTGCCGCGCGATCTCCCGCGAATACACTCGGTTGTTACAAGCGAAAGTGCAGTAAGCCCCCAATGCGCGCTCGAGCAGGATCCCGGGCCCCAATCTCTTTCGGGAGGCTTACTATGCACAGATTTGCTTTGAGTCTGATGGCTCTTGGCTTGGCAGGGCTGGTGACGCCGGCGTTTGCCGACAACATCCCCTACCCAAATGTCGGCCACGTTGCACCGTCCACTACCGTCACAGCCACCGGCAACACGCTTGACGTCTACTTCTACGGCAGCAGTGCCGGCGACACCGACGACATCGAGGTCGAGGACCTGACGCAAGGTTGGATCAGCGGACCCATCCTCAACAACCATTCGTCGGTTCCAGGGCAGGAGTCCATTTTCAGCGTGAATCCGGGCGATGTGCTCATCTTCTATATCGTGAATGAGAACACGGGCGAGACGTACTCTTCCGTTCCCGGCGACAGCGACGATGGCTACAATCACGCCTACATCACGCCCTTCAGCGGGAATGGAACCATCCCGGCTGGAACATTCGTAGGCCTTGAGGACCTGTACATTGGCGCGAACAGTGACCATGTTTGCGGCGGTGAGAGCAACCAGTCTGACTGCGACTACAACGATGACGAATTCGTCTTTCTTGGCGTGACTTCGGGATCAGCTCCGGAGCCCAGCTCGTTGGCGCTTCTTGGCACGTCGATTCTTGGCGTGGCGGGAATTGTTCGCCGTCGCTTCAACCGTGGCTAGTCACGACTGTGTCACTTCATTGCACAGCGAAAAGGCAGACCGCAAAGGTCTGCCTTTTCACTGACCGCTTTAGAAGTTATTTTGTCTGCGGGAGGACGCGAACCTTCAGCAGGAGAGGCATGGCAGTGGGCTTTGAGTTGAGTGATGCGGGTGTGAAGCGGTAGTTCGCAACGGCGTCCAGGACGCCGCGGTTCAGCAGCGGATCCTCAGACTCGACGATCTTCAGATCGGTCGGTACGCCCTTCTCGGTGACTGTCATCGACACTGTAACCGAGCTCACGTGATAACGCTGCATGTCCCAGTTATGCTGGTCTTCCTTGATGTTGGTCCATTTGACCAGCTTCGGCGCGAAGAGATGGCTGGTTAGCTGAGTGACGTTTCCAGAGGGAGTGCCGTCCACAGCGTTCGGGGTAACGAGCTTGGATTCGAGGACTGGCGCGTTTGCGCCGCGGGGTTGAGCAGGGGACTGGCTCTGAGCGTGAACCAATGCCGGAGCCAAAACGAGGGTAGCCATGAGGACAATCCGCATAAGAGCGTCTCCTTGGTGTTACGTCAACGGGTACCCACCACCACAATACACCGATTAAGATACGATTGTCAAACAATTCTTGGTGAATGTGATTACCGCCTGATTCTGCGTGAGTTAATAAGACATGGTTTCGGCGGATAGCCAAATTCCCAGGTGGTCGTTGACTCATGCGCTCACGAGCAGCCGGCGACTCACTCAAGGGGCTCAGCCTATCAGTGACCCTGCCCCTAGACTGAAGGAATGAGAATGATCATCGCGAAGGCGCTCGCCAGAAGCTTTGCTGTTGCACCACTTCTCTGGCTATTCTTCGCGGGGCCTTCGGAGGCGCAGGACGTTGTGCGGCCACGCATCACAGCAATCTCGCACGTCGGCTACTTTGTCTCTGATCTTCCGAAGGCCATCTCGTTCTGGCACGACCTGCTTGGCTATGACGAGTCCTACGATCTGAAGAAGCCCGGCAGCGATGAGGTCCGCATCGCCTTCATCAAGATCAATGATCGTCAGCACATCGAGCTGTTCAATGAGCCGCCTACCACGCCGCGCAACATGATGAGTCACCTCTGTTTCTCGGTAGATGACATCGAGCGGACGCGCGCCTTTCTTCGCTCCAGGGGCTACGAAGTCCCGCCCGGCAATGGTGCAAAGACTCGCGCGGGCGATTACGCCTTCGAATCAAAGACCCCAACGGCATGCTGATTGAGTTTGTCCAGAGCCTTCCCTCGGGCAAGGAGATGCAGGCGTCAGGCAAGTTTCTTCCAGCGACACGCATCTCGCCGCGCATCTATCACGCGGGATACCTCGTCGGGAACGCCGAGAAGACGATGGAGTTCTACCGCATGCTCGGCTTTACTGAGACCTGGCGCGGTGGGTCGAATCCGAATGAGCTGAGCTGGATCAACATGAAGGTTCCTGACGGTGATGACTACGTCGAGCTGATGCTCTATCACCCGCCTTTCGATCCCAAGGGTTTCGGAACAAAAAATCATCTTTCGCTTGTGGTCCCGGACATCCAGAGGGCTGTCGCGGAGTTGCAGTCACGTGCTGCGTATAAGGAGTACGCCAAGCCGCTGAACATCCAGGTCGGAAGAAACGGCAAGCGTCAGGTGAACTTCTACGATCCCGATGGCACGCGCGTTGAACTGATGGAACCCAACACCGTAACGGGCAAGCCCGTGCCGTCGTCGACTGCGCCACCACCGCCGTCAGCATACTGAACGCATCTGCAAACCGTCGCGCTACGAACCTTCTCCTTTCAAAGAACTGCTCATTACACTGGCTCGAACTCAGGGAGTCTGCCATGTGGAAGTATGCAGGTATCGTTGTCGCCGTTGCCGTGATTGCGATTCTCATCTTCGCCGCGTCGAAGCCGGCGACGTATCACGTCGAGCGTTCCACCACCATCGCGGCCACGCCGGAAAAGATCAGTCCGCTCGTCACTGACTTTCACAACTGGGACCAGTGGTCGCCGTGGGCGAAGCTCGACCCGAACATGCACGTGAGCTACAGCGGTGCGCCCGCGGGACAGGGAGCCATTTACGAGTGGCAGGGAAACAGCAAGGTCGGGAAGGGCCGGATGGAGATCCTCGCGGCCGAGCCGACGTGACCTCCATCAAGCTTGATTTCCTCTCACCGTTTGAGAGTCACAATCGTACGAACTTCATCCTCGAGCCGCAGGGAACAACGACGCGCGTCACGTGGGCGATGGACGGACCAAACACTTTCGCGAGCAAGCTCATGGTGTCTTCGTCTCGATGGACAAGATGATCGGCAAGGACTTCGATAGTGGTTTGAGCCAGCTCAAGTCCGCTGCCGAGAAGCAGAGCTAAGACGATTCCCGCTTCAGGGTCGATTAGCTGAGATGGCTGCTGGGTTTTGTGGGCAATGTGAAATGAAACGTTGAGCCTTCGCCGAGCGTGCTCGTGGCCCAGATGTGACCGCCGTGCTGCTGGACGATGCTGCGGCAGATGGCGAGGCCGAGTCCGGTGCCGCCCATCGCGCGCGAGTCCGATGCGTCGACCTGCTTGAAGCGGTCGAAGATCTGCTGCAGCTTGTCTTCGGGAATGCCGCGGCCGTGATCTTCGACTTCGATCAGCGCCTCATCCGGTGTGACGTAGTGCGCGACCAGGCGAACCTCGCTGGGAATCGTCGAAGCCTGCGGAGAGAATTTGATGGCATTCGAGATCAGGTTGTGCAGCGCCTGCAGGATGCGGTCGGGGTCGGCCCACACAATGACGTTGTTCGCCTCCATGTGGAAGCGGATATTGGCACGCTTTGCCATCGTCTGATGCTGCATCGTCACGCGCTTGAACAGGTCGTCGACTGAAGTCGGCGCGAAGTGCAGCTCTGCCTTGCCGGAGCCGATGCGCTCGAGGTCGAGAATGTCGTTGACCAGGCGCACGAGGCGATCGGTGTTGCCGATGGCGATGTCCATCATCTGGCGCATCTTCTCGGGCCGCGCGTTGAGTGCGCCCCCGGAGACCAGGCCGAGCGCGGCGCGCAGTGAAGTCAGCGGCGTGCGCAGCTCGTGCGAGACGGTCGAGATGAACTCGTCCTTCATGCGATCGAGTGCGTTGCGTTCGCTGATGTCGGTGAAGGCGACGACGACACCGACGGCGCGTCCGCGCTCGCCGTTGGCGAGCATGGTCTCCGATTCGAGTCCGGAGAGCTCTTCCGTCCCCGCGTCCTCTGCGTCTGCATTTGCACCGAACCACGGCCTCGGATTGCGCGTCGCGGCTTCGACCGCCGCCGGTTCGTTCTCGGAGCAGCTTCGATCTGCGGTCGTGCGACGTACTCGACAGCGAAGCTGGTGCCGTCCTTGCGCCAGAAGACCTCGTTCGCGATGCGCACGGTGGAGAGGTGCTCGAGGCTGGCCTGGATGGGGCTCTCTTCCTTGGGATACGCCGATCCATCGACGCGCGTGTGATGGATGAGCTCGTGCATGTTGCGCCCGAGAATCTCCTCCTGCCGGTAGCCGAGCATCTGGCGGCTGCAGGGTTGACGAGCGTGATGCGGCCTTCGAGGTCCAGCCGAAGATGCCGTCGCCGACAGACTCAAGCACGGAGTCGCTCTGCCGGCTGAGCGTGTTGAGCTGCGCCTCGGCGCGGATCTGCTCCGTGACATCGACGCCGAAGCCGAGCACGTAGCGCTCGCCGTCCACGGGCGCCACAACGCGATTGCGATACGCCAAGGCGCGCTCTTCGCCGCGTGCGTTCCGCAGGTGGAGCAGGCCCTGCGCCTCTCCTTGCTGCGCAGATCATCGAAGTAGCGTCGAGCAGGCTGCGGCGTCGGGCTCGGTGAAATCCTGCAGCGACTTGCCGACGACCTCCTGCACCGTGTGGCCGAGCCCGGACGCGCCGTGCTCGTTGATCGAGAGAATCTTGCCATCCATGTCGTGCGTGCAGACAAGGCCAAGCGAACCTTCGACGATTTGACGGTAGCGCGATTCGCTCTCGCGGATGGCGGTCTCGGCGACGCGCTGCACGGTGACGTCGATGCCGGTGGCGATGACGAAGGCGACCTGAGCATGCGAGTCGAGCATCGCCGTTGCGGACCACGAAATGCGGCGGCGCACGCCGTCGGCCGAGAGCCAGTAATTCTCGTAAGTCGTGGGAAACTGCCCGTTGCGGATGCGCTGGAAGTTGTCGACGTACTCCGGAATATCTTCCTTCGGGATCAGCCGCTCCCACGCGAACTTGCCGATGAGGTCCGACGAGTGATAGCCGGAGATAATCTCGCAGGCGCGGTTGAAGCGGACGATGCGTCCGGCGGTGTCGAAGACCACGACCAGCGCGCCAACGGTGTCGAGCACGGCGGAGACGAAGTTGCGCTCAACGGTGAGTGCCGTCTCGACGCGATGGCGTGCGCGCGGCGACTGTCCATTCTCGCGGACGCGACTTGCCAACTCCAGCCGCGTGGTGACGAGATTCGACAGCGACTCCAGCGCCTCGAGCTGCTGCGGTGTCAGCTTGCGTGCCGAGGTGTCGAGAACCACGACGCAACCGATCGTGACGGAGTCCGGCGTCAGCACGGGAGCGCCGGCGTAGAAGCGGTAGCGCTTGTCGCCGACGGGAATGCCGTTCGGCGCGTACTCGGGGTCGCGGCGCGCGTCAGGAATCTGGTAGAGGCCGTCGCCGTTGATCGTGGTCTCGCAGGGAAGCGTGCGCCGCGGAGCCGAGGTCTGCTCGATGCCATAGCGGCCGACGAGCAACACCTCGTCCTGCTCGACGACGGTCATCGCAGCCACAGGTGCGTTGCATACGTGGGCCGCCAGGCGAGCGATGTCGTCCAGTGCGGTGTCGTGTGGCATTTCCAGCAAGTCGTAGTTTCTCAGAGCCTGCAGGCGAGGCTGCTCAAGCGTCGAGTTGGGCGGGCTTAGTTCGATCATTGCTACGTAATTGAGAATACGAATAGTACGCGGTGCTGTGGCTGCCACTTTCGCGCTAAGCGCCGAACCGATGGTCGAGGCAACTTATTCTGCCGGTGGAGCTTCTGTGGATTTTCTCAGGGTGCGGCATCGCCGGCCGGAGCGTCGTCGGCGCTGGCATCCAGGGCGACCTTCCAGTGACCATTGACCTTCTTCCAGAAAGTGATGTAGCGTCCCGAAGTCGGATTGGCTGGCCGTTGGCATCCTGTCCATGGGCCTCATAATGGCCCCAGGTAAAGCCCGTGTCGCCGGACGGCCCCATCCGGGCGCCCTCGGCGTACCAGGTGAGCTGGTAGGTTTTGGGGTCCCAGTTGGCCTGGCTGGCGATGGCGGCTGGCCCTGAACCGCGGGCTTGCCGTTGTTCAGCGTCACGGCGTCGTCCGCAAACCAGGAGGCGAACGCCTTCCCGCCGCCTTTGGCGACGTCGTTTTCGAAGTCGCCCTCCAGCTTCACCAGCTCCAGCGCTCCGGGCGAGATCGCCGGGATCGGC
>CAWHBA010000002.1:0-215876 GCA_963827415.1 uncultured Acidobacteriaceae bacterium
GCAGAAGCTGGATGAGGCAATCGCCATGCTGAAGAAGGTGGTCACGTTCGATCCGCAGAATGGTGCGTACCTGGATTCGCTGGCCTGGGCGTACTACAAGCAGGGACAGTACGCGCTCGCGGAAGACTATGAACGCAAGGCCGCCTTGAGAATGTCGAATGATCCGACGGTGCTGGATCACCTGGGCGAGATCAACGCGAAGACGGGCAAGCTGTCCCTGGCGATCGACGAGTGGCAACGATCGCTTGCGCAGTATGCGACATCCTTGCCGCCGGAGGCTGACCCTGCTGACGTTGCCAAGGTGCAGCGCAAGCTGGAGAGCGCGCGGGTAAAGCTGGCACACGTAAACGCTCCCAAGTAGGCAGGAGCCGCTCTCTCTAGAGCGGTTAGACTGAGACTGGTGAACTTTGATCTTCACGGTTGCGGCGTTTTCGGCGCCGAGGCGGAGCGGCTTGCAGTGCGCCCTCACCCAGCACCAGCGGGCGATGGACGCTCTCCGTTTGAACGTGATCGAGATCGGATTGTTCAATCCCGGGCATTCCGCAGGCTGGCCGGGAAGACACAAGTATTTACAAGCCGCGCTTCCGATCACTTTCGCAGTCGGCTGACGCACACGATCGAGGTCGCGCAGGTCGCACGCCGGGTGGCGGCGGCGCTGGGGCTCAACGCGGACCTCGCAGAGACACTCGCCTTAGTGCACGACTCCGCCACCCGCCATTTGGGCACGCGGGGGAACGCGCGCTGGATCGCTGCCTGCAAAGGTATGGATTACGGTTCGACCACAATCTGCATGCGCTGCGAATTGTTGAGCACTTTGAGCAGCGATATGCGGGGCATCGGGGGCTGAACCTCACGTTAGCGACGCGTGAAGGGATCATCAAGCATTCGCGAGATTACGACGAGGCATCGCATCCGGAACTGGCCGAGTATTTTTTGAGCGAGCAACCCCCGCTCGAAGCGCAGATCATCGACCTGGCAGATGAGATCGCGTACCTGACGGCGGATTTGGATGACGGCGTTGAGTCGGGACTGCTCGAGATCGATCATGTCATCGAAAACGTTGGGATCCTCCGGCGAAGCTATGAGGCGGTGAAGCGCGCGCATCCGCAGGCCGAAGAGAAGTACCTCTTTCACGACGCGTTGCAGACCATGCAAAAGACGCTGGTGTTGGATCTTGTGCGACAGACTGGTGAAAATGTGATTGCGAGCCACGCGAAGACGCTCGCGGATATCCGCAGGATGCCGGGACGCATGGCGCAACTTTCGCCGCAGGCTGAGGCGGAGAGGGCAGAAGAGAAGCGCTACCTGTACGAGACGCTGTACACATGCCCGGTGCTTGAACAGGAGCACGCGAAAGCTGAAGCTGTAGTGACGGAACTGTTCGAGTTCTGGGTGCGCGAGCCGGAGCAGCTCCCGGAATCGTATCTGGCTGAGATTGAGAGCGAAGGAATTCCGCGCGTCGCAGCGGACTACATCGCAGGAATGACCGATAACTTCATCCTTCTGCAGTATGCGGAGGCGCGGAGATATGTGCGCACAGGGCGGAGTGCGGTTCGTGTCAGCTGAGGCCTGGATATCTGAGAGGCTCGTGCTCGATACATAGCGTAGAATGGTAGAGTCGCGTATGCGTCGCGTCCCCGTCGTCCAGTGGCCTAGGACATCGCCCTTTCACGGCGGTAACACGGGTTCGAATCCCGTCGGGGACGCCAAGAAAACAAAGTACTTAGCAGCGAATCGAATCACAAGACGAGGGCACTAAAAGGGCACGGAAGCAATAGTACCGTTCCCTCGAGCTCTGCGCAACGACCCCATTTCCAGGAGACTGACTCCGCGACCGCTCTGACCCGTTAAGGATGATCCCTTCCGTCCTCCGGTTTGCGCAGCTCCCCTCTGATGCCGTGTCTTCCTAGATCCGATTCTTAATTGACAGGTAAGGGCATTGCATCCAGAGCCTGACTATTCGCCCCTGCCGCTCGATTTAAGAAGAAGGCGGATTATGGCAAACATCCGGTGAAACAGGTAATCGACCTGCGCCGAACCGCCGATGGCGGGTTTCCCAATTTCAGTGTGGCGCATCATGAGATTGTTTCCTATGAGGGTGAGTTCCTTCGCTTCGGCCTCCAGCCGTTCGCGCAAAATGGGCTCTGTCGCGGCTTGATCGAGGAGTGCTGCGACTTGTGCCTTCTTGTCCTTGCCCGGTTCTATCGTTTTGAGCCTTTCCCAGGCATCCCAGAGTTTTTCTAGCGCTTCTTTGCGAACGTCCACCGCTCGATTGAGGAACTTCTCGCGCGCGGTTTCGAGCAATCGGTCAAGATCCGCGTCGCCAGTCTGGAACACGCTAGTAGCGAGCGCTTCTTGGAGCCCGGTGGGCGCTAATCTTATGATTTCACCATCCCTCAATTCGAAAGCGATGCCCTGACGTTCGAAAAGGCGGTTGACGTCATGTGCGAATCTTTCCCGACCAGCTACCGCATCGTAGGACAAATGGTCGTGGCGAAAGTAAGCATGATGACCGTAAGGGTCCGGCAGTGCAATATGCTCGTAGCTGAATTCGAGCAGGTCGAATAGCTCCGGATCGGTGGGAAAGCCACGTTCGGAGCTCGGCAAGTCTCTAGGCCAGATGACGCGGTAGCCTGCAAGCGTGGTCTTTAGCTTTTGTGTGTCGCATCCGATATTGGCTGAGCCGTCTGGGCACTGGTCGGGAAATTGCTCACCAAACCAGTGTTCGTCAATGCGCGCGTTGACAAGACCAAGGAGAGCCGCCTTCGCTTCGGCCGTCAACTGTTCGCTAATGCGCGGCGTGGTGGTGCCATGCCGTTCCGTAAAGAGCTTCTTCATTAGGTGTTCTCAGTGTCATTCACATCATAAGCAAATCGAAAGAGGAGGGGGTGTAGCACCAGGATGTCGCAAATCAGCCCCGTCAAGGATTCAACCGTTCCAGGAACTCAGGAGTCCTTCCGTTTCGCTGATTGCGCGTCGTCCTGGACCCCTTCGTCGAGCACTTGCGCGAGCAGTAGACGTTGAGGTTCCCGGATTCCTTTGCGGCGAGGCGGCGCTCTTCAGCGATTGTCACTGAAGGGTGGTTGCAGATGACTGTGATGTCCAAAGATGAACGGCTGGTTGGAGCCCATCTCCTGCTGTGGGTATCCCTTTCTATCTAAGTCTGCTGCCTACACAGGTCACTTGGAACGATGCCCGTCTAATGCAACAGGGCATGAAGCAGTTGTTTCACACGAGAGACGATAAAGGGCGGGACGTGAAGTCCCATATTCTGACCTTTACGTACCCTGAATGAGCCTCGTCCCACTCTAATGATTCGAAGCGTTGCAATGCGTGCAGAACATCACCGTCTAGAACGATTTGGGGGATGTTGGGGGCTCACCGACGCTCAGGGACGCGTCCACGGGCCTGTAAACGCCGAGAATGCGGTTGCGTCACAGTCCGTCCGTCCGCGAATCTCCGTTAGAACCAAACTTCCGTATTGCTGGTAATAGGGTAGTCTCATTCGGGAACGGGCTGGTCACACGCTGCAATATACAGGGACATTTTGATGGACGAGAAAGCCAAACTAAGTTTGTCCAAGGCACTAGGGCTGAACTGCGCCATGATCGGTGGGATCATTCTTGGGTTGTGGAGTGCTCGGCAATCACTCTCAGGGCAGGTGATAGGCCGTCTGGTTGTCTTTTCACTTGCATTCTTCAACCTACTTTTTCTGGTCGCATCACCTCGACTTGTACAACGTTCAGCCGACACCCAGAGCAACATTTACATAGAGGCGTGGGGCGCAATCACTGAAAGGCCGCTGATAAGCGCGCTCGTTCTTATGCAGCTTTGGGGTGTGGCGCGATGTCTCGGAACTGCGATTGGCTTCGGCAGAGCATATGCGAGCCCGCAGGCCATCTCTCAGAACGTACAGGGACGAATGTCAGTAGCTTGTGCAGTCTTCGTTCTCGAGGGGTTGCTGTGGCTGGCTGGCGCTGTGGGAATCTGGCGAACGTCGCCTTGGACATGGTGGTTGGCCATTGTTCTTAATGGGCTTGCAGCAGGGACGACAATCGCCATTCAGCTATTCAAGGTCGATCAGTTCCTGATTGACCCCGTTGCAGTGTCGATGGTTGTGCTGCTGATGCTACCCAGCACGCGCTGGATGTTCAGGACTCCTGCACTGAGGGTTGGACTACCAAGCTCATGACTCCCAGTAGTTGGCAATACGGACATTTCAAATTGAGGCGAGAAATCACCGATGCCGTCGACGGATAAGTACGGGAAGTCAACTTCTCGCTGGGAAGGCTGGAGTTCCAACTGAATAACGGCAATCTCTGCAAGATGTGCAGACACATGCTCCCCAACGCGACTCTTGCAGGCACCGGCGCGGCTATTGCGCCGTATCACACGGCCTACCATGACCTCAATCACTCCTGTACATGCCCACCGCAATACGGGTCTATTCTCAGTTCCATACTAGGTAGGGGATACAAAGGCAGCGTTATGTTCTGAGGAAGCCCCTTGAGTGTGGGCCGCTATCGACAAAACCGGCCCGTAATTCGGAGCTGGTTCATCTGACTCAGCCACGAATACACGGTGTTCCAACTGACAATGGTTTGGGACGCCAAATGTTTTCAAAGCGGTGTGTTGGCAGACGCTTAGGCCGCTTGGCTTTGACCAGGCGAGCGATTCGAAGCGATACGTTTACTTGATTCCGTGACAGGCGCGTCCCCATACAGTTCCCCTTAAACATCAAAGCCCCGGCCAAGCCAGGGCTTCAATGAACTCTCTAGTTAAGAACGACGTGAGAGGGATAAAGATGGCCAGAGACTACAGCGCGATCTCGCCTCGGTCCTGGTTCCGGATGCGGATAGCCTCCTGTGTCGGGTACAGGAAGATCTTGCCATCGCCGATCTCTCCTGTGGCCGCGTGTTTAACGATTGTCTCAACGATCGCCTCGACTCGCTCGTCCTGAACAACAATCTCAATCTTCACCTTAGGCACAAAGCTGACGTCGTACTCCCGGCCGCGGTAGGTCTCCGTGTGTCCCTTTTGCCGGCCATGACCTCGGACTTCCGAGACCGTCATGCCACGCACGCCCAAGTCAGCGAGAGCGTCCTTCACCGTATCGAGCTGCTTGGGTCTGATGATTGCTACCAGTGTGGTCATAGATGCTCCTCCATGAGCAATGTTGGGTGAGTTCGGAATGCTGGCTCAGGAATCCCAGGTGAGGGGGCGGGTGTTGCCCGCCCTCTCACGAGTCCGCGTTAGCTGTCTGGGGTGAGTCGTGCAGCCGAAGGTGTACGGGCCGAAGTGGCGGCATATTCCGGATAGGCTGAGCTCCCATGCGTGTGTCGCGCACCCGAAGGTGTGCCGAGAGCACTGATGACATATTCCGGATAGGCGGAGATGCCGTGCTCGTGAAGGTCGAGTCCGTAGAGCTCACCCTCAGCAGAGACACGCAGCAGGCCTACCGCGTTGACGGCGTACATCACAAGCATGGACACGCCAAAGGTCGCCAGTGTGATCGTTGCGCTTCCGATGAACTGTGCCTTGAACAGCGTGAGGCCGCCGCCGTAGAAGAGGCCCTTCAAGGCAGCGCTGTTATCCGGGGAGATCGGCCCGGTCGCACCGTATTTGCCGACTGCGAAAAGCCCGAGTGAGAGAGTTCCCCAGATGCCGCAGATTCCGTGAACAGGCACCGCACCAATGGGGTCGTCGATGCGCAGCCACTCCAGAAGCTCGACGCCTGCGACAACAATCACACCTGCGATTCCGCCAAGAATGATCGCCCCTGTGGGGCTGACCCAGTAGCACGGGCACGTGATGGCGACCAGACCGGCGAGAAATCCGTTGACGGTGAAACTGATGTCCCACTTCCTGCTCATGACGTATGCAGCGAACATTGCGGTAAGGCCTGCAGCGCATGCAGCAAGAGTTGTGTTTGCGGAGATGCGGCCGATGCCTTCAAAGTCCATAGCGGAGAGCGTGCTGCCTGGGTTGAAGCCGTACCATCCGAACCAGAGCAAGAGACCACCCGACGCTGCGATGGTGAGGTCGTGAGGAAGCATCGGGCCACCTCCATCGCGTTTGAACTTGCGACCTAGCCGTGGACCGAGCACGATGGCGCCGGCAAGTGCAATCATGCCGCCGATGGTGTGAACAACGGTTGATCCTGCGAAGTCATGAAAGCTCTGGCCGAGAGTGGGAAGAAAGTAGCCGGTGCTTCCCATGGTTGCGAGGAAGCCGTCCGGCCCCCACGCCCAGTGACCGATGATCGGGTAGATGAATCCCGAGACGGCAATGCTGTAAAGCAGATCGCCGGCGAAGGCCGTGCGGCCGATCATGGCGCCGGAGGTAATAGTGGAGCAGGTGTCGGCAAAGGCAAACTGGAAGATCCAAAATGCGAGGAACGCAACGCCGGTGCTCTCATACGTGGCGGGAACGTTTTGCAGGAAGAACCAGTGGTAGCCGATGAAGCCATTCCCGTGGCTGAACATGAATGAGAAGCCCCAGGCGTAGAACAGCAGACCGCAGAGGCAGGTATCGACGACACACTCCATCAGGACGTTGACGGTCTCGCGCGATCGGCAGAAACCTGCTTCGAGCATCGTGAAGCCCACCTGCATGCCGAAGACAAGAAACGCAGCAATCAGGGTCCACGCCGTGTTCACGGGATTGACGATGTCGTTCCCCTTGAGCACCGCATCGGCGGCAAAGACTCGATGACCGAAGAGGCCGGGCTCGAAATAGAAGGCCGCCGCGACAACGAGAGCAAGCCCAGCCAATTTGCCGCCAAGCAGTACCAGACCGTAGCGACGCCACTCGGGATTCTTCAGGCGCTCGATCAACCTCGAGACCTTCCCGTGAGGCACGACTGCACCTCTTCTGCGGGCGAAGAAGCGTCGCAGAGAGAGCGCTGCGAAATTCAGTGCGATGATGCTGAGAAACAGGACCAGGGTGGTATATCGAGTCATCGTTCGTCTCCTTCAGATTTACCGCGGATTCTCTTGTTGTCTTCAGGCAAGTCGTTAGCGTTTTGGGCCAAAGAATGCGATTAGGCCGATCGTTGCAGTCGTCTGTGCCCTTGCGAGGTCAGTGTTCCCTTTGTGAAAGAAGTCCATGTCGGACCAGTCGTGCCTGAACTCAGCGCGCGTGAGCAGTCCGGGTAGAAACGCAAACTCGCAAGTCCCCGTGAACTCCTGAAGATTCTGGTTGACGCCGGTAGAAAGACCCTCGCCATCTGCGAAGTACTCATAACGTGCAGCTAAGGCCCATTTGGCCGACAGCTGTTGGTGTGCGGCAAAGGCAATACCCTGGTAATGGAGAGAAGAAGTCGGGGATTCACCGCTCAGCGGAGTACTGCTTTGGTGCATGTAGTCGTAGTTGATGTATGCGCTGAATTTGGCGGTCGGCGTCAGCAGCAGGGTCGTGTCAATCAGGTTCTTGTAACTCTTTATTGCATTGGCATTGGCAGGTCCCGTGTAGAAGTTCGCGCTCCATGTGTACTTCGGTTTGGCTAGCGCGCTCGTGAGGCCGACGGTTGCGCCACCATTGCTCAAATTGACGTTGTTCCAGCCCTTGACGACCTGGAGTCCCGCGGTCCACACGCTGGTGACCGGCGTGGAAGTGCGAACGCCAAGGTGGTAGTACGGAACTGCCCAGGCGAACAGGATCGAATGCGAGTAGTTCCAGTTGAGCGTGGTCTCCACGACTTCAGCCCCGGCCGCGGAAGTGAACTGGCCGAAATCGATCTCGGTGCCGTGCATGTGCCCCGGCTTTGTGCTGAGAATTGCCTGCTCGATGTAGTTGTCGGTCGAGGTGTCCCGCGAACTGTGATAGAGCGCGTTCGCCCTTCCGAATATCAGATCGATGCGCATACCGATGGGCTTGGGATCGTGGTTGATTGTGAACTTCGCCGCTTCGAGATTGAACTGGTTTGTCTTGTCGTTGAACGCATAGAGGTCGTTCGTCTGACCGTTCGCTTCGTCAGTGGGATGATTCGCGTTGTAGCTGTAATAGACGTTGGTGAA
Organism: uncultured Acidobacteriaceae bacterium; assembly: GCA_963827415.1. GTDB lineage: Bacteria > Acidobacteriota > Terriglobia > Terriglobales > Acidobacteriaceae > Granulicella. The sequence continues at coordinate 8,019 of CAWHBA010000002.1, forward strand.
GCCGCTGAAATCGAATGGCCCAAGTTTCCAAACCCGAGGACCTTCGGGTGCAGGCGCTTGAGCAGCCGCCGCTGGGGCGGAAGCTGCGGCTGGGGCCGAGGCCGGCGCAGGCGCTGGCGCTTTAGAATCGCTTGCCGAAGCCACAGCGGGTGGTGGTCCAGGTGCGCTTTGCGATCGGGCTGAAGTGAAGGCAAGGACCGCTAAGAAAGTGCCATATAGTTTCAATGGGATTCGCAATCTGGGTTTCCTTGTCGTGCAAAGTGAACTCCAAAGCCCGTTTCCGTCCGTGCAGGCTGCGGATGCTCCTGTTGTCCACCGCTTCCGGTGTAGTTCCGCTGGGAATATGTCTTTGGTGGACACTTCAAGGAACGCAAACAACCCATGAAGAACTCATAAAGAAGGGCAGAGTTAATGCGGGTTTCTGAGACGGCGTGGCGGAAGCTTGATTGTGACCAACCCGTGCCGTAATTTCCTCAAATCACCCTCGAATCCTTAGGTAGTTTGTGATAAAGCGCTGTGGCGCTCGTCTATTCGTTTACAAAAAAAGCTACCTGGAGCGCACCGTGGATTCACAGGAAGCCAACAGGCGCCGTGGGAACAGTTAGCTTGGCTTAGAAGAGATTCCAAAGCGCCTGGTTATAAATCTCATGGTGATACTGAACCTCGGCAGCTTTGACAAACGTTCCAAGCTGCCGTGGTGCGCGGTCTGCTGCGGCCTGCTTCAGGTCAGCAAAGCGACTCTTAACGTCATCGCCGAGGATAGTGCTGACCCACTCGGAACCGCGGAAGTCCTCAAGGGCCTTCTGGATGTTGTCCGGCAGATACCGCTCGGCCTGGCGGAGATTGTTCAGGTCAGACTTGCTTCCCTCAAGGCCCGTTTTGAAGATCGAGTACAGCGCGAGGTAGGGGTTGGCATCGGGAGCAACTGAGCGCACTTCGAGCCGCGCTGACTTGGAGTTTCCAATGGGAATCCGAATCATCGATCCGCGATCTGTTGCCGACGCTTTGATCTGATTCGGTGCTTCGAAATGGGGGTCGAGCCTGCGGTAGGAGTTCACGCTCGGGTTGAGAATCAGGCATAGATCGAGCGCATGAGTGAGGACGCGATCGACAAACTCCCACCCGAATGCGGATGTTTTTTCCACGCCATCCTTGTCCCAAACGAGATTGACGTTGTCCTTCGACACGGAGATGTTGGTGTGCATGCCGCTGCCGTTCACTCCTACGACCGGCTTAGGCAGAAATGATGCCGTATACCCAAGGTTTGCGGCGATCTGGCGCGCCAACAGTTTGTAGAGCTGAATCTGGTCCGCAGCCGCAACCACTTCACCATAGCCATAGTTGATCTCAAACTGGCTTGGCGCCACCTCCGGATGGTCCTTCTCATTCTGGAAACCCATAGCACGTTGCACTTCAGCCGCTGTGTCGATGAACGTGCGCAGAGGATCCAGCGGCAGCGAGTGATAGTAGCCGCCGGTGTTCACAAACTCGAATTTGCCAGTCTCGTGGAAGCGCTTCTCGGCGTCGCGTCCGGCGAAGAGGAAGCCTTCGATCTCGTTCGCCGCGTTGAGCGTGTAGCCCTTCTCGTTGAAGAGCTTGTCAGAGTACGCCTGCAATACGCCACGAAGGTCGCCGGCGTAGGGTTCGCCGTTCTTGTCGATAACAGATCCGAAGACGATGACTTTTCCCGAACCGAAGACGTCGGCGGGCACCCAATAGAAGGCACTCCAGTCGATGCCAAGACGGAGGTCGCTTTCTTTCTGCGCAGTGAAGCCTCGAATTGACGATCCGTCGAAGGTCAGGTTGTCGTAGCTGGACAACAAGAACTTCTTATCGTAGTCGAGCAGATGCAGGCGGCCTTCAAGATCAGAAAACAGCACAGTGACGGCTTTAATCCGCTTTTCATCTGTCAGATACTTCAGCCGCTCTTCGCGGATCTTATCTGCCGACACACGGTTCTTGCGTTCGGCCTTGGCCCTCAGGTTCAATTCTTCCAGTTCGTCATACCCAAGGGTTAGAAAATTTCGGTACTCGGTCGACATGCATCTCCTTTCGCCAGAATGAAAATCCGGGCACGTCGACCTTAACGACTAGGGCATGAAGAACCCATGAGGATTCGACATTTCAATAGGGGCGCGGTGAAAAAGTTCAATCTCACCTATTTGCGAATTGGACCCATTCGCACGGTGGTTGGGTGGCGCGTCAGGTTGAGGCAATCCAACCAGATTGCGTGCCAGTGCTAGCCAAATGGTCTTGACGCTATGTTTCTTGACTCTCTTCGTCATCGCACGGCCTCCTGGCCGTGCTGAGAAGAATGAGGCAGCCTCGATTACTTGCGTGTAGCGCGTCTGCCGGTACTAACCCGGATTTCTTGGATTGCCAAACCTCTTTGCACTGCGAGCTTTGAGCCGGGCCGCCTCTTCGTCCCGATTCTTTGGGGGCGAATTCGTCTCAAGGGAGTTCAGGAGGTTTGCTGAAGCACCGGCGATTGCATGAATCGCGGAGAAGAACGCTTCTTCGTTAGCCTTGGACGGCTTATTGAAGCCGCTGATCTTTCGAACGAACTGCAGCGACGCAGCTTGAATTTCATCTGGTGTTACGGGTGGATCGAAGTTGAAGAGCATCTTAATGTTTCGACACATCTTGCCGAGACCTCCATACGAACCTCGGATCAAAAGTGGCTTCATCCATCCAAAATCCTGTCCGAGGCCTCACGTGGAACCCGCCATCGAAGCGGGATCTATGGCGCTCGCCAAGGTCAAGATGGCGATGATGAAACCGCTTCTAGACTAATGCCGATAGTTACGCGGCTCAAGGGCAGCATGACCGGCCGGTTCGCGCGTCAGCGCAGAACCCTTGGGCGTTGTGCGGATCGTCTCGCACGGGCAGACGGGATTGTGAAAAACAACTCCGCGGGAACTGGATCGTCAGAACACTCTCTGTGCACTCGCCACCCTATAAGCACGTGCCAACAGTCCGGCTACCCGATCGCCATTGCGATCGGTCGATGGATTTACGGGAACGTAGATGAAGTTACCTTCCCGCCTGCACAAAACGTTGCTCGCTACCATGACCCGCATCATCCAAATTGCAGGTCGAACATTCAGACAGTCAACACCTAACCAGCCGTAGTGCTCGCGCCCGTTCGCCTGAAGGCGGGTTTGAGATTGAATTTTCTTTGCGACCGTGTCGTGCGATTTTTCAAAAGCGGCAGTCCTTGTGTTTCGAGTCGAAAATGGCGCCTGAATCAGCGGCGACTCAAACTCCATGATCTTAAAGAGATCCGCGATTGCGCGGTGCTGAGCGACGGACGTGTGACCCACCCAATAGTGACAAGTCTTCGCGATGGACGTTACGACATTCTTTATCTCCTTTTCCAGACGAAAGCCAGGACCCGCTGGAAGATGGAGAGCCATACCGTCGACATGGGCGGAGACATTCTCCATGTTGATGGCTCGGGCCAGCCATCCCGCCATTTGGGTGCTCGGACAGTCCACATGGATCCAGCCAGAAATGCGCGAAGGCTCAGCAGCAAGTCCCGTAACCATCTCAATGCCGCGGCAAAGTTCGTCCTCGACTTGTTTGTAACGCTCTGGGTGCAGATAGATGTCTGCTTTCGTAGCGGGCTCGAGCAATGTACCTCGATGAGGCGGTCCGCCCGCCATCGCTAAATCGCAGAAGGATCCCCAGATTTCATTCCACGCAACGCGGCCATCTTGTCCGTACTTCAGGCCTGCGGAGCCCATGGACACGGGCTGCACATCTTCATAGGAGTCCTGATACTCCTCCGGAAGAAGAGTTTTCAGTCTGGCTTGGAGAAGCTCGTGATCGGCACGGGTGTCCGGCGTTCGAGCCATCTCTTCCTCCTGCGATCCGGTTAGCGGGCATTCATTGATTTCCGCGAGGATGCAACACCGTGTGACCGGCGCAAGTGGCTCAGATGATGAAAAGAGCGTTTCCAGGTACCGATTTCCTCATCGTCAGTCAGACGTTCGGCAATCGGTTAGGCGCCCAAAGCACCTGCGTAGACACGTCTTCGGCTCACTTCCATCTGCTCCCCAACCGGCCATTACTCCTCGGGCAGAACTTCAATGGCACTGACAACTGAATAATTCACTACTGGCATGAAGTACAACTCAATCTTCCCGCTTGCGCTCGCCTGGACGTTCTCGAAGGTCTTCACGATTGGCTCCGAGTTGCCCTCCGCCAGAATGTCAAAGTTCTTTAGAAGCAGCACTCCGTTGCAGGCAACGTCAAAGACCCGGCTTCCCGGACCACCGATTCCACCGTTCTGCTTGCCGAACCAAGGTTCGCGGAAATAAAGCTTGACCCGATAGCGTGCATATGGGACGCCCGGAATGTCGTACCGGAAACGTCCGACGCGATCGGACTGATAGATTCCTAGTGCGTGAATGTTCGCTACTTTGGGCGGAAGACCGTGACGCCCGCCGCTGAAATAACGGTCCGAAGTCCACATCTGCTTTGAATCATCGATGAAGGAATTCGAGCTCGCCACGATCCGGACAGGGAGTTGACGAGTGGAGGGCGCAGGCAGAATCTCCACCGCGTTGAGCAAGGAAACCTCGCTGATGAAATCAAGGTGAATGGAGCCGTCATTCTCCGGTGCCACCCCTGTGACTAGTCTTGACGTTGCGATACTGTGTCCGCCGGCATCATCCACCACATCTACGTTGAAAGCTGGCGCCGCATTAATGGAAAGCGAAGCCAGACGCGTCGCCATAGGAAGATCGGACGTTTCGGCAAAGTAGAGATGGACTTCATACATGCTCTGAGTAACTGGAAAGGCACAGTGCGCAATGCCGCGCACGCCGCCGAAATAGAGGGGAGCATCCTCGGTACCTTCGATGCGCTGGCTTGGTACGTTGATGTTGGTTCCACCCTGGCAGTAGTTCGCCGCGGACCATGTATAGCCCGAATGGTCCACGTAGGGTCTGCGGTCGCTGCCCATCAAAGCGCGGATGGTGGCCTGCGGTACTGGCGTCGGTAGATTGGCAGAAACAGCCTGGCGAGCCAGGCTCGCTTTCTTCCATTCTCTTACTCCAAACCATGCGGCCATCACCACCGTTGAAAGCAGCAACCAGGCAAAGGGCCATGCTAGGAAAGCCAGGCGGCCGCGAGGGCGCGGCGGTGTCGTGGCGCTAGCCACCTCCTGTGATGGTTCGGGATGGCTTCTCTCCTGTGAGGATGCGTCAAGGTGTCCCAGGCTCCCCGGCCGTGTGCGATCGGCAGAGGATTGATGAACAAAAGAAGGCGCATAGTGACCGGGTGGCATCACCAGCCGGACAGGATGATCGGCACCCTCATTTTGATAAACCTCGATCAACCGTTTACGAAGGGAGTGTACGGTTACCCTGACGATGGTATCGGTCTGAGAGTCAAAGTCCGACCGGCGCCCCAGGGCTTCCACCGCGATCGTATATTCCTTAATTTGATCCGCCCGGCCCTGGAGGTACTCTTCACACACGTACTTGAGCACTCGCGCCAAATTGCCAGACCGTCCGAGGACCCCGGAGTTCAGCAGCCATTCATATTCCTGCCGCTCAGCCTCTGCTCTCGCAGTCACCAGCTCGGCGATCCCGGGTGTTCCGAATGCTGTCACGTCGGGATTCTATCCTTACCAGAATTAGGGCATCAATCAATCACTGTTCTCGATCGTGTTCGTAGAGGCTTTGGGAAACCGGCCTCCAGGTCCCGGGGTGCCGCAGCGCACCCCTAACTAGCTGAAAGTAAGCTTGTTATCAATCGCTAACAAACACTAACACGGCCTAGAGCGTGGAATTGAATTGGGCCTGTATTTTCAAGTCTTTTTAGGGCGGTTATTACCCTCCAATCCGCGGTTAACCTTCATTCACTTGCAATTCACAAGACAGCCTGACCTCGGGTTGATAGTGTGGCCGTCGGTAGCTGATACCAAGTGCGGCCGTCGGGATGCTATAGCCAAATAGTTCGAAGTTACTACTAATGTAAGGGCACCCGGCAGAAACGTCACTGCAAAGACTGTCCTATTGGAGGCAAGACGATGATGAACAGACGGAATCAGGTGGCTCACTACGCAAGATACTTTTTCGTTCGATGCTCGCGTGCACTGGCTGTCTTCATGTTTTCGAGCTTCGTGGCGATTCAGGCTCAACAAATTACGGGAACTATCGTCGGTACAGTGAAGGACCAAAGCGGCGCGCTGGTCAGCACCGCCACTGTTAAGGCAACCAACGTGGATACCGGCTTCTCGCGGTCGGTGCCGAGCAACGGTTATGGGGAGTACCGCATTGATTACCTACCGGTAGGCAAGTACACCGTCGAGCTACAGGCGGCCGGCTTTAGACGCTTTGTACAAAAGAATATTGCCCTCAACGTCGACCAGACGGTGACGGTTGAAATCACACTGTCCGTGGGCGCTACATCTGAGACCGTCGAGGTCACGGCTGCTCCCCCGGTGGTCAATACGTCCGATGCGATATTGGGCAGAACCGTTGAGGGGTCCGAGATCATTGGCCTGCCACTGGTCAATCGCAACGCATACTCCGAAATTTCTCTCACGCCGGGCGTAATGGCCAATAACAACAGCCCCACCTCGAACGCCAGCGGCTCCCCCAATTTCACGGTCGGGCTACCGTCCGCGAACGTCCAGATCAACGGGTCCATTGACGGCGGTAATCCCGAGGTTGCCTTTTACCTGGATGGCGGCAACAACATAACCGGTATGCGCAACTACGGAAACCCGGCGCCCAACCCTGACGCGCTCCAGGAATTTCGCGTAGAGACCAGTGCATTCGGGGCACAATATGGCCACTTCTCCGCTGCTGTCATCACGGTTCTCACAAAGTCGGGAACCAATAAGTTCCATGGCGCGTTATTTGAGTTCAACCGCAACACCGACTTCAACGCCTACCCTTGGGGTTCGACTCTCAAGTTGCCTTATCACCGCAACCAGTTTGGCGGTAACATCGGTGGCCCCATCAAGCACGACAAGGCCTTCTTCTTCTTCAGCTATGGAGGTCTGCGTCAAACGGTCGGATCGCTGCTCACTGGCGGCATCGTGCCCACGGCTAACGAGCGCCTTGGCGACTTTACCGGGGATACCTTCAAGGTCTATACCCCGAAACCGGCCAGCGCGACTGCGGCCTCCTGGTACGTCCCAGCAAACCAGGTGATGGGAACCAACAGCAGCCCAAATTGCCTTGTTCCCACGTTGAACTGTGTCCCTCAAGCCCTCCTGGACACGACCATTGCCAACTTCGACAACGTAAGCAACAAATTTGGCTCTTCCATCCCACTGCCCAACGGCGCTCTTAAGCCTGCGACCGGCGGCGGTGCATACACGGGCACTTACACCACCCCGACAACGCAAAACGAATACCTGGGCAAGTATGACCAGGTTCTCGGCGACAAGGACCATGTGACGGTGACCTTCTTCTTCGTCAGGAACGTGTCGGGCCCTAACGGCGGCGGAAACGTCCCGTGGACCATCAATCAATCCGCTGCGAATCAGTGGAATGTCAATGTTAGCGACGTCCACAGCTTCAGTCCCAACACTATTAATCAAGCCTGGCTTACCTTCACGCGGGCAGCGGGCGGACGCGTCAACCTCCCACAGTTCGGGCCATCGACGCAAAACCTCGCCACCTACGGCTCGAACTTCCTCATCCAGGGACCGAACGCACTGCCCAATTTCGCTCCTTCCGGGGCCTTTACCGCGAGCACGACCAACGCCGGTCCCTTCACGGGCTCCAACAACTATGCGTTACGGGACATGGTCAGTCTGGTCAAGGGGAAACACACCCTCTCCCTTGGCGGTGAGTTTGCTCTCGATAAGACGATGTTCTGGGCTGATCTGTTGAACTTTGGCACTATCGGCTTTGCGACCTCCGCACCCACGTCCACGAACAATGTGTTCTCGGACTGGGTTACCGGCCAAGCCTCCTCATTCGAACAGGACACGCCTTACACGACCCTGATCAGTTATTGGCATTACGCCGCGTTTGCGCAGGACGACTACCGCATCACCCCGCGGTTCACAGCGAACCTTGGAATCCGGTGGGACATCGATACAGCTCCCGTCGAGTCCCTGAACAGGACGGCATCGTTCAGTCCGGGCGTGCAATCCACCGTGACGCCAATCGCGCCGAAGGGCCTGTTGTTCCCGGGGGATCCCGGCATCGGTCGCGGCATCATCTCTACGAAATTCCATCATCTTGCGCCACGTCTCGGTTTCGCATGGGACCCAAATGGGGACGGCAAAACCGCATTTCGCGGCGCCGCGGGCGTCTTCTATGGCACTACCAGCGGCAACGAGTGGAACCAGCCCGGCAACGCCGCGCCATTCGCCATACGTCAGGGCTTCGGTCCTCTCAATTCGATTACCAGTATCTACTCGACACCGGGAGACTTTCCCTCCACCGCACCTGGTGGGGGTATCTTCCCGTACGTCTATTCGCCAAGCGCTCCGAAATTCTTCCCGTCGGCCTCTGTCGAGAGCATCGACAAGAACGCGCAATATCCTTATATCTACCAGTTCAACGCGTCGGTGCAGCGACAATTGCCCGGCCAGATGAGTTTGACGGTCGCGTATGTAGGCACGCTCTCGCATAACGTGCCTACCATGATCGACGGCAACTACGCTCCTTATTCGACCGCTTTCGGTACACCCAGCACTTCAGCGACGAGCATCGCCAACCGGCGCCAATATAATCCCTGTGTTGGGCCTTGTCCTACCGGTCCGGCCGGCATCAACACCGGCACCATGGGACAGAACATCTTCCTGATCACAAACCAGCACGCCAATTACAACTCCCTTCAAGTCTCGGCGAAGAAGCAGCTGTCGCATGGCATCACTATCAGCGGTTTCTATGTCTGGAGCCACGCGCTACAAAGCTCGAACGAGTCGGCGATTGGGCAGATGACCGCACAGAATTTCGGCAACTTCGGCAATCCCTTCACGGCCACCAATAATAGTTTGGGCGCGATTGGCGGCGGGCTCCAGGAGGAAAAGGGCCCGATGGATGCTAACCGGAGCAGCAACGCGGTGATCTCCGCAATATGGTACATCGACTACTTCCACGGATCGAGCAATTTCGTGAAGCACGTCGTAAACGGTTGGCAGATCTCGCCGATTGTCTATCTGACCAGTGGCGGCGCGTTTACGATAACCACAGGATCCACAAATAACTTCGACAGTGCGGGTGCGAACCGCCCCAACGCAGTTCCGGGCATTAATCCCGGCCTCGATCCTCACCGCTGCCGAGTTTGCGCCACTAACAGTGTGCTGTCGGCGTGGTTCAATACAGCAGCGTTTACTCCCAACGGACCAGGCAAACTCGGGGGCATCGGCCCTGGCGGTGCCGACGGCAATGTGAGTCGCGACTCCTTGATCGGGCCGGGATTCCGCGATATCGACCTGGGAATCTTCCGCGACATCAAGTTCGAACGCGGGATCACTTTCCAGTTCCGCGCTGAAGCCACAAACGCCTTCAACATGGTGAGTCTCGCCAACCCCACAGCAACTCTCTCGTCGGGCAACAACGGCAAGATCACCTCGGCGGCGGGCACCCAACGCGTCATCCAGTTGGGAGGCCGGCTGACCTTCTAGGATCGAATTCGCGCAGATGTTGAGTGGAGGGATGCGAGCTATCCCAAACCTCAATGGCGATAAGTGTGACCGGTACAAATCGGCGCAGAAAGCCTACCAGAAATCCTCCTCGGGGCGGTGGGTGGGTGCAACCCATTCACTGCCTTCTTTTCCTTTGAGCAAGGAGTTGTTGTGAACCGTCGTCTTGTTACTGGCATCTTCGTGCTCATGCTGGGGTTCCGATGGGCAGGGCAGGCACAATCGCGGACCACTGTGCTGGTCGATGCCGATCATCGCAATGCACAAAGCCTCGACGGAGACTGGCACTACATCGTCGACCCATACGACGGCGGGCTGTATAACTTCCATCGTGAGATCCGAAAGGATGGATTTTTCCTCGACGGCGTTCCGGAGACCGGCAGTTCCGGTCTGCTGGAGTACGACTTCAGCAAGTCGCCAACGCTGAAGGTTCCCGGCGACTGGAACACACAGCATGAATCGCTCTTCAACTACGAAGGCATGCTCTGGTATCAGCGCGACTTCACCTACCAACCGGTCCCCGGCCACAAGACGTTTCTTCATATCGGAGCGGCGAACTACAAATCGATTGCATGGGTGAATGGGCAACAGGTTTGCAGCCACGAAGGCGGCTTTACTGATTTCGATTGCGACGTCTCCGCGAGCATACGTACGGGCAAGAACTTCATTGTCATCGCCGTCGATAACACACGCCTCGCCGATGGGGTGCCTACGCTCAATATGGATTGGTGGAATTACGGTGGACTCACGCGCGATGTTTCGCTGATTGACGTTCCGGCCAAGTACATCGACGATTACGACCTGCATTTGAACCATGACAGGACGGCAATTGAGGGCAATGTGCATGTGGAAGGCGCGGTGGCGGGCGAGCAGATAACAGTCTCGTTACCGGAGTTGAGCCGCAGCGTCTCTGTGAAGCTGCACACGGATGGTCGAGCTTCATTTTCGCTCTCGGCCAGCGGTGTTACGTTGTGGACACCGGAGCAGCCGAGGCTCTACAAAGTGCACCTCGAGACCGATGAAGATGCCCTCGATGACATGATGGGATTTCGCACGATCGAAGTGCGTGGAACAGACATATTTCTGAATGGTAGGCCTGTATTTCTTCGCGGTATTTCTATCCATGCTGAAGCGCCGTACCGCGGCGGACGCGCCAACAACGAGCAGGATGCCGAGACATTGCTGGGCTGGGCGAAGGAACTTGGATGCAATTACGTACGTCTAGCGCACTATCCACATGACGAACGCATGACTCGTGCTGCCGACCGGCTGGGGCTGATGGTGTGGTCGGAGATTCCTGTCTATTGGGCAGAAGAATTTGGCGACCCTTCCGTACTTGCGAAGGCCGAGCAGCAACTTGGGGAAGAGATTCGCCGCGATCGAGACAAGGCATCGATTGTGCTTTGGTCTGTGGCGAATGAGACCCCACTCACTCCGGAGCGAACAGCTTTCCTCAAGACGCTCGCTGGGGACGTACGCTCACTCGATTCCACAAGGCTCGTCACAGCGGCGCTCCTGGTCCGATCCGAAGGGCACGAGAAGTATGTAGACGATCCGCTTGGTGAGGCGCTTGACGTAATCGGCATGAACGAATACATCGGCTGGTACGAGGAAACTCCTCAAGACGCAGACCTGACGCACTGGCATATCGAGTATCAGAAGCCCGTCATCGTCAGTGAGTTCGGCGGCGACGCCAAGGCGGGCCTACACGGCGCCGACACAGAGCGATGGACGGAAGAGTATCAGGCCAGCATTTTCTGCCACCAACTGCTCATGCTGACGAAAATCCCGCAGTTCCGCGGGGTGAGCCCATGGATTCTGATGGACTTTCGATCGCCCATGCGGCAACTGCCGGGCGTTCAGGACGGCTACAACAGAAAAGGCCTCATCTCTGATCAGGGCGAGAAGAAACAGGCTTTCTTCCTACTGCAATCGACGTACCGGCGATGGGAAGCGGTTCCACCGAAGTGAGAGCGTCAACAATCAGGAATCCTGCTTTCCATCAGCATCGTAGGCGAGACCACCGTGGTATTCGAGTCGGGATTCGGCGCGACGAGAAGAGCCTCATACGCCGGAACGACATTGAGCTTCTTCTGTGGCGATTCGTACCGTTGCGGCGCTGGCTCTGTTGACGAGTTTACATAGACTCCGCAGCTTTTCTTGTTCCTGATCATCTGGAAGAATTAGGCGGTCACTCACGCTTGCGATGACGGCGCGCTTTCTTCCGTGCATTCCTGGCTTGGAATGGAAACTTCCCAGGGTATCCCCCGTATCATGAGGGTGGCCCCCGGGAGGAACCTGTATGTCCGCCGACCTGGCTCAGCCTTCAGCGCTTGTGGCCGATGCCACCAAAGCAAGAACATACGAGGATGCTCGCACCACGTCTGTACCGTGGTACATCTGGGCCGGAGCATTGGCGGTTACGTCAGCGTCGATCGGCGGACAGTGGGATGTTTCGTGGCACCGATCGATCGGGCGCGACTCGTTCTGGACGCCCGCGCATATGGCGATCTACGCATGCGGGGTGATTGCGGGGATCGTCGGTCTATATCTCGTGCTCACCGCGACCTTCGGCAGATCCGCGTATGCGGCGCGTCTGCGCACGGTTTCGGTGAATGTCTTCGGGCTGCGCGCTCCGCTGGGTGTGTTTGTGGCCGGGTGGGGAGGAGTGGCGATGCTGACCTCCGCGCCCTTCGATAACTGGTGGCACAACGCGTACGGGCTGGATGTGAAGATCATTTCGCCGCCGCACACGCTGTTGATTCTCGGCATACGGGCAATCGATATCGGCATGTTGTTTCTGATGCTCGCGGCGATGAACCGCGCATCAGATGCGGGTGATGCAAACTTCAAGACGTTCCGGGGGCTGGTTCTCTATCTCGGCGGTCTGATGCTGAGCGGGCAGATGTTCTTCATCATGGAGTACACGTGGGACGTGATGCTGCATCGCGTGATCGCATACATCTGCCTTGCAATTGCGGTCCCGTTGCTGATGGCTATGATCTCGCAGGCGTCTCGTTTCCGCTGGGCGGCGACGATGATTTCCGCAATCTACATCGCATGCCTGATCGGGTTCATCCTGATCCTTCCGCTCTTTCCTGCGCAGCCGAAGCTGGGCCCGGTCTACTATCCGGTGACGCACTTCGTTCCGCCGAAGTTCCCCATTCTGCTGATCGCACCGGCACTTGCGCTGGACCTGTTCTGGCAGCGGGCTAGAAGTTGGAAGCTGTGGCAGATTGCGCTGGTGTCCGGAGTCATCTTTGTTGCGGTGATCTTCGCGGTGGAGTGGCCGTTTGCAAAGTTTCTCATGTCGCATGCGAGCGAAAACCGTTTCTTCGGGTCGATCTACTTCGATTACACCTCGAGGCCGCAGGGCTATGACCGGATGCGACGCTTCTTCCACCCGGATTCCGGGCTGACGCTGTGGCTGGGACTGCTGCGGGCTTCCGTCTACGCGGCGATCTCTACGTGGCTGGGATTGGTGATCGGCCGCTGGATGCGCGGAGTGCAGCGATGATTGTGTCGAAGTGGAAGACGTTGTTCTGTGTGCTGGTTCTGGCTTTGCTGTGCATGAGTAGAGCGTATGCGCACGTCGGGAATAAGGACATCTATCAGACCGTCATCGTGGGCCCGTACAAGCTCTTCGTCACGATCCGGACACCGCTGGTGATTCCGGGCGTAGCGACCGTTGAGGTGCGGTCGAGCGGAGCTCCGATTCGCAGCCTGACTATTACACCGCTACCGCTTACAGGAGAGGCTTCGAAGCATCCACCGACGCCAGATGCGATGAAGGTTTCGAGCAGCGATCCGGCGTTCTTCACAGGTTCGCTTTGGATCATGGGCTCGGGGTCGTGGCAGGTGCGTTTTGGTATAGACAGTGCGGGTGGCGTGGCGACGACGAGTGTGCCGGTACCAGCGGTGGCGACCGGAGTGCTGCGCATGCAGCGGCCAATGGGGCTGATGCTGGGGCTGCTGGGCTGCATTCTTGTGCTGGGCGTCATAGGGATTGTGATGGCAGCGACACGTGAGGCGTGGCTCGTTCCAGGAGCGGTGCCTGCACCGGCGCGACGGCGGCGCGCGATGATCGCCGGAGCAGCAGCGTTCGCCGTGTGCGTGCTTGCGCTCTACCTCGGCGGCAAATGGTGGAACGTGGAGGCGGCGGATTATGCGGCGGAGATGCATCGCAACTCCGAACTGCGGCCGACGCTGGATGGGAATCATCTGGCTCTTTTGATTGGCGATCCCGATCCGGCGGCTAAGGGCGGATGGAAGACGGTCGAGAACTCCGACCTTCTCACGGACCACGGTCACGTGATGCATCTGTACGCGATCCGCTGGCCGGAGATGGATGCGGTGTTCCACCTGCATCCGGTGCCGAACGGCGAGAGCGGGTTCAGTGAGACGCTTCCGGGGATGCCCGCGGGCACGTACCACCTGTATGCCGACGTGGTCTTTCTCAACGGGTTTCCAGAGACAGAGACAGCGACGTTGACGATACCGGCAGGGATGACGGGCAGCCCGCTTGGAAGCGAGGATGCAAGCGCAACGCCGCCGGCGGTCTCGGCCGAAGAGCTCGGGCCGAGTTACAGACTTCCGGACGGATACACGATGGTGTGGGACAAGCCGGTGACTCTGACCGCGAATACGCCGTACAGCCTCGTCTTTCACCTGCTGGACCCACAGGGCAGGCCTGCCGCGGAAATGCAGCCGTATCTGGGCATGGCGGGACACGCGGCGTTCGTGAAGACCGACGGGACAGCGTTCGCCCACACGCATCCCGATGGCTCAGCCGCGATGCCTGCGGTTATGCTGGCCAACGAGAGCTCGGGCTTGTCAATGAATGGAAATGCGGACGCGAGTGCGATGAATATGAACATGGAGCCGGTCTCGTCGACGGTGGCCTTCCCCTACGGCTTTCCGTCTGAGGGAGCGTATCGAGTCATTATCCAGATGAAGCACGGAAGTACGGTCGAGACCGGCGTCTTCGACGCGAACGTGCACTAGCTACTACGTGAGTCGCACTCGTAAGCGGATTCACACCGGCGGTGCTGAAGCTGTGTACTCAGAACCATCAGAGGCAAGGGCCCGGGACAAGTGCTTTTGACGGTCATCCTAAGGGTTGGTCCTGTGAAGCCGGCTTCTCGTAGTGCAGTTCTCCATCGGCGAAAGGAAATTCTTGGTGAAGCATTCCGAGCCGCTTATGGCTCAACCGGCTGTAGTGGCGTCGCAGCGCTCGCCGATCGCAGGGCCGCCAGTGCGGAGTTCGGCTCGACCGCGAAGCTATTACGGTGGTCCGCAAGATAGCGATGAACGTCCGAGATGACGACGGAACCTTCTCCGACCGCCGACGCGACGCGCTTCATCGAGTTGGATCGCACATCGCCGACGGCAAACATACCAGGCACGCTGGTCGCATAGGGAGTCGTCTCAAAGCCGTCTGTACCACCGGTAAGGATGAATCCCTTTTTGTCGAGCTTGACTGTGCCAAAGAGCCAGCCGGAGTTCGGTTCTGCGCCGATCATCACGAAGACGCTTCCAATCGGCTTCGCCGTCAAGTCATCCGATCTGCGATTGATCCAGGTGACGCCTTCGAGCGAAGACCCACCTTCGAGCTTCACGATCTCGGAGTCTGTATAGAGCGTAATGCGGGACGAGCTTTCGATACGCGAGATGAGGTACTGCGACATGGTGCTTGCCAGCGATTTACCGCGAACGATGTGATGCACATGCCTCGCGATGCCGGATAGAAACACGGCAGCCTGACCTGCGGAATTTCCGCCTCCCACCACAATTACTTCATTGTCGCGGCAGAGCAGCGACTCCATCGCGGTCGCCGCGTAATAGATCCCGTGATTTTCAAATTGGCTGTAGTTCTCCACCGAAAGCTTGCGATACTGCGCTCCAGAGGCGACGACCACAGACCGCGAGCGTACCGAGATACCGCCCGCGAGAGTCAGTTTGTGGATTCCATCGACCTGTTCCGCCGTAACCACCTCTCTTGAGATGGCGAAGCGCACGCCGAACTTCAAGGCCTGCAACTGAGCGCGGCTCGCCAGCCGCTGGCCGGAGATCCCTGTTGGAAAGCCGAGGTAGTTTTCAATCTTGGAACTCGTACCGGCCTGGCCTCCCGGAGCTGTACCCTCGATCACAAGCGTGCAGAGCCCCTCCGATGCCGCATAGACGGCGGCGGCAAGACCAGCAGGTCCAGCTCCGACGACGATCACGTCGTAAATCATCTCCGGATCAGGCAACTCGGTGATACCCAGTTCGTCAGCAAGCTCCGCGATCGTGGGCCGATTCAAGGTGCGGCCATCAGAGAGCACCACCGCCGGCAGCGAGGGCTCGACGTCCGATAGGCCGTCGTCGATCGGAGCAGCTTCTTCCACCGGCACTTCAACGATCCTGTGTGGATAGCTGTTGCGGATAAGAAAACGCTGGAGCCGTGTCATCTCCGCATCACCGGGGTGACCCGTGAGCACAATGCCGGCAGTTGCTTCGCCGAGTATGCCAATACGGCGCCAGATGGTCGCTTGCGTAATGAGGTTGGCGATATCGCCTTCTGCGCGCATGAGCCTCTGCAACTCGTTGCGAGGTATGCGAAGAATCCGACTCTCGGTGACCGTTTGCGCGTCGACAAGCGATCCCTGTGAGTTCAGAAGATTCAACTCGCCGGAGAAATCAAATCTACGATGATGAGCGATGACCTTCGTTTTGCCATCCGCAACGGGCAGGGAAATGCTGACCTCTCCGTCGAGCACGACGAACATATCGACCTGCCGATCACCATGAGTAAACAGAGCGTGGTTCGCCGGGACGGTCTCCTCTCGGCCGTAAGAACGAAGGCGTTCGACCATCTCCTCCGTGAGCTGAGGGAACGCGAGCTCTGGCCGAAAGTCCGGAACATTCGATGCACTGGTGTGGCTGTTTCCTTCTGCGGACATGGGGGCGGATTCCTCGCTGAGCGTGCGAATCTATCATCCGCCACAGCAAACGCAGCCGTCTACGTCATAGGCTGAGTGAGATGTTGAGTGGGCAGAACAGATATTACCGTCGATGATTCGGCCAGCTGCTCCGAGATCTTCGGCGAATGGATGAGAAGCCCGGGCCGTGTTTTTTGCACGCTCACTCGGGGCCCCAGGTAAACACAAGAGCGTTTATGAGGACTAATGCAACGACTGGAGTAACTTGCGGTTAGCCCGTCGACCGGCCGGGATTGGTACGTACACAATGCGCCGCTTGAAACATTTTTGGTGAATTCGGTGTCCTGATTCTAGAGCTCTGAGGGTTTTGCAATCGATTCGGTGGAGGGGAAATGCAGCGAATATTTGAGCGCACGCACATTCGCGCAGCTTTGCGAGGCAGCCTGGTCACTCTTGTTGCGGTCTTGTTTGGAACTGCTTCGCTTTGGGCGTATCCCAAGAAAGGCACGGCTGCTCCTCCTTTGGATCCTCTGAAATTGCTGCAAGCTCCTTCGGGAGCGAGAGCAGACTGGGCAAGCCTCAAGGGAAAGGTCGTGGTGCTGGAGTTCTGGGCCACCTGGTGTTCTCCGTGTGTGGCGAGCCTTCCGCATCTCAATCAGCTTGTGGAGTCGCTTGACCCGGCGAAGTTCCAGTTCATCTCCATCGATGATGAGGATGTGAAGGCCGTACAAACCTTTCTCACGAAGAAGAAGATGTCTGGTTGGGTTGGCGTCGATGCTTCAGGCGGCGTCTTTCATCGGTATGGAGTCGAATCAAGACCGACGACGATCATCGTCGATGGGAACGGGAAGATCGTCGCGGCCACAGAGATTGATTCGTTGAGCGCCGCCGATCTGCGAGCAGTGGCAGCAGGAAAGAGCGCGGCTCTTAAGCCAGCGACGGAGATTACCGAGTCAAGCGTTCCATCCAGCCCGGGCGCCGAGCGCCCCTTGTTCTCCGTGTCTGTCAGCAAGGCTTCGCCCGATGCAAAGATGGTCGTGGCCAAACATCCGCCAACAGGAACGGATTTGCTTGGAGTGGACGCCGATAGCCTTATGACGGACGCTTTCAATGCATTCGGGAATCGCTATGTTCTGAAAGACCCGCTGCCGGAAGGGCGCTACGATGTCCGCGTGAATTCTGCTGGCGTGCCCCAGGCTGTAACCGATTCGGTGGTGCAGCAGGCAGTCCTCGCCGCACTGCATCTGCAGATTCAGCCGAAGACCGTGACCGCACCTGCCTATATTCTCAGGGCCACCGACGCGAGTAAGAAACTGCTGAGTCCGTCGGCTTCGACACACGCGGTGAAGCGAGGCTACTGGCACGGCAACTTTCTTCTGATGAACGGAACGATGGACGATCTGGCCTATGTGTTGTCAACCGGGCTAGAGAACCCCGTGGTGAACGAGACAGGCATCGACGGCACCTATGATGCACGATTCAAAGTTGACGGGGGAGACGTTGACAGCCTGAATGCCGTTCTCAAAGAGACTCTTGGGTTGGAACTTGTCCCGGGCAACCAGGAGATCTCGATTACGGTGCTCGAAGTGAGCAAGCAAGAGAAGAGCGAGCCGTCCCCATCAACGAAGACACAAGAAGTCAAGCATTGAGGGGCGCGTATTGACGTCAACCGCCGGGCTTGGCTCAGTGGGCGCGAACGGGCCAACGCGTTCATTGACAAATTCCGTGCGTGTTGTCTGCAAACCGGAAGTTAGCCCAGTTGGATCGCCCCGCGAAGTCGGCTTGTGGGAAGTGATGGGTGACGGTTAACCGGCAATATGGAAGTGCTAGCCGCCATTAGCCCTCCATTTGCTATGTCGACCCCGCGTTTTGGCGACCGGCTTCTGGCATCTGGCTGCTGCCGACAGGATGAAGTGCAGTAGAGTTCGTCGTTCGTGCGGTCGCGAAGTGCGGCGGGGTCCGTGTAGCGCTTGAGGTTCATGCAGCTGATACGGGAGCCCAGACAGCATGGCTACGAGAGCCCAGACAGCATGGCCTGAGATGCCCGAGATTCCGGTAATGCAGTGGTAACGATGAACCGAAAAGCGGGTGCAAATCGAGCCAAAGCTTGCAAACATCTGCTCGTCATCTTGTTGGCGTGCGGATTGTCACAGCATCCGAACTCAACACCAGACTCAAGCAGGGAAGCGATGAACCCCGGGTTACGACGTGATGATCCAGCTTCGCGAGTACAAGGTTCAGTTTCTTCCGTCTACACGTCTCCAATGCAGCTTCTAATGGTTCGTTGCTGTCGGCGTACTTCGGACCATGCTCGTGTATAAGGTCGCTTCGATCCTATCTGTTTCCGTTTCACGCTGGCAGGCCTGCGTTTGACAGAAAAGTGTGTGCAACCTAACATCAGCCCCCATGAAAATACTCTGTCTATCGCTCATGCTCCCGATGCTAGCGCTGGCTCCGCAGAGGACAGCGGTATCCCCTCCTGGAACTCCTCCTGGCGGAACCTCCTCGCCCGGTATTCTGTCGGACGGCACTCTGTATGTGTCGGGCCAAACGGGAGAGGACGCAAAGACTCATCAAATCCCCGCAAACTTTGATGAAGAGATGAAGAATTGTCTCTCCAATGTGAAGCTCGTTCTACAGGCGAATGGGATGGACTTCAAAGATGCAGTTGCGGTCCAGATTTATCTCACCGACCTGAGCCTCTTCCCGCGCATGAACGCCGTATACAAAACCTTCTTTCCCGAGCCCAGACCAGCGCGGACTACCGTTGGAATATCCAAGCTCACTGCTCCCGGAGCACACATCGAGATCACCGTTACCGCACACAAGTGACGGCGAGTGCTGCCGAAGATCCCTGGTTATGAGTTGATCGCAGAGACAGAATTCTCTGGCTAGCACGGAGCACTTCCAGATCGGGTTCACATCCTAGAAGTCGCCAGTGGGGCAGCCAACTCGCAGAGTTGCTGGTGCCACCACCTTGCCAGTATCAATACCAACATCTCCAATGTCCGTCGTGGCGCAACTCTCCATCGCGCAAACCTGTCGCGAAAGCAATCAGCACAAGCAGATTCAGACGACGCCCCTAGCAGAATTGCCAGTTGGGCCGAACCCCGCCCCAAGCCTAAAGTGAACTGCCAAAGGGTGCTGCGTGCAACCTGCTTCATTGATGTGCTCAAGAGGGTAGTGCTTATTCACCCCATTGACGAAAGCCAGAGGGTGCACCGTTATCGAGTGGAAAGTGAGAGGTCCATTATGTCTAAAGATGAAAATAAGATACCTGCCGACAAGCTCGTCTCGATCCAGCTATCTGTCAAACCCGTTCAGGATGCAGACCAGTTGGAGCCGGGGGCCATTCCCCACGGACTGGATCGTCGCGCCTTTCTGATGCGCAGCGCTGTGGTGGGCGCTGCGGCGGTGATGACCGGGCGCTCTGTGTCCGCCGTGGCCGCCCAGGCGAAGCAGCAGCCGATACCAGCAAGTGCAGAGCCGAAGGGCGTGGCAGGAGGGCCAGGTAATGTGGAGCTTTCTCCCAGCTTGAACGTCGTCAAGGAAGCAAAAAGGACCCGTGATGACGATACTGGACGAATTCTACAAGGTTGGGCCCGGGCCATCGAGTTCTCACACAATCGGTCCGATGCGCATTACCTACGATTTCTACCAGCGATGCACTAAGCTGCCGGCGGACCAACTCGCCAAAGCGACCGCGCTCAAGGTTTATTTGTTCGGCAGCCTCAGCGCCACAGGCAAGGGACACGGCACAGAGCGAGCTTCCCTCGCGGGGTTGATCGGAAAGGAACCGGCAACCGTCGATCCCGCATTTCTCGATGGCCTGCGCGACAACCCCGACCAGACTTTCCCAGTCAAGCTCGGTGACAAGACTGTGAGTGTGTCGCTCAAAGACGTTGTGTTCGATGCCGTCAAAGGTGACTTCCCCCACCCGAACACAATGACGTGCAAGCTCATGGCCGGAGACACCGCGCTGCTCGAGCAGGAATATTACTCAGTGGGCGGCGGATTCATCGAGTGGAAAGGTTACACGCCTCCGAAGAAGAATCCGCCAAAGTATCCGTATTCGACAATGAAGGAGCTGCGCCAGCACGCGGATCAAAACAAGCTGACGATTGCACAAGTAGTTCTCGCCAATGAAATGGCGATCCCGGGGAGAACTCAGGAGGAGGTCTATGCCTTCATCGACAAAATCACCAACGCGATGGTCGCCACTGTGAAGTCAGGCCTTGCCGCACCGGAAGACAGTGTGTTGCCCGGTCCCATCAAGCTGCACAGCAAAGCGGCAACGGTCTACAAACGCGCCCAGGATGATCAATACCAGACGGAACGCGTAATTGGCTCCGTTTCGGCATACGCTCTGGCGGGCTCTGAAGAGAACGGGCGGGGCCACCTTGTTATTACAGCGCCGACAGGCGGCTCTGCCGGAGTCATGCCGGCAGTGGTCTATGCTCTGGGCGAAGGCGGTCGCAAACTTCCACCAGAGAAGATTCGACAGGGCATGCTTGCTGCTGCAGCAATTGGTTACCTGTGCAAGCACAATGCAACACTATCTGCTGCCGAGGGCGGCTGCCAGGCGGAAATCGGTGTGGCATCGGCAATGGCGGCGGCATTAGCCGCAACTGCACACGACGCCGATTCCATTGTCGTCGAGAACGCCGCGGAGTCCGCACTGGAGCATCACCTGGGAATGACCTGCGATCCGGTTGCAGGATTTGTTCAGGTTCCGTGCATCGAGCGATGCGCATTCGGCGCGGTCAAGGCATGGACCGCTTATGTAATCGCCACCAATGAGGTCGCCAGCCGGCATCGGATCAATTTGGACTCCACGATCACCGCAATGGCTCAGACCGCCAAGGATATGAACAGTAAGTACAAAGAAACCAGTGAAGCCGGATTAGCCTTGTCCGTAACGCTCTGCTGATCGGGCGGGGGTACCGACAGATATCGAAATATTGTCGGTGCCCTCACCTCCGTCATCTGTACGTGGCAGGTGATTGCACGATTACGAAGACGCTGAAACAGCCCTCCTCGATTGCATCGCATTCGGAACCGGACTTGCGCAGAAAAGAGACTTTAGCATGCTTATCCGAGGCGCATATATCAGGCTCTCAGTCGCATTGGCATTGACGTCAGTGACGTTATTCATGACTTCTGCCTATGGACAGTCTCCAGCGCACACTCCAGGCAGCCAAGGTAACAAGGCCGCGGCAACTCAGGTCTCTCAGTTAGGCAAGCCGGGGAACAGTTTCCTTGTTCAGAAACCGCGCCCCACCGACCTGGAGGCGGAAGTTGCAACTGTGAAAGCCGATAACGCCGCTATTCGCGAACAGCTGCGCATGATGGAGGAGCAGCAGAGGGCGCTCCTGCAGCTGGTTGACCAGTTGCAGAAGCGGCTTGGGGGTCCGACTGTCGCCGAGGTGCTTCGCCCTGCGCAGCCATTGAGCCTGGCGGAGGCTTCAGTGCAGTTGACGACGGCAGTGCGGGTCCCATGGCCTGCTCTGTCTGCCACCCCGCTAACGCAGCCATCAAGCCCGGCGGAAGCAGCGGCGGTCTCAGTGCCATTGACGACGGCACCGCAACCGCAATCCGTTTCCGCACGACAGGCAATCGAGAATCGTTATCGAGATGGAATGGTAATCTGGGAAACGCCCGAAAACGCTGAGGTGCCTTTCCTGCTTAGGCTCCAGGGCACTACCCAGGTGCGATATCTCAACACTCTTAATAGCCAAGACACCTTCACCGACCACCTGGGCCAAACCTACGATGTTCATAAGCGCAGCGATATTACGGTAAATCGCTCGATGATGGTCTTCGGCGGCTACGTCTTCAACAAGAGAGCGCCCTATAGCTTCACCATCTGGACATCCGCCGGAGCGGCGTCGATCGTCGTAGCCGGCAACATTGGCTGGCAATTCAGCAAGGCTTTCACGCTAACCGGAGGTTACTTTGGCGTTCCGGGCAGCCGATCACTAATTGGCACGTTTCCATTTTTCACTGCAAATGACAGGACCATGGCGGACAACTTCTTCCGCCCCGGGTTCACTCAGGGCGTTCAGATGAGCGGACAACCCGTGAAGGGACTGAATTACCTGGCGATGGTCGGCAACGGTCTCAATACCCTGAGTATCACGGCAAACAAGATCGATACGAATCTGCTGCTTTCCGGCAGCCTCTGGTGGGAGCCGCTGGGAGACTACGGACCAGCCGGTAGGTCACGCAACATGTACGACGATTATTACTCCTCGAGGAAGGTTCGCATTCGACTAGGTACCTCGTTTACAAGATCCCGGGAGAACCGTTTTTCAGATCTCGACCAATCCAGTCCCGAGAACACCTCAATCTACAATTCCGACGGCGTGCAGGCCTTCGCGACCGGAGCGTTTGCGCCGGGTGTAACACTCCAGGATGCCACGTATAGGATGTCGGCAATTGACGGCGGCCTCAAATGGAACGGGCTTGCGGTCAACGGGCAATACTTCATGCGCTGGCTAAATGATTTCGTAGCCGACGGACCGCTTCCGCTCACATCCACATTTGACCATGGCGCTGAGGTTTCGGCGAGTTACTTTGTCAAGCCGAAAAAATTGATGCCGTATGTCCGCGGATCATGGGTGCGCGGGCAGTTCCGCAGCCCTTATGAGTATGGGGCCGGACTAAGGTGGTATTACCTTTCGACAGAGCGGCTGTGGCTCAACGCAGAGGTGGTCCATATCACCGGAGGAGCTCCTTATAGCGGGGGCTTTACTCCCTATACCGCAGGTGATCACGAATTGGGTGCCGATGATGCAGGGGTACATCGCTTTTTGACGATCATCAGTTTCTGACATTCGCGGACTCTCGGAGGAGAACTGCAAGGCTGGGCCCCGGCCATCTGGTTGATTTCGTCGCGATCGTGGCGTTGAATGTTGGGCCGGGGACGCGAAAGAAAAGTTGATGCGCGGAGACCACAGAGACGGGATCGAGGCTAAGTAACGCTTCGCCGATCAAGGCGGTTCGATGGAACTGGAAGTTACGAAGGCATTCCCCACTGTCATCGGCCAGTTGCGGGTGCCGGACGCTGAAGCGATGAACCAGGAGCTCGAGGCGCTCATCCTCGCGGAAGAGGGGAGTTATTTAAGCCTGGGTCGCAGCAACATCGGAGGCTGGCACTCTCGGCCCGATTTCCTGACTCGTCCGGAAGCGGTGGTGGGCGCGTTGTCTACGTGGATCACCTGGGGAGTAGGACGAATGGTCAATGCCACGGCTGGCCCTGATGCATTCAAAGGGCAGCTGTCCGTCTGGGCGTGGGCGGCGACCTGCCGCGAGGGCGCCTACCATGCGCCACACTCCCACCCGGACAGCGCCTGGTCCGGTGTCTATTACGTGAACGCGGGTGAGCCCAACCCGAATCGCCCGCTCAGCGGAGTGCTGGAATTTCTTGATCCGCGTGTTGGCGTGGAGGCTGTGAGCACTCCTGGCGACCCGTACGGGGAACCGGTCAGGGTTCGGCCCGAATCCGGGTTGCTTGTTCTCTTCCCAAGCTGGCTCTATCACTGGGTGCATCCCTACACAGGCCAATCAGCCCGAATCGCGGTCTCGTTCAACGTGACTTTGCGCGCGCCCGATACGGTCAAAACCCCTGTTGTGGATTGAGAGCGTCGTCTGCCGCCAGATCGCGGACCAGGGATAAGGCATTCCCCACGGTTCCGTATCCAGGCGATGACCGACGTCATCGCGATCCGGGTTAAGCGAAAGAAGCGCGCCGACCGGCGCGCTTCTTTGTGTTTGTGATGCCTTAGACTACACCGCCGACAGCGCCAGCCCAGCCAGCTTCTCCTCGCCCTCGGTCGAAACCGGACGATAGAACAACTGGTTGTTCTCGAGATACACCTCGAGGAACGCCGGCCGCTCCGCAATCTGTCCGGCGATCAGTGCCTCCGACAGCGGGTCCTCGATGAACCGCTGCAGTGCGCGGCGCAGCGGCCTCGCCCCGTAGTTGCGGTCGACCAGCGTCTTCTCCAGGATCCAGCGCTTGGCATCGTCATGCACGCTGATCGTGATCGCCTTGTGCACCAGGTTGACGTTCAGCTGCTGGACCAACAGCTCCAGGATCTGCATCAACTCGTTGTCACCCAGCGAAGTAAAGACGATAACCTCATCCAGTCGATTCAGGAATTCGGGGTTGAATGTCCGCTTGACCTCGGACATCACCATCTCCTGCATCTTCTCGAGCACGACCTCGTCCTTCGACGACTGGAAGCCGAGCCCCTCGCGTTTCATGAGGTGCTTCGCCCCGATGTTCGAGGTCATGATCAGGATCGCGTTCTTGAAGTCGACCGTGTTACCGAGTCCGTCCGTCAGCTGTCCGTCTTCAAACACTTGCAGCAGCAGGTTGAAGACGTCCGGATGGGCCTTCTCGACCTCGTCGAGCAGCACCACCGAATACGGCGAACGCTTCACTCGCTCCGTCAGCTGACCGCCCTCCTCGTAACCCACGTAGCCCGGGGGCGAGCCGATGAGCTTCGAGACGGAGTGCTTCTCCATGAACTCCGACATATCGAAGCGGATGAGCGATTTCTCGCTGCCGAACAGGAACTGCGCCAGCGTGCGCGCAACTTCCGTCTTGCCGACGCCCGTCGGTCCCAGGAACAGGAACGATCCAATCGGACGGTTCGGATTCTTGAGGCCCGCACGCGAGCGGCGGATCGACCGCGCCAGCGCCGAGATCGCCTTGTCCTGCGCGATCACCCGCTTGTGCAGCTCCTCCTCCACGCGCAGCAGCTTCTGCGTCTCCTCTTCCTTGATCGAGGTAATCGGAACGCCGGTCCACCGCGAGACCACATCCTCGATGTCCTCGCGCGTCACGATGCCCGAGCTCGACTCATCAAGGTGATACTTGTCGCGCAGTGCACGCAGGTTGTCGCGCTCCTTGCGCTCTTCGTCCGAGTAGAACCGAGCTTTCTCGAACTCGTGGTTCGCAATCGCGTTCTCCATGCGGTGCACGATGAACTTGATGCGCTTCTGAACCTCGGTCAGCTCCTCGGGCAACGTCGTCTGCCGCAGTTTAACGCGCGCTCCCGCCTCATCGATAAGGTCGATCGCCTTATCCGGCAGGAAACGGTCTGGGATATAGCGGTTGGAGTGCGCGACCGAGAAGGTGATCGCGTCGTCCGTGTAGCTGACGGCGTGAAACTTCTCGTAACGCTCCTTGATGCCCATGATGATCTTGATCGCGTCCTCTTCATTGGGCGGAGGAACCTTTACGGCCTGGAAGCGCCGCTCGAGCGAGCGGTCCTTCTCAATCGACTTGCGATACTCCGCAGGCGTCGTCGCTCCGATGCACTGGATCTCGCCGCGGCTGAGCGCAGGCTTCAGGATGTTCGCTGCATCCAGCGAGCCTTCTGCCGAACCTGCCCCCACGAGCGTGTGCAACTCATCGATGAAGACGATGGAGTTCTGCGATTCCATCAACTCCTTCATGATTGTCTTCAACCGCTCCTCGAACTGGCCGCGGTACTTCGTGCCTGCGACGATCAGCGAAAGATCGAGCGACAGCACGCGTTTGTCTGCGAGGAAGCTCGGGACTTCACCGTCGGCAATCTTCTGCGCCAGCCCTTCGACGATGGCCGTCTTGCCAACGCCCGGCTCGCCGATCAGGACCGGATTGTTCTTCGTCCGGCGGCAGAGAATCTGGATGACGCGCTCTACTTCATGGTCACGACCAACGAGAGGATCAAGTGTCTGCTCACTCGCCGCCTGCGTCAGGTCGCGAGAGAACTCGGCCAGCATCGACTGCTCCTGCTGCTGGCGCTGCTGCTTGCCGCTTGCGGCTGCAGGCTTCTCCTGGGTTGTGCGCTGCAACTCCTCGCGGATCGCGGGCAGACGCAGCCCGCGCTCCATAAGGATCTCTGCGGCGAAGCACTTCTCTTCGCGCAAAAGGCCGAGAAGCAAATGCTCGGTACCGATGTGCTTGTGGCTCAGCCGCTCGGCCTCTTCGGCCGCGTAGGCAAGCACGTGCTTGCACTCATTGGAAAGTGGTAGATCAACAGACGTCGAAACCTTCTCACGGACGGTCGTATGCTGCTCGATCTGCTTGCGGATGGACTCAACTGAGGCGTGCGAGCGAAGGAAGCGGTTGGTCAGTGCTTTGTCTTCGCGCAGCAGGCCCAGTAGGAGATGTTCAGTCTCAATGTACGGCGAGCCAAACTGGCTGGCCTCGTAGCGCGCAAAGAAGATAACGCGCCGCGCCTTTTCTGTGTAGCGTTCGAACATGCTCCCCCTTCGAACTGCACTCCGGTGCGGGCAAACGCCGGAGCGCTTCTGGACCGTGGCCGACGCCGCGTTACTCTGCGACGCAAGGAACTGAGTGCCATGAGGCAGCCAGGATTAAGTGCCCCTAGTGTAGCTGCAAGAGAGCGGTCCAGTGACCTCCCACAAACGTACAAGGAGCCTTAAGTTGGACGCTTTTGTGGGAAAACGGATGCAAATGGCATCTAAGCCGATACAAGTCGACCTTCACCGAGCCGCAAGACGCGGTCGCAGCGCCGCGCAAACTCCGTGTTATGCGTGACAATTACGCTCGTCAGGCCGTGCTCGCGATGTAGTTGCTGGAGTAACACGAAGACCCGATCCGCCGTCGCTCCATCGAGGTCGCCCGTCGGCTCATCTGCAAGCAGCACCTTGGGTTGCGCCACAAGCGCGCGCGCGATCGACACCCGCTGTTGTTCACCACCGGATAACTCACCCGAACGGTTCACCGCACGCGCCTTCAGTCCAACGCGATCCAGCCAGGTCGCCGCCATCTGCATCGCCTCTTCGCGCCGAACTCCCCGGGCCAGCAACGGCAGGGCGACGTTCTCCAGCGCCGTGAACTCCGGCAGCAGGTAGTGGAACTGCCAGACGTACCCAATCTCACGGTTACGGAAGTGGGATGCCTCAGCCTTCGATAGCCCGGTCACATGCGTAAACCCGCACCAGACCTCACCCGCGGTCGGGCAATCCAGCGCCGCGAGCAGATGCAGCAGCGTGCTCTTTCCCGCGCCCGACTCTCCGATGATCGCCACCATCTCTCCTTCAGCAACATGAAGGTTGAGATCACGGAAGAGCTCGAGGTCCGGTACGCCGGGCGCGACCGACGGATACGTCTTCGTGAGCGCCAGCGCGCACAGCAGTTCATCACACGTCTTCATGAAGTCGCAGCAGCGGTCGCTGCCGGCTCCTCTTTGGCGGACGCTGCGCCAGCGCGAGTCGGTGGATTCCACTCCGTGCGGAAGGCAATGCCCAACCGGTTCCAAGCATTGATCGTCACGATGGCGAAGGTTAGATCGACGAGGTCCTTGTCCTTGAAGAACTCGCTCACCGCCGCGTAGGCCTCGTCGGACGCATGACCCTCCTGAATGTTCGTAATCTCCTCGGTCCACCCGAGCGCCGCACGCTCCCGCGGAGTAAACGCATCTGAGTTGCGCCAATTTGCCACCGCATCGATGCGGGAGTCAGGTTCATTGGCGTGCTTCAACTCATGCGTGTGCATGCCGACGCAGAATCCGCAACGGTTAAGTTGCGACGCCCGCAGATCGATGAGCCCTAGCAGCACAGCATCCAGCGATGTCGCCGTGCGCAGATAATGACCTAGCGACTGGAGCGAACGATAAGCGTCAGGAGCAAGCTTGGGGTAGGGAAGACGCGGCATAGAGGACCTCGACTCCAAGAATACTTCTTCACTCGTTTCACTAATACGCAAAGCCTCTGCCGGCAGGATGCTCGCGGCGGAATGCGAAGGATACAGCGTCGCTAGCAACGACAGCCCCAGCGACACCGCGAGGACGATCAGCCCGTCGGTGATGCTCGGGGCAAAAGGAAGATAGCTGATCGAGTACACACTCGGGTCAAGCGCGATGAAGCGAAAGTGCGCGCCGAGCAAGGCTTCCGGTGTAACCGAGAATCAGTCCGAGCACGCTGCCGACGACTGAGATGAGCAGACCCTCGAAGAGGAAGATGCGGCGCACCTGTGCGCTCGATACGCCGAAACTCATCAGCACGGCGATGTCTCGCGTCTTCTCCATCACCATCATGGTGAGCGCGATGAGAATGTTCAGCGCAGCGATGACGACGATGAGCGCGAGGATGATGAACGTCACCACCTGCTCGAGCTTCAACGCGCGAAAGAGCTCGCGATTTTGATCGATCCAGGTGGTGGCCTGGAAGCCGGGGCCGGCGTAATCCTCTAACTCATGGGCAACGTCAGGGGCGAGATAGAGGTCGTCGAGGCGGAAGCTCAGGACCGACACGAGGTCGGGCTCCGAGAAGAGATGCTGCGCGTCGGTAAGTCGCATGAATGCATACGCCGAGTCGTACTGGTAAAAGCCCGAGTTGAAGATTCCTGCAACGCGAAATCTTTCGTACCGGGGGACAAGGCCCACTGGCGTCAGTTCGCCCTGCGGGCTGGTGACGAGGACCGTGTCGCCGACGGCCGTGCCGAGGGTGAGGGCGAGCTCGTTGCCGAGGACGATGGGGGGTGGGGCGGGGTCAGGGTTGGTGGTGGGGTTGAGGTCGGCGTAGGAGCCTTGCTTCACCGTCTGGAGGAGGTTGCCGACGCGGAGTTCGTCGTGGGGGAGGATGCCCTTGATGAGGGCGCCGCCGGAGCGGGCGCCGCGGGAGATGAGGACCTGACCGTAGAGGCCGGGAGCGGCAGCGACGACGTGCGGCTCCTGGGAGAGGTGCTGGAGGAGCGGACGCCAGTCGCGGATGCCGTCGCCGGCGGTGCGCATGAGTTCTACGTGGGCGAGGGCGCCGACGAGGCGCTGCTGGAGGTCGCGGCGCATGCCGTTGGTGATGGCGAGGGCGATGATGAGCGCGGCGACTCCGGCGGCGATGCCGAGGATGGAGATCCCAGTCACCAGACCGACGACTGCCTGACGGCGGCGAGCTCGGAGGTAACGGGCCGCGATGAAGAGCTCAAATCGCATTGGAGGTCAGGATAGCGGTGGCCCCCTCTCCTCGGCAATTTTGCGCAAAATCTTCAGCAGAAAAGAGTTAGGGGTGGACCTCGTCTGAGCCTTGTGCAAAATCCTGATTCTATTATCTTCGCTAGCATGCGGCAAAGTCTTGATGGACAAAAAGCTTGGCGGTAGCGGAAGTCGACGGCGAACGGGCGAAAATGCTGCTGCCTGTTCTGTCCAGTGGTCTTGTCAAGTGGTCCCCGGGTTCGTGTGCAGTGTGTTGACATGTGAGGTTCCGGTGAACGAGTGATTTGAGTTGTCTACGACTGCGAGGTTCGAGTCGCAGACGTGGAGCACCAGCAGTGGTTGATGAATGGATTGGACGTTTGTCGTGAAGTGGATGCATATGATCGCGAGGCATAAGGTGTCGTGGGCTGATACTTTCGAATCTTCGCGCGTCAGATTATCGCTCGTTGATTCGGCTTTTCGTCTGCGGTGTGGGTGAGCGACGAATCGCCGACGTCTCGATGAGATTCTTCGCGGCTGGAGTGATGAGCACTCGAGACGGTTCTCTGCAGCTTGTTCTCGATGAGTCATGTTGCTCGGTAGCGATGGGGATACGCGGATTGCGTACTCGCCGGGGGAGAGTGAATCGATGCCGTATTCGCCGTGGCTGTCCGTGAGAAACCCGGCGTGAGTAAACTCCCGCAGCTTTCCGTTTGCATCGCGACGAGCAAATTCGATGCCTATATTGATCACGGGCGAGCCGTCGTCGTAGGTGATTTTGCCGAGGATGGAACTGCTGCGGCGGAGAGCTACATCGACCTGGAACGTTGAGTTTGGCCTGACGGTGATCCGTTGCAGTTCGCGCTGGATTCGCTGTTGGATTTCAGGAGTGGGCGCCTTGAGTTCGGCGGGAGTGAATTGAGAGAGCGGCGTGGCATAGCCGGCGAGATCGACGCGCAGATAATACTGGCCAGGCGGCACGCTGGAGATGGTATAGCCGCCGTTGAGGTCAGTGTGGACCGGGCCGACCGAATCTCGATTAAAGGAGCTAAGAGTCTCTTGGGTGTCGGTAGTGATTAGGGTCGGTATGAGGCTAACTACGGCGAAGCGGGCGGGGCGCTGGGTGTCGGCGCAGGTGATGTGGCCGGTGACGCTGCCGAGGTCTTCAGGACGTGGGGTGGGTGATTGGGCGAGGGCGAATGTCGGGAGAAGCGCGAGAAGGAAGGTCAAGCGCATGTGCGGAAGTGTAGTGCATGCGAGGCAGTCGCGGGTGCGGTCAGCGTCTTTATCGCGCGTCTTAACGCGCGATACCCCACCCTTCGCGTTACGCGGGGTAAGGCCACCCGGTTTCGTGATCGCCCGGTTCGTCGAGACTTGCCATGGCTGGAGGTGAAATCGCGCATCCTGCCGGGCAGCGAGGCGATTGCGCGATGACGCTGCGTCACTCTTTTGTGACGCGGAGATTTTTGAAGTAGCCTTCAGTGTCCTCGCCCATCCATAGGCCCACGCCGCCTTCCACGTCACCGAGCTTGAGGTCGTGGACGATGAGGCAGGAGTTGTAGGCGTGGTTCACATAGAGCGAGGCGTCGGTTCCGTGAACCACGATCTTCATGTGCGTCCATTGGCCGGGCTCCATGTCCGTCCATGATTCGTAGACACCGGGGCTTTCTTTGCGGAGGCGATCCCAGGGCCAAGCGGGCTCGGAGGAGTATTGTGTGGTGTGGTTTTTTCGGAGTTGATCATCCGCGTGCGAGTTGGTGGGGCGCAGGTAGACGATCTCGAAGCGCGACTCGGTCTGAACGTGGAAGACAACGCCGATGAATCCGCGGGCGTCTTCGGGCGCGCCCTTCGCTGGCGTGCCGGAGACATCGACGTCGATGGCGCCATTGCGGAAGCGGAGGTCGTTGACGAACAGCAGCGGGCCGCCTGCGGCGTACCCGGGATCGGATGGACGCTTCGGTCGCAGGGTCAACGAGGGTGAGCCTTGATGCGTTGTGATGAGAGCCGTCGAGCTCTTCGTTCTGCGCTTTCGCGAGGTCGGAAAGCGGGATCTGCTGTGCTGCGGCGGCGAGGACGCCGAAGTAGAGGAGACACAGGGCTGCGACGGGCGCGCGTGAGCATCGAATCATAGACCCTCGTGTGAGTTAAAGACTGTCTGAGGAGGTAATCGGATTTTCACATTCCGTTGCGACAGCTCACGGTTCGCTCCGGTTGAAGAGCTTGTGGGTTGAGCATGGAATCTTGAAGCGGTTTTATGGCGTGAGGACGGCGCGATAGCGGACCTGGTTTTTCTTGACGCGGGAGACGGCAGTGTTGGCGTCCTTCATGGCGAAGCGCTCGGTGATGGCCTTGATGTTGTGGCGGGCGGCGACCTCGAGCATCTCGCGAAGGTCGCGGGGACTGCCGATGTTGGAGCCGGCGACGGAGAGCTCGCCGCCGATGAGGCTGGCGCCGGGGATCTGCAGGGGCGAGGGGCCGGCGCCGAGGATGACGAGGGTTCCCTTGGGGCGGAGGGCTTCGATGAAGTGGTGGAGGTCCTGATCGCCGGAGACGGTGGAGAGGATGAGGTCGAAGGAGCGCGCGAGCTTTTTGACCGAGGAGGTCTCGCGTGTGTTGACGAAAGCGTGCGCGCCGAGCGAGAGGGCTTCGGCTTCCTTGTCCTTGGACGAGGAGAAGGCGGTGACCTCCGAGCCGAAGGCGCGGGCGAACTGGATGGCGAGGTGGCCGAGACCGCCGATGCCGATGATGCCGATGCGCGAGGCGGGGCGGGCGCCGTGGTTGCGGAGTGGAGCGTAGACGGTGACGCCTCCGCAGAGGAGTGGGGCGGCGGCGACGCTGTCGAGGGCTGTCAGGCACGGGGATGGCGAAGCGGCTGTTGACCCGGACGGCAGTGGCGAAGCCTCCGTGGCGGCCGACGCAGGTGGGCTGCGCTTTGGGGCAGAGGTGCTCTTCGCCGGAACGGCACCACTCGCAGATGCCGCAGGAGTCTGCCTGCCAGCCGACGCCGACGCGCTGGCCTACGGTTGGGCCGTGAACGTTAGATCCGACGGCGGTGACGGTGCCGATGATCTCGTGGCCGGGGATGAGCGGGTAGCGGCTGATGCCCCAGTCGTTGTCGATGAGGTGGATGTCGGAGTGGCAGACGCCGCAGTGAGCGACGCGGACTTCGACGTCGTAGGGCCCGAGCTCTCCGGGAGAGTAGCGGAAGGGAAGTAACTGGGCTCCGGCGGCGTGGGCCGCGAATCCCTGGATATCTGGCATGGCAGACACATCTCCGAAGACAATCCAATGACAACTCTAAGCCGAGTGTCTGAAAGCTTATACCAGAGGGGAGTGTGCAGAAGTTTTCAGGGGTGGTTCCTAGGCAGGGCGAGGCATTTAGCGGCTTTGGCGCGGGAGGCGGGATGTGTGATAATCAAAGCGCGCCTCTGGTCGGGACGATCCCCCACCGATCGCATCCCTTGATAGGAGGCGCGAGATGCACGCGAATGGGCCGCTGGCACCCCCCGGCGGCCCTTCGTGCGTTCGGTGACCGACCGACCGAGTGAAGGGTCTGTAGGCGAGAGGATGGGTGACTCGTCTAACGAGGCAGGACAGGCGTACAAAAGAAGAACAGCTACGCCCCCCTTGAAGGGTCTTGGAGCAGCGGGTATGAAGAACGTTTGGGTTTGTGCGATCGGCCTGGTGGTGAGTCTGGCAGCAGGGGGCGGGGTGCGGGCGCGGGCGCAGAGCGCGCCAGCGAGTCCTCCGGCGCAGCAGAAGCCTGGTGCATCGCAGCAGAAGCCTGCGCAGACGCCGACGACGACCGATGACAGCGGCGGACCGGATACGGGCAGCAGCGGGATTGTGCTGCCGAAGAAGAACACGGATGAGGCGCCGCCGCCGGCGCCTGCAGAGGAGAAGGTGAAGAACCCGAACAACGAGACGTTCTCGATGCGGGTGGACGTGCCGATTGTGAACCTGGATGTGGATGTTCTGCTGGATAAGACACACCAGTTTGTTCCGGGGCTGAAGGCAGACAATTTCCTGATAACAGAAGACGGCGTAGAGCAGCATGTGCAGTCGATCCGCATGGCGAAGACACCGATCACGGCGGTGATGCTGCTGGAGTTCGCGGCAAACTCGTACTGGTTCATCAACGATATGCAGAACGCGGCCGTGGCGTTCTTCCGGACATTGCAGCCGGAGGACTACATCGCAGTGGCGACGTACGACATGCGCACGCATATCCTGTGCGACTTTACGAACAACCAGTCGACGATTGCCGAGGCGCTGCAGAGCCTGATGATTCCGGGGTTCAGCGAGACGAACGAGTTTGATGCGCTGTACGAGATGCTGGACCGGCTGACCCGCATTGAGGGACGGAAGTACATCATCCTGATCTCGAGCGGACGCGACACAATGTCGAAGATCACTCTGGACAAGATGCTGGCGAAGATCAAGGCGACGCCGAATGTGACGATCTTCACGATCAGCACGGGCGGGATGATTCGCGAGATGTCGGGTGCGGGGATGGGGATGGGCGGCGCGGCACGGCACATGGACTACCTGCAGGCCGACAACGAGATGCGCACGTTTGCAGAGATGACAGGCGGGATGTGGTTCGAGCCGGTGTTCCAGGGAGCGCTGCCTGAGGTGTTCGGGCAGATCAATGAGTCGATCCGCAACCAGTATGTGCTGACGTACCGGCCGACGAACCAGAAGAACGATGGGTCGTACCGGAAGGTGAAGGTGTACCTGGTGGACCAGGAGGGCAAGCCTCTGAAGATGCAGGATGAGAAGGGCAAGGCCGTGAAGTACTCGGTGATCTCGCGAGACGGATACAAAGCGAAGCTGCCGGTGGAGTAAGCGCGCGGCGAACTGGTGTAGGGTGGGTGTGCCGGGGGAGGCCGACCTGTTTGCGTTCGATTGCGTTACTGCTTGTGATGGCGAGTTGCGGGTGGGGTGCGTGCGCGCAGCGAGTAGTGCTGACTCGCGATAACGCGACGGTGGTGCTGGAAGGTTATGCGCCGGGGATTGTGCGCGTGACGTTGAGTCTCGAAAAGCCCTATGCGTTGAAGGGGCCGGGCGTGGGGATTGTTGCGGAGCCGGCGGCCAGCGGATGGGCGCACACGAGCTCCGATGCTGGTGATGAGTATCGCTCGGCAGAGATGGTGGTGAATGTGGGGGCTTATCACCACTGGACGCCGACGGGCACGAGCGCCGATATCGCGAAGTACTTCAACGGGTCGACGCCGGGCGTGGGAATAGAGATTCAGCGGGCTGATGGCAGGCCGGTGCTGCGCATGCAAGGCTGGGAGATGAGTATGCCGAACCACAAGGACGGCGACTCTCAGATTCTCGCGGACCGCAGGCCAGGAGATGATCCGTTCTATCGCGTGGGCGCAACGTTTGCGGCGCCGAGTGACGAGCACTACTACGGGCTGGGACAGAATCAGCAGGGCAAGCTTGATCTGCGCGGAAGGTCTGTCGATTGCGCGCATGACTACGACGCGGCGGCGGGGCAGAGCGTGTGCGTTCCGTTTGTGGTGACGAACAAGGGATACGCGATTGTGTGGGATAACCCGTCGAAGACACGCGTGGACTTTGCGTTCAATGAGCAGACGAAGTGGACGTCGCAGGTGGGGCAGCGGGTGTCGTTCTTCGTGATTGTGGGCGACACGTACGACAAGCTGTATGAGGGCTACAGGCTGCTGACGGGAAGCGTTCCGATGCTGCCGAAGTCGGCGTATGGGTACATCCAGTGCAAGCAACGGTACACCTCGCAGAAGGAACTGCTGGATGTGGCACGCGGGTATCGCGAGCGGAAGCTGCCTGCGGATGTGATGGTGGTGGACTGGTTCTACTTTACGAAGATGGGCCAGATGGATATGGATCCGCGATACTGGCCCGACCCGAAGGCGATGAATGATGAGCTGCATCGCATGGGGTTTCATTCGATGATCAGCGTGTGGCCGCGCTTTGTGCCGGAGAGCCGCTACTACGACACGATCTTGAAGAATGGATGGTTTGAACACCTGGCGGACGGGACGCCGACGAATGGATTGCCGTACGACCGTGCGGGGTCCGATATCGACACGACGAATCCGGATGCGGCGAAGTGGTACTGGGCGCGGATCAACGAGAACTTTGTGTCGAAGGGATTCGACAGCTTCTGGGCGGATGAGACGGAGCCGGATCTGCCGCCGAATGGAAGCTATCTGTCACTTGGGCCGGGGACGGAGTATTTCAATGTGTATCCGTACTTTCATACGAAGGCGATCTACGACGGATTCCGCGCGGACCTGCCGGATCGGCGAGCGCTGATTCTTGCGCGCGATGCGTACCTGGGCGCGCAACACAATGGGGCAATTTTCTGGTCGTCGGACATTTCGCCGACGTGGGACACATTGAAGAGGCAAGTGCCGACGGGGTTGAATTTTGTGGCGTCCGGCATGCCGTACTGGAGCACTGATATTGGTGGGTGGCAATATCTTCCGGGCTCGCATAAGGCTGAGCGGCCGGTGTTGATCGATACCAGAGAGGCGAGCGATGCGAAGGAGAACGTCGGGAATTACGAAGACTATGCCGAGCTGTATGTGCGGTGGTTTGAGTACGGCACGTTTCAGCCGACGATGCGCGCGCATGGAAGCCGCAAGGAAAACGAGGTCTGGAGTTACGGCAAGCAGGCTGAGCCGATCTTAGAAAAGTTTCTGAGACTGCGCTATCAGTTGATGCCGTATATCTACTCGCTGGGATGGAGCTCGCATGAGACGGGAGCTCCGTTCATGCGCGGACTGTTCATGGACTTTGGCAGCGATCCGAATGTTGCTGGAATCGGCGACGAGTATATGTTCGGGCCGGCGCTTCTGGTGGCTCCGGTGACAGAGCAGGGAAGCACGAGCCGCGAGGTGTATCTGCCGGCAGGAACGGACTGGTACAACTTCTGGACGAATGCGCGCGTGCACGGCGGACAACGGCTGCGCGTCGAGGCGCCGATTGATACGATTCCGATATTTGTGCGAGCGGGGTCGATTGTGCCGATGGGAGCGCCGGTGCTGAGCACGGATGAGAAGCAGGCGATTACAGAGGTGCGGGTGTATCCCGGTGCAAACGGAGAGTTCACGCTCTACAACGATGACGGGAAGAGCTACGCGTACGAGCAGGGGAAGAGTGAGATCACGCGATCTGCGCTGGGATGATGCGAGCGCGAGATTGACGCATACGGGAGCGGCAGCGTGGAGCGCGCCAGAGGCGCAGATTGTTAAGGTTGTGCGCTAGCACAGTTCCACACAGTGCCTCGAAGGGTGTAGCATGTCGGTCACCGACATAAACGATGCTCGAGTTGCTGCGCAATTTTGGCGGATTGAGCCTCGCAAACCTTCTGCAAAGGAGGAGGAGTTCTCATGCAACGCAAGCTCGGTCTCACATTGACGATGGTAGCGATGACGATGTTCGGCGCCAGCGCGGGCGCGCAGATGGTGGTACATGCGGTGAGCGGCATGGTGAAAGCCGTTAATCCTGACTCGAAGACAATGGACATTACGGTCGACGATGGAACGACGAGCCAATTCAAGCTGCCATCGAAGGCGAAGGTGACGCTGGATTTCGACAAGGCGCTGCAGTCGGACTCAGTGGATGCGAGCAACTTCCAGCATGTCGGCAACTATGTCGTCGTGTACTACTACGGCTATGACGATGACCGCACGGCTGTCGCGATAAAGGACCTGGGCGCGGGACCGTTCCAGAAAGTCGAGGGAACGGTGATGAGCTTTGACAAGCACGACCGCACGATGACGGTGAAGGATGACGCGGGAAAGTCAAACGTGTTCGCGCTGAATGATCACCTGGTTGTGGACTCGGGGCTGAGCGTCGCCGGCGGGCGGGGCTACGATCCGCACAAGGGGTATCACGTCGTCGTGACGTACGCACAGGCAGGCGATAAGAACTCAGCAGTGTTCATTCGCTCGCGGCAGTAGCGTTTTCCAGCGGCTCGCGCGCGCGGATGCCGCGGGAGGACTTCCTGTTATTTCTGACAGTAGCGTTGACCCTGCTCTGCGATAAGGCTAAGTGGGTTAGCAGAAGTTCGCTTCAAGACAGGCGTTCGGGCCTGCCCGAGGCCGGCGGCATCGTGTGAGGTGCAGGGATGGACATGCGTCCTGCGGTGTTCTTGCTTTTGTCGCTTGTTCTGCTTTGGGTGGGCATGCTGCTCGGAGTCCGGATTCGTGAAAGGCGCGACGAGATCATCGAGCACGAAAGCAAGATCATTACGGTGCTTGAGGGATCGCTGCTGACACTATTCGGATTGCTGATCGGGTTCACTTTTTCGATGGCGGTGAGCCGCTACGACGTGAGAAAGCAGCTTGTGTTGACGGAGGCGAACGCGATCGGGACGACGTGGCTGCGGACTGCACTGCTGACCGAGCCGACGCGTAGCGAGGAGCAGAGTCTGCTACGGCAATATGTGCAGCAGCGCATGAGGTACGTTTCCGCAGGTCACGATAGAACAGAAGTCGAGGATAGTCTGAAACGCGCCTCCGATCTGCAGGCACATATGTGGGCTGCGGCGAGCGATTATGCCACGGAGCATAGGGACGTCACGACGTCGCTGTTTCTGAGCACCCTGAATGACAGCATCGATGTGTCGGAGGAGCGGACGGCGGCGAATGAGAATCGAATTCCGGCCGAGGCGTGGTGGATGCTCTTGTTCGTCGGGTTCGTGGCAACGCTGCTGGTGGGACTCGATGTGAGACCGAGGTCCTGGGTGCTGCAGGCGACGCTTCCAATTGTCCTGGCCGGCGCGCTGGCGCTGACGATGGATATGGACAGCCCACGATATGGACTGATCCGGATTACTCAGCCGAGCATGGAGCGGGTGGCACAGCAGATGATGAACAGCTTGCCGCAGCAGGCGCCGTAAGGCCGCGAAATATCAGGTGGGCCAGATTTCGTTGCTTCCGTTTCAGGAGGACCGATGAAGCAGAAACAAATTTCGTGGTTGGCCTCTCTTCTCTTTGCCTGTAGCGCTTCTGCGCTTGCTCAGGACGGAGTGATGCTTCCGCAGCAGGTCACGCTGGATGACTCAAACGGAAGTGCGTTCGATTCGGTGGCGATTGAGCGCACCGTTGGCGATCCGCTCATGCTTGACGATCAGCCAACCGTGCCGGAGAAGCCCTACCCCTGGAAGATTGCTATCTATCCAGCACTGGCATGGGCACCCTTCTTCGGTGCACGCATCGATCTTCCACCGACGCCGTCGCACCCTATTGCGCCCAGCGGAAGCACGACGAGTTCCATCAATGGGGCGTATTTCGGGGGCGCACGTTTTGAGCGGGGCAAGTGGTCTGGAGACTTCCTGTTTATGTGGGCGGCTCTCTCGGCAAATCGCAAATCGCCAACGACGGATATCGGTCTTGATTTTGTCTTTGGCGATGCGATGGTCGGTTACGAAGTGTTTCGGGGGTTGTACGTGGAGGGCGGATTCCGGCGGCTGGCGCTGGACCTGCATGCCACAGTGGACACCTCAAACGCCGCTGTTAATCCGGGTTATTGGGACCCGCTTATCGGGCTTACCTACCGGCGACAGTTGGGTAAGAAGTGGCGAGTTCTGGCCCATAGCGATGGCGGGGGATTTGGAGCCGGCTCCGATGTGGATTTCACCTTCACAGCGCGCGGCGAGTGGCAGTTCGCGCGTCACTATGGCCTGACGATGGGATACGGCCTCATGCATCTCAGTGACAGTGCGCAGTTCGAAAACGGAACGCTTCATCTTAGCCCCACATTGCATGGGCCGATCATCGGGTTTGGTCTGTACTTCTAGGCGGCTTAATCACAGCCTAATGATTGGCGGAGGCGGCGGGAGCAGGATCGCCCTCTCTTCAAGGTTTGATGAGCACGACCGAGTAACCTCCGACGACATCGCCCGCAACACGTTGCCGGATGCGGACTACCTGCGCCTGATGCGCAGACAGATCGTTGGCGATGGCATGGAATGTGATCTTCAAGGGACAGCAGCCCTGGTTGAAACGCTCGCGTGCCTTAAGGACCGTCGGCAGAACAGCGGACGGCACTTTCGTGAGTGGCGGCACGTGGGCGCTGTCGGTCATCGGCGGAAGGAAGCCGGCAACGACACCGCCGGTGGCGGGAACAAATCCAGTGTTTCTCTTGCCTGCATAGAGCTGAAGCCAATCCATGTTTGTGGGCGGGTCGAGAGAGAGATCTATCTCAGTGTCAGCGGGCGCAGAGGGCGTTCCGAGATTCAGACCGAGGTCGATGGAGGCGGGAGAGGCAGCCTGGACGACGGCGATGTTGCGCTGCGCGACATGCCGGTCGGCAGCAGCAGAAAACTGGTCGAGGCCCAGCGCATCGAAGATGGGCTCGAAGACGCGGACGACGAGACACTCGTGGCCGTTGTTTTCAAAGGTGGGAACCCAAGTCTCCGGGCAACGGACGATCGCATGGCAGCCCTGGCTCATCCACTGACCGTAGGGTTCCGTGACCAGCGTCCATTGCGGAAAGAGAGTGAAGCGATTTCCGAGATCGACCCAGCATGATCCGATGAGATGAGCGTCGGCGCGTGCGATTCCGAGACTTGGATTGAACCAGTAGAACTCAACACGCACTCGGCAGGCGGGCGCTTTGCCAAGGTTCCACACGTGTGCGTAGAGCGTATTGGGTGCGTTGGCCTGAGCGATGCCTCCGAGCGTGGGTGGCAGCGGAGGCGCTGTTGAGGCGTCGAGATTCGGAGCGACGAAGATATCTGGCGACTCCCAGAAGACGCCGGGCAGAGGTCGTCCGCCGCGATCTCCAGAGGAAGCCCGGATGACCAGGTAGGGAAGGTACTCGTCTTTACGCTGGCCGAAGGTCGGCCCGTTCAGAAGCGTGTTCTTGATCTTGCCTTTGAACCAGGGAATCTCGCCCGGATCGCCGGCCGGCGGCTTGCCGTCCTTCCAGATTGGTGTGTTCGAGGTGTTTATCGCAGGAGGCGGAGTCTGCGGAATATCAACGGTGCCCGGTTGCGGTTTGATCTTTGGAGGCGGGCACTTCGGTTTTTTCGGCGGCTCGCAGCCCTGGGATGGTGGAGTGACAGGCTTTCCGCAGTCGCAACACTCGCCCGTGTGTACTTTGATGAGATGTGGGTGACATCCACAGGCGCATACATAACCCGGCTTTGCAGTCTTCATGGCCTCCTCCTTGCCGGGACAGTGCGACGCTTTGCAGACTTCTTCGCCGATTCTTTTTGGCTGCAGTAGCCTTTTGGAGCGTTGTTTGTGGAGTTGTGGTCCCTCCACCACGGCCAGCATTTGGAAGTCGCGGATTCTGGATTTGCAACTTGAGCGAACCAGGTTTTAGACCGCGTGGAGCCGCACCCCGAGGCGGAGACTGACATCCGGGTCGGAAAGTCCGGGGGCCACCCAGTGCAGTTGCAAAGGTACAGTGGAATCCCAGTTCGCAGGCGCAGCCGGGTCCAGCGAGTTATCCGCTTGCGAGGGCCAGGTGCACGGCTGCAGGAACATATTTCCTTCTGGGTCGGGTTGTGGCGGTAACTTCGCGTTGCGGTTCCAATCCCAGCAGTGATAGCCGTAGCCGCAGTCGGAGTCGAGATTCCATTCGGTGAGAGGAACTTTGATGCCACCTTTCTGGACAGGCTTGCGTGACTCGAGCCAGATCAGGTACTCCGAGAAGTCCACAGAGTCGCCAAGATGGATGTCCGGACTCACATCCTGGCCGATGACATCCGCTTCTCCAGGACTGGTGGCCTCTTCGAATCGATCACGGATTCCGGGATCTCCTACGACATCGCCAAACAAGATTGCCGGGTCTGAATCGGCTGCATGCGGGCCGGCAGGTCGTGGGTGGATTTGGAACGACGCCGGTGAAATGAAGCTCACGGACTGAATCGGGATAGCTCCACGGGTGCTTGTATTCATCCTCGGGATGCGAGTGCGGATACTCGGAGTCACGGAAGGTTTGTTCATCGAGCCTGGCCATCGGAAGCTGGCCTCCGAAGATGTCGCCAATGAGGTTCATTACCTCGTTGAGCGTGCCTGCTTCGGTGTTGCCGACCTGAATGAGAGTAGAAGCGATCTCGTCATCCATGGGC
Organism: uncultured Acidobacteriaceae bacterium; assembly: GCA_963827415.1. Classification (GTDB taxonomy): domain Bacteria; phylum Acidobacteriota; class Terriglobia; order Terriglobales; family Acidobacteriaceae; genus Granulicella. The sequence goes on from CAWHBA010000002.1 coordinate 49,578, forward strand.
AGCATGTAGCCGGTCATGACGAGAACGGCGCGAAAGTTCTTGAGCAGATGGAAGAGCGGGAGCTCGAGAGCGTAATACAGCGCGAGGCGGAACGGATACGTCGCAACATCAGCCGCGATGGCCCAAGGCAACGTCGCGAGATACACCGCTACCTCCACGGCGTAAGCGATAGCTTGAACGACAGAGAGGATGAAATCGAGGAGATCGTCCCAGAAGTCTCCATCGCCACCGGATCCTCCAGACCCGCCGGGAGGATCATCGCCGGATGGTGCGGAGAAAGTGGGGAAGTCGAGATTAGGAAAGACATCGGGCGGAGGCGGAGGTTCGTGACTGAATCCGTCGACAGTCACAAGCTTCAGGTAACGGTAGAAGAGATCGTATGCCTGCTTGATCAGTTCAGCGGATGGTTGACCGTTATTGTCGCTAAGAATCTTCGGATGAGGCCCTCCCTGATAGAACACATCAATGATCGATTTCAGAAGAACGTCGGGCAGAGGGTCGGGCATCTCCGAATCAATATCCAGAAGGGACTTGCGCTCCCAGTTTTCACGAAGGGTTCCGCCTGTGGGATATGCGGGACGTGAGACGACGCCATTCGTGTTCCCATCAAAGGCTATGTCGAAGTAGAGCGCCGATTCCGTGAGCTGCGGGTAGTTGTCTCCCATTTTTGGCGAGAGCGAATCGTTGAGATACCAGAAGGCGTCCATGTGGTTCTCAACCAGATGATGCCTCTGCCAGTGAAGACGGAATGGGCCGCCGGATATGGAGTTCACAAAGGCGTGTCCGGTGACGTCGGTCGCGACATGAGTGATGTAGCCCAGAGCGTAGGCTTTTGCGCCAGCATCACCGCTGGCGGTTGCGTTCTTCAGTATGGTGCGTGCGAATGTTCCGGTCTCGCGATAGTGCAACATATCGGACCAGAAATAGGCCTGGTCATCGAGGCCCTGGTTCAGCCCAAGTGAGAAGAATTCCCACCAGTCGCTTTGGCTGGTGACGAAGTCTTCAAGCGCGGTGATAAGGATGCTGCTGAGGTCTCCCGTGATATCGCCAACAACTTCATTCAGGCCACCGGTGAGACGACTCATTTCCTCGGCGGTGTCTTCGTTGATCGGGCCGAGGTATTGCTCGTATTTCGTAATGTAGGGATCGAGAGTCGAGTAAAGATTCTCCAGAAAGTTCAATACGGTGACGAGGACGCTGGAGATCTTGACGCCGTCTTTGTCGCGAAAGTCGGGGAGAAAGAAGAACAGGTCTGGCCCGATCGCTCCAAGGTTCGCGTAGTTCTGCTTTTCTCCCATCAGCAGGCCAAGCTGCGTTACGTCTTCACCTATCCACGCCGGATTAATTCGGCCGCTCCGTCGGGGCACGAAGCCTTTACGCGCAAGGCGCGTTCCGGCGTGCTGCATCGAACTCATATGGATGAAAGGCCCCGGCATACGTCACCTCTCAACTGGATGACCGGGATAGAAAGCTTCTTGATCCGAGAGCCGTTTCGGCGATGGCCCGATGAACCCAGAGGCTAAAGAGAGGTTAGTATCATGGCGTGCTTCGGAAAATGTCAAGCAAAAGGGAGGATCGCCATGCGTAGTCAGTTAGACCGCCGCACTGCGGCAGGTCAGCGGCTATCACATAGGCGCCGATGCGGTAGTTGGGCTCCCATTCTTTTGGACACGAATTGGCTTTGACTTAGGCCTGTTTGATGAGACACGTGGCATCCCCACATCTGTAGAGAATTTCTGGAGATACTCGGTCCACCTCAGGAGGCGAGAGACATGGTATGCCGTGCAGGGAACAACTATTTTGGCAATGATGTTCCGGCGGAGACGACGAATTGGAGCGGGGATGTCGCATTCCACCCTGCAACGTGGAAACAGCCGATGCACAACATAGCGATAAGGCTGCCGGGTTCGCCGGATCCGAGCGACGGGCTGGCCTCACTGGTGGAGGCGGTGGCTACGGCGGGGGAGAAGGGGCAGTCGATCCATGCGATCGGCAACGGCTGGTCGTTTGAGGATTGCGCCAGCTCGGACGGGATGATGATCTCGCTCGAAAACCTGAACCGGCAATTGTTCGACGTTGTGAATGCAAACAACGGGGCGCTGACAGACGAATCGGCGGCGAAACAGGATGTGTGGAGTTCGACGCGGCTGGTGCACTTTGAGGCGGGGATTCGGATTTGGGATCTGTGTTCGCAACTGGACCAGCAGCAGCTGGCGATGCCGACGCTGGGTGGATCGAATGGGCAATCGCTGGCAGGTGCGTTGACGACGTCGACGCATGGCGGCGACTGGCAGCAACCGCCGCTGGTGGATGTGGTGCGGGCCGTTCACCTGGTGACGGTGGACGGAGTGGAGTGGTGGATCGAGAGCGCCACGATGCCGTTGACGAAGAGCGAAAACAACAATGCAGCGCTAATCGCTCAACTGCCTTGCAAAAACCTGATCGTGGTGCGGGACGACGCGATCTTCAACGCCGTGCGTGTGGCGATGGGGCGTTTTGGCGTGATCTATTCGCTGGTGCTGGAGGTGAGGAAGCAGTTTCTGGTGGCGGAGGTAGTGACGACTCCTTCGGCGAATGACGTGTTGACGGCACTTCGAGCCGGGCAGGGAACGGCGTCGGTGTTTACGCCGCTGTTCCGGTTGCTGGCGAGCACGCCGCCACCACCGGGGATGGAGGATGCTGTCGGCGTGCCTTATTTTCTGCAGGTGCTGTTCAACTCGCAGAGGCCGACGGACGTGTGGGTGACGCGGCGTTGGGAGGTGTCGGAGTACTGGGAGACGACAGGGAATAAGAAGCAGCTGACCGACTTTACGTTGAAGGGGACCGACTATCAGGCGCTGGGCAGGACGATTGTGAACATCGTGAATGCAGCGTTGCTGGAGGTGCTGGGCGCGGGCGGAGTTGACGCGGGGATTTTGACGGGCGTGCTCACTGGATTGCTGGGTCCGGTTGGGACAACGATTGCGGCCACGGTGGGCGCGGTGGCGGCAACGGCAGCGGCGCCGGTACTGGAGATGGTGGCGGAACTCGACGCACTGGTGGCGACCGGGAATCCGGATTTCGGCTCAGTGCTTGCGGCGGCGTTGACGGCGGTGTGGAGCGTGCCCGGGCTTGGGCTGCTCATTCCGCAGATTAACGGGATGGTGCTCCAGGGGGACCTGGTAAAGACGATGACGGATCCGAAGGGAATGGTAGTACGGGGCCGGCGAGGACCGGACTACCTGGTCTGCACTGGTGCGAAGGAGGACAGCGATCAGTCTGCTTACAAAGCAGATTCGATCGAGGTGGTCTTTGACGCAATGACGGCGGACTACCTTAATTTCCTGGATGAGATTCTGCCAATTGCGCCGCTATTCCCGCAGGCGGGATATGTCTCGCTGCGGCCCTCTCTGCGGGGCACGGCGACGCTTTCGATGCATAACGTGATGGGTATCCGGGCGATCTCGATTGAGATTGCGAGCCTGAAGAACCTGCCGGGGAATGCGGCATGGATGTCGTTTGTCCACCAGAGCGCGGTGCGGCATAACGGACGACCACACTGGGGACAGTACAACAAGCTGGATGCGCTGACGGTATCAGTGCTGTATGGCGACCTGCTGAACCAATGGCGAGAGGCGCTGCATCGGGTAAGCGGGGCGTCAACGCAGTTCAGCAATGCGTATACACGACAACGCGGGCTGGAGCCGAAAGAGATCGTACGGATGGTGACAGCGGTGCGGAAGAGCGGAACAAAGATCACACACCTTTGCCATGCGCGAGAGGCGTGGTCGCCGATAACAGTGAGCCAGGCGATCCAGGATATTCAGGCGGGGACCGCGAAGTACTTTGCGAGCAGCGGCAAGACATCGGCGCTGATCAAGGTGGTGAGCGACGGACATGGAGGACAGGTGTTGCGGACGGCACCGGATGCGACGTCGGCGAATAACCTCGACAATCTGCCGCTGTGCTAGTTCTCGTAAGTATTGAAATAAATGGCGAAGGCGGCGGGAGTCGACTTCTGCGAGTTGCGTGTTTTTCAGTAACTCACAGATTCTAAAGGGCGCGGAATTCCGCAGAACTAGCACGAAACTCTGTCAAGCCGAGTCGCCACTGATGGATGTCGGACAAACCGAGCGCCGATGTCGGCGCAGGTATTGTGTCTCGAGGTCCGGTGTCTGCTAGTCTAGAAGTCCCGCCTTTAGAGAAAGACGCCGTCCCCCGAAACGCAGCCTTTTAATGTCCGAAGTACCCCTTCTCAGAAAAAACCCTGAACAAAACGTCTCCGTCCGGAATGTTCAAGTAGAGCGTCCGGAGACTCACATGCGGAATGGCTTCGCCGCTGCGGCGGCGATGGTGACATTGTTCTCAGATCAGGTGACCGAACCGGTGCCCTCGCGGATCGGTGAAGAAGTCGTCGAGCTCTTTGAGCAATTTCGAACCCCGCTTCTGCGCTATCTGGTGACGCTCGGGCTCAATGTTCAGGATGGAGAAGAGGTGATTCAGGAGGTTTTTCTGGCACTGTTTCAACACCTGAAGAAGGGGAAGCGTGGTGACAACCTCCGGGGATGGATCTTCCGCGTCGCGCACAATCTCGCTATGAAGCAATTCCGCTCTACAAAATTCAAGATCGAGCGGGTTTCGGTGCCGATTGATGAAGTCCAGACCGAGTTCGTCTCGCCTGCTGCGACTCCGGAACAGATCCTTCAGCAGGCGCACTCTCAGCGGCAGATTCGGGCTGTGATTCAGGCTCTTCCGGAACAGGATCGGCGGTGCCTGTATCTGCGAGCCGAAGGGCTTAGGTACAGAGAGATCGCCGAGACGCTCGGTATCTCGCTTGGGTCAGTTGCGAACTCACTGGAGCGCGCCATCGGCAAGTTGAGCCGCGCGAGAGAACAGGTGGGTGCCTAGTGATGAACAATCACATTGCAGAACGGGACTTGCTCCGCGCGGTAGACGGTGAGCTCTCGAAGGATGAGTCTGCGCAGATCAACGAACACCTTGCTGCGTGCTGGATGTGTAGAACCCATCTGAATGATCTCGAAAAGACAATCCATCGATTCGTTCACGTGCACATTAATGATTTCAAGTCACAAATCACCGACATCGATGGTCCGCGCGCTTTGTTGCGTGCGCGAATCGCGGACCTGGAAAGATCTGAGAGCCGTTCCTGGCGAGACTCGGTTTCAATATCGCTACAAAGGTGGCGAGTTCCGGCGTATTTCGCAGTCGGGCTCATTACGGTCATTGCGGTCATTTCGATTCCAGTCACAAAGGTTCATCGGGCTCCCTCGGAAATCACAGTGCCCGAAGTATTGAGCAAAGCAGAGTTTAGCGAAGAGGTTCAACTCCACAACGCGAAACAGCCAGTCACGTACCAGAAGGTTCGAATTCGAGTGGGGGGCAGCAGCTACAACCGCTCGATCTATCGCGATATAAGAAACGCGCGACACGTCGCCAACCTGCAAGGCGTCACCGAGCCGAAGTCGGAACGGGAAGCCGATAGCGTGCTCCATCCGGTCGAACGGGCTTTTTCCGAGGCGAAGCTGGATTGGGAGGCACCGCTGTCGCCATCCCGACTGAGTGGATGGCGATCTGCGCTGCAAGTAAAAGCTGACCGGGTCGACCAAGGCCAAACTGTCACCCAGATTTCGACGGCTACGCCGGACGGTCCAATTGCTGAAGCTACCGTTAAATTCCGAAACGCAGACTTCCACCCCCTCTCTGAAACTCTTCGTCTGAGGGACAACAGGGTCGTAGAAATTGCGGAGCTGGACTACAAGGTGGTTGAGCTCACGCAGTTGGATGCTGATGTGTTCGCCGTGCATACGGCTCAATTGGGCGGGGCTCAAGCAGGCATCAGGGGGGTAGCCCTTGAGCTCGCAGTGATGCAGCGTCTCGACCGTGTTCAAGCGTTCATGGGAGAGCAGATTTCCGTTGAACGGGACCGAGACTCTGTTCACGTTCGTGGCGTCGTCGACAGCAAGCACCGCCGCGACGAGATCGTGATGGCGCTTGGGTCGGTCATGAGGGATCCAGCACTCCGGTTGGATCTTGCCGTTCCTGATAGAACTGCGCAAACGCAGAAGAGTAGTGCCCATGAGGCCGTCGAGGGAATCGAAGGCTTCCAGCGAGCCCCCGCGGACGGCAGCTTGCGTGAATTCTTTGCGAAGAACTCGATTGCAGGCACGACGACGCAAGAAGAGGTTGAGCGATTCACGGATGAAGTGTCGCTTCACTCGCAGGAGGCGAGAGCTCACGCGCTTGCTCTTAAACAGATTGCGGAGCGGTTTTCTCCGGACGATCTGAGTGCAATGACGCCCGAGGAGCGTCGGGAATGGCGTGCCATGCTGCGGTCTCACGCCACCGCAGTCCTCCAGGAAACTCGCTTGATGCGGGAAAACCTGGAACCTATTTTCGGGATGAACTCAGAGGATAAACGGCCACTCATTTCCAACTTAAAGAGTGACGCCGACCTCGTTTACGCAGCCGCCAAACTGTCCGATCTTACGTCATCGAATGACAACGCAGTGTGGCATTCCTTTGCTGCTTCTACCCAAGCTTCAAATGTAACCCTTGTTTGTTTACCCGAATTCTGGGAATCGCTGCTCGATGCCGAAATCCTGGCGCAGGAGATTTCGGAAAGTACGAAGTATGAAGAACCACATTTTAGGGCCCCCATCGCGCAATCAACTTAGACTCTGAGAGACCATAGATGCACAATAGTTCGATCTGGCGACGTTTCACGTTCGCTGCCTTGCTCTTCACAGCCCCTTTGATGATCGCTCAATCCACGACAGCCACCTTGACAGGAACTGTCGTCGATCAAGCTGGCGCGGTCGTTCCCGATGTCAAGATCGTCGTCGTTAACGCCGCAACCGCTGTCGCCCGCGGTGTTAATACGAACCCCCAGGGCGATTTCTCTGTACCACTCCTGCCGCCGGGCAAATACTTGCTGCGCGCGGCCCGGGCAGGCTTTGCTCGGATTGAGATTCCGAACATCACCTTGAACACGAACGACGAGCGAACGCTGCTGATTAAGCTCAAGGTCGGCGAAGTCAACGAAACCATTACCGTCGACGGATCGAGAATAGGCGTCGAGGGCTCCGGAGCAGTTTCGACGGTGGTTGACAGCAACTTTGTGAGCCAGCTGCCGTTGAAGGGAAGATCGTTTCAATCGCTGCTGCTGATGACGCCTGGGGTGGTTAACGCAGCGGGGCAAGCAGGCAAGGAGGCAGGTCAGTTGAGCGTGGATGGTCTGCGTACCAATTCCAACTACTGGACCATCGACGGCGTCTCGGCCAATACCGGCGTCGCGAGCACCGGAGGAGCCTCGCTCAACGTAAACCAGGCGTTTACTGGAGCGGTTCCGGGGTTCAACGCGTTCGGCGGAACGAACGGCCTCATCTCGGTTGACGCGCTGCAGGAGTTCAAAGTACAGAGCTCCACGTATTCGGCGGAGTTTGGCCGGCAGGCCGGTGGACAGGTCCAGCTGACGACCCGGTCCGGTTCGAATGAGTACCATGGCGTCGCGTATGACTATCTGCGTAACGACATTCTTGAGGCGAATGACTGGTTCAATAACCATCGCAAGGTCGGCAAGGCCGAAGACCAGGTTGAACGACTTCGGCGGGACCTTCGGTGGCCCTATCGTCAAGAACCGCACCTTCTTCTTCTTCTCCTATGAAGGCATGCGGTACCGTCACCCCGTCAACACGACCAATACATATGTCCCGAGCGCCACGTTGAGAAAGGATCCAAAGATCGATCCCAACATTCGCGCGCTGCTCAATGCCTTCCCGGTTTCGGATCAGCCGGAAGTCAATAACACACAGCTCTACACGTTCATACAGTCAAGCCCGTTGAACTCGGATTCCTTTAGTCTCCGGCTCGATCAGGTCATCAACTCCAAGTGGACGATCTTCGGGCGCTTCGCCTATGCTCCCTCGAACTCGCAAACCTGGTCGTTGGCACAACTGCAGACTGCTGACACCGATCAGTACACGGGCACAGTCGGGCTGACCGGATTGCTGACGCCGCGCCTGACGAATCAGCTCAATTTCAACTACAGCGCGTCGGGAGGCAACGGCAACACCACGATTCAGCCGGTTAATGGCGCTGTGACCCCCACCATGGCTCAGTTGTTCGGCGGCACAGCGCCGACCGGCGCAAAGACAACGTTCGCCAGCTGGAACTTTTTCAATAACAGCTATCCGAACACGTTCAGCCTTTCCGTGGGAGACCAGACGCAGAATGCCATGCGGTCGTTCAATACCACCGATAACTTGACTTGGTCGCGGGGCAAGCACATGCTCAAGTTCGGCGTCGATTTCCGTCGTCTGAGCCCGCGGCTGGCGCCAAAGGACTACAGCCTGGGCGTCAGTGCGAACACACTCAACAGTCTTGAAACAAGTACGATGGATTCGCGTGAGCGTGACGGGCAACCGCCAGGCGACGCTTATCTACGACAATCTCTCCTTCTATGCGCAGGATCAATGGAGGGCCACGCCGCGGTTGACATTGGATATGGGTATACGGTGGGAGGTAAACCCGCCGCCATCGGGACTAAGCCCAGACGATCTCTTCTATGTGAAGGGCTGGCAAAATCCAACGACGATGTCGATCACGCCGCAAGGAACCCAGGCCTACTCGACCCAGTGGCACGCTCTCGCGCCGAGATTCGGAGCCAGCTATGAAGTGCATCAGCAGCCAGGATGGGAGACGGTTCTGCGTGGCGGCGCCGGCATGTTCTATGACCTGGACTCGGCAGTCGCAGGATATAGCATCGGTGGATCTTTGCGTTCCGCCAGCTACACAAAGCAGCCGGTCCCCTTCAGCAATACCATCCTTTCACCCCTTCCGCCTCGAGCGTACCCAACCACCACGCCCTATCCTGCCACGCTGCCCCTTATCGGCATGCTGGACGGATGGTCGACGCCGACGACCTATCAGTGGAACGTGGCGCTGCAGCAGGGGCTGAGCAATAACCAGGTGCTCACCATAACCTACGTGGGGAATGGTGCACGCAAACTCCCGCGCAGCTACAGCCTGATCGTCAATAGCAGCGACGATTATGGTGCCCCCATCGGGTTCATCAACCCTAATTTCGGCGGCGGCTCCACGGTTCGAGTTACTCGTAATGATGCTGGATACGGGGACAAGTCCGACTATAGCGGTCTGCAAGTGCAGTTCCAGCGTAATTTGCATCAGGGACTGCAGTTGCTGACGAACTACACGTGGGCTCACGCGATCGACACAGCTTCGCAGGATACCCAGATCTTCGGATATCTGTTCCCCGCTGCGGCGCCGCAGATGACGCGTGGAAACTCAGACAACGATCGGCGTAACACCGTCAATCTTGCCCTCAGCTACCAGGCGCCAAGTTTCCATCCCGACAACATGGCCTTGCGTGTATTGAACACCGCGTTGGTTAAGGGGTGGGTGGTCGAAAATATGCTCACCGCCCAAAGCGGAGTGCCGATTGACGTTACATTATCTCGCGATGCCAATGGCTACGACGTAAACCCTCTTACGCTTCATCCGGATGTCACTGGCAAGCCGTTCTGGGTGTCAGATCCCACAGCTCCCGGAGGGAAATACATCAACGGGGCTGCGTTCAAGGCGCCGGCCAACGTCTTTGGTCCAGTGCAAAGCCTCACCCAGGGAAATCTACCGCGGAATTTCCTGCGGGCGCCTTCCTCCTGGCAGTATGACGCCAGCATCGGACGGGACTTCAGGCTGACGGAACGCTACAAGCTGCAGTATCGCGCGGAGATGTTCAACGCTCTGAATCATCCCAACTTTGGCGGCTACTCAGTGGGCCTGGGCTACTACAGTCCTCTGTTCCCCCCTTCTCCACTCTCTGCGACGACGTACGGACGCGCTACGTCGATGCTGGGAACCGGCGGCCAGGGCGGACTACTGGGCATGCTTCCGCTGTTCTCAAATGGCGGTCCTCGTTCCGTCCAGATGGCCCTGAAGCTCGTCTTCTAGAGGTTGTCATTCACAATGCGGGCGGCGGCAGTGAATCGTCGTCGCCCCCTTTTATCGCAAAGAACATTGAGATTGGAACAGTTTGATGCCTAAAAAGCTTCAATGGATGGGGCTCGTCGCGCTCTGCCTCGCAATCCCGGCAGCGGCCGATGAGGGAATGTGGTCCTTCGACCATGTGCCAACGGCGAGAATCAAGGCGAAGTACGGCTTCGAACCGACGCAGGCGTGGTTGGATCACCTTCGTCTCTCATCTGTTCGCATGGGTGATTCGGGCTCGTTTGTTTCTCCGAACGGCCTGATTCTCACCAATCATCATGTGGGTAGAAGGTGCATCATTGCCGCATCGACAAAAGAGAAGGATCTGATGCAGTCGGGGTTCTACGCCAAATCCGCTGCCGAGGAAATCAAATGCGCGGGCATGCAGGTGGAAGTACTTCAAGGCATTGAGGACATCACGGGACGTGTATCTGCGGCTGCCAACCCGTTGGCAACATCTATGGAAGCGGCAAACGCACGGCGTGCTGTGCTTCAGCGAATTGAAGAGCAGTGCAAGAAAACGGGCTTGAGTTGTGAAACAGTAGCTCTGTATGCCGGGGCTGTATACCAGCTTTACCGTTACAAACAATATTCTGATGTTCGCCTGGTGTTTGCACCTGAAGTCACTAGCGCCTTCTTCGGCGGAGATCCGGACAATTACACCTTCCCGAGATACGACCTAGATATTGCGTTCTTCCGTGCCTACGAAAACGGGACGCCCGTTCACACCGAAAATTACCTGAAGATCTCGCCGTCGGGCGCGCAAGAAGGGGCACTTGTGTTCTCGGCGGGGAATCCAGCCAAGACAGCCCGTCTAAGCACGCTGTCGCAACTCGAGTATCTGCGAGATGTTATTTACCCAGGTCAAATCAAGTCGTACAGCCGACGCGCTCAGCTTCTGAGCGAGTTCAGCGCAAAGTCGCCAGAGAAGGACTCCATGGTTGCGCCGCTACTTTGGGACTTGGAGAACCGGCTCAAGGCAATCCAGGGATATCAGGCAGGGTTGCTCGATAAAGATCTCATGGCCAAGAAAGCCGCTGAGGAACAGAAGCTTCGCAAATCGATTGCATCCGATGCGCGGCTGAGAGCTGAGTATGGAGATCCCTGGGCAGAGATCGATAGGGCAATCGCCCAGCAACGGAAATTAGACTCGGAGCCACATTATCCAGAGAGCGTTGGTCTGAGCGGCCGCTTGGCAACCTATGCGCGAACTCTGGTTCGGGCACCCTCTGAACGATCCAAGCCACGCGACGCGCGTCTCGCGGAATTCCGTGATGTCTCGTGGTCTATGCAAGAACGTGACCTCATCAACAAGAGCTCGATCAACAAGGACTTTGAGGAGATTGCGTTGTTGGATTCCCTGAGTCAGCTTGTGGATGAACTGGGCTCAGGCGACCCCTTGGTACAGAAGATCCTGGGCGGAAAGACACCGGCAGAACGTGCTCACGAGTTAATCGCCAACACGAAGCTTGATGATCCAGAGGTTCGCAAACAACTTCTGAACGGCGGTCAGGCCGCCATTGATGCAAGTACCGACCCCTTAATTGTTGCGCAGCGTTCTGTTGATCAGGAGGCGCGTGCCGCGAGAAAGCGCTTGACCGGTCAGCGGGGAGCAGTGGCCTTAACTGGAATTCGAGTTGCGGTCGCAGAAGCGACCTTCGCTGTCGACGGTTTCACGGTGTCACCTGATGCCACCAGCAATCTTCGGTTGAGTTTTGGAGTTGTTAAGGGGCTCGGTGCCGACGCCCCCTTTACCACTATGGGTGGCGCCTTTGCGTACGCGAAGGCGAAGGGAGGCAAACCGCCGTATCAATTGCCGGAAAGTTGGGTAAGAGCGAAGGACAACGTTAACCCGAATGTCCCGCTTAATGAAATATCAACACTGGACGTTATCGGTGGCAATTCGGGAAGTCCGGTCGTGAACACCAAAGGCGAACTCGTGGCGGTGGCTTTCGATGCCAACGAAGCGTTGCTTGCAGGGAACTATGTCTACAACGAGAAAGCCGCACGCGCTATGAGCGTCGATTCGCGCGCGATTCTTGAGGGCCTGCGGAAGATTTACAACGCCAACGCATTGGCAGATGAGCTTGCCGGCAATACGCCGCAGGCGCAGTAGGACCTTGAGTATGGAATTCAATCTAAATTGCCGTTCTACCTTCGCGGCGCTCGCTCTGCTGGTTATATCGATGTTGTCGGGCCCAGCGCATTGCCAGGCACCGATGGTTGGTGTGTCCGGATCGGCAGGCAACAAGCTTCGCGAGGCAATGAACCAGCAGAATCCGGAACAACGACTGCGGCTGCTCCGCGAAGCTGAGCCCTTATTTACCGACCCGGTAGCCAAATACTCGGTTCTGTATCCCAATCTTATCGATGCGTATCTGGAATTAAACGAGCTAAATGATGCGGCCAAGGCAGTCGATGAAATGGGCAAGTCTGGTGTTCAGGGCTCGACTGAGGCCGAATCTCGTCTGCACTTAGCCGCTGCCTACATGAAGGCACAGCAGTACGACCCGGCCCTGCAGCAGTTGACTGTGACCATCGCACGGCTTAAGGCCGCGAGTGCAAAAGCTGCAACGGCGAGCAAGATTCAGCAAGGCCTCGTTACAGCTTTGGCGATGCAGGGCGAAGCCTTTCTGGAGACAGGATCTGCTCAGAAAGCATTGGATGCGCTCAATGAATCCGAGGAATTGCGGAACGCCCGCCACATGGCCCCTTCCGCAAACACTGAGAGGGATATCGCTCGCTGTTATGCCGCTCTGGGCAAGCAAGACGATGCCCTGAAGAGCTTTGGCGAGGCGTACAGCCTTGCAGCGCACAGAGTAAATGCGATCCTGCGCCACTCTGACGTAGCGGGCACAGCGTCTTCTGCGGAATTTGCTCAGGAATTGGCAAAGCAGCAGGAACTGGTCTCGCGAATCGAGGAGGAAATCCGTCCCGTATATGGTTCCCGTGACGTACAGATTCCGCTCAAGACATTTCTGGATGAAAAGCTCGCTGCCTTTGACAAGGCGCTCATCGCGGATGCGATGAGCAAGTCGCAGAGCAATAAACCCGCTCCTGACTTCAATCTCCCTTCAGTTGCCGGAACCAAGACAAGGCTATCCGAACTACGCGGCAAGGTCGTGCTTTTGAATTTCTGGGACATAACGTGCAAGCCCTGTCGTGCCGAGTATCCACACCTCCAGAAGATTCAAGATGAGTTCAAGGGCCAGGGGCTGTCAGTCCTCATGATCAGCCTGGACGAGGATGTCGCCAACGTGAAGCCATTTGCTGAAAAATATGGCTTCCTTTCGCGGGTTTTGTTGAAGGATAACAACATTCAAAGCGCATATGGTATCGGGCCAATTCCGCACACGGTCATCATTGACGGGTCAGGGATTATCCGATTCAACGAAGTCGGCTTCACTCTCGATACCCCGGATGTGTTCCGAGCAGAAATAACAACCTTGTTGCCGAAGTCACACGATCAATGAGATCTGAAAGCGTGGAGTTAGATCGCACTATGAATACATCGATTGCTGCTCAAGTAAGCGCACTTCTTAAAAAGACCGTCCCGCTCTTCATGGCGCTCGTCATTGGAATGAGTGCCTTCGGTGAGTCGACCAACCCAGAAGTCAAGCAACCGCTACGAATCCTCTACATCGGCGGTGATGCGGACGTATTGGGCGGTCCCGGTCCGAAACGCGCCGCCGATTTTCAGCAGTTCCTCGAAAAGCATTTCATCTCCGTCGCTATGACAAAGGGCTCAGATTTCAAGCCCGAATTGGCGAAGGATGTCGACGTCATCGTAAAGGACGCTCGGATCCCGATCGTACTGCCGCCGACCTTCCGTAAACCAATGGTGCTCGTTGGTAGCAACGGCCTGTATGGAATTGACCGTACCGGCACAAAAATCGACCTGTTGTGCGAGTGCCTCAGGGATAAGTTGCACACGATCCGACTCGATCACCCCATCTTCCAAGGACCGTTTCCTGTGAAACCGACAATCGTTCAGGAGGCGGACCCGGTTACGGGCAACGTTGTTGGTATGTGGAAGGTCCAGGAGAAGATGGATTCCCCGGGGTTAGTCACCGCGATCGACCAGTTCCTCGATGCCCCCGATTCTGAGATCATTTCCGGCGGAGTCAACATGAAGGGCGATCACGGGGTGGCGCTTGTTCGTGAGGCAAACCTGTTCCTCTGGGGCCCCATCGCGAATCCGAGCCTGATGACCGAAGAGGCTCGCCGTGTCTTTGTGAACACGATCGTGTACATGAAACAGTTTGATGGCGCGAAGCAAACCGTCTGGCGAGGCTTGCACGGGCGCAAAGAACTGGAAATGGTTCTCGCCACGAAAGACCTAAAGCGAGTGCTCAGCCCCGGCAGGGTTTACGACGACTTCCTTCCAACGTTAATCGACAAATATACGGACAACATCGCGGCATATCGCGCATATTATGGCCCGAACCTGGGCTACGTGCGTCAGCCCCATGGCGCAATCTGGTTCGAAATCGACCAGGATGCCAAAAGCCTTGGGATTCCCAATCACGACCCGCGGCTGCTGGAGAAATGTGTCGCGCTTCTAAGTGATCCCGCCGAAGCTCCCAAGGCACTGCGATTATTGCAACGCTATACCGGTCTGTCGCTCACGGATGCGACGGCATGGCAGGACTGGCTGAAACAGAACCGAAGCAAACTCTATTTCTCGGATTCTTATGACTACCGGTTTTTCACGGGACCGGCAGGTCCTGCACCGACCCCAGTCAGTGTGAGAACTGCAACCGATGCGATGAACATCACTGACCCAACCGATGTGGCCCCTCTGAGTGTGGGTACCACTGTCGCGACCTACTTCCACTCCAAGGAAGGTAACTTTTCTAAAAAGGGCGCTCTCGTCACGCTCGTCGTTCGGCTGAAAATTGCGGATGGGTGGCACGTATATGCGCAGGTTCCGCAAGACGTACCGTATAAGCCGATCAAGATCGACGCGCAGTTGCCGGATGGTTTCCGATGGAATGAAGACTGGCAGACCCCTCTCTCGACCAATGGCGATGTGACTGGTCTGACGGAGTATCGGGGAGATGTCGTTTTCACCCGGCAGTTCTATTCAACGTCGGCGACAAAAGCAAAGATTGACGGCACCGTCCAGTTCCAGGTTTGTGATGTGCAGCAATGTATGCCCGCTGCCAAAGCCCCATTCGAAGTAGGGTTGACTGTCAATGAAAATAACTAGGTTAAGACACACCGCACGGCACACAGCGATCATTGTGGGATTCGTCCTTGCGGCTGTGATCCCATGCAGCGCAAAAGAACCAAAGCTAACGGCTGATGCGGTCATCTCGAAGCACCTCGATTCGATCGGCAGTGCGGCGGCTCGGTCTGCTGCGATCTCTCGCGTTTCACAAGGGAAGGTAGTTTTTGCGGAAATCATCCAACATTCCCTTCGCATCGAGGGAGCTGCGACCGTGCTTTCCGAAGGGCGCAAGCACAGGTGCGAATTCCAATTTGGAAATCCTCAATACCCCGGAGAAAAGTTTGTCTTCGACGGCAATAGAGGAATGGTAGCGATGGTCGATCAGACAAGTCGTTCTCGGTTGGGAAATTTCCTCTTTCTACAAGAAGAAGTCCTGCGAGAGGGCCTGTTTGGCGGTGTCCTTTCGACCGCATGGCCATTGTTGAACACGCAAAATACAAATCCTGGTCTGAAGTACGAAGGGCTGAAGAAGGTCGACGGTCAGCAACTCTACGACATCTCTTATATCCCGAAGAAGCGCTCCGAGAGTGGCGACTTGTCGATTCATTTGTACTTCGATCCGGAGACATACCGCCACGTTCTCACTGTGTATACAGCCACAGTGCTGCATGGAAGCCAGACGCTGTCAGATCCTAACCAGACATCTGTGATTGTTGAAGAACGATTCGGAGATTTTGAGCCGGTGGACGGACTGATCCTGCCACGGCATTGGGCCATTCGTTACCGGGTGGAGCCCCAAACCTCCGCTCAAGAATATGAGTGGGATGTCAACCTGACACAGATTGGACATAACAAACTTTAGTGTCTATCCCCATCGATTCTGAAAGTCAGATATACCACCAACTTTATTGTGCCGAACCTCGCGGCCGAAACAGCAGGAGAAGTCAAATGGGAATTCAATCCGTTCGTGTGTCAAGCATCGTAGCTGCCGCATTCTTAGTGACCAGTCTGGTTAGCCACGCTCAACAGGGTTCGGCACCCGGGGCCTCAAAACAGCAGCAGGCACCCCAACGTATTACATCGGTAGAAGGCATCACGGAGTACCGTCTCTCCAACGGCCTCCGAGTGCTTCTTTACCCGGAGCAGTCGAAGCCGATTACCAACGTAAACATCACTTATCTTGTCGGATCCAGGCAGGAGAGTTACGGCGAAACAGGCATGGCACATCTGCTCGAGCACCTGATGTTCAAGGGTACGCCGACACACCGCAATATCCCCAACGAAATTAGTGTGCATGGCGCGAGAGTGAACGGGTCGACAACGACTGACCGAACGAACTATTACGAGATATTTTCATCGAGCGATGCAAACCTGAATTGGGCACTCGGTTTAGAAGCGGACCGAATGGTGAATTCGTTTATCGCCAGGAAAGACCTCGACACGGAGATGACCGTCGTCCGCAACGAAATGGAGAGCGGGGAAAACGATCCGTCACGGATTCTGCAGGAGCGAGTGCTCGAGACGGCTTATACCTGGCACAACTACAGCCATCCAACGATTGGCGCACGATCCGACGTGGAGAATGTGCCGATTGAACACCTGCAGGCCTTCTACCACACGTACTATCAGCCGGATAACGCGGTACTTGTGGTTGCGGGCAAGTTTGACGAAGCGAAGACGCTTGCGCTCATCCAGGAGAAGTTTGGACCGATTGCGAAACCAACGCGTACTCTTCCGAACCTCTACACGGCCGAACCTGTGCAGGACGGTGAGCGCGAAGTTGTCCTGCATCGGGTTGGACAGAAGCAACTGGTTACCGTGGCATATCATGTGCCATCGGCATCGCACCCTGATGCTATTGCGCTCGATCTGCTTACGGATGTGATGAACCAGGAACCGTCGGGCCGCCTTTACAAGCGCCTTGTGGAAACGAAGCTCGCCACGGGGGCGGGTTCGAGCCTTATGGCGTTGCACGATCCCGGCCTCGTCTCATTTAGTGCCGACCTGCCGAACGATGGAAATTTGGAAGCTGCAAAGGCGGCGCTGATCAAGGTCGCGGAGAGCATCGCCACTGAGCCAATCACTCAAGCTGAGCTCAATCGCGTTCGCGCGGAGTCGCTGAACGGCATCGAACGGGCCTTGACTTCAGCAGATCGGGTGGGACTCTATCTAAGTGAGTCGATTGCCCAGGGAGACTGGCGACTGCTGTTCTGGGAACGTGACCAGATTAAGACGGTCACCCTCGCAGACCTGCAACGAGTCGCAGCGAAATATCTCGTGCCCTCCAACAGGACGGTCGGTATCTTCATTCCGGAAGACAAGCCCGTACGCGCAGAAATTCCCACGGCTCCGGACACAACTGCCATGTTGAAGAATTACAAGGGAGACGCTGCGATCGCCAGCGGCGAACAGATTGATCCCACTCCAGCCGCGATTGAGGCACGCACAAAGCGCACCACAGTGGGCGCAATTAAGCTCGCTCTGCTTGAGAAAAAGACGCGCGGCGATCTTGTGACCGGAGTTCTGCAATTTCACTTCGGAAACGAGGTTGCACTCAGGGGCCGCACAACCGCCGGCAGCCTTGCTGGGGCGCTGCTCATGACTGGCACGCAGAAGTACAACATGACCCAGATTCAGGACGAAATGACCCGCCTGAAAGCCGATCTGAGTGTGAGTGGCGACGACACACACATCTCTATCCGGGTCCGTGTGCCTAAGGAAAATCTTGTCGCAGCACTGCGACTGGCCTCCGAAATTGTGCGGAACCCCACCTTCCCGGAGGACCAGTTCAATCAAATCAAACAGGTGTTGACGACGGCCATAACGGATTCGAATCACCAACCGCAGTCGGTCGCGTCCCAGGCAATCCGCCGCTACATCTCCATCTATAAACCAGAGGACACCCGTTATGTGCCGACAACTGAAGAAACGTTATCGCGGGTTGCTGGTGCCACTCTGGCTGATGTGAAGAAATTCCATCATGACTTCTATGGGGTCGGCGCTGGAGAAGGTGCGTTCGTTGGCCCATTCAATCAGGCTGAGCTCACGTCAGCGCTGCATGAATTGTTCGGTGACTGGAAAAGCCCGGTGCAGTATCAGCGCATGACCTCGGGCTATAAGGACATTCAGGGGAAGACCGAGTCGTTGGCGACTCCGGACAAGGCTAATGCGGTGGTCATGGCGGCCGGAACGCTGAAGATCAGCGAAGTTGATCCCGACTATCCGGCACTCGTTCTGGGGAACTACATGCTTGGAGGAGGCTTCCTTAACTCCCGCCTCGCAACGAGGATCCGCCAAAAGGAAGGACTCAGCTATAACGTCGGGTCGCAAGTAGAAGCCGATGCGCTGGACAAGAGTGGCACGTTCACCTTCTCCGCAATCTGTGCGCCACAGAATGCTTCAAAGGTAGAGCACGCCTATCAGGACGAGTTATCGCGGGCCCTCACAGACGGTTTCACTTCAGAAGAACTCGCAGCGGCAAAAGCAGGATTCTTGCAAAGTCGTCAAATGCGGTTCGCGGACGATGGCAGCATCGCGAGCTCGCTTATGTCGCACTTGTATATCGACCGGGATCTGCATTGGGACGAGAAGTTCGATCAAGCTATCGAGTCTTTGAGTTCAGAACAGATCAAGAATGCAATGAGTCGGGATATCGACCCTGGCAAGATGATCGTGGTTCAAGCTGGTGATTTCTCAAAGGTGAAGAGCTAGGCAGTTTAGGACGAAAGGCCTGTTGGATCAATGAAGAACTGTTGGACGGTTTTGCTGTTATTAGCGATGGCGGTAGGAGCGCCTTGCCAGGAACACCCCGCACATTGGAGTGCGAAGGCGCCTGGCAAAGCGCTCCAGCCAGGCGCTAGGTTCTCCGTCCAATTGTCCGCGGAGATCACGAGTGGCTGGCACGTTTATTCCATAACACAGCCGTCGGGAGGGCCTACTACAACCGTCATCACCATACCGGCAGCGCAGCCGTTCAAACTCGTCGGTCAGATCATCGGGCCGCTACCGCACACCGCTTACGATGCCAATTTCGAGATGAACACGGAGACGTATGAAGATCATGCCGAGTTCACCGTTCCGGTTGCGGTATCTTCCAACACACATCCCGGAGATCAAGAGTTAACCATAGATGTCCGGTTCCAGGTATGTAACGACACTACCTGCATGCCTGCGACCACGGAACATCTGAAGGTTCCCGTAAAAATCGAAGCGGCCAAAACCGCGGCACCAGGATCTTCTAAGCCGATTGCGCAGTCGGAGCCTGTAAATCCATCTGGCCACCGGTCATCTGCTCTCTCTGCCCCCGCTGTCGTGGAGAAGACTCCCCAGACCAAACCCGTTCCACATCCTGGTAGTCCCGCACAATCTTTGGGATCTTTCCTCTGGCTGGCCGTCGTGATGGGCGCGCTTTCGCTCCTGACGCCCTGTGTCTTTCCGATGATTCCGATGACTGTGTCGTACTTCGTCAATCACTCTGACACGAGTCGCCGAAGCGCTATTAACTCAGCGCTTATTTATGGACTGGGGATCATCCTGACTTTTACCGCGCTGGGCTTGTTCCTGGCGATCGTCTTCGGCGCCGGTGGTGTGAACAAGCTTGCGGCCAATCCCTGGGTCAATCTTCTCATCACAGCGATCTTTCTCGGGTTTGCGCTATCGCTATTTGGCGCGTACTTCATTCAGGTACCGTCGGCTCTTACAAACAAGCTCGATTCCCTGACTCGCCGCAAAGAGGGTAGCAGTGTAGTTGGTGCATTGCTGATGGGCTCTACCTTCACACTCACATCATTCACTTGTACCGCGCCCTTTGTCGGCACGTTGTTAGTCATGGCTGCTCAAGGGAATTGGCGGTGGCCACTGGTCGGCATGCTGGTCTTCTCGACCGTCTTTGCTGTTCCGTTCTTCCTTCTCGCTCTGGCTCCTCGGTTCCTATCTCAACTACCGAAATCTGGTGGTTGGATGATTTCCGTCAAGGTGGTCGTGGGGCTTCTCGAACTCGCCGCAGCGATGAAATTTCTATCGAATGCCGACCTCGTGTGGCGCTGGGGTATCTTTACGCGGCAGGTAGTCTTGGCGACCTGGGTGGGTATCGGGTTTCTGGCAGTGCTCTATGTCTTGGGCTACCTTCAAATTTCTCACGAAGAACCGGTGAGAAGTGTGAGTGCAGGGCGGCTAATCGTTGCCATCGTGCTCCTTGCCGCGACGATATGGCTGACCCCTGGATTGTTTGGAAGACAGCTGGGAGGGTTAGAAGCATTCTTGCCGCCTGATACGACCTCGAGTTCTTCTGGTGCGATCGAACGGTCGCAATCGGGTGCCGAGACTGACGTCAATTGGGTGATCAATGATTACGACGGCGCATTAGCCAAGGCGAAGCAGGAGAACATGCCCGTGTTTATCGACTTTACCGGGTACACATGCACAAATTGTCGGTGGATGGAAGCGAACATGTTCTCCAAACCGGCGATCAGCCGCGAGTTGAAGCGGTATGTTTGCTTACGGCTCTATACCGACGGTGATGGTGAGATCTTCCAACGTCAACAACAGCTGCAGCAGGAAAAGTTCGGTACAGTAGCGCTGCCTTTCTATGCGATTCTGAGCGCGGACGGGTCTGTGTCCAGCACGTTCCCAGGACTCACAAAAACCGAATCTGAGTTCCTTAGCTTCCTTACGAAGAGGCAATGACGTCGGCTGATACGCTTCACCACACCACGTCTTCGTCGGCCTCTGTTGATGCCCAGTAGGAATTTGCTGCCGGCAAGCCTGCGGGGGAACCATGGACAACATTCCCGCCATTACACGTAAAGCCTTTGTTTTGATGGTGGAGGCGGCGGGAGTCGAACTTACTAATCTACGTGTTTTCGGTAACTTACAGGTTCTAAAGGGCGGGGAATTCCGCTGATTCCGCACATGTCGTAGATCGGTAGCGCAAAACTAGCACAAATACCCCCGTCTCTCGCGAAGTACTTTTGCGCCGCACGAGCAATACTGCCTCACCTTTTAGGGGAGGCCCTTCAGGTCTGACCGCAATCGTCAGGCGATCCCGATACCCACCACATCTATGAACGTAACCGTTGGATGTGCCCGCGAGATTGTGGTCTTTCTTGCCGAGCAGCGTAAGCCGGCATCAGTGGAACAGGCCGAACTTCTTCATCTTGTAACGTAGAGCGTCACGGCCGATCCCGAGGGCGCGAGCAGCCTCGGTCTGATTTCCGTGAGATGCTTTCAGGGCCTCGTCCAACATGCGAAGCTCTTGCGCTGCGAGTGGCGAGGAGGGGCCTTCGGGCGGCGCGGTTTCAGCTGTGACCCGCGATGAACGAACGAGATATTCAGGAAGATCCGATACGTCGAGCCATTCGTTGTTCGTCATCATGCAGGCGCGACCGATCACATGCTCCAGCTCGCGCACGTTGCCTGGCCAGGAGTGGCGCTCAAGTACGAGTAGGGCTTTGGGCGTTAAGCCAAGGATGACCTTGGCGTATTGCGCGGCAAATTGTTTGGCGAAGTGATTCGCGAGCACGCTGATGTCCTCGCGCCGCTCGGCGAGGGGCGGGACCTCGAGTTCCACCATCGAAAGGCGGTAGAAGAGATCCTCGCGAAATCGGCCGGCACTGACTGCGTTACGAAGATCGTGATGGGTGGCTGCGATCACACGAACATTCACCGGGCGGGAGGTGAGCGAACCGACTGGCAGAATCTCCTGGTTCTGAATCACACGAAGAAGCTTCGCCTGAGTGGGAAGCGGCATGTCGCCAATCTCGTCGAGGAAAAGAGTTCCGCCGGTCGCCATCTCGATGAGGCCGGTTTTGTCCCGGTCCGCTCCGGTGAAGGCACCTCGCACGTGCCCAAACATCTCACTCTCGAAGAGAGTTTCGACGACAGCCGAGCAGTTGAGGACGACGAAGGGACCTTTGACACTGCTGTGGTGATGAAGCGCCTTGGCGATGAGGTCTTTGCCGGTCCCGGTTGCGCCATGAACCAATACTGTTCGATAGTGGGGAGCGATTCGCTCGACCTGTGCGAAGAGGGCCCACATCACTTCGCTACGAGCGAGCATGCCATCAAAAACATAGTCTGGAAATCCCGATGTCGAAGACGATGCCTTGATTTTGCGCTGCGAAGAAGCGATGAGCGCCGCGATGCGTTCACGGAGAAGAGAGATTCTAACCGGTTTCTGCAGATAGTCTGCGGCACCTTTGCGAATGGCCTCGACTGCAGTCTCGGTCGTGTAGTGGGCCGTCATCAGGATGACATCGATGGTGGGATCGAAGCTGACAATCTCGTGGAGGACGTCAAGCCCGCTCATGCCGGGCATCATCAGGTCGGTGAGCACAAGCCGCGGCCGCAGGCGCTTAACCAGGTCGATGCCCTCGCGCGGCTCGGAAGCGGTGTGGATGATCAGCTGTTCTCGTTTCAGCGCGGCCGAAAGTAGCTCAAGGCTACCGGCATGATCGTCGATCACAACAAGTTGTACGGAATCAGACATACCTGAAGAAGATGACAGCATAGTATCAGCGTCCCTCCAGCCATGCCCGATTACGCCATTTCGCGCACTTGTGCGCCCGAACACGCAACTGCGCTCAGGATCACAGAGCTATGTGTCTGAAATCACAAGTCGTTGTGTTTGGCCGCAATCTTGCTCTTTTGTCAGGTGAATCGTGAACGGAGAAGCCCCAATGCCAGCCTGCCAACACGCAACCTGTGACGCCTGCCCGATCCGCCAAGCAGATTCCTTTTGCAATCTACCCACGGAAGCTCGTGAGTTTCTAGAGGCGAACTCCATCTCCATGGAGTATCCACGCGGCGCCGTGATGTTCCGCGAGGGTGATCGCTGCAACGCCATCTTCCTGCTATGTTCCGGCCGTGTGAAGGTTTCGGTAACCTCAAGCGAGGGACGAACGATGATTCTTCGCCTTGCCGGGTCAGGTTCAGTCTTAGGTATCAGCGCGGCGTTGTCTGAGGAATCCTACGAGACAACGATCGAAGCTCTGGAGCCGTGTCATGTACGAGTTCTTCGCACCAGCGCTCTAAGAACCTTGATGCGCGATTTTCCCCAAGTGGCAGTGGCGATGGCACGCGCTCTGGCTCAGGAATACAAAGCCGCATTCGAAGAGGCGCGTCGGATAGCGCTTCCCCCCAGTCCTGCCGGCCGCCTGGCTTGTCTGTTGTTGGATTGGCTCGCGTCGGAAAAGGGAACACGCAAAGGCGAGACAATTACGATGAATCTGACTCATGACGAGCTAGCTTCAATGACAGCGACTACGAGAGAGACGGTCAGTAGAACGCTGAGCAAGTTCAAGAAGGATGGCATCATTGAGACACACGGTGTCGCTCTTACTGTCCTACAGCCCGGAGTTCTGCAGCAATTATGCGCATGCTGAATCGCGAAATAGAAATTTTGTGAGGCAGGCACGCAGTTGGGCGGGGGGGACCGGTTTTGGGAGGTACATCGAAAAGCCGGCCGCCGCGATACTGGCACGGTCAGTCTGCGCGACTTCAGCACTGAGGGCAATGATTGGGGTCTGAGCGAAGGCAGGCTGTCTACGTAGTTCTGATGTGACGGAGTATCCGTCGCGAAGCGGCATATTCAGATCAATGATAAGCAGATCGGGGAATAGGCTAAGGGCCAAGGAAAGCGCCTCTTCGCCGTCCTGCGCTGCAATTACTCTGCAGCCACTTCGCTCGAGTATGAATCGCAAGAGATCGCGGCTACTCTCAGAGTCGTCCGCGACCAGCACTTGCTTTCTGTCTGACTCGCCCGAGTTCTTCTTCCAAAGCATCCGCTTACGTTATGCGAATGACTATGTACTGCGCAGTGATTCGAATCACAGCTAGATGTTTGGAAGGTTGAAATGGAATCGGCTACCTAGCCCAGGTTCGGACTCCACTGAGATCGACCCATCTTGCAGCTCGATGAGTTGTTTGCAAATCGCTAGCCCCAAACCAGCACCGCCGCTCTTATTGCTGACTTGGTAGAATCTGTCGAATATCTTTGCCTGCTCGTCGGGCGAGATGCCGACTCCGGTATCTGCGACCGTGACTCGTACCATTCCTCCGTCTCGTTCCACGTGTACATTCACCTCTCCGCCTGCGGATGTGAACTTCACCGCGTTATTGAGCAGGTTGTATAGAATCTGCCGCAGTCGAATTGGATCGGCGACAACATGCAGTTCTCCTGCATCGTCTCCGTGTACGTGAACCGACTTTGCATCAGCGTGGGACTTGATCGCACCCACGGCTTCAGAGATCGCGTCGCGGAGCGACAGCCTCTCGACGTGAACCTCGAGCCGGCCACCTTCGATTCGACTTAGGTCGAGCACATCATTGATGAGTCCCAGTAGATGATCCGAATCGCGACGGATATGTCTGACAAACTCTCTTTGGGTGGGATTCAAGGGTCCTTCGAACTCCTCACTCAAGAGATCCGCAAAGCCAATAATCGTGTGCAGCGGTGTGCGAAGCTCGTGGCTGACGCTGGCGATGAATTCATTCTTCAGTTGGTTCAATCTCTCTGCTTCCTTTTGTCGCGCCTGGAGCTCAGCCATGTAACTTTCCTGAAGTGTGCGGACATGTTCCTCCATTCGCTTGCGCTCAGTCACGTCTCGCACGACCGCGGTTACGCTTACGCCGTTTGGAGCCTTCATGTGACTCAGGCTGATCTCGACAGGGAATTCACTGCCATCCTTGCGGCGGCCGAATAGGTTGAGGCCAAGACCCATGGGCCTCGAGACTCCCGCCTCGACAAAGTTCGCGCGATGTTGAGCATGGTTCGCTCGGTGTCCTTCAGGAACGAGTTCGTCCACGTCAAGTCGAAGGAACTCCTCCCGTGTATATCCGAAGAGGATCTCGGCCGCTCGGTTCGCGAGTGCTATCGTTCCAGAGCTATCTATCTGCAAGATTCCGTCAGGCGCGTCTTCGATCAGCTCGCGAAAGCGTCGATCGGCTAAATTGGCAGCCCGAGCCTGCGCCTCTTGCTCGGTGAGGAGACGAACCCTCTCGCTGCTCGCGAAAAGCGATTGTTCCATCGACACTCGCGTGGTGATGTCTCGTGCGATCTTGGCCACGCCGATCAGGACGCCGTTGGAGTCGGTGATCGGGGACATACTGAGGGAAACGAGGATTCTCCTGCCGTCCTTGTGAACGCGGACGGTTTCGTAGTGGTTGACCCGTTCGCCTCTACGGACACGGCGGAGGAGGTCAAGATCGTTCTCATCTTCCTTCGCAGGCCATAGCAGGGAGCTAAGGGGCCTTCCGATGGCCTCGCTTGCCGAATAACCGAAAATACGCTCAGCGCTACGATTCCAGCTTGTAACGACACCTTCCAGTGACTCGCCGATGATTGCATCGTCGGACGATTCCACGATAGCGGCTAGCCAGCGTTCCGCTCCTGTGACCTCTGTGCTCATGGTCGGTAAGCCTTTGGCGAACATCCTACTACCGCTCGGTCATCGAGTACGGATCCCCAGCCACAAGAATCGGATCGCGAGCACGGATGATATCGGTGTCGGTCAGGTCAGATCCAACGACGATTTCTCGCGGTGAGACAAAATCCCTCGACACAATACACCTCTTAGCCTCCTCGGAGGTTAGACCCAAGAGCTGACTTTGCTGCGTTTGTTCCGGGGCGCTTACAGAAAGCAAGATCGCTGTTCGTTGGGAGACAACTGCAGTGTCAGACCCCTCGTTCGGTGCCTCCAGACGGACGCCTCACGATCGAGTGCTCGTTTGCATACAGCATTCTTGCCGCGGTTATGCACTCGGCGATGCCAAACGCCACTAGATACGCGTACACCGACCAGGAGAGCGTGCGCGGGGTCAGATCGTCGGCGTGGATGCGAAGGTAGACGTAGAGAGCAAAGAAGACGAACGCAATAGCGGCCGTTGTGTAGTTCCAACGTCCGACAGGACGATCGCTGGCGTGTCTGGCAACAACTGTCTCGGCGGGTGCTGCGCAGAGCGCCTGAATCGCAGCAAGGCCCAGGAACCACTTCAGTTGAACGTGATCAAAGACGACGGAAAGTAGCAAAAGGCCCACAGCGACCCCAACAATACCTTGGACGAGCAAAGCTGCCTTCGCTCGAACTGACTCGACCATAAAGCTCGAGACGAAGACCAGCACACTATCGACGACGCCATAGGCGGCTAGCCCGGTAATCGCAACCACCAAGGCGATAGGCAGGAGCAGGATGGTTCGCGCGAGGTCGGGCACGATGAGAATTGCGCTCCCAGCCAAGAGCGCCACAAAGCCACGAGCCAGAATCGTTAACCAGAAGTGAAGGTCTTGTCTCATTGTTTCCTCGGACGCTAGGGTCTCAATCGGAAAGGATCTCGGCTGTGACCTTCAGCTCACGGATAGGTGATTGCCGTCACATCCTGGCGTGACGAGGGATGCCGTGTCATCGGGGGACTCAAGCTTATCTTCTTGTTCATCGAGGGGCCTGAGAAGGAGACCTATATGCCAGTAATAGGTAACGAGATTGGATTAACGCTTGACCAAATCATGGTTGCCTCGGACTTCACGCCTGTCTCAGAGACGGCAACATTCTACGCGAGCGCCCTTGCGAGGCACTGCGCCGCCAAGCTAACGGTTGTCAACGTAGTGGATCTGTCCGTTTCAACCCAATCAGAGAAGGCACTTGTTGGCATTCCGATCGATAGAATGCGCCACGACAGCGCGGAGAATGTCCAGCGTGTTGTGAGTGAGCTCGCTACCGACGGGATCAAGGCCCAAGGCAAATCGCTCGAGGGCCACAACCCCGGATCCGAACTACTCCGGTTCGCTGAGTACATGAAGACCGACCTTCTGGTAATTGGGACACAGTCGAAATCCGGCCTCGAAAAGATGATCCTTGGCTCTTTTGCCGAGGGCATTATTCATCATGCGCATTGCCCAGTTTTCGCAGTCGGATCTCACGTCAAACCCCCAACTGGACCTGGCCTCACGTTCGGAACCATCGTCTTTGCCACAGATTTTCATCACAGCAGCGTGGAGAAGGCGGCGATTGCGCTGACATTTGCCAAAGACAGCTCAGCCAGAATCTATATGTGCCATGTACTGGATCACACGCCGCCCGATCTGACTGATTCACTCGATCTGCACTTCAAGGTGGAAAAGAGATTGTCCCGGTTGATTCCGGCAGCCGCGTTCGAGTGGTGCGACCCAGAGTGTCTTGTGGACTACGGTGATGTGCCCGAGCATATTCTCGGGCTGGCCCAGAGAGTGAGTGCCTCTTTGATCGTTCTTGGGGCGCGGCGGAGCTCAACCTGGCGAACTCATCTCACTGAGGGGACAGTGGGGCAAATACTCTCCAAGTCCACTTGCCCTGTAATGACAATCTGCACGGACTGAGGGAGCGGAGATGCGATCCCGCGTGAAGCGCCCTCCATCTGGAGAACAGAGAGCCTCAGGATGCCCCTCGGTACCGATTCTCCGCAATCTGTCACCCTTGGGACTTCAGGACTTCGATTCCATTGGGTTTGAGGCAAATCTACCGAAGGGTGCGATCCTGTTTCGCAATGGAGACCTTGCAAACAGCGTCGCGCTTCTTTGTCAGGGCCAAGCGAAGCTTCTGAGCAGATCAAGAGAAGGCAAGGTGCTGATTCTGAGGGTCGCCATACCGGGCGACCTCATTGGCCTGGGGGCGGTCGTATCTGGCGGCCGCCACGAATTTACGGCTGAGATCGTAGAAGATGCCGTGGTTAAAAAGCCTTCAAAAGAATGAGTTTTTCGCATTTCTCCAGCGCCATAGTCAGGTTAACGTCGGTGTCGCGGGGATTCTTTCACGAGAATACAAGGCCGAGTTCTTTGACGATCGACCTCTCGCGCCGGCTCATTCGGCTGCAGGTCGTTTGGCTTCCATCATTCTGGGGTTCAGCCGTGGGACAGGGCACGAAGAGCCCGGTGGCAGCTTCACGATGGCGCTGACCCATCAGGATCTCGCAAGCCTTGCCGGAACCTCCAGAGAAACGGTTACCCGTGTGCTCAGCAGCTTTAAGCGGCTGCGTTTGATCTGCATTCGAGGCACGTCGGTAACGGTTCTCGAACCTGCCTCCCTGATCCGGCTGGCTACACAGTCGTCAATGCAATCCTGAGTGACGCCAGTCACAGAGCGCTCCGACGCGCCGAGACTATCGTAGTTGCAGATGCGATAGGAGGATGACCGTGGAAACGATGGCTGGGACGGAAATAACGCAGACAAGTACATCATTGCCGACTTTTCGGAAAGTCCTGCTCTGCACAGACTTCTCGGAGACGTCACAGGTCGCTCAGGAGACGGCGGCGCGGCTGTGCCAGGGAAGGGATGTGGAACTAACGGCAATGCATGTCTCAGAGTATGGACCTATGGCGGCGACCACCGACGAGGGCCTGGACTATGTTCTCGGACTAACAGCTAAGGAACATCGGGCTTTGAAGGAAGTGACCGCCCTACTGCGAGATCGGGGAATTCAAGTTGAACCGGTGATGGCTGAAGGAAACGCTGCCTCGATGATCCTGGAGGAGATAAGGCGTCGAGAGATCGACCTTGCCATTATTGGAACTGAGGCCGCGCGCGGATTGAACCGGTTCGTTTTTGGGTCAACGGCTGAAGCGATTTTTCGCCGCGCACAGTGTCCTGTTCTTACAGTGCGGCAGACAGCGCCCTCCCCCTCATCGCAAAATCACGGAAGACCGGTTGTCTTCGCTACCGACTTCGACGACTGCTCTCTGCATGCGTTGCGTTATGCAGCGTGCCTTGCAGAGATGAATCGATCGCCGCTGCACATCGTGCACGTTCTCCCGTTAACCGCGGATCGGGGTGAGACAGCAACGTTGATCATGAAAGAAGCGTTACAGCACTTAGCTGTGTCCCTACCAGCTGACGGCACAGTTCCTCATTGCGAGGTACTTTATGGAAGAGATGTTTCGCACGCAATTGTTGAATATGCGATGCGACAGGATGCTGATTTCATCGCAATGGGAGTGCGCAGAAAATCCACCCTCGCAGCGCACTTGCCGCCTCTTCGGACTTTTCGAATCATCATGACTGCGACATGTCCGGTGTTGACAGTAGCTTGCGAAGCTGGGTCAGCGCGGCATCTGGTACCAGCGTTGTAGTTGAACAGACTTGAACTGCCACCAAGGCCTTCCCACCTCTGTGATGGGCGTCACATTGATTCGCCCCATCGCGCCGTATAGTTTGTTGAGGCATCTGAAAGGAAACGCCCAATGCTACCTCCTCATGGAACGGAGCCCGCCCGTTTTCGACTCTTTCTCGAGTGCTCGCTGGTCGCATTATGGTCTGGGTGCGTTAGAGATCAGCCGTGCCCACCGTTGAACGTTCTTGCGGTGCGCGAGCAAGAAGCACACGCGCTATTCACAAAGACTCCCTAAACATCCCGATGAGTTAGCTTCGCTTCTGTTACGGAATCCCATGCAGCTCCTCTAGACCGTGAGCTCTCGCTGCGACCCTTCATTCCGTTCGCACCAAGACAGGAACGGATTGCAGTGCGGAGGCGTTGACGAATCAGGCTGATCGGTCCAATCCTCAACCCAGTCAATGCCATTCTTGAGCTGCCACCAAGGGTTTTCCAAGTTCTGTGATTTGCGTCACATTGATTCGCCGAATCGCGCCGTACGTTTGTCGAGGCAGTCCAAAGGCAACGCTAATCGAAAAGCAGCAGAATCACTAGGCACAACTCTGAGGAGACGGCCGTGGATCGTTCGCTGTATCGGATGGCAATCCTCGTCCTGCTGAGCGCGCTCGGCTCTTTTAAGCCCAGCGATTTCCTATGGCGCACCCCCACAGCAAGCCGCAACGTCCTCCTCGAAAACGGCAGCGAATCCATCAGACTATGTCGGAGCTGAGACCTGTGCCCTGTGTCATGAACCCGAGATGAAGGGTTTCAGCAGCGATCCTCATTCGAAGCTGGCCCTCGAGCACGGCGGCAAGGGTGTGACATGCGAGAGCTGCCACGGACCCGCTAAGGACCATGTTCAGAGCGGTGGGGTGGCAAGCAAAATCTTCCAATTTGCAAAGGCGACGCCCAAACAGGTCGAAGAGAAGTGCTTATCGTGCCACGTTAATGAGCACCCTAACTTCACGCGGACTGCTCACGGCGAAGCTCAAATCAGCTGCATCAGCTGCCACAGCGTGCACAAGTTTGAACCCCAGACGGAGATGCTTAAGGCAAAGCAGCCCACTCTCTGCTATCAGTGCCACACCGACACTAAGGCTGCTTTTATGCAGCCATTCCACCACAGGGTCAACGAAGGACTACTGAAGTGCACCGACTGCCATGACCCGCACGGCACTTTCCAGCCCAAACTCCTCCGAACCACTGCGACCCAGGACGCCATCTGCACCAAATGCCATGTCGACACCCTCGGCCCATTCGTTTACGAGCATCCGCCCATCAAGACTGAGGGTTGCACCGCGTGCCATTCTCCGCACGGATCGCCCAATCCGCGCTTGCTCATACGCAACAACGTGAACAGCCTTTGCCTGCAGTGCCACTCACCTTCGATGGATTTCACCGCTCCCGGCACGCCCTCATTTCATAACCAGGCGAACCAGTATCAGGCATGCACCGTTTGCCACGTACAGATTCACGGGTCAAACGCCAGCAGCGTTTTCTTCAAGTAAAGGACTTACACGATGAGCGCAATTCCTTCGGTATCGCGCCTGCCGAATCTCCAGAGGGTTACTCTGATGAGTTCAGTCATCGTGTCCACGGTGTGTATTGTGGCCGGTTTGCGGGCATTCGCGCAGGATACGCCGCCGCCGCCACCATCGCCAGGAGACAACATCCGTTACGGATACTTTATCCATCAGTCGATCGACCTCGGCGGCCACATCGTAAGTCAGTCTGGTAGCGGGGCGATGTACGCGGCACTGGTCAACATCCAGTCCGGACCGCGCATTCTCGATAGTACGCTGCAAATGATCGCCGTAAATCCGGCCCACGCGCCTGTGTTCGATCGCCTCTCGACCAGCAGTTTCGGTTACGGAGGAGACCCTTACGATGCCACGTTTCTAACCGTCTCGAAGGGACGCATTTATAACTTCCAGGGGAGCTTTCGCCGCGATCGTCAGTACTTTGACTACAACCTGCTGGCCAATCCTCTGATTCCGCCAGCGTCTGTACCTTTCGTCCCAAGCCTCGATACGCCGCACCTCTATAACACTGTGCGTCGCATGACAGACGTAAACATCACATTTGCGCCGCTCTCAGTCATCAACGCGCATGTTGGCTACTTCCAGAATGTCAATCAAGGCCCGTCCGGTAGCACGATCCATGTCAGCGCCGAGGGCCTACTTATTCAAAACTGGCGCGTTTCCACGGATGTCTGGAACGCTGGTGTGGATTGGAAGCCGCTGGCCCGCACCAGCATCACCTTCGACGAATTCATCACGCGTTATAAAGGCAACACCAGCTGGCAACTTACCGGACTCAACTACAAGCTTGCGAACGGCACACCGATTAGCCTCGGAATCGATCTCTCATCCGTCTGGAATACACCGTGCGCTGCGCCTTTCGCAGCGAATGGAACGGTCAATTCGAACTGCAATAGTTTTCTTGCTTACACGCGGTCCGCTCCAACACGCGGACTGTATCCCAGCGAGCAGTTTCATTTTCAAAGCGCGTCCATCCCGCATGTAGACATGAACGGGCGGTTTCTCTACATGGGAACGACGAGCAACCTGACTAACTACAACGAATTCTTCAATGGTCTCCAGAGCGCGAGAATTCGCCAATCGGTGATGACGGGATCTGCAAGCGCACGCCGCATCAATGTCAATGCCGACTATGGCGTTACCTGGCAGATTACTCACACCTTCGGCGTCTCCGACACCTTCGACTTCTGGTATTTCCGTCAACCCGCGACCAACGCCTTTACGACGACAACCTACGCGGGCACGTCAACATTGTTGCCCCCTGGCGCTCCCACGACGACCAAAACATCCGATTACCAAGAGCTTAACCAGAAGACTAAGGTCAATACCTTTCTGGCCATCTGGGACCTTGCCCCCGAGGCAAGATTGTCGGTCGGCTACCGCTACAGCAGCCGGATTATCACTGACGCGGGCGGCGACTTCATTCCCATCCACGCGAACTGGGCTCTCTTTGGGTTAGCCCTCAGACCGTCGAAAGAGTTGCGCGTTAACTTCAATGCCGAAACCATGTCCGCCGACAACGCCTTTACCCGCATCAGCCCACGCAAGCTGCAGCACTACCGGATGCGCACTACATACGCTCCGCATCCATGGCTGAGCATCGCCGGGACGATCAACATTTTGGCAAACAGCGACAACGTCCAGACCGTTGAACATTTCGCGCACAACCAGGATTTTTCCTTTTCGGCCGCCATTAATCCCAGCGAAAGGTGGGGCATCGATCTGGGCTACGCATACGACAGCGTTTACTCGCGTACCGACCAGTGCTTCGCCTCTTCTGCTCCTGGAGCAGGCTCCGTACCCAGCCCGACGGTTTGCCAGCAAGCTGGCCTGCCCCTGCAGGTCAACGGATTCTATAACCAGCCAACTCAATCCGGAAACATCGGATTCGTACTCAAGCCTGTGAAGAGGCTTCATGCAACGGCCGGCTATCGCATCTCTTCGGTCGACGGCCAGGCCCCACCCATCAATATCCGCCAGGTGCCGGGCTCACTGCAGTCACAATATCAAACCCCCTATGGCTCACTCGCCTTCGATATCGCCGAAAACTGGAGTTGGAAAGGAGATTATAACTACTACGGCTATGGCGAAGGAGCGCCCAACGCGCCCACGCTTCCGCGCAACTTCCACGCCAACATCCTCACTCTCTCAGTTCGTTATGCTTTCTAGTCGTCAATGCGCTCATTACCTTCATTTGCGATCACCAAGGAGAATTACCGCATGCTGAAACATCTTGTTTGTTACGGAGCCGTTAGCTTCCTATTGACGGGGAGTGCGACATGTCTCGCCCAAAGCGCCGCTGACAACTATGTCGCAAAGTGCCAGATGTGCCATGGCGCTGACGGGAGCGCTGACACGCCCGCCGGTAAGGCCCTTAAGGCGCGCCCCCTCAAATCGCCTGACGTCCTGAAGGAGTCGGATACCGATCTTCTGGCCGTTATTAAGAATGGCAAAAACAAGATGCCCGCATTTACCGGCAAGCTTACTGACTCCCAAATTACCGACCTCGTCGCGTATGTCCATACGCTGCAGAAAAAATGACATGTAAACCAATCGGTGGCAACCCGTAGGACAGCTCCCGCCAAAAAACTCGTACAGCCAAGGAGTGAATAGATGGGACTCGCATCCGAAAAGAGCAGTGAACCCAAGGCAGAATCCTCTGGACGGCGTTCATTCTTACTAGCTTTGTTTGGGATAAGCGGCGCGACTGTAGGTGCGTTATTGTCGATTCCCGTCGTGCGTTTTATAACATTTCCCTTACGCAAAAACGCTACGGACGCTGGCTGGTCAGATTTGGGACCGGTGGGAGACTTCACTGCTCTCACCGTGCCAACAGCAAAAACAATCACGATGGAACGTCGCGATGCATGGCAGAGCACTACGTCCCAGACCGCCGTGTACGTTCTGCCTCCAGCCAACGGACAGTTTCGGATACTCTCGCCCATTTGCCCGCACCTGGGATGCTCCATCCGATGGGTGGATGCTGAGAACAAGTTCATCTGCCCGTGTCATTCAGGATCATTCACCCCGAGAGGCGACCGCATTGCAGGCCCCCCTCCTCGCTCCATGGACTTACTTGAATCCAAAGTTGAGAACGGAATCCTGAAGGTCCGTTACCAGTATTTCCGCCAAATTATCCCCCACAAAGAAGTGATGGCCTGAGGTGTGATGACGATGACAAATCAACCACCTCAACCAAACGATGATCGCAGCCTTGTGAGTCGGGTGGACAACTGGCTTGACCAACGAACGGGGCTAGACTCGATTCTCCATGAAACCCTCGACGAGCCGATCCCCGGTGGGGCCAAATGGGCTTATGTGTTCGGCTCAGGTCTGCTCTTTCTCTTTGTCTCACAAATCATCACCGGCATCTGCCTCGCCCTTTACTACGTACCCTCAGCGGACCACGCGCACACAATCGTCTCCTACATAGTGAAAGTAGTGACCTCCGGATCGTTCATCCGAAGCATTCACGCCTACGGCTCGAGCGGCATCATCATTCTCCTGGTCTTGCACATCGGACAGACAATTCTCTATGGCTCCTATAAGGGTCGTCGCGAACTCTTGTGGCTCTCCGGCTGCATCCTTCTGGCGCTCATGCTCGGCATGGCGTTTACTGGCTATCTATTGCCCTGGGATGAGAAAGCATACTTTGCCAGCGCAGTAGGAACAAACCTCATGTCGGAAGTTCCACTCATCGGGCCGGTTCTGCAAAAGCTGGTGCGCGGCGGCGATCAGATGGGAACATTGACCCTCTCGCGTTTCTATGTGCTCCATGTCTTCGTCCTGCCTGGCATCCTGATCGCCTTCATTGCAGCGCATGTCTTCTTCTTTCGCAAAGCTGGAGCTGCAGGTCCGATCAAAGAAGACCCAGTGCATCCCAAGCTGCCTCCTGTCCCGTTCTATCCACGGCAGGTGGCCATCGACGCCATCTTTGCCATCATCCTCATCGGAATCCTTGCCCTCATCGCAACCACCATCCCGATGGATCTGGGCCCTGCCGCCAACCCCGCGGATACTTCGTTTCTTCCCCGGCCCGAGTGGTATTATCGGCCGGCGTTTCAGTGGCTCAAATACCTCAGCGGCAGTTGGTCTTTCATCGGCGGCATCATTCTGCCCGCTGTCCTTGCGCTTATCTTTGCTGCCCTCCCATTTCTCGATCGACGGCTCGAACGCAGACCATGGCGAAGGCCAATCGTCGTAGGCACGTTCCTGCTCTTCCTGATCGCGTACACGTCTCTCGGAGTAGCCAGTTATCGTGACGACCATCTCGATCCGGGAGTCGCCGCCCAAATGCAAAAGCAGGACGAAGATACAAAGAACTTTATGCAGCAACCATTTATTCCTGCGGCCGCAGCAGGAAATGCATCTGCAGCCTTGATTGCTGCCGATCCAAAAGTGTTGAAGGGGCTTGCCATTTTCCAGGCGAATTCCTGCAGCTCCTGCCACGGCGATGGCGGTGTGGGCACTGCGGCTGCCGGGCCGCTGACGGGCGTCGGCCACAAATATGCAGACCCGCAGTTGGCCGCACTCCTTCATTCACCAGACATCAAGATGACTGCCGGAGGGATGACCCCCGTGGATCTGAAGCAGGATGATATGGAAGCTCTCGTCACATACCTTCGACAACTTCATTGATCCAGAGTCCAGGCGCTGCCACAGACCTGGCTTTGCTTTGATGGTGGAGGCGGCGGGAGTCGAACCCGCGTCCGAAAAAGCTGACAACAGAGAGCGTTCATGCTTTTCCCGGTTCTGATTTGTCTCGTAGCCGGCACTTAGAACGGGCGAAGATGTGCCGGCCACCAGCCTGATTGATCTCGTCCTTGGCGTACAGGCGGAACCCCGCGGACCAGCCTACTGTGCGACGATCGGTACCCGCCCATAGGCGAAGCGGGAGCGATCGGCTACTTAATTAATTAAGCAGCAAGAGCCAGATTGTTGTTGGCACTTATGGTTTTGTGAGCGATTACGGGTGCACACACCCCGGCATGCCTCTCTGCCGCAAGCAATCCCGTCGAAGCCGTGACGCCCCCATTTTGGAGCTGGCCCAACATTGCGTTGTGGCACTCAAAGAACTGTTTCCATTATAGATGCGCGTGGCTCGGAGGGGCTTCAAGAGCGGCGAGGGCGGCCCGTAGAAAAAAAAGGCGGCACGAACGGTGTTTTGATTCGTGCCGGGAGGCCAGTGACGCAACTTGTGCTGAGCGGTAGGTTGCTCAGGAAAACGTTTGCCCGGGACCTTTCCCACAGGCAGGGCTTTAGCGTAGCACAGGGTTGGCTACAGACTCAAGCAGGGATTTCTGCGAGCGCCGAAGAATTAATATCAGGCGCGCAAGTTGTTGATCTTCTGTGCAAGGGCGGCGTCGTTCTGGGTAATTCCCCCTGCGTCATGTGTGACGAGGGCCAGGCGGACGCGGTTGTATCGGATGTCGATGTCCGGATGGTGGCCGGCGGCCTCGGCAAGCTGGGCGACATCGTTGACAAAGGCCATGGCGGCGACGAAGTCCTTGAAGGTCCGCTCCTGGACGAGTTCGCCGCCCTTGAGGGCCCAATTGGGGAGCGTGGTGAGAGCCTGCTGAAGTTGCTGATCGGTCAGCTTCTGCATGGGTTCTCCTTTCCTGTGGGGATCAGGATGAGGTCTTACGAGCCTTTCGCGCTGCGACCCAACCTTCCTTGGTGGTCTGGCGGCTGCGGCCGAGCGCGAGTGAATCGGGCGGTACATCTTCTGTGATGCAGGAGCCGGCTGCGACATAGGCACCGTCACCGAGAGTGAGCGGCGCGACGAGTGTGGAGTCGGAGCCAACGAAGACGTTGTCGCCGATCGTGGTGGTGTGTTTGTGTACGCCGTCGTAGTTGCAGGTGATGGCACCCGCACCGATGTTCGTGCCGGAACCGATGATGGCGTCACCGAGGTAGGAGAGGTGGTTGGCCTTGGATCCTCGGCCGAGGCGGACCTTCTTGGTCTCGACGAAGTTGCCGATGTGAGCTTGCGGGCCGATCTCGCTTCCCGGGCGAAGGTGCGCGTATGGCCCGAGGAGTGCGCCATCATCGACGATGGCTTCGTCAAGGATGCAGCCGTTGCGGACGAGCACGCCGGCGCCGAGGGTGGAGTTCTGGATGACGGAGTAGGAGCGGATGCGGCAGTCGGGGCCGATGCGCGTTGAGCCGAGGAGCTGCACGAAGGGCTCGATGACGGTGTCGGGAGCGACCTCGACCGCGGCGTCGATGACGCAGGTCTCGGGCCGGAAGATGGTGACGCCGGCAGCCATGAGGCGGCGCGCGGTGGCAGAGCGCATGGCGGCGTCAAGGTGCATCATCTCGGCAATGGTGTTCGCGCCGAGAACCTCGTCGATCGCCGGAGCGACGGTGGCAACGACGCGCTTGCCCTCGGAGACGAGCAGGGAAGCGATGTCGGTGAGGTAGAACTCGCCGCTGGCGTTCTGGTTGGTGAGGCGTTCGAGATTCGAGAAGAGAGCGGAACTATCGAAGCAGTAGATACCGGAGTTGATCTCGGCAGAGTCGTCGGCAGGTTTGAGGTCCTTCTGCTCGACGATAGCGCGGACTTCAGTGGACTCCGCCTGCTTGCGAAGGACGCGACCGTAGCCGGTGGGATCGGAGGGGATCGCAGTGAGGATGGTCATCGCGGCGCGTTGGGTGTGGTGGAACTCCATGAGCGCGCGAATGGTCTCAGACTTGATGAGCGGGACGTCGCCGGAGAGGACAAGGAGGTTAGCGGGAGGCTGTACGCCGCTGAGTTCGAACTCGGCTTTGACCATCTGGAGGGCGTGGCCGGTGCCGCGCTGCTCGGCCTGAAGAACAAACTTGACGCCCATGTGCTCGACAGCAGCGCGGACGCTGTCGGCCTCGTGGCCAATGACGCAGTAGATGCGGCTGGGCGGGACGATGGTCTTGGCGGCGTCAATGACATGCTGGAGCAGCGCGCGGCCGCCGATCTCATGGAGGACCTTGGGGCGGCGAGACTTCAGGCGAGTGCCTTTGCCGGCGGCCATGATGACAACGCCGAATGAGGTGTTATCCATACGGGGTTAATCCTCTCATGGAGAGAGAACAGAGATGAGAGATCGGTTCTGCTGATCTCTGTTCTCTGTTTTCTGATCTCTACTCTCGGCAGAGCTCGAGGACTGCGGGGCCGAAGCGGTCGAGCTTATCGGGGCCGAGGCCGCGGATGGAGCGGAGCTCGTTGAGCGATGCGGGCGAGTTGAGAACGATGTCGCGGAGGACGGAGTCGCTGAAGATGAAGAAGGAGGGAAGACCCGCTGCGTGGGCCTGCTCTTTGCGCCAGGCGCGGAGGCGGGCGTCGAGCGCGGATTGCGTGGAGTTGAACTCGGCGGTTTCAACTGGGGGTTTCGGTAGTGTCGGTTTGCGGAGGGGTGCGGGCGACGTTGTTTCGCGGCGAGCGATGAGGAGTTGCGATTGAGGCTCGCGCGTGCGGCGTGTGGGCTCGGGCGTGGGAGTCGAGCGGCGTTTTGAGGTGCGCTTGCTAGAGCTCTTTGACGATCGCTTCGACGAGGTTGTTGAGGCTGAGTCGCGGAGCCAGACGGTGGAGAGGGTTTCGTCGTCGGGGGTGCGGCCCTCGTGGGTGATCGAGACTTTGCGGTAGGTGACGTCGCGGCCGTCCGGGGTGCGGAAGGTGTCGTTGGTGAGCGTCAGTAATGCTGCTCGGGCCAGGCCGTCGAGCATCGAGTCGAAGTGCTTGCGGTCTTTCGTGAGCGCGAGGTCGGTGAAGAGCTTGCCGGTGGAGGTGCCGCGCGAGGCAACCGCGGTGAGAATGGCGCGGAGGTCTTCGCGCTCGCCTCGATCTGGTTGGCGCATGGCAGAACCGGTAGCAGCGGAAGGTTGGCAGATGTCGCATTGGCCGCAGGAGCGCAGAGGGTCGCTGTGATCGCCGAAATGCTCGACGAGGGCGGTCATGCGGCAGGTGGTGCCTTCGGCAAAGGCCATCATGGAATCGATCTGGCGGCGGCGCGCGGCGACCTGGGCGTCGTAGCCGTCCTGCCAGGCTGGCTCGCTATCGCCGCGGGCGCTCTCATCGGCGATGCGGACGTTGCCGTTGAAGTCGGACGATCGCCGCGCCGTGGGTGATGAGCTTCTCAAGGGAGCGGTCGAGAGTTTCCTGATCGACCTTGAGCTTGCGCTGTAGATAGTCCGGAGCGACAAACTCTTCACCCAGAACACGAAGAATACGCTGAAGGTCGCTTGCGGGTGGGTAGTTGCGCTCGAGCAGAAACTCCTGGGTTTTGCGGTCGGCGAAGCTGTAAAGGAGGATGGAGCGCGACTGGTTGCCGTCGCGGCCGGCGCGGCCGATCTCCTGGTAGAAGGCCTCGACGGAACCGGGTAGCGCGACGTGCACGACGGTGCGGACATCCGCTTTGTCGACTCCCATCCCGAAGGCGATGGTGGCGACCACAACCTCGATCTTGCCCGCAAGGAAGTCGCGCTGGACGCGCTCGCGCGTCCCGGGATCGAGGCCCGCGTGATAGGCGGCGCTGCGGAACTTCGCGTTGAGGCGGGTGGCGAGCTCTTCGGCGGACTTGCGCGAGGGAGCGTAGACGATCGCGGGTCGTGAGGCGGGTCAGCTAGAGGAGCTTCTCGGTGAACTCAGGGCGCTGCGGCTTGGAGAGCTCGAGGACCTCGACGGCTAAGTTGGAGCGGCGGAAGCCGGTAATGAAGATTGCGGGGTCTTGGAGCGCGAGCTGGCGGACGATGTCGCGCTGCACAGTAGGCGTCGCGGTGGCGGTGAGGGCGATGATGGGCGCGGGACGCAGCGCGGCGAGGTGTTGGCCCACGGTGCGGTAGTCAGGGCGAAAATCGTGACCCCATTGCGAGATGCAGTGGGCTTCGTCGACGGCGATCAGCGCGGGCTTGCGCTTGGCGAGCATCTCCGGGAATCCGGGGACGCGCATGCGCTCGGGAGCGATGAAGAGGAAGTCGAGCTCGCCGGTAAGGTAGTCGCGGCAGGCGGCGCGGGCGGTTTCGCGGTCGAGGCCGGAGTGGATGCGGGCGACGCGGAGGCCGAGCGCGGCGAGCTTGTGGGCCTGGTCA
Organism: uncultured Acidobacteriaceae bacterium; assembly: GCA_963827415.1. Classification (GTDB taxonomy): domain Bacteria; phylum Acidobacteriota; class Terriglobia; order Terriglobales; family Acidobacteriaceae; genus Granulicella. The sequence continues at coordinate 89,475 of CAWHBA010000002.1, forward strand.
TCCATGAGGGCGATCAGAGGCGAGATGACCAGCGCAGTAGCGTGGTGGCTACCGGAGCGGCGGGCGAGCGCGGGGAGCTGGTAGCAGAGGCTCTTGCCGGCGCCGGTGGGCATGACGAGCAGGACGTCGCGGCCGGAGGCTGCAGCTTCGCAGACCTCGCGCTGATGGGCGCGGAAGTCGCGGTGGCCAAAGACGCGATGGAGGAGTTCGGGAAGGGATTCAGGGCCTGAGACGGGCATGCGCTGCGGTTATGTTGTCACATCGGCCCCAGTGCAAAATCGGTTAGGAATCGAGGGGAGTACGCGCGGTCGCGAGGACGGTGCAACCAGGTGTCTCGCGTGGAACAGGAATGTTCCCCGTGGAACATCTATTCGTATGTCACTAAGAAATGTGGAAAAGGACGATTCCTGTGGATTACGTGTCTCGGCCTGGCGATTATCGGATTTTGACGGCTCCTCAGGCGCGCAGGAGTTTGTCGGGGGTGATGGGGTATTCACGGACGCGAATGCCGGTGGCGTTGTAGACGGCGTTGGCGATGGCGGCGGCGACGCCGGTGATGCCGATCTCGCCGATGCCGCGAGCGCCGAGGGGGTTGAATTTGGTGTCGGGGAAGTTGACGACGGTGACGTCGAGGGTGCCGATGTCGGCGTTGACGGGGATGTGGTAGTCGGCGAAGTTGCCGTTGACGGGTCGGCCAACGTTGGGGTCGATGACAGTTCCTTCGGTGAGGGCGAAGCCGACGCCCCAGACGATGCCACCGTGGAGTTGATTGATGCCGGTCTGGCGGTTCATGAGCGTGCCGATGTCATAGGTGGCGACGATGCGGCGGACCTTGACCATGCGGGTGTCGCGGTCGACGGCGACCTCGACGAAGACCGCACCGAAGGATTGCGAGGAGTTGGCGTTGCGATCTGCGGAGGGTTGGGCGGACCCTTCGGCCTCGATGGGCTGATTGTTGTTGCGAGCGATGAGGACGGCTAGTGTTTCGCCGCGGGACGAATCCTTCTTAAGGAAGATGCGGCCGCCGTGGATGTCGACGTCGTCCGCGAGCGCGCCATGCAGAGGTGACTTCGCATCGGTGATGGCGAGAGCGGCGGCTTTGAGTTTGGCTTTCTTCGCTGCGTCCTGCACGGCGGGGCAGACAGAGGCGGCGGACTGTGAGCCGCCCGAAACGGGAGCGTGGGGCAGCGTGGAGTCGCCGAGCTTGACGTCGATGGTGAGCGGATCGATGCCGAGCTCTTCGGCGGCGGTCTGGGCCATGATCGTGTACATGCCGGTGCCGAGCTCCTGCGTGCCGGAGCCGACGAAGACGCGACCGTTGGGCAGCAAGCGGACGATGGCACCGGCGTTGGATCGGTTGGCGGGATAGGTGGCGGTGGCCATGCCGTAGCCGATGAGGTTGTTGCCTTCGAGCTGCTGGCCGGGTTTGGAATTGGGCTGTCTTAGTTTGCTCCAGCCGAAGCGTTCGGCGGCCTCGGTGTAGCACTCGCGAAGGTGCTTCGAGGTCCAGGGGCGGTTCTCGTCGGGGTCGTTGTCGGCATGATTGATGAGGCGGAGCTGGACGGGATCGATGTTGAGCTTTTCGGCGAGCTCATCCATGGCGATTTCGAAGACGGCGGTGCCGGAGGATTCGCCGGGTGCGCGCATGTAGGTGGCGACGCCGAGGTTCATGTCGACCATGGCGGTGGAGGTCGAGTTGGCGTCGCTGGTGTAGAGCATGCGCGCGGGAAGGATGATGGGCTCGACGAAGTCTTCCATGACGGAGGCGGTCATGGTGGCGTCATGCTGGATGGCGGTGAGTTTCCCGTCTGGCGTGGCGGCGAGGCGGATGCGGTTGACGGTGGCGGGGCGGCCGCCGACAGGGCCGAACATCTGCGGACGCGCGAGCGCGAGCTGCACGGGCTTTTGCACGATGCGCGCTGCCATCGCGCAGAGGACGACGTGCGACCAGGTGGAACCCTTCGAGCCGAATCCGCCGCCCACATAAGGGTTCATGACGTGCACGTTTTCGGGCGGAAGGTTGAAGGTGCTCGGCGAGCGTCGCGCGGTCTCCGGTGATGTACTGCGTGGAGTCGTAGACGGAGAGCTTGTCGCCGTCTCCACCCCTGCCAGCAAGCTGGCCGGGGACCCCGGTCTCCCACCAGGCGAGCGTGGCGTGCGGCTCCATGGGGTTGTGGTTCTGGAGCGGCGTGATGTAGGTGTTGTCGACGGTGACCGTGCCGCGGCTGAGTGCGGCGTCGAGATCGCCACGGACCTTCTTTGCGCCGCGGCCGGGATTTTTTGGCGGGCGCGCATGTTGGAGGCTGCCCATGAAGTCGAGCAGTGCGGGATCTTCGCTGTAGGTGATGTCGAGCAGGCGCGCCGCCTGCATGGCCTCAGGCAGACTGCGCGCGACGACGACGGCGATGGGCTGGCCGTTGTAGTGGACGTTTGCGTCCTGCAGGATGCTGATGTGGCGGCCAGTGGGCCGGGATGGGTCGATGGGAAGTTTGGGCGCGTTGAAGGGCGTGAGAACGGTGATGACGCCGGAGGCGCGTTCGGCCGCTTGAGTGTCGATGGCCTTGATGGAACCAGTGGCAATGGTGGATTGCACCATGTACGCGTAGACGAGGTCCTTGCGCGGGAAGGGCTCGCGGAACTCGGCGGCGTACTTGGCGGTGCCGGTGACCTTGGCAACGCCGTCGTAGCGGTGCGGTGGCTGCGGGAGGGAGTTCGATTGTTCATCCTTCTGCATCATGCCTGGACTCCTTGTACAGCCTGCGTGAGGGCGCGGACGATGCACTGTTTGGCGAGCTCGATCTTGAAGGCGTTGTTCTTGTAGCCGTGCGCGCCGCGGAGTATGAGGTCGGCAGCCTTGCGGAAGGTCTCGGGTGCAGCGCGCTCGTTGATGAGGGCGGCTTCGGCTTCGCGCGAGCGCCAGGGCTTGTGTGCGACGCCGCCGAGTGCGAGGCCGACGGAGCGGATGGTGTCGCCCTGCATCTCGAGGCCGGCGGCGACGGAGACGAGCGCGAAGGCGTAGCTCTGGCGGTCGCGAGCCTTCAGGTACCAGGAATTCTTTGCGAACTTTGCGGGTGGAAGAGTGACAGCGGTGATGAGTTCGTCGGGCTTGAGGACAGTGTCGAGTGCGGGGTCATCACCGGGGAGGCGATGAAAGGCGGTGATGGGAATCGTCCGTTTGCCGCTGGGGCCGAGGACCTCGACCTGCGCATTGAGTGCGTAGAGAGCGACGCACATGTCCGAGGGATGCACGGCAATGCAGGTGTGCGGAGCGCGTGCGCCGTTATCCGTGTGGCCGAGGATGGCGTGATAGCGGTTGAAGCCGGTAAGGGCGCCGCAGCCGGTGCCGGGAGCCCGCTTGTTGCAGGACGGGAAAGCGGTGTCCATGAAATAAGGGCAGCGCGTGCGCTGCATGAGGTTGCCGGCGGTGGTGGCCATGTTGCGAAGCTGCGGGCTGGCTCCGGCGAGAAGAGCAAAGGAGAGGAGAGGGTAGTTGGCGACGATGCCGGGATGATTGGCGAGATCGGAGTTGCGGGCGGAGGCGCCGATGCGCGCGCCGGATGCGCTGGCTTCAACTTTGTCGAGGCCGATGTGGTTGACGTCGACGAGATGCGTGGGGTGCTCGACGCCGTCTTTCATGAGGTCGACGAGGTTGGTGCCGCCGCCGAGGCATTTCGTTCCGGATGCTGCGAGGGCGTGGACGGCGGCTTCGGGGGCGGAGGCGCGCTGGTAGGTGAAGGGATTCACGCAGCGCCTCCTGATTGAACGCGGGTGAGTTGGCGCACAGCGGCGACGATGTTCGGGTACGCGCCGCAGCGGCAGAGGTTGCCGGACATGCGCTCGCGGATCTCGTCGTCGGTGAGCTCTGGGTGTGAAGTGTGACCGGTTTCGAAGCTGATGAGGGAAAGATCGCCGCGGTGGGCTTCCTCCTCGAGTGCGGTGGCGGAGCAGATCTGGCCGGGAGTGCAATAGCCGCACTGGAAGCCGTCGTGCGCGAGGAAGGCGGATTGTGCGGGGCTGAGGTTGTCGGGTGTGCCGAGACCTTCGATGGTGGTGATCTCGGAGCCCTGCGCGGCGACGGCGAGGGTGAGGCAGGAGTTGATGCGTCGGCCGTCCATGAGCACGGTGCAGGCGCCGCACTGACCGTGGTCGCAGCCCTTCTTGCTGCCGGTGAGGTCGAGGTGTTCGCGGAGGAGATCGAGCAGCGAGGTGCGGGTATCTATGGTGAGGGTGCGCTGCTGCTTGTTGATGGAGATGGTGATGGGGACCGCATTGGCGGGTGCGCTCTGCGCAGCGGCGGCGGGCGAGATGCCGATGGCGATGCCCGCAGAGACGACACCGGTGGTAGCGATGAACTCACGCCGGGTGAGTTCGAGTTCATTGTTCTGCGGCGAACATTCGGGTGCTTCGGGCTCGGTGCGTCGGGTCACGGGTGCCTCGGGTGCAGGTGCGGTTTGGTTTACGCGGATGTCACACGAGGTGGGATGCCGCGGTGCGCGCAACGGGTATGCTGGAGATTCATGGCCTTGAATCCTATCGCGTTGACGAAACAGCTGGTCGATATTGACTCGACGACATATTACGAGGGTGCGTGCGGTGAATTCATCGCAGAATTTTTGGCTGGCGAGGGATGGACAGTCGAGCGGCAGGCGGTGGAGCAGCCGGAACTGGCGCGCACACCGGGCGGCGGCGACGGGCCGCGGTTCAATCTATATGCGGCGATGCAGGGTGTGACGCCGGATGTGGTGTTTTCGACGCACTTCGACACGGTGCCGCCATTCCTGGGGCCGTGCCGGGAGGATGACGACTTCCTGTATGGGCGCGGGGTGTGCGATGCCAAGGGAATTCTCGCCGCGCAGGTAGCGGCGGCAGAGCGGCTGCGTGACGAGGGCCTGCGGGTGGGCATGCTATTTGTCGTCGGCGAGGAGCGCGACTCGGCGGGCGCAAAGGTGGCGAATGAGAATGCGCGCGGATCGAGGTTTCTGATCAACGGAGAGCCGACGGGCAACAGGTTGGCGCTGGCGAGCAAGGGATGCCTGCGCGTGGAGCTATATGCGACGGGGAAGATGGCGCACTCGGCGTATCCGGAGCTGGGCGACTCCGCGATCGATAAGCTGCTGGCGGCGCTGCGTGAGGTTCAGGCGTTGAAGCTCCCGGTGGTGGAGGGGATTGGCGAGACGACGATGAACGTGGGGCTGATTTCCGGCGGACGTGCGCCGAATGTGGTCGCCGACAAGGCGGAGGCGCATATCCTGGTGCGGCTGGTGGGGCCGGCGAAGGAGATTCGCGAGGCAGTTGTGCGGGCGGTGAAGGGGCGATGCGAGGTGAGCTTTTCGTCTGGAGCTTCCGTTTGTGCAGATGCGGGCGCTGGATGGCTTCGAGACGATGGTGGCGAAGTTCACGACCGACGTGCCGAGCCTGACGAACTGGGGCGAACCGTTTCTGCTGGGGCCGGGAAGCATTCACGTGGCCCACACACCGGATGAGCGGATTGCGAAGCGTGAGCTGCTGGAGGCAGTGGAGCTGTATATGAAGCTCGCGCGGCGACTGGTGGGAGATGGCGCGTGATGCTGCGTGATTTCGTCAGCGACTAATGGCCAAAGAGGCTGTAGAGCAACACGGCGAGAACGATAACGGAAATCACGACATAGAGGAAGTCGCGCTCGGCCAGAAAGGCGAAGACGGACAGGACGACGCGGGCGATCGGTGTGGCGATAAGCATCAGCAGGCCAAGCTGAATAATAGCCAGGCCCTGGCCGTGAAGGGCTCCGGCGAAGATGCCGGAGAGCGTGTGCAGGTGTTGAGGCACGCCGTGGAAGGTGTGGTAGTCGGGTCGGTCGTGGCCGTGGTGCGCCAGGTAGAGAGCTCCGCCGATAAGAATGACGAACGCAGAGGAGAGCATTCCGGTGCGCAGCAGCGCGCCAATGCTCGCGTCGAGTTTGCGGTCATCGTCGGCTGGGACGAAGGCGCGGTGCGTCATCAGAGCTTTCCTGTGAGGCCGTTGTAGATCATTTCAGCGCCAAGCGCTGCGATGACGACGGCGAAGAGGATGCGGAGCGATTTGGGGTGAGCGCGGACGAGAAGCCTGGCGCCGATGAGCGAGCCTGCGAGCACGCCAAGCGTGACGGGCATTGCGAGCGCAGGATCGATGTAGCCGCGGCTGAGGTAGATGCCGGCACTCGCGGCGGCTGTGACGCCGATCATGAAGTTGCTGGTGGTTGTGGACACCTTGAAGGGCATTTGCATGGCTTCGTCCATGGCGAGGACCTTGACCGCTCCGGAGCCGATACCGAGCAGGCCAGAAAGTGTGCCGGCGCCGAACATCATGCCGAAGCCGAGCGGAACGCGACGCACGTTGTAGCGCTGCCTGACGCCGTCGACGGGATAGGTGCCGTTCAGGCGGAGTTTGGTTGCGAGGGGATCAGCTGGCGCGTTGGGATCAGGCTCAGGCCGGCGGCGGTTGGAAATGATCGCGGAGAAGATGAGGATCGAGCCAAAGACGATGGCGATGCCCCTGGTGGGCGTGATGGTCGCGAGCCACGCGCCGAGGAGAGCGCCAAGCGTGGTGGCGATCTCCAGAAACATGCCGATGCGGACGTTGGAGAAGCCTTCGCGGACGTAGGCCGCAGCGGAGCCCGAAGAGGTCGCGATGACGGACATCAGCGAGGCGCCGATGGCGTAGTGGATGTCGACATGAAAGCCGAGCGTGAGCAGCGGGACGATGACAACGCCGCCGCCGAGGCCGGTGAGTGCGCCCAGAAGACCGGCGGCGAGCGACGAGACGGCGAGGACAATGGAGAGTTCGAGCGAGTTCATCTGCTCCGCGTTGGATACGCCCGCGAACGGAGGCGAGCGCATCTTCGCGGATGATACACGGAGGTGGTGAGCAGAACGGCTGCGCCCGTGGACGAAGCCAGGTAATCGATGCCCGGAGGAGATTGCACGGATTGACAGGCGCGTGGGGGGCGGAGATGTTCCATCCTCTCCGAGAAGGAGCTTGCGATGGAACATCGAGTCTTGGAACATGGAGCGTCCAGACGAAAATTGCTGAAGATGACGGTAGGGGGATTGGCCGCGATAGCGGCGACGCCGGTGAACATGCTGCCGCAGTCTGCAGCAGCGCCGGAGTTCCCGAAGCCGGGCACTCCGGCAGAGGCGATGCGCCTGCTGATGCAGGGCAATGGGCGCTACCTGGAGCAAAAGTTCACGGAATGCTCGCTGAACCTCGCGACACTGCGACACGATAGCGCGGAGCATCAGCAGCCCTATGCCGCGATCCTGTGTTGCGCTGATTCGAGGATGCCGGCGGAACTCATCTTCGACGGGACGCTCGGACATCTCTTTGTTGTGCGCGTTGCGGGAAATATAGCGACGCCGGACACCATTGCAAGTCTGGAGTATGCAGTGGCGGTGCTGGGTGTGAAGACGATCCTCGTGGTGGGACACACAAACTGCGGTGCCGTGACCGCGGCAAAGCATGGGGGAGAGGAGCCGGGAACGATTTCGGGGCTGTTCCAATACATCTATCCGGCGACGCTGGGAACGGCAGACGTGCCGGCCGCGATTGAGAAGAATGCGCAAATGCAGGCTGCGATCCTGCGCGGGGCATCGACCGTTATCGCAGAGCGGATAAAGGATGGCCGGCTGACGGTGGAGTCTGCGGTATACAACGTCGGCACCGGCAAGGTGGCGATGCTGAGTCCGCTGAAGCTATGAACGCCCGCCAACCACGGGCCGTTCGTGAGACGGGCCGTTGAGTCGGCTGAAGATTTGATCGAAGGCGCCGGTTTTTTCTGCCCAGCGGAGCGGCTCGACGCGCTTGACGAGGAGTTCGCCGGAGGCGGGTGGGTTGGAGAAGAGAGGGACGCACTCCGTGACGAAATCGGCGAGCGGCATGGCGTTGGGGTCGGTGGCCTGCTGCGGCCCCTGCAACTCCGTCTGCACGTAGGGCGGCGTGAGTTCGAGGACTTCGATGTTGGTATTGCGGAGCTGGTAGCGGAGTGATTGCGTCCAGGAGTGGATGGCCGCCTTGGTGGCGCAATAGGTAGGCGTGGCGGCAAGCGGAAGGAAGGCGAGGCCGGAGGTGACGGTGACGATCGTCGCCTTGGGCTGCTTCTTGAGCGTCGGCAGAAGCGCGGCGGTGAGTCGCAAAGGGCCGAGCAGGTTGGTGGTGATGGTAGATTCCGCGGTGGCGAGATCGACAGGGTCAGCTGCGAGGTTCTCGTTCTTCATGATGCCGGCGTTGTTGATGAGGACGTTGAGGGAGGGGAAATCGGCTGCGACTTTGGCAGCGAAGGCTTTGATGTCGGCAGGATCTTCGATGTCGAGCGTGGCGGACTTCATGCCGGGGTTGGCGGCGATGGTCTCGTCCAGCGCGGCCCTGCGGCGGCCAGCGATGATGACCTGGTTGCCCTGCTTGTGGAAGGCTTCGGCGAGGCCGCGGCCGATGCCGGATCCGCCGCCAGTGATGAGAATGGTGTTGCCGGTGGGGTTCATGCGATTGCTCCCGTCTGCAAATTGACGGATGTTTGGATGAGATAGGTGGCGAGCGGGTGCGTAAATTTGTCGCGACTGCGACGGACGCTCAGTTGGACCAGACGGTAACAGGGAGAAGACCTTCGTTGTCAGCGGCGAAGGTGTGATTCTGGTCGGGGTCCGGCGGGTTGTAGCGGACGCGGATGAGCGTGCCTTCGGGAATCTGCGGGATGAGGCGCGAGGCTTCAGAGTGCGACAGCGCGACGGTGCGGAGATGGCCGCCGAAGTAGCCGGAGGGTTGGGCGGCGGGCTGGTCCGGGTTTTGCGGAAGCGTGAAGTAGTAGGGGATTTCGAGTTGTGAGTCCTGCGCGAGGGTGCCCTCGGCGAGTTCGTCTTTGGCGACGATGACGGGCTTGAGGGTGTGGGCGTCCGTGAGAGGCCACGAGGCCGCGGCGGCAAGATCGTGAGTGCGATGGCGCCTACGGAGGGCGCGCGTGACAGCGTGGATGGGTGAGAGGTCCATCGTCGGATGCCTCAGACAAGGCTTAGACAAGTGAATTAATGCAGCTTGCCGGCCGCGTTGGCAAGAACGACGTTGGAGAGGACGGCGGTGTCGGATTTGTCGGGAAGGTGAGAGCAGAAGCCGATGCCGACGTAGAAGGGCTCGGTGAGATGCAGCGTGATGGGCGGGCCGAACTGGTGCATGGGCTCGCCTTCGAGCGAGACGAAGAGCGCGAAGTTGTCGCCGCGTTTTTCGATGCCGATGCGTCTGGCGGTGATGGGCACGAGCGAGTCGGGCGTTTTGCCGCCGGGACGGCCGCGGCCGCCGATGCGGTACTCGGTGTCGGAGACGCGGAGGCCTTTGTCGGGGCGTTGCGCGAGGTGGATCATGCCGAGCCCGTGGAGCGCGACGATGGCTTCCTTGGAGTCGTCGTCGAGGACCTGGCGGATGACGAGGACGGCTTTGCGGTCGCCGTAGCCGTTGGGGTCGGGGAAGGCGATGTCGGCGGCGAGCGAGACGTCGCCGGACATGCGCTTCCAGAGATAGCGGAACTCGTCGCGGGTGTACCAGACGTTATAGCCGGCGGAGTTGATGGTGTAGGCGTTGGTGGCGGGGTCGAAGCTGGCGCTCGCCGGGAACGAGAGCGCTGCCGATGTCGGATTGGCCGGTGAAGATGCCGATGGGTGTGTCGAAGGTGCGGCTGGGGCGGTGGAAGTCTGGCGGCGGAGCGACCTGCTGGTGCGTGGCGGAGCCGGGGTAGGCCCAGGCGGGGACTTCGGGGTTCGGCTGTTGAGGGGTTGGGTGATTGTGCGGGCATAGTGTTGTGGTGAGAAGACAGTGCGCCGATGAGGTGAGGGTTTCGGCATGATGGTGTGGGCTCCGCGCGTGGTGAGAATTTTAGACGAGGAGGGTCGTGCGGGTGGGTGGATGGATTCTGAAGGTCGCGGTGGTCGCCGGGATCGTGGTGGCGAACTACCGTTCGATTCCGTCGGCGAATACGAAGCTGACGCGCTTCGACACGCTGATCGTCCTGGGGACGCCGTGCACGGCGGAGGGGAGCCTTCGCTGGAGCAGCGGGAGCGCGTGCTGGAGGGTGTGCGCGAGTTTCGTGCGGGTGTGGCTAAGCACATGATCGTGACAGGAGGAGCGGCGCACAACCAGCTTCGTGAGGCGGATTGCATGAAGCGGCTTGCGGTGGAGCAGGGCGTGCCGGCGGATGCGGTGGTCGAGGAGAAGCAGGCGCAGGACACGATTCAGAACATCTGGTTCAGCAAGCAGATCATGGATGCGCATGGCTGGCGGTCGGCGGAGGTTGTCAGCTCGCCGTCGCATCTGCCGCGAACGGCGCTGATCCTGGAGCACTACAGAGGCAAGGATGCGTTTGCGTGGAAGACGCATGCGGCACCGTGGCCGAGGGAGTTCACGAGCGAGCAGATTGTCCAGCACTATGCGGGAGAGATGAAGGGATGTTGGCGGCTGACGCATCAGGGGTTTCCGAAGAATCGGTGGCTGCCCAATTAGAGGCAGGTTGGAATGCGTGCCTTCGCAAATACAGGGATCCTTCGACTTCGCACTACGTGCTCCGCTCAGGATGACAGTCCATGGGAGGAGCCCGGAAGGACTCTAGCGAGTTTCGTACGGCTTTTCCTACGGCTGAGTGCTTGTAACGGAGAAGTAAACTTGAGGTATGGCTGCCGAGTTTACCCACCTACATCTTCATACGGATTATTCGCTGCTGGATGGGGCTTGTGATGTCGACAAGCTGGCGAAGCATCTGGAGAAGATCGGGCAGAAGGCTGCGGCCATCACGGACCACGGCAACATCTATGGCGCGGTGCACTTCTTCGATGCGATGAAGAAGCGCGACCTGAAGCCGATTCTCGGGTGCGAGCTGTATGTGTGCAAGGAAGAGGATCATCGCGGGAAGCCGGATCCGGATTCGAAGTACAACCACATGCTGGTGCTCGCGGAGAATGAGGCGGGCTACAAGAATCTCGTTCGGCTGACGAGCGAGGCGGCGCTGCATGGGTTCTATCGCAAGCCGCGTGTGTCGAAGAAGTTTCTGGCGGAGCATGCGGAAGGGTTGATCGGGTTCTCGGGGTGTCTGGCGGGTGAGGTCGCGCAGAACATCATGGCCGGGGATTACGAAGCCGCCAAGAAGAGCGCGGGATTTTATGAGGAGCTGTTCGGGCGAGGGAACTTCTTCCTCGAGATTCAGGACCATGGGCTGGAGCCGGACAAGAAGGTCACCGAGGCGATGTTCCGGCTGGAGAAGGACCTGAACATTCCGCTGATTGCGACGAACGATTCGCATTACATCGAGGACCAGGATGCGCGCTCGCACGAGGTGCTGCTGTGCGTGCAGACCGCGGACTCGATGAATAATCCGAAGCGCTTCCGGTTCGACACGCAGGAGTTTTACATCAAGAGCGCGGAGGAGATGCACCGGCTCTTTAAAGAGGCACCGGAGGTTTGCACGCGCACGATGCAGTTTGCGGAGCGCTGCAGCCTCGAGCTCACGAAGGTGAAGAATCCGTTTCCGCGGTTCGACGTGCCTGAGGGCGAGACGATCGACAGCTACTTCGAGCAGGTGTGCCGCGCCGGATGGAAGAAGCGGCGCGAGACGGCGGTGGCGCACCTGGAGTCGCGCGGGATTCTGCACAAGTCCATCGCGGACTACGAGGCGCGGCTGGAGCGCGAGATCGACTGCATCAAGCAGATGAAGTTTCCCGGCTATTTCCTGATCGTGTGGGACTTTATCCGCTACGCGAAGGAGCACAACATTCCGGTGGGGCCGGGGCGTGGATCGGCGGCGGGCTCGCTCGTCGCGTACGTGATGGAGATCACGGACATCGATCCGCTGCAGAATGAGTTGCTGTTTGAGCGCTTCCTGAATCCGGAGCGCGTGTCGATGCCGGATATCGATATCGACTTCTGCATGAATCGCCGCGGCGAGGTGATCGAGTATGTGCGGCAGCGTTATGGCAATGACCAGGTCGCGCAGATCATCACGTTCAACACGATGGCGGCGAAGGCGGCGATCAAGGACGTGGGCCGCGCGATGGACATGCCGTATGGCGAGGTCGACCGGATTGCGAAGCTGATTCCGCCGACGATTGGGATCACGATTGAGCAGGCGCTGAAGGATTCGCCGCCGCTCTCGCAGGCGTACAACACGGACGGCAAGATCAAGGAGTTGATCGACACGGCGCTGCGGCTGGAGGGGCTGGTGCGCGGTGCGGGCGTTCACGCGGCGGGTGTGGTGATTGCGCCGGAGCCGCTGACGGAGCTGGTGCCGGTGACGCGCACGAAGGACGAGGCGATCGTCACGAGCTATGACATGAAGGCCGTCGAGAAGATGGGCCTGCTGAAGATGGACTTCCTCGGGCTGACGACGCTGACGGTGATCGATGACTGCCTGAAGCTGATCAAGGCGAATCGCGGCGAGGACGTCGACATGGCGACGATTGCGCTGGACGATCAGCACACCTTCGAGCAGGTGTTTCACAAGGCGCTGACGAGCGGCGTGTTTCAGTTTGAGTCCGGCGGCATGCGCGATGTTCTGCGGCGGTACAAGCCGAACTCGATTGAGCATCTGACGGCGTTGAATGCGCTGTATCGGCCGGGGCCGATGGGGATGATCGACGACTTCATCGAGCGCAAGTGGGGACGGCGCGAGGTGGAGTATCTGCTGCCGGAGCTGGAGCCGCTGCTGAAGGAGACGCTGGGCGTCATCGTCTACCAGGAGCAGGTGATGCAGATCTCGAACGTCATCGGCGGATACTCGCTGGGCGGAGCGGACCTGCTGCGGCGCGCGATGGGTAAGAAAGACCCGGCCGAGATGGCGAAGCAGCGCGACATCTTCATGGCCGGCGCGGCGGCGAAGAAGTTTCCGAAGGATCGCGCGGGCGAGCTGTTCGACCTGATGGAGAAGTTCGCGGGGTACGGCTTCAACAAGTCGCACTCGGCGGCATATTCGCTGCTGGCGTATCACACGGCGTGGCTGAAGACGCACTATCCGGTGGAGTTCATGGCGGCGCTGCTGACGAGCGAAACGTCGAAGCCGGAGAACGTGGTGAAGTACATCGGCGAGTGCCGCGAGATCAACATCACGGTGCTGCCGCCGGATGTGCAGATCTCGGCGGCGACCTTTACGCCGGCGGGCGATGCGATCCGGTTTGGGCTGGAGGCGATTAAGAACGTCGGCCACAACGCGATTGAGTCGATTGTGCAGGCAAGGGAAGCGCTGCGCGCAGAAGGGCTGGCTTCGGGAAAGACGGCGGGCTTCTCGACGCTGTGGGAGTTCTGCGAGAAGGTCGATCTGCGGCTGATGAACAAGCGCGTGCTGGAGAGCCTGTGCAAGGCGGGAGCGCTGGATTCGTTTGGCAATCGGTCGCAGGTGATGGCCGCGCTGGATAAGGCGATGGAGCGCGCACAGAAGTCGCAGCGAGACGCGGCGGCAGGGCAGCATGGGTTGTTCGGGATGTTCAACGATGAGCCGGGTGTTCATGCGTCGGCAGCAGAAGACGCACTGCCAGCGGCGCCGGAGTGGGACGAGCATACGCGGCTGGCGAATGAGAAGGAGGTGCTCGGGTTCTTTGTCTCCGGGCATCCGATGGATCGCTATCGCGAGAAGTTGCGCAACCTGAAGGTGGTGGATACCGCGACGGCGTGCGAGATGAAGCCGGAGCCGGTGGTCTTCCGGCGCGGACAGCAGGAGCCGCAGAACGAGATTCAGATTGCGGGCGTGATTACCGGGCTGAAGGTCGCGAAGTCGAAGCGCTCGGGCGAGATGTACGCGCAGGCGTACCTCGAGGACCAGATGGGGAAGATCGAGCTCATCGCGTTTCCGCAGAACTATGAAAAATTAGCAGAGAAGTTGAAGATTGATGTGCCGGTGCTGGTGCGGGGGTCGCTGCGCGGTGACGAGGACGCCGCGCCGAAGTTGTCGGTGTCGCAGATCACAGCGCTCGAGGATGTGAAGATCAAGTTGCCGGATGCACTGCGGATTCGTGTGCCGCTGCACAGCCCGGATGAGGCGCTGCTGTCGAAGCTGGAGACGATCTTCCGCGAGGCGCCGGGGACTGGGAAGCTGCTGCTGAACCTGGAGGAGCCGGGGTCGTTCTGCGCGGTGCTGGAGCCGCAGGGGTTCGCGGTGGCGGCGGATGTGCAGTTCATCGAGCGCGTGGAGGCACTGGTGGGGCGCGGCGCGGTGCAGGTTATCTGAGCCACCGGGTCCCGCTGTAAGTTTGGTCTAGCGGAGGCAGGGTGCGACGGGTTCTGCTGCAGTTGGCTGTGCTGTTCGTGGGTCTGGTTTTCGAACTGGGCTCGACGCGAGCGCTAGCGCAGGACCCGACGGTTGCGTTTCCGAAGAACTATCGCAAGGTGCTCGATAATCCCTACGTAACAGTGCTGCGGGCGCACTACGGACCGCATGAGACGGTCGGGGTTCACGATCACTCCGACCATCCGACGGTCTATGTGTATCTGAATGACTCGGGGCCGGTGCGGTTCGTGCACGAGCCGGAGAATGTGATTCTGACGCGGCCGCCGACGCATACGGGAGCGTATCGCGTGAGCCCGGGACGAAGAGAGCGGCACAGTATTGTGAACCTCAGTGACAGTCCTTCGGACTACCTGCGGGTGGAGTTGAAGAGGATTCCGCTCGGCACGCTGAAGCATGAGTTTCGCGGGAGCGCGCCGGCGACGCTGGTGCAGGGAACGAAAGTGGAGTTCGAAGACCCGGTGCTGAGGATCGAGCGCGTGGTGTGCGATGCAGGCGCGACATGTGCGTTGCCGGAGGAGAGTTCGCCGTCAGTGCTGGTGGCGTTTTCGTCGTCGGAGTTATTGGAGCGCGGAAGGCCGAAGGCGTTTCCGGAGGAGTCGTCGACGCTGTGGCTGCGCGCCGCTGGGAGTGCGAGTGTGCGGGCGACGGGTAAGGGGCCGGCGCATCTGCTGCGAATTGTTCTGCCAGAGCATTGATGTGCAGGAAGTTGCTGATGCTGGCGCTAATATTCGGCGTGACGATGAAGCAGGACTGGGATATCGCGGTGCAACAGCTGCTGTATGGGTAGATGCTGGCTGAGCTCTTGTCCGGGTGCGAACGGCTGAACCTGAGCTGATCTGCGCCGTTGCGAGGGCGACTAGCGGGATATCGCTTACAATCGCTTTGGTATCCCGATGGCCGAGAGCACGCAGCCCAAACAGCCGCACCAGACTGAAGCATCTGTTCCCGAGGCGTGGCGCAAGACTGAGTTAGCGCGTCACCCGCAACGTCCGTACCCCATGGACTATATTCAAGCGCTCTTTACGGAGTTCAGCGAGATCCACGGCGACCGTCAGTTCGCCGACGACGCGGCGATGACTGCCGGGATGGCGCGGTTCCATGGCGAGCCGGTGCTGGTGATCGGCAACCTGAAGGGCCGCAGCCTGAAGGAGCGCGTGGCGCGCAAGTTCGGCTCGCCGGACCCGGAAGGATATCGCAAGGCGCTGCGCGCGATGAAGATTGCCGAGAAGTTTGGCCGGCCGGTGTTCACGTTTATCGATCTGGCCGGAGCGAATCCCGGGCTCGGCGCGGAGGAACGCGGGCAGGGCGAGGCGATTGCGCGCAATCTGCTGGAGATGTCGCGGCTGCGCGTGCCAACGATTGCAACGATTACCGGCGAGGGTGGATCGGGCGGAGCACTCGCGCTGGCAGTGGCCGACCGCGTGCTGATGCTGGAGAACGCAATCTATTCGGTGATCTCGCCGGAGGGCTGCGCATCGATCATGTGGAAGGACGCGGCCAAGAAGCAGCAGGCGGCCGCGGCTCTCCGATATACGGCAGGGGACGTCAAAGACCTAGGCTGCGTCGATGACGTGATTGTGGAGCCTGACGGTGGAACGCAGAATGATCCGGAACGCGCGGCTCAGCTTCTCGACGAACGCCTGCAACAGCATCTCGGCGAGCTGCGCTCGCTCTCAATTGAACAATTGGTGGAGGCGCGGTACGCGAAGTTCCGCAATATTGCGCAGTTTTATACGACGGCCTGAACGGGTGGCCGTCTGCGCAGAAGGAGTTTGAGCACCGTTGGCCTCTTCCGTCCCTCCAGCTCCGATTCCTCGCTCGCTGCACCTCGCGCTCTTCGTGACAGGGGTGCTGTGGCTGCTGGCTGCGCACGCGGTGGCATATCGCGCGGCGGAGGGAATCGCCGGGCGTTTCGGATGGAGCAGCGCGGGGCAGGATCTTCTGGTGAATCTGTTCCTGCTGTTTCTTCTTCTGCTGGGGTTCACGACGCTGAATTGGATAGGAACGCGGCAGGGCAGCGTTAGTCTCGCCAATGCGCTGCCAAAACGCGCGACGTCGCGTGAGGAGTGGTCCCGAGGCACGGTGATCGGATGGGCCGCAGCGCTGGCCGCGGTTGTGCCGATGGTGATTTTCGGTGCGCTGCATCCGCAGTTTTTGTGGGCAGCGCCAGCGTGGAAAGGGGCAGTGGTCTCGGTGATCTCGCTGGTGCTGGCCGCGCTGGCGAGTGAGGTCGCGTTCCGAGGATTCCTCTTTCAGAGGCTGATCGATGCCACCGGGCCGGCCACCGCGACGATTCTGCTGTCGGGGATTTACGCGGTGATTGGGAGCCTCGGGCCGAATGGGACGAGCCTCAGCTTCGTGGTGACCATGGTTGCGGGCGTGCTGTTCTCCATGGCCTACCTGCGGACGCATGCGCTGTGGCTTGGATGGGGGATGCATTTCGCATGGGCGGCGGCGACAGCAGTGGTCTTGGGCCTGCCGGTTGCGGGCGTGGCGAGCTACTCCAGCGTGGTGCAGACGGACACGACCGGCCCCCTGTGGCTGACCGGCGGAGCTTATGGGCCGGAGGGCGCGCTGTTCTCGGCGATTGTGTTCTTCGTAGCGATGGTTTCTGTGTATCGCGCGACGCGGAACTACGCCTGGAGCTACACGCATCCCGAGATTGTGCCGGGCGGTTACCCGATGGATGTTCCGCCGCCCCCGGCGCACACGGCGATGGAGGAGGCCGCGGCTGCGAAGACGGCTACGCTGGTGCAGATTGCGCCGGCGCCCAGCAGCAACGGGTCAGAACGGTCGTCGTCTCCGGAATCGGCACACCGGCCGTAGGGGCTTTTGAGCTCTGTCATTTAGTGCACTTGCGCGCTCGAAGGCGAAGGTGCACAATCATGGGTATTCGCAGGTGACTGCATGGGCCCATGCGCACGCAGACCGCAGATTTCTTCGCTCGCCGGGAGCCTCCTGTGCGGGCTTTTGTTGTCTGCAGCGCCCGGGCTGTGGTCGCAGGTCTTCACGGTGGGAATGAAGACCGCGACTGCCGACGTCACGACAGAATTTCATCCGACACGCGTGGAACTGCCGAAGGAGCCTCTCGACGAGAAGGGAAGGCAGGAGCTGATTCGCAATCTCGAATCAGAACAGGGTTTCGCGCACCGCGAATTGCCGTTGGGAGCCGGTCTGCAGCTCGTCGCGAACGGCACGTTGTCGCCGCGTGACGAGGAGTACAAGAAAATTCTTTACGAGAAGGGGCAATCGGCGGCCGCAGGCGACCGTGTGCAGGTGACGTCGCTCCAGTTCCGTCCGGACCGCATCGTCATCGATCTCAACGGTGGACCGTATGCGAAGCATCGATTCCTCAGCCACATCTCACTGAACGATATGCCGCTCGCCCAGGAGGGCCCGGCTGCAACCGGTTGCCGCATCACGCTCCTCTTCGAGGGGGGCATCCCGGAAGTCACGGCGGCCGAGGTGAAGGCGCTGCTCGACCCGGTGGTGGACTTCAGGGCGAAGTCGAGTTCGGAGGCCTACGCCGACACGCTGCCTCCGAAGGTCAGGGAAGCCGTTGAGGCGCACGAGATCCTGGTTGGGATGAACCGGCGCATGGTCATCGCATCGATGGGCGAGCCGAAGACGAAGGAGCGCGAACACGCGTCGAGCACGGATGCCGACAGCCCGATCTACGAGGAGTGGATCTACGGCGATCCTCCCAAGCCGACGCAGTTTGTGCGCTTCAAGAACGGGCGGGTGGCCAGGCTGGAGATTGCGGCGATCGGCAAACCGATAGAGGTCCATGACAAGAACGAGATGGGCGGAGACACTGAGCCGACCCTTCAGGCCAGGACGATCGTGAACGGCGATGTGCAGCCCAGTGAGGATAGCGAGACCAGGGCGGCTACCTCTGCACCCACTCTGCGCAGACCCGGTGAAGTGCTCGACACGCCACAGGTTGGACCAGGCATGGGCAAGGTGAAGGTGCCTACCGATCAACAGCCTCCTGCGCAGCAGCCACAGCAGCCGCAGCAGGCTCCAGCTACATCGCCGCAGTCGCAACCATCGCCTATGCCGGACAGTTCAACGGCGCCGAAGCTGGCTACGGAACCATCGCGGATGTGAACTTTCGAGAGTGCGCGGAAGTCGTGTATTCTAGAGATGGAGCAGTACCCGGCGCCTGCCATCCCTCCCTCCTGTTCGGCAACTCCATTCAGCCCGCAGTGAGACGTTGACAGAGAGACGTTGAGCGAGTGCGTTTTCGCGCACGACGCGTTTCTGGGTACGCCAGATTTCTGAGTTTCAGGGAGAACTATCATGGCGAAGATTGCCAAGACCGGTGACCGCAAGAAGGTCATGGACACACAGAAGAGCACCGATTGCCCGAAGTGCTCGAAGCCGACGCGGATTGTGAAGCGCGTGAAGGACCGGGAGCGCGGCGTTCCAGGTGGAGTTTATATCTCCTGCTCGGCGTGCGATTTCTACGAGAAGCTGTAATAGCTTCGTCAAACTTTATTCAATTTGCACAGGAGGGCCTACCGCTAAGGTGGCCCTTTTCTTTGGTTTACATCCAAAGTGGGAGGGGTGTCCCCAAAAGAGGCACCTGCCTCACGAAGGACCCACTTGACGAAGGTTGTCCGCGGTTGGCAGACTCCCTTTCGGAAAGTAGGAATCACCAGATATGGCCACAAGCAGCACCGTAGTTCAGCAGGAAAGCCTAGACTCCACACCTCACTACACCCGCCCAACCTTTCTGATGTGTCCGCCAGAGTGGTACGGGGTGGACTACGTATTGAATCCATGGATGGCCGGCAATGTGAACCGGTCGTCGCGTGACCTTGCCTTCGCGCAGTGGAAGAGTCTCTATAACGTTCTTCATAGCGTTGCAGACGTGCGGCTGCTGCATCCAGAGCCCGGCTGCCCGGACATGGTGTTTCTCGGGCACGGCGCGCTGATCAGTCATGGCGTCGCCGCGCTCTCCAGCTTCAGCCCCAGGCAGCGTCGCGCAGAATCAGTGTTCCTGCGGCAGTGGCTCCTCGGCCAGGGATTTCTCTTGTGGGAGACGCCTCGCGAAACGGCCTTCGAGGGCCAGGGCGACAGTGCCTTCGACGACGAGGGCAAGATTCTGTGGGCAGCCCATGGCGTTCGCACCTGCCGTGCCGCGCACGCGCATGTCGCCGACGCATGGCACGTTCCGGTGCGTTCGCTGCACCTGGTAGATCCGCGGTTCTATCACCTCGATACATGCTTCGCCCCGCTGCACGGCGGTTTCCTCCTGTATTACCCCGAGGCGTTCGATGCTGCCTCGCGGGCGGAGATTGAGAAGGTCTATCCGGCAGAACGCAGGATTGCCGTCTCGGAGGCCGACGCGACGCGGATGGCATGCTGCGCGCTGAACATCGGCCGCACGGTCTTCACCGGTGAAGTCAGCCGCGAGCTGGCGACGAGGCTCTTCGACCTGAACTTCGATGTCGTCCAGCTGGAGCTCAGCGAGTTCATCAAAGGCGGCGGGGGAGCGGGCGCGCTGGCCCTGCGGCTCAGCGACCTGCCGGTGACCCACGGGGTGGTCCGGTCGGCTCGGGCCGCCTGAGTTTTCTAAGGTTTGTCCAAAGAGGGAAGCCCCGCTTCTCAGGTGAGGAGCGGGGCTAATTTTTCCTTGTTTTGGCTTGCTTTGCCCTTGCGATTACCTGACGGTTATCGAGCTCGCCGGCTTTTCAAGTTCGGCGACGAGTTGATCGGTCAGGGCCGGATCATTGGGGGTGACCCGCTCGATCTTTACTTCGGCCAGACCAGCAACGCCGATCTTATGGGCAGCCGCATACGATAGATCCAGAATGCGACTGGTTGGGACCGGGCCGCGGTCGTTGACGCGGACAAAGGCCGATCTGTGGGTGCGAAGGTTCGTCACACGCAGCCACGTCCCCAGAGGGAGGGTGCGGTGGGCACAGGTGAAGGCGTTCATGTCGTACTTTTCACCGTTTGCCGTTGTACGGCCCTGAAAATGGGACCCATACCACGAAGCTTCGCCGATTTGATACCAGTGATGCTGCTTGACCGGTGTGGTCGGCACTGGACCGTTGTCTTTGGCGGGACTGGCGATAATGCTTGCCGTCACACCCAGGGTTGCGGCCAGGAGGCCGGCATGAATAGGCCGACGCATCCACTTCGACCGAATCCCTCGCCTGGAACTTCTCGAGGTATCGTTCATACATCTATTGTCTCCCGTCAATGCAGCCTAAGTCAAACAAGCTAAAGCCACTTTCATTACTTTCGTACCTTGCGTTGAGCTCGCTAGTATGCTAGGAAAACCCGCCACAAATTCGAGGCACTGATTGCGTCCCTTTCCCGATTCCCAGCCACAGACTGACCCTCCTCCGCCTTCCGTGGCGCTGACGATCGCAGGATTTGACCCGTCGAGCGGCGCCGGCGTCACCGCCGACCTGTCTGTTTTTGCGGCACACGACATCTTCGGGACGTCAGCCATTACGGCTACGACGATACAGTCGACCATGGGGGTTGCAGCGGTACGGGCAGCGGATCCGGCCTGGTTGCTGCGGACGCTGGAGTACGTCTGGACCGATCTGCCGGCGGCCGGGGTGAAGGTAGGGATGCTGGCGACCGATCCGATCGTGCGCGCGGTTGTGGAGTTTCTGCTGACCGCGCAGGGGAGGATTCCGGTCGTGTTTGACCCTGTGATTCGATCGAGTTCTGGATATGAGCTTCTTGATCCAGCCGCGCTGCGCCGGATCCATGCGGAGTTTCTGCCCCTTGTGGGCTGGATTACGCCCAACTGGGAAGAGCTCTCCGTGCTGTCCGGGGTGAAGGTGCGGACGATTGAGGATGTGAACAGGGCGGCCGACGCGCTGGGCAAGCTTCATCCTGGGCTTTACATCGTGGCGACCGGCGGGGACCAGGAGGAACCGGTGGACTTTCTGCGGGCGCCAGGAGGGGCGGTGCAGACCTTCCGCGGGGAACGGGTGGCGACGACGTCCACCCATGGAACGGGGTGCGCGTTCTCGGCGGCGCTGCTCTCACGGCTCATTTTGGGCGATGCTCCTGCGAAGGCTGTTGCGAACGCCAAGGCGTATGTCACCGAGGCGCTGCGGTCTGCTCCCGGATTGGGCAATGGGCATGGGCCGCTCAACCTGCTTTGGCCCTTGCGAACCGGACGCCGCCGCAACTGCTAGGCTGGAGGCTATGGAATCGGCTCTTCGCCTGCTGGTCAACGGTTCGCCTCGCACATTGGATGGTCTGGACTCTCCGGCGCCCTTGACGTCGGTTCTGGAGCGGCTGGAGCTGCGGCCGGATCGTATCGCCGTGGAGCTGAACGGCGAGATCGCGCCGCGGACGAAATGGGCCGAGTTGACCGTGGCGGAAAGGATCGCATTGAAGTGGTGCACTTCGTGGGTGGCGGCCGAAGCTAAGACCCCAAAACCCGAGCACACCCCGTGCAACAACCAGAACCCTTTGGAATCAAGACTTAGCACAGTAAGGTCCACGCTAAGCCTTTTGTTGTCTAGATTTTGACACAATTTACCGGGGGAAGGGGTGCACCAGTCTCTGGAGCAGCCTTTCCCAACGGTCGCCGTACTTCTTCCATCCGCCGATAGAGCGCACGCGCTGGAACGCGGCCTCGCGCATTGAACGGCGGAGGTCGGGCTCGTCGGCGAGACGCTGCAGGCGGTTGGCGAGAGCAATCGGATCGCGGATGGGAATGATGAAACCCTCGACGCCGTCCGTAAAAGATCTTCGCCGCCCGTGTTGGTCGAGCAGACGACAGGGCAGCCGCAGGCCATCGCCTGGGCCTGCACGAGCGCGAGGCCTTCTTCAATGCTCGGCAAGGCGAGGACGTGGCTGCGGCTCATGAGCGCGGCTAATTCAGACTGCGGGATCGAGCCCAGCATCTCGACGTTTTCCATGGGAAGCTTCGGCAGAACGGATCGGATGTCTTCCTGAACGGCGCCGACGATGCGGAGGCGCTTGTGGGGATGGCGTAGGCGGGCGAAGGCATCCAGCAGGTAGGGAACTCCCTTGCGCAGGCCGACCGCGCCGGCAAAGAGAACCTCGAAGGTGTCGGACGAAGGCTCGGCGCTCGGCTGGAAGCTCTCGAGACGCACACCGTAAGGAATGACGTGAACCTTGCTCCTCGGCACGCCCATCTCCGCGAAGGAACGCGCAGCCATGGTGGAGGGAACCGTGATGGCATCGCAGGCAGCGTAGATGGCCTCCTCGCGGCGGGTGTCGCGGGGGTCGGAGGGTGGGGTATCGACGCCCCAGCGTTTGAACTCGTCGGCGAGCAGTTGTTCCTGGTAGCGCTGGTGGGTTGAGCCGCGGTCGCAGATGAAGACGCCGCCCTGGCGCTGGATGAGGGCGCCAGCCCGGAGGCTGGAGCCGGAGATGCCGATGAGCGCGTCAATCTTTGCTGGGCCGTGGGCACCTTTGCCTTCACGGCGAAGGCTTCGCGTGAGATGAGACTCAGTCCAGCGGTCGAAGGCGACAGCGTTGGCGTATCCGAGCGGATCGCGCAGCCAGGTGAGGTCGATGGGCGCGCGGCCGGCGAGGTACTCGGGCACGTGCAGCCAGGGGAAGGTTTCGACTTTGTCGCGGGTGAGGCCTTCGCGCTTGAGGCGCGCCCAGGGCCAGGTGGAGTAGACGCGGCGAAGGTGACCTCGATGATCGAGTTCGCGGGCGAGTTCGAAGTGATGGAAGACGCCGAAGACGGTTTGGACGATCTGCATGAGTTCGGCGGAGCCGCTGCAGTGAGTCTAGCAAGTGGAGCGAAGCACATTGTGGTTTGCGGTTGATATGCTCATGTACCGGAGGAAGACGGAATGGGTCGTCAGCTGTGCGCGTGGATTGCGTTGGTGGGAATCGCGAGTGGTTTGGGAGCGACAAGTGCGCTGTCCGCGGGCGCGCAACAAAGCACCGCTGTAGAAAAAACCGGGTTGCCAGCAAATGATCCAGTCCTCGAGCGCGTGCTGCGCGAGTGGCCGGAGGGACGCATCTCGACGGTGGGGCATCCGGGCGAGTGGGCCTATGAACAGGGCGTGCTACTCGACGGCGTGACTGCGATGTGGCACGTGACGGGCGATGGGCGGCTGTTCAACTACGTGAAGTCTGCGGTCGATCGCTCGGTGGATGCGAGCGGCACCATCCATATGGCCGACGGCAAACCATTCCCGGTAGCCGCACACTCGCTGGACAACATCGAGATGGGTCGCAGCGTGCTGATGCTGTACGGCGTGCTGCAGCAACCGCGCTACTTCAAGGCGGCGGAGTTTCTGCACGAGCAGGTGACTCAGCAGCCGAAGACGCCGAGCGGAGGCTATTGGCACAAGCAGATCTACCCGAACCAGATGTGGCTCGACGGCGCATACATGGCGGAGCCGTTCATGGCCGGCTATGCACGGGAGTTCGCTGTGGCTGGAGGCGTGGACGCGGCGGCCGATCAGTTGCTGATGATGAGCCAGCACATGCGTGAGACAAAGACAGGGCTGCTACGGCATGGATGGGATGAGTCCAAGCAGATGGCCTGGGCCGATAAGCAGACAGGACTGAGCCCGGAGGTGTGGGCGCGCGCGATGGGCTGGTACTCGATGGCACTGGTGGATGTGCTGGAGAGGATGCCGGAGAACGACCCGAAACGTGCGCAACTGAAGGATGTCGCGAGCCGGACGCTGATGGCGGTGATTCGTTACCAGGATCTGGGCTCTGGGCTGTGGTGGCAGGTGATGGAGAAGGCCGGGCAGAAGGGCAACTACCTCGAGGCCTCGGCGAGCTGCATGTTCGTGTACTCGATTGCGAAGGCGGTGCGGATGGGTGTGCTTCCGCTGTCCGACGAGCGCAGCGCGGAGCGTGGATGGAAGGGGATTCAGCAGCGCTTTGTGAAGCCCGACGGAACGCTGAGCGGAACGGTCAAGGTTGCGGGCCTGGGAGGGACGCCGTACCGCAGCGGAACCTACGACTATTACGTCGGCGAGCCGGTGGGTGATAACGATGGGAAGGGCGTCGGAGCCTATCTGTTGGCGGAGAGCGAGATGATTCAGCACGAGCGCGCGGGAGCGCTCTTTGCAAGCGCACGCGGCAAGACCGTGCTGTGGGATGCCTGGTTCAACTCGCAGAAGCGGAAGACTGCGGCAGGCAATGAGCAGCTCTTTCACTACAAATTCACCGACGAGGCGAACAGCGGCTACTCCGTGTGGGGCGATATGTTTGCCAAGTACGGAATGCGCAGGGCGATGCTTGACCACGCGCCGCGTGCCGCAGACCTGAAGGGTGTCGCGGTCTATGTCATCGCTGCGCCAGACAATCTGAAGCTGAACCCACAGGCTCACTTTATGGACCAGGAGAGCGCGGACGCGATCGTTGACTGGGTGAAGGCCGGAGGTGTGCTCGTGTTGATGCAGAACGACATTGAGCGTGCCGACCAGGTGCACTTCAACCTGCTGAGCGACCGGTTCGGGATCCACTTCAACCCCGTGATGAAACAGGATGAGCTGAACAACAGCTATGTGAACACGATTGTGCCGGTACCTGCTGGTACAGGGGGAATCTTCAACCAAGACTTTAAGGGTCTGATGAAGCAGATTTGCACGATTACCGCGTCGGCGCCGGCGAAGTCGATCCTGACCGCGCATGGCACAGATGCGGAAGGAGATACGGTCATGGCGGTGACACAGCTGGGACGCGGCCTGGTGTACGCGAACGTCGATCCGTGGGTTTACAACGAATACACCGATGGCCGGAAGAACCCGCTCGATGAGCAGAATTTCGCTGCCGGGGAACAGCTGACACGGTGGATCGTGCAGCAGGCAATCGAGCGTTCCCGAGGTCGGACGGGGCACAAGCGCTAGCGTATTCGCTCACGATACAGAATATGTGTTATCGGACATTGCCTAACGCGGAGCCCGGGGCGTACGTGGCCCTTTATGCATGACCGTTGTGGAGTATGGCGCTGCCTCCCTTGTAGAGTATTGTGGTGCCAACGATGCATTCGCTTTCTGCAGCACCCCAGACCGATTGGGGCCTCATCAAGCTCGGGCGATTCTGCCTGATAGCTCTTCTCCTCTCGATGCTAAGTTCGGCCGCGGCGAACGCTCAGGCCGGGGCTGCGCCTTCCGGTGGGTTCGCTTCCCCGGCGGTCATTGTCGTCGGATTCGTCGGCGGTTTTGTTCGATCTGACGACCAGCGCCACCTCGAAGTGCAGATGATCGAACGCCTTGCGAAGGACAGACCTGCGGTCCGTGCTGTGGTCTTCCAGAATCGTCACAGAGCCGAGGCTCATAAAGAGATTCTGCGCTGGCTGGATACGGACGGCGATGGCCGGCTCTCCGGCGGCGAAAAGCGAAATGCGCGAATCATCCTGATGGGTCACAGCTGGGGCGGATCGGCTGCGATCCAGCTCGCTAAGGAACTCAATGCGAGCGGCATCCCGGTTCTACTGACCGTGCAACTCGACAGTGTCAACAGAGTGACGGGCGATGATTGCGTCATCCCAGCCAACGTTGCGCAGGCGTTGAATTTCTATCAAACCCGCGGTCTGGTTCACGGATGCCGGACGGTGCGGCCGATGGATGCAAGCCGAACGAAGATTCTGGGAAATCTCGAATTCGAATACACAGCGCAGCCCGCTGGCTGCAGCTCCTACTCCTGGTTCAACCGCCACATTCTCAAGACCCACAATGCGATGGACTGCGATCCGCACGTCTGGTCTCAGGTTGAAATGGAGATTCGGACTCAGGTCCGGAATGTTGTCGGGACCCAACAAGAGTCTGGCGTCGCCGGAGGTTCCTGAGAACGCGTTGCGGGGCTGAGTGCGAGCGCAATCTAAATCGGTACTCCGGCTACGCAGGTACTTCCCCTGTGCTGGACCGTTCGATGGGTCTTGGTCGCGCAGCGAACTAAATCACGATAGCGGCGCATTAAATGAGGATTAGAATTCCCCTTCATGACACCAACTCATTGGTGTCGGAGGTGAGTTGTGTCCTCCAGCTCACGACCGCTTGTCTTATCACGGTCAGGTAACGCCTTACGTTCCGTCTCTGCTGTGAGCGTGTTGCTGTTCTTCGTATCCGGGACAATAAGCCAGGCTCCTGAGAAGAAGACCAGCGTCCGTACGCTTCCCCCCACTGCGGCGCAACAGAATTCGACGACGGCGGGCCGTCACGATGCGGATACGAATCGCGGGCAGCCAGTCTCCAGCTCCGGCATGAGTGGCGGCGAGCAGGCAGGCATCATCGCCGGCGTTGGCGGGGCCGCCGCACTGATTGCGTGGGGTGTGCATCATCATGAACATGCACTGCCGAACAGCGAGGATCTTCTGAAGAACGGTCCGCGGGTTCCGCAGAATGTGTCAATGAATCACCTGATTGTGGATGGATTGATTGGTCCGGGCTGGCCGGTCGGAATTGATTTCCAGCTTGGCGGACCGGGGAGTGTCCTGCTGGATATCACGACAGCAGACAAAGTCCAATATCACCAGATCCTGACGAACAACCTCAACGGTCGAGGCATCACAATCTCTTACCCTAATGGGCTTCCGGACAAGCTGCAATCGGCGATCTTCGATGTCGAAGCGATAGCGCCAGCCGGAAGCAATGGACCGCCGCCGAATATGCGCGTCTATGGAATGGCCGCTGGGCCCCACGCAGTCGGCTCTATTGCGATCGACCAGATCAGCTTCGGGCCGGCGGATCTGAAGATGAATCAAGCCGCGCAGTTTCAGTTTCACTCACACTCGGACTTCAGCACTGTTCGTGCGGACTTTATGTGGACGGGGCTGAAGGACAATCAAATTGAGATGAAACAGGACAGCGAGACACCGCTTGGTCCGGTGACCTCCGACGAGCATGCGCAGGGATCGCTCCAGGGCAAAGGCAGCGTGGGACAGCATCTGTTGCAGATAAGGGCGTGTCGCGGAAACAGTGGCGACTGGGTCGTGGCCTGGTCCCCTGACGTAGTGAATCTGGCGAAGTGAAGAGATAGAAGAGCGGAGAGCCTTGCGGAACCTCTGGCGTGACTCGATTCTTTTCCGGCGAGCGGTCGCTGCGTTGTCAGTAGTCCTGGCGGCGATTGCGGTTTATCTTGCCTCGAACATCCCGCGGGCAGCGTCGTTGCCCGACGACACGGTCGACAAGGCGGCAGTAGCTCATTCGAACCAAGAGTTGCGGGTGATTAAGCCACAGTTGGCAGTGGGAGACGCTGCGTTCTCGTTCGAGGGAGCAGCGAACGTGGGAGCAGAGGTGTGGTTGCAGAACGCGACGCTGAATGGCAATTCGCTGGCGCGGTTCGCTGCGCTGGCGCCGCAAGGGCCGGCGCGTATCGTGTACGCGGCAGATAACCAGAACGCGACGGAGCTAAGCAAGGACTGCCGCACCTCCTTGACCATCAGCCGAGCAGACGGCACGGCTGAACCGCAGTCGTTAAGACTGTGGCAGGACGGTTCAAAAAGCGCGGATCAGAGGTTTCGCGAGTTGGTGGTGTCTTCGCCGGAAACAGCGTTGAAGGTTGAAGTGAGCACGGACTCGCCGGTGCCGGGGACGCCATGCTCGCGACTCTTGACGATTGGGACCAAGGTGATCCGGGTACCAGAAGGACCTGTGTATCTGTCCGTCCCGGCGAATCAACCGATCAAGCTGCTCTTCAGCGCGATCGATCCGAGTCAGGCCCTCTGGTCCGGCAAGATGAAGATGTTCGATGGACTGTCTCTTGGCGACGGTGATCTGAAAGCCGGAGGTTTCGACGTCGTGTCATCCAGCACGCAGAATGCGGTGTTACACGTCGTTGCTCATAAGAACGCAGGCATTACATTGCACGATCTGAAGCTGGCTGCGGAGACTGCGGCGATCTCTGTTGGAGATCAAGGCGAGAAGGCAGATGCATGGATCAACGGCAAGAGGTTCCCGGTGTTTGATCTGCTGGAAAAGGTGCAACAGAATCCGGTGCTTGGATTCTTCCTTGCCGCGGTCCTGCTTCCAGGGTTGTGGAAGTGGATCCAGAAGTCCTGCTTTCCAAAGAAGGGTGTGATGAAGAGCGCACAGGCTGAATCAGAAGGAGACTGAAGGGCGCGTCGGGGCAGAGATTTTTGATTGGATTCAAATGGTCGTATTACGTAAAACGTCTCCAAGTCACATCAGCACACCGCGTTGGGCTACCGGTAGTAGACTGGGGCGCGTACTCCTTCGAGGCCTTCGCGCTCAAGACAATAGGAACTGACAAGACTGAATACATACGGGGTTGGTTTAGACTCCACAATCTTCTCCTCCTACCAGAGCCCGCCATGGAACGAGAACTTCCTGATTCTGCACTTCAGAGCCTCTTTCGCGATCTCGGATTCGTCAGCAGTTCCCCCGAGCTTGTTCCGCTTCTCAAGCGGGCCTATAAGGCTGCAGAGATCAGCGACGTCACCGTGCTGATCGAAGGCGAAACCGGCACCGGGAAGCAGGTGCTGGCCCAGGCGATTCATCGGCTGGACCGCAAGCGTAGCAGCTTCGCGTTTACTACGGTCCACTGCAGCACCATTACCGAAGCACTTGCGGAGAGCGAACTGTTTGGCCACCATCGTGGCGCCTTCTCAGGTGCAGTCGATAGCAGGAAAGGGCTCTTCGGCGCCGCACAGCACGGCACTCTTTTTCTGGACGACGTCAACGATCTCCCCCTTGCCCTTCAGCCCAAACTGCTTGACGTTCTTCAGCGCGGCATTCTCCGCCCGGTTGGCTCGGATACCGAGATGCCAATCAACGTTCGGGTGATCGCCGCCGCCAATCGTCCGCTCGAACCGTTGGTGCGGGAGGGCCTCTTTCGACTCGATCTCTATCACCGGCTCAACGTGGTCCGCATCACGATTCCTCCACTCCGAACTCGCCGCGTAGACCTCTGTGCACTTCTGCTTGCGTTTACAGAGCGGCATGCCTCCTTCTACGCTCCGATCGTGAGCGTCGACCCCGAGTTGATTCGCTTTCTCGAATCGCAACCGTTGCGGGGGAACGTGCGCGAACTTGAAAATGCCGTACAGCGCATGCTCTTCTTCAAGACCGAAGGATCAACGCTGACCCTGGAAGACTGGATGAGCCAGTTGCGGTCTGAGGTCATGCAAGACGACGTAGATCTGCTTGCAACGTCGGCAAGCGGAGTTTGGCAAAGCATCGTTGGCGGCCTCGGCTACGATCAGGCCTTACGTGAAATCGAAAAACGAGTCCTCACGGCGGCCGTCGCGGTTCCTGGGTCGACACGGCGCAAAATCGCGCAGCGCCTGCATATAAGCGAGCGCGCCCTGTATTACAAGATGCGCGCCTGCGGTCTTTCTGCCCGCATCCGCTGATCTCACTCTGGCGAAATCGTCCAACTCTGCAACGAAGGCAGTCCTCCCCTTCCCTTCTTGGGCTGTTCTGCAACTTGCAGAACGCTGCAGTTCTTTGCAGACCTTGGGAATGAGGGTGGTCCAGTCCCGTAGTGACAAAGACTTGCATCACGCCACAAAAGCGAATGACGGCGTTGTAATCGCAAACCACTCCTGCGCAACTGCCACATGTTGCATATGCCGCGCGAGCGGCACTTCAACCATCGTTCGCCACCGGCTCGATACGCTAAGCCGCTAACTTCGACGAATCAAATTACTTCGGCACCATTCGTTGCCTTCCCTCTGCACCGAAGCGCCGATGTTCACGCATTTGGCCCACGTTGTGCATCCGCTTTGCCTGACCGGCGCAGGCTGATGCCCTCCGCCAGCGAGGAGGGTCCGCTGATTCACGAAGGAGATACCGTCCGGTTTCAGATCGAGGACATCTTCATGCCTCCAATGGATGAGTTGCCCCCATCGCTTACCACGGCAGACCACGTGGAAGGCACGGTCATCAACTTTTCGGATTCCGGATCACTCACTCGCGTCTTCGCCGTAATCCATGTCGTCGCGCACCAAACCGTCATCGTCCCGGTAGAAAGACTCGAGCTTCAGAACGGGGACAGAACTTCCAACACACTCTAACCGCCGCTCGTTCGACTCACAGGACGTGGCATAGGCCGGGCAACAGCTAACCAGCGGAGCGCACCCGCTGCCGGAAATGGAGAGAGTCGATGCCAGTTACACCAACCTATCCTGGTGTTTACATAGAGGAGCTTCCCAGCGGAGTCCACACCATCACCGGCGTGGCCACCTCCATCGCAGCGTTTGTGGGCTGGGCGCCTCAGGGCCCGACCGATCATGCTGCCCTTGTTCTGAGTTGGGCGGATTTCCAGCGACAGTTCGGCGGATTGGACTCGCGCAGCCTTCTTGGTTATGCAGTGAACCAGTTCTTCCTGAACGGCGGCCAGCTGGCCTACATCATTCGCCTGGTCGATTCCACTGCCGCGACTGCCACGGTCACGATCGGTACGGCACCAAAGAGCCTGATCGTCACTGCTGACAACCAGGGACAGTGGGCCAACAACTATCAGATCGCGATCAAGAACTCCACAGCCTCGCCCGGCCGCTTCCAGTTGCAGGTACTCTATGCGCCCAGCGGCGCGACACCAGCGGTCGTGGAGTCCTTTCCGAATCTCAGCGTCTCCACGCCGGACCCGCAGGGGCGCTATGTCGTGGATGTGCTGGCAAATAGTTCCAACTACGTGACGGCCTCCGTGCCATCAGGAACGACGGGGCCGCCTGCTGACACTGCGGCTCAACTCGGAAGCACAACGTCGGGTGCAGACGGTACGGTCCTTAGCCCAAGCACCTCCACCACATCTGCCGGGCCCTTCGAAACCGCGCTGCAGGCCACAGGCGGAACCGGCGGGGTGAATTTTCTCAGTACGGTCGATATCTTCAACCTGCTCTGCGTCCCCGGAGAAATCGTCACTACAACGCTCGGCGAGTTGGACACCTTCTGCAAAGACAACGAGGCCTTTCTTATCGCCGACTCTGACCCCGGCATTACCGACTACACCAAGCTCAGCTCCGGCCCAGGATTCGTTGGTAACAACTCCGCGTTTTACTTCCCATGGCTGCAGGCTCCGGACCCGCTGGCGGGCAATGTCACTCGCAACTATCCCCCATGCGGATTTGTTGCCGGCATTTATGCCTCCACGGACGCGAATCGCGGAGTGTGGAAGGCGCCTGCTGGTACCGAGACGGCCCTCGTGGGAATTAGTGGAGTTACAGTGCCGCTCAACGACCAGCAGAACGGCGTTCTGAATCCCGTCGCCGTCAATTGCATTCGGAGCTTCAGCGCTTATGGCACCGTCGTGTGGGGAGCACGGACCACGGGTGGCAACGACGAGGCCGGCTCCCAGTGGAAGTACATCCCAATCCGCCGCCTTGCCCTATTTCTCGAGGTGAGTCTCTACCGCGGTACGCAGTGGGTTGTCTTCGAGCCGAACGACGCTCCGCTCTGGTCTCAGATTCGACTCAACGTCGGCTCATTTATGCAAACGCTCTTCACCCAGGGTGCGTTCCAGGGCACAACTCCACAGCAGGCCTACTTCGTTAAGTGCGACAGCGAAACGACAACGCCCACCGATCAGGACAACGGGATCGTAAACATTCTGGTTGGCTTCGCTCCGCTCAAGCCCGCCGAGTTCGTCATCATCCAAATCCAGCAGATTGCTGGCCAGACAGGATCCTAAGGAGTCCGCGCGATGCCTCCGTTTACTGCGAATTCAACACGCTTCGACCCATACAAAAACTTCATCTTTCGCGTGAAGTGGGACGGGAAATACGTGGCCGGCATCAGCAAAGTGAGCGGGCTGAAACGAAGCACGGAAGTGGTCAAGCACCGTGAAGGCGGCGACCCAAGCACCAGTCGCAAATCGCCGGGCCGCACCGAATACGACGCCATCACGCTGGAACGCGGCGTTACGCATGATGTCGCCTTCGAGCAGTGGGCGAACAAGGTCTGGGACTACGGTGCCGGGCTCGGTGCCGAGGTATCGCTGAAGGACTTTCGCAAAGACCTCATCATCGAGTTCTACAACGAAGCCGGGCAGCTTGCGATCGCGTATAAGGTCTACCGTTGCTGGGTCTCCGAGTATCAGGCCCTCCCTGATCTTGATGCCAACGCAAATGCCGTGGCCATCCAGCACATCAAGCTGGAGAACGAAGGCTGGGAACGCGATACAAGCGTGACAGAGCCAACCGAGCCGAGCTTCACGATTCCGGCTTCATGATCCGAACTCTCATGGGGACCCTTTCAAATTCGGATCTGATCGCAGTCTGGGAACGCGGCGTGAACGAGCATCCAGTTGACCGCGCACTCACGCTGCTCTCTGCGTACTCTTCCGACTCGCGCGAAGAGCTCGCCCGGTTAAGCATTGGGGCTCGCGATGGTCGCTTGCTTGAGATGTACCAGCACCTCTTCGGCCCGGAGCTCCCTGCATTTGCACATTGCCCCGCTTGCGGTGAGCTGCTTGAGTACATGCTGTCCACGCACGAACTTCTGAAATTATCTGCGCCCGCTCCGGATCCCGCGGCACTCGTTATTCGGAGCGGAGAGCTCATGATGCGACTGAGACTTCCGGACAGTCTCGATCTTCGGGCTGTTGCGACTTGCCGGGATCATGAGAGTGCCGCAAGGCTGCTCAGCGAACGTTGCGTGGTCGAAGCAACACTCGACGGTGCGGCCTTCATGCCTGCCGATCTCTCTCCGCAAATAATTGAGAGGGTCTCGTCCGCGCTGGCAGCTGCTGACCCAGGAGCGGAGTTGCTCATCAACCTGAATTGTGCCGCCTGTTCCCACAAATGGCAGGTCACGCTGGATATCGAACGCTTTCTCTGGACCAGGGTTTGTGCGACTGCAAAGCGCCTCCTCCGGGACGTCCACATGCTGGCCTCGGCTTACGGCTGGCGCGAGCCCGACATTCTGTCCCTCAGCCCGGCGCGCCGCCAGACCTATGTGGAGATGGCATGCCCGACTTTTTGAATCGGCTTGCGGCTCGCGCTCTCGGTGCACTTCCCCTCGCCGAGCCTCTCGTTTCGACGCGCTTCGATCCCGGCGTGAAGCATGTCGCCATGACACCTTTTGAGTCGCTCGAACAGTCTGCAGGGACCTCCGAAGCGATCGACGACCGCGCCGTCCTGCGTCAAGCTCCCGTCACTCCTCCCGAGAGTGGCTTCGCCCGATTCGATCCACCGTCTGGAGATCTGGACGATGCTACAGATCTGATCCGCTCGCAACATCGGCATATCTCTCGTTTGCAGAATCTCCAGCAGCCGTTCACAAACGAACCGGCCGCCAGTGAGCCGGAAACGCAGAGCAATCATCCTGCGGTGTCGGCTTTACCTCTGCACTCCTTCACAAGCGGGGAGAAGGGTGCAGTACCACACGTCGCCGACGTCAGCGAGCCGTCCACGCTTCCTCTCTTTGCCGAACCCAAAGCGGCCTCGATCAACCCCGTCTCTGAACCAAGTCGCGCTCCGGGCCAGCAGCAGCAGCAAAGGATGTCTGCATCGCACCATCCACCGATGGTCCGGGTCAGCATCGGCCGCATTGAGGTTCGCGCCGAATTGCCCGCGCGATCGCCCGCACCAGCGCCACAGCGCGCCCGATCATCACACATGTCCCTCGAGCAGTTCCTTAAACAAGCCGGCGGAGGCGCGCGATGAGCAACTATCTCGCGATCGCCACGGTCACAGCAGCACTTCAGCAGGTGCTGTTGACGCCGGTTGGCAACGCTGTCGTGGGCGCGAAGGTCGGGTTCAGTCGTCCTGATGCCGGCAGTTCCACGACACCGCTTGTAAACATCTTCCTGTACCAGATCACGCCCAACGCGGCCTACCGCAACGCCGATCTCCCCATGCGGCGCTCCGACGGCTCACTCGCGCAGCGTCCCACGGCGGCGTTCGATCTGCACTACATCTTCACCTTCCATGGTGACGACACCAAGCTGGAGCCGCAACGCTCTGCTCGGTGCTGTCGCAACCACCTTGCACGCGCAGCCGTTGCTTTCGGCAGACAACATCAACAACGCGGCTATCACCTTTGGCTTTCTTGCAGGCTCCG
Organism: uncultured Acidobacteriaceae bacterium; assembly: GCA_963827415.1. Taxonomy (GTDB): domain Bacteria; phylum Acidobacteriota; class Terriglobia; order Terriglobales; family Acidobacteriaceae; genus Granulicella. The sequence continues at coordinate 123,691 of CAWHBA010000002.1, forward strand.
GTCTGGACAGCCAGATCGAGCGTGTCCGGTTTACGCCAACCGGTCTTTCGCTCGAAGAGTTCTCCAAACTCTGGTCCGTGTTCTTTCAGGTCGAATACAGCCTTTCCGCCGCCTACCAGGCTTCGCTTGTCCTGATGGAATCGGACGACACCCCATTCCCTGCGCCACCTGTTCTCGAGCGAAATCTTTATGTCCTACCGTTCGAATCGCCTTATATCAGCGCGGTTGTGTCGAAGGATGGCAATCCAATCACGGTCACATCCACCATCCTCGTTCAGGGTACGCATCTTCGCGCGCCGAACACCTTCATTCTGATCGAAGATCAGGAACTCATTCCGGCAACTGCCTCGGACACGCAGCTTTCGCTCGCGCTCACATCCACTCTCCACGCCGGTGTGAAAAGCCTTCAGGTCCTTCAGAAGTTGGATATGGGCACACCTGCGGCCGCACACCGCGGCTTCGAATCGAACGTCGCCTCCTTCGTGCTCTGCCCCACAGTTTCAAGCGCTACAGGGGTGCTCGCCACCACCGGTACAGATGTCACCCTCAACCTTGTTCCCAACATCGGCATTGGTCAACGCATTGTGCTTCTGCTCAATAACGTCACCTCTCCGCCCACTGCTTACGCTTCCAGCAGCGTTCTCTCTACTGCGGACTCCAGTTCCATCGTCGTAAATATTGCCAACGTCCCCACAGGAACATACATCGTCCGCGTAGCAGGTCGATGGCGCCGAAAGCCAACTCACCTTCAACTCTGTGACGCACGTACTCGAAGGCCCGACAGTATCCATGCCATGAGGCAAAGGGATGTTGACCACGGAACCCATCAGCGAAGAGGAATCGATGAACGGCACGGTAGCCAGCAACGATATGCCCTTTGCTGCCCCGGCTGATACCTGGTACGGCGCAAACCAGCGCTACCTTGTCGCAGCCCTTTCATGTCTTCGATCCGATGTTGAAGCGAAACTTTCGGGCCGCGACACCGCAGTCGAAGCCTCTCCAACACCTGTCGCTGACGATCTGATCGACCGCGGTGACTGGACCTTCTCGCAGCCTCCCGCTCTCGAGCAACTCTGCTCCGCCTTCGAGCTCTCCGTCTTTGAGCGCAGCATGGTGCTCCTCGCAGCCGGCGCCGAGATGGATTCGCGACTCGCGGAAATTTACGCGTCCCTGGACGTCAACCGGCGTCCCCTGCCTACGCTGAAACTCGCTCTCACTACGCTTCCTGAAGCGCATTGGAGCGTCCTTTCGCCGTCTCGGGCGCTTCGCCGCTGGCAGCTCATCGACCTGCTTCCATCTGACACGCTCATCGGAAGTTTCTTCCGCCTTAATGAGCGCATCCTCCACTTCCTGGCTGGTGTCGCTGATTTCGACGAGCGCCTGCACCCCATTCTTCGCCGCGTCGTTACGCCCAATCTCCCTCCGCGCTCCTGCACGCAACTCGCGATGCAGGTCGCATCGGTTTGGACCGAAGGCGCGCTAGCTTCGGACAAATCGTCCACCGCCAGACAGCTTCCTCTAATCGAGTTGTGCGGGGCTGATCCTGAGGCAAATCGGTCTGTCGCCGCGTGCGCCGCTGCGATGCTCAATCTTCGCCTGTACGCGCTTTCGCCGCGGAGCCTGCACCAAAACTCGACCATTGAGGGCGACTTGCTCATCCGCCTCCTCGAGCGCGAAGCAGTCCTGAGCGGGATCGCACTTCTCATCGAATCTGACGATCTGATCGGCGTGGATGCAAACTCCCCTTCGATTTCGCTGCTGCTCGAGTCCCTTCAAGTTCCGTTAATCCTTTGCGCTCGTCAGCCGCTCCCTTCACTAAGCCGTCCGCGTGCGGTCTTTCACACACACAGGCCCACACGGGCCGAGCAGGCGGAGCTCTGGCGAACTTCGCTCGAGGACGCCTCGCGCGAGACGATCGATGTGCTGGTCGCGCAATTCGATCTTGCTCCTGTGGCAATTCGCTCGGCTGTTCATCGGGCCGCCGGAGCATTACATCGCCGAGTTGCTTCTGAACCCGGCGAACTTACCGCGCTCTGGGATGCTTGCCGCACGGAGGCCCGCCCCCGGCTCGAAGGTCTCGCACAGCGAATCGAACCGGTTGCGACCTGGCACGACCTCGTACTTCCGCAACGTGAGCGTGAACAACTGCGGCACATAGCGCTTCACGTGCGACACCGCACGCAGGTCTACGAGAGCTGGGGATTCGTCGAACGCAGTTCGCGCGGGCTAGGGATCAGTGCTCTCTTTGCCGGCCCTAGCGGCACAGGCAAGACCACCGCAGCCGAGGTTCTGGCGAACGAACTGCAGCTCGATCTTTTCCGCATTGATCTAAGCCAGGTGATCAGCAAGTACATCGGCGAAACGGAAAAGAATCTGAGTCGCGTCTTCGACGCCGCTGAACAGGGCGCCGCCGTTCTACTCTTCGATGAAGCCGACGCGCTCTTCGGCAAGCGCACTGAGGTCAAGGACAGCCATGACCGCTACGCAAATATTGAGGTCAGCTATCTGCTGCAACGCATGGAGGCTTATCGCGGCGTCGCGATCCTGACAACCAATCGGAAGTCTTCGCTTGACCAGGCATTCCTGCGCCGCATCCGTTTTGTTGTCGAGTTTCCGTTTCCCGAAGCGCCACAGCGGGCCGAGATCTGGCGCCGCATCTTCCCTTCCCGCACGCCAGTCCAGGGCCTCAATTTCGATCGACTCGCTCGTCTTCGCGTCTCCGGCGGCAACATTCATAACATCGCCATGGGCGCCGCTTTTCTCGCCGCGGACGCCGACCAACCCGTGCTGATGGAACACCTGCTCGCCGCTGCCCGCGCCGAGTTTGCCAAGCTCGAGACTCCACTCAACGATGCAGAGGTGGCCGGATGGATTTGATAAACCAGTTTCGCCCCACGATCGAGCTTCGCATCGACGAGCTCATCCTTGACGGATTCGCCATGCAGAATGGCGACCGTATCGGAGCTGCACTGGAACGTGAACTCTCGCGCCTGCTCTCCTCAGGTGATCTCGTTCACCTGACTGCGAGTTCTCTTCAGCTCGATTCCCTGAACGCGGGTAGCTTTCACCTCGAAGCGAATGCTCACCCGAACTACATCGGACGGCAGCTTGCACAACGCGTCTACGGTCAACTCGCGCGCGTGCAACAACCGGATTTAGCGCACAACACAGCAGAAGGAGCGAGACCCAGCCATGCCTAACATCTCTCCCCATCTGCAGAAGGGCGCGATCATTACCTTCGATCCAAATACTGGCGTGAAGCTTGCGACCATCATGCTGCAGTACAACCCGGACTCGCTCACGCGCTCGCTTAAGCCGCAAACCGTCGGCGACGAACCCGACCGCACCGAGATCCTTCGTCTCAAGGGCCCTCCGATCGAGACGCTCAAGTGCGATCTCGAAATCGATGCGACCGACCAGCTTGCCGCCGCCGATCCCATTGCGACAAACCTCGGCATTCAACCGCAACTCGCGCTGCTCGAGCTGCTGCTTTATCCCTCGAGCACGGTGCTCAACATCAACGAAATCCTCTCTCTGCTTGGAACTATTGAGATTATGCCTATGGAGACCGCGTTGACGGTGTTCGCCTGGAGCAAGAGCCGTGTAACGCCTGTGCGCATTACTGACCTCTCGATCACCGAAGAGGCCTTTGACGTAAATCTCAACCCCATTCGCGCGAAGGTCTCGCTGGGAATGCGTGTGCTCAGTGTGAACGACGTCGGCTTCCTGTCTCCCGCCGGCGCGATGTACATGATCTACCAAACCACCAAGGAAGCCCTTGCCCAACAGGCCTGATCCGAACGGAGCGTCATGGACAACGCACTTGCAAGCCTGATTCAATCCGCCGCCGGGACCGGAGCTCCGACGAACACCACGAGCCGCTACTACGGCGCAGTGGTCAACACGTATACACCCTCGAGCGGTATAGCAGTGGTCTACCTTGCGCGCCGCATCGTTCCGCAGCCCTCTGTCTATGTCTCCGTTCAGAATTATGTCGTCGTCGAGAACGACCGCGTCGATAACCTTTCTGCACGTTTTCTAGGCGACCCGCTGCTCTTCTGGATGGTCTGTGACGCCAATGTCGCCACCGATCCCGACGAACTCACCACTCAAAAGGGTCGGTCAATTCTTGTCCCGCTCGCGTCGGCCGTGCCCGCAGGAGCCCGCAATGGGTAGCCCGCTCTACCTCACGCTGCTCGCCGGACCGGTGGAGGCCGTGCCCGTACCGAAGCCTGTCATCGACGCACTCACTTCGGTGGAGGTCACCGAGTCCGCCACAGGCCGCAGCGGCTTCCAGCTGACCTTCACTCTTGGCGACAACTCCATCCTGCAAACCCTCTTCCTGCTCGCGGCGCAGTCACCCATTCCGGTGCTGCGGGTCATCCTTGTTGCGAGCTTCGGAGGTCTTCCTCAGGTCATCATGGACGGCATCATCCAGCACCATGAGGTCGTTCCCGATGCCATGAGCGGCTCCGCCAAGCTGGTCGTCAGCGGACAGGATCTCTCGGCGCTGATGGATCTCATCGATGTCAACGGCATGCCGTACCCCGGCATGAGCGCAGACCTGCGCGTGCTGACCATTCTCGCCAAGTACGCCGCATTCGGCATCGTGCCGGAGGTTATTCCCGTTCCCGTCGCTGATATACCCGTTCCCGTTCAGCAGATTCCGCGTCAGGATGGCACCGACCTCGCTTACATCGAGCAGTTGGCGCGTGAAGTCGGCTATGTCTTCTACGTCGCGCCGGGGCCGTTGCCGGGCATGAGCCAGGCGTATTGGGGGCCACAGGTTCGAGTCGGCGTTCCTCAACCCTCTCTCAACGTCAACATGGATGCCTGGACCAACGTTGAAAGTCTCAACTTCCGCTACCAGCCGCAGAACTCGGAGATGCCCATCGTCTACATCCAGGACGAGCTCACCGACACAACCTTGCTTATTCCGATTCCGCCGGTGACGCCCTTCAATCCGCCTCTGGGCCTTGTCGTTCCGACTCCGCAAAAGCTGCCGCAACTCAAAGACACGGCCAAGCTCACTCCCGGGCTGGCGCTGATGCGAGGCTTCGCCCGCGCAGTCCAGAGCGCCGATGTCGTCAGTGGCGAGGGCACCGTCGACGTGCTCCGTTACGGCCAGATTCTCCGTGCGCGAAGCCTCGTCGGCGTGCGCGGCGCGGGTTTCGCATTCGATGGCATGCACTACGTCGACAGCGCCACTCACCGGCTCAAACCCGGCGAGTACAAACAGAGCTTTGTCCTCAAACGCAACGCTCTCATCTCAAACCTTCCTGTCGTTCCCGCCATGCCGTTCTAGGAGGTCAGGATTCAAACCGGTTCGATAACAAGGCTTCGCTTTCACTTCACTCAACGCACTGCCAGTCAGAGGTAAGGACGCGCAATGGCAACCTACTACGGCAAATACCGCGCCACGGTGCTGGACAACATCGACCCGCTGCAGATCGGGCGATTGCTCGTTCAGGTGCCTGATGTCTCTGGTGTCCTGCCGTCTACATGGGCCACGCCGTGTCTGCCGTTCTGCGGTATTCAATCTGGCTTCTTCGTCGTGCCGGAAGTCGGCAGCGCTGTCTGGGTCGAGTTCGAACAAGGGAATGTCGATTACCCCATCTGGGTGGGCTGTTACTGGGCGACGGCAGCAGATATGCCCGCTCTCGCGCTCGCCGCGCCTCCTGGAGTTCAGCAACTCGTGATTCAAACCACAGAACAAAACACGCTCGTTGTCAGTGACGTTCCCGGTCCCACTGGCGGCATCCTTCTCAAGATCTCAACCGGCGCGTTCATCTCTATCTCCGAAACCGGGATCGTCATCGACAACGGCCAGGGCGCGACCATCGCCTTGAATGGCCCTGCAGTGACCGTCAACGAAGGCGCTATGGAGGTGATCTGACATGGCTGGCTTTCTCATACAGCAAGGCGCGACCGTGCTCTGCATGCACGGAGGCCAGGCCATGCCTTCGGTTCCTAACCCGAGCGTCACGCTGGACGGAGCGCCTTCCGCCGTCATCTCGGCGCCGTGGATTGTAGCCGGCTGCCCCGGCATTCCCTCTGCTGTTCCGCCCTGTGTGACCGCGCAGTGGGTGGTCGGCACAACACGGGTTACGTCCAACGGCCAGCCGTTTGTCGTCATGAGCGGCCAGGCGATCTGTGCGCCCCCCGGAACACCTCTGCTTCCGCTTGTCACGCAAACCCGAGTCACTGCTATCTGAGTCGCGCCATGAACCTCGCCTACCCATACCGCTTCGATACCACCGGACACACAGCGCAGACCGACATGCTGACGCACATCCGCGACATGATCGAGCAGATTCTCTTCACCTCTCCGGGCGAGCGCGTCAACCGTCCCACCTTCGGCAGCGGCACCGCGCAGCTAGTCTTTGCACCGAACAGCGATGTCCTCGCGGCTGCGCAACAACAGGCAATCCAGGCAGGACTTCAGCAGTGGCTCTCCGATGTCATTCGCGTGCAGTCGGTGAATGTCGACGCGGAGGACGCCACACTCACCGTCACGGTCGTCTACACCGTGCTGCAGGCGCAACAACAGCAGACGCAGCAGTTCGTCTATGGAGGGGCGCAGGCATGATCTACTTCTGCTCTGCGAAGAACCGTCGCGCCCTGGTGCTCTCGAGCCCTTCGCTCAACGGCATCGATTTCCTCGAGGTCGTCGGCCCCACTGGATGCGGCAAACAGCTCGCCGTCACACTTCTCAAGGACGCGCGTTCCCTCACGCTAACTCCTGACAACTTCTCGCTCAGCGGCGGCGCCCCTGTCGGTATCGACTCCGTGTCGCCCGCCACGGACGAAGCGCCGTTCGTCATCACCGTGAACCTGGCTGGACCGGGCGATTTCTCTCCCTACCAGTTCGCGATCGTCGCCGGCCCGGGCATCACCGATCCACCCGATGGATTCGACCCGCAGCTCTCCACGGTCACATTCTCCTTCAAGGCTGGCTGCCCCACGCCTGCCGATTGCCTTCCGGACAACTGCTGCCCAGCCACCATGCTCCCGGCTCCGGACATCAACTACATGGCCAAGGACTACGGCGGTCATTCGTCAGGCCATGCTCGATCGTCTCGCTGTGCTCGTGCCCAGCTGGACCGAGACGCACGCTGCCGATCTCGGTGTCGCGATGGTCGAGAGCCTCGCCTACGCCGCCGATCACCTCAGCTACCAGCAGGACGCGGTCAGCACGGAGGCCTACATCGGCACTGCTCGCAGCCGGATCTCGCTACGCCGTCACGCCAAGCTCGTCGACTACACAATCAAAGAAGGCTGCAATGCTCGCACGCTGGTCGCACTCACGCTCGCCAAGGGAATGGACAACATCTTCGTCCCGGCCGGAACTACGTTCTATGTGAGCCAGCCGGGTGTGCCTGTGTCCGTGCGCTGGTTCGACCCTCTCGCTCAACAACTCACATCGAGCGCACAGCCGATCTTCGCGAGCATGGCTGATACGATGCTCTTCGCCGAGCAGAACAGCATGGACTTCTACACATGGAAGGATGCCAACTGCTGTCTGCCTCCTGGCGCCACCGAAGCCACTCTCTGTGGTTACAAGAAGACACTGCAGCCGGGCACAGTTCTCATCTTCGAAGAGTTCCTCGGACCGGATACTGGTCAACAAGCCGACGCAAACCCTGCGAATCGCTGCGCTGTCCTTCTCACCTCTGTTTCCACCACCGACTACAAGGGCCGCCCGCTCGTCGACCCGCTCACCGGAGACGCGATTACTCGCATCACCTGGGCTGAGGGTGACGCTCTGCCCTTCCCGCTCTGCATCTCCTCAACAACCGATAGCGAACACGGCTCGGTTCCGGTCTCCGGCGTCACTGTCGCACGTGGCAATATCGTGCCCGCGGATCATGGCGTCACGATCAACGGTGAAGTTCTGGCTCCTGTGCCGGCCGCGCCACCCGCTCCACCGGAAGGCAGCGGCTGCACCTGCGGCACAGCCGAACCTCCGCCCGCGCCTGTCCCGCGTTATCATCCACAACTCAACAACGCTCCTCTGACCTTCAGTCCGAAGTTCTACGGCTTCAGTCCCGCGGCAAACGGGCTCACGTCGGCTGCCACGTTTCTCGATCCTGATCCGAATCAGGCGACTCCGCAGATCACACTCAACAGCAGCGACGCAATCTCATGGACGCCACTGTCCGATCTTCTCTCCAGTGACGATACTGACCCCGTCTTCGTCGTGGAAGTTGAACGTGACGGCACCGCTTTTCTGCGTTTCGGCGACAACCAGTACGGCGAGGCGCCAGAAGCGGGGCTCACATTCACGGCCAACTATCGCGTCGGCAATGGATCGGCCGGCAACATTGGTCGAGATACGCTCGGTCACGTTCTCATCGGCCCGACCTTCCCATCGCCTCCGGGCACGATCTCCGCTGTACGAAACCCACTCGCGGCCACAAGTGGTGTCGACCCCGAGACGATGAACCATATCGTCCGGTACGCTCCCTTTACCTATCAGAGCCAGCTACGCTGCGTAACGGAAAACGACTACGGGACTGCCGCCGCTCAGCTCCCGGGCATTCGCGAAGCCCGTGGCACCCTGCGCTGGACAGGAAGCTGGTACACCGCGTTTGTATCCATCGATCCGGTCGCAACGATCACGACCGCGCTCGTAAAAGAGACCACGTCCAGCCTCAACCTCCTGCGCATGATGGGCACCGATCTCTCTGTCGAGGCCGCGGAGCTTGTCGGCCTGCGAATCGAGATGGAGATCTGTGTCGACCCTGACCACTTCCAGGGCGACGTCTACGAGGCACTGATGCACCTCTTCATCACCGGAGAACGCTGCAACGGGCAGTCGGGCCTTCTCAATGCTGCGAACTTCAGCTTTGGCGAAACCGTGTATGCCAGTCCACTCATCGCAGCCGCTCAATCGGTCGAAGGCGTGCTCGCCGCTACGCTCACTGTCTTCGCGCGCATGGATGCTCCTGCGGGCGCTCCCGACGGAGTCGCGACTGGGTATCTGAGCATGGGCCGACTCGAAATTCCGCGCTGCGATAACGACCCCAATCACCTCGACCACGGCATCTTCGTGCTCCACATGGACGGTGGCAAATGAGCGGCGCCTGCAACCTGCCGGAAGACGTTCTCTGCGGCTGCTGCGCCGGCCTCACGCAGCAGACGCCCCAGGCCAATCACCAACCGGCCCGCGCTCTCCGAAGTGAGCTACCGGGTCGGCGTCTACTCCACGTTCCTGAGCAGCATGCTGGCGGCACTCTCTGATCCCGATCTTCCAGCGCTCTCCACACTGCGCACGCGTGACAGCTCCGACTTCACCATCGCGCTTCTCGATGCCTGGGCCGTCAGCCTCGATGTCCTCACGTTTTATCAAGAGCGCTTCGCAAATGAGGCGTTCCTGCGCACCGCCGTTGATCAACGCTCGGTGTTTGAACTCGCCCGTCTGATCGGCTACGTTCCTTCACCAGGTGTTGCCGCCTCAGCAGTGCTCGCCTTTACGCTTTCCAGCGCCACCGGATCTCCCGACAACGTGCTCATTCCTGCCGGCACTCGCGTGCAGAGCATTCCTGGCCCCAATCAGACCCCGCAGATGTTCGAGACCTCGGCGGATCTCACTGCCGTTATTGCGTTCAACGCGCTTCCTGCCCAGACCCATCTTCCGTGGCAGCTCAATCCTGGCGATACGTCAACGTGGATCACCGGCGCTGCGAACAACATCAATGTCGGCGATGCGCTTCTCTTTATCGCAACCGATTCTTCCGGCCAGCCAGCCAGCACAGGTCCCGCAGATCTCCGCTACGTCTCGAGCGTTCAGATCGATCCCGCGTCAGGCAATACGCAAATCTGGTGGAACGCCCCTCTCGCAAACACTGTGCCTGTCGTAACCGGCAGCGTCGCGATTTACATCTTCCGCAAGAAGGCCGCACTTTTTGGCGCTCAGGCCATCAATCCCTTCCTGCTGCCTTCAGAGACCCTGGCAAACATTCCCGGTGCTCCGCCTGTATCCGCATCCGCGACCACTTCGTTGGAGCGCGAAGCGCTGTCTCTCGGCACTATCGGCAGCATCGCAGGCTCGATCAACATTGAAAAGTTCCACATCTGGACCGATTGGGACTTCCAGCCCACCAGCAGTGACCAGGTCAATCTGGACGCCGCCTACGCCGGTCTGACGCCTGCAGGAAGCGTGCCCGATCAGCTCCAATGGATGGTCCTGACCAACGCCAATGAAACGGCCGTCTTCCAGATCACTGCGGCTTCGGAATCCAACCCGAATCGCTACGCGCTGAGCGCAAAGACGTCTCTGCTCACGTTGTCTTCGAGCCTGATCGTGCTTGCGGGCTCACCCGGCAACACCCTCGGCGATGCTCTCGACACTTTTTCGGATGATACCCGCTCGACCACCGCATTCGTCAGCAGCGACCTGCTCACGCCAGCCACGCTGCCGATCACCACCTGGACCTCGCCCGGTGCGTTCTCCTTAGCTTCGGGCATGATCGTCCCCGTACAAGGCACTTCAATTTCAGTCGTGGGAGGTCAGACGATCGCTGCGGGGCGGCCCATCGGAATCTCGGGAAAACGCGTGCGCTTGCAGGTTACCTCCGGCGATCTCGCGCTCTTCGTTCCTGCGAACTCCTCAAGCATCCTCCCTGTATCCGACGGCCAGGCATTCCTGGTGAATGCCTTTCCGCCGGTCACCGACACCACCGGCCTCTTGCTCTGGTCTGTGAGCACGCTCTCTGGTATCCCCGGCGCGCTCTCGCTCACGGCTGACAACTTACAGCTTCTTCCCGCGGACAAAGGCGATCCGGTTACGAGCGAAGCCGCTCTCGTGAGCGTCGTCTCGGTGAACGGCGACATCACCACGTTTAGCCTCGCATCTACTCTCACCAGCATCTACGACGCCACGACCGTTACCGTGAACGCCAACGCCGTCAAGTCGACGCATGGCGAAACTGTACAAGAACTCCTGGGCAATGGTGACGGTACAAACGGTGCCCTGCAGTTCACGCTCAAGCAATCGCCGCTCACCTATGTCACTGCCGCCACAGGCAACGGCACTCAATCCACATTGCAGGTATGGGTCAACAATCTTCGGTGGCATGAAGTTCCCAACCTTCTCGCCGCTGGTCCCTCTGATCGCGTCTTCACCACGCGGGTCAGCCCCCGGGGCAGTCGCACCGTGCAGTTCGGCGATGGCACTGATGGAGCGCGCACCCCCACCGGCCAGATGAATATCCGATCCCTCTACCGAAAAGGCATCGGGAGCGCGGGCATGGTCAGCGCCAACCAACTCTCTCAGCCTCTCGATCGCCCTCAAGGCGTCAAGTCGGTCACAAACCCCAGTCCTGCCTCCGGCGCCGCCGACCCCGCCACTGCCGCCGACGCTCGCCAAAGCGCGCCACTGCCCACGCTCACCATTGGCCGAGTCGTCTCCCTCGAGGACTACCAGAACTTCGCGCTCAACTTCGCCGGGATCGCGAAGGCACTCGCTACCTGGAGTTGGTTCGGCGTACGGCGTGGCGTATTCCTTACAGCTGCCGGTGCCAACGGCGCTGTACTCGAGGGCGATGACCCCGTGGTGCTGAATCTCATCGCCGCCATTCAATCCGCAGGCAATCCCTTCATTCCACTTCAGGTCGCCTCCTACGTTCCCGTGTTATTCCAGATTGGCGCCTCCGTACGGGTCGATACCGTCAACTACGACTCCGGCCAGGTTCTCGCGCAGGTGTGGTCGAGTCTCCAGGCTGCCTTCGCCTTCTCCCAGCAGCAGCTTGCCGAAAGCGTCGTCGCAAGCCGGATCGTTGAGATCATCCAGAACACTCCGGGCGTCATCGCAACCCAACTCTCCGCACTGAACTTGTCGGGCCAACCGGCCCAGGGTTCGCTGCCGGCGATGCTTTGCGCTTCCGGCCCGCAGCCTCCTCAGGGCGCGCAGATGCTCCTGCTCGACCCAGCCTCCCAGGGCATGATCGGAGCCTGGTCATGAGTCTCAACGCCGAACAACTCTTCGCTCTTTTGCCTGTGGTTTACCGCAACCGCGACGGCGATCTGGGCGGCCCGCTGCAGGCGTTGTACGCCGTGCTCGCCGGTCAGTTAGGCATCGTTGAAGACAACATCCAGCAGCTATACGACGACCAGTTCATCGAAACCTGCGCGCCCTGGATCATCCCCTACATCGGCGACCTCATCGGCTACAACTCCATCTACGAAGTCGCCGGAGCCGCATTCGACAGCCGTGCCGAGGTCGCGAACACCATCGGCTATCGTCGTCGCAAGGGCACGCTGCTGGCGCTCGAGCAGGTTTCTTCGGATGTCTCCGGCCGCCCCACGCTTGCAGTCGAAGAGTTCCGCCGCCTCATCACCACCGAAAGCATGCGGCTCGTCCGTCCCCGCCACGCCTCTACGCTCAATCTCCGGCACACGTCCGCGCTCGACCGCCTGAACACCGCATTTGATCCTGCAAGCCGGACCATCGATGTGCGCCGCATCGCGCCTCGCCTGCGGATTGCTTCCGATCCTGATTCCGCTCCGCTGGACATCAGCCTCCACGGCCCGGGCCGGTCGAATATCCCTGACATCGCCATTCATCTCTGGCGACTCAAGAGTCGCCAGATCACGAACGCTCCTGCGTTTCCAGTGGGCAACGGACGTTACATGTTCAGCCCACTCGGCGCAAACATGCCGCTCTTCTCGCTGCCGCCCGCACGTGCTTCCTTCGCTGGACTGACGCGTCGCATCAACGTACCCGAGCCCATCGACCGCGTCGAGTTCGCGCGCAGCCTCCGCGATCCAGTCGCTCCCCAGTTCTACGGTGCGTCCGCCAGCATTCTCCTGATCACCGATGGCACACCTGTGCCCAGCTCGCAGATCGTCTGCGCTAACCTCTCGGACCGTGCTCCCGGCGCCTGGTGTACGGTACCAGCGGGCCGAATCGCTATCGATCCCGAACTCGGCCGCATTGCCTTCGCCGCTGATCTTCCTGTTCCGCAGTCCCTCCGCATTAACTACTGCTACGGTTCCGCGGCAGAGATCGGCGGCGGTCCCTATGACCGCTCCGCTTCGCTTAGCAATCTCAACCCTGCACAGGCTTCCTACTTCGCTGTCATCGGAAGTTCGGCTGCAACTCTCGAGTCTGCAATCAGCGACTGGAATGCCCTTGTTACCGTCACGCCCAGTTCCACCGGCATCATCGTTCTTCCTGACTTCGAACAGTTCGCAATCGATCTCACTGGGTCCTCTGCAATTCAGCTACCCGCCGGTTCCAATTTCACCCTTGTTTCCGGTCAGCCTATCTCTTCCGGCGGTCCATTCGACGTCCTCTGGAATCACTCGTGCGTCACGCTCACCGGAAACATCGAAGTCATCGCCTCCTCTGCTTCAGTGCAGCCGACAGGCGAAGGTCTCGCGGCCGGTCAACTGCTCATAAACGGTGTCTTGATCGCCGGTCAGCTTTCCATCTCCGGTGGGGCGGCGAAAGTCCAAGTCGTCGACTCCATGCTGGTTCCCGGCGTCGCGCTTACACCGGAGGGCGATCCCGTCTCTCCCGGCGACCCCAGCATCTCCGTCACCGCGGCCGAAGTCAACCTCGCCATCCTGCGCTGCATCACCGGCCCTGTTGCCGCCGATGCGAGCGGATCCACTCGCGTGTGCTCCTCTATCGTCGACGCGACGTCCCGTTGTTGCGTCGCCTACGCGGCGCCCGACCTCGCCTCTGCCGGCGCGGACCTTCACATTGAGGACAGCACCGTCATCGGCAAGGTCCACACTCGCACGTTTCCTCTTGCCTCGAACACTATCTTCTACGCACACCGGCCGCGCCGTGACCCGTGGCCTGCCGCTGTCTGGGCCAGCCGCCGTCAGACAGGCTGCGTCCGCTTCTGCTCGCTGCCGTTCGACTCCATCACTCCGCGCCGTTATCAATGCCTTCCACCCGACACCGCGAGCGAAGCGGCGCTTGCCCCCAGGTTCGTCACGCTTCGCTTCGGTCAGCCTGGCTACGCGCTCCTCAGCGGTGACGTACCCCTGGCCATCTGGCATGGTGCCGACAATGGCTCCCAGATGGGCGTCTTTTATCAGATTCAGGAAACGGAAGCCGTCCGCAACGTTCAGCTTCGCGCGCCCGAATATCTTCCGGTGGCGCTCGAAAGCGGCATCTTCCTCCATCCCTCGCGAACCCTTCCGCGTGAAGGCCGCGAACCCGCAATCGTCTACGGCCGCCTCATCGCTCCTCCGCAATGCTGCGATGAGATGGACATGGACCGTCCGTCTCTCTCCGGGATAGGCACGGCCCTCATGTAATGCCTCAAGCGTACGACCCGGGCCCGCGTCTCTACGAACAAGGTCAGGTGCTCTATGAAAGGCGACTTCAGTCGAATCCGGTTAACCCAGGACGGCATTACACGGCGGTACTCGAGCAGCAGGGTCGGGTCTCGCTCGATGCCGATACCAACGAACAAGTCGCGATCGCCGACTATCTCGGCCGCAACGAGAGCATTGATGTCATAGGGGCCTATGGTGCGCCCGAACACGACCCCGGCTTCGGCATCACCATCTCCGGCGACGAAATTCTCATCGGCGCGGGCCGCTATTACGTGCAGGGCCTCGCGTGCGAAAACACCGTCGACGGACTCTCTTACGCGAACCAGCCCTTCCTTCTGAATCCCTCTCCAACGGACGCGACACTTCTCTCCGAGTTGATGCAGGCTGGCGGTAGCAGCGCCATTCAGGTCTTCCTTCAGGTCTGGCAGCGGCTCGTGACCGCTCTCGACGACCCCTGCCTGCGTGAACCCGCGCTCGGTCAGGCCGACACCACCGCTCGGCTGCAAACCGTCTGGCGCGTCGTCGCGGGCCTCGTGCCCCCTCCGCAGCCCCTGCCGTCACGACCTGTCATCGGCAGGTTCCCCATCGGCACGATCTTTCGCGGAGGTCTCCTCGAAGCGCGCCAAAACCTGGCCGAACTGATCAGGGAAACCGCCGCAACCAGGCCTGGCTTCGGCGGCGTCACCGGTCCCGTTGCGGCAACCAATTCTCAGCCTGCCCCCGCTGTCGACTGCTGCGTGGCCATGTATAGCAACGCCCCGGCGGTCAGCACCGGAACGATGAGTGCTGCCACTGCTCCCGCGGGCTCTGGCTGCTCATGCGAGCCCATCCCAGCCGCCGGATATCAAGGTATTGAGAACCAGCTATACCGCGTCGAGATTCATCAGGGTGGCACGGAATTGACTGCTACTTTCAAATGGTCACGCGAGAACGGTTGCCTGGTCAGCGCAATCTACAGTGTTTCCGGCAGCACTATCGTTGTTGACTCCCTCGGCCCCGACGCCAACCTCGGCTTTGCGGCCAACCAGTGGGTCGAGATCAGCGACGACTCTGACCTCTTTGGCGAAACTCCAAACGGCCCCGGCCTGCTGTATCAGATCCAGAACGTCGATCCCACCGTCCCGTCCATCACGTTAACCTCACCAGTGATCGGCATCGACGTGGGTCGTAACGCCCGCGTTCGGCGTTGGGACCAAAGCGGCCTTGCCGCCGGCAATACAGGAATCCCACTCTCTGTCGGCACAGCACTCGCACTTGAAAACGGCATCGAAGTCACCTTCCGCGCTGGCACCTATCAGTCAGGCGACTACTGGACGATCCCAGCACGCACCGCGTCTGGTCAGATCGACTGGCCCCCTTGCGGAAGTAACGGCGACCTCTTCCAACCGCCCAATTCCACCATCGTCTACAACGCCCCACTCGCGTGCATTCACTGGGACCCGAAAGCGCAGAAAGTCGCCGTCGAGGACTGCCGCCGGTTCTTCCTTCCGCTCACTGAGCTGAGTGCGCCATCTGCCTCAAAGGCTCTCCACGTCACCGCCATCAGTTGGACCAACGACAGCCTGATGACGGCCGACGCGTGGGTAGCGAACGGACTCTCCGTCACCTTCGACACACCGCCAACCACACCGGTCACCAGCGCTGAATTCGCCGTGACGCTGGAGACCATCTTCGACCCATTTCAGAACGTCGTCGCCGGCCGCGCCTTCAATCCGCAGTTACCCTCTACATACATTCGCACCCTGGCCAGCCTCGATTCCACGATCACGACCAAGGGCTCCGCCGTCACGTGGACCATGCCCTATCTGAAGGCGCCGCAACTGCAGGTCCTCACGGTGAACGCCATCAATACGGGCCTGCTCTTCGGCGCAGAGTTGGGCCAGTACGCCCGCGTCCGCGTACGCCTTCTCGGCAACACAATCTCCTCGGGAACAGGCTCCACTCAGCTCTTCCTCGACGGCCGGGCGCTCGGCCAGCCCAGCACCGATGCGAGCGGCAAGACCCACATGAACCTGCAACTCCCTTCCGGCGCAGGACAGCAGTCCAGCGACTTCGAATCCTGGTTCTACGTCGCACCGACCCTGCTTATCTCCAACCTCTTTGTCGCGTACCCCGCGCTCTACACCATTCTGGACGCGTTCAACAACGTATCGGGCGTCTCCAACACGCCTCCAAATCCCGCCAAGGGCACCACCGGTGCCGCCGTCAGCCCCTTCGCAACCGTGATCACCAACTACCGCGCCTTGTTCGACACGCAGATTACTCTCTCGCTCATCGATTCCACCGGCGCCCCGTCCACGTTCGCCTCCATCGAATCGCCGATAACGATTCACGCCGGCGAAAGCTCCGTCAACGCAGCCATCAATGTCACCGGCAATCCTCTGATCAACGGAGTCGGCACAACCGCCACACTCACCGTCCAGGCCAGCATCGCCACAGCGGTCGGGGCCATCGGCTTCGTCGGCACGGCTGTCACGTTCACCCTCGCCGGCACGACACCGCACGTGATCATCGAGTGAAGGAGGATCGTTGATCCCATGCGTGCTGTGTGGTCTTTCTGGAGCAAGCCGTTTCGCGGTGAAAAGGGCCGCTCATGGCAGAGCCCATTGCATCATCTGCTCGCATGGGGGCTTTCACTGCGCCTTGCGCGCAAACATTTTCCGCAGACCATGCTCGTCACTGACACACCGGGCAAGGCTCTCCTCGTAGGCGCGCTCGGTCTCCAGTTCACCAACGTCTCTACCGAACTCGACGACTTTCGCCACTGCGACCCTGGCTGGTGGTCGCTCAGCAAAGTCGTTGCCTACCGCGCCCAGACAGAGCCATTCATCCACCTGGACACGGACGTATTCCTTTGGAAGCCCTTGCCTGCTGCGCTGCTCGGGGCGCCCGTCTTCGCGCAGTGTCCAGAGGACCATCCTCCCCTCGACACATGGTGGGGTCCCGAACCCATTGAGCGCGCCTTCGCTGAACTTCATCTTGAATTGCCGGCGGAATGGGAGTGGACCCGTTCCAGTTCACCACATCTCTTCCGCGAGGCGAACTGCGGCATCATGGGCGCCAACCGCGTGGACTTCATCCGGTACTTCGCCAGCCTCTCGCTCGATCTGATGACTGCTCGGAGCTACGCTCCGGTATGGGCGCGCTTTAACGACCTCAGCGGTTACATGATGATTCTCGAACAATTCCTTCTTAACGCATGCTTTGAGTTCCATCGCTCTGACCCGCGATCTCCCTTCCGCGGCATGTACATGCGCTATCTTTTTCCATCCTTCGGCCACGCCTACAATCACGAAGCCGCTGCCCGCGCCGGCTTCACTCACCTGCTCGGCGACGCAAAACGCGATCCGGTTGTCGCTCGCCGCCTCGAGCAGCGTACGGAACAGGAGAACCCCAGCTTCTACCGTCATTGCGTGCAACTGAGCCGCTACAACCCCTTCTCGCGCGCGGCGCTCTGAGATCACTCAAATGTTCGCTGCCAATGCGAAGC
The DNA here is from genome assembly GCA_963827415.1 of uncultured Acidobacteriaceae bacterium. GTDB lineage: Bacteria > Acidobacteriota > Terriglobia > Terriglobales > Acidobacteriaceae > Granulicella. Next base: position 141,479 of record CAWHBA010000002.1, read on the forward strand.
ATATGTTGGGGAAATTGACGTCGTCGCCAAGATCGGTCAACCAGTGAGATTTCATACGCCTGCGTGCGAGCCTTTATGGCCGCGCACCCAGTCTCTTCTTCACTCTGGGCGGAGTTACATCATCTTTCCGACGGCCTTATTCGCAGTCTTCATGTAGCCGGTTGCGGTATCGACCGCGCTTCCGAGCTGTTCCTTGCTGTTGTTGATGAGCTTCTGCGCCTCTTTGGTGAGGCGTTCGGCCTGATCCCTGAGGTAGTCGCCGGCGTCCTGCAGGTTGTCGCTGAGGTCTTCGACGGTGCGGCGCAGCCTGCGGCGGGTCATAGCACCGGACTGTGGCGCGCAGAGAATCGCTGCGGCGCCGCCCACGACGAGTCCCATCCCAAACGCAATCCAAAATGTTCTCTGACGCATAGCTACCTCCAGTACTTCACGTTTGCTTGGATTCGGCGGGGTTGTTTGAGGTTGGACTGAGGACGGTTATCCGTCGAGGCCGGCAAGTTGCCGGGCGCGGATGAAGATGCGCAGCAGCATCGGACGGTTGAGCTTGCCGGTGTTCGTGTTACGAAGAGACGGATGGTAGCTGCCGAGGAGCGTGATGCCGTTGGGCAACTCGTACTGGGCGCCGTGCGAGAAGACGAAAGGTGAGCGGCGCTCGATGACGCCAGCGCGGACGAGGTGTGCGAGGTAGCCGTCCCAGGCAACCTTGCCGAGGCAGACGACGACCTTGACCTTGGGCAGCAAGGCGATCTCGTCGGCGAGGTGCGATGCGCACGAACGGATCTCTTCCGGTGTCGGCTTGTCGCCCGGCGGGGCGCAGCGGACGACTGCGCCGATCCACATGCCGCGAAGACGGAGGCCATCATTGATGTGCATGGCGTTGGGCTGGCTGGCGAAGCCGGCGTCGTGCAGGACGGGATAGAGGAAGTAGCCGGAGCCATCGCCAGTGAAGATGCGGCCGGTACGATTGCCGCCGTGGGCTCCGGGAGCGAGGCCAAGGGTCATGACGCGGGCTTTGGGATCGCCGAAGCCTGGGACGGGGCGAGCCCAGTAGGTCTGATCGAGGTAGGCGCGGCGCTTGCGCTCACCGATGCCCTTGCAGTATTCGCGAAGCCTGGGACAGCGTTCACATGCGGCGATTCGTTCATGAAGCACCGCTAGGGTAGAGGGAGCTGGTGGGACGGACTTCCCAACCCGAACCGCATCTGATACCCGTCTAAGCAAACAGCGTCCCCCCGAAGACGATACTATCGTTGAGGCGCCGATTCGCGTTAGGCGCCGGAGAACTGAGAAGAAATGAACCTTGGAAATCGGCAGACAAGCGACCCGGTAGAACCTTCGCGTCTGAGCCGATTTTCCAAGTCGGGCTACCTGACTCCGACATTGGTGGGTATTCTGTGCGCCATTTTGCTGATTGCGGCGCATGAGAGCGGTCACGGTAACTATCACAAACTGCGGGAGCGGGTGATTCCGGTCACCCCTGAGCTAAATATGGAGACCGGCCCGGGAGGACAGGCGGCGGTCACGCTGCGACGCTCGCCGAGCGCGGTCAGTGGAGAGCCGGAGTTCTTGACGGCAATGCTGCTTCCGGGGCGCGGTATGAACCTGCTGCAGATAACGGCGAGCGTGCCGGGGAAGGGCGAGGTGCCGATTCTGCTCTCACCGTCGCTGGCCGATGCGACGAGGGTTCTGACGGGCGCGGGTGAGGATGCGAATGGAAACGTCAGCACGACGTTCGGGGCGGCGATCCTGGCGCCCTGGGCGGGGCGGCTGACGGGGTCGCCGACCTCAAGCTCGTCAACCCTGGAGAGCGTGTGGGAGGGTGCGCGGATCTCCTTTCCGCCGGCGCATCCAGGTGGCACGATCTCGACGATGGGACTGATGCTGGACAGGCCGGCCGACAACGTCAGCACAGACACGATTCCCGATGGACAGGCAGCCACCGCGGTCTACCACGCAGGATCATTTTCCGGTTCGTGGCCCTCAATGATGGAGATCACGGTGCGGACCGAACTGGCGGAGCGCACCCTCGATTTGACAGTGACGGAGCAGAATACAGGCCAGGTGCCGACGCCGGCGGGTGTGGGCTGGCATCCAGTCTTTGCGCTGGCGGGCGATCGCGCGGATGTGCGGATCGTGATTCCGTCGATCACCAAGGTTGATATCGATCGCCGGACGAACCTGCCCTCAGGCAAGACGGCCCTGACAGGCGGGACGACGGTGGACCTGATCCGGGCCCGCGGGACGCGGCTGGATGACATCAGCTTCAACGACACCTACACGAATCTGCAGAGCGGCTTGCTGGGCGATGGGCCGATTGCGGAGATTCGTGATCCGGCAGCGGGGTACGGGCTTCGTCTGATTCCGCTGACGGCGAGCATCAAGTTCATGCGCGTGGAGGCTCCGGCTGGCGCGCGATGGGTTTCCATCGAGCCGGACACGAATGTCGACGACCCATTTGGGCATGAGTGGCCCAACCCGGATGATACCGGCATCGTAAGCCTGCAACCGGGAGAGAGCCTGCAGTGGCATGTTCGCCTGGAGATATTCTCGTTAAAGACCCCGCCCTTGCCTCCGACGGCGAATAATCCTACCCCGACGATTACAAACTCCGGGACACCGCACTAGCTCGCCGGTTTGACCCTCGGCGGCGCGGACTCGTATCCTTGCTAAGGAGCAGAGAAGCTGCGACCCGCAAGCCCTCGCGCATCGGAGACATAAGGAATTCCGCACTCGCCTAGTTTTTCTTACCAAACTTCCGCCAAATTCCTTTCACTGAGAGACAAGTTTTGAGCCCCACAGAGACCACTAAAGAAGAGACGTTTTCCGCCACACCCGAAACCGTGGCCGCCGAGGCGCAGCACGCTCATGACCACGATCACGCAGGTCATGAGCACCATCACCATGAGCCTGCTCCGACTCTCAATCCCGAGCTGACGCGCTCGATCGAGGTCGAGGCTCCGGCTGCGGACGTTGATAAGGCCTTTCGGCAGGTGACGCGCAGGTACGCCAAGCTCGCGCGCATTCCGGGCTTCCGCGCCGGCAAGGTGCCGGAGTCACTGATCAAGTCGCGCTTTGCGAAAGAGGTGCGGCAGGAGGTTCTGGAGTCGCTGGTGTCGGACAAGTTCCGCCATGCGCTCGAGGAGCAGAAGCTGAATCCGGTTTCGCAGCCACAGGTCTCGGAACTGCAGCTTGTTGAGGGCCAGCCGCTGAAGTTCAAGGCGACCTTCGAGGTGCTGCCGGATGTCAACATCGACGGCTATGACGCGATCACGGTTCAGCGCCCGGACGCAGCAGTGACCGATGAGGAGTACCAGGCAGAACTGGATGCTGTGCTCGATCACCACGCGACGGTTGAGCCGGTGGAAGAGGAACGTCCCCTGGCCGATGGCGACTGGGCGGAGATCAGCTTCAAGGGCAACGTGCAGGACCTCGCTCAGACCGTGACCGAAGAGGGCGTCGAGAACAAGACGCAGCAGCCGGAGTTGACCGGCGAGGATGCGCTCATCGAGATCGGCGGCAAGCACACGGTGCAGGCGTTCACCGACGTGCTGCGCGGAGCGAAGGTGGGTCAGGAGCTGACGTTTGAGGCGAGCTATCCGGCGGAGTTCGGGGACGCGCGCCTCGCGGGTAAGACCGTGAACTATGACGTCACGGTGAAGGCCATCAAGAAGAAGAACTACCCGGAGCGCGATGAGGAGTTCGCAAAGCAACTCGGCAACTACGAGAGCTGGAGCGACTTCGAGACGAAGCTGCGCGAACACGTTGCTTCGCGCAAGAAGAACTCGCTCGAGACTCAGGCTCGCGACAAGATGCTCGACGAGTTGATCGCAAAGTTCCAGTTCCCTATTCCCGAGACGTTTGTGCAGCAGCAGATCGATGCACGGCTGGAGCGCGGACTGCGCGCACTGGCACAGCAGGGCATGAGTGCGGACGCGATGCGTCAGCTCGACTTCGGCCGCTTGAGGGGCGCTCAGCGTGACCAGGCGATCAATGAGGTGAAGGCTTCCCTGCTTCTCGACAAGATTGCGGAGCACGAGAACGTCACGATTTCCGACGAGGACCTCGAGCGCGAGCTGCTGATGCTGTCGATCCAGCAGCGTGAGCCGCTCGAGACGCTGCGCAAGCGACTGGCAGACGACGGTTCGCTGAACCGGATCCGCGAGCAGATGCGGCGCGAGAAGACCGGCTCGATGCTCTTCGAGAAGCTCGCAGCCTAGTTTTGACAGCACATCCCACCTTCACGGTCTCGAGCGACGCGAAGGTGGGTTGCCCACCCGGCTACCACTCCCCACATCCTCAACGCGTGGCTGTATTCTGAGCACGCAGTACAAGAAAGAGAGAGCTATGGGACTCATACCGATGGTGCTCGAACAGACGAGCCGGGGCGAACGCTCCTACGACATCTACAGCCGTCTGCTGCGCGACAACATCATCTTCCTCGGCACGCCGATCGACGACAACGTCGCGAACCTGATCATCGCGCAGCTCCTCTTCCTCTCGGGCGAGGACCCGGAGAAGGACATCCAGCTCTACATCAATTCGCCGGGTGGATCGATCTCGGCGGGTCTCGCGATCTACGACACGATGCAGTACATCAAGAACGATGTAGTGACGTTCTGCATCGGGCAGGCGGCGTCGATGGGCGCGTTTCTGCTGATGGCCGGCAAGAAGGGCAAGCGGTTCACGCTGCCGAACTCGCGCATCCTGATTCACCAGCCGTCGATGGGCGGGCTGCAGGGTCAAGCCACGGACATTGACATTCACGCGCGCGAGATTCTGCGGATCCGCGAGCTCACCAACAAGCTGATGGCACAGAATACCGGCCAGTCGCTGGAGCGGATCGAGCGCGACGTGGAGCGCGACTTCATCATGACGCCGCAGCAGGCGAAGGAGTACGGCATCATCGATGACATCATCGACCGGCCGCGTACATAACGGGTTGGAATGAGGAGTACAGGCGTCGGCTTCGGCCGGCGCTTATCTTCTGTTCGCACAAAGTGATCCCGCGCAAGTGAACCGAGAGCGGCTCTTCGGTCATCCGGCGCACATAGCGAATAAGGCCATGCCGCTTGGGCACGGCCTTATGACCCATTACCATACGGAGCTGACACGTACCGGCTTCGGCACCCGTACTCAAGTAACCTCCCCATGGCACGGACGTGACGTTTGCACGGGCGTCCCCGGTGTAGACTGGAGGTGTTGGTATTGAGTGTCCGCGCTCTCCCCGGCGGCGGTGCTCTAAGGAGCTGCTCTCGCATATGAAGACCTCACGGGGCTCGGACGATTCACTTCGCTGTTCGTTCTGCCATAAATCCCAGGATGCTGTGGCGAAGCTCATCTCGTCGCCTTCCGACTATCCGCGCGCCTATATCTGCGATGAGTGCGTGGGAGTCTGCAACTCCATCCTGGAAGACGACAAGAGCGAGGCGCAGCCAGGGACGGCTCCGGCGCACCTGCCCAAGCCCGCCGAGGTGAAGGCGTTCCTGGACGAGTACATCATCGGCCAGGACACGACAAAGAAGAAGCTCGCGGTGGCGGTTTACAACCACTACAAGCGCATCCAGATGAACCGCTCGCGGACCTCGGATGTGGAGCTGGCGAAGTCGAACATCCTGTTGGTGGGCCCAACAGGTTCGGGCAAGACGCTGATGGCGCAGACTCTGGCGAAGATGCTGGATGTGCCGTTTGCGATCGTGGATGCGACGACGCTGACCGAGGCCGGTTATGTCGGCGAAGATGTCGAGAACATCATCCTGAAGCTGCTGCAAGCAGCCGACGGTGACGTGGCCCGCGCGCAGAGCGGCATCATTTACATCGATGAGATTGACAAGATCGGCCGCAAGGACGAGAACCCCTCGATCACCCGCGACGTCTCGGGCGAGGGTGTCCAGCAGGCCCTGCTGAAGCTGCTCGAAGGTACGGTAGCCAATGTTCCGCCGCAGGGTGGACGCAAGCACCCGCATCAGGAGTTCACGGTCGTTGACACGACGAACATCCTCTTTATCTGCGGTGGCGCGTTTGTGGGGCTGGAGAAGATCATCGCCCGGCGCATCGGCAAGAAGGCGTTGGGCTTCAAGGCGATCTCCGAGGGAGATCCGAATGGAGCCGAGGTGACCCCGATTCGTGCGCAGCGCGACACGGAACTGCTGCGCCAGGCGGAGCCACAGGATCTGTTGAAGTACGGGCTCATCCCTGAGTTCATCGGTCGTTTGCCGGTGCTTGGCATTCTGGACGAACTGGACGAGGCTGCCCTGATCGACATCCTGACGCGTCCGCGGAATGCGATTCTGAAGCAGTACGCCAAGCTCTTCGAATATGAGGGCGTGAAGGTTACGTGGACTGACGAGGCTTCCCGGGCGATTGCTCGTGACGCGCTGCAACGCAAGGTGGGTGCACGCGGTCTCCGCATGATCCTCGAGGAGTTGATGCTGGACCTGATGTACCACGTGCCGGGCAACAAGAAGGTCAAGGAGTTGATCATTACCGAAGAGATGGTTCGGAGCCGGGACATTACACTGCCGGTGGTTCTGGAAAAGGCTGGCTAAGCCTCTCCAAGAACGATGTTCCGAGCGGGCGACCTGCGGGTCGCCCGCTTTGTTCGTGGCGCGCACCGAAACTCTCGGGTTTGGACCGTGTCTTCAAATACGTACCACTCTTTGCACATCCGGTTAAACTGCGACTCCTAAGCCATAGACACTTACTCCAAAGCGCGTACAATTCCCCCCAAAGACCGGTCCGCATCGTTTGCCGTGCGGAACCCGTCTAATTCGGGAGAACCATGAACCAAGACGACAAAGACATTCTTAACGGTACCCAACGCAAGCTCCCGATGATGCCCATCCGCGAGATGGTGATCTTCCCGCACATGATGGCGCCCTTCGTGGTCGGCCGCGAATCGTCTGTGCGGGCCCTTGAAGAGGCACTGAACGGGGACCGCAAGATATTTCTTGCGACGCAGCATGACGCGTCGGTGGATGAGCCCACCGCGGATGACATCTACAGTGTCGGCACCATCGGCAACATCGTGCAGTCGGTGCGGATGCCCGACGGGAATATCAAGGTGTTGGTGGAGGGTGTTGAGCGCGCCCGTGCCACCGAGGTAAACGACGACGACGGCTTCTTCGTCGCGACGGTTCGGACCTCGCGCGCGGAACTGCAGCCGACACCACAAACCGAGCAGCTGGTCGCTCGCGTGCATCAGCTTTTCGAGCAGTACTCGAAGCTGCAGCAGTCGCTGAACCAGGAGACGGCGGCGGCTCTGCGTACGGACGAGCCTGCGAAGCTTGCCGACGTGATTGCGGCAAACATGCCGCTCAGCATAGAGGAGAAGCAGCAGATTCTTGAGGTTTTCGATCCAGAGGTGCGGCTCTCACGCATCGCCGACACCTTGGACATCGCGATTGAGAAGCTGAACGTCGACCGCACCATTCAATCGCGCGTGAAGCGCCAGATGGAGCGCGCGCAGAAAGAGTACTACCTCAACGAGAAGATCAAGGCGATCCAGAAAGAACTGGGCCGCGGAGAGAAGTCGGAGTTTGATGAGCTGAAGAAGCGCATCGAAGACGCCGGCATGCCGGCCGAGGTGAAGGAGAAGGCGGTCCAGGAGCTGAAGAAGCTCGAGGCGATGCCGCCGATGTCCGCCGAGTCGACCGTCTCGCGCAACTACCTCGACTGGCTGCTCGCGGTGCCGTGGAAGAAGCGCTCCAAAGAGATTCGCTCCATCGACAACGCGGAGAAGGTGCTCAACGAGGACCACTACGGCCTCGAGAAGATCAAGGAGCGCATCCTCGAGTTCCTGGCCGTGCGGCAACTCGTGAAGAATCCGAAGGGTTCGATTCTCTGCTTCGTCGGACCTCCGGGCGTTGGCAAGACCTCACTCGGCATGTCGATCGCGAAGGCGACGGGACGCAAGTTTGTGCGGCTCTCGCTCGGCGGCATTCGCGACGAGGCTGAGATTCGTGGTCATCGCCGCACCTACATCGGTGCCCTGCCCGGCCAGATCATTCAGTCGATGAAGAAGGCCGGAACGAAGAATCCGGTCATCATGCTCGACGAGATCGACAAGATGGCGTCGGACTTCCGCGGCGACCCAGCGTCGGCGCTGCTCGAAGTGCTGGACCCGGAGCAGAACAACACCTTCCAGGATCACTATCTCGATGTGGAGTACGACCTGTCGCAGGTGCTCTTTGTGGCGACGGCGAATGTGCTGCACACAATTCCGGGCCCGCTGCAGGACCGCATGGAGATTCTGCGGCTGACCGGCTATACGGAGCTCGAGAAGCTGGAGATTGCCCGCCAGTACCTCGTCCGTAAGCAGCGGGAGGCGACAGGACTAACGGAAGAGCAAGTCAGCTTCAACGACGATGCTCTCCGCGAGATCATCCGCCACTACACGCGGGAGAGCGGTGTGCGTAACCTCGAGCGCGAGATTGGCAACGTCTGCCGCAAGGTGACGCGGCGCGTGGTCAGGGATTCGGCGCATGTCGAGAAGGTAACATCGGCAACGCTCGAGGACCTGCTCGGGATTCCGAAGTTCCGCGACGCCAGGTGCATGAGAAAAACGAGATCGGCCTGGTGACCGGGCTTGCCTGGACAGAGATGGGCGGCTCGATCCTGCAGACCGAGGTTCAGGTGCTGGACGGCAAGGGCAAGCTGACTGCCACAGGTCAGTTGGGTGACGTCATGCAGGAGTCCGCGCAGGCGGCGCTCACCTACATCCGCTCGCGTTCGCATCACCTTGGGCTGCCGCGTGATTTCTACCGCAACATCGACGTGCACATCCACGTGCCTGAGGGCGCCATCCCGAAGGATGGCCCGTCAGCTGGTATCACGCTGGCGACCGCGCTTGCTTCGGCTCTGACGAAGATCGAGGTACGTCGCGATGTGGCGATGACCGGTGAGATTACGTTGCGCGGCAAGGTTCTGCCGATTGGCGGCCTGAAGGAGAAGCTGCTCGCGGCCCATCGCGCCGGTATCTTCGAAGCGGTCCTGCCGGCGGAGAACAAGCGCGACCTCGCCGACCTTCCCGACCTGATCAAGGGCTCAATGAAGCTGAATTGGGTCGAGACGATGGACGAGGTGTTGGAGATTGCGCTTGCCGCGAAGCTTCCGCGACTCACCGAAGAGACGCCAGAGGCGCTTGCGGCCAAGGCACCGATCCCGCCACCTGTGCAGGAGCAGGCCCGGAACGTACCCCGTCAGTAATGCGAATAGCCCGAAACTCGACAACGGCTGCAGCCTAATGTTGCAGCCGTTGTCGCGTGCAGTCGCGGTCAGGCCTTCCTGCCGGTGAACAGGTGCGCGATCAGCGAGATAATCGCGAGAATAATGATGATATGGATAGCGAAGCTGGTTATATGGACGGCAAAGAACAGAACCACCCAGAGAATCGCCAGAATGGCCGCCACTGCTAGAAGCATCTTTCACCTGCTTTCATTGGCAGTTCGGCCGGATGACATCCCGGCACCTGCCCGCTCCATGAGAGCGTTTTGCGAGCCGCCGCGTTGCTCCGCTCCGTGGTGCAAGTCTTCTTAGGGAATGAGATAACGGGCAGATGCCGTTCGGCATCTATCTGCCGCAGAGCGTTACAAAGCTCCACATGGAGGCACGACTTGATTCTTATCATCATCATTCTGCTGGTACTGATGTTTGCGTCCTTCCCTGCCTATCCTTATTCGCGTGGCTGGGGCTATTACCCGGCGGGCGGTCTGGGGACGATCCTGCTGATCATCATCATCCTGTGGCTGCTTCACGTGATTTAGCGCACCGCTTTCGCCAGGGCCAATTTGAGTACGATGGAAGGGCGCGGGCTTCGGCTCGCCCTTTCTCTATGCCTGCTCCAACGACCACCGCTCTCTCAACCAGCCTTCGTCTTAGCGAGCTCGCCCCAGGCCTCGTCCAGTCCGAGATCCGCGCCATGACTGTCGCCTGTGCCGACGTTGGCGGCATCAACCTGGCGCAGGGCGTTTGCGATACCGACCCACCGCATCCGGTCGTCGAAGGCGCGATCCAGGCGATTCGCGATGGCCATAACATCTACGTGCGTCTGGATGGCATTGCGGCATTGCGCGACGCGATTGCGCAGAAGCTGGCGTCCTTCAATGGCATCGAGGCCGACCCGAATGCAAATGTGCTGGTGACCAGTGGCGCCACAGGGGCGCTGCACGCCGCAATCATGGCCACACTCAATCCCGGTGACGAGTGCATCGTCTTCGAGCCTTTCTACGGCTATCACACGGCCTCGCTGAACTCGCAGCGCGTGAAGCCCGATCATCGTTCCGCTCGCGCTGCCGGACTGGACGCTCGACCTCGATCGGCTTCGCGCAGCGATTACACCTCGCACCCGCGCCATGATCCTCAACACGCCGGCCAACCCATCAGGCAAGGTCTTCAGCCGGGAGGAGCTGGAGGCGATCGCCGAGCTCGCGATCGAGCATGATCTCTTCGTTTTCACCGACGAAATCTACGAATATTTCCTCTACGACGGCGAACGACACATCTCACATCGCCACGCTGCCCGGCATGGCCGACCGCACGATCACGCTCTCCGGTTTCTCGAAGACGTTCTCGGTGACTGGCTGGCGGCTTGGCTATCTGACGGCCTCTGAGCGCTGGATTCCGGCGATCGGCTACTTCCATGATCTGCTGTATGTGTGCGCGCCATCGCCGCTGCAATATGGCGCTGCTGCGGGGTTGCTCGAGCTGCCGCAGAGCTTTCTATCACGGGCTCTCCGTGGAGTATCAGGCGAAGCGCGATGCTTCTGTGCTGCGCTGGCGCGTGCCGGTCTCACGCCATCGATTCCCACGGGCGCGTATTACGTGCTGGCCGATGCCTCTCGCATTGAGGGCGCAAACAGCAAGGCCAAGGCTCGGAAGCTGCTCGCGGATACAGGCCTCGCAGCCGTCGCGGGGTCTGCTTTCTTCGGCGCTGGCGAGGATGGACGTAACCGTGGCGAGCACCTGCTGCGCTTCTGCTTCGCGAAGAAAGATGCGGACCTGGCCGAGGCATGCCGCCGGCTTGATGCATATCGTCCGTAGCTTCTGACATAACAAAGGGCAGCGATATACATCGCTGCCCTTTCACTGTGCGCGCCGCCCGAGAGCCGACTAGCAACCCCCCAGCACGGATTCGTCATACGGCAGCGTCAGAAACCTGCGCTGACCGCAGCGGCCGCCGGCGATAGAAGGGATGAGCATGACCTCGTCGCCGTCCTCGAACTGGTGGGTATCGCCGCCGAGGAAGCGGATGTCCTCATCGTTGATGTACACGTTGATGAACTTGCGGAGGTTGCCGCTGTCGTCCTTGACGTTCTGCGCGAGCGCCGGGAACTTCTCGTCAAATTCTGTGAGCAGACCGGGCAGGTTCTTCGCCTCGCTGGCAAAGGTCTTCTGTCCATCTGTGTGCCGAGCCAGTGCAGTCGGCAGGGTTACCTTCACGCTCATCGCAGCACCTCCTGCCAGCACCAGGGCTTCATCCTGTTTAGCCGCGGTGCTCTCGGCGGCGGCACTCAGATTCGCAAGCGAGCCGTCAACCTCGCGCAGGTAAGCGTCGAACTCCGCCAGCCGCGGCTTTACGGCACGATCTTCATGCAAGCGGCCAGCGAGCGCGTCGGTGGTCTTGAGGCCGTTGCCGGTGATGCAAACGACCGTGGTCTCGTCCGCGCCAATGCGGCCCTGCGCGATGAGCTTGGCGGTGACAGCAGTCGTCACGCCGCCGGCTGTTTCGGTAAAGATACCCTCGGTCTCGGCGAGCTCCTGGATCCCGGCGACGACCTCGACGTCGGAAACATCTTCCGCGTAACCGCCCGTAGCCTGGATCATCCTGGCAGCGGCAGGGCCGTCTGCAGGGTTGCCAATAGCGAGCGAACGCGCGATGGTCAGCGGACGCTGCGGCTCGATCTCTTCGCGTCCGTTCTTCACGGCCTGCGAGATCGGAGAGCAGCCCGTCGCCTGCGCGCCGAAGAACTTTACTGGCTTGGCCTCGACGATGCCGAGCGCAACCAGCTCGTCGAAGGCTTTCTTGATCTTACGAATCAGCGAGCCGCCGGCCATCGGGCAGACCACGTTGTCGGGCAGACGCCAGCCGAGCTGCTCGGCAATCTCGTAGCCGACCGTCTTCGAGCCCTCGGCGTAATAGGGCCGCAGGTTCACGTTGACGAAGCCCCAGTTATACTCGTCCGCGATGAGCGTGCAGAGGCGGTTGACGTGGTCGTAGTTGCCGTCGATGCGCACGAGCCGTGCGCCGTAAACCTGCGTGTTTAGGATCTTCGCCGGCTCGAGGTCCGCCGGCACGAGGATGCAGGCTTTCAGCCCCAGCCGTGCTGCCTGCGCGGCAACGCTGTTGGCGAGGTTGCCCGTTGAGGAGCAGCCGACCACGTCGAACCCGAACGCCTGCGCGTTTGCGAGCGCGATACTGACCACGCGGTCTTTGAAGCTGAGTGTGGGAAAGCAGACGGAGTCGTTCTTGACGTAGAGATTGCGGGAGCCGATGCGCTCACCGAGCCGCTTTGCCTTCACAAGCGGCGTGAAGCCTACGGGCAGGTCGGGCTCGAAGCCGGCGGGAATCGGCAGCAGCTCCTTGTAGCGCCAGATATTCGCCGGGCCAGCAGCAACGCTCTCACGCGTGAAGCGGCCGCGGACGGATTCGAGGTCATAGTGCACCTCGAGCGGAGCCAGGCAATCATCGCAGGCCGACTGCGGCCGGTTGCCGTAGCTCTTGCCGCACTCATTGCAGCGCAGTTCGTAGATTGTCTGAGCCACCCCACCGAGCAAGCTCGCTGGGGACCCCGGGGTCGAACAGCCGGACTCCAAAGAACTCATGGCGAAACACTCCCGCGGCTTTGGGGTGCGTTCCTGAGACGTGCTCTTTTCTGGAGTAACCGCCGCGTACGGTCTAGGGAATATGAACGCGGAATGCAGTTAAAAAACCTGCCTACCGAATCTCATGTTCCCTGGTTCCCAGGAGAGAGTTGACACCGGTACGCCTTTGTTCTGTCCGGTTGTCGTGGCGTCTCAGGGCTCGTCCCTCAGCCACTCTGCATGAAATTCGACCCGTCTTGCGACGGATGGAATAGTTAGTTTGTACCACGGAGCTTTCCACAACGCAAGTAACCCTGCAACTACAGCGTGAATTACAAGGGATTCGCGCGGCCCGGGGGCATTGATACGCCGAGGTGCAAAGGCACCCCGTCGGTACAGGCGCAGACTCCCCTTGACAACGATGCCTCCAAAGGAGCCATCTAACTTATCGTGCCACGGAGTTCGCCATGAAACTCCTGCAGATGATCTGCCACGCAATGCTCAGAGTCTTCTCGGTCGACTGCTACTGGCTCTGGTAATCGACGCAGAGCCCTACTCCGCCGGGTCGTAGTTGAGATTCTGTCCAAGCCACCGCTCTACCTCAACCACATTCATTCCCTTGCGCGCCGCATAGTCGGTCACCTGGTCGCGGTCGATCTTGCCCAGGCTGAAATAACGCGACTGCGGATGAGCAAGGTAAAGACCGCTGACGCTGGAGCCTGGCCACATTGCAAACGACTCCGTGATCTTGATGCCGGTCTTCACTTCGACATCGAGCAGCCGCCAGATCGTTCCCTTCTCGGTGTGGTCGGGGCATGCCGGATATCCGGGCGCAGGCCGGATGCCGCGATAGCTCTCCTGAATGAGTTCCTCGGGCGTGAGGTTTTCGGAGCGACCATAGCCCCAGGCGTCACGAACCTGCTTGTGCAGATATTCGGCGAAGGCCTCGGCGAGCCGATCTGCCAGGGCTTCCGCCATGATCGCGTTGTAGTCGTCGTTGTCGGCCTTGAAGCGCATGATTAGTTCCGGCAGGCCGATTCCGCTGGTGACAGCGAACGCGCCGATGGAGTCGCGCAGGCCGGTCTCCTTCGGAGCGATGAAGTCCACGAGCGAGCGGCACGGTTCACTGCCCTCGCGATTCGCCTGCTGGCGTAGGAAGTAAAAGCGCTCGAATCCTTTGCTGCGGGCTTCGTCGCTGTATAGCTCGACATCATCTCCTACGGCGTTTGCGTAGAAGAGTCCGTAGACGCCGCGGGCGGTAATCAGTTTCTCGGCGATGATGCGGTCCAGCAGTCGCTGGCCGTCAGCGAAGAGTTGCCGGGCCTGTTCGCCATGTCCCTCGTGTTCGAGAATGCGCGGATAGATGCCCTTAAGTCCCCAGGCGTGAAAGAACGGCGACCAGTCAATGTACTCGCGCAGTGTGGCGAGTGGAGCATCTTCGATTACGCGGACACCCGTGAACTCCGGCGTTGCGAGATCCTCTGCGCGCCATTCGATTGGCGTCCGGCGGGCTCGTGCCTCCTGGATCGAGACGACGGCTTGTTTCGGCGCGGCGTGACGCTTGCGAAGGGCCTCATAGTCTGCCCGATGCTGCGTCTCAAAGCCCGCCCGCTGCTCCTCACTCAGCAAACTTGACGTCACCGGCACAGCGCGGCTCGCGTCAAGGATGTGAACCACTGGCTCGGAGTAGTGCGGCGCAATCTTGATCGCGGTGTGCGCGCGGCTCGTCGTTGCTCCGCCGATCAGCAGCGGCACCTTGAACTGCTGCCGCTCCATCTCACGCGCAACGTGCACCATTTCATCGAGCGAAGGCGTGATGAGGCCGCTCAGTCCGATGATGTCGGCTCGTACTTCCTTCGCGCGCTCGAGGATTTTCTCGGCGGGGACCATCACACCGAGGTCGATCACCTCATAGTTGTTGCACGCGAGCACAACGCCGACGATGTTCTTGCCGATGTCGTGCACATCGCCCTTCACGGTCGCGAGCACGATCTTGCCCTGCGCCTTCACCTCGTGCCCGGCGGCTACGAGTGCGGCCTTCTCGGCTTCCATGTAGGGCGTCAGGTAGGCGACGGCCTTCTTCATCACGCGCGCCGATTTCACGACCTGCGGGAGAAACATCTTTCCCGCGCCGAAGAGGTCGCCGACGACGCCCATGCCGGCCATCAGCGGTCCTTCAATGACAGCGAGAGGGCGTCCGAGCTTTTGGCGCGCCTCCTCGGCGTCGGCCTCGATGTAGGCGTCGATTCCCTTCACCAGCGCATGCGTCATCCGCTCCTCGACGGTGCCGCTGCGCCACTCCTCTGTCTTCTTCTCGGCTGCACCCTCACCGGCGCTTGCCGCCTTGATTTTTTCGCCGAAGTCGACAAGCCTCTCCGTCGCATCAGGCCGCCGGTTGAGCAGCACGTCTTCGACTAGCATCTTCAGCTCCGGGTCGATCTCTTCATAGACCTCGAGCATGCCGGCGTTGACGATGCCCATGTCGATCCCGGCGCCAATCGCGTGATAGAGAAACGCGGCGTGCATCGCTTCGCGGACCTTGTTGTTGCCGCGGAAGCTGAACGAAATGTTGGAGACGCCACCGCTTACTTTCGCATGCGGCAGATTGGCTTTGATCCATCGCGTCGCGTTGACGAAGTCGACAGCGTAGTTGTTGTGCTCCTCCATGCCGGTTGCAACGGTGAGGATGTTCGGGTCGAAGATGATGTCCGAGGGATCGAAACCAATCTCGGTCAGGATCCGATAGGCGCGCTCGCAGATGCGCGTCTTGTCCTCGTAGGTCGCGGCCTGGCCCTGCTCGTCGAAGGCCATGACAACGACTGCGGCGCCATATTTCAGGACGGTCTTCGCGTTCTCGCGGAACTTCGCCTCGCCTTCTTTCAGGGAGATCGAGTTCACGATGCCTTTGCCCTGCAGACACTTCAGTCCGGCTTCGATGACCTCCCACTTCGAGGAGTCCACCATGAAGGGAACCTTGGCGACCTCGGGTTCGCTGCCCAGCAATTGCAGAAAGCGCGACATGGCCGCAACACCGTCGATCATCCCTTCGTCCATGCAGATGTCGATGACGTTGGCGCCGTTCTCTACCTGTTGCCGCGCGACGCTCACGGCCTCCTCGTACTTGCCCTGCTTGACGAGAGAGGCGAACCTCGGCGAGCCGGCGACGTTGGTTCGTTCGCCGATCATGATGAAGACGCCCTGCTGCTGCGTGAATGGCTGCGAGCCCGAGAGCCGCAGCGGACTGAATGTCTGTGAGTCAGTGCTCAAGCGGCCACCTCAACTCTCGTGCCGATCTTCCGTGGCGCTTTGCTTTCTAGCGCCTTCGCGATTGCAGCAATATGTTCCGGCGTGTTGCCGCAACATCCGCCCGCGATATTGATCAGCCCATCCCGCGCAAACTGGCCGAGGTACCGTCCCATGTCTTCAGGCTTCAGGTCAAAGCCTGTCTCCGACAGCGGATTCGGCAGTCCGGCGTTTGGATAGCAGGAGATCGCGACGTTTGCCTTCTCGGATAGCTCCTCGAGGAACGGATACATGAGTTCAGGCCCGAGCGAACAGTTCAGTCCGACGCTCAACGGATGCACGTGCTTCACAGCATTCCAAAACGCCTCGGTCGTTTGCGCGGAGATAAGCGTCTCGCCGCCACGGCCGACGGCTGCCGAAATCATGACGGGAAGCTCCTTACGATCCGCGTCGAACACCTCGCGAATCGCCACAAGGGCTGCCTTCGCATTCAGTGAGTCGAAGATGGTCTCCACAAGCAGCAAGTCCGAGCCGCCAGCGATAAGAGCGCGTACCTGCTCCGCATACGCCTGCTTCACCTGGTCGAACGTGACGACGCGAAAGCCGGGATCGTCAGCGTCCGGAGAGTTCGAGAGGGACACGGTGAGCGGCCCGATTGCACCCGCCACAAACCGTGGCCTTCCGGTCTCATTTGCAACACGGTCGGCCCACTCGCGGCACTGCTGCGCCGACGTCTCGTTGATCTCCCAGGCGAGATCCTGCAGCATCTTGTTGTCGATTACCCGTTGATAGAACTCCGGATCCTTCCGTCCCCCGCGTTCACGCGGATCCTCGACGAAGAACTCGCTTTGCGTGATGCTGGTCGCGCCGAAGGTGTTGGTCTCGATGATGTCGGCGCCCGCCTCGAGAAACCGCCGATGGATGTCACCGATCATCTTGGGCTGGGTCAGCGAGAAGAGGTCGCCGTTGTTCAACAGATCCTTCGTTGCATCCTTGAAGCGGTCCCCACGGATGTCCGCCTCTTTCATCCCGTAGGTGCGTATCGTCGTCCCCATCGCTCCATCGATAATTGCGATGCGCTCTTCTAGAATCTTCTCAAGAGGATGCTTCTCCGTCTTCATTCAGCCCTCCATCGGTTGCATGTCCATCCGACAAAACATCGGCGAGCCCGCCAGGCTCGCCGCTCGCTCTGACATCGACTGTCTTCGCCCTGTTGCGCTTAAGCGAGCACCTCTGCCTCTTCCTGCTCCGAGGACGGAAGACCCGTTGGCACCGGCACCAGCAGGTCTTCCTTGCGCATGACCATGGTGGTGGCGTTCAGGCTGGCGAGCTCGAACCCGTGCCCATGCGTAATCGCATCGGTCGGGCAGGCCTCTACGCAGTAGCCGCAGAAGATGCATCGGTTGTAGTCGATGTTGTAGACCTTCGCGTAACGCTCGGCGGAGCTGATGCGCTTCTCCTCGGTGTTCTCAGCGGCCTCGATGTAGATGCAGTTCGACGGACAGGCTGCCGCGCAGAGAAAGCATGCAACGCACTTCTCCAGGCCGTTCTCATCGCGCTGGAGTTGATGCTTACCGCGGAAGCGCTCCTGCAAGACCGCGCCCCGCAGAGGTCCCTTGCCGTCCGGATAGTTCTCCACCTCGCTCGGCTGGAAACCTTCCCGAAGCGTGATGCTCATTCCCTTGGCGATTGCAGCCGCATTACGCAGAATCGACATATTTTCAGTATACGTCTTCAGGCCGGTCAATTCTTTGATGGTCCACTAGCCGGCCTCGTCTTCCTCTCCCACGGCGACCGCGGGCACGCCGCCTTCGCGCCGCATCTTCAGGTAGCCGCGGATGAATGGCTCGAGACCGCCATCGAGGACACGGTCGACGTCACCAACCTCCACGCGCGTTCGAAGATCCTTCGCCATCCGGTACGGCTGCAGAACGTAGCTGCGAATCTGCGAACCGAAGTTGATCTCGAGCTTCGAGTCCTCCAGCTTCTTGCTCGCCGCGCGCTTCTTCTCAAGCTCAAATTCATATAGCCGCGAACGAAGCATCTTCATGGCCCTCTCGCGGTTCTTGTGCTGAGAGCGCTCGTTCTGGCACCCGGCCACAATTCCAGTCGGAAGGTGCGTGATTCGTACGGCCGAGTCGGTGGTGTTGACGTGCTGTCCGCCTTTTCCGCCCGAACGGTAGGTGTCAATGCGTAGATCGTCCGGCTTGATATCGATCTGGATCGAGTCATCGATCTCCGGCGAGACAAAGACACTGGCGAAGCTCGTGTGCCGGCGCTTGGCCTGATCGAACGGCGAGATGCGAACCAGACGGTGAACTCCCGTCTCGCCTGAGAGCAGCCCGAACGCATACTCACCCGTAACGGTGAACGTCGCCGACTTGATGCCGGCCTCGTCGCCATCCTGCAACTCGTTGATCTCGGTCTTGAAGCCCTGGCGTTCGGCCCAGCGCAGATACATGCGCATCAGCATCTCGGCCCAGTCCTGGCTCTCGGTTCCACCTGCGCCCGGATGTACCGTCACGATAGCGTTCAGCGCATCGTTCTCCTCAGAGAGCATCGTGCGCGATTCAAGCTGTTCGACATACTCGCCCAGCGAATCAATCTCGCGCTTCAGATCGGGCTCAACGGCGCTTTCGCCCTCGCGCAGTAACAGTCGAAGTATGCCTCGATGTCCTCGCTGCGACGCTGCAACTCGGTATCATAGCCAAGCTGTTCCTCGAGCCGTCTCCGCTCGCGCATCAGCGGCTGCGATTTCGCGGCGTCAGCCCAGACCGAAGGATCTGCAACCTTCTCTTCTATAACGGCTAAGTCAGTCTTCAGTCGGGCGGAGTCAAAGATACTCCCGCAGATCACGCACCTTCTCGCGGACCGGGGAGTAAGCAAATTCCAGATCGTTCAACATGAACCTAGTCTACTGTGCGGTGCTCTGCCTGCGCGAGCGCAGAAGGCTGCCGGCGACGAGCGCTCCCGTTAGAACCGCACAAATCCAGGCAATCCAATCGCCGTGACGCGTGTAGAAGGTGGTGCCGTCGATGAAGTTGAACCTCGCCAGCAAAGCTCCGCGAACATGTCTCGGCATCTGGTCAACGACGCGTCCGTAAGGATCGATAGACGCGGTTACGCCTGTATTCGTAGCGCGCAGAACCCAGCGATCGTTCTCGATGGCGCGCATTCGCACCATGTCCAGGTGTTCCCATGGCGCGCTGGTGTCCCCATACCAGCCGTCATCACTCAGGTTCACCAGGACCTGGGCACCGCGCTGTGCAAATTGACGAATTTCGTCTCCGAAGATGGATTCATAACAGATAAAGGCTCCGTATTTTCGGCCATGATCATCGAATAAAACCCGTTGCGTTCCCGGGATGAAAGGAAGACCATCCAGAAGGTGCCCTGCAAAGAAGAACAACGGTTTGTAAGGTACATACTCGCCGAACGGAACAAGATGGATTTTGTCATATCGCCCGCCGTAGCTGCCGTCTTCTCTGAAGAAGGTTGCGGAGTTATAGAGGCTGTAGCTTCCATCAGAATTCCGCCCCGCCAGACCTAGATCGTCAGCCAGGATGGGTGTCGAAGAGCTCCTGGCAAGCTTCTCCATAAAATCCCGATAGCCCTGATCTGAGTCCAGAAATGACGCTGGCGATTCCGGCCAGACAACAAGATTCGGAGTTTCAGCTGCACCGCCGGATGCGCGGAAATCCGGATGCCGACTTAGCGTCTGCAAAAGATGCCAGCATCGCTTCCCTGCTTTCCACACCTGCTGCGACGCCCGCCCCAACGGACAAATTCTCCTGCACCAGCACGGCGGTCGCAGTTGTCTCGGCGGTGGAGGCACCGGGCCCCTGAACTGCAGCCAGGCGGCAATTGCAGTGAGGGTAACCGGCAAGGAAAGAAGTGACCAGGTCGTGGCTCTGCGAAGCTTTGCAACTGCGCAGGCCCACAGCATGTTCACTGCAGCGATCACCAGCGACAGTCCGAAGACACCGGTCCAGGGCGCCATTCTAACCAGCGTCAGGTTCTCGACCTGCGCGTACCCCATCAGGTCCCAGGGAAATCCTGTAACTCTATCCCGGGCAAATTCGACCGCCACCCATAGCAGGGGCGAGCTTATCAGTGCTGCCGTCAGACTCCAGTTGCGCCTGATAACTCCGAATAGCATCCCGAACAGCGCCAGGTACAACCCGAGATAGAGTGCAAAGAGGAACAGGATCCCAGCGGATGCGGCCTCCGAGAGGTTGCCGTAAAGGTGCATCGTTGGATAAATCCAGTAACAATTTCCGAGGTACCAGAAAACCCCGCAGATATATCCCAACCAGGCGGAATGCCAGACCCGAAGGGGTTTCCGTCACATTGTCTTCCCGTAATGCTGCTAGCAGCGGGACAAGACATATCCAGCAAAAGAGGCGCCGCCACGCCGGCACCGGCCCTGCAATTGGGAACGGAAGAACCTGCAACCCTGCTGAGAGCAAAGAAAGTAAATAGAGATGCAGGGGGATCCGTCGCACGCCCCGAGTCTACCATTCTCATCAAAGCACCCTTGATTGCGAGGGAACCTTAGCTCAAAAAATCGTGTACCGGAAATGACATGAATTGACGAAATCCTGTAACTTACAAAGGAGTCCGAGCTCAGATCGCTCTCTCATCAATGCAATGATTTCGTCCGCTGAGAAGTAAGTTTCCAAACCAAACGGGTGATGGCAGCGGCTTCGCCGCTTCTTTCGCCAAACAGGACAAAGGATAAACGTATGGATGTAAGTCGCATTCTCTCGGAGATCGACGCGGAAATTGCTCGGCTTCAACAGGCGCGTGCTGCTCTAACTGCAATCAGTGCCAGCGGCACGGTGGCGCCCCGGCGTGGCCGGCCAAAGGGCAGCGTGAATAAGAAAAGCTGCAAAGCCTCGCCGCAAGCGGAACCTTACTCCGGAAGGTCGCAAACGCATCGCGGAGGCAATGAAACGCCGCTGGGCAGAACGCCGCGCAGCGACCAAGAGTTCCAGCAAGAAGTAAGGACTCACAGTAAGTCGACAAACCTAAACGATAAAAGGGAGCCGCTCACTGGCTTCCCTTTATGTTTATGGCAGCTAACGCTGATTCTCATCGGACCGCGATAACCTCGCGCACATTATCCTTGCCGAGAAAAAATCGCGTGCTGCTGAACTTTTCCAGGAGCTTTTCGATTTGCCGCGTCTGATAGACCTGGCGCACAGTGTAGTCGCCCGCGGAAACTACATGGAGCTGGTCCGTATCGGTTAGCTGATATCGAGAAAAAGCAGTTTCTGGTCCCTCGGCACGTCCATGAAACAGCGCCAGTAGCCTGCCCTGGGACCGCAGCACAGCATGTAGCCGTTCAAATACGGCGGTACCAACGGTGCCGGCAGATAGTTTGCTGTGTCCCACAGAAGAATCACGTCGAAGTCGCGACCCGAAAAGTCCAGGCTGGACTTCACGAAGCCGTCTACGTCGTACTCCTCGCCGGCGTCCGTCTGCTGTTTCCACTCCGGCTTATTCGCATCCTGAACCACATTCGCCATGTAGACGCTGTGGCCCAGCGAGGTCAGAAAGTTGATGTTCACCGATGAAGTAGTCCCAAAGTCCAGCACACGCAGGCTGTCGTTCGCCTTTAAATACGCAAGTACCTCGACCCATCCCCGCGACGGTCGAACCCGGTCTGCGCTGTGCCCGCCAGTTCCCTGCGTACGATCCTTGCCAAATCTGCTGAACATCGTTCGAGCCTCGTTCTGAGCGGTCTGGCTTCCTCCGCACTATACCTCAAGAATATCAATGGATTCCCATGTGGTCCTTTGACTGCGCTGGTACGTCTAATCGCTGAGTGACTCACGCACGTCCAACGCATACTAACCTCCGCGAATATCTATGCTCTCGCTGCTGATCGTCGCGAGCTGACGTGGTGCTTGTCTGCCCAATCCGCTCATGGGCAGGCGGGCTCGGTGAACGCTGAACACAACCATCGCTGCCGCCGGGCACACCCAACTCATGGGTCGAAGCTGCCGTCCGCAACGAACTTGCACTCATTCAGGACGATCATCACCCTTTGCAGTATCTCGTTCGCAAGGTGGATCGAAAAGGCGACACAACGCGCGAGATAATCGAAAGCGTGCAGGGCAATGTTGCACGACTTATACAGCGGGACGGAAAGCCTATCACCACGGCCGAAGATGCCGCCGAACGAAGCCGCCTCAACAGATATCCTCACCTCGCCTGACGACTTCCTGAAGCACCAGCAGCGCGAAACTGGCCGGCCGCAACTACGCCATACAACTGATCAAGCTGCTGCCGGAAGCGGGCATCTACACCTACACGCCGGGCCAGCCGCAGCCTCACGGCGCTAGCTCGCCGCAGGTCGTCATCGACTTCCTCCGAATCCCGCATTTCATCCGCCCACGATGGTTGCGGAACTCCTCACCGGTCTCAAGGGCCGCGTCTGGATCGACGCTCGGACCGCGACAATGACCCGAATCGAGGGCGATGTTCTGCGTCCAGTCAATGTCGGTTGGGGAGTGGTCGCCCGCATCTATCCCGGTGGCCACATGGAGTTCGAGCAGACGCTTGTTGAGGGCAAACGCTGGGCCTACTCTCATCTCGATGTAAACGTCACGGTACGCGAGATCATGCTCCACACCGTCAACGACAAAACAAAGATGAGTGCCTGGAACTTCCGGCTTCTGCCCTCGCCTCTTTCCTACCAGGATGCAGTGCACGCGTTACTCACGCTGCAGATCCCGCTGCAGTAAGGGCTGTTAGACCTGCAGCCGCATCTTGCGCACCGTCACCCGCTCAATCCGCTCACGATCGACCTCATAGCCACGTCCCGGTTTGTTCCACGGCACGTCGATCTCGCCTGTTGCCGACACGGTGACCGCTGGGTCGATGATGTCCTCGCTCCAGTAGCGGCTCGACGCCGAGACATCGCCGGGCAGCGAAAAGTTAGGCAACGAGGAAAGCGCGATGTTCTGTGCGCGTCCGATTCCCGTCTCCAGCATCCCGCCGCACCACACGGGAATCCCGTGCGCCTGTGCCACATCGTGAATCGCAATCGCTTCGGTGAACCCGCCGACGCGTCCCACCTTGATATTGAGGATCCGTCCGCTGCCCAGTTCCAGTGCGGCCTGCGCATCGCGGCGGTTTCGGATGCACTCATCCAGACAGATCGCTGTTTTGATCCTTTTCTGCAGTTCGCGGTGGAAGTAAAAATCGTCGTACCACAGCGGCTGCTCAATCATCAGCAGGTTGAAGCGGTCCCATGTCGCAATACGGTCTGCATCTTCGAGCCTGTAGGCCGAGTTTGCATCGCAGCTCAGCAGGATCTCCGGCCACCGCTCGCGTACACGCTCAAAAACCTTCTCATCCCACCCGGGCTTGCACTTCAGCTTGATGCGCTGATAGCCCGCCGCAACCTCCGTCTCAACCTTCTCCAACTGCTGCTCGATAGACGGTTGAATCCCGATCGACACGCCGCACGGAATCTTTTTCTTTGTTCCGCCCAGCAGCTTCGCCAGCGGAATTCCCTGCCGAGTGGCATCCAACTCCCACACTGCGTTCTCGAGCGCCGCCTTGGCCATGCGGTGACCGCGCACCTGCTCAAACAACGCGGGGCAATCGCGGCCGCTCTCCAGGTCTGCCTTCAGCAAGCGAGGCGCCAGCTCCGTCTCGGCGATATGCCACGCGGTATCGATCATCTCGTCGGAAAAGTATGGGTGCTCGCCCGCCACGCACTCGCCCCATGCGCTCAGCTCTTCAGACTTCAATCTCCACCAGCAGAATCCGGCGTCCGGTTGTGACGCCAAAGCTCGTTTCAAAAGGATGCGCGAGCGGCATATTAATCTCGCGCAGCGTAATTGCCTCAATCTTCATCGGCGTCCCTTCTCTGCCTCTCTAATAACTCAGCGCCTCGTCCCACAATCCCAGCAAGAAGCTACCATCACCTTCGCTGCTCCGTTGATACCCGAGCACCGAGTGCCCGCGCGCAAACGCATCCTCCAGCGCAGCCGCGTTGCTCGCCTGGACACGGCGAGCCTCAGCGCGGTGCGTATCCGAGGCCTTCCACTTGTAAATATGGCCCGGCACATTCACCTGCTCCAGCATCTCGAACTCCGGCTGCTCCCCTGCAAGCACGTTGGAAACACGCTTTGAGCGCAACCACCACTCCGCGTACACCCGGTCGGTGGGCAGTCCGCCCTGCAGCGGTGAGCTCGATGGCCCATAAAAGTTCCGCTTGTACCGCCGCACGATCGCACCCAGTCGCGCAATGTTCAGATGCGCATTTTTGATCTCCAGAGGGTCGAACGTCCACTCCATCAGTTCAAAGCCTCGCGCCAGTGCATCCTCGCGCTGCGCCAGCTTCAGCTTCCGGCCCAGTCCAAGGTTGCGAAACTCCGGCAGCACGCCCACCATGTGCGAGTGCAGATACGGATGGCCATGCCGATACCCGGGCAGCGCCATCGCAAACCCCGCCATCGTCCCGCCGGCAAATGCACCCATCACCTGGCCGCCAATCCGCGAGGCCAGCAGAAACATTCGTCGCGGAATCATATCCGCCGGATCATATCCCCAAACCGCGGTCTCGATCTCGACACAGAGATCAAACTCGGAAAGATCCGCGAGTGTCCGTATCTCGACTGCAGTAGTTGGCTGCAGCGCGTGTTCTTGAGTGCCTGTCAACGCTTCTCCTCAGACGTAAGTTTTTCGCCACTCTTGGCACGATTCCATAATTGCTCCAGCTCGTCGGCGGACATCGCCTCCATCCGCTCTCGTCCACCGGCGTCCTGCTCCATCGCCGCAAACCGCTGCCGAAACTTCGCGTTCGTCTTCCGCAGTGCTGACTCGGGGTCGACCTTCAGATGCCTGGCCAGGTTCACTGCCGTAAACAGCAGATCGCCGAGCTCCTCTTCAACGCGCTCGTTCTGGGCGCCACTCGTAAGCTCCTCGCGCAGCTCTGCCGTCTCCTCAGCAAGCTTCTCAAACAGTCCGTCGACGCTCGGCCAGTCGAACCCAACCTTCGCCGCGCGCGAGCCCAGCTTCCTCGCCTCAAGCATGGCCGGCATCGAGCGTGGAATGTCGTCCATCATGGACGACGCCTGCTCGGGCTCCGTCATCGAGCTCTTCTCTTCGCGTTTGATCTGCTCCCAGTTCCGCAGGACGGCGTTGGCGTCGGCAGCTGCGACGTCGCCGAAGACGTGGGGGTGCCGCCGGATCAGCTTCTCACTCAGGTTCTCAGCCACATCGTGCAGTGTGAAGTGGCCAGCCTCACCGGCCATCTCCGCATAGAAAAGCACCTGCAGCAGCAGGTCCCCGAGTTCATCCTTCAGCTCCGGCCACGCGCGCCGCTCGATCGCGTCGAAGACCTCGTAGGTCTCCTCGAGCGTGTACGGCATGATGGAGTCGAAGGTCTGTTCGCGATCCCACGGACAACCGCCGGGCGCGCGCAGTCGGGCCATAATCGCCGCAGCGCGGCCCAGCGCCTCGGCAGTTTCGGCCTGCGCCTGGATGTCGGTCTTTGCAGTTTCAGGAGCGGGAGTCACATCCTCCAGCTTACTTGAGTCCCGCCCTCGTTCCGAGTCCGCCCAGCATCGGCGGCGTCTAATCCTCAGAGCATCGTCTACAAGCGCCGGCGACAGCCCGGGAAGCGCGGCTCTAGACTTGTATCTCCGGCATGGATCTCCTGCAGAAAATCCGCACCCTGCCCACCGGCCCCGGCTGCTACCTCTACAAGAACGCCGAGGGCGAGGTCATCTACGTCGGCAAGGCCAAGAACCTGCGCGCCCGCGTGCGCTCCTACTTTCTTGCGGCCTCACAGGCCAACGCCAAGACCGGCTCGCTCATGCGCGAGGCCGTCGACCTCGAATACATCACCGTCGCCAACGAGCACGAAGCGCTCGCGCTCGAAAACAACCTCATCAAGCAGCGCAAGCCGCGCTTCAACATTCTGCTGCGCGACGACAAGACCTACCCCTACATCAAGCTCACGCTCGCCGACCGCTACCCCAAGGTCTTCGTCACCCGCCGCCTGCGCAAGGACGGCTCCGCCTACTTCGGCCCCTATTTCCCCGGCAACCTCGCGCACCGCCTCGTCGATCGTCATCCACCGCAGCTTCCTCATCCCAAGCTGCAAGGTCGACCTCAACCGCTACCACCCGCGCGCCTGCCTGCAGTACTACATCAAGCGCTGCCTCGGCCCCTGCGTCGAAGGCCTCATCTCCACCGACGACTACCGCCAGGCCATCCGCGACGTGCAGCTCTTCCTCGATGGCAAGTCCGACGAACTCGAGCGCCGCCTCACCACACGCATGGAGTCCGCCGCCGAGAACAAGCAGTTCGAGCTCGCCGCCCGCCTTCGCGACCAGCTCGTCACCGTCCACCAGATGCCGGACGAACGCCAGCGCATCGCCTCCGCCGACCACCGAGGACGCCGACGTCTTCGGCTTCCACTTCGAGAGCGACATGCTCGCCGTCAACCTCTTCCACATGCGCGGCGGCAAGATCGTCGACCGCCGCGACATGTTCTGGGAGGACCTGCCGGAGTTGGAAGCAGAGGCCGGTGCCTCGCTCGCCGAAGAGGATGCCGACGCGACAGATCTCGTCAGCGAGCCGCATCTCGAGCCCGATCCCGCGACTCCCGCACCCGAAGTCATTGCCGACAGCGAGGAGTCCGATCAGCATTCCATCCTCGCATCGCCTTTCGAGTCCGACCTACCTCAGTCCGAAGTCGTCTCCGCCAACTGCGCGCTCGCCGGAACTCGTGGCCTCACAGATCCCAGCTCGGAACTCAAACCACAATCCAGTCCACCACGAACTTCTCCCCCTCGGCCTTCTTCTCCGCGCTGCTCAAGCAGCTCTACCTCGATCAGGCTTACGTCCCGCGCCACATCTACGTGCCCGTCGATTTCCCCGACCGCCAGCTTCTCGCCGACGTCCTCGCGCGAGCGCTCCGGCCACAGGATCGAGATCGCCGTCCCGCAGCGCGGCGACAAGCGCTCCCTCGTCGACCTCGTCTGCCAGAACGCCAAGCAGTCCTACGATCAGCGCTTCCGCGTTCTCCAACCCTCGCATCAAGGCCATGCAGGAGGCCCTGCAGGACGCGCTCACGCTCGCCGAGCCGCCTGCGCGCATCGAGTGCTTCGACATCTCGCACATCCAGGGTGCGGAGACCGTCGCCTCCATGGTCGTCTGGGAAAAGGGCGCGATGAAGAAGTCCGACTACCGCAAGTTTCAGGTCAAGACCGTCACCGGGGTCGACGACTTCGCCTCCATGCGCGAGGTCGTAATGCGCCGCTACTCCAAGTTCGCCAATGGCGCGACACCCACGGCAAAGACGCACCCTGCCCTCACTCATCCTCATCGACGGCGGCCTCGGCCAACTCCACGCCGCTGCCTCCGCGCTCGAAGAGCTCGGCCTCACCACGCAGCCGCTCGCCTCCATCGCCAAGCGCGAAGAGGTCATCTACGTCCACGGGCAGGAGGACGAGCCCGTCGTCCTCGACCGCCGCTCGCCCGTGCTGCACCTTATCCAGAAGATCCGCGACGAGTCGCACCGCTTCGCCATTACCTACCATCGCAAACGCCGCGAGATGCGCGACCGCACCAGCGAGCTCGACGCAGATTCCCGGCGTCGGCCCCACGCACGCGCCAGCGCCTGCTCACCCACTTCGGCTCCGTCCGCGCACTAAGGCAAGCAGCCGAAAAGAACCCCGACGCCCTTCTCGCCGTCGCAAACAAAGTCACCGCCGAAAAGATCAGGCGATTTTTCGCAGGTCAGTCTGAGCCCGATACGCTCGTTCAGATCGAAAAGTAGTGGCGGCTAGCGGCTGCTCAGCACAAATTTATTGCCGTCAGGGTCCTCGAAGATTGCGCTCGTTCCCCAGCTCTCCTTCTTCGGATCCTGTGCGAACTTCACACCCTTTGCCTTCAACACATCGGCAGTCGCGGAGACATCGTCGCACCACAGCGACATCGGTTGCGGCGTACCAATGCGTGCCTCATCGCCGGGCATTGTGAACAGCACGAGGCCGGTCTCGGCTCCAGGAATCATCAACTCAATCCAGCGCTGCGGCCCGAACACCTGATCGGTCGCCACCTTGAAGCCGCACTTCTCCGTCCAGAACGTCAGGGCCGCATCCTGATCCTTCACCGGCACACTCACAAACTTAATCCCGCGAATCATCGCTGTACCTCCATGCCGAAACGATAGAGCTGCAGTTCCAGTCCGCACAATTGCCTATCAATTACTATATTGATTATCGGTATAGCGGATATACTCTTTATCGGTACAGCGATGCAGAAGACGATCCCGATCGACGACTACATTCTCGACACGCTGTTGCGCGACCTTACCGGCCACGATCGAAAGCCGGCAGCCTTCCTCGTCTATCTCTGGCTTACCGGCGAGCAGGCCCGCCGAAGGTCCCCTGTCGCGATCAGCTACCTCGAACTCGCGCAGAACACCGGCCTCTCGCGCAGCTCCACCCAAGCCTCGATCCGCTGGCTTCTCCGCCGTAAGCTGCTAACGTCCACCAAGGCCAACGCGACAGCCGTGCCCGTCTACACTGTGCAATTCCCCTGGCGGAAATGCGCGAAGCGCTAGTTCGGCAGCGCGGCGCCAAACGTATTGCAGACGCTCGGGTCACCGCTATCGAACCCACGCTTGAACCACATCTCTCGCTGCTGGCTCGAACCATGGGTCCAGCTCTCGGGGCTCACCGCACGGCCGGCCATCTTCTGCAGATGGTCATCGCCCACCGCCGCCGCCGCACTCAGCGCCGCATCCGCATCCCCAGGCTGCACAATGCCGCGCTCCTGCGCCGAGTGCCCCCAGACACCTGCATAGCAGTCGGCCTGCAGCTCTGTGTCGACCGACAGATGGTTCTGCTCCCGCGGTTCCTGCTTGCGCCAACCGCCGCACCTTCTGCTCCGTGCCAACAAGGTTCTGCACATGATGACCCAGCTCATGCGCGATGACGTACGCCTGGGCGAAATCTGCCGTGCTCCCGCCAAACCGCTTCAGGTCATCCCAGAAGTCCAGGTCGATATAGACCTTCTGGTCGTTCGGGCAGTAGAAAGGCCCCGTCGCCGCCTGCGCGGTCCCGCACCCTGAGTACGTCGCCCCCCGGAACAGCACCAGCTTGGCGTGCCTGTACGGAGGCCAGCCCTTCTCCTGAAAGATCTGCGGCCAGGTCTTTTGCACATCGTCCAGCACAAACGACACCAGGTGGGCATCGCGGTCTTCCGCTGCGCTCTCCTCCGGAGTCTGCTGCTGAACCTGCTGTGTCGGCGTCCCGCTACCGAAGAATGCGCCCAGAAAGTTGTGTCCTGTCACGAGGCTGATCACCAGCAGCACCAGGAACCCAACGATCCCGATCCCGCCACCGCCAAAGCCAAAGCCGCCACCACCGCCAGAATCGCCTCTGCGATCTTCGATGTCGCTGCTCATCCCACCGGATTGCCAGTCCATACGCGCACGCCTCCTGTCCTAGGATGCACGACAGGCACCGGCCTGCGCTCGACGGAAAAAGCGTCGCTCTAAGTAAGAGCCACGCTTCCGAACGCCGCGATGATGATCCCGATCACCATCAGCACGAACCACCCGATTCTGCTACGCGAAATCACGAAGAGACTCCTTACCCAACTGCCTCTTCGTTGTAGACCCTACACTAAGGTCACGGTACTCCCCATTCGCGACATCCTGCGACCCACTCGCGTCACTCCCTCAGTGTGCGACTAATGAACAACACCCGCCTGGTCCACAGGCCAGTAAACAAAAGCCGCCCGGCCATAGATCAAATCCCGCGAAACCGGCCCAAAATCACGGCTGTCGCTGGAGATCGACCGATGGTCCCCCATCACAAAGTACTCACCTTCGGGTAATACCATCTCGGGCTGCGAGCGGTCGTCCCTGTACCACGTGGGTACATAACGCTCCTTCAGCTGTTTGCCGTTCACGTACACCGTCCCGTGGTCG
The DNA here is from genome assembly GCA_963827415.1 of uncultured Acidobacteriaceae bacterium. Taxonomy (GTDB): domain Bacteria; phylum Acidobacteriota; class Terriglobia; order Terriglobales; family Acidobacteriaceae; genus Granulicella. The sequence continues at coordinate 171,492 of CAWHBA010000002.1, forward strand.
ATCCGCAGATCGTCCCCTGGCAGCGCAATCACGCGCTTGATATAGCTCTTCGTCTCATCATGCGGATACCGGAACACCACGACGTCCCCGTGGTGAATCTCGCCGATACGGTACGCAAACTTGTTGATGAACAGCCGGTCCTGGTCCTCCAACTGCGGCAGCATGCTCGTGCCTTCCACGCGCACCGGCTGATACAGAAACAGGATGATGAACACCGACACCATCACCGAGATGATCAGGTCGCGCGTCCATGGCCGCCATCCGTTCTCCGGACTACGGCGCCTTCGCGCACGCACACTCTGCCTTGGCAGCGATACCTCTTCCGGTACCGCCGGCCTCTCACTGACCTGATCAGTGATGTCCTCTTGCATTTGCCAGTCGATCTCCAGCCGCCGCTCAGTCACCGGGGCCACTCATCAGTTTAGACGGATTTTTCCCAATTTTGCTTCACTCCGTCGTCCAGCGCACCTAACACTATCGGCCAGCCTGCAGCCCCAGCCCCGGCACCATCGTCTTCGCGTCCAAACCCTCCGGTGACCACACATCCACAATCGCCTTTGCCATCCGGGCAATCAGCATCTCCGCCGAGTTGTCTACCGTCCAGCTCTGATCCTGGTTGTCGTAGGTGAAGATCGAGATCACCATCGGCCCGCTCTTCCCTGCCACCAGCGCCACATCATTGCGCACCGCATTCAGCGACCCCGTCTTGCTCGCCACCGTCTGGTCGCCGCCATTCGGCAGATACCGCGGAATCGTCTCGCGGTAGAACTGGTCCTTCAGCATCGTCAGTGCGACATCGCATACCGCCTTATCCTTATCGTCCATCGGAGCCCAGTCGTTCAGCCCTGTCGCTCCCGGAGTCGCCCGCCGCAGGTGACACTCCCCAATCTGCTCGATGATCTCCGCCATCTCCCGCGGCGTCGTCTTGCCCAGTCCGAACTTCGGCTGGTCCGCCGGCATGCGGTCCGGTCGCCGGCTTCATCACTTTCTTGTACAGGTGCGTGTTCTTCAGCCCCAGCGACTCCGCCCTCGCATTCACCGCATCCACGCCAAACCGGTCGATCGCCATGTTCGTCGCCGTGTTATCGCTCATGATGACCATCATCGTCAGCACGTCCTTCAGCGTCACCGTAACCGGTGTATCGAGGAAGTGAAACAGGCCCGAGCCGCCCACCGCCTCGCCCGGCTTCAGCGTCAGCTTCTCGTCCCAGCTTGCCTTGCCCTCGCGGACATCCACCATCGCGTCGTACAGGATCGCCAGCTTGATCACGCTCGCCGTCTGCACCGGCTCATCGGCGTCGATCGCGATCTCGTGACCCGAATTCAGTTGCCGCGCATACATCGCCACCTTGCCGTGGTGGGCCTTGATCATGTCGTTCAGTGCCGTGTTCAGCCCGTCATCCGCACTATGCTGAGCCAGCCCGCTCACCCCTGCCAGAACCATCGCCGCACCCGCCAGCCAACCCAGCTTCCGTCCCATCCCTGTCGCCGTCCTCCTGTCTTACATCTCCCGAGCAGAGTACATCGAGCGGTGCGCTCCACCGTCCAACTCTTTGCGTTTGCCCCGTTGGGTTTGATTTAGAATGGGAAGTAACGGAATCTTATGGCCACACTTACCATGCCGTCCCCGACTTCTACTGAGAAGTCGATACCCCACCCGCTGAGCGATCTCCAAAGTCTCACCACTGAGCTCCCAAACGAGGCTTCCGCAGGACTCGATACCAAGTCCGCCATCGAGATCGCCCGCATCATCTCCCACGAGGACGCCAAGATCGCGGCAGCCGTCAAGAAGGCCCTGCCCGAGATCGCCATGGTCATCGACACCGTCGCCCGTTCTCTCCGCGACGGCGGCCGGCTGATCTACGTCGGCGCCGGCTCCTCCGGCCGCATCGCCGCCCTCGACGCCTCCGAGTGCCCGCCCACCTTCTCCACCGCACCGCAGCAGGTGCAGTACATCATGGCCGGCGGACCGAAGGCTCTGGCCTCTGCCTCCGACGTTAACGAGGACTCTCCCGAGCTCGGCCAGCGTGACATCGCCCGCCGTCGCCCCACGCGCAAAGACATCGTCGTGGGCGTCTCCGCCTCGGGCCGCACGCCTTACGTCGTCGGTGCCGTCGACTACGCCCGTGCCCGCGGCGCCAAGACCGCCGCCGTCACCTGCAATCCGAGCTCTGAGCTCGCCCAGGTCGCCGACATCACCATCTGCACTGAGGTCGGTCCCGAGGTCATCTCCGGCTCCACGCGCATGAAGGCATCCACCGCGCAGAAGATGGTCCTCAACATGATCACCACCGGTGCCATGACGCGGCTCGGCTACGTCTACGACAACCTGATGGTGAACGTGCACATGAAGAACGCCAAGCTCGTCGAGCGCGGCATCGGCGTCCTCATGAAGCTCTGCAACATCGACCGCGAGACCGCCATCCGCACCATCAAGGCCGCCGGCAAATCCATCCCCATCGCCGTCGTCATGCTCAAGGCCAACGTCGACAAGATGGAAGCCGTCCGCCGCCTGCAGAAGTCCGACGGCAACGTCCGCCTCGCCATCGACGACTCCCGCCTCGAACTCTAGCTGCCAATCACTACAAACTCGGATGACGCCGTTCCTGACGCATAGCGAAATTCTTCTCGAGTGGCGTCGCCCATCGCGGAGTTTGCCGCTCTTGGGACCATCCCGACTCGCTAAATTGCTTCACCCATTCCCAACATCGTACAGCTTGCAGACGGGATACTGTCGCCATCGGCGTCTGGCTCGAAGATCGTCACACTCGGTCCTCTTGCTCGAGCGGCGTCGAACACTGGCCTTCCCGCTTCGCATGAGCTCGAACTACGTCGCCGCATCGCCGCGCATTCACCTGTACCGAGCACGCTGCGGACAGCTCGACAGACTGGTTCCTGCGTGTCGACCATGCCCTCACCGACGGTCGGCCAAATCGCTCAGCTATCCGCTTCCTCGCCTATGGCACCGACGGCTCGCCTTCGCAACGTCCGTCCTTGTGCGATGGCCTTCATCGGCCCATGGCTGAACCCCGTCGCAACAAGTGGGTCCACCTCGGCCTCATCTGCTCCGTCGGCATCTTCTTCCTCGCGCTGATCGCCGGTCCCATCCGCGGCATCCCGGTATACTGGTGACTCATCGACTGCAGCCTCGGCGTCGTTATGCGGAGCCATCCTCCTCTCGTCCGCTCCAAAATCCGCCTGCTTGAGCTGCATTTCGCCCAGCCTAATGGCCGGACGAATGCGCCTTGATCAAATCATCGAGATAATCCGGCTTCGCGTCATCGCGCGTCAGATGCGGATACCGCTCTCCTCCGTGGTAGTCGACCGTGGCTGTGCGGATGTCGTCGTCAACGACATACAGCAGCGTGATCGGCGTCGACGACTCCTTCGCGGCTGCAATCGCATCCTCCAAGCCGATCCCTCGTGTAGAGCCGCCCATCCACTCCAATGATCTTCATGTTCGACGAGATACCCGCCTTATACGCCGGGCTGCCGACAATCGAATCCGTAACCTCGCCCTCCGCGTCGATCTGCAGACCAATCGAGTAGGCCTGGCCCGCGTTGGCGCGGCGTCCAAACAGGTGCACCGGTTCAGTCGAATACGTGACATTCCATCCGCCATTCTCGATGCCGCCGAGAGGAGCGTCGGCTGAAATCGAGTCCAGCCGCTGATGCAGGAACCCAGCCCAGTCGTACAGCGCAATCGCATTGAGGTCCGCGACGATTTGATCGAACGTATACGTCTTCACTTCAGGACCGCTGTTCGCGCCGCCGTGGAACAGATGGCAGAAGTCGTCGATCGATTTTTGCCCGTTGGTCACGCGATGGATGATCGTCGCGGCCTCCAGCCACATCAGGTCGCCTTCGTCGTAGTAATCGACGCCGCGCCGCCAGTTCAGCCAGCCGCCACGACCGCCACCGGGTCCGCCCATCGGCTCACCGCTCGCCGTATCGAGCAGCGGGCGCCACGTGCGGCCCGGCCGGCCCGGCCCAAGCGAGGCGGCGACGCTGGCGAGAAACTCTCGGTACTGTTCCGGAGTCCACAGGCCGCTGCGCGCCGCCAACATCGGGCCAAGGTAGTCCGTCAGCCCCTCGTAGCCCCACAGCATGTCCGTCTCCATCGGTTTCTCGAATTCCGGCGTCGTCAGGTCCTCCGGACGGCGGAACTTGCCGTTCCAGGAGTGCACGAACTCGTGCGGCAGCAGACTGCCCACCTGGTACGCCGCGCCCGGCGAGATCAGCACGCGTTCCGGCAGGCGGCTATCGTTCGACTCATGGTGCTCCAGCCCGAAGTGCGCCACGTGATCGCTCAGCGTGAGCAGGAAGTGGTAGTCGCGATAATGCCTCGCGCCGAAGAGCACGCCAGATTCCGCCACAAGGTTGGTGAGGCCCTTTTGGACCGCCGGCGAAATCGCGAGCGCAGCTTCGCTGTCGGCAGCGAGGTCAAGTTCGTGGTGGATCGGCTCGCCCGGCGGCGTGATGTCGACCACCTTGAAATACTCCGCTGCATTTACCGGCGAATCGACCAGAAGCTCCAGCGAAATCGGCTTGAAGACAGCAATATGACCATCCGTCAGCGTCTGGATCGGCAGCGAGGTGCCGAACTTCCATCCTCGCGGAAGGATGAGAGTCGCGTGGTACGTGAGATCCCTTGACGGAGTGCTCGCCGGATAAAGCGTGACCTCGTTCCATTCTAGGACAACCAGGTTGTTCGTTGCCGATCCCCCGTCATTTTCGATGAAATCGTAAGCCGCGTCGAGCTTCGCCGCTCCCGCCGGAACGTCCAGATGAAAGGTGAAGACGTCGAGGAGGTCGCGCTTCCACGGGATCTCCTTCCCGTTGGCCGTGAAGTGAAGGCCGGTGAGAGACGAGATCGGGCCGTTGGGGCCGTGGTCGCCCGGAATCCACTTCGGGTAATACAACGTCAGCGGGCCGGCATCGACCGGAATCGTCTCACGGACGTGAAGGATCTTCTCAGGCGAATGTGTCGCGTCTACCATCAGCGTAATCGGCGAGTTGGTTTGTGCAAACGTGACAGCGGAGAGACAGAGCAGTCCCGCAAGGCACAGGCAATGACCACGGTTCATGAAACATGCTCCAGGAAGGTCTTTTTGATATGCGGACCATCATACGGGAACCGCATTGCCCGGCAGATCCTTTGGGGGCATCGCATCTCTGCGTCGCATCAGAATGAAAAGCGCCCACCTCGTTTCGGGGTGGGCGCTTTCCTCTAATACATTGCCGAGCTGCGTAATCACTTGGCCGCCGCAAGCACGTCGCTTGTCGGGGTCTCGGCTTATTCGAATCGCAGCCTCGTAGCCGTTGCCGCAGCGCAGCCTGTGCCGAGAAGAACGCCGGTTGGGCTCACAAATTGAATTGTCGCCGATGTCGTGTGCAGAGCGTCCGGTCCGTCCAATTCGATGGACTGCTCGATTGTCTGGATGCGCGCGAGCGTTCCGTTCATGGTGATAAAAGCCGTAGTTGAGGCACGTGTAGCACCGTGCTCCTCATTGACCCAGATGCCGTGTCCCGCGCTGCGCACGGCTGGATAAAACGAGCCGTTCGAGGTGGTTTCAACCACCGTACCGCCTTGGCCGAAAGTGAGCAGCGACAGGAAAGGCGCGTTAATGGCAGAACCCGTGGCACAGTCTTGCAGCTGAATGCGGAACATCCACGTCCCGACGATTCGGTGTGATTCCTGGTCTGCGCTCTGAGCCATACCGCTTTGTCCAGCAAGAGCGAAGGCAGCGACGGTATAAGCGACCAATTTTAGAAGTGTCGTTTTCATGGAGAGATCCTTATGAGTTGATTTGTTTTCCGCCAGATCAATTGGCGCAAGGTCATCGTCGGATACTTAGTCCGCTCCGGTACTTAGGGCGACCTGAAGGTTTCTGAAATTTTCTGAAGTCGCGTAAGCTGGCTCCCATAGGTCATAACCATGGGAGAACAGTTCGAATTCGGGGAGTTTCGCGTGGACCCCGGCAAGAGGCTGCTCCTGCGTGGCCGTCTTCCGGTCCCGCTAACGTCGAAGGCGTTTGACACCCTATTCCTATTGGTGACGCGGCAAGGGCAAGTGCTTGACAAGCGCGAACTGATGGAGACCCTGTGGCCAGACACAGCCGTGGAAGAAAACAATCTCAATCAGAATATTTCCGCGGTACGGCGAGCCCTGGGCGAACTACCGGGCGAGAACCGGTACATCGCCACAGTCCCAGGCAAGGGATATTGCTTCACTGCAGAGGTGCGGTCGCGCAAGGCAGTCGCGACGGAACCGGAGCCGGAGCACATCCGCTTGGCGGTTTTGCCGTTTGAAAACCTGGGCGGCGGCCCGGAACGCGAATACCTGGCCGACGGGCTCACCGAAGAAACGATCGCCACCATCGGGCAGATCGATCCGGAGCACGTGTCAGTGATCGGCCGGACATCGATGATGGCCTACAAACGCCAAGTGAAGTCTGTGGCGGAGATTGGGTCTGAGCTTGACGCGCAATATCTTTTGGAGAGCTCTATTCGGGCCGAAGGCGAACGGCTGCGCGTCACAACAAGATTGCTGAGGGTTCATAACCAATCTCAGATATGGTCGGCCTCCTTCGACAGCGAACCGAGCAGCCTCCTCGCATTGCAGCGTGAGCTGAGTGTTGCGATCGCGGAGCAGGTCCGGATGCGGCTTTCGCCGGCACGACTCACCGCAATGGCCAGGCGTCAGACGCAAAACCCGGAGGCTTACGACCTCTATCTGCGTGGACGGTATTTCTGGAATCAGTTCACTCCTCCAACGACACGGCGGGCCATTGAGTACTTCACTCATGCAGTGGAGCTCGATGATGACTACGCGCTCGCATGGTCCGGCATGGCGGATGCGTTGTGCTCAAGCCCGGTGACCGGAGACATGCCACCTCTGGGGCTGCTGTCACGAGCCCGGGAAGCCGCCGAGAAGGCATTGCGATCAGACTCTCGTCAGACAGAGACACTGGCAAGTATGGGGTTCTTTTGTTTCTGGCTGGGCTGGGAATGGTGCCGCGCCCAGGCGCTATTTCGCCAGGCGATTTCTGTCGATCCAAACTACGCGTTCGCACACCGCATGCTGGGCATCACATCCTCGCACCTTGGTGAGCATGACCAGGCGATGCGGTCGATTCAGCGCGCCCGCGAACTGGACCCGCTCAGTGCAATGAACCGCGCACTTTCGGCCCAGATCGAATTTGCAGCCAAAGACCTGCAGGGAGCCGTCCGTTACGCCCAGGAGGCTATGGTGATCGACCCCGAATTTTGGATAGGCCCCTTTCAGCTCGGACAGGCCTATGTGGCGCTTGGGCGGGACGAAGAAGCCATCGGCCTTTTGATTCACTCTGCGCGACTGAGTGGTGGCAATACAAAACCGCTGTCGCTTCGAGGCTATGTTCTCGCAAAGCAAGGAAAACGCGCTGAAGCCGAGGCCGTGCTGCGGGAATTGACCGCGATGAGCGAGCAACGCTATGTGCCGCCGTATGTGCTGGCACTGGTACAAACAGCACTGGGGTTGCACGAATTGGCCCTAGATTCACTGGAGAAGGCGTTCGAGATGCACGACGTGCACCTTGCCTTTTTATCGATCGACCCTAAATGGGATCACCTGCGTGGCGAGCGCAGATTCATTGAACTGCTATCGAAATGCGATTTTGCACGCTAAGCCGGCGCTCGATATTGATGAATACATCAACCTCTGCGTTCTGGCTCAGATCTCAGGCGTGTAAGCCGAAAACTTCGCCACCACGTGCTGATCTGCGTCCATCAGCCACAGCTTCCCGCCCGAGATCTTCCACGTCGTCACCTGATCCAGCGCCTTGGAAAAATTGGTCTCGGTCTCGTTCCCGTGGATACATGCCATTCGTGTCATGGCCACCTGGGTAAACTTCAGGTGATCTCCCGTCAGCTCATACCCACCAGCCAGCCGATTGCATCCACCCGACCCGCTGACACGACGGCTTTCCGGATCAAGCTGGATGTACGGCACCTGCTGCGGAACCCCTCCCTCGATCTTCGTCCCACCCAGCCAGATCAGCTTCCACTCCGTCTTCTCGAGCGGCGCCACCGGCTTATGCTTTGCACTCTGCCCCTGCATCCCGCCAGCGAAGACCATCAGCAAAGAGACCCGAAGGAACATTCCCAGAATGGTCCGTCTCATACCGCCTCCAGACTGCTGCCGGGTGCACCTCAAAAGTCTAAAGCCCACGGGCAAGACCCAGAGGACAAGACCACGCGAAGCCGGCAGCACTTGACACCCCCCACCGCAGGGGCGACTGCCTGCAGCGGCGGACTGAACTACACACAAGGTCCAACCGTAAGCCACAACGGCTCAAGACTTTGCGCAAAATGTGGGGGCTGCGACTTGCGAACGCCTTAAATATCCAAAGGAGGAGTGGCTCCTGAGGTAGGACTCGAACCTACAACCCTTCGGTTAACAGGCGGTTCATGAAGGCCGGAGCACATGTGTTTTCAATGGAGTAGAGAGGAGCGCCCAGGAGTATTTGGAGTCCCTGCGTCGCACAATTCGGTGAAGAATTTGGTGAAGTTCTGTTCTCGATCCTGGCCGTGGAGGAGCAGATCCCACATTGGAATCTTCTTGCATTTATTCGTAGCGACCAGAAACTCCTCTGTGACCAATTCCCGGAGGATTACTCGTCTGGTTGCTTCGTGTCGCCATCGCCCAGAAGTGACGGGTTAATCTCGGAAACTTCTGTAGAAGCGATGCCTAACACCTCCGGATAGACCGGAATAAATTGTGCCCCGGAATTCTGATAGCGGACCGCCAATCGACGAGCGAGCGAAAATCCCCACTCGTTTTGGATACATCCGTAGGGATATTGAATCATCGTCTCTAATAGCCACATAGGTCCACCAGAGCGTTCTACCAAGTCACGAGCAATATCTCCGAGTTCCGTGTGCGACCATTTTTCAAGAGCGGCGGCGATACAATCGAGACGAATGTAAATATCTACAGTGTCGTCTTCCAATGCTTCATAGATGGCATCCTTCTCGGCCTGTGCGTTTATGTTTTGAATCACTCGGTAGTCACCAGCACCCGCATCCGACAAAACTTCCTTAGCCTTTGCTGCGATCGCCTGGTCGGGGCTTTTGAGGAGGCCGTTCAAGATTTCCCTATCATCCAGTTCTTTAAGCTTTTTTATTGCCCAATAACATTGGTCTTGGTTCGAGGTTTGAGCGAGCAACATTTGGGTAACTTTGTCGATCATGGTTGACGCGCTACTCTGTCTCAGCAGTCGAACTGCATGTTTCCAACACTTGTCGTCAGACGCAATGCAATCAACTATCGATAGACAAAACTCATCATTAGCTTGACACAAGCGCCTTGCTGCCACCTCAATGAATTCCACTCCAGGATATTCATGCCAGAGTCGATAAGCATTCTCGACGACTCGAGCAACTGTTTCTGATCGACTCTCTTCGAGTTCAGCGACGCATAACATCCTCAAAACAAGAAGATTCGAAAAATAATCATCCTTCACTGACTCAATCGCATTGAGGAGCGGAATCGGATTATCTAGAGATCCCGTAATGAATGTAATGGTCTGATGAAATTCGAAGTCCCAAATCCGATTCGTGACAGCTGTCTTGATCGCTGCCGAGTCCTTCTTTATAGCCCTAGTTATGAATGACGCAGCGAGCCATTCTTGTATCGTCCGATGAAAGAAAAGAAAATGTTCTGCTCGGGCATCTGCCGCCCGAATGATGCCATTGCTTTCTACGAGTTCGTGGATGACGGAGGAAGGATCACTTCGTTGGAACTCCATCGGGACGTCGGGATTACGCAAGACCTGCTGAACCCATTCATGCAGTTCATCCAACGTAAAAATTAATTTCGATTCCTCCGTTATGACATATGCGATTCGCTCAACGAGGCGTAGCTTCGCTATCAACCTCGCCTCGGGTTGAGGATCGCGATTTTGGTTCCATCGACCAAGCAGATAGCGGACGGCTTTGTCGTATAACTCGACTTTTCTGAGCGGAAATGCCAAATCGTTAAGCTCATATAGGCCGCAAATCAAAGATAAAAGGAGCGGGTTTTGACCGAGAGCTCGAATGTCTGGCTTGGTTTCCAATTCCATAACTAGGTCGTCTGCGCGCGACCCTAGGTCGAACCAGCCTTCGACGAATTTTCTCATTTGAGATGCGTCGAAGTCGCACAATGCAAATTCACGCACATTGATCGTAAACGGCGCTGGATAGCCAACAAATCGCGAAGAGACAACGATTTTACCTGAGCTTCTCTCGGCATATTCCTGGAGCGTGGTGAAGAGGAGTTGACGAGACTCCAATTTAATTTCATCAACGCCATCTAAAAGCAGCAGGCATTGACTTGCCAGCTTCTCTCGCAGCAATACTTCGAGATGGTCACTCCAACCTTTGCTCTGCCGCATCAACGAGATGAGTCGGTCCTCGAAGTCGCCTTCTTCACGAGCAAGGTCAATCAGTCTTGCGAAAATCGGAATGACGATCGATTCTGGCGCTTCCAGATGCTGCCGTGCCTCGTCGACGCATCGAATGCATACTTGCTTCAAGAGGGCTGTTTTGCCCATTCCAGGATCGGCAAGAACTACTATGAATCGGCCGGAGTCAAGAACTTCGTCCCAATCATATGTTTTGTCTTGGCGATGCCATGGCCGAAATGTGTTTGCGAGTGAAATCTCCTCGTCGGACTCCGGGAAGCCGAGCATTTCGCCGAGCGCACTGCTCTTTTGTCTTGACAGCGAAAAGTCGGGCGACACGTAAACGGGAAGCCGTCTGGCTGAGGTTGAGGGTCGTAACGTAAAGATAGAGCCACATTGAACGTTAATGATGTTTAGCACTTGGCTTATTTCCACCTGTTTGGGGCTGATTCCGAGTTGAACGAGCGTCGGGAGGTTATCCCATGTGATGACATAGCTGGAGTCTGCGGTGGTGGACTGCACTACGCCAACAACCTGGCCGGAGATATCGTCAACAGCTGGGCCTCCACTGTTACCGTAATCGACCGCAGTGTCTATTTGAAGACATGAGAATGACGCGGAGGCGTTAGGGAGCAAGTTCCATGGCTTCTCTCCCAGTTTTTTAGCTGATCGAAACGTGGACAACGTGTTAACAGTGCTGACACGTCGTGCCGACGATGAAAAGAAAGGAAATCCATTCGGGAAATTGTGTTCCTTGATCGGAGAGTAACCGTAAACATAAAGCTGTTCGGCTGCACCGCGAGGAGTCTTGAGCAAAACCGCGGGTAGGCCCTGCCCCGAAATTTTCAAAACTGCTAAGTCGGCATCAGGCTTTGAGTAGTCTTTGCACCATTCAGCCTCGTAGATCTTATTTCCGTAGCTGACCTTAATCGCATTCAGAGCGAAGATCACATGGTGGCAAGTAACGATGTACCCGTCGCTTCTGACGAAAAACCCTGTGCCAACTAAAGCATTCGCATCAGATAGGATCTTGACAGACGATTTCGAAATCTCCTCTATCGTCGATCCGGATAATGGAAGCATCATCGTCTTCATGCCTTTCAGTCAAGTGACTAAAGAACCCATTCGAGGCTGACTTTGATGTTCGCTTGTGTTGTACCTTTGCTCACCAGCGGAATTCCCGCCTCACCGCCGATTTGGATCCCGAACTCCAGGCCAATTTTTGTCGGACGCTTCATCTGTGAGGCCGTTTTCTCAACTGAAGACAGGAGAAGCGTCGCGTATTCTTGAACGATTGATTCGACCGAATCCCTGTAACGCTTCGTTCTCTCAACGATATCGTCGGTTACGGATACCGCCTGCAATCCGGCAGCGACTTCATCGTCATACTGGACGTATATCGTGGTGCCGCGAGGTCCTAACAGTTCAGTAACCCGGGAAGGCATCGGCATGAGCTCCTCTAAGTGGTTTCTGTTGAAATTGATGTCGCCATAAGCGGAAATACCGCTGCACACATCCTGACTGTAACCGTAGGAATCCTTCGGTCTTCAACATTATGCTCGCTTTTCAGTCACGAAGCAGCTCGCGGAGCTTGGCCACGCACCCATAGGCAAAGATCAGATGCCCCCAAAATCGGCAGTCCGCACCGACTAGGTGGGTTTGCCGGAACTTCACTTGAACCTACCGAAGCACTTCGCGCGATTTTGTCTTGCATTCGGCGCTGCATCTGATAACGTTCTCCGCATTCCATGAAATAGGTTTCCATCGGGCCCTGGATCTTCTCTAACTATCGAGCAGGAGAAGCGCACTCATGAATAGTCGCGTAGCGGTCTTGGTTATCCACGGCATGGGCTCGCAAAAGCCGTACGAAACAGTCGATCAGTTCGCCCGGGGCGTGGAAAACTGCCTTAGTTCCCCCGACACGGGAAGCTATCATCACGAACTCCGCTTCCGTCAGCATGAAGAAGACCCGACCCACCAGCAGAAGGCTTGGACTCAAGCGTATGTTCGCCTTACTCCCGTAGATCTCGCAGCAGCCGGAAATCGCCCCGCCCTAATTGACATTGTGGAATACTACTGGGCGCCGATTATCAATGACCGCGTTAGCGCTTTGCAATCTTTGCGCTTTCTGATCCAGTCTGCGCTCAGCCCCTTCCAATATTTGCGAGCCAACGCACTCGTTATCGATCAGGTCTCCGACGAATCTCTACAATTGGTCGTTATTCGCGAGTTAGCCCGCAGCTGCTTTATTTTCTTCCCGTTCATCGTGCTGTTGGCCGGTCTTTACGCCCTAATCGCCCAGCCGCTCCTTCAGACGATCGCTCACGCATCAAATGCATCCGTATCCAACTGGTTTCCTTACTTTTGGGCCTGTTCCAGTTTCGGCTGGGTGCAGATTCTCGTATTGACTCTCGTCGCTTTCCGATGGCTTCTCATCCTGATGACGATTCTCTACTTTCTCGACGCGGTTCGCCACCTCGCCCCAGCCAAGTTTGACAAGAGAAATATTCGCCTTTGCGATTTAACAGTCTTCACCTTCCTCCTATTCCTGATCGCCATCCCCTTTTTCTGGCACGCCGTGCAGGAACTGCTCCCTCGCATCGCCTTTCTAAATCATGAATCCACCGCACCAGCCGCCCTCAGCTCCCTGGACAATCTGGCCGACAATTTCCGCCATTTCGTACATCGTTATCTGGCGTTCGCCCCGAGAGGTTTGCGACTAATCCACATTACCTTGTACCTTCTACTCGGAGCTCTCATCTACGGGATCAAACAGTTCCTCACCACTGCAATTGGGGGATTGGCCGTCTATCTTGGCTCCGACTCTCTCAGCAAGAACTTCGCCGCACGTTCCCAGATCCTGAGTGAATGTACGGCGACTATCCACGACCTCCTCGCCCAGCACGCTGATCTCCCCGCAGCTACGGGTATGCCTCAGCAATACGACCGACTCATTTTGGCTGCCCACTCTCTGGGCACTGTCATTGCGTATGACACGTTGAATGATCTCCGCGTTAAGGAAGCCGCGGAACGCGACCAGCAGTTGGTTCAAACCAGCCCAACTCCTTCCGCGCGGGACCTTTCGCGAATCACAGGATTGTTTACATTTGGCTGTCCGCTGAATAAGGTTTACTATTTCTTCCGCGCGCGGACCGGCGAGAAAACGACCATCCTCAACCAGGTGCTATACAGCCTGCACAACTTTCGCCTGCGCACGCCGCCACCCGAGGGATCTCTCCCACCAGAGCCTCCCGGCAACAAGCCATTTTGTTTCGATTTTTCCTGGATCAATGTCTGGTGTCGCCTCGATATGATCAGCGGCCCCATGCTTTTCTACCAAGCTAATCAGAACGAATTAGTACACCAAGGTTTCGAACCTGCTGGCGCGCACACCGGATACTGGTCGAATTCACGACTCTATACTTATTTTTCAAAGTTGCTCGAAACCAAGCTGACAGACTGAGGCGAACCACAATTCGGTTGCTCTGCTGAAGGAGAGAAATGGACACATCACCCGCACCCACAAGTGGTTCATCCCCCGGAAGCGCACAGCGCATGCAGACTTTCGCTACACCGATTCCCGAAACGCTGCGGCCCTTTGATCTCATGCCAGATGATAATCCGCAGAGAACGGCAGAGCTCAAAGCAGCCGATGCAGTGGCAGGTGAAAACCCCAACCGATCTTTAACCCATCTAGATTTCTTGGATACAAGGTTGCTGCTGATTGGGAGCTGCATAGTTCTTCTGGTTTCAGGGCTCATGATCGCAAGTCTCATCGTCCGGTGGATAGAATACGACAAAGCAATCCAAGTGACGCTTAAGCAGACTCCGCCTTTGGATCATTCGGCGGTGCTCTCCTATGCTCGTTCTCTTGATGCCTCGATTGTCAAGACGACAAGCTTGATGCTTTCGTTTCTTGTCGTGTTCATCGGTGCAATATACGTCCTCAGAAGCAGTACTGTCGGCTTTCAACTTAGCATCCAGAACGGGGGTCTGAAGAGTTCACTAGAAACCGCATCCCCCGGTCTTGTCATGATCACACTTGGCCTTGCCGTCGTAGTAACGACCCTCTTGGTACGTAGCAGTGTGGACTATCGACCACCAGACTACGTAGTCACTTATCCCGTCAGTTCGCAAACCTCACCAACTGAAGCCGGTGCACCTACCCCCCCAAGTGAGGGAATCAAAATTCAAAAGGGCTTAGGACTAGAACCTCTGTCTCCGGAGAAAAAATGAAATCACTATTCTTACTGTCGATATTGATTGCGTCCACGCCATTGACCTCTGAGGAGGTCCCTGACCTGAAATCGAATGAGTTCCCCGTGGCGCATCAATCGGCTACCGATTTGTGCTCGATCATGTTTAATCGAGGTGACTTCGTCGCTGCCTTGCAAAAGGCCGGCTATGTCGGGAAGCAAATGCCGCAGATTGATTGGTCTGATAAGAAAGCTGCGTTGATTGTTGAGATGCGAGATCCCCACGTCAACGTGAAAAACTTCTATCCTGCGACTAATCGCGTACGCGTGCGGATATCGGTCGAAATTGACGCATCTCGCTCGGCCGATCCACATCTGACGGTAGTGCAAATCGACCCAGGAACAAGCACAATCGCCCAATGCGATATCGTCACAGCAAGGTCTGGCATAGCAACGAACCGATCGCTAGAGTCGACTCCCGGAACAGCGCCAGACAATCAGAGTTCTTTTAGAACAATCGTTGTACGGGGCAGTGGCGGTTCCATTACGGTTCTGACTGTTCCTCTCGAGCCTACGATCACTTCCCCTGATCAAAGCTCAGGCATCTCCGGCCAGCAGGTTGATACGGTTATCGAGCAACTTCAAAAGACGCATCCGGAGACGACGATCACACCCGAGGATATAAAAAAGGCTAAGCGACAAGCTGGCATATCGCCTCAGTAACACGTTTGCACCCTATCTTCACGTAGCGGCGGACGTGCTTCTCACGCCGCAGAAAAGAGAGATCCATGACTTCCAGCGCAGAGTTGTTTTCTGGAACAAGTACCTTGAGCACGAACCACAAAAGCCGTCTTTTCTGGCGAAATGTTGCGTTCGCCTCCTTCCTGGCTCTCTCCCGATTCGCCACAGCGGAGACCTGCAAGCCCGGCTATCCCGTTGTTGATCTTTCCCGTTTGATTCAGGCGCCGTCATTAATGGCCCCGTCTGCGTCACTGTACCGGTCAACGGACTTCGCTACAGTGCGGTCCTCGGATTTCAAACAACGGTAACTACGGTCGACCTTTCACAAGGTTTGGTGCCTCCAGGTGGCGTCATTGCTCCACTCGTGGGAGATCCTACGGCTAACACGCTGAACCAAATGGCAGCCATCATGAATAACATCAAGCCAGAACTCGATCTGAGCGCCACGAAGAATGAGAACGCCATCGCCAGTGTCAACAAAGCGGTATCGGACATCACCACCATCGTCGTGATGTCCGATACGCTCCTTCAAGAGCCAGACGGGACCAAAACTCTTCTCACAAAGATCCACGACGACGAAAAATTCAAAAAGACACTTACGAGTGCACGCGACGCTGAATACAAGACCTTGGTAGACTTTTCGACAAAGTTGACGAACGTACAGAACGAACTTCTGAAAATTCAACTCGGTCAGCCGGCAATAGCAGATCCTTTGAAGACACTGCTCGCCAACGAAGTCACTGCAGTGACGGCCATGCTCGCTGAGGCTGCAGCCTACCTCCCCAATGCCGACAAAACAGTCACCTACCGCAAACAGCGCCAGATCTTTGTGGTCTGGGATGACCGCATCGCTACGCTTTCCAAGGACGACTTCGTCGTGCGGCGCAACGTCCCTTGCCACACCATCGGGAATCAAACCAAGAAGATCGATGTCGTCCTGAATCGCACAGATCTGTACCCCACTCTCTCTCTCTCCGGCAGCGTCCCCACCGCCGTTGCCACCACATCGCCTCTCATCTCCGTCAGTTGCCCGTCTGCGTTCTCGCTCTCCGGCGGCTTGGACACGAGCTTCGTGAAGACCTACAACTACGGCCTCATCCCCACTGCAACCGCTGGCACCTTCACCTACGGCATCACCAAAACTACGAGCGTCAGCCCCATGCCCATCGCCATGGTGCATGCGCGTCTGTGGGAGCTCCAAAATCACAAGGTCGCTCTTCAGCTCGGCGTCGGCGTTGCCGCCCATACACAGGACGATTCGGCAGGCGGCACAGGCGTGGAGTATCTTTTGGGCCTCGGCATCTCCTTGTTCCGCACCATCTACATCACCCCTGGCTTGCAAGCTGGCCGCACGGCAACGTTGTCTACAGGATACAAACTTGGTGACACCGCCGCCTCTGGAGTCACTGCCGCTCCTCTGGTCAACGGATACTCGCCAGGCTTCGGCCTCGCACTCACCTTCAGCAAACCCTGAGGAGTGCACATGGGCATTCTCTCGAACGTCACCATACCTTCGCAGGGCTCGTTATCGAACCTTTGTTGGGCGGCGGTCACTATAGGCGTCTGTGCGAGCCTAGGTGACCCCCGCAGAACCCTAAGCGCCGTCGCGACCAAGTGTCTCACGGGTTGCCAGGGAGACATGACAACCGACGCTTGTGACCAGACATACGATGTCGATGCCGCAATCATCTCCTACAATCACAGTGCCGTCGCGACCGACGGGCAGCTAAGCTTTGCGGCTCTGCAGCATCAGATCGATGATCTGTCGAGACCAGTCCCCGTCATTCTGAGCTACCCCTTCACAAACCATGCCTGCCTGATCAAAGGATGCATCCTGGCAGATGGCCTCCGGCAGATTGTGCTGCTAAATCCTTCAGACGCAGCGCCTGTGGATAAGTTCCACGACTTCGCGGCGTTCTGCGACGGCTCAGCAATGGGGGCCGATTGGGTTCAGAGCTACCTCGTGTCCTGAAAGGTTAAGACAATGGCAAAATCGAAAACCAAACCTGGCATAACATTTCAGGATTCTCTCAATCGGGCACAAGCAATCGCAGCTGCGGTCCCCCGCCTAAGCGTCCCCACCCCAAGGGGGGATCCGACCTACACAGTTGCCCTCGTCCGCTTCGAAGGCGAAAATAAACTGCAGCCCTACGGCAAACGTTTCCTCTATCGAGACCAAGAGGGAGCCTGGGTTGCGATCGACGCCCTCATCTCTGACGGTCGCCTCACTGGCATCGCTCTCCACGCCTCTAAGGTCGCCACTCAATGGGTCGCCACCCTCAGATCCTCACGACGCCGCAAAAACCCGGACATCAACTTCTCCACGCCCGCCTTTGTCATGACCCCCGGCTACAACCTCCACTTCCTCTCTTTCTCCGGACATACCGGACGAAAGCCAAAGCACCATATCCCCTTACACGATGGGCTGCGCCCTAAGGCCCGCACAAAACTTCTCAATGCTGCCGATCTCAAAGCTCTCCATAACAAGCTGAGCGGCAACACCCGCCAGCGTCATCCGTAACCTGACAGATCTTCGCCTTCGTGACGCACTTCTTCACCAGCTCGTGTGCCAACAAGACCGATGTCTGGATGTCGTCGAGGGAGAGGAAGGTCGGTAGGTTGACGAGGTTGGGAGGTGATAGTTGGTTCTCCGATAGCGAGTAAGTCTTGTTCCCATGCCCATATAAAGCCCGGTTAGGTTCGATACCGGAGAACATCGTCTATAGCCCGGCAGGCGACGATGGATCGTCACTCAATGATTGGAACGAATGAGTTGGGCTAGAGACTTGTGAACCACATCATTGCCCGCCCGACCAACTGGGGCTGGAGCACATCCGCCGGTATCAAGCCTCCATGTTCACCCGATGGAAGCTGCCCCGAACACCGTGACGCAGCGGCTTGCGGCGCTGCGCTTCTTCTACATCCAGGTCTTGAAGCGAGGCTGGAGTGCTGCCGAGACGCCCTATCCGAAGAAGGTTCTGCACCTGCCGCATATGGTCGGACGCACGATGATGCGTGCCCTGGAAGAGAGTCGTATCGTGGATCAGCGCCTACAGTTTCTGTCGAGCTACCAAAAGGAGGAGATGTTAGTTTCGGATCTCTGCCGTGAGATCGGGGTGTACCAGCTTACAGGATACCGTCGGATCAACCGTTACAAGGAAGTCGGACCCGAAGGTCTTATAGACCTGAGCGGTCGGCCTCCCAGCTGCTCCCACGCAACGCTAGAGAGAACCGAAACGCGATCCTTGCGTTACGGAGCAAGTACCTGTCCTGGGGAGCACACAAGCTCAAGACAAGGCTTGAGTAGTTGGAGCCAGGCGTTGACTGGCCAGCAGCCAGCACGTTCGGCAGCATCGATCACGCTCCGGTACGCTCTTTCAGGAATGAGATCGTGCGTTGCTCGGCGGCTTTGGTTGGGCCATATTCTCTAAGATTGCCAGTCAGCACCGAGTGCGGTGGATGCCAAGATGCCAGTGCGTCAGCAGCGTTCAATTCGATCGCCTCAAAGTGAGCCTTGAACTCTCTTTCGTAGGTGCGGAAACGCGCATCTGGTACGGCAGCATCTCCCTTAAACCTTAGCCCTAGAATGGAGAGTCCTTCATTATTCAACCGCTGTCTGACGCAGGCGATCTCCTCTCTGGAAACTCCGATGCTCGCAGCGCGTTCGGCCGACCAAGCTCGAAACGAAAGAGCAGGTTGCGACAACACTGGCGCTATCACAGAGGGTTCAGTCATCATCGCCAAAGCAAATCCACCAGTGAAACACATCCCAACCGCACCCACTCCTAGACCGCCACAATCTGAATGACATTTGGTCGCCAGCGCTCGCAACCAGGCAACAATTGGACTTGACCTCCCGGTCGACCAAACGTGGAACTCACGGCGGATACATATGTTTTCGGCCAGCGACCGAAGGGAATAAGCTAGGGTGACAGGTTTACCCGGCTTGCCAAAGAGGGATGGAAGGAATACTGTCATGCCGGCTTCGGCAACACGATTCGCATAACGGAGAACAAGCGGGTGTAGGCCCGGGACTTCGTGAATAATAATTACCGCTGGTCCGGAACCTCGTCGGTAAACTGTTCTCGTCCACGGCCCATTGGTGGATGGGAACTCTTCGAATTCAGAAAGCACACTCTCGTAACTCGAGCTCATAAGGCGATCCTTCGGGTGCTCTTCTAAGATGGATTACTCTGCTGAGTGGCAGCATTTGACCTCCCCTAATCCTGGTCCCCCGAACATAACACTTGTGCAGTTATTCGTTCTTGATATTCTCCACGAAAAATTATGGGCGATGAATTGACAACTTGAGCTTTTGAACGCTGCGTTTTCCGACCTGTTAAAGGTCGGATGGGGTTGAGTGCTCCGTTGAGTGGAAAATCTACGGAACGCCATCAGGGACAGGAACGATAGATCGGATCGTTGGATGGACTACCAATGTTGCATGTCCGCCTCCGGGACAGTTTCCTGCGCTCTTATCTACTCCGTTGAAGCCGTAAGCAACCAAAACGGTTCGAGAATCGACCTGTTTCACGGTAGGTGGATCGGGGTTCACATCCTTGATGTGTTCTGCGTCTACGAGTGCCGCAGTCGTATTAACCAACTCCTCTTTGAAATAAGGGTTGAGATCAAAGGAGACAGATCGGTTCGTCTCGGAGGTTGTGCGTTCACAGTCCACCTGTAGGTATTGCCGGTAGTCGTGGCTTGTATCCGTGAGAGTGCTCGTCTTGTAATAGGGATAGTCGCGATAATTTCTCAGAAGTACAAGATATGCTTGGTTGGGATCCCCACTCTTCTTTGCTGGCTTAACCATTCCCATGTGGTCAGCTAAGATTGTTTCAATTGGTACGCCGCCATCACATCCGTAGGAACCACTGAAGTAGGGCACTACTTTTCCGACAAAAGTGGCTTGATGGACATCGTATCCCTCAACCGCGCAGAGACGATGTATTGCGTTGAGATGAGCATTTCTCCAATCAGTATCGAGTTGGATCAAGACTTGATTGCTGCTGCCTGGCCGGAGCTCAGGTAGAACGGAATTCGGGCCATAGGCGGCGATAAATGAGAGGATTGGGTTGGAGAGTACCGAAAACGCACCTTCGTGCGGAGTTCCATAAAACTGAATGAAACTCGTCTTGCTGCTCAGCTCGGGATGCTCAATGAGCATTCGCTCGACGACGAGTCCTCCGAGACTGTGGCAAACAAAGACCAAGTCTTCGTGATCTGCGGCCACTTGGAAATGATCAAGCTGTGCAAATAGGAGCGCCGCTAGGCTCGCAATTGTCCCGGTCTCCTTGGTCCAATGGGTGTCATATGACGCAACGAAGACGTCGGCCTGTTTGATAGTTGGGTCGGTCGCAATAAGCGAAGGAAAATAAGCGCCGTTTTGATTCTGCCAAGTGCCGATCGAATCACCGGTGAAGCCATGCACAAAGATCATAACTCTCGGCTTTCCCGCGACAAGGGACTCGTAATGCGCCCCTTTCTGGATGGCTGGCTTCTGTATAGCGTTTTGCGCAAGTGCTTGAGTCATTCGAGCAGGTTGCGGCAATCCAAGAATTAGGGCTACGGAAACGCAGAACTCCTCAACATGATTCATGCAGACTCCAGTGTCACTCGCGCTCTCACTGACGAGAAACCAACTTAGCACTAGGACTTGTCGGTACCTACCTATCCTCGGGGATTGCATTGGCGACTTGATATTCGTTGAGATCTGGGCTTATTGGTATGGAATCGCCTTCAGAGATATCTGATTTCCAGTGGCCACAATGCGAATATATGGGTTAGTGCTGTCACTGGAAGCGTATTCCTTCGTCGTTCCGTCAAACTGGTGATAAGTTATTTTCCAAGAGGACGTAGGATCAACTGTGAGAATTTTTGCGTTACCCCAATCTAAGGCTAAGTCCCCAGTGTCCGTAGTTTGTGTCTGTGGGACATTCCTCGTTTTCTGATAGCTCAAATTGACGGTCAGCTTACCACTTGTGCCCATCCCATGATGTTCCGTCTTGAAATGCCAACCGACAAAAGTTGATGTGCTCGCGTTTCCCAAATCAAACCAGGCACTTCCCTGATCCCCCTCCTGTCTCGAAAAGCTATAAGTCACGGTTTCTCTGAGGCATTGCCAGTCATCCGTCATATTGCAGCCTTGGACCATGTCTTGATCGTCATCTGAGGAGTCCCACACTAAGTTGCCGCAACTGGCGCCCACTTGTTGGGGCACCTGCCCAGACTTCGAAGTTTGAAGATCATATGTTCCAGGCGAGTTTGGAAGCACGATAAATATGATATTGAACGTCGCAAATTCTTTTTTATGGATAAGTCCAAGAACTTCGCTTACACGATAAGGTATGCTTATCGACGTTGGAAGATAGGTAACGCTATTAGCCACAAAAGTGAACGTGCTTCTTGGAACCGTGAAGGTGATCTGATTGGTGACTTTCGTAGTGTTTGTCACAACTTGCGAACCGATTGTAACCGTGGCATCGTATCCGTCTTCACCAATGTCGAAGAAGTTGCCGCTTACAGTAAACTGAATGTCGCCTGGTACGTTTGGTGCCACTACATTTCCCTCAAAACCTGCTAGTTGGGGGAAATGGTTTGCGAAAGGTAAAGTATTTGCAGCCGTCTGAAGTTTTGAGGTCAGATCGTCAATGATTTTGTTCTGAAGATCGTCGACCACGCCGGTCAAGCCGGAAATGAGTTGTTGTTGTTGCGCTGAAAGATCGCTCGCAGCGGTACTGAGGACATTATTGAGGGCAGCTTGTGCCTGTCCAATAGCAGCCTGAATTTGTGCTCCAGCATTGACTTCTAGAACCAACCCGGCATTCTGAAATTGCTGAACGAGTTGTTGTACTCGGTCGAAGAGCTGATTGAGTAGGGCGCCTAAGGTTAACATTTGATCTCGTTCCTCCTGAAGTGCGGATCTTTTTTGACATCCCGGCCCTCGTTTCGCAGAGGATTTAAATGCGCATTACCGCTCCTGCGAAACGTCCTTCTCCTGCCTTACACCTAATACGTCAATCCGAATAGAACCCGGAAGTGAAAGAAAACGTCTATCAGATCACTGCGTGTTCATGCTTTTCCGCTATTAGCTTTTTGATGTCAGGGCCAGACATCTCTTTGGTCTTGACGCACCAATAACCAGCAAATGCGTAAATTCCGAAGAGTTCCGCCCAATAAACGGGGCTATTCTGCGAAGTAATGAAATTGAACGCATAAGCTGCGATCGGCGAGACGATCATGACGATCGCTAAACCAACATAGGTTTTCTGGTACCTGGCACGCACCTTAGAGTCTTTGATCAGTACGAGCGTGTCTCGAGAACATATTGCGGAAACGAACGCGATGCACAGGAAGAACGATACGGCACAGAAGCCGTGAGGTGAAAAGGAATGCCGATAGCAGTCCCAGGACATCGGGAACAGGGCGATGCCGATAGCGAACAGCCCAGCAAGATTCAGAGCCCGGTCTTCCTTGGGGCTATGTCCTTGGTTGACATAAAGGATTGTTCCGATAGCGAACAATAGGCCAACAAACCAGCTTCTCATGGTTCCTGGCTGAAGAGCACTCTCTCGAGGTGAAGGGATCAGAGCCACATCGACTTCGCTTCCTTTTTTCTTGCAAGAGTGGTCTTGGTTTTCACCGCAGGGACAAGGCTGGATCGGAGTTGCCCAGTAGTAGGCACTCATGGAGTCCCGCAGGGTGAAGCCAGCGATCTTGCCTCCACCCCACAGAAGTAGGGGAAAGCTGAAGGCTACGACGGCAGCCCCTATTCGCAGGGCAAAGTACGTTGCTCTGATTTGCTGTTCGATCGTGCGTGGCATATTGTTCACCCTCCGTGAGAACCGCGGCGCGCTGTCCAATCACTACCATCCGGCATGCTTGCGGGATATCTCCTTCGTTTCACTGCTACTACAACAGGAGCGGACGCTACGGGACAGAGAGTTCTCGAACCAACGAATAAGTGGGTGGACGGTTTCCCGCGATCAATGAAATGAGCGTTTGTGCAGGTTGAGCCGCCAGAGCGGCACAAACAAGAGAAGGGCACCGGTCAGAATCCATTTCATGCAATTGCTCCATAGAGTTGCATTTATTCTGTGGTGGAAACGTCGGTATCATCTCACGAACCGTTCACTATGTCTACACCTCATCCCAAATGGGATAGGAAATATCGCTTGTATTCATCTAAAGTCTTTCCAAAAGCGGGACCGATTTATCTCTGATCAATCGATTACTAGGCTCTTACGACCTTTCCGCCAAAGCGCAACTTCATCGTTACGCCTCGATTCGCAACATACAAGTTGGCGAAGGACCGCAGCTAGGACAACCTTCCTCCTTCTCTAATAAGAAAGGTTTGGATAGCTTGGGATTCTGAAGTCGCGCTAAATTATGAGTCAGATCAAGCGAGATAGAATGTTCACTATCGATTCCGGATTAGAGGCAAGAACAAGATTGGCAACTCATTCCAACGATCAATTTGCCTTTGGAGCGGGCTTTCTCCGTGACCATGTAGGCCAAATAATGGACAATCCAGAGATCGCGATCCTGGAACTCATCGCCAATTCCTATAATGCTGGCGCATCTCGGGTCGATGTGACATGGCCCCTGCTTCCAGAAGTTCGATCTCTCCGTAATCGCCGGAGGGGCAACGGGTGAATTAGACCAGCAAGGGAACGACCCTCAGATCAGAAAAGGAAATCCGTCACCCAATTGGGCGGTGCAGTCAGGAAAAGCTGGATTACTGCGGAGATTTCGGCCAATTGACGTAGGGAAATGTGCCATTTGCGTGCCGCATAGTCAGTCCCCTACTGGTTCGGGCCCGACATGAGGAAGTCAAAACCTGCGCCCTGCCGTGACAGTCCAGGGTTTTGGCGTAACTTATTGAAACTACACGTCAGGGATGGCTTCTTTCGGCGCTCTGAGGTACGCATGGCAACCCTTATTGGACCCTTATCGGACCCCCGACTTCTGTCGTTTTGACCTCTACCGTTTCCAATCGATACACATCCACTCGGGGTGTCGCTGATGCATTGTTGACGAAGTTGCTATAGCTGAGCGATAATTAATTTGTCAACTGGAGACCGCGATGCTCACATATATTGAACACCCGCAAACCCTCGATCAGGTTCAGGTCACGCTCGAGAAGAAACTCGGTGATCCCCTCAAGAGTAAGGAGCCGTCCTATTTGATTAACAGGCCCTCAAGCTCTTCCAATCGCCTGTGTTTCATTTCCTATGCCCAGAGCGACTTTCGATGCGAGGTGAAACAAGATCTGGTCCAAATTATCGCGAAGACCTGGCGATTGAATCTGAACCTTGACAAGTTCGACGTGAGCACTGAATTCGCAAAGGATCGGTTCTGTGTTTGGATCAAAAGCAATCCGGAATCTACGCATCGGTATTTCAGCTCTGCTCTACGTGAACTTGCAGGGACCAAGCATCCCGCGTTCTATTCTCGAATTCTGCGAGCATTCAAGAAATTAGAAGGCGATCTCTCGTCCGATTTGATTGACGAAGCGACAGCTGCTCCTACTGATTTTTTGGTCGCACTCGAGGCCCTAAGCTCGGCTGTAGAGAGTTCCCAACTCATAGCCGACGATCCCTTTATCGCAGCTAAATTCCGAGGACTCAAACGAAAGAAACAGATGCTCGAAACAGCAGGAGGAACCCTGACCTCCGAGCAAGTGGCAGAGGTACTAGGAATCTCTCGGCAAGCGGTCGACAAACGCCGATCGTCCAATCAACTTTTGGCTTTGACCCAAGGAAAACGAGGATACAGCTATCCAAGCTTTCAATTCGTCGACGGAACTACAATTCCTGGCTTAGAGGAAGTCCTAGGAGAACTGAAGTCGCTCGATCCTTGGATGCAAATGGTGTTCTTCACCAATCCACATGAACGGCTCGGCGGAAAAATGCCGATGGAACTCCTGCAGAAAGGATCGATCGAAGACGTGAAATCTGTTGCAGTCGAGTATGGCGAACAAGGAGCTCTATGACGGACAAGCCGGGAGATCTTGATCCCCCACATCCGGAACTGCCGACGCAGACGCCGCTCATCTTCGACCTGAAGATGGGCGACATTCTTTATCGGCATCATCAGATCGCACTTGACCCCATCTACTTCGGCACGACCGGAAAGAACCGCTTCGACGATCCCGCTTGTCCTGCTGGACACACTTTCGGTGTCCTCTACGCAGCCGAAGACCCGCACGGCGCTTTCATCGAGTCGTGCGAGATCTCGGCCCGAGCGCCAGCCGTTTCAGGCGCCTATCTCGACGCACGCGCCATGGCACTGCTGGAGGTGGCTGAAGATCTTCGCTTCATTGATCTGTTCACTACAGGCGGTCTCACCCGGATTGGTGCAGATATGCCGCCGCTGAGAATGATCTGATGGTGCAACTGCTGAAGAAAGTGAAATGAGAGGCGAGAATCTTATAGCAGTGAAGGGGAGGCCCTTGTATGGCGCTGGAAGAGCGGAACCTAGGATCTCGGCTAGGCAAATCTGTTTCGAACATGATCGGTGGCTACTTGTTTCTCTTGGTTATCGGTCTCATCGCAGGGGCTGCAATAAACGGCTTTGAGTATGCAGACAGGCATGGGCACATTTCGCATGAGCATGACACGCCTGTATGGATCGCGGGCGATTGGCTCGTTGGGGAGTACCGCGACTGCCAGATGCGAACCCCGACGGTGCCGAAAGAGAGGAAAGACCTCGATTCGCTGGACAAGCTGCCGAGACTGTTTTGCGCGCAGGATGCGAACGGGCTATTCGATTTCCAACGCGTGAGTTCCCCCACTCCTCCCCCGGCAGATACGAAAGCGCCACCACTGGGGTGGATATATTTCGTCAGTGTGACGGGCAGCGAACTTGATCAGTACTTTCACACGATGCCGGTGCACTACTCCGGGCGCATTGACCGGACAGACAAGTGGGTTATTTCGTGGCGATGCCAGCGCAACAGCGAGTCCCTGACATGCAAGGCGCTGAACTGATCTTCGGGATGGCAGGGGGTCTAAATGAATCTTAGGGAAGGAACGCGACGGCTGGCACTGCTCCTTGGAGGACTGGGAGCGATTGCAGGGGGTGTCTTGTCATACGTCTACCTCCAGCCCGTCATGCGCCAGCGTGAGATGCACAAGTCATTTGAGCAGTTGGCAAACTCTAATGTGGTGAAAGAGCAGCGCAAGGCCCTTCATAGTCCCGATCCATATGCGAGCATAGCCAAACCGATTTCGGGATTGCCTCCCGGTGCCATCCTCAAACCGATTCCGCAACACGGGCGAGCGAAGTTGAGTGACATAGCCCCGTCTTCGCCTCCCGTAGAGTGGGACGCCAACGGAAAGCCGATTGCGGCAACGACATCCACAGCACCGCCCACCGGAGGCGACTTCCTCGACGGTGCAACGCCACTTTCCTCCGAAGTGAACAAGGGCGATATCAAGACGATCAACTGGGACAGAGATCACGTCTGGAATGATGCAAGCGGCATTTATTCGATTGAGACCGACGGCGGCCAGATCCTCTATCCGACAGCCGCCCCGTCTGCCTGGCTTTATCTCTTCGCTGCCCTCTTTCCCATCCTTGGTTTTTTCTTCCCGTGGGGCGCGGTTCGCGCAATCGGATGGGTGGGAGCCGGTTTCGCTGCAAGCTCAAAATAGACCGCCCCAACAGCCCCGTGAATTCGCATTTGTTTGCCCTTTGATAATCGAAAGATGCCAGGCCAGAACTCTTCGGAACGAGGTGTGAGAATGTCCCTACGCTTTCAGAAGCAAGATCAAGTTGACCGAGCAGCGAAAGAGGCGAGCCGGGGCTCCGTACTGGCCCTTAGCATCGCTGGGGTGCCCGTTGCGGTACTTTTAGGAGTCTCTGCTTGGTTGGGCGGTGAGAGTCTCGCGTCCTACGGAAAAGACCTATTCTGGCTCATCGCGTTTGTCTTTGTGTATTGGATTGTGGCCCCGTTCTACTATGAATTCCGATTCCGCTCAAAAGAGATCGACGGCAAAGTATCTGCGATTGAAGCCGTGATCGTTCAGTCAACGGATCAGCACGCCGATTCAACCGCCCTCGGATGGCGTCAATGTACTCGCCGTCGGGGCTTGCAATAGCCAAGGCATCACTTGGAATAGAGCACCATACAGTTCTGTTGGTCCAGGTCGTTCGCCCGGATACCTTAAGCCGGATGGCCTTTCCTTTGGGGGAGTCTTTACCGAGCCGTTTGTCATGTTGGAGCCAGGGTTAGGTCTCGTCCAAGATACAGGTACAAGTTTCGCATCACCGAACACTATGCGGGCCGCAGCCGCAATTAAGGCCCACGCCGGCCCAGCCCTATCGCCCCTTGCTATTCGAGCACTGATGATCCATCGTGCCAAAGATGGCGGGATGGATCGTAGCGAGGTAGGGTGGGGGCGATTTGAACCTGACCTCCACGATTTGGTGACCTGCGATGATGATGAGAGCCTAACGGTTTACCAAGGAACGTTGCCGGTTGGAATGCATCTGCGAGCAAACGTTCCGATGCCCGACCAAGCTCTTAATGGGGTAGTATTCTTCGGGATAAATTCGGCTACGCCCATCGTCTGCGACGACAATCGGTTTATTAATTGATAGGAAGTATGGGGTCCGTTATCCGAATGGTAATTCCCCGTTTAATCGAAGCCAAACAACGGCGTCGCTCTCGCCTGCTCGTTTGGTCTCAAGGAACATGGCAGTTAGCCGCACAAGAGAACGACAGCAGTGAACGTGTGTCGTGTCACAAGTTAAGATGAAATATCCGACTATTCCCGGTTAGGCACAGGCGTAGACGCACCAACGTCGGAACCTTTCGTCCCTAGTCCACGGCCCTACACAGTCGGCGACGCAGTCTTCAAACCCGTATGCAGGAGAAACATTACCCTCAGCCTTCGGAAGTTGGATCTCCCGATATGTCGTGGCGAAATTCGAAAAAGATCCTTCTGCGACAAATCCAGGCAAAGTCATAACGTTCCTTCCTCCGGGAATATTATTGATCAAAATAACGTGACAGCTTTGTAATAAGAAATGGAAAATCCTCTGTCAGGTCCAAACGCACAAAAAATAATTCTGGCTTGAGTGGTAGTCGAGCACGAATTCTCAGACGACCCAATCTAGTTTTGAGTCGAGCACGCGGCGCGATGCTGGTTCAGGGTTGCTAATCGTTCGTACTGTGGACCGCTATCTGCCGCACGCTTTATGGCAGGCAACCGCCATGGTTCCGCCAACAACGCCACAGGCGCCTCCAATTAAGCCGATGCCGTCGGTCCCTGCAGCGCATCCCGCCCCCGCCGCAACACCAATCGCGTTACAGTTATCGCAGATTGTGCCCCCCACCCAATCGATGCCCTCTCCGAGTTTTTCCCCGACCCAGTCCACTAAGTCGCCGCCCCACCACTCGGGTTGAACTTGCCCCTGTCCCCTGCAATAGTCTTTTGGGATCGAGTGGTACCGGGTTGGCTTTTTGTAGAGTGAGGCATCCGCACAAAATCCAGGCAGAGTCATTCCGCACCTCGTATTCCGCCGATTCAGATCAAGCTGAAACGACAAGTAATGCTAACGGAAAAAGCCTATGAGCGCCAACGACTAACTACGAAGCGACGCAGATGGTAGAGAAGGCGACCCCGGCCCAGGCCCGATACAACACGGACATCCGTTCGGCCATAGACAAACGCAATTGGGGTTACAGCCCTCACGACCACCCCATCGAAATAGTTGACCAATAACGGTGTTCACAGAAGAAGACGTCATAGCGGTCCCCACGACGTAAGTGTACGGAGAACCATTCTCACTCACGTCGGCGACGAATCCAGGTATCCTGTTCATGCGAATCTCCTTCCGACTTGGTTGTCATCTTATCATTTCAGTTAGATGTCGGTCATTGTGTGGCACATGGCGAACGTTTGCAACGCCACTTTCCTGACGCTTTACGGCGGATGGCGGGGAGTTGCGAATGAAGGCTTTCGCCAACCCTCGTCAAAGCGGGAAAGATAAGTGATCTCGCACTCCTAACTCATTGATTCAAATATCATAGTACGGCGACAACTTGCTCACTAGGAACGGGAATTCCTCGGTCACATCGACGCGCACGAACTGCTTCGAGATGACGTCGGTTGTGCGGTTCGTCAATGAAATGATGACTTCCAAAACATTGCGCGTGCCGCTCAACGGTGAGGGCCGAACATCCACAGCGGTCAGCGACTCGTTCCGCGCGAACGCCTCGGCGACCGCCTGATAGAGGCTCTTGGATCGGACAACAAGGTAAGTGCAGGCGCGGTGCTCAGGCGTTGCACCCGCATTGTCTGCCATCTGCATAATACGATCCAGAAGCACTTCCGCCGCCATTTCGAACTCGTTCTCGGAAGTCTTTTTTCCTGCCTTACCATCCCGTGGAATTGCCTTGAAGAGCAAGTCACGGTTAAATGAATAGGTCAGATCGAATGTAACAATGGGCACAAGCAACCCATTGCACATTTCCATTGGCGCGATCGGACCCTTCTCTCCGATCACCAGGTCTAGGTCATTGGGTTGGCGTCGAGGGCGAACTGATTCAGCTAACAAATCAAAATCCACCGGGTCACGTGGCACGAGGATATAAGTCTCTAAGCCCCCGATGTTCATCACCCAGCAGAGTTCCCGCACCAAGTATCGGTTACGTCGATCCGAGAGTACCTTGTGCAGTACCTGTGTGTCTGTGAGCCCCTTCACTGCGTCATCCAGGCCTACAACTTGGGCAAATTCCTTTTCGGCCGATTTCGTTCTAAAACGTGGGGTAATTGTTCCCAAGGCGTAGATATAGGATGGGACGGTAGAGGGAGCGTTGCGTGCTCCATTCAATGTTCCGCAGGATGGACAGGATTGGCCTGCAACCATGCTTCTTGCTAAAGTGACTGACTGAGTTCCTAAAGCTGCATCGTTCGCTCTTTGCGTCGGACTCGCAGCAACTTCAGTTGTTTCTGGCTGCTCCATGAGATTATTCCTCCACATGAGATTGTCGAACTATCGCGTGAATCGCACCCAACGGTTAAGCGCTGCGGCACGCTGCTCACAGCCGCCGCAGGGTTTCATCCCAACGGCGTAAGTCGCTTTCTTGATCAAGTCCCCGAGTCCCAATTCTTCATCGATGATGAACCCCGGAAGGCGCACCTGATGTGGCCGCCGTTCAGCCTTAGGTAGTTTCGCTGCGCTCTTCTTAATCACGTCATTACCTTTCGGGCTTGAGTTGAGTTCATGCTCTCATAGGAAGCCCAGGCATCCAATACGGGCGGTGTGATTGTCCGACGCCGCGCCACCCCAACCTGGGTGACAGCCAACCTAATGTCCCTCGCATCCGCATTGGGAAATTCCGACCACAATAGAGCAATTGCTCCCGTCACGAAAGGCGTCGCGGCACTTGTTCCTCCGACGGTCTGCGGCTTGCCGTCGGTCCCCAGACTTCTTATTCCTACTCCGGGCGCCATCAGACCTCGCCTGCCAATGGAGCTTCCCAAGTTCGACTCCGTCAATGGCCTCCGCTGAAGGTCGCAGGCCGCCACCGGAACGACCGACGGGTGACGGATGATGACGGAACTTCCCAACGTTCCCTGGTTTCCCGCTGCCGCCACCGTGATGATGCCCCGCGAAGCAGCGTAGTCCAGCGCTTGCTCCAATTCTCGTTCGTTCTTCGGGGAAGGCTGTGAAAGGCCAGCGCTCAGATTAAGCATGCGCGCACCCGCGTCAACGCAATCCACGATGGCCTCCACGAGTTCTTCGGGAGTTGTGCTGGGCATGTCGCCGTTAGCCGGATTGGTTTCTATGAAAATAGGCCGCACCAGCAGCGTACACTCAGGGCAAATGGCCGGAGCACCGGAACCCCGCCGCGCGAGTAACATACCGGCCACGAAAGTGCCGTGCAGACAAGCGGCGCTCTCAGCTATCGAGCAAGTCACCCTGCCGTTCCCAGGAACCGCTTGAATATTTTGACTGGCAAGATCCCGATGGGTCAGGAGGACGGGCCCATCTATCAATCCGATCGTGATTTCAGGCCGCCCGGCGGAGCGGGCCATGAGGGGCGTAAGTCTGACAACGTCCGCGGGGATCATGGACCTCTTCGACGTTCGCACATCATTCTAGCACCGCCTGTCCTTTCGTTTATTGGGTCGTTGGACATTTCTTTGAGACTTGCCCTCCAACATCTCAACGGCTTTCGTCATACACGCACGCGTTTTCGGAAACACCCGCCCACTTCCGAGAAAGCGCTCGATCGTGCGGCACCCTCATTCGGATTCACGTCCTCCACATTCTCCGGCAATTCGCCAAGCCTTTCCTCAATCGCGGTCAGTTTATCCAGCAGTTCGCTGTGATGTTCCTTTGCAGCGTTGACAGCCTCTTCAATCGCAGACAGGGTTAGGTACAGTTCTTTGGTCCGAAAGTGGAGTTTGTCATGAAGAGGCGAAATCAGCCTTTCCATTTCTCCGGTTGAACGTGGCGAACGCGCGAAGCGCGTCTATCGCCACTGCCACCAAGCCTTCTTCAGCGTCGAGAGAGGCGATGCGTCCGAACCCAACATCAGCAGGCTTCCCTCGCTCTATTACGGTCACTTTAAGTGGTGTCTTGGATTTCCTCCAGATTTCAAATTTCGCGAATGCTTCTGACGACGAGGCCATTTTCTTTCACTCTCTATTCTTCCATTTGCAGGCAAAGGCCAAAGCCTTGGCGCGCGAGTCCAATGGAAGTTGCGACAGAGCATATAAGACACTCTTAAAAGCGATAGCCAAACATAGCACCGTTCTTGAGTAGGCGGGAGTCATGATCCATCCCTACTCCCCCGACCGTCTCCGCAGCCTTCGCCCGGCTCGCGCGCCGCTGAGTCAGGGCGACGTGGAGCGGCCCGACGGGCATCTCCTTGAATCTCGCCCAAAGTCTCGATGTGGACAAGTTCCTCGCGTTGCTCAACCGCAGAGACCCGCCAAGGAGGGCGCTGCCACTGCAAATGCTGGGTGACATTCCTCGAATGGACTCTATGCCCCTGCCAACGACTCAAGAATTGCTGAGAGGGTGGGTGGACGAGTGGCTGGACTCAGGCAAAGGCAATAAGGACGTCGAAGACCCGCGAGACCGTACCTTCGAGAAGGCTGCGGCTGCTGCATCGGCAGCCCGTGCGTATTCGGAGCAAGGGAAAATTCTCTTGCTGCCGGACTCAAACAGTCTGGTCCCGTGGCTCAAGAAACATGACAAAGAACCAACGGGTCTTTATTCGTCGAACCGTCCGCCCCGGTCAGTGGAGTATGCGAGAGAGCAGTTGGTTTTCTTCCTGCTTTCTGACGTTCGTTTCAGGTTGGCGAAGTGCCGCAAAGAGCATTGTGGGGCCTACTTTCTGCTGAAGCATTGGAACAGGCCATACGAAGGAGGAACGCTCTGCGATTCGTGCAAGCGCTCCCGAAGCGAAGAGAGCGCCATCAGGGCCACTGCCGATGTCCGCAAATGGGCAAAGGCACAGCTACACGATTTGGCAGCAAAGAAGTTTGCTAACCAGATTCGCAGCAATCCCGACTGGCACGAACAGAAGGATTTGAAAAACCGTATTGCGAAGTTTCTGAACTCTAGGGTTGAACGCTCGGAAGGACTGCGGGCTGTCTACAAAAGGGGCATCACGGGCAAATGGGTTTCTCGATTTGAAAATTGGCATGCGATCAACAAAGCAGCTACGGGAGAAAAATGAAATGTCGATCTTTCGCTACAAGGGCAGTAAGGTCTGGACGATGGACTTTGTGTTCCAAGCCCAGCGCATCCGGGAGAGCACGGGAACTTCCTCAAAGACGCTCGCACAGAAGATCGAAGCCAAGCGGCGGCGCGAGTTAGAAGAGGGCACAGCGGGCATTAGGAAGCATCAGCAGCCCCGTTTGTTCTCTGTCGCGTCCGAAGCGTGGCTGGACTTGAAGAAAGCCACACTCGCGCCGAGATCGGTCCTAATCGAAAAGGCGAATCTCGCTCATCTGCTCCCGGAGTTTGGTCGGAAGTTGGTCTGCGACATTGAGCCGCGCGACGTCGCGAAGTATCAGACTAAGCGTGTGGACGGCGGAGCCTCACCCAAGACTGTGAACCTGGAGATTGGGACGCTCCGCTCCATCCTGAAGCGCTCCGGCCAATGGGCGCGGGTGCAACCGGACGTGAAAATGCTGCCCACACGGGAAGATGTGGGACGTGCGATTACCCCGGAAGAGGAAGCTGCTCTGCTACAGGCTTGCGGGAAGTCTCGCTCTCGCTCCCTCGTCCCGTTCGTGACGCTGGCAATCGAAACGGGGGCCAGGTTCGGAGTGATACGGACGCTGCAATGGGGGAGCGTCGACTTTGACAATCGCTGCTTGCGGTGGGGCAAAGACAAGACGGCTTCGGGCACGGGCCGCATCATCCCGCTAAACCAACGTGCAATGGCCGCCCTGGGCTTCTGGGCGACTCAATTCCCTGCGAGGGAGCCTGAGCACTACGTCTTCCCCGCGGAGCGTTATGGGGCCGCCGGTGACGTGTTCTCGCCTAAGGCATACGACTCAGACCCAACCAAGCCCATTGGAAGCATCAAGGAAGCGTGGGAAGCGGCGAAGCTGAGAGCAGCACGGATACTGAAAGGGGAGTTGGACTCGACTGCAAAGGTTGCGGCCCTGCCCTGCCGCTTTCACGATCTCAGGCACACGGCTGTGTCGCGGATGCTGAATGCAGGAGTCCCAATAGCCAAGGTTGCGAAGATTGCCGGATGGAGCACGGCGACGATGGTTCGCATGGCAGCCCGTTACGGGCACTTCACTCTGAATGAGCTGAGGGACGCGGTAGACAGCATCAGCAGCGCGCCAATTCAAACGGAGTCCCCGGTATTTTCCCCGGTATCGGAAGACGCTTCCGTGAGCACTCGCCCTAACTAGTTGAAAGGAATGGCTCCTGAGGTAGGACTCGAACCCCGCCGCGGTTGACCGGGTGGTTGCTGCAGAGGCCGCCGCCATCGGTGTTGAACGGCAGCTTGCCGACGCCCGAGATAAGGTTGCCGTCGGAGACGAACTTGCCGCCCTCGCCCTTCTTGCAGAAGCCGAGGTCTTCGAGCTGCATCAGCACGGTGATGGTGAAGCTGTCATAGATCGAGGCGTATTTGATATCTTTCGGCGTGATGCCCGCCTCCTCGAAGGCGCGCGGGCCGGACCAGACGCCGGCGGAATAAGTCAGGTCGAGATCCTTGCCGCCGCGCGGGCCCTTCATCGCTTCGCCATGGCCGATCAACCGCACCAGCGGCTTCTTCAGGCTCTTGGCGATTTCCGGCGTGGTCACGATCATCGCGCCGCCGCCGTCGGTGACGACGCAGCAATCCATACGATGCAGCGGGATCGGAGATCATCGGCGAGTTGATGACGTCCTCGACGGTGACGACGTCTTTCAGCATCGCGTGCGGGTTGTACTGGGCGTGATGGGAGGCCGCGACCTTGATCCAGGCGAGCTGTTCGCTGGTGGTGCCGTAGTCGTGCATATGGCGCATGGCACACATGCCGTAGGCATTATGGGTGGTGGCCCCATAAGCCGCCTCGAAATCGGCTTCCGCGCCGGCGGCGCGCGGCGGCATCACCCCGGTGCGCGGCTTGCCGGCGAGCGTCACCAGCGCGATCGAGCATTTGCCGGCCGCGATCGCCTCGGCAGCGTGGCCGAGATGGATCAAATAGGAACAACCGCCGGTCTCGGTGGAATCGACGTGACGGACCTTCAATCCGAGGTAATCGACCATCGGCCAAAGGCCGCCGGGGGCGTCGCCGGCGCAGAAATAGCCGTCGATATCGGCTTTGGTGAGCCCGGCATCTTCGATCGCGCCCTTGGCGACCTCGGCATGCAACTGCGCGGTTGATTTATCGGGTGCGTGCCGGGTGGGATGCTCGTAGATCCCGGCAATGTAGGCTTTGCCTTTGATGGTCAAATCGTTCTCCGTTGGCGTTTCTTCTTCCAGCGTTTTTTCTGGCCTGTCGCCGCCCCCTTGGCAAGCGCCGAAATATTCCGCAGGGCGAGACAGTAGCGACTGGACTCAAGTCGGGATGATTATCAGCGGAAATCGTATCAGGTCAGATGGGATATATCCGGATATGCCAACGCGTTCCCGCGGCGCGACGCGCCCGAGTTGTGCCTGGTCGCTTGCCCTCTCCAACATGAGAGGGCGCAGGGAAGACCGGGTGCGCGCTGCACCCGCGATCTCGTGTGCAATGTGCACAAAGAAGTGCGCACACGAGCATACAGGTCCAGCGGAGAGCATCCGGCCTTCCCTGCGCAATGGTTTGACGGCTTATGGCGCGCTCTTCCCGGAGACGAATTCCTCTTGCCTCCGTCGCTGCCGGATTGACGGCCCAACGAACCCGGTTGGATTCGAACAGCCTCCGCCAGCTTGACACCAGCCACGGGTGCCAGAACCACACGCTTTTGCCGTACGCAACAACGCCGCTCGTCCTGCGCGGATCGATCGCTCACAGCCCCAAGACAAAGCTTGAGACCGCCCTGCAATACCTCGCGCGCGCAACGCCATCGCGTCCACCGCAACCCGCACTCCACGTATCGTGACGACGCGTACGCCCCTCTTCATGAGGCGGGATGGCGCGTAAAGGAGGCTGATTTGCGCAAGATGAAAAGCGATATATTTTTGCCGCGCAATCTGGACGACCCAAATCGCGTTGGAATGGCTGGTGAAATTCGTTTTTGCGCGCAGCGGGTTTTTGCGGTGTTTTGGGCGAGCGTCGAGCGGGCAATCTTTTCCGTCATTCCGGGGCGTGCGAAGCACGAGCTATGATGTGCAATTGCACATCAGAAAATCCATTTCGCCGCTACACTTGCGGACCAATGGATTCCGGGTTCGCGCCAAAAGGCGCGCCCCGGAATGACGGAGGGAGCGGAGCAACGTGGCTTCGTCTGGGTGCCGGGCACGGCGCAAGTGCGCCTTTGCCCACCTACGCAACCGGTCTGGCCCTTGGGAGAGAAGACGTGCTATCCAGAATTCGCTATCTTTGGTTGAGACGGGAGCCGCGGCATGACGCGCGCACGGACGAAGTTCGCTATGGCCGGGGCGATCGTGATGTTGGGGCTGACGCAGGCGACCGACGCGCTTGCGCAGCAGGCGCGACCGGACCTCGTCGATCCCGTCCACCGCGGCTATTACAAACGTTCGGGACCCGGTTTTGCCTGCGTGATCGGGCCATCGGAAAAACTGTCTCCCGAGCAGATCAAGGCGCTGTCGGAGCATGCGTGCATGCGAATTGGCCCGCTGGTGGTCGGCATGGAAGCGGCGGCGCTCAAGGCGTCGCTGGGACAGCCCTCTCGCTTGGTGCAGGGGCCGAAGGACACGATGGTGTGGGCCTATTTCTTCGGCAAGATAAATGACGATCCCTATCTGCTCGCTTCGATCTGGCAGCTGGTGGCCATACAGGTGACAGGCCGCCTGCCGGCGGACAAATATGTTTTCAACGGTATCACCCTCGGAGCGACGGCCGAGAGCGTGACCAAGCAACTCGGCAAACCGATGCTGGTCGGGCCCAGCTCGCTGCCGAACACCGACGTGTGGTCGTATCAGCCCTGGACTTTTTCACTGGAAATGAGCGGCGGTCGCGTGACGTCGATCAGGGTTGCCGATCCGCAATTCAACTAGCGAGCCGCGGCGGCAAACGCGGTCGCCGTAGGGTGGGCAAAGCGAAGCGTGCCCACCATTTAGCAACGCGACTGTTGAGAGATGGTGGGCGGCGCTACGCGCCTTTGCCCACCCTACGGCCTGTGAACATGAATGCACATCGGGTTGTGACGAGCGATAGGATGGGTTAGCCGCAGGCGTAACCCACCATCAGGTTTTGGCGGGTTCACTCGAAGATCGCGACGGCGCGGATAGGGCTTGCGGTGCCACCGCGGATCTTGAGTGGAAAGCCGATGAAGCGGAATCGACCGCGTCCCACAAGCTTGTCGAGATTGGCAAGGCATTCCATGTGCGTGATCCCCCGTTCGCCACATGCGAGATGGGCCTGGAAGTTGGGTTCGCCTTCGGGGGCTGGGCTCACCGCCTCCACACCAAACATGCCGATGCCCCGGTCGGCCAGCCAATGCACGCTTTCCACCGCAAGGCCGGGGAAATCGTGGAGGTAGCCCGGCTTACCCAGCAGGCGATCGTTGGTGGCCATGTGCAGCAGCACGGTGTCGTCGGCGCGGATTTCCTGCCCGGAAGCCGCCAGGGCCGCTTCCATTTCCGGGACCGTCACGGCATGGCGCAACGGTACGTGGGACAGATCAAGACAGATGCCGGACGTATAGAATTTCTCCAGCGGCATCTGGTCGATTGAAAGGGCATCGGGACGGGAATCGAAGTGCACCGGCGCATCTACGTGTGTTCCCGCATGATCGCTGAAGGCGATGGACAAAGCCTTGGAGGAAAAGTCTGTGTTTCCCGCGCGCTTCTTCTCGGCGTGATCGTACCACACGGAGATGATCACGGGAGGGTGGGCGGGATGCGTCTGCGTGCGGTGGAACAGGTCACGGCTCAGATCGATCATTTCCATAGAGTTCTCCTTGGCGGTGCTCGGTGAGAGGACGTATCGAAGAGGTCGTGCCAGTATTGCGCCAAGACAAAAGGGGCATCGCTATGAACGACTCTATCGACTTTCTTGGGCCAACAATGGACCAATCCTCTTAGGACAGCTCTCTCCGTATAAGCGTAGCTTGCCCACCGTAACGAGTGGACGGTTAGACGGTGGGCACGGCGCGTTGCGCCTTTGCCCCTACCCTACTCCGCCGCGATCTGCCGCGGCGCGGGCGGCGGGTTGACGAGATCGGCGGCGAGTTGCGCGTAGCGCGCCTTGGCGTCCTGCACCGCCTTCTCCTTGACCGGGCCGTAGCCGCGGATGCGGTCGGGCAGCGAGAGGATCTCGACCGCGGTATCGTGCGTGACCGGCGACAGCAGGCCGAGCACGGTGGCGACGTCCTTCTCGTAACCCGCGATCAGGTCGCGCTCGAGCTTGCGGTCGGGGCTGTAGCCGAAGATGTCGAGCGGCGTGCCGCGCAGGAAGCGCAGTTTCGCCAGCATCCGGAACACCGGCATCATCCACGCGCCGAAGGCGCGCTTGCTTCGGCCGGCCCAGCGCGTCGGTGCCGCCGCCGAGGATCGGCGGCGCGAGGTTGAAGTTGAACTTGAACTCGCCTTCGAACTGGTCGCGGAGCTGCTTTTCGAACTTGCCGTCGGTGAAGAGCCGCGCGACCTCGTACTCGTCCTTGTAGGCGAGCAGTTTTGCGTAGTTGATCGCGACCGCGCGCGGCAAGGCATCGCCATAGCCGCCCTCGGTGGCGGCATCGCGCACCTGGTTCACGAGGTTGCGATAGCGCTTGGCGAGCTTGCGCGTTCTGGTAATCGGTCAGGTGCGCGCTGCGGTGGGCGATGATCTCGTCGAGCGACATCGCATCCAGCGTCTTCGGCGCGACCGCCTCGTCCTGGCCCTTCATCATGGCCTCGAGCCGCGCCGGGTCGGCGGCGGCGAGACGGCCGAGCTGGAAGGCCTGCGTGTTCATCTTGATCGAGACGCCGTTGACCTCGATCGCCTGCTCGATCGCCTTCGCCGACAGCGGCAGCAGGCCCTTCTGATAGGCGTAGCCCATCATCATGATGTTGGTGGCGATGGAATCGCCGAGCAGCGCTTCGGCGGGCTTGGTGAAATCGAAGAAGGAGGAATCCTTGCGCAGCGCGGTTTCCAGCACGCTGTTGACCTTGCGGGTCTGGAAATTGAAGTCGCGGTTGAGGATGAAGTCGGCGGTCGGGATCACGTGGGTGTTGATGACGCCGACGGTGCGGCTGGATTCGCAGAGCGTGATGGTTTCCTTGGCGGCCGCCACCACCTCGTCGGCGGCCATCACGAGATCGGCGGTGCCGGTGACGATGCGCGAACAGGTGACGTCGGCGGTGTGCTCCGAAAGCCGGACATGGCTCAGCACCGCGCCGCCTTTTTGCGCGAGGCCGGACATGTCGAGGATCATGCTGGCCTTGCCCTCGATATGGGCGGCCATGCCGAGCAGCGCGCCGATCGTCAGCACGCCGGTGCCGCCGACGCCGCCGACCGCGATGTTGTAGGGCCGCTCCAGCGAGGGCTGCGAGGCCGGCTCCGGCAGATCGCCGATGTCGCCGAGGCTCGGCCGGCGCGCGGCGGCGCGGCTTGCCGCCGTCGATGGTGACGAAGGACGGGCAAAAGCCCTTCAGGCAGGAATAGTCCTTGTTGCAGGTCGACTGGTTGATGGTGCGCTTGCGGCCCATCTCGGTTTCCAGCGGCTCGACCGAGATGCAGTTCGACTGCACCGAGCAATCGCCGCAGCCTTCGCAGACCGCCGGATTGATCATGACGCGGCGCGCCGGATCCTCCATCAGGCCGCGCTTGCGGCGGCGGCGCTTTTCGGCGGCGCAGGTCTGCACGAACACGATCGCCGAGGTGCCCTTCACCTTGCGGCAGGTCTTCTGCACCGCGTCGAGTTCGTCGCGATGCGCGGTCTTGACGCCGGGCGCGATGTCGTACG
Source organism: uncultured Acidobacteriaceae bacterium (assembly GCA_963827415.1). GTDB lineage: Bacteria > Acidobacteriota > Terriglobia > Terriglobales > Acidobacteriaceae > Granulicella. The sequence goes on from CAWHBA010000002.1 coordinate 211,390, forward strand.
CCGGATAGGCGTCGGGATTTTCCGAGACGAGATAGATCTCGCGGATGCCTTCGGAGTGAAGCTGGAAGGTGATCTGCTGCGGCGACAATTCGCCGTCGACATGCTGGCCGCCGGTCATCGCGGTCGCGTCGTTATAGAGGATCTTGTAGGTGATGTTGGCGCCGGAGGCGACCGCCTGGCGGATCGCGAGGCTGCCGGAATGGAAGTAGGTGCCGTCGCCGAGATTGGCGAACACGTGCTCTTCCTTGGTGAACGGCGCGACGCCGACCCACGGCACGCCCTCGCCTCCCATGTGGGTGTAGGTCTCGGTCTTGCGGTCCATCCACAGCGCCATGAAATGGCAGCCGATGCCGGCAAAGGCGCGGCTGCCTTCCGGCACCTTGGTCGAGGTGTTGTGCGGGCAGCCCGAGCAGAAATACGGCGTGCGGGTGATCGGGCGCGACCGCCTGCATCTGGGTCGCCTGCCGGCCGTTGAACCAGTCGGCCTTGGCGCGCAGCATCGCGGCGATTTCAGGGTTGAGATTAAGTCGAAGCAGTCGCTCGGTCAGCGAACTCGCCAGCGAGGCGACGCTGAGCTCGGCGGCGAAGGTCAGGAAGCGCTTGTCGTGGTCGTCCATCTTGCCGACGATGCGCGGGCGGACGTCGTCGCGCCAGTTGAACAGCTCCTGCTTGACTTGATTCTCGACGATCTCGCGGCGCTCCTCGATGATGAAGATTTCTTCGAGGCCGACCGCGAATTGCCGCACGCCTTCCGGCTCCAGCGGCCAGGGCATGCCGATCTTGTAAAGCCGAAGCCCGATCTTGGCGGCGACTTCCGGCGTGATGCCGAGCTCGCGCAGCGCCTGGCGGATGTCCTCATAGCTCTTGCCGGACGCCATGATGCCGTAGCGGGCATTCGGCGAATCCATGGTGATGCGGTTGACCTTGTTGGCGCGGGCAAAGGCGATCGCGGCAAAGCCCTTGTAGTCCTGCAGGCGGAGGTCCTGGTCGTAGCGGTCGTCGGGCCAGCGCAGATTGAGGCCGCCGGGCGGCATCTCGAAATCGGTCGGGATAACGAACGGCGTCATCTCGTCGGTGAGGTCGATCTCGGCGGTGGTCTCCACCGTCTCGGTGATCACCTTCATGCCGACCCAGCAGCCGGAGTAGCGCGACATCGCGATACCCAGCAGGCCCATCTCGATCATTTCGTGGATGCTGGAGGGATAGAGATAGGGCATCAGCGCGGAGATGAAGGCGTGGTCGGACTGATGCGGGACGGTGGAGGATTTGGCGCCGTGGTCGTCGCCGGCGAGGCACAGCACGCCGCCGTTCTTGGCCGAGCCCGCCGCATTGCCGTGGCGGAAGACGTCGCCGCAGCGGTCGACGCCGGGGCCCTTGCCGTACCAGATGCCGACCACGCCATCATACTTGGCGCCGGGCGAGAGATTGAGCTGCTGCGAGCCCCAGATCGCGGTGGCCGCGAGGTCCTCGTTCACGCCGGGCTGGAACTTGATGTTGTACTGTTCGAGATGTTTTCGCGCGGCGAAAAGTTGCTGGTCGTAGCCGCCGAGCGGCGAGCCGCGATAACCGGAGATGAAGCCCGCGGTGTTCAGGCCTGCGGCGCGGTCGCGGCGGATCTGCGCCATCGGCAGGCGGACCAGCGCCTGAATGCCGGTCAGGAAGACGTGGCCGGAGCCTTGGGTGTATTTCTGATCGAGACTGATCGGACCCTGGTTGATTCCCATTTAAGCCCTCTTGAGCCTTGAGTCGCGATCGAGCTGTTTTTAGCTAGTCATCTGAACTCGTTAGAACCAGTCTATGTCGGATTTTCCTGGCCGACGCACTACAAATCTGGGCCATGGAGCCGCGCTTTCAAAGATCGCAATTTCGTGCCGGGAATAATGGCGTCCCTTTTCGGTTTGTGTCGTCCGGGAGCCCCGGCGCGAAATGGCATGACGTCCCTCCTCCGTCCGCTTTCGCGCTATAACGCCCGAAGAGGTCAATCGGTGCAGGGACGACGTCGGACAATGCGGACGATTCTCGCTCGGTTGCTTTTGTGCAGCTGCGTTCGTCTGCGCGGCGAAGGCCGCCGGCCAAAGCCGAGCCGCCGCCGAGGATATCGCGCGCGGCAAGGCGCTGACCGATAGCCGGCGATTGCGCGAGCTGCCATACCGCCGATCCCGCAAAACCGTTCGCCGGGGGCAAGCGCATCGATACCCCGTTCGGCGCGCATCTATTCGCCGAATCTGACGCCGGACCGCGACACCGGCATCGGCGGCGTGGAGCGACGACGATTTCTACCGCGCGCTGCGCTTCGGCGTGGCGCCCGACGGCTCGCGCTATTACCCGGCCTTTCCCTATCCGAATTTCACAAAACTGACCCGCCAGGACATTCTCGCCATCCGCGCCTATCTGGCGACGCTGACGCCGGTCAGCAACACGCCGCCGCCGCCGGAACTGCGCTGGCCGTTCAACTATCGCGTCGTGATGCGCGGCTGGAACTGGCTGTTCTTCAAGCCCGGCATTCTGAAGCCGGACCAGCAAAAGAGCGCGGAATGGAATCGCGGCCGCTATCTGGTCGAGGGCGCTCGCGCATTGCGGCGCCTGCCATACGCCGAAGAACATGTTTGGCGCCGACAGACGCGGCCAGGCCTATGGCGGCGGGCGGGTCGCGGGCATGTTCGCGCCACGGCTGGATGGCGCCGAGCGCAGCGGCCTGAAATCCTGGAGCGTGGAAGACATCGCCGAATATCTGCAGAGCGGCCGCAACGGCCAGCAGCCATGCCGGCGAACTGATGTCGGAGGTCGTGGTCAATTCGACCTCGAAGATGAGCGATGCGGATGTCCGCGCGATCGCGGTTTACCTGAAGGATCTGCCGGCCGGCGCGCCGGAGCCGACGGTCACCCCGCCCCCGCCGGCGCAAATGGCCGAGGGCGAAAAACTCTACAGCGGCGCCTGCATCGCCTGCCACGAGGTCGACGGCTCGGGCGCGCCGCGGATCTACCCGCCGCTGCCCGGCAACGCCAATCTGCAATCGGCCGATCGCCTCGAGCACGCTGCGCATCATCCTCGACGGCGCGGAGACCGTGACGACGCCGCGCGCGCCCAACAAGGGATCGATGCCGGCCTATGCCGCGAAAATGATCGGACCAGCAGATCGCCGACGTCGACGAACTACATCCGCAATGCCTGGGGCAATGCGGCGCCGGCGGTGACGGCGGAGCAGGTCGCGAAAGCGCGCAGGCGCGATAGATCAGCGCATTGCTCAGCGCTGATCGCCGTTGAAGACGAATTTCGGCATTTCCCATTTGTAGCGGATCGCCAGCAGGCGCAGCGTCAGGCCGAGCGCGAAGGTCAGCGCGGTCCAGAGCTCGTCGTTGAGGTTCAGCCCAAAGGCGGTGGCGTAGAACAGTCCGGTCACGACGGAGACGCTGGCGTAGAGTTCGGAGCGAAACAGCAGCGGCACGTCGTTGCAGAGGATGTCGCGCAGCACGCCGCCGGCGCAGCCGGTGATCATGCCCGCCACGATCACGATCGGCAGCGAGCGTTCATCTGCCAGGCGACATCGCAGCCGGCCATGGTGAACACCACAAGCCCGATCGCATCGAGCACCAGAAACGCCAGATTGAGCCGATGCACCAGGCGCGCGATCAGGATGGTGACGAATGCCGCCACCGCGGTCAGCGCGAGATAGAACGGGTTCTGCACCCAGACCAGCGGATAGTGCCCGAGCAGCACGTCGCGGATGGTGCCGCCGCCGAGCGCCGTTATGCAGCCCAGCATGCACACGCCGGCCCAGTCCATGCTGCGCCGTCCCGCGGCCAGCGCCGCCGTCATCGCCTGCGCGGTCAACGCCACATAGGACAGCAGATGCAGGACGATATCGCTCGGCGGCAGGCTCCACATGGCAACCTCTGCAATTTGGAACCGGGAATCACCGGTTCCATCATGAACGGCTTGCAAGAATGGCCGGAACATCCGCTGCGCGCCAGCGATTGTCTTCGCTTAGCTTGGGGCGCTAACGGAGGAACCCATCCATGGCATACCAACCCAATCCGAACGATCCCTATCGCGCCGGCCTGAGCGATGACGAAATCCGTCATCAGGCCCGCCTCAACAGTCTCGACAATGAGTTGCAGGCCGATCCCGAGCTCGCCGAAGGCCCCGCCAGCGGCGCCAAGGTCGCGATGTTTGCAATCGCCATCGCAGTGGTGATGGGTGCGCTGTTCTATGGCTTGAACAACACCACGCGTGAACCAGGCGGGCACCACGCCGCCCAGCCAGACGCACGCAGACGCAGCCGGCCAACCCCGCGGCGCCTCCCGGCATGCGTGACGTGACGCCCCGCGGCAACAGCAGCCGGGCACGACCACGGGCGCGGCGACCAACCGCCCGGCGCCGCCGCCTCCGGCCAGCACGGATATGAACAAGACCACGCCGCCGGCCGACAACGCGCCGGCCAGCAAGCAATAACGATCGACGATCAGCCTCAACGCGCAGCGGGCCA
>CAWHBA010000003.1:0-41848 GCA_963827415.1 uncultured Acidobacteriaceae bacterium
TCCTCTGTCCGAAGCGGCGCTCCGTATCTATTTCAGAATGGCGGCTGCCATCGCGCTCCAGGTCTCTGTCAGCGCCAGTTTTTCTGACGCGATGAAGAGGATGACCCAGATGGCATACCCCATGGCGAACCAGCGATCGAAGCTGCGGGTCAGGATGCAGCGAATAAGCAGCAGCGCTGCGCCGATGCAGAAGACCGGTCCGAAGAGTCCGAGCCAGCCGGTCGCGCCGAAGACCGGATAGAGAAACGGCATTCGAGCCGTGGCTCCGGCAAGCAGGCAAAGGCTCGCCAGGACCATTGCAGAACGGTGAACCTTCGGCTTCTTTCGGGTGAAGATTCCAATCGCAACGAAAGCCGTATAGAGGGCGATCTCTGTAAACATCACGAGCAGGAACCGGGAATACAGCAAGCCGAAGAAGTGAAATTCTGACGGAGTGATCTGCACTGAGCGGAAGGCGACCCACGATCCTGTAATCGCAATTGCCAGAGCCACGGCGACTGCACTCCACCCGAGCTTGAAATGCAGTCGGCGATTCCGCGTGCCGATCAACAGAGACTGGATGAAGAACAGGACGAACCATGCCGCAATGGCAAGGCCGTGGATGAGATCAAGGCGGAAGATGATCGGGTCGATCACCCTGCCCTCAACGCCGGTACCGCTTGTTACGAACGAGCGGAAACCCACCAGCATGGCTACGAGAAATCCGGCGCCCGCGGCGCTGTAGAACCAGCGATCAGTCTTCAATTCTGCACCTGACGCGAAGTTTGCCCGGCCCCACTGCCTTGGAGAAGTCGGACGAGGATACCACGCAAACGACCTGACGCCCTGCAACATTAGTGGCTATCGCGCTGCCGTTTCGTTCTTAAGCTGACGGCCTTTTCAGCCGATAAGGATGTGGTGCTTCCTTCCATCACGGTCCGGCGGAGCCGTTTTCCCGTGCGAACGGCGCTCGCGTCCCCGCTTTTTCTGGGCTGCATTGCGTTGTCCGCCCAGACAGTCTCCGCGTTTCCAGGTACCACGGCGGTGGGCCAGCAGTCCGCGCCGATCACGGTAACCGTCACCATGACCGCGGTGGGGACGCCCTCCGATCCGAAGGCCGTGACGCAGGGAATTCCGAACGAAGACTTTTCGATCACCGGGGGAACCTGTCCCCTGGATCAACCTGTCACCGTGGTCGGACAGACCTGCACCGCCGACGTGGTCTTCGGCCCCAAGTATCCAGGCTTGCGTGCGGGCGCGGTGCTGATCATGAGCACGAGCGGAACCCTGCTCGGCAGCGCCTTGATCGCAGGCGTGGCGACGGGATCGCTTGCGGTGCTCGATCCCGGCCGCATCGATACGGTCGTGGGCAATACGGAGTGGTTCTACCAAGGTGACGGTGTGGCGCCCACCTTGGCGCCGATCCACGAGCCCGCGGCTGTGATCGTCGATCCCGCAGGCAATCTGATCCTGTCGGATACAGAGAACTATCGTGTGCGCCGTGTCGACGCACAGAGCAACTTGATCGAAACCATTGCCGGTACAGGCAGCCCTGGTTACTCGTCCGGCGAGGGGCGCGGCTACGCTGGTGCCCATCACTACGCCCGCTGGCCTCGCGATCGATGGCGCGGGAGACATCTACTTCGCCGACAGCGGAAATCAGATCGTTCGACGCATCGACGTGAACGGAAATATCTCCACGTTCGCGGGTACGCCGCAGAGCGAGGGCTATTCGGGAGACGGAGGCCCGGCGGCTTCTGCGAAGCTCTCTCTGCCCGAGGGCATCGCGCTGGATGCGTCCGGCAATCTCTACATCGCGGATACCGGCAACTCAGTGATACGCGAGGTCGACGTCGCTACAGGCCGGATAAGCACGGTGGCCGGTGTGCCAGGGAGCCCGGGCTTCAACGGCGACGGTACGGCCACGGCATCCGAACTGAATTTTCCGTGGACGGTCACAGTCGGACCGGACAACTCGCTGTACATCGCGGACACGTACAACAACCGCATCCGCAGAGTGAGCGGAGGTGTGATCACCACGATTGCCGGAACCGGCGCTCAGGGCTTCGACGGCGACAACGGCCCCGCCGGGTCAGCGGTGTTGAATCTGCCGATCGGCGTGACGCTCGACCCCGCCGGCGACCTATACATTGCGGACTCCGCCAATGATCGCGTGCGCAAGGTGAGCGCCGCCACGGGCAGTGTCAACGCCGGATCGGCAACGATCCAGACAATCATCGGAACCGGCAGCGAAGGCTTTTCCGGCGATGGCGGACCGGCCAGCCAGGCAAGACTGCATGGACCCTATGCACTCTTCTTCGCGCAGAACGGCGACTTCTATTTCACTGACACGATCAACAACCGCATTCGGCGTGTGCTGGCGACACCCTTCACCCTTCCGCAGTTTCCTGACACCAAGGTGACCAATATCTCTTCGCCGCCGGTGATCGAGAGCTTGGACAGCGACGGCAATGCCGATCTGAACCTCACGGCGCCCACGCTGGTCAACGCGGCGCTTGATGCGACGACGACCACCTGCAGCTTTACGACGGCAACGCTGAAGGGATCGAGTTGCAACCTTGGGGTTGAGTTCGCGCCTGCCTCGGTTGCGCCGAACCTGCCGGGCTCCGTCACGCTGAATTCTGACGCAGCGAACGCCACGCAGGTGATCGACATCTTCGGCAACGCATTGAATGTCAACCCGACTACGATGTCTCTCACGCCGAGTGTCAATCCAAGCGTTACCGGACAGACGGTGGTCTTTACGGCGACGGTGACTAACCACGACCCATCACCGCCGACGGGGCCTGTGACATTCCTGGACGGAGCGACGACTCTCTGCAGCAATGTTCCTCTGAGCGGCGTCATCGCCACCTGTTCGGCATCCGGGCTTGCGCTGGGACAGCATACGATCACCGCGAACTACGCAGGCGATGCGAACAACGAGGCGAATTCCGCCTCGCTGACCCAGACGGTAAAGCAACCGCCGACACTGGTACTCTCGGTCAGCCCCTATCCACACGCGACCGTCCTTGCGAATGTCACGCTGACCCTGACCGCGACTGCATCGACCGGAACCCCAACCGGAAACGTAGTCTTCTACGACAACGGAAGTGCACTCTCCGGAAACGTGGCGCTCAACGGCAGCGGAGTTGCGACGTTCTCGACCACAAATCTCGCTCCCGGCGCGCACAGTCTCACCGCGCAATATGCCGGAGACACAAACAATGCGTCCGGCACATCGAATGCCGTCAGCGAGGGCGTCCTTCAGGCGACGACGACCACCACACTTGCCACGACTGACGCGACGCCGACGGTGGGCGACTCCCTCACGCTGACTGCAACGGTGACCAGCACCGACGGTCCGCAGCCAACCGGAGTCATCAACTTCACCGACAACGGATCACCGCTGGGCTCGGCCAGTCTCAACGGCTCCGGCGTGGCGACGCTCACGATCAATTCACTTTCGCCGGGAGCTCACTCCATCGTGGCGAACTACGGCGGGGACACCGACAACGCCGGCAGCAGCTCCTCGCCTCTGACTGAGACCGTTGCGCAGATTGCCACGACGACAAATCTCGCGAGCGACGCCAACCCTCTTTCTGCAGGCGCTACGCTGCACCTCACGGCAACGGTTGCACTGGCCGCCGGCGCAACGGCAGACGGGCCGCTCACAGGGCAGGTGACGTTCGCCGACGGCGCGACACCGCTCGGCACGGCGAGCCTCGATGGCTCCGGCCACGCGTCACTGGCCGTGAATACACTCGCCGTCGGCGGCCACACGCTGATTGCCAGCTATGGCGGAACGGCGAACTATGCAACCAGCAGTTCCGCGCCTCTCGCACAACAGGTACAGAAGACCGCGGCAACAGTGAGCGTGACGCAGTCGGCGACGACGGTGCTCGCCGGAACGCCGGTGACCTTCACGGCAACTGTGACCAGCTCTACCGGGATTCCCACGGGCGCGGCGACGCTGTTTGACGGCGGCACGAGTATCCAGACAGCGACGTTGAATGCACAAGGCATCGCTTCCTTTTCCACCAGCACACTCTCTGCCGCCTCGCACACGTTGACGGTCGGCTATGGCGGCGACTCTAACTACGCGTCCGGCACAAGCGCAGTTTGGACGGAGAGCGTCAACCTCGCGCAACCCACGGTGACACTCAGCGGACCGGCGAACGCCGTGGATGTCGGAACGGCGGTCACGCTCACGGGCAATCTCACAAGCCCGGGAATTACACCAACGGGCACGCTCACGTTGCGCGATGGTGCCACTGTCATCGCCTCGCAGCCTGTCTCCGCGACTGGTGGTTTCAGTTTCAGCACAAGCTCGCTCGCTGTCGGAACGCACACGCTTTCGGTTGCGTATAGCGGGGACAGCGATAACTCCTCTGCAATCTCGTCCGCGATTAGTGTGACCATCCAACAGGCGCCGACGGCGACGGCTCTCGGATCCAGCGTCAATCCTGGAACATTCGGGCAACCACTCACCCTCGCAGCAAGTGTCGTCAGCAATGGTTCAGCGATGACCGGAACCGTAACTTTCTTCGACGGAGGAACGCCACTCAACACGGCTCCCCTCGCGACGAATGGAACGGCAACGCTGGCCACTTCAGCGCTGAACTTCGGAGTCCACAGCATCACGGCGGTATACAGCGGCGACGCGCAGCATGCTGCCTCGACCTCCACAGCGCTCAGCGAGCGGATCGTGGAGCCCGCGACGGCAACGCTGACCTCCAGCCTCAACCCCGCGGTTGCGGGCGTCGAGGTCGTGTTGACCGCGATCATCCTCGCGAGCGGAGGCCAGGTTCCGACGGGCAGTGTGCTCTTTCGCGACGGCGGGACGGTGCTCGGTACCGTGCTGCTGGACGGTGCAGGTGCGGCGGTATTCCATCCCTCTTCGCTGGCGGTCGGTGCCCACGTGATCACCGTCAGCTACGACGGAGACATCAACGTCGCCGCAGCCTCCGGTTCACTGACGGAGACGATCGAGAATGCGACGACGCAGGTTGGTCTGACCGTCAGCGCCAACCCGGACACCTATGGCTCACCGCTCACACTCACGGCTGCAGTGAGCAGTAATGGCGGCTCCGCGACCGGCTCAGTTACCTTTCTTGACGGTGGAGCGACGTTGGGCAGCGCAATGCTCGGCGGACAGGAGAGTGCAAGCCTGACGCTCAGCACGCTCTCTCCCGGAGTTCACACAGTTCTCGCGAAGTACGCGGGAGACGGACGCGCCAGCGCCTCGAGTCTCAGAACCCGTGACGATCATCGTCAAGCAGACGACATCGCTTGCGCTGACACCGTCCTCCAATCCCGCGCTCACCCTCAGTCCCATTACGCTGACTGCCAACCTCACGAACGCCGGAGCAGCGGCCGCGACGGGCAACGTCGTGTTCGCCGAGGGAGCGACACAGCTCGGGTCCGTCGCGCTGGATACGGGCGGTCATGCGTCGCTGACTCTGCCGTCGCTCGCAGCCGGAACACACACGATCACGGCAAGCTACGCGGGAGATGAGAACGACTTCGCCGCGAACACGCCGGCACTGACGCAGATCGTCAACTTACGAGCGACGACAACAAGCCTCACGGGCTCGCAGACCGACTCCACAAATCCGCAGCAAGTGACGTTGATCGCAGTAGTGCATAGCGACGGAAGCGTGGCCCCCACGGGGACGATGAGTTTCAGCAGCGGAGGTCTGGCTATCGGCACAGCCGCGGTGGATACCACCGGCGTTGCGACGCTGACCATCCTCCTCCAGAACTCCGCAGGCAGCGAGAACATCGTGGCCAATTATGCAGGCGACTCGGTTTATGCCGGATCGAACTCTGCGTCGACCACGGTTCAGGCAGGGCTGGCCACGCAGTTCACGCTCACGATCGATCCGGCCAGAGTCAGCATCGTGAGCAAACAGCACACGATCATTCAACTCTCGCTGTCGTCCATCAAAGGGTTCAGCGACAAGATTCAACTCGGCTGTCTCGGGCTTCCATTTGCCGCGACGTGCACCTTCTCCGTGCCGCAGACAGACCTGGCGTCCAACGGAACAGAGACCGTTCAGCTCACTCTCGATACAGGCAATCCGCTCGGGATCGACGCGCAGGCAAGCGTCAGAGGTGAGCGCCGCAATGCAACGGCCTTCCTTTGTCTTCTCCCGGCAGCGCTCCTCGCGAGCTTCTTCGGAAGGCGCCGCAGATTGAGCGCGTTGCTCGTGATGATCGGCGCGATCACGCTGACGTTCGCGCTCTCAGGTTGCGAAGGGTTGCAGGGCAGCGGCACTCCGCCGGGCACCTACACCTTCAAGATCACAGCATCAGGCCAGGGAACGGGAGCCACGCAGTCGCAGGCTGTGACGCTCACGGTGACGCAGTGAGGTGGGGTCCGCAACATCTCTTGGTGTCGGTAGGAACGGTCTTGCTTCTCCTGCTGGTCGCCGGCACGAAAGCGATGGCACAGGCCGCGCCCACAGCGACAGGGCCAGGAACAACGGTCGTCGCGGGCGGAGGAGCTTCGCTGTTTGACTCACCCTATGGCCGGCGAAATCTCGGTGGAGCTTTCATCTTCGCGGACATTCAGCCGCACTGGCGTTTCGGCGTTGAGCTCGAGGCACGCTATCTCCGGATGCACACCTCGGAGGAGATCTCAGAGAAGAACTATCTTGCCGGGCCAAGATTGCTTCTACGATCCGGTCATTGGCAGCCTTATGCGAAATTCCTGATCGGCGATGGCCACATTGAGTTCCCATTCCAATATGCCCATGGCGATTTCCTGGCCATACTTCCGGGAGCCGGGCTCGACCTCGAGATGAATGACTTCGTCAACGTCCGTGTGGTCGACCTCGAATACCAGATCTGGCGCGAGTTTCCGTTTGGAAGCATGAGCCCTTATGGCGTCAGCGCGGGAGTGAGCTTTCGGCTGACTCCCATCGTGCGATTCCCCAAGGGGGCAAGGGCTCGGCACTAGAGCCCAGGAACTCGAGCGTTGTCTTAGAAAAACGAAAGAGCGCCGGGAGGGTTCCAGCACTCTTCATCATTTGCGTCTTGCTCCGCCATAAACCGGTTCTAGTCGCGAGCAAAACCCCTATCATGTTCTGTCTACGACACAACTTCTTCTATCTGCGACAAAACTTCGGATGGAGTTTTGCCGGTGATGCTCGCAACCTCTTTCGTTCAAGGAAATTACAACTAATTCTCTCGCAAACGTCTGTCAAGAGTGACAGTTCACGTCTCATTTCGCGCCTCGTAGCATCAGCGCTGTTCCACACCTCTGGGCTAACGCCATTGCGTCGCGTCGCACCTTAGCGGGCTCAGTCGCTTGGGAGGAGATATATGAAGAGAGCTGCGTCTATATGTTTAGCGCTACTATTTATGATCGTGGGGTTAGCGCGCGCCCAGGATGTTCGCTACAACTTTGATAAAACTGCCGACTTTGCCAAGTTCAAGACCTACAAATGGGTAGATATTAAAGACGCACAAAAGGTTGACGACATCACGGATAAGCAGATCAAGGATGCTATCGATAGTGTTCTTGCTACAAAGGGTCTTGAGAAGACCACATCCGATGATGCTGATCTCTACATTGGGTATCAGACCGCGATTGGCCAGGAGAAGCAATACACATCCTTCAACAGCGGCTGGGGTTACGGGCCGGGTTGGGGCGGCGGGTGGTACGGTGGCGGCGGCATGAACAGCAGTATGACGACCGGCACTACATCCACGATTTATACGGGGCAATTGGCCCTGGATATGTACGACCGCAACGGTCACGATCTCGTGTGGCGCGGCGTCGCGAGCAAAACGATAGATACAAAGGCAAAGCCGGAGAAACGCCAGAAGAACCTGGGTAAGGCAGCCACGAAGATGTTGAAGAACTATCCTCCGCCGAAGAAATAACGATTCGTTGACGTGACAGTCGATCTCGTTTTCTTCGGTCGAACGGTGAAGCTGGTCGTGACTGCGTAGCTGACTGTTGGGCCGTGTAGCAGGGAACCCGTCATGAGGCGATGGACAAGAACATTGGAGTGGCTTCTGCTGGCTGGTGGCCTGCTTCTGATCGGGATCTATGTCGGAGCGCGTATTCATCGCTCCGTTCTTTCACACGCAGAAGTCGAAAGATTCAAAGACCAGGTTTTGGTTCGCAAAGTATTGGCTGCAGGGCCTGAGGCTGTAGGGAAGAAGCCTGACGTCAGCCTCTGGTCGGAAAAACGTATCCGGGAATATCAAGAGAGTTTGGCGGCCCATTTCGCTCCGGCCCTTGCATTGCTTCGCATTCCGAAGATTGATCTTGAGGTGCCAATTTTAGAGGGCACAGATGACCTCAGCCTGAATCGGGCAGTTGGACATATTGCGGGAACACCTAGACCTGGCGAGAACGGAAATGTCGGTATCGCGGGCCACAGAGACGGATTTTTCAGAGGGCTCAAGGACGTTAGCACCGGCGACACGATCGAGATCGTAACTCCAGACAGCGTGGACAGGTACGTTATCGATGAGATTATCGTGGTTAGTCCGAAGGACGTATCGGTCCTCGCCCCGAGAACACAGCCAAGCGTGACGCTTGTAACGTGTTATCCGTTTTACTTTATTGGTAGTGCTCCGCAGCGCTACATTGTTCGGGCGTCGCTAGTAACAGCAGGCGCCAAGAAGGTGGAAGTAAGTAACAACACGAAGTTGGCAAGATAACTTAGGGACTGATGTTTCTGAATAGAAGTATTTATTGAGCAACCGAACTACAGGATGCCCCTCTAGTTCCGGAACACCAATAAAGGAGAGTACACAATGACTCGATCAAACTTGTGGAAGACTCGGTGGCTGGCGCTCGGGGCGGGAACGATCTCCCTGGCGTTCGCGATCGGAATGACAGCTCAGGTGCAGACTGACACAACAGTTGCTCATGGAGCTTCGAGCAGAACGACTACGGTAGAGAAGGCCCAGGTTGTCGAAGTCACCGGCAATGACCTCGTGGTCAAGATGGAAGATGGCTCGATTCGCCATTTCCCCAATGTGGCCGAAAGTACACGCGTCCTTGTTGACGGAAAAGAGCTTGGGATTCATGACCTAAGACCTGGCATGACTCTTCAGCGGACAATTACCACCACCACAACGCCGAAGGTTATTACAACCACGCAGAATGTAACGGGCAAGGTATGGCATGTGCAACCGCCCTCATCGGTGATCCTTACACTGGATGATGGAAGCAATCAGAAGTTCAACATTCCGAAAGGTCAAAAATTCAATATAAACGGCCAGATGTTAGATGCCTGGGGCCTGAAGAAGGGGATGATGGTTACGGCGACTAAGGTCGTTGAGGAGCCTGTGACTGTCGTCGAGCATCAGAGACATCTCACGGGATCGATGCCCCCACCTCCGGCAGCACCCCCGGCGGATGTTCCAATCCTGATTGTGGTGGCTGCGCCTGCGACTCCGGTTGAGACGCAAACGGCATCGACTACCACGGCAGTGGCTAGTCCAGCTCTACCCAAGACTGCGAGTCAACTGCCGTTATTGGGCGTGTTGGGAGCATTCAGTCTTCTCGCAGGTATGGGCCTTCGAATCAGGAGACAGATCTCCTAGGCTGCAGAACAACTTCAACGCCACAAGAATCGCCAGCCCGTGCGACCCAAGCTAGGTCTTCGAATCATGAGACCCTGGCTTTGTCGCGGGGCTGGTTTCTCTTTTAAGGACCTACGAGAATTAAGCGCCACCTCCAAGCGATCACGTTAGCTATGTGCCCCAATGGCGCGTCGCGCGGCGCCGCTAATCTCGTTGCGTCTACATCCCAACAGTCGACCATACTGTAACTAATGCTAGTTGTGTCTGCGGCGGCTCATCTACTAGCGTTCAACCAGAATTCGCGGCACTTCTATGGAGCGAGGAGTGCGTCTCAAAATATATCGTCACGCCGGATAAATTGTGAAGCTCTGTTGTTGATTGCGGTTACGAATAGATCGGTTGGCATTGTCCGTGAGCCGCTGACCTATTTATTGGAGGGAGAAATCCAATGGTCCAGTATCGCTGCCAGTCGATCACTCGAGTCTTGTGCATAGCATCTCTTCTGTTTCTCTGTAGCGTGAGATCTGGCCACGGTCAGAACAGTTCGCAGGATCAGACTCTGCAGCAGCTCAAAGATAAGCTGCAGAATATCGAGCGCGAGATGAATGAGGTTCAGGACCAGATCAAGGCGCTCGAAGGGGCCAAGGCTGCGCAGCCCGCCAACGCACTGCCCACGGGTAACGCAGACCAGCATGCCGCCGAGGCTACAGTCGAACCCGTCAAGCCGGGTCTTGGCACAATACAGTTGTATGGCTTCGTGCAGATGGATAGCGGTTATCGCCTGGGCCAGATCGACCCGGACTGGTTTGACGTGGAGCGGCCAACCAAGTTGCCCGCCTTTAAGAACGAATTCGCACCGGATGGCAGTGTCTATTTCAGCGTGCGACAGACCCGCTTCGGTGTGAAGACATCAACTCCGACGAACTACGGTGACCTGAAGACAATCTTTGAGTTTGAGCTCTTCGGCACAGGGGTGGATGCCGGCCAAACTACGTTCCGTCTCCGCCACGCATGGGGAGAGATGGGGCATTTCGGCGCCGGTCAGAATTGGAGTCCTTTCATGGACATCGATGTGTTCCCCAACTCGCTGGAATATTGGGGACCAAACGGCATGGTGTTCTATCGCAACGTCCAGTTTCGCTGGATGCCCGTCGAACGGAAAGACCTGCAGGTGTGGTTGGCCGCCGAGCGGCCGGGAGCAAGCGCAGATGGCGGCGTCTACGCCAACCGGATAGAACTTGGCAATGTCGCGACGAAATTTGACATGCCGGACTTCTCGTGGAGGGTGCGGACAAGCCATGATTGGGGGTATCTGCAGGTCGCCGGCATCTTTCGCAAGATAACTTGGGTGGACCGGAATCCGACTCCGACGTTCAATATCGGTGACACTGTATTAGGGTGGGGAATTAATACGAGCACCAATTTGAAATTCACCAAGAAGGACAACCTGAAAGTTGCGGTTGTCTATGGTGCAGGCGTTCAGAATTATATGAACGATGCTCCGGTAGATGTCAGCATAAAGAGCAATCCATCTCAACCGAGCCGGCCGATCAAAGGTGTTGCTTTGCCAATGCTTGGAACCACCGCGTTCCTGGACCACGATTGGAGCCCTAAATTCAGCAGCACGATCGGATATTCGTTCTTGAATATATGGAATTCAAACCTCGAAAACCATTCAGACTTCCATCAGGGTGATTACGCTCTTACCAATCTACTGTACTACCCGGTAAAGAACGTCATGATGGGAGGCGAGTTTCAGTTCGGTCGTCGGGTGAACTTCCTTGACGGCTGGAACTACAACGATTACAAGATTCAGCTCACCGCCAAGTACAACTTCTCGAAGGATTCCAGCTACTAGCTGGCCTCCAGAATAGGTTCAGTATCGGTTCATAGGTGCGGCGCAAAACAAATTACGAAGTAGCACCGGCAAACCGGCAACAGTATCTGAGGATTTATTACCAATTACGGAACTTTGTAGGACCCTCTTACTCCCGAGACGCGCGAAAAGGTGCGAAAGGGAAGCTACGAACGCCCTGTTCGATCAGGCGCGGAGCAAGGTGCGCGCCTGGGAAGCTGTAAATCCGTAGCGATGGTGGATCTTATCTGACCTGCACCATAATCTTGCGGAAGGCTGCTGGCGATTCCGACCATTGTTCAAGGATTGACGGCACCTCATCCATGCCGATCTGTGTGGACACCGCCTCATCCACCGGAAAGCGCCCCGCCTCGAGCATCGCAATTACTTCGTGAAAGTCTGCCGGGAGCGCGTTTCGTGAGCCCATGATGTCCAGCTCCTTCTGCACGAATAGCTTGGTATCGTATGCGACCGGCTGCTTTGCATAACCGATATAGACGACACGTCCGGTAAACGCGACCTCTTCCACAGCCGCGACGAAAGTCTCCGGCAAGCCGATCGCTTCGATGACGACAGAGGGACCGTGCCCGCCGGTTATCTCCTGCAAGCGCGTATGCACATCCTCCTTCACCGAGTGGATGAGATCAGTTGCACCTGCCGCCCGCGCTGTATTGAGCTTGACGTCGTCGACATCGATGGCGATAGTGCGCGCTCCGCGAAAGGCAGCTCCTGCGATCGCTCCGAGTCCCACACCGCCGCAGCCGAACACCGCCACGGTATCTTCTGCCTTCACGCGTCCGCGCGAGACCGCGTGTACGCCGACCGTCAGCGGTTCAACCAGGCAAAGCTCTTTGAGTGAAAGCGGTGAAGCGTAGACCTTATCCTCCGGAACCGAAATCCATTCGGTCATCGCGCCGTCGCGCTGGACTCCGAACGTCTGGTTGTCCCTGCAGGCATTGAATCTGCCGCTCAAGCACGAAGCGCACACGCCACAGCTCGTGTACGGAGATACAGTGACGCGAGTGCCTGCCGGTACATTTGCGGAGCCCTCAACCACTGTCGCTGCGATCTCGTGACCAATGACCCTGGGGAAGGAAACCAGTGGATTTCGTCCCCGAAAGCTATTCAGGTCGGTGCCGCAAAGCCCTACCATCTCCACCCGCAGCAAAAGCTCTCCGGGCCGTCGTACGGGTTCGCGCAGGTCAACAACCTCCGCATGTCCAGGGCGCTGCAGCGATACGGCTCTCATGCTCATTCCTTGTCGTGAGTTGCTGAACGAGGGACATTCGAAAACTGTTTCGGATTAGAATTTCTCTCATATACGAACATACGTTTTCGCGTTCTGAATATCCAGTGCGACGACAGCGCCCGGCATGTTACGTAGGAGAAACACTGGCGTCTGAAAAGAGTAGAGGTGGCCGATTGTTCGATAGTGTTTCCTCAATCTGCAAGCCGTTCAAGGCTGAGAAAGTCATCCGATCCGGAGAGATCGCTTGAACCGTCGTGAGTTTCTGGCCGCACTGGCTGCCTCTGCGGCGAGTTCGTCTCTTCCATGCTTCGCACAGGCGGCAACGCAGCCATCCCCTTCTTTGACGATCGGCGCGGCGACGCATTCGAAAAGTCCTGACGAGTTTGTCGGCCTCTCTTACGAGAGCGCTCAACTCGCGAATCCTGAATTCTTCTCCGCAAAGAATCACGAACTGATTCAAATCTTTCGGGAACTGGCGCCGCGCGGCAATCTCAGGCTCGGGGGCGGCTCCAGTGAGTACACCACTTACTCCGACGAAGCGCCGCACGACCCTCCGCCGTTTGAAGTCTTCGGCCCGGACACATCGAAGACCATAAAAAATGGCACAATCACCTCGTCTCTTGCGTTACACAACCTGCGCGAGTTCCTTGATGCAGCAAACTGGTCCTGCCTCTACGGACTCAACCTCGGACAAGGAACCATCGAGAACGCTGTGCGTGAGGCAACTGCCGCGCACAAGATTCTCGGTCCGCGGCTGCTCGCCTTTCAGATCGGCAACGAGCCCGACAGCTTCCGCAGACGATTCCGCCCCGACATCCTATGGACCAGAAGACTTTCTTGCAGAGTGGAATCGCTTCCATACAGCGATTCTTGCCGCCGTGCCGCAGGCAAAGTTCGCCGGCCCCGACATCTCCAACAAGCTTCCGTACCTCACAGCATTCGCGCAGGAGGCTCCAAAGCATCCTGATGTGATCCTGCTCACGAGCCACTATTACGCCATGGGACCTGCAAGTTCACCGCAGGCCACTCTTCAGAATCTGCTCTCACCTGATCCGAAGTCTGGCAACGTTGAAGCAGCGTGATCTGCACGTCATCGCGGAAGCACAACAATCGGCACACCTGCCGTACCGCATGTCGGAAGGCAACTCATGCTGGGACGGAGGCAAGCCCGGCGTCTCCGACACCTTCGCTTCGGCCTTGTGGTGCGCCGGCTACATGCTGCAGTGCGCCGCGCGAGGATGGACCGGCGTCAACCTCCACGGTGGTGGTAACGGATACTACACTCCGATCGCGGGCGCGCCGTCGACCGGATTCACGCGAAGGCCTGAGTATTTCGGCATGAGATTCGCGCAGCACTTCGTGGGTGCTGAAGTTGTTTCAACCGCACTCGACAACGCCGGCCCACTCATCGAGGCATTTGTCTTCAAGCGAGGGGAAAAACTCGAGTTGGCCTTGATCAACAAGACCGACAGGCCATTTACCTGCGTTCTTCCCGCAGGTGTACTCGCAGTTCCCAGGCTGCTTTTGAGTGGCCCCGCTATCGACGCGAAGGAGGGCGTACACCTTTCACCTCTGCACAAAGGGCATTCCAGTAAGGTGGCGATCACCGCTCCATATACTGCAATCACCTTCGACCTCAAAGGCGCTGCCACTACCCGAACGGAGACCAAAAGGTAGACCTCGATGAAACATCAAAGGCCCAGAATCACAAGACGGAACTTCCTCTCCGGAACCGCTGCAGCGACAGCGCTGATCAGCGATGGCAGCATCGTCAGAAGCCTGCATGCGTCGCAGAGTCGCTCCGAAGACGCACCCAGCCCATACACGCTGCACTTCGCGCAACCTGCGACGAAGTGGCCCGACGCATTACCCGTCGGCAACGGACGTCTCGGTGCAATGGTCTTCGGTGCTCCCGGTCTCGATCGCCTCCAACTCAACGAGGAGTCCATCTGGGACGGCGAGCCGAATCGCGACCGCAACAATCCCAAAGCGGCCGCGGCCATCCCCCGCATTCGCGAGTTGCTCTTCGCTGGCAACATCGCAGAGGCGCAGGCGCTCGCCGTCAGCGACGTCCTCTCCATCCCGCGCCGCATGCCTTGCTACCAGACCCTCGGAGATCTGCACCTCGATTTCTCACCGATGGGCCTCGTACCTGACACCACCGTCGAAAGCTATCGTTTGCAGCTTGACCTCGACATTGCAATCGCAAAGGTGACCTTCCGCCACAACGGCGTCACGTACACCCGGGAGATCATCTCCTCTGCACCGGATCAGGTGATCGTCATGCGGCTCGCGGCGGACAAGCCCGGCACTCTACATCTTCGGCTCTCACTGGATCGCCCTGGCAGCTTCCAAACGAAGCGCGCCGGCAAAGACAAGCTCATCATGCAGGGGCAGGCGCTTCCTGTGAACGACAATCCTGGACTGCCCGTGAAAGAACATCAGACGGGTGTTCGCTTTCATGCCGCGCTGCTGGCCGTGCCTGAGGGCGGAAAAATTATGCCCGCCAGCGGCGATACAGACACAACGCTTGAGATCGCGGGCGCAAACACGATCACGCTGTTCATCGACTGCGCCACGAGCTACCGCTATCCCGCGCACGCAGGCAAGAGCAGCGGTGTCGACGCCGACGTTCTCACCGGAGACGCCGCAGCGATGCGTACGGCCGTCGATCGCAATCTCGCGCAGGCTTCACGCCGGCCGTATGCAGAACTCCGCCGTCGGCACATCGAAGATCATCAACGCTACTTCCGCCGCGCGGCCATCAGCTTCGGCCCCGACCCAAAGGCCGCCATCCCAACTGACCAGCGCATGGCAGCGATCAAGTCGGGCGGCGAAGACCTTCATCTCCTGCCGATCTACTTCCAGTTCGGGCGTTACATGCTCATCTCCAGCTCGCGCCCCGGCACGCTCGCCGCAAATCTTCAGGGCATATGGAACGAATCGGTCGACCCGCCCTGGGGCTCGAAGTACACGGTCAACATCAATGCTGAGATGAACTACTGGTTCGCCGAAAGCGCGAACCTCGCAGAGTTGCATCTGCCGCTCTTCGATCTGCTTCACGCAACCCTCAAGCCGGGCGCGCTCAGTGCGAAGGAGATCTACCGCGCAAACGGATCGGTCGTTCATCACAACACCGACATCTGGGGCGACTCCGGCCCCATCGACGCGCTCGGCGGCGGCGTCTGGCCCATGGGCTCATCGTGGCTGTCGCTGCATCTGTGGCGCCACTACACCTACACTGGCGACCTGCGTTTCCTCGCCGAGCAAGCCTATCCGGCGCTGCGCGAGAACGCCGTCTTCCTGCTCGACTATCTCGTGCGCGATCCGAAGACGGGCCACCTCATCACCGGCCCGTCATGCTCGCCTGAGAACGCCTACCAGCTTCCTGACGGCAAATCCTACAACCTCTGCATGGGCCCCACGATGGACATCTCCATCGTGCGCGCCGTCTTCTGGCGTCTTCTCGAAAGCGCCGACCAGCTGAAGACTCTCTCATCAGACCAGAACAAAACTGCAATCGCCGAACGGACGAAGAACTCCTCGCGCGTGTTCGCACCGCGATGTCGCAGCTCCCACCCTTCCAGATCGGTCACGACGGCCGACTGCAGGAGTGGCAGGTCGACTACAAGGATCACGAGCCCGGCCACCGCCACATCTCGCATCTCTTCGGCCTCTTTCCTGAAGACCAGATCACGGTTCAGGGAACACCGGAGCTCGCGCGCGCCGCGCGTCTTGTTCTCGACAAGCGCCTCGCCGCCGGCGGAGGTTCCACCGGCTGGTCGCGTTCCTGGATCATCAACTGCATGGCGCGACTCGGCGACGGCGATGCCTGCCACGAAAACATTCTCGCGCTCCTCCGTATCAGCACCCGCGGCAATCTCTTCGATGTCTGCGGCGTGAAGGAGAACTCACCCTTCCAGATCGACGGCAACCTCGGCGCGCCCAACGGTTTCATCGAGATGCTGCTGCAATCTCACGCCGAGACGCCGCTAACACCTCCGCATTCAGATTCCGCCGAACTGTCAGCCACATCGGCTCACATCATCCGTCTATTACCCGCACTTCCCAAGGCATGGCCAACCGGCAGCTTCCGCGGCCTGCGCGCGCGTGGCGGAGCAGAGATCGATCTACAATGGTCGCAGGGCAAAGCGACGGAGGCCACTCTGCGCTCTAGCATTCGCCGCGTGCACAGGCTTGCTATTCCACCCGGTCAGCACATTGAGTCCGTGTTGCGCAATGGCAAGCGGGTTGACGCGAAGCTCTCAACGGACGGCATGCTCTTTCTCGAAGCTGAGCCAGGGACTACACACGTCGTTCGATTCAGTTAGCACATCTTCAGGCAGCAAAAAGGGGAGCGCATATTGCGCTCCCCTTTTGTTAAGGATTGCCACCGGCTAGAAGATAACGTGTACTCCGCCCTGAAGCTGACGGTTCGTATTCTGCTGGCCGGAGATGTCCGCGAACGCTGTTGAGGTGGGGCTCAGATTCGGCGCCGAGAACTGCACCCGGTTGAATGCGTTGAAGGCATCCACGCGCGGCTGAATAATCAGCCGCTCATGGATCTGGAAGTTCTTCATTACCGAGAAATCCCAGTTATTCGTAACGTCTGCGCGCCACGCGAACAGCGGGAAGGTCCGATTGTTATAAGCGTTCGGCTGCACGCTGGGGTTGAAGGTGGGCGACCCCACGGTGTTGTTGCACGCCGTTCCGCCGTTTACGCAGGTACGCGTATCGAATACTGAGGTATTGAACGCCGGCCCATTCGGGTTGTGAGGATTGTTGTGAATGTCGTGCCAGTTGCCGTTGTAGAGGACGTTGCCCCAGCTGTACGGTGTACCGGAGTCGAAGCTCCAGAGTGTACTCACCTGCCAGCCGCCGATGAGGGCGTCTGTCCAGCCGTTCACTCCGCTTGCGAAGGTGCGGCCGCGTCCGAACGGAAGCTGGTAGATCGCCATCAGGTGAAGGCTGTGCGGGAAGTCCGAAGCAGTCTCTCCGTACCATAGCGCGCCGCCCTGGTTGAGTTGCGACTGGGCACCGAGGTTGCGCGAGTACGTGTAGTTGATGTTGAAATCCAGGCCGTGCGACATACGCTTCTCAAGCCGAACCAGCAGCGCGTTGTAATTGGCGCTGGCGCCCGGAATAAGCTGCTGTGTCACGCTGGTGTACTCCGAGTAAGGCCAGAGTATCGCCGACTGCGCGATGGTGGAACCTGTATTGAGACTCGTCGCGGCGCCCGGACCAATCAGAGTGCCCTTGTATGGGTTGGCGATCGTAGCGTTGTACTGGGCAGTGAGGACCGGATCGAAATAACGCGAATTGCTGAGGTACTGAACCGGCACTGCACCGCTGCCCGCGTTGACTGCATTCGAATAGGACTGGTGCACCTGGTGAGTATTGATGTAACCGACATCAAGAAGCCAATTATGTCCGAACTGCTGTTGCACATCGAGGCTGCTGCGCAGCGAGTACGCCACCTTCACGTCGCCGTAATACACAATCTTGTTTCCAAGATTTGTATTGATGCCGAGAGTATTTCCCAGGGGCTGCTGGATGGGGTTGGCAGTCGGGAATGGATCCGACAGAGTGGTCTGGATCGTCTGGTTGCTGTCGTTGGAGACCACCATGTTTGTGGTCTGCGAGTAACCATAGGTCTGGCTCTGGTAGTAGTTGTTGAACGGGTTGTCGAAGATACCCCAGCCCGCACGAATCGCTGTCTTGCCATGAGAGAAGTCAGGCGAGTAGGCGAAGCCGATGCGTGGCGACACATAGAGCGGCGCTGTATCGTACGCGTTACGGTTCGATGGACTGGCGAACAGAAGGCCACCGGTCGGCTTGAACTGCGAAGCGGGTAGAAGGCTCGACGGCGCTTTTGCATAGTTCGCTGCTGCAGCTGCTGATGCCGCGTTCTGGATCGTCGGATCCCATCCGGCAGTCATGCGGTTCTGGCTCTCCGTAATCGGAGTCTCGTGCTCCAGACGCATGCCGAGGTTGATGGTCAGGTTCGGCATCACCTTCCAGTCGTCCTGGATGAAGACGCCGTTGTACCAGTTGTTGTAGAGGAACTTCGTGTTCACATCGAACGAGCCACCGGATGGAAGACCCAGAGCCAGCAACGCGAAGGTGCTGCCGAAGGGCTGGACTGTGCCCGACGAGCCGCTCGTGACGAAGTCAGTCCCTCCGGTCGAGAAGCTGTACGTTCCGTTCGCATTCCCGGAGAGAGGACAGCGTCCTTATTCAAACGGATATCCGGCCCGATCTTGAGCGTATGGTGCCCCCAGACCTTGTTAAAGCTTGCGAAGAGCTGATAGCTGTCGTAGAAAGCCCTGCTGCCCGGAGCAGTGCTGATGCTTGGAATGCCGCTATAGCCGTTATCCGAGAACGTCAGGCGGGGCAGCGCGTGCGATGTTGAGTTGTCCGCGATATAGGAAGGGAACCCGATCGCACTCGGATTAGTTCCCTCACTGGTGGGATTCGAGGAGTTCTCACTGCGGCTGAAACCGAGGCGCGCCGTCAGCACGGTCGTGCTGTTGAAGACGTGCGTATCGTCGATCGAACCACCCCACAGCACCACTTCTCCGCTGGTGCCGGTGGCGTAGCTATGGAAGACATTCGACTGATTCGTGAACGAGCTGCTGCGATGCACTTCACCGTATAGTCTGTTCTTCTGCGTGAGTACAAAGTCCACTCGTGCAGCATTCGATTTGTAATTATTCGATGTCGGATCGTTCGAGAAGAAGTTATTCGTGCCATCGGGTTTCGTCGAAGAACCGCTGTAATTCGGCAGCGGGAACAAGTCGAAATAGTTCTTGGCAAGCTGGCTGACACTGAGCCCCGCGTTCGCAAAGACATTGCCCGGAATCGGTTTGCGAGTGTAGGTCGTCTTGCCTCCCGACGTGGTCGCCGTGACCGCGTACGGGTTGTAGAGCTGATAGGTCGGCGAGATCGCCAGCAATGCCGAGAAATCACCGTTGCGCTCTGCCTGTGTCGGCACGCTGCCGATAGTCGTAGCCGGAAGCGTTCCGATGTAGCCCTCGAACGCATACTCAAAGAACGCGCGATTGTGTCCGTTGATGACGTGCGGAATGTAAATCGGTCCACCGATCGCGCCGCCGAACTGGTTGTAGTGGGTAGAGGGAACCGTTGCTCCCGGAGCCGTGAAGTACGGCTTCGCCGTCAGCGGCCGCGAGCCTGAGTAGTACTCCGAGAGACTGCCGTGAAACTGGTTCGTGCCGGCCTTCGTCGTGATATTCACCACGCCGCCCGACGTATCGCCAAAGGAAGCATCCGACGAAAACTCGTCTACGCGAACCGCATCCACCGAATCCAGCTGCGGGCTATAGCCGGCGAGACGGCTCGAGTCCTGCATGTTCGGCACGCCGTTCAGCAGCAGCTCATTCGACGACGAGTTACCTCCGCCCAGCGAGAAATCGTCCGCCGCACTGTTGTCGAACGGACGCGTCTGCGACTGCGAGTGCTTGCCCTTCGAAACAACGCCGTACTCATCGCGCGCAAATCCCAGCGGCGAACGTCCGTTGCTCGGCAGATCTTCCACCTGTTCGGCTGTAAGCGTCTGCCCCGTGGATGCGTTCGCGACTTCAACCAGCGGCGTGTTGCCTTCCACCGTCACTGTCTCGCTTACGGCGCCCACGCTCATGGTGATGTTCTCCGTCACCGTCTGTTCGGTCTGGAGCACCAAACCCGTGTGCATGTACTTGTTGAACCCAGCGTGCGACGCATCGACGCGATACGTTCCCGGCTGCAGGAACGGCACCGTGTAAACGCCGGCTGAGTTGGACTTCGCGTTGGTGACCACGCCTGTCTGCGTGTTCGTCACCTGGATGGCTGCGTCAGGAATTCCGGCTCCAGTCGAGTCCGCAACATGACCTGTGAGCGTCGATCGTGTTTCCTGGCCAAACGCGAATGCAGTGAAGCAGAGAAAGGCAATGAGGGCTAGTCGTCTCATTTCGTGAAACTCCTGTGGCACTTCGCGGAGATTCTGCGAGCGTCCTCAAAACTAGCGAAGCCCACGAACGAATGTCAATAAGTTTTGAAAATTATCTTCGGATAATTGCCATTCCCACCCTGAAACCATTCCCGGTCAGAGCCTGCGGCCGATCGCCGCCGCCGCCTCCAGCACCGCCGCCCGGGTCTCCTTCTCCCGCTTCGCGTCCATTCGCGTCGTCGGCGTCGACACGCTGATCGCCGCCTTCACCGGCTTCCCATGCGCCTGAATCGCCGCGCCGAAGCAGATCCCGCCGCGGATCGACTCCTCCCGATCGCACGCCACGCCGCTCTCCCGAATCTCGTTGAACTCCGCAAACAGCCGCTGCCGGTCCGTGATCGTATGGTCCGTGCGCGAAGTCAGGCCGTAGACCTCCAGCATCCTGTCCGCTAAACGCCTGTCCTGAAAGGCAGTTATCGCCTTCCCCAGCGCCGAGCAGTGTGGCGGCAGCACGCGTCCAATCTTGTTCGTCATGCGGATCTCATGGAACGTTTCCATGCAGTCCAGCACGTGAATCCGGTCGTCGAACAGAAACGCCAGGCTGGCCGTCTCGTTGAACGTATTCACCAGCCGCTCCATCTCCGGCCGCGCCACCTCGCGCATATGGTCCGCCGCGCGCACCAGCCAGCCGAAGATCAGCCGCGGCGAGAGCTGATACGTTCCATCCCTGTCCTGGTGCAGGTATTCGTGCCGTTCCAGCGTCCGGAGAATGCGAAACAGCGTCGACTCCGGCAGCCGCATCTTCGCACTGATCTCCTTCAGCGCCAGCGGCGTTTGCCCGTCGAAGCAGTCCAGAACATCCAGCGCCCGTCCAATCGAGCGCAGGTAGTACACCTCGTCGCCCGGCGTTCCATCGCCGTTCTGCAGGGCCCACTTTGGTATCCGCCGCCTGACGCTCTTCTTTGCTACTGAATTCGTTGCCATTGACGTTCGTCCCCGCCCAAAAATTCCACTACCCGGAACCGTTCCCGATTCGAGCGCTACTGTAAGATATCGCGCAGATTTCACTTTTGCGACATAATTTTCAGATAAAGGAGACAGTCTCGTCTCCGCACATTCGCCGGCGAAAGGATCCAATGCACCGCAGAGATCTCCTGAAGCTCGGCGCGGCCACCACCCTGGCCGCCGCCCTGAACCCGGAAGTCCTCACCGCAGAGCCAGTTATCCCTCCGGCAGAATCCGGTGACGTTGAGCAATGGGGCCTCTACGAGCTCCCCCTCAGGGGCCCCTCCACCGGCAATCCCTTCCGCGACGTCACCCTCTCCGCGCAATTCACGCAAGGTCACCGCACCGTCGAGGTCAAAGGGTTCTACGACGGCGACGGCACCTATCGCATCCGCTTTATGCCCGACTCGCCCGGGCCCTGGAGCTACAAAACCACCAGCTCCGCCGCCGAACTCAACGGCCGCACCGGCGGCTTCACCTGCACTCCGGCCAAACCCGGCAACCACGGCCCCGTCACCACCGCGCATCAGTTCCACTTTGAGCACGCCGACGGCACGCCCTACTTTCCCTTCGGCACCACCACCTACGCCTTCTTCTTCACCAGCGACGAGAACGCTGCGAACTCACTCGCCGGCATGACCGGCAAGTTCAACAAGACCCGCGCCTGCGTGCTGCCCAAGCCACTCGGTCAGGGTCCGCAGACGTTGCCGTTCCCCACGAACGGCACGCCCGACTCCACTGGCAAAGCGAACGACTACACCCGCTTCAACCCTGAATACTTTCAGCGCCTCGAGAAGCGTCTCCTCCAGCTTCAGGCGGCGGGCATCGAAGCCGACTGCATTCTCTTCCACCCCTACGACGCCTGGGGTTACAAGGCGATGCCCGACGAGGTCGACGACTTCTACCTCCGCTACGCGATCGCGCGCCTCGTCTGCATTCCGCAATGTCTGGTGGTCCATCGCCAACGAGTACGATCTCGTCCGCGCCAAGACGATGTCCGACTGGGACCACTTCTTCCGCGTCGTGCAGGCGGAGGATCCCTACAGTCACCTGCGTTCCATCCATCACTCGCGCGTCATCTACGACCACGCAAAGCCGTGGTGCACGCACGCCAGCCTGCAGAGCTACGACTTCGAAAAATCCGCCGAGCGCCGCCTCGCCTGGAACAAGCCGATCATCTACGACGAGATTCAGTACGAGGGCGATGTCGAACGCCGCTGGGGCAATCTCTCCGCGGAGGAGATGACGCGCCGCTTCTGGCTCGCCACCATCTACGGCAGTTACGCCTCGCACGGCGAGGTCTTCATCTCCGCGGACTCCGGTCCGCATGCGCATGAATCGAGCTGGTCTGACGCGGGCCGTCTTCGCGGCGACTCCGCTGCACGCATCGAGTTCCTGCAGGGTCTCGTCGCGCGCAACACCAGCGTCGGCCTCAACGAGTTCGAAGGCTCCTACTATCTCTCGGCCGGCACACCCAATCAGCTCTACCTCTGGTACTTCGACTACCACCGCCCCGCGCGCTACGAGTTCCCGCTCCCGAACACCGCGAACTTCGAAGCCACACTCATCGATCCCTTCGAGATGACCGAGAAGAAGCTGCCGGGCACATTCTCCGGCAAATCACGCATCGATCTGCCGAGCAAACCCTACCAGGCAATCGTCTTCCGAAAGGTCTCTGACGTCGTCGGCAAACCCACGGGCAAAGCTCCGACAGCTGAAATTCCTGATTAAAGATCACGCTTAGTTCACGGTGAAACGAGATTGACCTCACGCATGCGCACCTTCCTCCTCTCGCTGATCGTCCTTGCCGCACCACTCGCTGCATTCGCCACGCCGCGAGTCGAAGTGTCGTCTCATGCCACACCACGCGAGCACTATGCTGCAGAACATCTGCGCGAGGCCATTGCGAAGCTGGGCGGCAATGAGCGCATCCTCCTCGCGGTCGAGCACGATCCGCTCTTCGCGTCACTTCGGCAAAGAGTCCCTGAGCTCTGGCCGGGCGCGAAAGAAGCCTTCGTCCTCAAGCGCCTCGGCAACACGATCGTCGTCGAAGGCGCTGATCCCTCGGGTGTGCTCTACGGAACCGAAGAGCTCATCGATCGCATCCACGCTGCCGGCGCACTCCCAAAGCAACTCGACTTCGAGGACCATCCGCAACTGCGGATTCGCGGCGCGGTCATCGGTCTGCAGAAGCCCGAGATCACCTACGAAGGCGCCGAGTACGACTACCCGTACACGCCGAAAGACTTCCCCTGGTTCTACGACAAGGCCGAGTGGACGAAGTATCTCGATCAACTCGCCGAGCAGCGCACCAACGCGCTCTTCCTCTGGAACGGACATCCCTTCACCTCGCTGCTGAAGCTGCCGAAGTATCCCGAAGCGCAGGAGCTTCCCACCGCGCAACTCGAACAGAACATCGCGATGTTTCGCTGGATTACGGCCGAGGCGGACAGGCGCGGCATCTGGATTCTGCAGGGCTTCTACAACATTCATCTCTCGCACAACTTCGCGCGCGCGCATCACGTGCCGTTCCATCTCTCCGCGCCCACTGAGCTCTCGACCGAGTACACGCGCTACTGCATCTCCGAGTTCATCCGCGAGTATCCGAACGTCGGCATCTTCATGACACTCGGCGAAGCGATGGGCCCGCACTACGGCGCCGGAGTGGCTCTCGAAGACCATCATTCCCGGCGTGCTGGACGGCTTGGCGCGAGGAAGAGAAGGCCGTCGGCCATCCGGTCGCCGCAGCCGCCGATCGTTGTTCGCGCACACGCGACGGACATCGACGAGGCGATGGCAGCCGCGAATCCGCTCTACTCCAACATCGACACCATGTGGAAGTGGAACGGCGAATCGCTGACATGGACGAATATCCGCGGCAGCGTGCGCGAGAAGTTTCAGTCGATGGTCAAGGAATCAAACGACACGATCGTCAACATCCATCTGCTCTCCAACCTCGAGCCGTTTCGCTGGGGCGATCCAGACCTTCGTGCGCCAGACCGAGAGCAACTTCGTGCGTCTCGGCATCGGTGGTGTTCACGTGTATCCGCTGCGCTACTGGGACTGGCCGTACAGCGCCGACAAGACCGAGCCGCTGCTGATCCAGACCGACCGCGACTGGATCTGGTTTGCAACCTGGGCGCGCTACGCCTGGAACCCCGAGCGCGATCCCGCGCTCGAGCAGACCTACTGGAGCGAGCAGTTCGCCCAGCGCTTCGCTGTTCCCGGCAGGCGTGAACGCCGCAGGGCCACAGCGCTCGCATCATCGGCCTCGAAAGCATTCAGACCATCGCCGCAGAGACTCGCAAGCCCACAGCCGAACAGATGCAGACCGGAACGCATCTGCTCGCGGCGTACGAACTCTCAGGCCAGTGCGCTCCCGAAGTGATTCGCCGCCTCGGAATCACCGAAGGCAATCGCGAGGTTCTCTCGCTCGGGCATGACGATGCCGCAGCTCATCGATGCTGCTCGCTTCGGCCCTGCACAGACACTGTGGACTGGCGATGCACCGGACGGCGAGCGCCTCGATGAGTGGGTTGCGAACGAAGTGCATCAGCGAGAAACATCACGGCGAGAATCCGCTGAGCGTCGCCGCCGACGCTGCGCAGAAGTCGACCGATGCTGTGAAGGAAGTCGAAGCTGCAGCGCCGGGAATCGCACCCGACGCGAAGCCGGAGTACGAGCGCGTCGTGAACGACATGCGTGCGATTCAGCCACCTGATGGCGTACTACAACGCGAAGGTGCAGGCCGCAGCGCTGGTGATGCGCTACGGCTATGACCACGACACGTCGCATCTCGTCGCCGCGCGCACGCTGCTCGCGGAGAGCGTCGAAGAGTTCGCGAAACTGACGAAATTGACCGATAAAACCTATCGCAATGCCGCCGGAATGCAAACCTCGCAGCGGCAGATTCCTGTGCGCGGCGGTCCGCAGACAAATCACTGGCGCGATCTGCTTCCGGTCTACCAGAAGGAACTCGCAACCTTCGACAAGCGTCTCACTGCGCTGCGCTCAGGCTCGCAAATTTCTGAGGCGAAGCCGACGCGGTTGCCGCAGGTGGGGTTCACGTTGCACGCTGGCGGCGGTGAGGTGTTCACGGTCGCTAAGGGAGCGAGCCTTTACAGCGATCAGGACGCGCCGATCACCTCAGTCGCGCCTGAGCTCGATGGCCTCAAGGGCATTCGCGTCTCAACGCATCAGGAGACTCCGATCCACTTCACACTCGACAAGCCAGCGCAGATTCTGGTGGGGTTCTTCAAGTCCAGTTCGCGGAAGCAGGTGAACGTCTCGCCAGATACGGAGCAGTGGAACATTCTGCTGCCGAATGCAGTGTCCGAGGCGAAGGGGTTGCCGATCAGTGTGTGGGCGAAGCCGCTGCCTGCGGGGGAGAATGATCTGGATCTTGGGAAGGGAGCTTATGTGGTGCTCGGATTTATTCCCGAAGACACGCGCGTGACTCCGCATGTGAGCTTCGATCCTGGAGGCAAGCAGCCACCGAATCTGGATTGGATGTTTGAGGATTGAGCGTGGAACAGAGTGTTCCGCGTGGAACATTCAGTTGTGGACAACTAAGAATTGTGGGAAACGACGTTTTCTGTGGATCGCGGATTACTCCATTTCGTTATTCGCACGGTGAGCATTCCCTAAGGCGGGTGCCGTTCAGTTTCGAGTTACGAGTTAAGGAGTCTTGAGTTAGGGGACGGGTGGTGGGTCGTGGCGGGAGAGGAGGCGCTGGGCTTCCTCTTCGGTGACGCGGAAGAAGCTGCCGTGCTTGGCGGCGTCGGGGAAGTGCATCTTGTCGTTGACGCTGGTCCAGTGGATCCAGTCGGTGGTTTCGACGCCTTCGTAGCGAGGGTTGGGCGGGCGGTAGTGGTCGTAGTAGACGATCGACTTGTCGCCGACCTGGATGACGCTGGGGCCTTCGGACCAGGGCTCGTTGATGGGCGCGGAGAGTGGACTCCACGGACCGTTGACGCTGGGGCCAGCAGGCCCAGCGCTCGTTGTAGCGGAGCGGGTCGGTGGTCTGGTCCTTGAGGACGAGGACGACGTCGGGTGAGCCGTTGAGGTTGCGGTGGAACATCGTGGCGTCGATGGCAGGGAAGCCGCGGTCGAAGAACTTTTCGGGCTTCGAGAAGGTCTGCCAGTCTGGCGTGTGGGCGGACCAGATGCGGAGGCCTTCGGCGGGAGTGGTGGCGGTGGCGTTGAAGTTGCTGGAGAAGATGATGAGCCAGTCTTTGGTTTGTTTGTCCCAGTAGGTTTCGGGCGCCCAGGTGTTTTGCACGTTGGGGAACGCGGACATGATCTCGATGCGGCGCTGCGGCGACCAGTGGAGGAGGTCGTCGGAGCCGGAGATGCCGATGGCGTTGCCGTGCCAGGCCCAGGTGAAGACCATGCGGAAGTGTGCGCCATCCGGTGTGCGGGTGATGTAGACGTCGCGCATGATCTCGCCGGGCTGGTCGGGCTTGAGCCAGGGTTGGCCGTCGTTGAGCGGGGTGAACGTGTAGCCGTCGCGGGAGAGGGCGAGGTAGATGCCCTGGTTGCCGGGCTCTTTGAAGTAGGCGAAGACGATGGGCGAGGTGGGGGTGGGGGTCTGGGCGTGGGTGAGGGCACCGAAGCAGAGGGAGGCGGCGAGGGTTGTCAGAATTTGTCGAGCGATGTTCATGCGGATCGTACGTCCTGGCTGGCACGGGCGAAGAGCTTTGACGCAGAGAGCGCGAAGGTCGCGAAGGTTCGCCACGGGATTCAGGTTAGCTAGTCTCCATCGGGTTCGGGGAGGTTGTCGGAGTTGGGGCGTTTGTCGGGGGTGGTGTCGGGGATGTCGGAGTTGAGGAGGGTTTTGTTGCGCCAGTGGCTGGTTGCGGTCAGGTGGCCGGTGGCGTCATAGGTCTGCCAGGTCCAGGCGCCGTCGGGGTTGTAGGTCTTCAGCCAGATGAGTGTGCCGTCTTCGCGCTGGTAGCGCTCTTCGCCGACCTTCTTGCCGTCGTGGAAGTTGACGGTCCAGAGGGGACGGCCGGATGCGTAGAAGAAGCGCTCCTGGCCTTCGAGGACGACGCGGCCGTCGGGGAGTGCGGCGGTGGACCAACTGGATTTGAATTTGCCGGTGGGGTAGCGTTCGGTGTGGTGTTGGAGGTTCGTGGCGGATTCTGCATGGGCGGGAGCAAATACAGGGGTCTCTCCACTCCGCGCTGCGCGCTCCGGTCGAGATGACACCTCATGTGAGGGCGCTTCATCGGTGGCGGATTTATCTAGAAGCCACGCTTCGTTGAGTTCGATCTCGTAGTTGACGGTGTTCTTGGTGGTGGCGATGTGGATGATGCCGTCGGGGCCCTGGGTGGCGGTGGTGTAGCCGACGGTGAGGATGTTGGAGGGAAGGCGCTTGATGGTCCAGGTCTTGCCGTCGTCAGAGGAGAGCGCGACGTAGGCGCCGTCCTTGTGGATGTGTTTCTGGTTTTTGGGATTGAGGTCGGCGACGAAGAAGAGCTTGCCGTCGAGGAGACGGATGACGGAGGGACGTTCGCCGCTGGCGAGCGGATCGAAGGGGAGTTTGGATTTTGTCCATGTCTTGCCGTCGTCGTGTGAGGTGGCGAGGGGCATGCGGCTATCGATGTTGGAGTTCTTGCCGCCGAAGCCGAGGAGGTCGTTGTTGTGGGCGAAGACGATGGTGGTGTGGCGGCCGGCGGTGCGGCCTCCGGTGTCAGACCATGTGCGGCCGTCGTCGGTGGACTTCCAGACGACGGAGATGGAGCCGTTGCCGTCTGAGTCGCGGCCGGTGGAGTCGGTGGGCATGTAGATGGCGCCGGCCTGATCGCCTTGGGGCCTTCGGCGCCGCGGACGATGGAGTTGATGGGCTGCGAGACGTAGCGGCCGATGGGCGCGGGGAAGACGGGGAAGTGTGCGGCGGACCAGGTGGCGCCGTTGTCATTCGAAGTGGCGAAGGCGAAGGGCGGAGCGCCGATGAGGCGGGCGAATCCCCAGAAGAACCAGAGGCGGCCGCCGGGTTCAGACTGGAATTTGGGATCGTTCCAGATGACGGGAGCGGCGAGGCCGGCGTCGGCGAAGAGGGGGAAGGGTTCGGGCATGTCCCAGTCTTCGGTGCCGGCGCGGCGGCGGAGGACCATGACGGTTTGGTCGGGGTCGTCCTCGCGATCGGGCGTGTTGTAGAAGGCGGCGAGGAGGTCGCCGTTGGGGAGAACCTGGATTGCGGAGTTGTGGTAGTTGATGCCGAGGCCGGGCGCGAGGCCGAGACGCCAGCCGACGGAGGGCATGCTCTTGCCGGCGAGGTTGGGGAAGAGCTCGTGCGTGCGGTAGAAGGGCTTTTGCGCGTTGGGGTGGTCGATTGGTTTTGAGAGCGCGGGTGCGCCGGTGATGGTGAGTTGGTGGACGGCGGTCTCGAAGAAGTAGGACTGCGGGGGAGTGACGTTGTTGGCAGGCATCGGGGCTTGCACGACGCGGAAGCCGACGTTGCCGTTTTCGGAGGCGTAGGAGGGTGGGAGGCTGGCGCGGTTGGCGGGGCGCGAGAAGTAGGGCGCGGTTGCGGGGACGTTGAGGTCGGGTGAGGTTTTCGTTGCGGTGTGACGCCAGTCGAGGCCGCCGCCGCGGATGGCTTTGGTCATGGAGGACGAGGTGCCGGCGGGGTCGGTTGACGTTGCCGGGTTGGTAGGGGCCGTAGTTGTCGAGGGTCCACTCGGGGCGGCCGACTCCCATGTTTTCGACGCCGAAGGCGTTGGGTTGGTCTAGCGGGATGGGCGTGTCGGAGGCGCCGAAGATTTTGGTGCCGCCGGCGCGAGCGACGTACTCCCACTCGGCTTCAGTGGGCAGGCGCCAGGGCTTGCCGGTCTTTTGCGTGAGCCAGCGGCAGTAGGCCATGGCCTGCTCCCAGGAGATGCCGGAGGCGTAGGCGGGTGTGGAGGCGTGCGGCTTGTAGGTTGGGTCGAACTGGGCGAACTCGGCGGGCGAGACCTGCGTGATGCCGATGGAGAAGGCGTGGGTGAGGCGGACGGTGTGTGCGGGGAGTTCGTCGAAGTCGCCATGTGAGGGGCGGGTGGACATGACGCCGAAGCCCTTGGTGATGGCGGCGGGGAGTGTGGCGGCGTCGGCGCCCATGCGGAAGGTGCCGGGGGTGATGCGGACGGTGGCGGGGATGCCGCTGGGTGCGAGCGGTGGTGGCTCGCCGGGCATGCGCGCGATGATGCCGTCTTTTTGGGCGGGGAGAGTGGTGGCGAGCATTGTTACGACGAGTGCGAGGAGGGGAATCGATTTCAATTCTTCTCTCCGGGAAACATTGGCATGCGTACCTCAGCGGCTGAAGCCGCTCTTCGTTGGCGAATGGTGCGGCACGGCTGAAGCCGTGCCCTGTAACAAGACCCGCCGTGTTGGGTGACTTCGGGAGGTCGGCTTCGAGGGGGCCGAGGGTGGAGCGGTGCGCGATGGTGTGGCCGTCGACGGCGAGCGAGAGGCCGCGTCCGTGGTGGTAGTGAGTGCCGGTGGCGTCGAAGGCGATGGTGAGAAGGTGGCCATGGTAGGGGAGCGCGTCGATGGCGAAGTATGTCCAGGACGCGGGTGCGAGCGGGTGGAGGACGATGCGGTTGTCGGCGCGGGGGCGGAGGCCGATGAGGCCGGTGATGAGCGGGTCGGCGAACCCGGAGTGGTTGTAGTAGTTGCCGCGGCCGACCTGCTTGTTCTTGGCGAGGAGCATGTTCTTGGCGATCCACTCGCCGGTGTCGGCGTCGTAGTCTTCGTCGATCCAGTCGATGGTGCGGCCGCTCGCTAGCTTGAGGTGCTGGGCGAGGACGTAGCGGGAGAAGAGCGTGTCGTAGGCGGTGGTGTCGATGGTGTGGGGGCCGGGGGTGTTGAGGTAGTTGGCGAGCGCGGTGAGGGTTTGGGTCATCGCGAAGGGCCAGGCGGGGCCGTTCCAGGTGCACTGGTCGGAGGAGGCGAAAGCGGAAGCGCGGGCTGCGCCGCTCGGCGGTAGTGGCGCCGAATTTGCCGTCGAAGCCCTGGGAGTCGAAGAGCTGATGCCAGGCGATGGCGTGATCAGGCGCGGGCGCGGCGTAGGCCCACGGGTTGTAGCCGATCTGCTCGCGGACGCCGGCGAACTGGAGGACGGTGCCGGGGTCGATGAAGCGCTTTTGGGCGCGGATGCCGGAGTCTTTGGCGGGCGAGACGACCTCGTAGAACTGGTCGTGCGGGTTCCAGAGCGTGGTTTCGATGAGGTGTGTTGAGGTGGTCGGCTTTGGTGGTGAACTCGTCGGCAAGGGTGTGGTTGCCGGCGAGGAGCGCGGTGGCGGCGATGGCACGCGCGTCGGAGACGAGGTAGGAGTTGAGCGTGGGGCGGTAGCCGTCGCCGGAGATGGACTTCTCCATGGCGTCGCGGGTGTCGATGGACCAGAAGAGGCCGTTGGGGTCCTGCTGGGTGCGCTCCCAGTCGTGGTAGACGCGGACGAATTCGGGGAGGAGTGAGGTGGCGAGGGAGGTGTCGCCGGTGGCGAGGGTCACGTCGCGAACGGCGGTCGTCAGAGGCTGGGAGTAGTTGCGAGGTTTGGATGTGGGGCGGTACCAGTAACGGGCGTAGTCCTCGGCAATCGCGCGGTCGTGAAGCCAGCGGGCTTCGTTGAGGTGAAAGGGCGCGGCGTCGGAGAGCGTGCCGCGGTCGGTCATCTCGGGGCGATCGAGCCACTCGGTGATGAGGTAGCCGTTGGGGGTGTGCAGGATGTGTTTTTTGAAGGCGTACCAGCGGAAGTAGTACATCTCTTCGAAGGATTTGTCGGAGGAGTCGAACCAGGGAATCTCGCGCTGCATCCAGGGCCAGGCAGCTTCAGCGGGCTGGCCGGGGGCGGGGGGTTCGCCGTTATAGATCTTGCCGGTGGCGAGTTGCTCGTCGGCTTCGAAGGTCTGGATGTAGTGGCGGTAGTCGGCGGGGTGGAGGAGGGTTTGCGCGGGAATTTGTGCCGCGCATAGGAGCAGCGGAAGGAGAGCGAGCCTGAATGGGGAGGAGTTCAGCGGGCATTCTATGCGCAGGCGCGGAAGGCTATCTCCGGCGATGGCAGCACTATAGCGGATGGATGTTGTGGTCGGCAATGAAAAATGGAAATTAGTGACGACATTTGGAAGTAGTGGAGCGCGGTAGCTCTTACGAGTTCCGTTCAGTTTCGAGTTTCGAGTAGATCAGTTGTGAGTTGTTTCTTCTGGTGAAGCTGCGGCTGCGCGTTGGACCCAGGTGGCGTAGATGAAGTCGGATTTGCGTTGATCCCAGTCGGAACGGGGGAGGACGTCGAGTTGTTCGAGGGTTAGGTGGGGGACGTCGGCGGCGACGGCGATGATGCCGGCGTCGCGGTCGTTGCGGTCGTAGTTCTTCGAGAAGCTGGCGCCGACCTGAGTGGCCCAGTCGCCGATGCGAACGGTGGGGAGTGTGGTGGGATCTTTGCCTTGCCATGCGGGGAAGTGGAGCTGGTTGTTGAGCCAGGTGGCGGCGCGCGGCGTGACCCAGGAGGGGCGATGGCTGGCGCCGGGATCGAAGTACGTCGTGAAGACGCCTTTGGCTTCTTGTCCGGGGCCGCGGGCGCTACCGTTGAGCGTGATGACGCGCTGGCGGAGATCGGCGAAGAAGTCGGGGCCGTGGTGCGGGATGTCGACGACGGTGTCGGCGGTGCCGTTGATGATGAAGGTGTCGCCGCGGCGGGCGGCGAGGGTGAAGAGGACAGCGGGGCGGTCGCCGAGGAAGGCGAGCGAGCGGTAGGGACCGCCCTGGCACATCATGACGTGGCTGAGGTCCCAGTAGCCGTTGGGGCCGTCGAGGTCGCCGCCGCCGACGAGAAGGACGGAGTGGATGCGCGGGTCGACGGCGCCGGTGAGCGATGTGATGAAGGAGCCCATGGAGAAGCCCATCATCGCGATGCGGTGCGGGTCGACGTCATGACGTGACGAGAGATAGCTGACGGCCTGCATGGCGTCGGTGATCATGAGGCCGCCCATGCGGCGCGGCATGGTTTCTGGGTTGATGACGAGTTGGTCGTGCTCGCCGGTGAAGTCTTTGTGGTCGTCGTTGCGCTCGCCTTCGCCGATGGGGTCGTAGGTGAGGACGACGGCGCCGGCGCGAGCGTAGAGGACGCCGGTGTAGTAGGAGTACCAGGATGATTTGTCTGCGCCGTGGCCGTTGACGACGACGATGGCGGGGAGCTTGCGTGCGGGAGCGTGCGTGGGACGGAAGATGTCGGCGGGAATGCGCAGGCCGTACGCGGTTTTGTAGATGACCTTGTCGATGGTGACGCCGGGAGTGACTTCGGTGGATGAGTAGGTTTGTGTCTCGAGCTTGGGAAGCGGGTCGGGGATGAAGAGCGTGCGGCGAATCTCGCGACGCCAGTTGTCGATTTGCGCGGTGGTGGCGGGGTGCGGAGGAAGTGGAGGCTCGGCGGTGCCGATCATTGTTGTAGCGGGAGTGAGGTCGGGCTTGCCCCAGCGGTTGTCGAGGAAGTCGAGGTAGTGCTGCCAGTCGAACGCGGTGACGTCGTGCTTGCCGACGCGTTCGTGATAGGCGACGAAAGTTTCGAGACCGATGGGGTGGTCGAGTGCGGGCTGTGGAGTGTCGGGCGCGAGCGCGGGTTCACCGAGAAGCTTGTAGACGCGCGAGGCGCTGACGGCTGAGACCCATTCGCCTTTGGGATCGGACCATTCGTCACCGACGGCGGAGCCGACGTAGAGCGGGCGCGGCGCGATGAGCGAGAGAAGAAGGTTGCCGTCGGCGGGGATGTCGGCGTCGTGATCAACCCACTTCGCGTAGTTGGGGCAGAACCAGTAGGGGAAAGAGTGCTCGAGGTGCGCGACGGTTTCACCCAGGGCTCGTCGTTGAATGGACTGGCCGCCATGGCCGCTCTCGTTGGAGAGCACGGCGGCGAAGCGTGTGTCCTGTGCGGCGGCCCAGTCGGCGGCTTTGCCGAGGCGGCTGTGGCCGGTTACGGCGACGTGTGCGGGATCGACGTAGGCGTCGAGGACGAGGTAGTCGAGCGCGCGGCTGAGACCCCAGGCCCAGAGGCCGATGGCTCCCCAGGCGTCGGGCGCGTTGTCGATGGGGCCGAAGAGATTGCGCGCGCTGTACTGGCTGGCGTTTTTGAAGTCGGGCTCGAGGTCGCCATAGTAGGCGGTGGCGAAGCCGTAGCCGCGCGAGAGCAGCATGCGGACTTGCCACTGATCGGTGGCGAGGCCGCGGGTTTCGTCGGAGGGCGCGACGTGCTGGAGTTCGGTGGAACCTTTGGGTTGAATCCAGATGGGCGTGGGTTGGATTGCGGGGTCGTCGAGGACAGTTTGATTGCCGAGGAAGTTGAGGCCGAGGACGACGGGCACGGGATGATGCGCGGCGGCTGCGGCGGCGGGGATGTAGAGGAGCAGGCGCATGGTGCGCTGCGGCTTGTGGGGACGGCGTGATGCCGGGCGCGGGCTCGAAGGTGAGATCGATTTGCTCGCGAACGGCGAGGCCGTCGAGCGCGTGCTCGTTGTGCTCGATGATGCGCGCGTGCGTGATGGCGTGGGTTGCGGCGTCGGGCGTGCGGCCGAAGATGTTGTCTGAAAAGAGGCGGAGGATTTCGGGGCGGCGCTCGGTGAACCACTGCTGCGAGGTGGTGACTGCCTTGCCCCAGCCAGAAGCTGGCCGGGGACCGGTGGCCGTCGGCGAGGCGCAGCGGGTCGAGCAGGGTGTAGGGCGGGATTTTGGATTCGTCGTAGTTGTAGCCGGGGACGCGCTGGGCGCGGGTGGGAAGGACGAGGAGGAGAAGCGAGAGGGCGAGGAGAGTATTGCGGCGGGCTATGGCCATCGGTGGTCTCTGATTTTCAGTTTTATGCTTTTTGGAGATGAAATGGAAAACTCGAAGGATGAAATGATGGTTGACAGCCGTGGACGCAGGATCGAGATACTGACGAGACTGAGGTGAGATTGAGCGGACGATCGATGTGGCGCGCGTGGTGGGTTGTGGGTGTGTTGATGCTGGGCGTTGCGGGACTGTGCGCGCAAGCAGGCGGTGGTGCTGCCGGAGGCGAAGGCGGCGACGCAGGGTGTGGCGCAGCGATTCGAGTTTGCGAGCGATGGGCCGGTGGGGCCGGGGTGGTCCAGGCCGGATGCGATTGCACGCGTGTACTTCAAGGGCGAGCTGCCGGCGCTGTTCACACGCACGCTGCAGCTGGATGGCGATGTGCCGGAGCGCACGAAGTTGTCGTGGATCTTCACGGGGCCGCATGCGGGGCTGACGGTCGAGCTGACGAACTCGAAGGTCCGGATGGTGGAACGGTTTTATGATTCGACCGCGCTGGATGGCGGAGGGAACTATCCGGACAAGACGGTGCGCGAGGTGGAGCAGCAGTATGTGGGGCATGCGCGCACGCTGACGGTGGTCGTGGATGCGCATCTGTCGGTGAGCGTGCTGCTGAATGGAGAGCGGGTGCTGGTGGCTCCGCTGATGTTTGATCTGACGCGGCAGCAGTTGATGTTTGCGGGGTCCGCGGAATGAACACCTGACGCTGGCGGGCGCTCTGTTGGCGGAGACGGCGCAGGACGCGACGATCACGTGTCGATGCGGCGAAGGTGCATCAGTCGATGCTGGGGTTTGGCGGAAGCCCGAGTGTGCCGGCGTATGCGGGGCTGAGCGATGAGGGCAAGCGGATGTACTGGCAGATGCTGAAGCGGTACAACCTGCTGGTGGATCGCGAGTACCCGATGGGCGCGCAGTTGAAGCAGGATCTGTCGAATGCGGAGGATTTGAAGGACGCGACGCCGCACTATTACGGCGATAACTTTCCGAATAGTGAGGTCTCGGATTTCGAGTACAGCCGCCGCACGCGCGAGTTGGGCGGCGTGGTGCTGTATGAGATGTGGGCGCTGCCGGAGTGGGCGGTGCAGGCGTATACGCCGGAGGGGAAGCCGGCTATTGATGCGTGGGGCAAGCCGGTGAAGCGAGCGGCGAAGCCGGATGTGTATGCGGGAATTGTCGTGGACTTTTGCAAGAGGGCGAAGGAGCGCTCGGGCG
This sequence comes from uncultured Acidobacteriaceae bacterium, assembly GCA_963827415.1. Classification (GTDB taxonomy): domain Bacteria; phylum Acidobacteriota; class Terriglobia; order Terriglobales; family Acidobacteriaceae; genus Granulicella. The sequence goes on from CAWHBA010000003.1 coordinate 35,595, forward strand.
CGGCGCCGGAGATTATCGGGATTCAGAATGAGGTGGAGCAGCCGCCGGAGATTTTTGCGGCGATGACGACGGCGGTGCGCAAGGCTCTGGATGCGGCAGGTTTGCGTCGACGAAGATTCAGATGGCGGACGCGCCGTATTCGTGGATTGCGATTCACCGCGTCAACGATGCGAAGCGGTTTCCGGAGGCGTGGAGCGCGACGGACTTCACGGCGGCGCACCAGTACGACTTCCAGGAGTTTCTGGCGAATCCGGACATGTATGACGCGCGGCTGCGCGCGCTGCATGAGGCGAGTGCGGGCAAGCCGTTTCTGGCGACGGAGATTTGTTTGAACGATGGGGCGTACCAGGAGCCGTCGTACAGGATTGCGCTGCAGGTGGGCCAGTTGTACCAGAAGGATCTGACGGAGGCCGACGCGGAGATGCTGCTGTATTGCTGGCTGCTGCTGGATGTGGAACAGCCGAGCTTCGGTGCGTCGCGGTCGCTGATGGTGCCGGATCGTGCGAAGGGTGAGGTGCCGGTGGCGTCGAGCTTTCAGTTGAGGGTGCTGGGCGCGTTCAGCCGGCATGTGCTGAAGGGCATGCGGCGCGTGGAGACGCAGACGGCGAACGGCGATCTGCTGACGGCTGGCTTCACGGATGGGAAGCGGAATAGTTTGATTGTGCTGAACCGCTCGACGGAGGCGCAGCGGCTGCGTGTGGATTGGAACGGCGTGCGATGGGCGAGGATGGAGCGCACGAGCTTCTACGACGAGAACACGGAGACGGCGGTGCCGGGTGAGATTGTTGTGGCGCCGGGTGAGATTGTGACGCTGGCGGACTTCAGCGCGGATGAGGTTGTGAAGTGAGGAAGAGTGTTGCGCTGATGTGCGGTGTGTTGATGCTTGCGAGTGGATTGAGTGCGCAGGTGGCGCACAACACGGATGCGGGAGTGAAGCCGCAGAGTGAATTCATCTTTGAGCCGGGGTCGGCGCCGTTTCCGGAGTGCCATGCGTCGACGATTGTGGAACTGCGCGGCGGCGAGCTGCTGGCGGCGTGGTTCGGCGGAACGCATGAGCGCGCGCCGGATGTGGCGATATGGACGGCGCGTTATGCGAAGGGTGCGTGGTCGAAGCCGGTGGAGGTGGCGCGCGAGAAGAATATTCCGACGTGGAACCCGGTGCTGTTTCACACGAAGGATGGGCGGCTGTGGCTGTACTACAAGGCGGGGCCGGACACGGGCAGCTGGTCGGGTGCGCGGATGTGGAGCGACGGATGAGGGACGCACGTGGTCAAAGCCGGAGCGTTTGCCGGCGGGATTGTTGGGGCCGATTCGCGCGAAGCCGCTGGTGCTGGCGGATGGAACGATCGTGAGCGGGTCGTCGGTGGAGGCGTACAAGACGTGGGCTGCTGGATTGAGCGCAGCACGGACGACGGTGCGACGTGGAAGAAGATTGGGCCGATTACGGTGACGGAGGAGCAGGATAAGGCGGAGACGCCAGCGCCTGATCCGCCGATGGACAGCGCGGAGATTCGAGCGAAGGATCATGGGCCGAGAGAGTTTGAGGGGATCATTCAGCCGTCGGTGGTGCGGCTGAGTGGAAGGCATCTGCGGTTGTATGCGAGGTCGCGGACGCTGGCGGCGAAGGTGGTTGTGGCGGACTCGTTTGACGATGGTGTGACGTGGGGGAAGACGCAGTTTCTGGATGTGCCGAACAATAACTCGGGGCTGGATGCGGTGGCGCTGAAGGATGGGCGAGTGGTGATGATCTTCAACGACACTCCGCGCGGAAGGTCGCCGCTGAACCTTGCGGTGAGCCGCGATGGCGAACACTTCCGCGTGTTTGCGACACTGGAGCAGGGAGCGGGAGAATACTCGTATCCCGCGGTGATTCAGGATGCGAATGGGGACCTGGAGATGACGTATACGTGGCAGCGGCGATCGATTAAGCATGTGCATCTGCCGCTGGCAGAGTGCCGGAGCGTTGAGGGCGTTGCGCTGCGTGAGTTTGATTTCGTATAAGGGCTGTAGCTTGAGAGAGGGGATGTTTGTGAGGATTGTGACAAGAGGGCTTGGTGTCTGCGGCATGGTGCTGGCTGCGGCAGGTTGTATGTATGCGTGCGCGCAGGATCTTCCGCTGACGCGAGACGCTGACGATGAGTCATGTTTCGCCGCTCGATCCGTCGCGCGGTGTGACGGCGCCGGTGATGGAGAGCAAGATTCACACGCCGCTGCCGGAGGAGTATGTGTGGACGGCGACGGAGAAGAAGAGCGGGAAGCTTGTTTATAAGTGTCCGGCGATCACGGCAGAGACGGAGCCGCACTATTTTCGCGCGCACTTCCGTGTCGGCGATGTGCCGCGCGAGGCGACGCTGTATATCGCGGGGCCGCGGTCGGTTTCAGTGTGGGTGAATGGGCAGCCGGTGGAGAAGGTGGCGAGCGATACGAGTTCGCCGCTGGGCATGCATGTGTTTGCGGCCTCGGTGGCGCGTGCGTTGCACGCGGGCGATAACGTGATTGCGATCCAGGCAGTGCGCGGACGAGGCGTGACGGGATTTGCGAACAGCGCGCTGGTGCAGCAGCAGACTTCGGGCCGCGTGCTGGTGGCGAAGATTGTTCCGCGCGCGGAGGGAATTGAGGCGCCGGACCTGATGCATACGGGGCCGGACTGGCGTAGCTCGACGACGGCGGAGAAGGGATGGGAGCAGCCGGGCTTTCATGATGCGGAATGGAAGCCGGTGATGACGCTCGGCGGGATTGAGAGCAACATCGAGATGTATCAGTGGAACGCGGACGCGGGGCTGTACAACTGGCCGGGGTATGACGGAATCTCGCCGTTCCTGGCGCACATGCCGCTGCGCGTGATGAACGTGCTGGCGTCGTATGCGGGGCGTGGGAGCTTCGATGGGTTGAAGAGTCTGACGAGTGGCGATGGCGAGGTCGTGGTGCATCTGCCGGCGACGAAGCTGACGGATGCGGAAGCGCCGAGCGTGACGCTCGACTTCGGGCGCGAGCTGACGGGAAGGCTGGAGATCGATTCGGACTCGGATGAGCCGATGACGGTGACGGTGCAGGTGGGCGAGTCGGAGTCGGAGGCGCTGAAGGTGCCGTATCTCGGCGTGAACCAGATGACGATTCCGCCGCATGGAACGGGGCATTCGCCGAAGACGGCGTTCCGGTTTGCGAGGGTGACGGTTTCTTGGCGGGGCTCTGACGGGACCTGCGCGTGAAGTCGATTCATGCGGACCACATCTACTATCCGGTGAAGTATGAGGGATCGTTTGAGAGCTCGGATGCGTTGCTGAATCGCATATGGGAGACAGGAGCGTACACGGCGCATCTGTGCATGCAGGACGGTGTGTGGGATGCGAGCAAGCGCGATCGCGGGCGGTGGATGGGTGACACGGATGTGAGCGCGCCGGTGATCGAGGATGTGTTTGCGGACAAGATGCTGATGGAGGACACGCTGGACCGGCTGCTGGGTGCGGACCCGAAGCTGCCGGTGGATCAGCATGTGAATGGGATTCCTGGGTACTCGTCATTCTGGTTTACGGGTGTGGCGGATTTTTACCGGCACACGGGCGACAAGGCGTTTCTGGAGCGTGAGCATCAGCGGATGCTGCAGTTGCTGCAGGTGGTGGATGGTGAGTTCGACAACAGGAACATCTATGCGAACAACAGCAAGGTGTGGCTGTATGTGGACTGGTCGCCGGAATTGAACGGCGACACGCCGGAGACGCGACGAGCGACGACGCTGGAGTTTGTGCGAGCGTATCGCGCGGCGGCGTTTCTGCTGCAGGCGGTTGGTGATGAGGCGAATGCTGCGAAATATCGCGAGCGTGCGGAGGTGGTGAAGGCTGCGGCGGATAAGTATCTGACGGATGCGTCGGGAACGTTTGGACCGCGTTGGCAGACGAATGCGGCGGCGGTGATCAGCGGGGCGGCAGGGCCGGAGCGGTATGACGCGATCTGGCGCGATGTGCTGTCGAAGGTGGGGCAGATGGATGGGCCGGGGATCGGGCATGGGCCGATCATCTCGCCGTACTACGGCGATTACGTGCTGCGCGCGATGGCGCAGATGAATCATCGCGAGGCGGCGCTCGCGTGGATGCGGCAGTACTGGGGCGGCATGCTGAACGAAGGTGCGACGAGTTTCTGGGAGGCGTATGACGTCGACTGGTACCACGAGGATTTTCATTCGTCGCTGCAGGCGGACAATCGGTCCGGATATTTTGTGTCGCTGGCGCATGGGTGGTCGTCGGGGCCGACGGCGTGGCTGATGGAAGAGGTGCTGGGGATTCAGCCGACGGGCGCGGGTTTTGCGACGGTGAATCTGCGGCCGGACCTGGTCGATCTCGAGTGGGCGCGCGGAGCAATGCCGACGCCGCATGGGCTGATCAAGGGTGGATGCGCACAAGAGGCCAGGCGCAACAGAGATCGCAGTGGATCTTCCGGAGGGTGTGGTGGCGCGGCTGTCGGTGCCGGTGTCAGGCGCGCGAGTGACCGCGGTGCATGTGAACGGCAAGAGTGTGCCGGGCGAGAGCGCGGAGGGTGGAGCGCGGCGCGTGGTGGTGCTTGATCACGCAGGGCACTACGTTGTGACGGAGTGAGAGTCGCTTAGCTGCGGAAGCACTGTGAGTAGATGGACTCGGCGTCGGACTGCGTGATGTCTCGCGGATTGTTGCGCAGGAGGCGCTGGACGGTCATCGCAGCGGCGGCGAGATGCGGGATGGCGCTGCGGTCGATGCCGTGATGCGCGAGGTTGGTGTTGACGCCGCAGTCGTGAGTGAGTTGCTCGAGTTGCGTGGCGCCGGCGAGTGCGGTCGCGAGCGCGGTGGGCTGCGGTGCGGCGCCGAGGGCACGGGCGACGTTGGCGTGGCGCTCGGGTGAGGCTTCGGCGTTGAAGCGGAAGACAGCAGGGAGCAGAACTGCGTTCGAGAGGCCGTGCGGGAGGTGGAACTCGCCGCCGAGAGGATAGGCGAGCGCGTGCACGGCCGCTGTGTTGACGGGGCCGAGGCAGAGTCCACCGTAGAGGCTGGCGCGCGACATGGCTTCGCGGGCTGCGGCGTCGTTGGGATTGCGAACGGCGCGCGGGAGGAAGCGAGCGCAGAGTGCAATGCCTTCGAGCGCGTAGAGGTCGACGAGCGGATGCGCGAAGCGGTTGGTGTAGGCCTCGATGAGGTGCGTGAGCGCGTCGAGGCCGGTGTAGGCGGTGACGGCGCGTGGGACGGAGTGCGTGAGCGTGGGGTCGATGAAGGCGGCGTCGGGCACGAGATGCGGGCTGATGACGCCTTTTTTCAACTGCGCGGATTCGTCGAGAAGGATGGCGTTGGGTGAGACCTCGCTGCCGGTGCCGGAGGTGGAGGGAATGCAGACGAGGTGACAGTTGCGCGAGGCGAGCAGGCCGATGCCGAAGGTGTCTTCGATGCGCTGATCGTTGCGCACAAACGCGGCGAGAAGCTTGGCGAGATCGAGCGCGCTGCCACCACCGATGCCAACGATGCAAGAGGGATCGGCCGAGCGAGCACGAGCAAGGGCGAAGTCGAAGGCGGTGATGGTGGGCTCGCCTGCGGGTACGCGATCGGCGGTTACGGTGCAGCCTGCGGCGAGCAACTCCTGCTGCATGCGATCGACGACTGGCGCGAGCGAGGACGAGTGCACGATGCGGATGCGTCGCGAAGGGAGCGCTGCGAGGTACGCGAGCGCTTCCGTGAGGCAGCCTGCGCCGAAGGTGAGGCGGCTGGGCTGCAGGAAGGTGATGGACCGCATGCTCATCGGCTACTTCGCGAGCGCGGGGCGCAGCCTGGTTTCGTTCTGCACCGTGGCGATGGCTTCTTGTGCCGCGTCGAGTGCGAGTTGTGCGCCGGCCTTGAGGCAGACGATGTTGTTCGTGCAGAAGAGGAGGTCGACGCCAAGACGCAGCCAGTGGTGGAACTCAGAAGCACCGCAGGCAGTGATGATCTTCTTGCCGTGCTTGCGGGAGACGCGGACGATGTGTTCGGCCGCTTCGAGCAGCTCTGGGTGCGAGGTCTGGCCCGGGATGCCGAGGCTGGAGGCGAGATCGGCGGGACCGATGAAGATGTCAACGTCAGGCACGGAGGCGATCTCCTCGATTCGCTCGAGAGCTTCTTTGGTTTCGATCTGCGCGAGCAGCGTGAGCTCGGTGTTGAGCTTCTGTTGCTCGGCGTGCACGCTGTCGACGATGCCGTAGCGGAGCGCGCGCGAGACGCTGAACATGCCGCGTTCGCCGATGGGAGCGAACCTGGCGTAACGCA
>CAWHBA010000004.1:0-188655 GCA_963827415.1 uncultured Acidobacteriaceae bacterium
AGCACCATGAGATGTGGGGGTGAAAGATCTGGTCATTCCATAAATCAGCGGATCGCTGTTTATGGCGGGGACGACGGGGCTCGAACCCGCGACCTCTGCCGTGACAGGGCAGCGCTCTAACCAACTGAGCTACGTCCCCAAGTTGCCTCAACAACTCGGATGCTGCGTGGTCGGTTTCAGCATTCGCATTGCGCGGAGCTCGAAACCGGTAATCGCGGCAACAAAGTAAGTTTATCAGAATTGGGCGGCAAGGTGGAGGGCCGCCCGCCGAATTTCACATCATTCTCAGCGTTCAGACGGGCCAATTCAGTGCGATGTCTGCGCCGGCTTGACGATCATGGTCTCCTGCATCTCAATCAAGCCAGACCCCGCGAGTTCCTTCAGCTTTTCGATCAGGGTCTCGATCTTCTCCGGGGTCTCGATGAACTCGATCTTCAGCGGAAGATGATCGGAGATTTCGACAACACCACTTGAATGAATATGGTGGTCGGCACCGAAACCCGCAACGCCCTTAAGCACCGTCGCTCCGGAGACCCCATGGAAGAACAGGTAGTCGAGAATCGCCGAATACGCGGAGACTCCACGGTGTCTGGTTCCTTCGCTGAGGTAGATCGAAACCTTCAGAGCTTTGCCGGCGGACAACATATGCATCTCCATCAGAAGGATATGCCTCCCTGTCTATGAGGATTGCTGCGTGATTATGAAATCGCTCTGGCGAGAGCTATCCCGCCCCACACTGCCACGAGCCCAAGGATCACGCTCAGGCAGAGATACAGGCCGGCAATGAGAAACGCGCCGAGTTGCAGGTTCGAGAAGATCTCCCACTCAAAGGTTGAGAAGGTGCTGTAGGCGCCGACGAATCCAATCGGGATAAGGTAGCGCCACGCCGGCGTCAGCTCCACGCGCTGCCCAAGGTACTCGATCGAAAACCCGATGATGAGACACGCGGTGACGTTGATCACAAAGGTCCCGTACGGGAAGCGCGTCCCCAACCGGCTTGCGAGCGTGCCCCCTACCCAGAAGCGAGCGACTGACCCGAGGGCGCCTCCAAGTGCGACCATCAGATATTTCTGCACAGATTCTTCCCTTCCTCTACCGCGCACTGCACGAAATAACTGATCGGCAGTGGTCAGTGTTAATCTCAAATTGTTGTGGGAGCTCCCGGCGAGTGACTCCGACAGAGATCCCTGTCAGGAGTCATCAGCACTCCGTTTCGGAGGCGGTTCAAGGCGGATTCCATCGCCACAACCAGCAAAACATACATCAGCGTCCAAATACAAGCACATCTTGACACGAATCTCCTCACGCGAGAGGCTTGGAACGGCGTGACGGTGGCTGTAGAGTTCTTCTCCAAGATCTGATTGGGTCCCTGCTGTACGAACTCCCGCAGGAGACGATATGTTCGCAACCGCCTCTCTTTCTTTCGGACAGGCCGTAACGGCCTCGACTCAACTGGACCGCATCTTCGAAAACTACGCAGGCCCAGCCTTCGCCATTCGCTTCTGGGACGGCAGTGCGTGGGTATCGCACGATGCGAATGCAGCCTTCGGTATCTGCCTGCGAACGGAGAATGCATGGCGCGCGCTAAGCGAATCTCCTGACGACGTCGCATTGGGCGCAAAGTATGTAGAGGGCGAAATAGAAGTTGAGGGCGATCTGTATCTCGCTCTGCGGGCGCTTCCACTTATTGAATCCGCCATGAGTAATGCCATCCCTGTGCCGTTGCAGAAATTCCGCCGGCATAGTGCAGCCCTGGCACATCAAATGCAACGTCTGGCTCACTGGGGAAGAGTTCATTCACAGCAGCGGGACGCAGCCTCCATCGCGCATCACTATGACAAGCCGCCTGAGTTCTTCAAGCTGTTTCTGGGCAGCTCGATGGTGTACTCGTGCGCCTACTTCCCATCGTGGTCCAAGACCCTGGACGAGGCACAAACGGAGAAGATGGACCTGATCTGCCGTAAGCTGGACCTGCGGCGTGGTGAGCGGTTCCTCGATGTCGGCTGCGGTTGGGGCAGCCTTGTCCTCCACGCCGGCACACAATACGGCGCTCTCTCGCGTGGCATCTCACTCAGCAAAAAGCAGGTCAACTATGCGGTTCGCCGCATCGGTGAACAGCAGCCAGCGCCAGAATGCGAAGTGGAACTGATGGACTTCCGCGATCTCTCCCGGCAGAGGGCTCGCTTTCATAAGATCGCGAGCGTGGGGATGTGTGAGCACGTGGGCCTCAAACACATTGGCGAATATTTCCAGCACGCCTACAGCATGCTCTTTCCGCGCGGGCTCTTCCTGAATCACGGAATCACGCGGCGCGCCGGAGCCCTAAGACGGTCCGGACCATCCTTCATCGATCGCTACATCTTTCCCGATGGCGAACTGTTGACCGTGTCTGAAATGGTGAATGCAGCCGAGAGCGCGGGCTTTGAGGTCCGCGATGTCGAGGACCTGCGCGAACACTACGAAGAAACGTTGCACCGTTGGGTTTCCGCGCTCAATGAGAATGAATCGGATGCGGTCGCACTGACGGATGCGCCCACAGTCCGCACCTGGAGACTCTACATGGCTGGCTGCGCAGAGGCCTTCCGGCGCGGAGACATCGCCATCCACCAGCTATTGCTCAGCAAGAATGACCACGGGCTATCAAGCGCCGCAAAGGTGCGCGGAGGCTGGTATCGGAACGGCCAGAAGACTTCTGCGGGCACTGCGGTGTAGAGGATTGGTGGGCAGTGAGGGACTCGAACCCCCGACATCCTGCTTGTAAGGCAGGCGCTCTAACCAACTGAGCTAACCGCCCTTTTGCGGCTCGATCTTCAGTGTAGGCGATGGAGGGCCGAAGCTCCAAGCGACGCGCCCCGTCGCGCTGTGAGCTACAGATTTCCGCGCAGCGCCTGCTCGCGCTCAATCGCCTCAAACAGCGCCTTGAAGTTCCCTTTACCGAAGCTGCGGCTTCCTTTGCGCTGAATGATCTCGTAGAAGACCGTCGGCCGGTCCTCGACGGGCCGCGTGAAGATCTGCAGCATGTACCCCTCGTCGTCGCGGTCAACCAGAATGCCGAGCCGCTCCAACTCCTCTATTCGCTCGTCGATCTTGCCGACGCGATCCTGCAGCTCTGCGTAGTACGTATGTGGGACGGTCAGAAAGCTGACACCTTGCTTCTGCATCTCCGTCACAGTCGTGAGGATGTCATTCGTCGCAAGCGCCATGTGCTGCACGCCAGGGCCGCCATAGAAGTCCAGGTACTCCTCAATCTGCGACTTCCTTCTGCCCTCCGCCGGCTCGTTGATCGGGAACTTTACGTATCCGTTTCCGTTCGCCATTACCTTCGACATCAGCGCGGAGTATTCGGTCGAAATGTCCTTGTCGTCAAAGTGCTGGTACAGCGAGAAGCCCATCACCTTCCCGTAAAAGTCCACCCACTCGTTCATCGCGCCCCAGCCGACATTGCCGACGATGTGGTCGACGTGCAGCAGGCCGACCGGTCTCGCGACGTTGTCCGGCGGTGTCGCCTGATAGCCGGGGAAGAAAATACCGCGGTAGTCCTTGCGCTCAACGAACGTGTGCAGCGTATCGCCATAAGCCGCGATGCTCGCAGTCACCACTCGCCCATCGGCATCCTCGCTGACCGTCGGCTCCTGCACAGAGCGCGCGCCGCGCTTCGTCGTCTCTTCCCAAGCACTGCGCGCATCGTCCACCCACAGCGCAATCGCGCGTACACCGTCACCATGCTTGTGCACGTGTGCGGCAATCTCTGAGTCCGACCTCAGCGCCGTCGTCAGCACAAATCGAACCTTGCCCTGCTGCAGAACATACGACGCGCGATCACGCCGTCCCGTCTCCGGCCCCGCATACGCCACCAGCGACATGCCAAACGCCGCGCGATAGAAGTACGCCGACTGCCGCGCATTTCCAACATAGAACTCGATATGATCCGTACCCTTGAGCGGAAGAAAATCCTGCACGACAGGCTGCGGGACTCGGAGCGATTGCGGCCATGGGGCCCTTCCTAATTTCTTGCGTGCGCGTCACAGCGCAGCGGGGCAGGCTGAACGTCTTCAAACAGCCGCCCGGTTGGAAAGAGTAGCAGGAACGATCATCCCTTGGCACTCTCCCAGGCTGATTCGCGGCAAACCCTCGCGTTCGCAGAAGCCCCTGAACGTAACCTCATCGCCATCTTCGAGAAAGCTGCGCTCCTCGCCGGACGGAAGCTTCAGCGGCTCCGCACCGCGGCGTGTAATTTCCAACAGGGATCCCTGCGACCCCGGCTGCGGACCCGAGATCGTGCCACTCGCCATCAGGTCGCCCGTTCGCAGGTTGCACCCGTTGCTGGTGTGGTGCGCAACCATCTGAGCGAAGCTCCAGTACAGATCCTTCGCGCTCACTCCGCTCAACCGCACCGGATTCAGTCGCGCATCGCGCATCTTCTGCGTCGTCAGAAAGACCTCGAGCTGGATATCGATTCCCTGCTCTGCGTTGTTCCGCGGCGCAAGGTAAGGCAGAGGCGGCGGGTCGCCCTCTGCGCGAGCCGCGAGCGGCACGCGATAGGGCGCGAGTGCATCCATCGTCACTACCCATGGCGAGACTGAGGTTGAAAAACTCTTGCCGAGGAATGGCCCGAGCGGCTGATACTCCCACGCCTGAATGTCGCGCGCCGACCAGTCATTCACCAGCGAGACGCCGAAGACATGTTGCTCTGCCTCATCAACTTCGATTGGACTGCCCAGAGAATTGCCGGTCCCGATGTACGCTCCCAGTTCGAGTTCGTAGTCCATCTGTCTCGAAGGACCAAACGTCGGCACATCGGCAGACGCTGTCTTCGTCTGCCCGTTCGGCCGCTTCACTGCTGTACCGCTGATCACGATCGACGATGCGCGACCGTGATAACCAATCGGCACGAACTTATAGTTCGGCATCAACGGCTGGTCCGGGCGAAAGAGCTTGCCCACATTCGTCGCATGATGAATCGACGCATAGAAGTCCGTGTAGTCGCCAACCGCAACCGGAAGACACAACTGTGCGGCACTCATCGGATGCAATAAGGGTCGCAACGTCTCGACGGTGCTGCTCGGCGCATCTTCCGCGAGCATCCGCATCAGCGCACCACGCAGTTTGCGCGTCTTTGCACTTCCGCATGCCATCAGACGATTCAGTGTCGGCTCCGTGCATGCTTCGCGCACATCCACCGGAACGCCGCTCATCGCCTCGGATTGCGCAAGCCTCGCGAGATCAAGAATCGAATCGCCAATGCCGACTCCGAGATGTTGCCCGCCTCCGCGCACCTGAAACACGCAGAACGGCAGATTCTGCAGCGGGAATCCACCCTCTCCGATCGCCGACTCAACCCAGCTCTTTCGATTCAGATTCTCATCGCGCCCACTCATTCGATCCACCCCATCGCACGCATCTCTTCCATCGGCTCCTCAAACGAACACGACCCAAAGCTGATCGCAAACCTGTCGCGCATCTCCCGAATCGCCTCCGAAGAGAAGCTGCGCTCACGCCATTGCAGGCCCTCGACACTCACTTTGAAGTTCTTGTCCTCACGGTCGTTGAGCATCTCCGTGATCTCGGTCTCGTTCGCACCCTCATACGCTGCCGCTGCCGCGACAAAGAAGTTTACAAACCCATGCATGACCGCCGTCGCCGATTGCGGTTCATAGGTCAGCCGCTGCTCGCCACGAATCGCATGATGCAGTCCCGCCGTCGCCTTCAATCGCACGCCACGCTTTGCGCACGCGACCAGAAACGCAGCGACTGTGCTTGATGCCGGGATCGCTTCGGCCACAACTCCTCCAGTTCGAACCTTCGCACAGGCTCCTGCGTCCGCAACAGCCACAATCAGCTCTTGCAGTGCACAACCCTGCGGCGACTCGACAAACAACAATCCATCACTCGGCATGCGGCGCCGAATCTCCGCAATGTCCTCGAGTCTCGCCGGCCTGCACTCCACAGCATCCAGCCGCAATCCGACGTCGATCGCGAGCCGCATCTCCGTGTCGTAGTCACTGCCAAGCAGCAGGCTGATCGGCCACTCCGCAACATACTGCGGCCAACGGTCAGCAAACTCCGCGAGCTTCGCTGCCGGCAACACCAACCGCCCGAGCGCCCACGCATCGCGTCCCGAGCGATACGCCGCATAGTTCCGCACAGTCGCCTCCAGGTCGAGCCCCGCCGGCGGAAACAGCCCGGCGTAGTCGATTGCCCCATGAAGCAACGCCTCCGCCGCGCGCATCGCTACTTCGCATCTCCGGGATACAGCCGCTTCAGCCCCTGCCAGCACTCGTAGTATTCATGCTGCAGAATCTTCGACTCCAGCGCCCACTTCGTCGGCCGTACCGGCAGCCGCGTCTCGAACATAAACGCCAGCGTGTCCTTCACGTGCTGCGGCTTCAGGTCCGCCGCACTCGCCTTCTCGAACGTCTCCGCATCGGGCCCGTGACCCGACATGCAATTGTGCAGGCTCGCTCCTCCCGGCAAAAATCCTTCAGCCTTCGCGTCATACTCGCCGTGAATCAGCCCCATGAACTCATTCATCATGTTGCGATGAAACCATGGCGGACGGAAGGTGTGCTCTGCCACCAGCCAGCGCGGCGGAAAGATCACGAAGTCGACATTCGCGACGCCCTCAAGATGCGACGGCGCAGTCAGCACGCAGAAGATCGAAGGATCCGGGTGATCGAAACTCACCGTGTTGATGCAGTTGAACCGCGCCATGTCGTACTTGTACGGCGCATAGTTTCCATGCCACGCCACAACGTTAATCGGCGAGTGATTGTAGGTTGCGTGCCAAAGCCTGCCGAGAAACTTCGACACGACTTCCACATCGCCCTCGTGATCTTCAAACGCCGCAACGGGGGTAAGAAAGTCGCGCGGATTCGCCAGCCCGTTCGCTCCAATCGGCCCAAGGTCCGGCAGACGAAACGGCTGCCCATAGTTCTCGCAGATATAGCCCCGCGCTTTGCCTTCCAGCAACTCCACGCGAAACTTGATGCCGCGCGGAATCACCACAAGTTCGCCGGGCTTCGCCTCAATGAGTCCGCACTCCGTAGCAAATCGCAACCCGCCCTGTTGCGGCAGGATCAGCATCTCGGCGTCTGCGTTGTAGAAGCAGCGGTCCTTCATCGACGCCGTCACCGTGTAAATATGCACGCCGGCGCCATCCTGCATCGCCGGATCGCCGCTGCCTCCAATCGTCGTCACGCCCTCAACGAAGTCCGTCGGCGCTGACGGAAACTCCGGCGGATTCCAGCGCATCTGGTTTGGCGGCGTGGGCACCTCGTTGAACGGCCCACTGCGCCACAGCGTCTCCTTCTCGAACAGCCGATACGGTTCATGCACCACGGACGGGCGAATGCGGTACATCCACGAGCGCCGGTTCTTCCCACGCCGCTCCGTGAACGACGATCCGCTCACCTGCTCCGTGTAGAGCCCGAAGGCGTTCCGCTGCGGAGAATTCTGTCCCACCGGCAACGCGCCCGCGCGCGCCTCCGTTGCAAACTCGTTCCCAAAACCAGACTGATACAAGAGCTCCGGCATTCGTCTTCCCTTCTCCGCGCGAGCTTTTCGGCACCTCTCGCAAACCTCCGCGAGTTGCCCAAGGCATAATGGGCTGCGCGCAGATGCCCCGTCAACCCATGCGGTACACTCGCGCAGAGCGCCGGTCATCGTCCGCAGTCTTTCTGCCCGCGTCTCATCTCTATGCAAGTTCGCCTCATCATCAATGCGGACGACTTCGGTCTCACGCCCGGCGTCAACCGCGCCATCGCCGAGTTGCATGACGCCGGCGCGGTCACCTCCGCGACCCTGATGGCCACCGGCGCCGCGTTCGACGACGCTGTCGCGCTCGCCCTCGCACGGCCCTCCCTCGGCGTCGGCTGCCATATCGTGCTCGTCGACGGAACGCCGGTCTCCGATCCCGCGACCATCCCGACGCTGCTCGGCCCGGACCGGCGCACCTTCCGCAATTCGCTCGGCGGCTTCGCACTCGGCGTTCTTCGCGGAGCCATCCACGAGGACGAGATCCAGCGCGAAGCGCTCGCACAGATCCAGAAGCTGCAACGCGCCGGCCTCAAGCTCACGCACGTCGACACGCACAAGCACACCCACCTGCTCTCGCGCGTCACACGCCCCATCATCCGCGCGCTCGAGCAGTCCGGCATTCGGTGCATCCGCAATCCCTTTGAGCCCCGCTGGGCCGCGTCGCTCGGCGGAAGCACGCGGCGCAGCCTCTTCGTCCGCGCCTTCGGGCCAGGCCGCCGCCGCTTCGAAGCCTCGCCGCCCATCGCCTCCCGCCGCATCCTCACAACGCGCGGCACCGTCGGCATCTCCGCAACCGGCCACCTCAACAGCTCCACGCTCACCGCGCTGCTCAGTCCATCCCAGTCGGCACGTGGGAGCTCGTCTGCCATCCCGGCTACAACGACTCCGATCTCGACGCCATCACCACGCGCCTGCGCACTGAACGCGAGACCGAACTCCGCGCCTTGCTCGCCGCCTTCACAAAATCTTTACCGCCTTCCGCGAACCCTTCCGGCCCCCGGCTCATCCATTACGGAGAGCTCTGACTCTGGCTCACCGTCTGTTCTCTGTTCTCTAAAATCTAGGATCTAACCTCTAACATCTGGTTCCCATGAAGATCGGCATCACCTGCTATCCCACCTACGGCGGTTCCGGCGTTGTCGCCACGGAGCTCGGCATCGAGCTTGCCGCGCGCGGCCACGAGGTGCACTTCATCACGTACTCGCAGCCCTTCCGCCTCAACGGCCGCGAGGAAAACATCCGCTATCACGAGGTCCCGGTCTCAAACTATCCGCTGTTCGAGTACCCGCCTTACGACCTCGCGCTCGCCACGCGCATGGCGGAAGTCGCCGAGATCTATTCGCTCGATCTCCTGCATGTGCACTACGCCATTCCGCACTCGGTTTCGGCGTTGCTCGCGCGCCAGATGCTCGCCACCCAGGGCCTGCATCTGCCCTTCATCACCACGCTGCACGGCACGGACATCACGCTCGTCGGGCTCGACCGGTCCTACCTTCCCATCACGCGCTTCGGCATCGACCAGTCCGACGGCGTCACCGCCATCTCCGAGTACCTTCGCGATCGCACGCGCGACGCATTCGCTGTCAAGCGGCACATTGAAGTGATCCGAAACTTCGTCAACTGCGATCTCTATCGCCGCGATCCCGAACTCGTGGCACGCGAGCGTCCGCGCTTTGCCCAGCCCAACGAGCGCCTTCTCGTCCACCTCTCCAACTTCCGCCCGGTCAAGCGCGTGCTCGATGTCATCTCCGTCTTCGCCCGCATCGCGAAGGAGCTTCCCGCACGGCTGATGATGATCGGCGACGGTCCCGATCGTTCCGCTGCCGAGTTCCTCGCCAAGCGAATGGGCATCGGCGATCGCGTTGAGTTCGTCGGCAAGCAGGAGAACGTGCACGAACTGCTCCCGCTCGCCGACCTCATGCTCATGCCCTCTGAGATGGAGAGCTTCGGCCTCGCCGCACTCGAAGCCATGGCCTGTTACGTTCCTTCCATCGCAACGCGAGTCGGCGGGATTCCCGAGCTCATCGAGAACGACGAAAATGGCCTACTCTTCGAAGTCGGCGACATCGCAGGAATGTCGGAGTCCGCTGTGGAGCTGCTCTCCGACGCCGACCGGCTTGACGAGATGGCCGCCGAGGGCCGCCGCACCGCGCAGGATAAGTTCTGTGCCTCCCGCATCATCCCGCACTACGAGCGCTTCTACGACAGCGTGATCCGGTCGTCACCGCTGCGCTCCGCAGGTTAACCCGCCGGATGCCTGCGCTTCCAACAGCAACAAATCGCCCGGACAGTGGTCCTATCCTCTAAAGACCAGTGCTGCGCGCATTGGCTTGAGAGGTTTTCCATGAAACTCCGATTGACCATCGCCGGCCTCGCCGCTGCGACCGTGCTCCTCCCGGCTGCACACGGGCAGATGACCGGTACGTCGCACCCCGAGCAGCTCGACGACCAGATAACGACCTCGCCTGCCCCGTCTTCGACACCTCACTACGTGAAGCCTTCACCGGCAATTCCTGCGCCCGTTCCTGCCGAGACGACGAACAGCTATCAGTCCGCAGAGACAGCGCCGGCAGTTGAAGCCATGCCTGCACCCGTGCCAGCCGAGACTGCCGAGCACCGTCGCCTGCTGAAGTCCACCGCTGACCCCGACGCGAACATCGTCACTTCAGTTCCCGACGTTCCCGGCGAGGTGAACGAAGGCACTCCGCTGCGCGCGCGCCTGCAGAATCCGCTGTCCACGCAGGACACCAAGGTCGGCGATACCTTCCTCGCCGAACTCGTGCAGCCCATCACCCAGCGCGGCGTGGTGCTCATCCCGGTCGGCTCGCAGATTCGCGGACGCATCTCCGCAGTCCACGGCGGACACCGCTTCACCGGCCGCGCCTCCATCCGGCTGCAGCCTGACTTCATCACCTTCCCTGACGGCACCTCGCATCGCATCCACGCCGAGCTCATCGATCTCGACAACTTCGCCGACGCCCACGTGAACTCTGAAGGCACGGTCATCGGCACGGAGCACCCGAAGGCAACGCTGGCCGCCCTCGGCCTCACCACCGCGAGCGCTACCGCCGCGGGCGCAATCATCGGCGGCGGAGTCGGTGCCGGAGTGGGCGCCGCAATCGGCGTCGGCGCCGGAGCCATCTGGTGGCTCAAGCGCGATGTTCAGCAGGAGCTCCCGGTCGGCACCGGTCTCATCTTCTCGCTCGACGAGCCGTTCACCGTCACCTCTTCCTCTCAAACTGCAGAGCTGGCACACTAGGGCCCCGTTTTTACCCGCGCAGCAGAAAGGCCCTCCACAACGGAGGGCCCTTTTGCATCAGCTCAAAGTTATCCCAGCAGCCGCTTCCAGTTCTTCTGGTTGCGCCGGTAGGTTTTCTTCAGGTCCTCGAGAATCCGCTGAAAGTCTGCGTTCTCGCTCAGGCTGCGCCACGCCGGATTCTTGCCGAACCACGGATAGTTTTCATTGCCCAGGTAGATCGCGCGCCTCAGCCAGTGCAGCGCCTCCGATGCATCCTCTTCCACCGCGAAGTAGGTCGCCAGCCTGTACGCCATCTCGCTGTCAGCCCCGGCCGCCGAGAGCACGTCCTCCGTGATGAACGTCGCCGCCCGCGAGCGATCTCCCAGCTGCACGTAGCACATCGCAATCGTCGGAAAGACAATCCGTAGCGAAGCATCATCGCGGATCACCTCCTCGAGCGTATCCACCGCGCGCGATAGCTGCCCCTCGCGCATGTGCTGATAGCCCTTCGAGATCCGCAGCAGCGGCTGCTTCGGATCGAGTGTCAGCCCCTTCTCAATCTCATCGCTCGCCAGCTCCAGCTGGTTCTGGTACTGGTACACGCGCGCGCGATGGTTATAGATCATCGACGCATTCGACGGATTCAACCGCAACGACGTGTTGAACTGGTCCAGCGCCTCTTCATACAACCCATCGTTCCGCAGCGTGATGCCCGCGACCAGGTGCACGTTCCAGTCGTTGCCCGCCTCCTGCAGCAGATGCTCAATGCCATGCCGCGCGCTCTCCTTCTCGCCGCGCGACAGCAGCATGTACACGCGATACAGATTCGCTTCGACTGAATCCGGGTCACGCTCCAGCGCGCGATCAAACGCTCTGCGCGCCTCCAGCACGTGCATCTGTCCACCCATGCCGTGCCGTGCATACTGCAGTTGCGTAATGCCCAGCCCGGACCATCCCGGCGCATACCCAGGGTCCCGCGCCACAACGCGATCAAACAACTCACGCGCACGATCCAGCTCATCGCGATTCCCTGTTCGCGTCATGAACGACGACAGCAGAGCGCGCGCCTGCAGGTATTCCTCCGAGACCGCCCCGCCCAGCGAGTTCCCAACGGCAGCAGCAGCCTGTCCGGCGGCGCTCGTGAAGCCGCCCCTCCCCTGCAGCTCCGCAAATACCTCGTCGCAGATCTCCGTCTGCACCGCGATCAGGTCGAAGCTCTTCACGCTGATCGCGCCGCCCGTCCGCACACTCTGCCGCGGCACATCCAGAAGCTGCCAGTTCAGATCAAACCCCTGCTCCGACCGCAGAAAGCTTCCCGTCAGCACAAAGTCCACCAGCAGCCGTCGCCCCACGCTCAGCGGGTCCAACTGCCGCGTGGGAATATTCATCAGCGCGCTCGACGGCCGCACCACCAGCGATGGAACCTTCGCCAGCCGCGTGGCCACTGCATCGGCCAGCGCCTGACCGTAGAAGTGCGCCGCCTCCGTCGTGCCCAGGTTCACGAACGGCAGAACCACAATGTCCGTGTCCTTCTTCCCAGGGCTGGTCGTACTCTCGCGAAACCGCTCGGCCAGCATCGACAGGATGCCCGTCGTCCGCTTCTCTTCCTCCGGCGTCTCCAGGTCCAGCCGCTGCTGCGCCGGCATGTTGATCGCGCCCTCGCCGGTCATCACCATCGTGTCCAGCTGCAGCGACTTCACAATCGTCTTCAGCCCCTCGCGCACCTCTGCGGCGGAGCCATATCGCTCCGACGGCTGCTTCTCCAGGCAGCGCAGAATCACGCTCTCCAGCTCGCCCGGTATGTCCGGCACAATCTCCCGCAGCGACGGCGGCGCCGCAAACTGGATCGCACGAATGCTCTGCAGTTCCTGAGCGTCCGGCCGGTGGAACGGATGCCGCCCGCTCACCATCTCGTACAGGATCAGCCCCAGCGCAAAGATGTCGCTCTGCACGCTCGACTGCCCGGTGACAAACTGTTCCGGCGCCATATAGGCGATCGTTCCACCGCGCGCCGTGTAGGTCGCGCCCGGCGCAATCTGCGGCGGCTGCCCCGCAGCGACGGATCAAAGTTTCCGTTCTCGAAGTTCCCGTTCGGCTCCTGCAGCTTCTCGCGCTTCAACTGCCGCGCCAGACCGAAGTCCAGAATCTTGATCAGCCCGCCGTCGGTCAGCATCACGTTCGCGGGCTTCAGATCGCGGTGAAAGATGCCCAGGCTGTGCGCGGCCTGCAGGCCATCGGCGATCTGCATGCCGCTCGAAAGCACCAGTTGAACGTTTGCCGGCCCCTCGGCAATCACCTTGTCCAGGCTCTTGCCGGGGATGTACTGCATGACAATGTAGGCCTCTTCGTCCTCCTCGCCTACCTCGTAGATCGCGCAAACGTTCGGGTGGTCGATCGCCGACGCCAGCCGCGCCTCGCGCAGCTGCGTCACGCGCACCTGCTCGGCGGTCTGGACGCCGCGCTTCAGCAGCTTCAGGACCACGGGCCTCTGTAGCAGCGTGTCATTAGCAAGAAAGACAACGCCGCTGCCGCCCGAGCCGATCTTCCGGAGGAATTCATACTGCCGGATTACGCGGCGCTTCATGGGGGCATTATCTCAGCTAAGCCCTTGAGTTCCATGTGGAAGAGCTCCGCTGTCATTGCCCAATCCAACTCTCGTGCGATACTCGCTCGCTCGCCTGAATCGATATAGTTCTGCCGTCAAGGAGCGCAACTTGTCAGGCAGCCCTTAGCTACACAAGCCGCATCCAACCAGCACACCATCGCAGGCTGGCGTCGCACGCGGGGTCAGCAAGTTATCCGATTACGGCAAGGTACGAATGTCCGCGACCATCCTGCTCATCGACGACAACGCAGTGCAAGCTGCCACACGCCAGACCATCCTCAAGCGTGCCGGCTACTTCGTCATTGCGGTGCTCAGCCCCGAGCGGGCACTCGAGCAGCTGAGAAACAACGACTTCCCCGAGCCTATCGATCTCGTCCTCACCGACCACATCATGCCCGGCATGACCGGCTCTGAGTTCGTCGCTCACCTCCGCAAGTTCCAGCCGCAGCTGCCCGTCCTTGTGATCAGCGGCATGGCCGAGGCTGAGGATGAGTACGTAGGCCTCGGCGTCCAGTTCCGCCTCAAGCCGCTAATGCCGGACAATCTCCTCGCCAGCGTGCACCACCTCATCACGGCACGCACGCCGCAGGGCGCCTCCGCGTAATGCCGTACGCCAGCCTCCTTCCGCAGCAACCCTGCGTCCCCGCCCTGACTCTGCGAAAATAGAAGTGAGGACACTCGCGCTCCCATGCTGCATCTCATGCCGTCCTTCGGCAGCTTCGCCATACTCCTGGCCCTCGCCCTCTGCGTCTACACCTTGTTCAGCGGCGCGGTCTCCCTCCGCGCGCTTGCACGCGCCGCGAGCGGAAACGCAAACGCCCGCCAGCTTGCCGTTTCCCCGGAGGCTCTCCGCGAGACAGCCCGCCGCGCCGGCATCGCCAGCTTCATCGCCGTCTCCTGCGCCGCCTTCGCGCTCATCTGGGCCGCCTTCACCAACGACTACTCGGTCGACTACATCCTCCACCACACCAACCGCGCTCTGCCCTCGCTCTACAAGTTCTCCGCGCTCTGGTCCGGACAGGAAGGCTCGCTGCTCCTCTGGGCATGGCTGCTCTCCGCCTACGGCTTCGTGATGCGCGTGCGCGACAAGGCCGACGTCACCCTCCACGCCTACGCGTCGACGATCCTCGCGGCCATCCAGATCTTCTTCCTTCTCCTGCTCGTCTTCGCCGCGCCACCTTTCGCCATCGCCGCCGGCCCGTTGCACGCCGACGGCTTCGGCCTCAATCCGCTCCTCCAGTACCCCGAGATGGTCATCCATCCGCCGATGCTCTACCTCGGCTACGTTGGCTTCTCGGTGCCCTTCGCCTTCGCACTCGGCGCGCTCATGATGCGCTACCCCGGCGAAAAGTGGATTCACATCACCCGCCGCTGGACGATGGTCACCTGGCTCTTCCTCACCTGCGGCATCTGCCTCGGCATGCACTGGGCCTACGCCGTGCTCGGCTGGGGCGGCTACTGGGGCTGGGACCCCGTCGAGAACGCCTCGCTCATGCCCTGGCTCGCGGGCACAGCCTTCCTGCACTCGGTCATGATGCAGGAGAAGCGCGGCATGATGAAGGTCTGGAACGTCTGGCTCATCTTCGCCACGTTCATGCTTTCGATCCTCGGCACGCTGCTCACGCGCTCTGGACTTGTCAGCAGTGTTCACGCCTTCGCAGAGAGCAACATCGGCAACTGGTTCTACACCTTCCTTCTGCTGGTCCTCATCGTCTGCCTCTTCACCTTCCTGCGTCAGCGCGATCACCTCCGCGCCGAGAACAAGCTCGAGTCGCTTGTCTCGCGCGAGTCCTCTTTTCTCTTCAACAACCTCGTCCTGCTCGCAGCCTGCTTCACCATCCTCTGGGGCACGCTCTTCCCCGTTCTCAGCGAGTACGTTCAGGGCTCCAAGGTCACGATGGGCCCACCGTTCTACAACCGCGTCGCCGTCCCCATCGGCCTCTTCCTCATCTTCCTCACCGGAGTCGGCCCTCTGCTCGCCTGGCGCGCCACGTCCATCCGCTCCATCCGACGCAATCTTCTGCTTCCCTGCCTTGCCATCATCGTCAGCGCGATTGTGCTGATGATCACCGGCCTGCGCCCCTGGAATGAAGCCGATGGTTCCACCGGTGCCATCTATTCGCTTGTCTGCTTCTCGCTCGCCGCCGGCGTCATCACCGCCATCGTCACCGAGTTCCTCCGTGGCGCGAACGTCATCCGCACCCAAAGCCGCATCGGAGATGGCGGCGTTGGAGCCAAGCCCGGCAAGAACCTGCTCTCCAGCGCCATCCTGCTCACCCGCCGCAACACGCGCCGCTATGGCGGATACATCATCCACCTTGGCATCGTCGTGCTCTTCATCGGCGTCGCCGGCTCCGCGTTCAATCAATCGCGCGAGCTCGAGATGTCCTTTGGCGATTCGCTCCAGATCGGCTCGTACAAGCTCGTCTGCCAGTCCTACTCGCAGGATTCCAACCCCAACTACGACACCGACTACGCTATCCTCGACGTCTTCCACAACGGCAAGAAGGTCACACAGCTCACCCCCGAGCGCCGCTTCTACAACGCCAGCCAGCAGACCTCGACCATGGTCGCCATCCACTCCACGCTCGCGCGCGATCTCTACGTCGTCTTCGAGGGCCGCAACCCCGAGACCGACAAGCCCATCATCAAGGTCTTCCTCAACCCGCTCGTCAACTGGATCTGGATCGGCGTCGCCATCATCATCTTCGGCACCGCCATCGCGCTCGTCCCATCGCTCAAGCCGGGTGCCCCATCTTCGACGACGGCTCTATCGTCGTCTAAGGTGAGCCGGACGAGCGAAGAAGCCCAAGAAGTCGCGCATGCATAAGCGCCTCCTCCACATCGCGCTGATCTGCGTCCTCGCGGTTCCCATGCTTGGCGCGGGCGGACCCTCTTCGCGCTTCGACGCCATCGGCCACAAGCTCATGTGCGTCTGCGGCTGCGGCCAGGTCCTGCTCGAGTGCAACCACGTCGGCTGCCCCGACTCCGACCGCGAGATCACCGAGCTCCGCACCGAAATCGCCACCGGCCTTCCCGACACCGGCGTCTTCAACTGGTTCGTCGCCAAGTACGGCCCCACCGTGCTCGCCGCTCCTTTGCGTGGCGGCTTCGACATCGTCGCCTGGATCGTCCCCTTCGCCGCTCTTCTTCTCGGCATCGGAATCGTCGTCTTCCTCATCCGCATCTGGCGCCGCCGCACACCGCCCGGCGGCCCTCCCAGCGGCCCTTCAAGCCCCATCGACGATACCGTTCGCGACCGCATCCGCCAGGAGACTACCTACTAAGTCACTCCGGCCCGCTACCCTTAGTCACATTTGCCTGTTACTCTGGCTGGCAATCGTATGACGCGACTCGAACTACTGAAGATCGTCATCGGCCAGGCCCGCGAGAACGGATTCGAATTCCGTCGCTGGTACACCAACCGTCTCGCGCTTCCCTGGACCAGTGCAGCCGACGCCATCGCCACGCTCGAGCAGCATCGCAGCTACTACGCCCTGCTCTTCTCACACGACTTCGCCATGGCTTTCTGGAAGCCCGGCGCCGATATCACCTTCCAGGTCCCCGCCCAGACCTTTCAGCGCCGCATGCCCGACGGGACGATCCAAACCGTCCAGCGCAAGCCCTTTATCCGCCGCAGCGCCCGCAAAGATGCCTGGCGCTACCACCTGCGCGAGATGGCGCTCGCCGAAGAACCCCTGCGCTACATCCGCCGCTATCTCAACGTGGAAGAGGACCCCACCGACGTGACCACCGAGGACAGCGCCCCACCGCCACGCACCCGCAAAGCCCGCTCCACTCCGCGCGCTGCGGCACCCAAAGCATCGCCCAAGTCCTCGCGCCCACTCCCTCAAGATCCACCGGCGTTCCTGCGACGGCCGTACCCCTAACCTCCGCCGCCGGTCATCTCTTTCAGCGCCACCTCGGCTGCCTTCTTCGTCTTCGGTATGGGATCCAGCTCCAGGCACTTCTTGTAGTTCTGCTCGGCCTCATCCAGCTTGCCCAGCTTCCTCGCCGCATCTGCCAGCGCCAGCCGCGCATCCGGGCTGTCACCCGAGATCGACACCGCATCCTTCGCCCGCATATACGCGCCCGAGAAGTTCCCAATCCCCTGGTAGAAGCTCGCCACCTGCAGGTCCTCGGCGAACCGCTGCGTTGGCGTCTTCACCGCCTCCGATGGCCTGGTGCGGCTCGGCCTCGTCTTCGTCGGATGGGCGGTATCGTCTGCATCCGGCCAGCTTCCAGGCGGAACATCATCAGACTTCGAACTCGAGTAACCCGAGTCCGAGCTCGAGCTCGAACTGCTCGCCCCCGAACTCCCCGCGTCCTGCAATCCTCCCGGCGGCGCCGGCTTCACATCACCTGAACTCGAAGAGGACGAAGAGGAGGAAGACGACCCTTCCGGCTGCTCTCCCGGAAACGGAAACTGCTGCGCCGGGTTCTTCGGAGCCTGCTGAGCATCGGGCGCATTCGCAGCACCCGGAGCATTCGCACTCGGCGCAGTCGGGGTCGCCTGCTTCGGAGTCTCCCCCGGATACGGGAACTGCTGCGCCGCATTCGACGGCACCGGCTTGTCCTGCGCCGTGGGACAGTTCGACGTCGTCGTCTTCCCGTCTTTGCCCCAGCTCGTCGACCCAGAGCAGTTCAGATCCTCGGGAGGCCCCGACGGCGTCCTGCCCTCCGGCGTCTGCTTCCACTGCGGATCGTTCGCCTGGCTCGCCGGCGTCTGCGCACACGCCAGGCCCACGCCCAGCCCCACCACGCACGCTGCCAGCCACAACCGCCTCATACCTCTATTAGACGACACCGCCGCCTGTCTCGCTACTTATCGCTTCAGAACAAAACCTGTCATCTCGACCGGAGGGTTCCCGTAGGGAATCCGGAGTGGAGAGACCTGCATTTTCAACACTGCTCGCTCATCGCAGAGCGATGAGTTGCGGTCTCTCGGCTACACTAGCGCCAATGCGCCGCTCGTTTCCTGCCACACCCCGCCTGCTCATCCGCTCCTCCGCCATCCACGCCGCCGGCGTCACCACGCTCGACCCCATCCCCCGCGGCCGCCGCATCCTCGAGTACGACGGCCCCCGCATCTCCAAGGACGTCGCCGACGAGCGCTACGCCGAAAAGCACGTCACCTACCTCTTCTCCATCGACGGCTCCACCGACGTCATCGACGGCTTCGCCGCCGCCATGTTCGTCAACCACTCCTGCGCCCCCAACTGCGAGACCGAGGAGGACAAGGGCCGCGTCTACATCAAGGCCATCCGCAACATCGCCGCCGGCGAAGAGCTCGTCTACGAGTACAACCTCCACGACTCCGACGACGACTCCGCCGACTGCTACTGCGGCGCCCCGAAATGCCGCGGCACCATGTTCTCCGACGAAGAACTCAAACGCCGCGCCCGCCGCACCAAACGCAAAGCCGTCAGAAAGTCCTGAGTCAAAGAATGGAGAGCGCCCGCGTTCCCTTACGCTTCGGCGCTCTCGAGATCGTCCTCTCGGCTGCCCAACACCTGCATCACCAGCGGAATCGTGCTGATCGCCCCTACCGCGAACAGCGCCACGCCTGCGCCTCGCCGCGCATCTCGATCCAGCTTCTCCGCAATCAACAGCCCTACTCCGACTCCCAGGGCCACACGGGTTCCGGCAAGCAGGAGCACTTCAGGCAGCGTCAGATTCGTTCGTCTCATCGCGGATCTCCTGATTGGGAATTATCCTCCACCCGCACTCTTTAACGCTTCAGCAGATCCACCGGCTCATTCACATCCCGTACGCGGAACATCTCCGCCAGCACCGGGTGCTTCACCGCAATCGCGCGATGCATCTCCCACGCCACGCGCCGGTAGCTGAAGTGCCCCGCCACACCTGACCTCAACTCCGAGATGTACAGCGCCTCCGCGAAGTCCATCTTGAACAGCGCCCTGCAGCGCGTGCCCAGCGGCAGCAGATATTGCGCACTCTGCCTCGCCTCGGGTTCATCCGAATCACACAGCGTGCGATACGCCGCCAGCGCCGCATCCATCGCGCTGTTGTACTTCTCTCGAAGCCCGGCCTCTTCCAGCGTCGGCTGCCCCGGACACACCGGCTCGTCATACCCATGCACATCGCTGAACGCCTGCAGCAGTTGCACGCAGCGCCGGTGCCGATGCATATCGCGAAACCCACCCACATCCATCAGGATGTCGAACCGGAATCCATGCCCCGCCTGGAACGCGCGCAGCAGCTCATCATGCCGTCCGCGATGCGCCGTGCCCAGCTTCAAAATCTCGTTGCGCCGCGTCTCGCTCAGCGCCGCCACTGCTCCCCTCAACTGCCTGTACGAGTAATGACAGTGCGGATACAGCAACGACGTCGCAATCTCGACCTCGATATCCTCGTCATCATCCAGCAGGTCCACCACCGGCGCCGGATACACCGGAGCCTCACCCATCAACTCACGCGCCGCCTGCGCCAGCTCCTTCCGGCTCGCGATCGCATACTGACTCGGCTCCGCATACTTCACCAGCGTCGGCGCCGCCTTCACCGGAGGCATCAGCTCGTTCAGAATCTCTTCCGTCGCCGCAGGATCGACGCTTCCCTCGCCGGCCATCTCCTCCAGCCGGTCGCGCAGCACATTCCACGCCGGATTGCTCGCCGCCTCGCGCAGCTTCGTCCCCAGGTCGCGAATCTCCGCAAACTCCGTCGACAGCAGCCGCGACACCTGCATCTCCAGCGTGCGCGCATTCACAATCTGGCCTAACGAAGTGTTGGTGGCCAGCGGCAACATATACCGCGCTGCGTCGAACGCCCTCGCCTTCAGCGTGCGCGCATAACTCTCCGGCTTCATCTCCTCGGGCCGCGGAATCGCTTTCTTCAGCGCTTCAAACATTCCGGCGCCAATCTCGTCGTACGCATGAAACAGCGCCTGGATCGCCGCCTCGTACTGCTTGCGTGCGCTCTTGCTCAGCTCCGGCGTATACCACCCGCTCTGCCGAAAGTTCTGATACCGCGTCGACCGCTCCTGCCCATCCCACCGCGTCTCATCCACCAGCGTGATCGCCGCCAGCAGCGACAGCTTCTCCACCGCAAACGGAATATGCGCCAGGTCCGCAATCGACCTGTGCCCATACTGGAAGTAAAACGTGTTGAGAAACTGCTCGGCCTTCTGCGAGCTGATCTCCACCAGCGACTCACGCATCGTCAGCGCCGACCGCGAGTACTTCGCCATCGCATACGCCAGCACCTCCGGCTCCGCGCCGTGGATCGCGTAGACTTCGGTCGTGCTCTCGGCACCGGGCTGAGGTTCAATTGTCGGGGTCTTGGGGAGGTCAGGGGCAGCCGCAGGCGATGACATAACTCGCACAAGAATACAGCGCCCAGCCCATGTTGGAATCCGGTCCCTTTTCCAGCCAGGAAATTGACCTCCGGGTGCTCCGCTGGCTCTCCGAGCCGGTCCAACGAGCCTGGTTTACCAGTGCAATGAACCCTGTCACCGATTCCTGTCGAAAATCCGACTTCTCAGTACTAATCCAGCTTCAATGAGTGCATTGGCGATTATCACTCACCGAGATTCAGAGACACTATGGCTTAACATTCCGACAATTCCAGCGAGCACTTCTACTCCGGTTGCTCTAGGCATTCGCCATGGAAGCCGCGCCCGGAGCGAGCGCAACTTCCAAGGAGAATGACTCCCTATTGCCGATCCTCCTGGTGGTCCGCCTCTCTCGTTGCTCCGGAGACCGTTCCGGTAAATTCTCCCGTACTCGCAAAAAAGACAGGGTTGTTTGTAGGTGTCGGCCAGGACCGGGACGTTCGTCTCGGTCAACGTGAGGGTGCCGGACGCATCCTTGAAACGGCCGGTTCCGCCAGCGATTTGAAGGGTCAGAACACAGTGGCCCTGTTGCGCCACGAGATCTACGCAATCGGTTCCCTGCGTGAGATTGACCTTCATTAGACTGCCGTCCTGGAAGCGAAATACGCCGGCACCGCCCACCCTGGTGAAATAGATATTCGCTGCGCCGGAGCACGTGCTTGGCGGCGTGCTGCGGAGAAGTTGTCTCGGCGCTTATAAGAAGAAAGGTGAATTGCCCCAGTGCACCGTTCCCGGCGAAATTCTCTTCTCCAGTCTGCTGCGCCGGGCTGCTGTAGATTGATCGCGCTGGCCCCGGACGTTCCCGAATACGTCATCTTTACGGGATAACGTTGTGCATAAACGCTTGCGACACCGAGATTGAGCATCAGCGCCATAGCTACGATGTATTTCATTTGTGCCTTCTGCGTTCGCATTGGAGGTACCTCTTGTGAGATAACCGGCCGAACCAAAGGGCGATCGACCGGTTGCAGGGGCATCAGAACCCACGCGGCCCTCAAGGTCAAAGCAACTTGTTGTGAAGGCTTTGTGAACTGCTAAGCTCAAACGTTTCATGCGAATAGGAACCGACTGTTAACTGCGGCACAGCGGTGCTAGACTCAACTTCTCGTCACTCCGCTATGACTCTGGGGGCTCGGTGTGCAGGCACAGCCCGGAATTGTCTATCAGTTCGGCCCTTTTGAGGTGAACCCCGCTTCGGGGGAGCTGCTCAAGAACGGAAGACGCATCAGGCTGCAGGAGCAGCCCTATCGGCTCCTTGTCGCACTTCTGGAAAACCCTGGAGAAATCATCACTCGAGAGGAACTTCGAAGCCGCCTCTGGTCTGGAGATACGTTTGTAGATTTTGACGGCAGCCTCCGCGTGGCGGTTGGCAAGCTGAGGGAAGCGTTGGAGGATAACGCTGACGACCCCCGATACATTGAAACAATTCCAAAGCGAGGGTATCGATTCCTCGTTCCTGAAGTACGACGGGTGGATGCCGCTCAGGACGCCGCTGCGGCGGAAGGGGCGGAACTGCGCCACGATGCCCGGCGTGACGATCTGGAGCCTTTGAAAACCGGCGCGAGAGCCACTCGATGGTGGGTGGTCGCTGGTGCCGCGATACTGATGATTGGAATCGGACTGGCTGTCGGCACCCGGATGTTTTTCCCTCACAAGGTGCACGCGTTGACGGACAAAGACACCATCGTCCTTGCCGACTTCGCCAACGCTACCGGCAACTCGGTATTTGACGGCACGCTGCGGCAGGGGCTCTCCGTGCAATTGGAGCAGTCACCCTTCCTCAGCATTATCCCTGACGAGAAGATCCAGCAGACCCTCGCTCTGATGGGCCAGCCGGCCGATACAAAACTGATACCGGCAATTGCGCAGGAAGTCTGCCAACGAACGACGAGCGCCGCGGTGCTCGATGGTTCGATTGCGAAGATTGGCACCCAGTATCTTCTGACGCTCAAGGCGGTCAACTGTGAAAGCGGAGAAACGCTGACGAGCACGGAGGCACAGGCGAGCGACGAGAACCATGTGCTGAATGCGCTTGGAATGGTGTCCGTCGAGATGCGCAATAAGCTGGGCGAGTCTCTCAGCACGATCCAGAAGTTTCACACCCCTTTGGAGGAGGCGACAACTCCCTCGCTTGAGGCTCTGAAAGCTTACAGCTCCGCCATGCAAACTATGAAGACGAAAGGGCCGGAAGCGGCGACGCCATTTTTCAAACATGCCGTCGAACTGGACCCGAATTTTGCGGTGGCATATGCCTACCTGGGCGTCCAGGCAACCACTAGTCTTGAACCCGGCCTCTCTGTGGGCTACCGCACGAAGGCCTATGAACTGCGCGATCGGGCCAGTGAGGCCGAGAAGTATTGGATTACCGCCACCTACCATAAAGGAGTCACCGGCGACATCCCAAAGGCCATAGAAGCCTGCGATCTCTGGATCCAGGATTATCCGCGCGCAGAGCTGCCGCACGTCTACCTGGGAGCAGCAATTCTGCCGGTCGTTGGACAATATGAGAGAGCGCTCGAAGAGACCTCCGAGGGAGTTCGTCTGCGTCCTGACTTTGCCCTCGCCTACGCTTTCCGCATTCGCGCGTACACCGCTCTTAATCGCTTCGATGAGGCAAAGGCTACCTACGCGCAGACTCTTGAACGCAAATTACATACTCCCTACATCGATCTCGAAATGTATAGCCTCGCCTTCGCGCAAAACGATGCGGCGGGAATGGCCCAACACGCTACAAGGCTGGCGGCGTTGCCGACGTTGGGTCACACAATGTTGAGTAAGGAAGGCGATACTGCCGCCTACTCCGGGCACCTTAAAGACGCCCGCGAGCTCAGCCGCCGCGCGATCGAGAGCGCCCAACACGGCGGAGAAAAGGATGCGCCTGCCGTTTACTCTGGCACCTCCGCACTGCGAGAAGCCTGGTTCGGCAACACCGGCGAAGCGCGGCGACGCGCCACTTTGGCATTGAAGCTCTCAAGCGGCCGCGATCTGCAGTATTTTGCAGCGCTCGCATTTGCCTACACCAGGGATGACGCGCGAGCGAAAGCGCTGGCCGACGATCTGGACAAGAGCTTTCCGGAAGACACCATTGTGCAGTTCAATTATCTGCCGAGCGTCCGCGGAAAGCTTGCGCTCAACAAGGGAGATGCCTCTGGCGCCCTTGCGAGTCTTGCGGCCGCCGCACCTTATGAGCTTGGGGCGACGAGAGCCATTGATTTGGATTGGACGCCGATGTTTCCAGTCTTTGTGCGTGGCGAAGCCTATCTGGCTGCGCGCCGGGGTAGCGAGGCCGCTGCCGAGTTCCAGAAGATTCTCGATCATCGCGGCCTCGTCCTGAACCAGCCCATCGGGGCCCTTGCCCATCTCGGCCTCGGCCGCGCGTATGTGTTGCAGGGTGACATCTCCAAGGCCAAAGCGGCCTACCAGGATTTCCTTGTGCTTTGGAAGGACGCGGACCCTGACATTCCTGTTCTGCTGCAAGCGAAAGCGGAGTACGGAAAGCTGAGATAGAGAAGAGGGTTCAGCGTACCTTCCTTGCAAGAACGCGCCGTTCGACACTTGCGGAGGTAAGCTCATTGCGTACCCTCGAACAATCGCAGCAATGCTCTAATACCAAAGAACAAAAATTCAGGAGACTACATGCCCATAGACCTCACCGGCAAAGTCGCGCTTGTCACCGGAGCCTCTCAGGGCATTGGCCGCGCCATCGCCCTCGACCTCGCGAAGAATGGCGCCGCGGTAGCTTTGGCGGCGCGGAGTATAGACAAACTGGAGTCCCTCGCCGCCGAAATCACTGCCGCCGGCGGCACGGCTAAAGCCTTCGCCCTCGACGTCACCAGCGAGGACTCCATCAAGTCCTGCGCCAAAGCAGTCCTCGCCGACTTCGGCGCCTGCCACATCCTCGTCAACAACGCCGGCATTACCCGCGACGGCCTCGCCCTGCGCATGAAGCTCGCTGATTTCGAGGACATCCTCCGGGCGAACCTCACCGGCAGCTTCCTCCTCACCCAGGCCGTCATCTCCTCCATGATGAAAGCCCGCTGGGGCCGCGTCATCAACATCACCTCCGTCGTCGGCGAGACCGGCGCCGCCGGACAGGCCAACTACGCCGCCTCCAAGGCCGGCCTCATCGGCCTCACCAAGTCCCTCGCCCGGGAGTTCGCCTCCCGCAACATCACCATCAACGCCGTCGCCCCGGGCTTCATCTCCACCGCCATGACCGAAGCCCTCACCGACGAGCAGAAATCCTCGATCCTCGCCCAAGTCCCCCTGGGCCGCTACGGCACCGTCGACGACATCGCCTCCGCCGTCACCTTCCTCGCCTCCGACGCCGCCTCCTACATCACCGGCCACACCCTCGACGTCAACGGCGGCATGTACATGGGTTGATCTGGATATCGCCCATGGTTTCAGTGACTAACCACGAATCTCACGAATCCGAATTGGTACAACCGACAAAAGATATTAAAGATAGTGCTTGCCACCACTACCTTCGGTGGTTACTTTACGGCTAATGGCAAACATGCACACAGCTCTGCCGTCCGAGCAGACGGCCCCTCCGGTCCCTGAACCGATTAATATCGGGGTGACCATTCGTGGATTTCGGTTGCAAAAGGGGCTGTCGCAGGGCGACATCGAAAAGCGGACGGGCCTGCTCCGCTGCTACCTCTCGCGTGTGGAAAACGGGCACACCGTTCCCTCGCTGGAGACACTGCAGAAGATCGCCGGCGCTCTCGACATCTCGCTAAGTCATTTCTTTTCTGAAGATCCGGTCCGCGATGTGTCCGGCATCTCGCTCACCGAGGATGAGATTCGTTTCCTCACCCAGGTGCAGCGCTATGCTGCAAATCTCACCGAAAGCGACCGGCGTCTGCTGCTCGCGATGGTGAGGAAATTTGCCGCGACGGTTTCCACAACCTTCGATTAGCCAATTTCTCATGTCGATTTTGAAGCGGTTTTAGCGCATTTTTGTGCGTTTTAAGCGCGTTTTGGAAGGGTCAATTTTGGACTTTTTCAGCCTGTCGCCATCTTCGACAACGCATATCCCACTAGCGACAAAAACAGGGCCGCAGCCGCAAACGTCGCCCGCTGCCGCGCCCGATAGCTCGCCTTGCCCGCGGTCATCTTGGGCAGCAGGGGTATTCCCAGCACCAGCCCGCTCAACAGTCCGCCAAGGTGCGCCGAGTTATCGATATTCGGAATATTGCGCGGATTCACATGCAGGCGCGCCCACTCCGCCGAAGTCAGCGACGGCGAGAACTGCGGCGCGATGCCCAGCGCCAGGTTGATCGCCGCAAACAGGATCACCTGCCGTCTCAGGCTCTTGAGTTCTCCCCAAGGCAGCGCCAGCTTGCGGTTGGAGAGCAGCACAATCAGAATTCCGGCAATCCCGAAGATTGCGCCCGACGCCCCCACCGCGATCGCATCGGTGCGCGTGAACACGCTCTCCGCCGCCGACAGCAGATTCCCGGTCACACCCGTCAGCAGGTACACCCAGGCAAGCCCCCAGCGCCCCAGCAGCGGCTCACCGAACAGCCCCAGGTTCCACAGGCACCACAGGTTCGTCGCGATGTGCAGAATGCTGGCGTGCACGAAGCATGCGGTCACCAGCCTCCACCACTGACCGCCGCCAATCGCGACCCAGTCATCGCATCCGCCGAAGTAATACAGGATATTGGCGTTGAACTGCGCCGTCAGAATCGAACCATACTGATGCGCCTTCCATAACGGAATGATCGGGCTCCAGCGCAGCATCACTGCGAACACGAGCAGATTGATGCCCATCAGAACCGACGTCGCCGGATAGGCCGCGATCATCGAGGCCCAGGAGCGCTTCCGCGACGGCAGCGGACCGCCGCGCGTTACCTCGCCCGCACGCGCCGCGACTACGGACGCGGGCTCATGCGCATGTTGGTGCGCATACACAACATCACTGGGGTGGGGATTCAACACAGAAGGAAGGTTCGCTCGGTGAGACCTGACTCACATCATAGCGAAGTTTCGGAAAAAGCTCTTGACGCAAAGGGCGCCAAGCCGGCCCACCGAGCAAGCTCGCCGGGTACCCCGACAGAACGCGAAGGTTCGCCACGGCTTCAGTTGCGACCTCTGCATTGTTCCTTTGCGTTCGAGACCTTTTACTGCCGCCGGGCCTAGGCCTGTTTCCACAGCCGCTCGCGCAGCTCCGGCGACACATGCTCGCGCAGCATCGCCGACAGCATGCCCGGCACCGGCGTCGTCATGGCCACCAGGGCCCACAGCAGAAGCGAGAAGATCACACCCGAGACCGCCACCGCTTCCAAACTGATCGTGATGCTCTGCGGAATATGCGCCAGCGCCAGCGCGCGCTCTGTTCCCAGGTGCAGGTGCAGGCTTCCGCTCAAATGCCGAATCGCCTCCAGCCGGTGCACCACCAGCGCGGCCAGAAGGAACGCTCCGCAGGCCAACGTCGTCACGGCCAGCAGCAGCATGTCCACCGTGCGGTGCAGCCGCTGCTTTCCGCGGCAGTGCGTGCAGCCGCGCAGATGCGTCTCGTAGTCACCGCGCAGGCTCACGGGCGTTCCCGAGATGTCATATCGCCATCCGGAGAGAATTGCGCCAATTACCTGATCTGTGCAGGGAGTGTGTGCGTCTTGGTACGAGTGTCGGGGGAGGGTCGGCATCTGTTTGCGCAATATTTATTTTACTTCATAGCCTGTTGCCCGAAAAGCGCCAAGCTTGAGTCTCTGCGTGCCGGAACGGCCCTAAGCTCATCTCTTTATTAGTGGATGTTTTACAACCGAATCGGTTCCAACGCAACATCTTGTTGCGCTAATAAGACACGATTTCCTAACAGGCTCATCCGGTCGCCGATTGCCTGCTCGGCGGCCAGTCTGGCCAGCTCCGGCAAGTTGTTCTGTTCACTCAGATGTCCCAGCACGATGGTGTGTGCACCGCCGTCGTAGTCCCTGGTCAGGAATTCGGCCGCTGCCGCATTGGAAAGGTGCCCCACGCGGCTCAGAACCCGCTGTTTGACGCTCCACGGATAGGGTCCGTCCTTCAGCATTTCGAGGTCGTGGTTCGATTCGAGCAGCAGAACGTCCACATTTTTGAGCGCAAGTTTCACATTCGGCGGCACATAGCCCAGATCGGTCGCAATCGCCATCCGGATGGACTCGCCCGGGGCATGAAATACGAATCCGCAGGGGTCCGCCGCATCGTGGGGAATCGTGAAGGGGCAAATCTCCAGCTCCCCGATGCGGAAGCTCCGCCCGGCCTGAAAGAACTCCAGCGCGGGCAGCGCGGTGGGACAGGCCTTCTTCGGAGCCTCTTCGGCTGAGCAATCAGGCTCCGGGGAGGCAGGCTCGACGCCCGCTTCCATCGCCTCGCGCTCGTGCTGCATCTTCTCGAGCCATGCCTTGTAGCTCATCCGCTTCTGCGGGGTCAGCATCCGCACCCAGGCGCGGTGCGTGGCCTCGGTAAAAAAGACGGGAATCTTGAGCTTGCGCGCCAGCACGGACAGACCGGCCACGTGGTCCAGGTGCTCATGCGTAATCAGAATCGCGTTGAGCTCCGCCGGGTCCTCGCCGGTCGCCGCCATCCGCCGCAGAAGCTCCCGGCAGCTCAGCCCCGCGTCCACCAGCACGGCCGTCCCGGCCGCGGCGACCACCGTGGCGTTCCCACGAGATCCCGAAGCTAGAACCGTCATCCGCACGTTTACGAGCATACAGCGCTGGCCGGTTCAAAACTCGTCCGCAATCAACCTCGATACCTCGGCAATCTCCAGCTATGCCTTCACCGGATTCTTGAGCGGCGCCAGGAAGGTCACAATCGAGCGCATCACGAGTTCGTTGCGCTGGTTGTATACGGTCGTCCGCGAGCGCACGACGCCATACTCCGGACGCGAACGCGAGTGGCGGACGGTCAGAATCTCCGCTTCGGTTCGCAGGGAATCGCCGGGGCGCACCGGCGCGGTCCAGCGCATCTCTTCCACGCCCGCGCCGAGCATTCCGCCGGCAATGTGGATCGACTCCACGCGCAGGCGCATCACGATCGCCGCGGTCAGCCACCCGGAAGCCGCCAGCCCCTTGAAGAACGAGCTCTCGCCCGCCGACTGGTCGATGTGAAAGGGCTGCGGGTCGTACCGCTCGCCAAACTCCTTGATCTCGTCCACCGTCACCTTGTACGACCGGCTGGAGTTGAACATCATTCCCGGATGCAGATCTTCGAAATACAGTTCTTTGGTGCTCACAAGTCCTCGCTCAATGTTGTTCTTTGGTGACCAAGTAGTTAGTGGTTAGTCGTTAGTAGTTAGTGTTTCATCTCTCGCCGACTAACCACTAACTACCTGTACTCATAAAACCCTTTGCCCGACTTCCTCCCGAACCATCCGGCATCGACCATGCGCACGAGCAGAGGACATGGCCGGTATTTCGGGTCGCCGAGCC
Organism: uncultured Acidobacteriaceae bacterium; assembly: GCA_963827415.1. GTDB lineage: Bacteria > Acidobacteriota > Terriglobia > Terriglobales > Acidobacteriaceae > Granulicella. Next base: position 29,151 of record CAWHBA010000004.1, read on the forward strand.
CGGCCTCCAGCACGCGCATGATGTCGAGGCAGACGTCGAGGCCGATGAAATCCGCGAGTGTCAGCGGCCCCATCGGATGGGCCATGCCGAGCCGGAAGACCTGATCCACTGCCTCCGGGGTCGCCACACCCTCCATCACCGCGAACATCGCCTCGTTGAGCATCGGCATCAGTACGCGATTGCTTACGAAGCCAGCTGCGTCGTTCACCTCCACCGGAGTCTTGCCGAGCTCCAGCGAGAGCGTGTGCACGCGGTCGAAGGTCGCGTCGCTCGTCTGCAATCCGCGAATCACTTCAACCAGGCTCATCACGGGAACGGGATTGAAGAAGTGCATGCCGATGACTTTTTCCGCGCGCTTCGTTCCGGCTGCGAGTTTGGTGATCGAGATCGACGACGTATTCGATGCGAGGATCGCGTCCTCGCCAACAAGTGCATCCAGATCGCGGAAGATCGCCTGCTTCACTTCGAGGCGCTCGGTTGCGGCCTCCACGACCAGCGTGCAAGCCTTCAACGCTTTCAACTCGTGCGCAGGCTTCACACGCTTGTAAATCGACTCCACCTCGGCGGGATCGACCTTGCCCCTGGCCGCCTCGCGATCGAGGTTTGTGCGGATCGTCGCTAGCCCGCACTCGAGCGCCGCCTCACTCATCTCGCAGAGCACGACCTCGAACTCCGCACGCGCCATGACGTGGGCGATCCCGTTGCCCATCGTTCCCGCGCCCACCACGCCCAGCCGTTCCCGCACTGCCATCGCGTCTTTCCTCACAAGGCAGCGAGTTTACCAGCCGCACAGCACGCCTGCGAAACGCGCCGCGCCACGGCTGCTGTCTAAGATGGTGGTGTTTGAATGGCGAACAACTCGCAGGGATGTCGGTTTACGAGAGAGGTTGAGACGGGCAACGCTCGCACCTGATCTTCCAGGCAGACGAAGAACTTCTCTGCGTATCCGTCGATAAGCCGCCGTATGCTAAGAACGCCTCAAGAAACTTGTACAACTGTTCACGCTGAGAGCCACGATGCCGCCATCGTCTGACCCCGAGGTCCTCATCGCCGGCGCCGGCCCCACCGGGCTGGTGCTCGCGCTATGGCTCGCGCGGCTCGGCATCCGCATCCGCGTTATCGACAAGAATCCTTACCCCGCGGCTCATTCGCGCGCGCTCGCGGTGCAGGCACGCACGCTCGAGTTCTACTCGCAGCTTGGCTTCGCGCATGAGCTTGTCGAGTACGGCCACCGCGTCGCTGCGATCAATCTCTGGGTCTCCGGCCGGCAGGTTGCGCACGCTCCCTTCAGCGACATCGGCCGCGATCTCAGCCCGTTTCCGTCTCCGCTCATCTATCCGCAGGATGAGCACGAGCCGCTGCTCATCCGCCATCTCGCGGAGCTTGGAGTTGCCGTCGAGCGCCCGACCGAGTTGCTGAGCTTCAGCGAGCCTACTTCCACCGATGGCCCCGTCACAGCGCGCCTCCGCCTCGCCGACGGCTCGGAACAGAGCTGCCGGTGTGACTTCCTGGCGGGCTGCGACGGAGCGCGCTCGATCGTGCGGCAGGAGCTCAACGTCGGCTTCCCCGGGGGACAGTACACGCACCTTTTCTACGTAGCCGACGTTCAGGCCGCCGGCACCGTCGCCAACGGCGAGCTCCACGTCGCGCTCGATGACACGGACTTCCTCGCGATTTTTCCGCTCGACGACAACGGACGCATTCGGCTCGTCGGCACGATACGCGACGAGCAGGCCGAACAGGCCAGCGACGACCTCTCCTGGAAAGACGTCTCCAAGCGCGTCCTCAACTGGATTCACGTCGACATCGAGAGCGTCAACTGGTTCTCCACCTACCGCGTGCATCATCGCGTCGCCGAGCACTTCCGCAACGGCCGCGCCTTTCTGCTCGGCGACGCCGCGCACATTCACTCGCCGGTCGGCGGGCAGGGCATGAACACCGGCATCGGCGACGCCGTGAACCTCGCGTGGAAGCTGGCCTCCGTTCTTCGCAACCGCGCGCCCGCGACGATCCTCGATACGTACGAGCCGGAGCGTGTCGCCTTCGCGCGCCGCCTCGTCTCCACCACCGACCAGGCCTTCACCGCCGTCACCTCGGACAGCGACCTCGCGCGCCTTATCCGCCTGCAGATCGTGCCGCACATCCTGCCGGCGCTGCTCTCTTCGGATCGCTTCCGTCCATTCCTTTTCCGTACCGTCTCGCAGATCGGCGTCAACTACAGGGCGAGCGATCTTAGCCAGGGGCGAACGGGCAAACTCCAGGCTGGCGACCGCCTGCCGTGGCAACAGTTTCCTGACAACCCCAAGAGCCCGAGCGCCGACAACTTCGCCCCGCTCGCCTCGCTCGACTGGCAGGTGCACATCTACAGCAACTGGATCTGCCCCGACATCCGCCGCCTCAGCATGCAACGCAATTTCGCGTTCCATGTCTTCCCCTGGCGACCGGAGCTTGCCCACTCGGGCCTGGCTGAAAATGCTTCCTACCTCATCCGTCCGGATGGCTACATCGCCTTCGCCGACCCGGCGGCCAAGGCCCGCACGCTCGCTGCGTATCTCGACGCGCAGGGCCTCGCTTTCACTTGATCGCGCCTGATCGCGCCTGATTACGCGCCTGATCGCGCCCGCCCGTGCCCCGTTGCAACTTCAGTGTCATTCTCCGCAAGGTTTTCCTTGAAATGCGCGACGATCGAACGTATAAACTCAGCCGATATCTCTCTTCAGCAAACGTGGCCGCTCAAATCCGGGTTGCGGTCGCGTGATTTTTCAGGAGCAGCTCGCGTATGCATCGGGCCAGTCGTTGTCCGTCCGTCGGTCGTTTCACCGCTAAGGCAGCGGTGTTCGTCGTACTCTCTCCCGCCCTCGCCGGGGCGTCGAACGCGGTCCCGGACTGGGTGAAGACCGCCGCACAGCAGACGATCCCGACACTGCCCGAGACCACCAAGGCCGTCGTCCTGCTCGACGACGAGACCTTCACCGTCGACGCCAAGGGGCAGGCGGTCGAACACGTCCGCAAGGTCGTAAAGATTCTCCGTCCGCAGGGCCGGGACGAAGCCTTCCCCTCCGTCTGGTACGACAAGGATTCCAAGGTGCTTTCGCTGCACGCCTGGAGCATTGATCCCGCCGGTCACGAGTACGCCGTCAAGGACAGCGAAATGGTGGAGGGAAGCCCGCCAGGCGAGGGCAACAACCAGTACTACGAAGACATAAAGTTCAAGGTCGCCGCGCCTCCCGGCCGCGATCCCGGCGGCATCGTCGCGTACGAGTACGAAAAACGTGAGCGCCCCTACCTCGCCGAGACCGACTGGTTATTCCAGGATGACCTTCCCCGGATCAGCCAAAGCTTCACGCTCATCCTGCCTCCCGGCTACACCTACACGACCTCGTGGGCGCATCATCCCAAGATCGGAGCCATCGATCTCGAAAATCAGCGTTACCGCTGGGAGATGAATAACGAGCCTGCCATCGATCTTGAGCGCATTCCCCTGTCGCCGGCGGAGCAGTCGCTCGCCGGCATCATGACCATCCATTACTCGGGCCCGGGCCTGGCCTTCCCGGAGGACGGCACATGGAAGGGCGTCGGCGAGTGGTACACCGCGCTCTCGCACGACCGCACTGCCGCCTCGCCGGAGATCACCGCCAAGGCCGCCGAACTCACCGCAGGCAAGACCGACTTCTACGACAAAGCGGAGGCCATCGGGGACTTCGTCCAGAGCCAGATCCGTTACTTCGTGATCGAGATGGGCATCGGTGGCAACCAGCCCCACTACGCCGCCGACATCTTCCGCGGCAAATACGGCGACTGCAAGGACAAGTCCACGCTGTTATCAGCCATGCTCTCTGCTGTCGGCCTCCACAGCGATCTCGTGATGGTCGACACCCATCGCGGCTTCATCGACCCTGGCGCTCCATCGATCCACGGCGACCACATGATCGCCGCCATCGAGATTCCCAAAGGCTACGATTCACCCAAGCTGCACAGCGTCATCACGGCGCAGACCGGCAAACGCTACCTCATCTTCGATCCCACATGGGAAAAGACACCCTTCGGCCAGATCGAAGACAACCTGCAGGGCAGTTACGGCCTGCTGGTCGAAGGCGTGGATAGCCAGATCTTTCAGATTCCCGTTCTCAGCCCCGACCTCGACACCATCCACCGCTCTGCCACGCTGCAGCTCGCCGCCGACGGCACCCTCAAGGGCAGCGTCACGGAAAAGTATTTTGGCGACCTCGCCAAGGATGGCCGCTACATCTTCACGGAGAACGACGCCGCCAAACAGCAGCAGTACATCGACCGCAGCATCTCTCGCGACCTGATGGCCGCGTCGGTGACCGGGCTCAAGATCGAGAACGTCAGCGCGCTCGACAAGGACCTGACCACCAGCTTCGACCTCACCGCCGATCACTTTGCCAGCTCCGTCGGCCCGCTGATCATGGTTCGCCCGCGCGTCTTCGGCAGCTACACCATGCCCATCGACCACAAGCCGCGCAAGATCGCTATCGACCTGGGCCAGACCATGCAGGGCACCGACAGCTTCGACATTCAGCTGCCTGATGGCTACACGGTCGATGAGCTCCCCGACCCCGTGAAGACCGATGTCGGCTTCGCCAGCTACGAGAGCTCTACAAAACTTGAAGGGCACACGATCCACTACACGCGCACCTTCACGCTTCGCCAGGTCTCCCTGCCAGCCGACAAGTACGCCGACCTCCAGCATTTCGTCGCGCTCATCGCCGCCGACGAGGACAGCCGCGTCGTTCTCAAACGCAACTAGACATTTTTCCTGCATCAGCACGCTTCAAGGAGCACCATGATCCAAACAATTCCATCGCATCGCGACCGCATACCCCGCCGCATTCTCTCCGCGCTTCTCCTCACCGGCGCCGCGCTCGCGCCTGCTGCCGCTTTCGCGCAGACGAAGTTCATCAGCCCCACGCATGACGAGCTGGCGATGACCGCGCTGCCTGGCTACCCCGGTGTCGCCGCTGTCGTTCTCAACCGCGAACAGATTTACTACGACGACCACCACATGTCCTCGACCTACGCGCGCCTCAAGATTCTCACCGAGGACGGCAAGAAGTACGCCAACGTCGAGCTACCGTACGTCGTCACCAGCGGTGATGTTTCCGACAATGTCGTCGGCAACGAGAAATCTCTCGACGACATCCAGGGACGCACTATCCATCCCGACGGCACGATCGTTCCCTTCACCGGCAAGCCTTACCTCAAGGTTATGGAGAAGGGCAAAGGATTCAAATACCAGGCCAAGGTTTTCACTCTTCCTGACGTCACTGTCGGCAGCATCATCGAATACCGCTACAACACGCGCATCAACGACCAGGGCTACGAGCCGCCCACATGGATCGTGCAGGGCGACCTCTACGTCAAGGCTGCCCACTACCTCTGGTATCCCTCCTCAGAAGATTTGGCGGATGGCCACGGCAACCTGGTCCGCACCATCACGTGGTTCCCCATCCTTCCCAAGACTGCCGAGTTCTCTCAGCACGACCTGCCCGGTGGCGGCGGCCGCAACGGCCTGCCGTCGAAGTCCTACGAGCTCACGGTTAAGGATGTCCCTCCGGTCATCGAGGAGGAGTACATGCCTCCTGTTGCCAACTACAGCTTCCGCGTTTACTTCAGCTATATCGCTGCACACAACGGCGAAGAGTACTGGAAGGACGAAGGAAAGTTCTGGTCCAAGAGGGTCAACTCCTTCGCTAATCCCAACTCTGACCTGAGAGACGCCACGCAGAAGATCATCGCCGGCGCCACCACGCCGGACCAGAAGCTGCACGCCATCTACGCCGCTGTGCAGAAGTTTGAAAACACGGACTACACCCGCGAGCATGAGGCCCGCGAGGACAAGGCCAACGGCCTGGGCAAACTCAACAACGCGGACGACGTCTTCAAGCGCGAGCGCGGCAACTCCACTCAGCTCACGGAGCTCTTCATCGCCATGGCCCGCGCGGCCGGCATGCAGGCGGATGCCATGCTCGTCCCCGACCGCTCCAAGGAGATCTTCCTCCCGCGGTGGCTGAATATGGATCAGTTCGACGACCTGATCGCCATCGTCAACGTCGACGGGAAGGATGTGTACTTCGATCCCGGCGAACGCTACTGCCCCTTCGGTCACCTCGCCTGGCAGCATGGGTTCCTTCAGGGCCTTCGCCAGAAGGGCAACGAAACCGCCTTCGGAGACGTCCCGGGTGACGGCTACAAGTCCAACACAGTTGATCGTGTCGCCAACCTCAAGATGGACGCGACCGGCCTGATCACCGGCAGGATCGATATGACCTACTCCGGCCCCGCCGCTCTTCGCTGGCGTCATGCCGCCCTGCGCGGCGACGATGAGAGCCTCAAGCACGACCTCCGAACCTCGCTTGAAGAACTCATCCCGCACACGCTCGAGGTTAAGGACGTCACCGTCGCCAACGTCGCCGACTACGAGAATCCTCTCAGGGTCACTTACAGCGTCGAAGGCAGCGTCGGCAGCTGGACCGGCAAACGCCTCGTCGTTCCCGCGGATATTTTCTTCGTCAACCACAAGGCCACCTTCCCGCACGAGAAGCGCGAGATCGCCGTTGACTTCAACTACCCGCAATGGGTTCGCGACGCCGTCCGCATTAACTTCCCGTCGAACTTCTCCATCGAGGCGGCTCCGCCCGCTGCAAGGTACGGCTTCGAAAAGCTGGCCGCTTATGGAATGAGCGTCGAATCCGCGCCCACGAGCTTCACCATGCGCCGCGAATACGCGTTCGGCGATGTCGTTGTGCTTCCCACCGAGTACACGCAACTGCGCACGTTCTATTCGCAGCTCGAAACCAACGACCAGCAGAGCATCATCCTCAAGTCCGCCGGTGCCGGCACCAACACCACGGCTTCTACCTCAGGGACGGCCAACTGAACTCTTACAACGCAAGCAACAGCGAAGGCCGCACTGCAGCGGCCTTCGCCTCGAAAGAAGCATCTACAAAAGCTCTCACGCCTCGCGAGAATTTCACTACGATGACCCCCATGCCTTCCGCCTCAATTTTTCTTCGCACAGCAGCCGTGCTCTGCCTCGCCGGTGTCCTCCTTCCCGCGTGCGCTCTCGACTGCCATGTCCGCACCTCGCCCATGTCTCCCGGGGACATTGCCATGTCGCACAGCAACTACGCCAAGGCCGAGACGCTCTACGCCGACGAGAGCAAGTCCGGGCCAGACGCCGACCGCACGCACGCCGCGCTCATCCGCGCCCAGATCCGGCAATCCAAAATTGCCGACGCCGAAAAGGATGCCGTTGCCTGGTCCACCGCGCAGCCCGACAACTCCTGGGCACTCGTCGCGCTCGCTGAGGTCCGCTGGCGGCAGGGCCGCACCGACGACGCCATCCAGACGCTCGACAGCATCCGCTCCAACGACTATTGCAACCCGCAAGCGCACGCTGATCTTGCTACGGTGTACCGCATGCGCGGCCTCTACGCCTCCGCCAACCGCGAACTGACCAGTGCACGCCACCTGGATCCCGTCGACGACGACATCGAGAGCGCGTGGATGCGCATGCAATCGCGCTCCGTGCAACTCACCGAGGTCACAGGCTATCTCGACCGCTCCACCTTCCTCTCCGACGCCGAGCGCAAATCCCTCACCCGCTGGAAGGACCAGCTTGCGCAGTCGCCGGCCTCGGGTTGCCACCTCGTCACGCCCGCCGCCAGCACCAGCATTCCCTTCCGCGGCATTCAGGACGGTCCCAGCGCTCCCACGTACTGGGGTCTCGAAGTCTCGCTCAACGGCAAGCAGCGCCGCCTCGAAATCGATACCGGCGCCTCCGGCCTCGTCCTCAACAAGGCCGCCGCTGCTGCACTTCACCTTGAGCCGGAACACACTTTCAAGACCTGGGGAATCGGCGACGAAGCTGACGTCGACACCTACGTCGCCAACGTCAAGAGCATCAAGATCGGCGGCCTCGAGTTTCAGGACTGCGACGTTCAGGTGCTCGGCAAAGGCGCCGAGGACGGCGACGGACTCATCGGCGGCGACGTCTTCAGCCAGTTCCTCCTGACGCTCGACTTCCCCGGCCACACGCTCAAGCTCGATCCGCTTCCGGCGCGCCCCGGCGAGACCGCTGACAAGAGCGCTCCGTCTCTTGAAACCGGCGTCTCTTCGAATCTCGGCACACCCGAAGACGCCTACCGCGACCCGAGCATGAAGAGCTGGTCAGGAGTCTGGCGCTCAGATCACACGCTCATCATCCCGGTTCGCCTCAACGAAAAAGGACCGTGGAAGCTCTTTATTATCGACACCGGCTCTCAACTCGACTTCATCTCACCGGACGCTGCACGCGAGGTCGGCAAGGTCTCCAAAGGCGCGGACATCGACATCCAGGGAATCTCCGGCAAGGTGAAGAAGGAGTACACCACTGGTCCCATGAAGCTCTACTTTGGCGGCCTCGTCGCGCCCGACAGCGGCCTCATCGCCTTCGACACAAGCCGCCTCGGCCGGGAGGCGGGTGTCGAGATCTCCGGCTTCATCGGCGCTCCCACCCTCCACCAGCTCACTTTCTCGATCGACTACCGCGACAACCTCGTTCACTTCACCTTCGACCCCAAACGCCTTAGCCGCTGCGTCGAGGGGATCAAGATGGCGGACTGCTATTGATCCCAAATCCTGCGAATTAACAAACCCTCAACCCATATCCCGCGGATTCCGTTGCCATGACACCCACTTCTCCAGCCCTCAGCTTTCTACGCACCGCAGCCATTCTCTGCCTCGCCACTGCTGTGTTGCCCACTCACGCCCTCGAGTGTCATGTGCGCAAGTCGCCCCTGTCCCCCGGCGACATCGCCATGTCTCAAGCCGACTACGCCAAGGCCGAGACGCTCTACGCCGACGAGAGCAAGTCCGGCGCTGATGCCGACCGCACTCACGCCGCGCTCATCCGCGCCCAGCTCCGGCAGTCCAAGGTCGCCGACGCCGAAAAGAGCGCCCTGGCCTGGTCCACTGCCCAGCCCAACAATCCCTGGGCGTTCGTCGCGCTCGCTGAAGTCCAGTGGCGCGAAGGCAAACCCGACGACACCATCCGCACCCTGGACAAGGTCCGCACGCTCGACTACTGCAACCCACAGGCGCACGCCGATGCCGCCATGATTTATCGCTACAGCGGCCTCTATGCCTCGGCCGACCGCGAACTCACGCTCGCCCGCAAGCTCGATCCCATCGACCCGCAGATCGAACTAGCCTGGCTCCGTCTCCAGCCACCCGCCACGAGACTCCCCGAGATCACCTCGCTGCTCAGCAACGCCACGTTTCTCTCTGCCAACCAGATCAACGCCCTCGCGCGAGAGAAACAGCGGCTCTTCCAACCGCCCCCGACCGGCTGCCACCTCGCCAACTCCGTCACCAGCACCTCCATCCCCTTCCGTGCCATCCAGGACGGGCCCCAGGCCCGCACCTATTGGGGACTCGAGGTCTCTTTCGATGGCAAACAGCGCCGTCTGGAGATCGACACCGGCGCCAGCGGTCTCCTTCTCACCAAAGCTGCAGCCAACGCCCTCCACCTCGAACCCGAGCGCACCTCCAAGGTCGCGGGCATCGGCGACGAGGGCGCCGTCGACTCCTTCGTCGCCAAGGTCAAGAGCATCAGGATCGGCGGCCTCGAATTTCAGGACTGCTACGTTCAGGTCCTCGGCACTACTCCGAAGGGCATGAGCGCCCAGGACGGCCTCATCGGCGGCGACGTCTTCTCGCACTTCCTTCTCACACTCGACTTCCCCGGCCGCACTCTCAAGCTCGACCCGCTCCCTCAACGCCCCGGAGATGCCGTTGACAGCAATGCGGCCTCACTCGACACAGGTGTTTCAGCCGCCTTCGAGCCACCCCGCGACGCCTATCGAGACCCCTCCATGAAGGATTGGGAACGTGTCTTGCGCTCCGGCCACGACCTAATTGTCCCCGTTGCCCTCAACAGCGCCTCAGGCCCCTGGAGACTCTTCATACTCGATACCGGCGCCTCCATGGACCTCATCTCTCCCGACGTGGCCCGCGAGGTCGGCAAGGTCTCCAATGGCTCCTGGGTCAACGTCACGGGTATCTCCGGCGAGGTGAAGAAGACCTGGACCACCGGCCCCATGAAGCTCTACTTCGCGAACCTCGTCGCTCCCAACCAGGGCATGATCGCAATCGACACAAGCAATCTCGCCCGCGCCTCCGGCACCCAGATCTCCGGCCTGATCGGCGCCCCCACCCTTCACCAACTCACATTCTCCATCGATTACCGCGACAATCTCGTTCACTTCACCTTCGACCCCAAGCGCATTTCCCACTGCGTCGATGGACTCAAGATGGTCGACTGCTACTGAGCGCGTCTCTGAACCGCGGGAGGCGATGTACGCAAAGAAAGGTCTGGCCGAAGCCAGACCTTTCTGAAACCAAACTACGGATTTAGCAGTAGGCTGCGATCCGCTTAGTGCCCAGCCTGCTTGCCGCCACGGGCTGCAGCCAGCTTCTCCTCGGCCATGCGCGCGACGGCGTTCGCCTCGTCGTACTTGGCCTGGTCGTCGCCAGCCTGGTTCCACAGCTCCTGCGAGTGCGCGAGCTCGCGCTCGGCTTCCGCCGTGTCGATCTCCTCCGGATGCAGCGCCGTCTCCGCCAGGATGGTCACCCGCTCCGGCAGCACCTCGACGAAGCCCCAGGCGACGAAGAACACCTGCTCGCCCGCGGTCCCGCCGTGAATCTTCACCTGCCCTGCGCCCAGTTCCGCCAGCAGCGGCGCATGGCCATACAACGCCTCCATGTACCCGGACATCGACGGCAGCTCCACCGCCACCGCCGTCGCATCCAGCAGCACCCGGTCCGGCGTCACCAGCCGTACCTTCAGCAGCCCCGAATTGTTTCCGTTTTCCGCCATCGGTTTATGCCGTTGCCTTCATCTTCTCCGCAGCTGCGAGGACATCCTCGATTCCGCCCTTCAGGTAGAACGCCTGCTCCGGAATACTGTCGTGCTTGCCGTCGATGATCTCCTTGAAGCTGCGCACCGTATCCTCGACCTTGACGTACGCTCCCGGGATACCGGTGAAGATCTCGGCTACGTGGAAGGGCTGCGACAGGAAGCGCTGGACTTTGCGTGCACGCGAGACGGTGAGCTTGTCTTCATCCGACAGCTCGTCGATACCCAGGATGGCGATGATGTCCTGCAGATCCTTGTACCGCTGCAGGATGCGCTTCACTTCCTGCGCCACGTCGTAGTGCTCCTGCCCGACGATGCGCGGGCGACAGAATGCGCGAGGTCGACGCGAGAGGATCGACGGCGGGGTAAATGCCGAGCTCCGACAGAGGACGCGAGAGAACGGTGGTTGCGTCGAGGTGAGCGAAGGTCGTCGCCGGCGCGGGATCGGTGAGATCGTCGGCCGGAACGTACACCGCCTGCACCGACGTGACCGAGCCCTTCTTGGTCGACGTGATGCGCTCCTGCAGCTCGCCCATCTCGGTCGCGAGGTTCGGCTGGTAACCGACGGCGCTCGGCATACGGCCCAGCAGCGTCGACACCTCGGAACCCGCCTGCGTGAAGCGGAAGATGTTGTCGATGAAGAGCAGCGTGTCCGCGCCTTCTTCGTCGCGGAAGTACTCCGCGACCGTGAGGCCGGTGAGCGCCACGCGCAGACGCGCTCCTGGCGGCTCGGTCATCTGGCCGTAGATCAGCGCGGCTTTCGACTTCGGCAGGTCCTTCAGGTCGATAACGCCCGACTCCTGGAACTCATGCCAGAGGTCATTGCCCTCGCGGGTGCGCTCACCCACGCCGGCGAACACGGAGAATCCACCGTGCTTCATCGCGACGTTGTTGATGAGCTCCTGGATGACGACGGTCTTGCCGACGCCGGCGCCGCCGAAGAGGCCGATCTTTCCGCCCTTCAAGAACGGCTGGATGAGGTCGATGACCTTCACGCCGGTCTCGAACATCTCCTCGCTGGTCGACTGCTCGTCGAACGCGGGAGCCTGCCGGTGAATCGGCATGTAGACTTCGGCGTTCACAGGGCCGAGTTCGTCCACGGGCTGCCCGAGCACGTTGAGCACGCGGCCCAGCGTCGCACGGCCCACCGGAACGGTGATGCCGGCGCCCGTGTCGGTCGCCTTCATGCCGCGAACCATGCCCTCGGTCGCCGTCATGGCGATGCAGCGCACGCGGCCCTCGCCGAGGTGCTGCTGCACCTCGAGGATGACGTCGAGCGGCTGCGGGACGTTGAACCCGTCACTCGTGACGCGGATCGCCTGATAGATCGGAGGCATCTTCGTCTCGTCGAACTGGACGTCAACGGCCGGGCCGCTGACGCTGATCACTTTGCCAATGTTCTCTTCTGCCATAAATCCTCTAAAAAACTCTCAACCAAACTTTTTACAGCGCAGCTGCTCCGCTAACGATCTCGATGATTTCCTTGGTGATCGCGGCCTGACGAACGCGGTTCATCGTCAGCGACAGCTTGTCGATCAGCTCGCCTGCATTCTTCGTCGCCGCATCGGTCGCCGTCATACGCGCTGCGTGCTCTGCAGCGACAGACTCCAGCAGCGCATGGAAGATCTGCGTCGTTACGTACTTCGGCATCAGGTGACGGAAGAGCCGATCGGGAGACTGATCGTAGATGTAATCCACGTCCGCCGTTCCGAAGCGCTTGGCTTCCTGCTCGATGACCGTCTCTTCGGGCTCGTAGATGGAGACGCCAGAGGTTTCGGCAGCCTTCGCCGCGGCTTCCCTCTGCTCCTCGGTCATCTCTTCGGCTGCGGTAATCTCATGCGTTCCGAGCTTGCGGATGGGCAACAGCTTCTCGACAACGACGCGCTGCGAGATGACCGACTTGAACTCGTTGTAGACGAGATAGACGGCGTCGATCTCTGCGCGCTCGTAGCGGTCGATGATCGAGTGTGCGATCTCAGAGACCGGCGTGATGTCGGCCCTCACCAGCAGGTCCGCATGCTCGGCTGCAACTTCGATGGGCTGCGCACGGTGACGGATGTTCTCGATGTGCCTCGACAGCTCGTTGTCGTAGAGCTCTTCCTTGTGCTCGTAGACAGCCGCCGGATACTTGCGCTTGTACAGCCCGATGGCCTTCTTGCCGATGGGTTCGAGGTCGATGTTCTGGCCCAGGCGCGGCGCTCGTCGATGAACCTCTGCGCGGCCTTGCCGATGTTCGAGTTGAAGCCGCCCGCGAAGCCCTTGTCGCCCGCGATGACGACGACGAGGACATTCTTCTCCTCGCGCTCCACCAGAAGCGGATGAATCAACTCACCGGTCGAGTCATCGAGCAGGTCCGTGCGACGCACCAGCGATTCCAGCACGTTGGTCAGCATCTGCGCATACGGACGCGCCTGCATGGCACGCTCCTGCGCGCGGCGCAGCTTGGCGGCGGAGACCATCTTCATGGCGCGCGTGATCTGCCGCGTGTTCTTCACGCTGCGGATGCGACGCCGTAGATCGAGTACGTTGGCCATGGGTTAAGCGGCGGCTCCTGCGGTCTGCTTTTCCTTGTTCTTGTCGGCCAGCTTCGCCTTGAAGTCCTGCTTGTACTCGTTGATCGCGCCGGTGAGCCGCTTGCGGAGGTCGTCGTCGAGCGCCTTCTTGCTCTCGATGTCGGCGAGCAACTGTCCCTGCGCGCCGTCCATGTACGGATAGAGGCCGTCCTCGAAGGCGCGAATGTCCTTCACCTCGACGTCGTCGAGCAGGCCCTGCGTTCCGGCGTAGATGATGACCACCTGCTGCACCCAGCTGAGCGGATGGAACTGCGGCTGCTTCAGCAGCTCGGTGAGGCGCGAGCCGCGGTTGAGCTGGTTCTGCGTGACCTTGTCGAGATCGGAACCGAACTGCGAGAAGGCCGCGAGCTCACGATACTGCGCGAGATCGAGCTTCAGCGTGGAGCCGACCTGCTTGGTCGCCTTGATGGCCGCGGCGAATCCTACGCGCGAGACCGAGAGGCCCACGTTTACGGCCGGGCGAACGCCGGAGTTGAAGAGGTCGGTCTCGAAGAAGATCTGTCCGTCGGTGATCGAGATGACGTTGGTCGGAATGTAGGCCGAGACGTCGCCGGCCTGGGTCTCGATGATCGGCAGCGCGGTGAGCGAACCGCCGCCGTTCTCCTTCGACATCTTGGCCGAGCGCTCGAGCAGACGCGAGTGCAGATAGAAGACGTCGCCCGGGTAGGCTTCGCGTCCTGGCGGACGGCGGAGCAGCAGCGAGATCTCGCGGTAGGAAGCGGCGTGCTTGGAGAGATCGTCGTAGATGATCAGCGCGTGCTTGCCGTTGTCGCGGAAGTACTCGCCCATCGCGGTCGCGGCGAAGGGAGCGAGGTACTGCATCGGCGCGGGCTCGGAGGCCGTGGCGGCGACGACGATGGTGTAGGCCATTGCGCCGAACTTCTCGAGCGTCTGGACTACCTGTGCAACGGAAGAACGCTTCTGGCCGATTGCGCAGTAGATGCAGATGAGGTCGTTCTTCGCGGAGTTGATGATGGTGTCGAGCGCGACGGCGGTCTTGCCGGTCTGGCGGTCGCCGATGAGCAGCTCGCGCTGGCCGCGGCCGATGGGAATCATCGTGTCGATGGCCTTGATGCCGGTGGCCATCGGCTCAGTAACACCCTGCCGCGCGATGACGCCCGGAGCGAGACGCTCGACGGGAAGGCGGTGCGGCGTGTTGATGGGGCCCTTGTCGTCGATGGGCTGGCCGAGCGCGTTGACGACGCGGCCGATCATTGCGTCGCCGACGGGAACGTCCATGATGCGGCCGGTGCGCTTGGCCTGGTCGCCCTCGCCAATCTCGGTGTAGTCGCCGAGCAGCACGACGCCGACCTGGTCCTCTTCAAGGTTCATGGCGAGGCCGAAGACGCCGTGCGGAAACTCGATGAGCTCGCCGGCCATCGCCTTGTCGAGGCCATGCACGCGCGCGATACCGTCGCCGAGCGTGATGACCGTGCCGACTTCGTCGACCTGGATGCGCTGCTCGTAGTTCTCGATGCTGCTCTTGAGCAGTTCGGTAATCTCGTTTGCCTGAATCTGTGCCATGCTGTTCCCTTTTCCCTTTGATCTTTTGCCCTGCGCGCCGATCGTGTCAGGCGCCCGCTGTTGCCAGGCGCTGCCTCATCTGCTCGAGCTGCGCGCGCACGGAACCGTCGTAGACCGTCGAGCCGACTCGAACTACAGCGCCGCCCAACAGTGAGGGATCCTCGTGATACGTGGCCTGGACTTTCGGTTCGCCCGCGAGCTTCGCCGCCTGCTGCTCGAGCAGCCGGCGGTTGGCGTCGTCGAGCGGACGCGCGGTCGTAATCTCTA
This sequence comes from uncultured Acidobacteriaceae bacterium, assembly GCA_963827415.1. Classification (GTDB taxonomy): domain Bacteria; phylum Acidobacteriota; class Terriglobia; order Terriglobales; family Acidobacteriaceae; genus Granulicella. The sequence continues at coordinate 44,436 of CAWHBA010000004.1, forward strand.
CTTCGGCAACGCCCGTGTTCTCATCGGCGATGCTCGCATAGGCCGTAATCATGTCCGGCAGCTGATGCAGGCGCTGATGATGCGTGATCAGCGCGATGAAGTTGCGGATGGGCCGGCTTAGGCCGAGGCGCGGCGCGATCGCATCGAGTACCTTGAGCTTCTGCGGCTCGGGGATCGACGGATTCTGCAGCACCTCGCGAAGCTCGGCGCTCTCGGCGAGCAGGTTTGCGAAGTCGTTCAGCTGCCCCTGTGCGGCGATGAGATCGAGCTTCTGGTCACTGATGACGGCAGCCAGAGCGCGGGCGTAACGAAGGTCAACGACGGCCATCAGTTGTGCCCTCCACTTTCGCCGGTGAGATGACGCGCGAAGTTTTCGATGAGAAGGCGGTCGGTTTCGGCCGTGACGACGAGCTTACGCGCAGCCTGCTCGATGGCGAGCCCGGCGGCGAACTGCTGAATGTCGCGGCGCGCGGCAGCGGTCGCCGACTGAATCTCAGACTCCGCGGCGGCGAGGATCTTGGACTTCTCCTCCTCGACACTGGCGCGGAGGCGCTGCTCTTCCTTGGCGCTGTCGGCCTCGGCATGCGAACGCATCGCGGCAATCTGATCGTCGAGCTTAGCGAGCCGCGCCTCAACAGAGTTCAGTCGGGCGCTGGCCTCCTCGGTCGCGGTGCGCGCGTCGACGAGCTGCTTCTGAATGCGGCTGCTGCGGTCGCGAAAGGCCTTCGGGAGGGTCTTGAGCAGAACGAAGCCGACGCCGATGGCGAGAATCAGGAAGTTGAAGACGGTGAATGCGGTCGCGGCCTGCTCGGCGTTGAGGCCGACCATGGAGCCGAGCTTCTGCACGGCGGGCGAGTGGCGATACTCGTCGTTCTCGTCCTTGACCTCCTGGGTCTTCTCAGGGACGGAGTTGACGGGCGTCGAGGCCTCGCTGCTATTGGCCGGGGCCTGCTGCGGACCGCGCGAGTCCTGCGCGTAGACCGAGCTCACACCGAGGAGCGCGAACGCGAGAAGGACAAAGAGTGACCAGCGCTGAACGCGGCTGGAAAGGGTAAGCGATGTCACTGAATGGCCTCCGCAACTTGCGCGCCGGCCGGCAGGATGGCCTTCAGGATCTGCTCCCCGAGCGTCGCCGCGGCATGTTCGATCTGCTCGCGCGCAACGGCGGTCGAGTTCTCAATTTCGGCCTTCGCCGACTGAACCTTCTTCTGGGCCAGCTCGCGCGCGTCTTTGAGGGCGGCCTCGCGCTCGGCCTGCATGCGCTCCATCTGCTTCTCGCGCAGTGCGAGCAACTGGGCGCGAGCGGCGCGAAGCTTCTCCTCGTAGGCAGAGGTCTCGGCTTCGGCGGCGGCGATGGCACCCCGCGCCTGCTCGACGGCACCCGAGGTGCGGGCGCGGCGCTCAGCGAGCGTGCGCTCGAGCGGGCGGCGAACGAGAAAGGCGTAGGCGATGATCAGCAGGATGAAAAAGATGGCCGTCGGCACAGCGCCGAGCAGCAGACCACCAAGTTGGCTAAGAATTTCCATGTAGTTCTTTGGGTAGGACGGGGGCGGCGGGATCGTGACGGCCCGCCCAATGCGCACACTCCAAGTGGCGCAGATTTTCCATTGCCTACGTACCTTCTAGTTGTAGCAAACGCTTGCTTTGAACGTCAAAACGCGCCGGACGGTAATCGGTGGATAACGGCGATAATCAGCCTCCCGAAGGAAGCCCGCCAGCGGATCGATTTCCGATGGTGAAACGAGGCTAGTTGTGAGGGTGAAACGGGCCTAGAAATTTTCTTTTACTCGACTCCGGGAGGCGTACACTAGGGCTACCACCCGAGACCCGTTCCGGGTCGTGCAGGCCGCGTGAAAGGGGATTTACCTCCGCTCCCCACTCAGGCGGCCTGTATTGTTGTTTGCGGCGTTTCCGTCGAATCCCTTGTTTCCATTTTGCTGATAGCGGCGGTAACGTCCGAGAAGTGACGTCGGTCCCCAGGCGGTCAGCGTGACATCGTTCCCCTCGTAACGTTGGTTGAGCAGCGTTGCGCCGCGTTCGAGCGCAGCAAGGACGCGGCCTTCGGACTGCGGGATGGAGAAATGCGCCTCGATGAGAGGGTCGGCGACCAGGGCGGCATCAATGGCCTGGAGCAGACCGTCGAGGCCCTCGTCTTTGAGCGCGGAGACGGGAATCGCGCCGGTGGGCATGGGCGTAGCGGCGCCTTCGGCGAGGAGGTCGATCTTGTTGAAGACCTGCAGGGTGGGCTTGTCCTGCACGCCGAGCTCCTGGAGGACCGCCTCGACCTCGTGACGCTGTTCTTCAAGGAGAGGGCTGGCGGCGTCGCGGACGTGCAGCAACAGCTCGGCGCGTTCGACCTCTTCGAGCGTGGCGCGGAAGCTGGTGACGAGCGAGTGCGGCAGCTTGCGGATGAAGCCGACGGTATCCGACAAGAGCACCTTGCGGCGCGAGGGCAGCGTGAGTTGGCGAAGCTTGGGGTCGAGCGTGGCGAACATGCGCTCGGAGGCGAGGACCTCGGCCCCGGTGAGCGCATTGAAAAGCGTGGATTTGCCGGCGTTGGTGTAGCCGACGAGAGCGACGGTCGGGACAGGCACGGCCTCGCGGCGGCCGCGCTGCTGGCGGCGGATGCGGCGGACGGCTTCCAGCTGCTGCTTGATGCGGTCGATGCGCGTGTTGATGCGGCGGCGGTCGGTTTCGAGCTGTGTTTCACCGGGGCCGCGGGTGCCGATGCCGCCGCCGAGCTGCGACATGCTCTTGCCGCGGCCGGCGAGGCGCGGGAGCTGGTACTCGAGCTGTGCGAGCTCGACCTGGAGCTGGCCCTCGCGGGTGCGGGCGTGGCGGGCGAAGATGTCGAGGATGAGCTGCGTGCGGTCGATGACGCGGCAGGGGAGACGCGCCTCGAGGTTGCGAAGCTGCGAGGGCGAGAGGTCGTGATCGAAGAGGACGAGGTCGGCCTCGGTGGCCCGGGCGGTGGCGTCGATCTCGTCGAGCTTGCCTCCGCCGACCAGGGTTGCGGGGTCGGGGCGAGGGCGATGCTGCACGAGGACGGCGGCGATCTCGGCCTCGGCGGAGCGGGCGAGCTCCTGAAATTCGGCGAGGGAGAGATCGAACTCGAGGTCGCGGGAGAGAGACGGCTCGGCAGTCTCGGGCAGCGGAGCTTCGCCGCGGGACGCGCGGTCGAGCGCCGCGGCGGCGCGGGCCTGGCGGGCCGCCGGCGAAACACCGGGGCGACCGCTGGTGAAATCGACCGCGACAAGGACGGCGCGTTCACGCGCTGCACCGCTGCGTCCGCGCCCGATGGCAACGGCCTGGGGAGTTGCTGACATACGACTCTCTGTTCTCTCCCGGCTGAAAGCCCCGCGCGTCGACGCTTAGTGCGCGACGGCGGTGGGCCCCGGCGCTGTCGCCGAGCCCTCAGCGGGTGCGGAGGCCGGACCGGGCCGCGGTTCAGCACCGGTGGCCCCAGCGGGCCTCGGCTCTGTATGCAACGCAGGCCGGCCGCTGACGACTGTGGAGATCGCGTGCTTGAAAATAAGCTGTTCCTGCGCGTTGTTCTCCAACAGCACCGAGTACTTATCGAAGGAACGGATTCGCCCCGTCAGCTTGACACCGCTGACCAGATAAATGGTGATGGGGCTTTTGTCCTTCCGAACAGTGTTGAGAAAAGTGTCCTGAATATTCTGTGCCGGCTTCGAATCCATAATGGCCGATCTCCTGGGTGACACATCTACCAAACAACTAACCGCCTTTTGGCGATCTACTGTACCGACGTACAGCACCGCCGAAAGTGCAGTCACTACCCTACAGTTTCTGGCGACCCTCCCGCAACAAGCCCCTTCGCTGCCATGCTGCAAGGGAACCACAGACGGCAGCGTAGGATGGAAATAATGCCAGAGACGACCACGAAAAGCTCCCGCCAAACTGTTCAGATGCTTGATTTCCGGCGCGAGTTCTCCGCGATCCGTAGTGAGATTCTGGACGCGATAACAGAGGTGTGCGACTCGCAGCGGTTCATCCTGGGGCCGCAGGTAGAGCGGTTTGAGCAGGCTGCGGCAGAGGCCTGCGGGGTTCCGTATGCAGAGGGGTGCGCGAGCGGCACGGACGCGTTGTGGCTGGCGCTGGCGGCGCTGAACATTGGTCCGGGCGATGCCGTGGTGACGACTCCGTTCAGCTTCTTCGCGACCGTGAGCTCGATCCTGCGGGCAGGAGCGGTGCCGGTGCTGGCGGATATCGATCCCGGCGACGTTCAACCTTTCACCTGGGGCGGTGGAGGAGCGGCTCGGGCAGTCGCCTGTGGGGGCGAGCCGGATTGCGGCGGTGATGCCGGTGCATCTCTACGGGCAGTGCGCGGAGATGGATGCGTTCGCGGCGCTGGCGCAAGCGAGTATGAACTGAAGGTCGTCGAGGATGCGGCGCAGGCGTTTGGCGCGTCGTGGAATGGCGTGCGCGCGGGCGGGTTGGGGGATGCGGCGGCGTTCAGCTTCTACCCGACGAAGAACCTGAGCGCGATGGGCGATGCGGGGATGGTGACGACGCGGTCGGCTGAGACCGATGAGCGTGTGCGCATGCTGCGGACGCATGGGATGCGGCGGCGGTACTTCCATGACGAGATCGGATGGAATGCGCGCATGGATACGATCCAGGCGGCGGTGCTCGAGGTGAAGCTGAGGCGCGTGGATGCGGGCAATGCGCGGCGGCGAGAGATCGCGGCTTTGTACGACAAGGCGTTTCGTGAGGCGGGGCTCGCGGCGAAGAGTGTTGCCGATGGCGTGGTGCTGCCGTGGACGGATCCGCGGGCGGAGCATGTGTTTCATCAGTACTGCATTCGGGCTCCGCGGCGGGATGCGCTGCGTGCGTTTCTCGCGGAGGAAGGCGTGGGGTCGGAGATTTACTATCCGCTGCCACTGCATGAGCAGGAAAGCCTGGCGTTCCTCGGCTACCGGAAGGGCGATTTTCCGGAGAGCGAGCGCGCGGCGGATGAGGTGCTCGCGCTGCCGATCTATCCGGAGCTGCGGGAGGATGAGGTTGAGACGGTGGTTGATGCGATCCGGCGGTTCTACGCGTAAGCGGGGAAATACCCTCCGCGTACTATCTTGCGCAAAATCATCATTCTAGAGACAGTTAGCGTTGGACCAAACCGTGGCTGCATTGGGCGCGGACGGTGACGCCACCTCATTGGTGGCTAGCGCTTGCCCTTAGCCTTCTTTTCTTTTTTGGGTTCAGGAGCGGGGTGGGCTTCGGCGGGAGGCGGGGTATTGGGTGGAAGGATGCGGCGGCAGAGGTTGCCTTCGAGGCGGTAGGTTTTGGTGATGAGCTTCGTGGGCTTGATCTCGCCGGTTTTGGGGTCGGCGGCGGGTGGAGGGGCGTCGGCCGCGAGGACGGTGTAGGTGAAGGTGGGTAGCTGTTGCGCGGCATCCGGCGACTTGCCGTAGGGGTCTTTGGACTTGAAGAGCTTTACGGGGAGATAGCCCATCATGTTACGTTCGCGGAAGCTGGTTTCGTAGCGGTGCTTCTTGAGGTTCCAGATGAAGACGCGGACCTGATCGAAGTCGTAGGGCAGGCCAGCCTGCCAGGAGTTGAGCACGGCGACGTACTCGGGAACGGCGGTGACGGTCTGGCCGTTGTTGATGATGCCGGAGTTCAGGGTCCTGGACGGTAGTGAGCAGGTAGGAGCCGACGACGCGCTGGCCCTCGGCGTAGCGCGCGAGCGTGTCCGGAACGGTGACGTCGAGGAGGTGGGAGTAGACCCAGCCGGTCTGGCCCTGGGACTCCGCGGACGAGCCACCAGTCTTCCATGGCGGGCGGTGGGGGTGGCGGGGGCGCGGTGGCGGTTTAACTTGCCCTTGGGGGCGGGCGATTCCGGCTTCTGGGTGTCGGCGACGACAGCGCCAGGAGGAAGCGGTTTGGCGACCGTGGCGCGCTGAAGCAGGCTGACGGGGTCGCCTTCGGCGAGGCGGTAGAAGCGGTCGGTCTCGCGGCCAGGGGCTGACGTGCAGGTAGACGTCGTCGCGCGCGGTGGCGGCGGCGACGATGGGATCTTTCGCGTGGTGCTGGCGCAGGGCGTCGAACTGGTCGGCGATGCCCTGGTCGGCGGTGAGACGGGCCTCGAGCCAGCCGATGGTGCCATCGGGCGTCTTGACTTTGACGAAGCGGCGACTCTGCTCGAGGACCTGCAGCTTCTCCCCGTTGGTGACCTCGCCGACGCGGTTGGAGACGGCGGCGACGCGGTCGCGCAGGATGCTCTGCTTGGCGATGACGTAGACGTACTGGGTCTCAGGGTGCGCACGGAAGCGGCTGCAGCCGGAGGCGGCCAGCAGCCCGAAGAGCACCGCTCCCGCGAGCAGCCAACGAGCTTGGGATTGTCTGCGGGGAATAGAGGTCAGATGCGAATCAGAAGACATGTACGTGCGAGGTTCCTCGGCGGGTTGGAGGTTGCAGCGGGCTAGTGACTCAAGGCGAGAATTGCGGGGAAGGAGGTCGAGGTTCCAGTGCCGGCGCTGGTGACCAGCGCCAGGACTCCGGTGGTGCCGACGGTAAAGAGCTGGACGCCGGAGGTGCCGTTATACCCGGCAGCGACCATGTACTTGCCTGACTTGTCGGCGCCGATGGCGGACACACTTGCGGGACCGGTGAACGGCGAGCCGGTGAGCGACGACAGCGCTCCCGTTGTGCCGATGCTGTAGCCGGAGATGTTCCCTGCCCCCTCATTGGCCGTGTACACGTAATTCTGATTTTGGCTGAGAGCGACGGAGCGAGGGGTGGCGGTGCTGGAGTAGGTCGCGGTGGATTGGAGCGTCGCGTCGCCGATGGCGTCGGTGATCTCGTAGACCGCAAGCACGGCAGTGCGTCCGATGTAGATGAAGTTGTTCTTGTCCAGCGTGACGGAGAAGTCGCCGGTTGGGTTGGCCGACGTCGAGCCGGAGGGAATCAGCACGGGGTTGGTGGTGGTGATGCCGGAGCTGCTGGTGTAGGGATAGATGATGGTGCCGGCGCTGCCCAGGGCGGCAACTACAAACTGACCGCTGGGGGCGACCTTGACGGTGCAGGACTGGCTGACGGGAGTGCCCGTGAGGATGCAGATGGCGGGCGGGATCGGGAAGGTCGAGGCGAGCGTAAGGAGGCCGGTGGTTGCGTTGATCTGGTACTCGGTGAGGCCGGTGCCGAGGGAGTTGACGACGAAGAGGAAATTGCCGTCGGGCGAGATATCCATCGAGGCGACGTCGGTGCTGATGAGCACGTTGCCGCCGTTGGCCGTGGAGAGAGCGCCGCTGGAAGAGTTGATGGCGAACATGTAGATGCCGGGGTTCATCGCGCCGGGCAGCGTTGCGGCATAGAGGAATGCATTGTTGGCCGAAATGCTCATCGCGACCGGGGCGAAGCCGATGTTGAATGGCGAGCCGGAAATGGCGGCGAGCGAGCCGTTGCCGATGTCGTAGGCGGAGATGTCAGTCGAGCCGGCGGAGGCGTTGGAGAGGTAGACCCAGTCGCTGGTCGTTGTGCCGCCGCCGCCGCCGGAGGGGCAACTGGCCTTCTGACAGACAAAGAAGTTTTGGCATCCGGCCAGCAGAAGGGTTGCTGCCAGACCGAGGCCGCGCAGCCACGGGCCGCAATGCGGCGGGCCGCTGTCCGCAATGGATACACCGTTGTCTCCTCCGAACCATTGTCGCAGGTCGCCCCCGCAAGGTGCGTTCCTTTGGAAGTCTTGGCTGTGGGACGTATCTGGTTTGGAAAACGTCTGCAGAAGGCCACTGTATCTTTTTTAGCCTGTTCTCCTTACACCAGTGGGCTGCGGCTTTGGCTATAGGTGCTGGTGCCCGGTATCATCGTTATCGATATGCCTAGCTTCTCCGACAGCATTTTTCTGTTTGTGCTGGCGCTTCTGCTCTTTGGGCCCAAGAAGCTGCCGGTGCTGGCGCGCGAGTTGGGCAAGTGGGTGGGCGAGTTCCGGCGGGCCTCGAACGAGTTCAAGATGCAGATGGAGGAAGAACTCCGCCTGTCTGAGCAGGAAGACCGCCAGAAGCAGATTGCCGCCATGGAGGCGGCCGCGCCTGTGGCTCAGCCGGTGGACAGCCGCCGCACCCGCACTTGCCTGAGCCTGAGCCCGAGAGCGTCGAAACACCTGCTGCCGTTGCGGCTGCCGAAGAGGCGACGGCGGAACCTGCGCCTGAGGCGCTGCCGATTGCGACCGCAGGCGAGTTGAAGATGATGCCGCCTTCGACAGGGCTGCCGGAGGCGCGCAGGACGCGCGAGGCGGACGTCGAGGCTGCGCAGGACCCGCTGGGCGGTGGGCTGCTGGACGCGATTCCTTCCTCGACCGAACACGAACACGCAGCCGTAGCCATGGCCGCAGAAGGCGAGACCCGTGGCTGATCTTCTCGACCGCGCGCGCAATGCCGCGCAGGAACGCGCCGAACTGCCGGGCATGAGCCTGATGGAACACCTGGAGGAGCTGCGTACGCGGCTGCTCCGCTCGCGTGCTGTACCTCGGCGCCGGCATGGTGATTGCGTGGTTCTTCCGCGTACGCCTCATCACTTTCATCCAGAAGCCGCTGCTGGACATTCGGCCTCTCGATGACGATGACGCACCCGACGGATGCGATCAATCTGTTCATCAAGACGGCGCTGGTCTTCGGCGCGATCTTTGCGAGCCCGTTCATCCTGTACCAGGTGTGGCTGTTTATCTCGCCGGGGATGTATGCGAATGAGAAGAAGTACGTCTTCCCGTTTCTGTTCACGACGGTGATTCTGTTTCTCGCCGGCGCGTGGTTCGGCTACAGGTACGTGCTGCCCGGAGCGATGGTGATTCTCATCCAGGACTTCGGGAAGAACTTTACGCACATGATCACGATCGAGGACTACACGGGATTTTTCCTCGCGGTGATTCTCGGGCTGGGCATCTGCTTCGAGATGCCGGTGGTGATCTTCTTCCTCTCGCTGTTCGGGATCGTCGACGCGAAGTTTCTGCTGAAGCACTTCCGCTATGCGATCCTCGCGATCTTCCTGATTGCGGCGATCATCTGCCCCTCGCCTGAGCCGACGGCGATGTGCCTGTTCGCAGCGCCGATGCTGGGGCTGTACTTCCTCGGGGTGGGCGTGGCGTACTTCGTTCATCCGAACCGCCGCAAGAAGCGGCAGGCAGAGCTGAAAGGAACAGCCTGATGGATCTTCGCTCACTCCGCCGCTCGGCGCTGTATGGGGCGCTGCTGGTGCTTCTTTTCTGCGCTGGAACTTCGGCATGCGACGCGAAGCCCGCCGCGAAGCCAGCCTCGCCGCATGGAATCTCGGGCGCGGAGGTACTGCGGCTGACGCAGCAGTATGTCGACGTGGCGCCGAAGCGTTACGTGGGGTCGCCGGGCCATGCCGCCGCGGAAAACTTCATCAAGTCGCACTTTCAGCCTGAGGCCGCGAAGGGGAACTTCGTTACCGATGAGTTCTATGCGCGCACGCCCATCGGGATGGTGACGATGCGCAACTTCATCGCGAAGTATCCGGGGAAGAAGGACGGCATCATCGTCCTCGCCTCACACTACGAGACGAACTACTGGTTGAAGGATATTAATTTCGTCGGCGCGGACGACGGTGCGTGCACGACGGCGCTGCTGATCGCGATCGGGCAGTATCTGCGCGAGCATCCGCCGCAAGGCTACTCGGTGTGGCTGCTGTTTGACGACGGTGAGGAGTCGATCAACGAGCAGTGGAGCGACTGCGGACTCGCTGTACGGCGTGCGGCACATTGCAGCGAAGTGGAGCCAGGATGGGACGCTGGGGAAGCATCAAGGCGTTCGTCGTCGCCGACATGCTCGGATGGAAGAGCCTGAACATCGATAAGGAACTCAATTCCACGCCATGGCTGCTGGATCTGCTGGCGCAGGCGGGGAAGAATACGGGACATTCGAACTATCTGTTCAAGCACAGCGGCCCGATCGATGACGATCATCTGCCGTTCAAGCAGCGCGGAGTTCCGGTGCTGGATGTCATTGCGTATGAGTACGGACCGTACGACGACAAGCGAGGCGACTACGCGTACCATCACACTGCACAGGACACGATGGACAAACTGAGTGCCCAGAGTCTGCAGGTCTCGGCGGATATTTTTGTTGAATTGCTTCGATTGATCGACCAGCACTGAGTCAGAGCAACGCTGAGGTGCCGGAAGGAGTCTCGCGGTGGTGGCGACGCCAATCTCCTACTGGATTGTGTTTCATGTAGCGCTGGTTGTGCTGCTCGCGGGCGAGTACCTGATGGCGCGCCGGGTGCACGACACGCATCGCAAGGCGCTCTATGCCACTGCCCTCTGGGTCGCCGCGTCGCTGGTTCTCGCGGCGGTGGTGCTGCCGAGGTTCGGCTCGCAGGGCAGCGTTCAGTACCTGGCTGCCTATGCGCTTGAAGAGTCGCTCTCGATCGACAACCTTTTCGTCTTCCTGTTGCTGTTCCGCATCTTTCGGATCCCGGAGCAGCGCCAGCCGAAGGTTCTGTTCTGGGGCGTTGCGGGAGCCATCGTCATGCGAGGCGCGTTCATCGCCGCCGGCGTTGGCCTGCTGAATCGCTTTCACTGGATCAGCTATGTCTTCGGCGGGCTGCTGCTGATCAGTTCCGTGCGACTCGTGATGCCGAGCCACGGTGGCGAAAAGACACCTGCATGGATCGAGTGGCTCCGGCGCATTCAGCCCGTGAGCGAACGGCAGGATGCATTCTTCGTGCGCGAAAACGGACGACGGATGATGACGGTGCTGATGCTGGCGCTGATTGCCATTGAGCTAAGCGACGTTGTCTTTGCGATGGACTCCATTCCCGCCGTGCTGAGCATCACGCGAGAGCCGTTTCTGGCATACACCTCGAACATCATGGCGGTGATGGGGCTGCGCTCGCTGTACGTGCTGCTGGCGGCGATGCTGGCGAGGCTGCGCTTCCTGCACTACGGCCTGGCGGCGGTGCTGGCCTTTGCGGCGATCAAGATGCTGCTGGCGTCATGGATTGAAGTTGGCCCGCTGACATCGCTGCTGGTCATCGCGGTGCTGCTGGGCATCACCATCACGGCGTCGCTGATCTTTGCAAAGGCTCGGCCAGAGCTCGAGGCTCCGGAATCAGAGGCGTAGCGGAAGTTCATTTGCGACGCGTTATTCTGATGAGGTGACATCAGAGGTCAGAACCGTAACAGTGCGCACGCCGAATGTCTCTTACGACGTAGAGATCGGCACAGGTCTGCTCGCTTCCGTTGGTTCTCGCGTGGACGCTCTTCTTGAGGGCGGGCTGCGGGCGGGCAAACAGCGGGCATTTGTCGTCAGCTCGCCGGAGATTTTGAAGCTGTGGGGAAATGAGCTGTTTGGCGGATTCTCGACGCCGCTGGCAACGCTCACAGTGCCGTGCGGCGAGTCGCACAAACGCATGGCGACCGTCGAGAGGCTGCTGGAGCAACTGGCCGAAGGCGGCGCTGACCGCGATTCGGTTCTCATCGCTTTCGGCGGTGGCGTGCTCGGCGACATGACCGGCTTCCTCGCGGCGATTTACATGCGCGGCATCCGCTATGTGCAGGTGCCCACGACGCTGCTGGCGCAGGTCGACAGCTCCATCGGCGGCAAGACAGGCGTGAACCTTGCTGCCGGAAAGAATCTTGCGGGCGCGTTCTACCATCCGCTGGCTGTCTATGCTGATGTTGCGACGCTCTCCACGCTTCCTCCCGATGAGCTCCACGCAGGGCTGCAGGAGTCTGTCAAGGCGGGAATCATTCGTGATCCGGAATTGTTTTCTCTGCTCGAGCGTGAGCGTGAACGCGTTCTCGCTGGTGATGCGGAGGTCCTCGCGGATGTAGTGGCTGCGAGCGTGCGCGTGAAGGCGGACGTCGTCAATGCCGACGAGCGTGAGTCGGGGCTGCGCATGATTCTGAATCTCGGCCATACGCTCGGCCACGCGATTGAGGCCGCTACAGAGTACAAGCAGTTGCTGCATGGGGAGGCGGTGGCGTGGGGGATGCTTGCGGCGATTCGCATCGCCGCGGCGCGCGGCCTCATTACTGCAGCCGATGCCGACCGCATGCAAAGCCTCATCCGCGCCTACGGTCCGATGAAGCCGTTTCGCGCGGGGGCAGAGGACCTCGTCGCTCTGACGGCAAAGGACAAGAAGAACCGCAGCGGAGCGCGCTCCTTCGTTCTGCCGACGGGCATCGGCAGCGCGAAATCGTTCGCGACGTAAGCGCGCAGGAATTGCTTGAGGCCGCCAGAGAGACTCGTTTCGGAGGCCGAGCGACATACAGCCTCAACTCAGCGGAGCGTTGCCGTGAATCACGTTGCCGCGCCACCGGAACACGAACGCAGCGAACATGAACAAATCGAGGGCGCGCGTCCGGCGGCGGAGAGCTCCGAGAGCGAAGCTGCAGAACATGTGCGGGAGCTCTTCAGCTCCATCGCACCGACATATGACCGCGCGAATCATCTGCTGTCGTTTGGGCTCGATCGCCGATGGTGGCGCCTTACGGCGGTAACGTTTCGCGAGATTCTGGCACGTCCTGATGCGCGCGTGCTCGACATCTGCTGTGGGACCGGAGATCTTACGGGGGCGCTGCTCGCCGAGCGGCCGGCAGGTGCGGAGCCGGTTACGGGTCTCGACTTTTCCGCGAGATGCTTCGCCTTGCGGAGAAGAAGTATGCGGGATGCGAATGTCGATGGGTCGAGGGCGATGCGATGGCACTTCCCTTCCCGGACAACACCTTCGACCTTGTGACCTCGGCGTTCGGCTTTCGCAATCTCCGCAACTATGCTGCGGGGTCTTCGAGAGATTCATCGCGTGCTGCGACCTGGTGGCAGCATCGGCATTCTCGAGTGCAATCAGCCCGGCGGTCTGAGTGGTGCGCTTTACAACCTTTACTTTCATCGCGTGCTGCCGGTCGTGGGTGGATGGATTTCCGGGAAGCGCGCGGCGTACGAATGGTTACCCTCGTCGGTTCAGCGGTTTCCGAGGCCTCCGCGGATGTTGCAACTGATGCAGGACGCGGGGTTCACAAACTGCGCATGGGACGGATACCTGCTGGGCGCGGCCGGGCTTTATCGCGGCACCAAAGCCTGAGCGGGCGCATGTATCCTCAGCGCATGGCCGGAAGCACAAAATCCGTCGTCGCCCATACGGAGCATCATGAGCGCGCCTATGCGAAGCGAACGGCCGCGCTGACGTCATTCCTCGCGGCGTCAGGCATTACGCTGCTGAAGCTCATCACCGGTCTGCTCACCGGTTCGCTGGGGATGCTGAGCGAGACGGCGCATTCGGGAATCGACCTCATCGCTTCGCTGCTGACGTTCACTTCAGTGCGCCTCTCGGATCGTCCAGCGGATGCGGAACACGCCTTCGGCCATGGCAAGGTTGAGAATCTCTCGGCGGCCGTAGAGACGGTGCTAATGATTGCCTCCTGCGTGTGGATTGCGATCGAGGCCATCCTGCGCATCCTGCACCCGACCAGGCTCACGCTGCATTTTTCCATCTGGCCGTTCGTGGTCCTGCTGCTGTCGATCATCGTGGACTCCGCGCGTTCCGCTGCGCTGCGTCGCGTTGCCAAGGCGCACCGGAGCGAGGCGCTCGAGGCCGATGCTGTGCATTTCGGCACAGACATCTGGTCATCGGCTGCAGTCATTGTCGGCCTGTTGTTCTCGTATGCGGGTCAGCGGTGGAATCTTCCTTCGTTTCGATATGCCGACCCAATCGCGGCGCTGGTGGTCGCAGCGATCATCATGCAGGTGACGTGGCGGCTCGCGCGCCGGACAGTGGACTCGCTGCTGGACGCTACGCCGCCCGAGGTTCGCGACGAGATTCAGGGGCAGTATCTGCGGGAGTTGAGAGCGATCCCGATGTGGTCTCTGTACAGCGGCTGCGCGTTCGCCGATCAGGCTCGGATTACTTTGTCGATCTCACGATCGGACTTCCGCGCGCGCTGAGCTTTCAGCGCTCCGAACAGGTGACCTCGGAGGCAACGGAGGCTGTGCAGAGGCGGCTCGAAGGCGCGGATGTCGTGGTGAAGACAGTGCCCACGGCAACCGTCGACGAGAGCCCCTTTGATCGCGTGCGCGCTGTGGCTGCCCGGCGCAATCTGACCGTTCATGACGTCACGCTGCAGCAGTACGACGGCGCACTGCATCTGGAACAACACCTCGAGGTGCCGGAGTCGATGTCTCTGCGCAGCGCGCACGAGATCGCCACTCAACTTGAGTCCGACATTCGCCGCGAGGTGCCGGGTCATCGCCACTCTGCTGACGCATATTGAAGGCGAGCCGGCGACGATTGCGAAGGCGGCGCCCGATCGAAACTGCCAAAAATCTCGAAGCGCAACTACGCGAGAACCGCGTCTCACTTTCCGGAGATCGTCGACATTCACGAGATCACCGTCACACGCGGACACAGCGGCGCCGCGAACGCCATTCAGGTGAACTGTCACTGCACGCTGCCCGACGATTTGCCGATGAGCCGCGTCCACGCCATCATCACCGACTTCGAAAACGAGTTCCGTCTGCAGCATCCACAGGTGACGCGCGTGCTCATTCATCCTGAACCGGCCTCCGACAATCGCAGATGACGCTGAACGGCGTCTAACCCTGTATGCTGACTCCGATGCGGAGATTCCTTCAGATTCTGCGTGTGTTCTCCGGTGCGCTGCTGATGCTCGCGGTCTTCATCCTGTTCGCGGGCCTGGCGCTGCGGATTGCGCTGCACGGGCGCGAGGTGGCGATCCCGGATCTCGCGGGGCTGACTGTCGCGCAGGCCAGTGAGTCTGCGCTGCACAATGGGCTCGACCTGAATATCGAGAATAAATTTTACTCACGCACCGTTCCTGCGGGCCGCATCCTTTCGCAGGCGCCTGCGGCGGGTTCGCGCGTGCGCAGGGGATGGCAGGTGCGCGTGACGGAGAGCCTCGGACCGCAGCAGGTGACGATTCCGGATGTGGTCGGGGAGCCGGTGCGTGAGGCGTCGCTGGATCTGCGCAAGGCTTCACTGGATCTCGGTACGCTGGCGCATCTGGATGCGCCCGGCGACACGGACATGGTGCTTTCGCAGACGCCGCCGCCGGATGCCGGAGTCGACCAGCCGCGCGTGAATCTGCTGCTGAGCCAACAGGGAGCGGGCGGCGCGGAGGCTTTCGTGATGCCATCGTTTGTTGGGATGAGCTGGACCTCCGCGAACCGCGCGGCGATTGCGCTGGGGCTGCGAGTGGCGGCGCTGGGCGAGATGGCGCCGGTTGTGCAGCCGACGCCTGCGAGCGAATCCACCCGCAGCCGGAGCAGCAGCCGACCGCGCCAGCGAATCCCGGCAGTACAGCGGCTCCGGAACAGGCCGCACCCGTGCAGATGGTGCCGGTTGGGCCAGTGACGGCACAGTCGCCGGAGGCCGGGCACCGCGCCAGCAAAGGTTCGGTTGTGAGGCTGACCTTCGGGCATGCCTCAACGGGAAGCGCCGCGCCTGCGACGCCGCCGACTGCGCCTGCAGCAACACCGCAGTAGATGCGTCAGGCTCGCGTGCGAATGCAGCAGCGAAGAATCCGTCGCCATGGAAATTTGCTCCCGGCAGCGTGCGCAGAATGTTGCCGCGCACTAACTGGTTGCAGGTGATCTGCATCGTCGCGAATCACGCCACTGGATCGCAGGCGCTCCAACAACTCTGCGATGGAGAGCGTGCGCAATTTGTTGATCGTCGATTTGTGCGAGCACGGACTTTGCGACCTCTTCGTTCTCTTCGGGCTCGAGCGAGCACGTCGAGTACAGCAGACGGCCGCCGGGGCGCAGGCGCCGGAGCGCTGCGGAAAGAATCTCCCGCTGACGTGCGGCTTGGCGTTCGAATTCAGATGGCTGCAGCCGATGCCGAATCTCCGGATTGCGCGCGAGCGTTCCGGTGCCGCTGCACGGCACGTCGCAGAGGATGAGATCGAAGTTGCCCTCGGTGGCGGGAAGCTCGCGCGGCATCCGCCTGCAGCGTGCGAATCTTGCGATCCGGCAATTCGTCTTCCAGCCGCCGGCGCATCGCCTGCAGACGTTTCGCGCTGACGTCAGTCGCCAGCAGATCTACTGCGGGATGCCGTCGCGCAAGGATGGCCGTCTTTCCTCCGGGCGCGGCGCATGCGTCCCAGATGCGTTCGGGTGAGGGATGACTGACGGCGGCAAGTTCTGCAATGAGGCGCGATCCATCGTCGATGAGATTCGCGTCGACATCTTCTGCAGTCTGATCGCGCACGAACAACTCGCCGCGTGTGGGTTCATGCTGGTCGTACTCGCAGATCGCGGAAGCCGCTTCTCTTCCGTAGAAGCTCTCCCAACGCGCTTACGAGCCAGGCAGGATGTCCGAGCCGGCTCGCCATCGCATCGATGGACTCGGCTATTGGCTTACGCGGTCCGGGCCTGGTGGAGAGCTTCCGCAGGATTGCGTTCACGAGCCCGGCAGCCTTGGGGTGTCCGGCTGCACGCACGAGCTCCACGCTTTCGCTGAGGGCTGCATGCGGCGGTATGCGGTCCATATAACGGAGCTGGAATGCGCCCATTCGCAGCGCAATGTGTATCTCTTCAGGGAGTGCCTGGTCGGGATGGTCGAGCAGCTTCGCGAGTTCCGCGTCGAGCGCAATCTGCCAGCGCAAAACACCCATCACCAGGGCGGTTGCGAGATTTCGGTCAGCCTGCGACAGCTTTCGCAGCGCTCGCCATGGAGAAGATTATCGCTGTGCGCCGATGAGGTTTCGATCTGCAGCAGAACGCGAAATGCCGCCGATCGCGCTGGACTGATGCTCTTCGCTGGTTGATCTCGTGCCGGCGGCTTCGCGCGCTGCGGGGCGCGTATCAGCACGCTATGTCTCGGTTTAGGCAAGACGATCTCCGTGGTGGAGCTGGAAGTCCTTCGCAAACTGTGCGCCGGGCATCCGCGCTTTGCCTTCCATCTGGACTTCGTCGAGCGCGAGCTTTCCGTCTGCGGTCCCTGCGAGCAAAAGATCACCGTCGAGTGCAAGCTCGCCGGGCGCGAGTTCTGCATTGCTGTCTACGACCGGATGCATACGATGCACGAGGAAGCGCTTGCCGCGAAACTCCGCGTGCGCGCCGGGCCACGGCGAGAATCCACGCCAGCGGTTGTAGATCTCACGAGCTGTTCTGCGGTCGAGCTCCATGCGGCCATCCTCGCGCGTGAGAATCGGCGCCAGTGTTGCGTGCTCATTATCCTGCGGGCGCGGTGTGATTGTTCCGCGCTCCAGGCCGTCGAGAGTTTCAATCATCAGCTCTGCACCGATCGATGCAAGCTGAGGGTATAGGTCGGAGGCCGTCGTATCAGACCCGATGGCGAGGCGGCGCTCCAGCAGAATATCGCCGGTATCAAGTCCCGACGTCGAGTTGCATCGTCGTGACGCCGGTTTCGGTCTCGCCGTTCGCGATGGCCCATTGAATTGGCGCGGCGCCGCGATACTTCGGCAGCAGCGACCCATGCAGGTTGATGTTGCCGAAGCGCGGCAGCTTCAGCATCCACTCTGGGATGATGCGCCCGTAGGCCACGACGACGATCGCGTCCGGGTGAATCGACTCGAGCTCGGCGTCGAAGATCTTCGTTGTTTTTGATCTTCTCCGGTTGCAGTACGCGCAGATCACGCGCAAGCGCCGTGCGCTTTATTGCGGACTGCTGCAGCTCCATCTTGCGTCCGGCGGGGCGGTCAGGCTGCGTCAGCACAAGCGGAATCTCGTGCCCGTGCTTGAGCAGAGATTCCAAAACCGGCACAGCAAAGTCAGGTGTTCCGCAGAAGACGAGCCTCATCGGCATGACCTCTGCCGCGGCATTACCACTCCCCGTTCTTCTGCAGCTTGCGGATGCGCCGCTTCACGAGGTCGCGCTTCAGCGGGCTCAGGCGGTCGATGAAGAGCACGCCGTCGAGGTGATCGATCTCGTGCTGTATGGCGCGCGCGAGCAACTCGTCGCCTTCTGCCTCGAAGAACTCGCCGTTCACGTCCTGCGCCCGCACCTTCACGCGCGCGGCGCGCTGCACCTTTTCGCGAATCTCCGGGAGGCTCAGGCAGCCTTCTTCCTCGAACTGTTTTCCTTCGCGCTCGAGGATCTCCGGATTGATCAGCACGAGTCTTTCGTCCGGGCGCTCCTTGAAGCTGACGTCGATCACCGTGATGCGCTTCGACACGCCGATCTGCGGCGCGGCCAGGCCGATCCCGTGCGCCGCGTACATGCTCGCCCACATCTCCTCGACAAACTGCGCGAGCTCGGGTCCGAACTCCGTGACCGCCGCGCCCTTATTCGACAGCACCGGATCGGGATACTTCACGATCTGATGAACTTTGACCCCTTCGAACTCCGTCAAAGTGGCGGCGGTTGTATTTTCGATTTCTGTCTTCGTTTCGCTCATATCAAAAAGCCCGAATCTGTTCGCAGTACCCCTGGAAGTTACGCTTCAGCTCGTGCAAGGCTGTCGCCGCCGAATTTTTCCATCACCAGCCGAGCGATCGTCAGCGCCACCATCGCCTCGCCGGCAACACCGGCCGCCGGCACGACGCAGACGTCCGAACGCTCATACGATGCTTTGGTGGCCTCGCGCGTTTCGAAGGAGACGCGACCCGAGCGGGCGGCGCAAGCGTCGAGATCGGCTTCAGATATCCGCGCACGACGACATCCTCGCCATTCGACATGCCGCCCTCGACTCCGCCTGCATTATTTTTCTCGCGGCGGAATCGTGTGAAGCCTCGCTGCTCTCGGGTTCTTCCGAGTACGCGATTGCATCGTGCACCTGGGAGCCGGGCGATTCGGCGGCAGTTACACCGCGGCCAAGTTCAACGGCCTTCACCGCCTGCAGGCTCATCAGCGCCTGCGCGAGCAGACCGTCGAGACGCTCGTCCCAGTTAATATGCGTGCCGATGCCGGGAGGCAGGCCATGAACGATGACCTCGAAGACGCCGCCGACGGTGTCGCCGGTGCGGAGAGCTTTGTCGACTTCGGCCTTCATCGCGGCTTCGGATTCCGCGTCGGCGCAGGCGAGCAGGACATCGTCGCGTCCGGGCGATGGAGGCGACCTCGTCAAATGAAACTTCACGCGCAAGCTGCGCGGTGCCGACGCGAATGACGTGGCTCGCTACCTGCACGCCAAGTTCGCGGAGCAAGGAGCTTTGCGAGAGCGCCGCAGGCTACACGTGCGGCGGATTCGCGCGCGCTGGCGCGTTCGAGCACGTAGCGTGCGTCCTTGAAGTCGTACTTCAGACGCGCCTGCGAGGTCAGCGTGTCCGGGGCGCGGGCTGGCGACAGCCTTATGCAGCGACGGGTCGCCGGCCTCGACGGGGAGGATCTGTTCCCAGTTCTTCCAGTCGCGATTGGCGAGCGTCATGGCGATCGGCGAGCCGATGGTCTTGCCGTGGCGCACGCCGGAGAGGATGTGCGCCTCGTCCTTCTCGATGCGCATGCGGCCGCCGCGGCCATAGCCCTGCTGCCGCCGCCACAGCTCGTGATTCACGAACTCCTGGTCTACCGGAATACCCGCGGGCAACCCGCTAATGAGGGCCACCAGCGCCTCGCCGTGGCTCTCGCCTGCAGTAAAAAATCGAAGCATGAGAGCTTGATTATATCGGTTTGAATCAGCGAACTGCGCCGCTCAGGGCTTGGTAAACATATCGCCCAGCTCCTGCCGAAACGCGACCGGCTCCGGCGCGCCCTCGCTTGACGGCTCGGCCGCTTCGGGCGCGGCGGTTGGCGCAGTCTGCGGCACAGGCGCGCTGACGCTCTGTTGTCCCAGCAAGCTGGCGCTCGGCTCCTGCGCTTCGAGGAACCGGCGCGAGTCGAAGAGATTCCGGTCCATCGAGCGAACCCACTCCGTCGGCTCGTCGGGCCGCCGTCCGGCGTCGCGAGCCGCTGCGAACTCTGCACGCATCGTCTGGAACTTGGCCTCGAGATCGTCGAGCGCGCTGAGCAGCATCGCCTCCGGCGTCATCGGCAGCTTGGGCGAGCCGAACTCCAGCTTGCCGTGGTGGGCCAGGATCATGTGCTCGACGAGAACACGCAGCGGCTCGGGAAACAGCGTCGGGGGCTCGCCTGTCGGCGCCACGCGCTCGCGCGCCTCGGCGTCCATCGACGAGATCGCTTCCGCGAGCATTCGCTGCGCGATGGTGATGTGGCCGACGAGCTGGCCTTCGAGCGTGTAGCTGAAGTTCGAGCGCCAGCTCAGCTCGCGCACCTTGCCGATGTCGTGCAGAATCGCGCCCGTCACCAGGAGGTCGGGGTCAACCTCGGGATAGAACGGCGCTGTTGCACGGCAGACACGCACGAGCGCGAGCACGTGTTCGAGCAGGCCGCCCAGCCAGGCATGATGCAGCCGCTTGGCCGCGGGCGCCTCCTGAAACGCGGCGCCGATTGATGGGTCATCAAAAAAGCGGAATACCAGTGCCCGCAGGTGCGGATTCGTAGAATGTCTCGACATAGCCGCGCAGCTCGGCCATCATCGCGGGAATCTCGTACTGTGAGGTCGGGACGAAGTCGGCGGTGTCGATCTCGCTCTCGGACGCGGCGCGCATCCGTGTCAGCGTGATCTGAAACCTGCCGTTGTACTTGGAGATCTGCCCCTGCACCTTGACGTAGCAGCCCTCTGCGCAGGTCTCGACGACGCTCGCAAACTCCTCCCACATGCGTGCTTCGAGCGGTCCCGTTTTGTCGGTCAGGGTCAGGGCAAGATACTGTCCGCCGCCACCCTTGCGGTCACGCAAACTTATCGACGCCAGACGGAAGTAAGTTGTGATGCCCTGGTTTTCAAAGCGCGGCGCGTCGGCAACAAAGAAGTCTTTCATCGGTTCCTCAGCATACGACGAGAGCCCCGGGGACCGGGGCTCTCTGGTGGAAAGCGGTGCAGTAGCCGCTACTGTGGCTGGCTGGAGGTGCCGGTCGGCGCCGTCTGACCTGCAGGCGCGGGCGTCTGGGCTGGCGGAGGAGTCTGAGCGGCAGGCGCGGGCGCGGTGCCCAGCGCAGGATTTGCAGTCGGCGCGATCGGTGGGGGAGGAGTCTCCACCGGCTTTGGCTTCTCCTGCAGGCGCTCCTTCGGCTGGTTCTTGTCGTGCGTCGTCTTCGGCTTTTTCTTCTTGGACCCCGTGTCGCCGTTGAGGCCGAGGGGAGTGGCGCGCGTCTTCTCGTCCGCGGTCTGCTGCGCCGTTGCCGGCGCCGGCCGCTTGGTGGCCTTCACCTCTGCCTTGGCTACCTTCTCCTGCGCGTGCTTCTCTTCAGTCTCCTGCTCGCGGGCTGTGTAGCGCGTCTTGTGAGCGGCCGCCTGCTGCGGCGCCAATGGATCCGTGCTGCTCTCCTCGACTCCCGTGCCCGTCGTAATGGTGGTCGTCGACTCGGTAGGAGCCATCGCGGCGCCGGCCGTCTCTCCCAACGGTTGCGCGTTGTTGCCCGTTTCGGCAGGCTGGCTTGCGCCGGTGGGCAAGGCCTTTTCCGGGGCCTGCCCGTAGCGAATCTTCTCGCGATGAATCTTCTGTTTCTTGGGCGGATGAGAGCCGCTGGCCCCGGTGGTCTGAGTCGCAGCGACCTTGGCAGCCTGCTTCTCGGCCTCTTTCTCACGCGCGGCAGCCAGATCAGCCTGCGCCTTCTCGGCCTTCTGCTGCTCGACGCGCTGTTTCTTCACCGTCTTCTTCTTCGGTGCAGGAGCTGCGTAGGCCGTAAACTCCGGTTTCGTCTGCTGATGGCTTGCGCCGGTGTCCACGAAGCCAGGCTTGATGTCGATGTACGCATCCTCGCGCGCCTTGGTGAGGTAGCTGCGCAGCGCCGGCTGCAACTGGTTGAAGTACATCGCCTCCTGCACCTGCCGCTCTACCTGGTCCATCGGAGGAATCCCTGCCTGCTGGTGGCTGTCCACGCGCAGAATGACAAAGCCCTGGCGCGTCCGGATGGGCTCTGTGTAGCTGCCCGCCGGCAACGAAAACGTCGCCTTCTCCAGCACATCCCCCAGCGCCCCGCGCTTGAAGTCGCCAAGGTCGCCACCCGCCGGTGCCGTCGGTCCACCCGAGTTGGCCTTTGCGGTCTCCGCGAAGTTGGCCCCGCCCTTCAGCTTGGCCTCGACCTCGTCCGCCTTCTGCTGCGCCGCCGCTACCTGGGCATCGGTGGCATTGTCGGGCGTCGGAATCAGGATCTCGCTCAGGTGCACTTGTTCCGGGACTTCGAAGTCCTTGCCGTGCTCCTTGTAGTAGGCCTCTTCCTGGGTACGCGTGAGGTTCAGATGGCGTCCCACCTCTTCCTGCACTACCTGGTTCGAGACCACCTGGTTGCGAATCTGCTGCTTGAAGTCCTCAAACGAGATCCCCTGCTGCTCCGCCGCCTTCTGCAGCGCTTCCATCGAATCGAGGTGGTTCTGCTTGCGGATGTCGTCCAGCCGGCGCATCGTCTCGGAGTCGCCGGTAATGCCCAGCTCCTTGCCCTTCGAGAGCAGAAGCTGCTGGTCGATCATGTCGCGCAGCAGGTCATGCAGCTTCGCATCGGCGTCGGCCTGCGGAACATTCTCCTGCCTGGCCTGTTCCATCATCTGCTGGCGCGAGCGCTCGTATTCGGTGCGCGTAATGATCTGGTCGTTCACGCGAGCGACCACGTCTTCGACCACGGCGCCGTTGGGCGTGATGGGTGTGGTCGCCGGCAGCGGCGGAAGCTGCAGCTGAGGCTGCGGCGCGGGGGCCACCCCTCCGCCGGGTACTGGATAGCTTGGCTGTGGAGCGCGCACCTGCGCCAGGAGGCTGGGTGTTGCAGCCAGGGATGCGGCCAGAACTGCGCCGGCAAACCGGCTCGTACGCTGAAGATAACCGTGCTTCCTAATCATCCGTTCCTTCGGGACCTCTCCTCTGCAGGAGCCTCTTTGGCCGGCGCAGTCGAGGTCATCCTGACCGCCCGCAAGCCACTCTGCAGCGTGCTCTTCGTTGGACCTGCAGGCCTGCCTGAGGTCATCCAGTGCGACCATTCTACCTGTCAGGAAGCCGCTCTGCGCGTCGTGGTCCGCCTTATCCTCACGGGTCGGTGCACCGGCTCGGGCTTACCGCCCGAATGCTATACTCGTCCAACGAGCAGCGGCCCGTTGTGTGCCCTGATTTCGGGCTTTTTCTGCTCTCCTCGAGGTTTCCCCGCGCCATGAACTCGCGTACCCGTCGCGCCCTCTTTTCCGCAGCTATCTTTCTCGCAGCATGCGGCGTCACCGGTTCCATCATCGGGGGCCGCGTCGCTGCCCAGTCCGCGACGGACGAGACCACGCTGCGCGATTCGATGAAGAACTTCACCGACGTGTACGCACTCGTCGAACAGAACTACGCGGACAAGCTGAACACCGACCAGGTGGACAAGGCCATCTACGACGGCGCCATCCCGGGCATGCTGCACGTGCTCGACCCGCACTCGAACTTCTACGACCCCAAGGCCTTCGCGCAGATGCGCGAGGACCAGCACGGCAAGTACTACGGCGTGGGCATGCAGATCCAGCCGCAGGAGAACAAGATCGTCGTGCTCGCCCCGTTTGAGGGCACGCCCGCCTACAAAGCCGGCATTCGTCCCGGCGACGTCATCCTCGCCGTCGACGGCAAGTCCACCGACAACATGGACTCCGCCGCGGTCGCCTCCATGCTGAAGGGCCCCCGCGGCACGCACGTCACGGTCACCATGGCGCGTGAGGGAACAGCCAAGCCGCTCGTCTTCGACCTCATCCGCGATGAGATTCCCCGCTACTCGGTCGACATCGCCTTCATGATCAAGCCGAACGTCGGCTATATCCACGTCACCCAGTTCATGGAGACGACCTCGCACGAGGTGCAGGAGGCGCTCGATAAGTTTGGCCCCGGCGTTCAGGGCCTGGTCATCGACCTCCGCGAGAACCCCGGCGGGCTGCTGAATGAAGCCGTCAATACGGCCGACAAGTTCCTGCAGAAGGGCCAGATCGTCGTCTCGCAGCGCGGCCGCGCCTTCCCGGATCAGGTTTATCGCGCGCCCAAGGGCTCTGATCTCAAGTACCCGATTGTCATCCTCGTGAACCGCGACACGGCCTCGGCCGCCGAGATCGTCTCCGGCGCGCTGCAGGACCACGACCGCGCACTGATCGTCGGTGAGACCACCTTCGGCAAGGGCCTCGTGCAGACCGTCTTCCCGATCTCTGAGAATACCGGCCTCGCCCTGACGACCTTCCACTACTACACGCCGTCGGGCCGCCTGATCCAGCGCAACTACAACAACGTTTCGCTGTATGACTACTACTACGTGCGCAATGATGCGCTGCCGGCCGACAAGACCAACCGCGAGGTGAAGCTCACCGACGCCGGCCGCCCGGTCTACGGCGGCGGGGGCATTTCGCCGGACGAGAAGATTGCGGAGCTCAAGAGCAATCACTTTCAGGAGGTCCTGCTCACGCCTCCGCACCGCGCCTTCTTCGATTTCACAATCCATTACCTCGCGAACCACAGCATTACCCGCGATCTCGTGGTCGACGACGTAATGCTCAGCCAGTTCGAGGACTTCCTTCGCGCGCAGAAGATTGAGTTCACCGACAAGGACATCAACGACAACCTCGACTGGATCAAGTCCAGCATCAAGGCCGAGCTCTTCACCTCACAGTTCGGTCAGGCCGAGGGTCTGAAGGTCCGCGCCGAGTGGGACCCGCAGATCAAGCAGGCTCTCACGTTCATGCCCGAAGCGCTGGCGCTCGAAGAGCACAAGCTGCCCTCCGAGCAGAAGACCACCGAGACCGCCAGCACGGCCGCGGCGCAGACCACCACTGCAACGCAAGGCGGCGCGCACCAATAAGTCTCTGACGAACCTCCAGTATCGGCGGCGATACAATCGACGGCGATGCCTTCCCCTCTCATCGCCGTGGTTGAAGACGAGGAACACCTCGCCCAGGGGCTGCTGTTCAACCTTGAGGCTGAGGGCTACCGCACTCACCACGAGGCTGACGGCGATTCCGCCCTGGCCTGGCTGCTCAACACACCCGAGCCACCCGCGGCCGTGGTGCTCGACGTGATGCTCCCCGGCCAGGATGGCTTCGCCATCGTGCGGGCGCTGCGTGAGGCCGGGCGATTCATCCCCGTGCTTCTGCTCACGGCACGCGGCCGCTCAGAGGACATCGTCGAGGGCTTTTCGGCCGGCGCGGACGACTACCTCGCCAAACCCTTCGATCTGAACATTCTCCTCGCGCGTCTTGCAGGCCTTCTTCGCCGCGTGCACTGGGCGGCGAAAGAGGAACCAACCACCGCCGAACCACCCACGCCGAGTTCGGAAGAGCCTCCGCAGCAGCAACCTACCTTCACGCTGGGCGAGCGCACGATCGACCTCGACGCCCTCGAGATACGCGGCTCCAGCGAGACGATCCACCTCACTGTGATGGAGGCCGACCTGCTCCGCTACCTCCTGGAGCGCCCCGGCAAGGTCATCGCGCGCAAGGAACTGCTCGAGAACGTCTGGCGTGTTCACGAAGACACCGACACTCGTGCCATCGATAACTTTCTCGTCCGCCTGCGCCGTTATCTCGAGCCTGATCCGGCCCACCCGGCACACTTCGTCACCGTGCGCGGCGTCGGCTATCGTTTCGTTCCTGACTCGTAACCAGCACCGTAGCCGTTGCACACTTCATCGCACCTCGAGCATCGAATCGCCATGGCCACACTGGACTTTGTCATCGAGAACATGCACTGCAGCAGCTGCGTACGCCACGTCATGCAGGCGATCAATGCCATCCCCGGGGCGCATGCTGATGAGGTGCGCATCGGCGCCGCGCGTGTGACCACCGAGGGCGACCCCGCGCAGATCGAGGAGTCGCTGCGCGCAGCGGGCTATCCTGCGCACGTCCTTCGTTGATGTGACTATGAGCGAGCAGCCCTGAGCATGAGTGAACAGACCCTCCAGATCGCCGGCATGAGCTGCGCTGCCTGCCAGCATCACGTCGAGCGCGCGCTGCGCTCCGTTCCCGGCGTCGAGTCGGCCACCGTCAGCCTGCTCGCCAACTCCGCACAGATTAACTCCACGCAACCGCTTGAACTCCAGCCGCTCATCGAAGCCGTGCGTCACGCGGGCTACGACGCCTCCGCCGCCACACCGCAACACCACGCGACTACCGGGCACGCAGAACATGTCCACGATTCCGACGAGCCAGCCCTCGGCCTTCGCGCACTGTTGAGCCTCATCGCAGGGGCCATCGCGATGGTGCTCTCGATGCCGCTGATGATGGCCGGCCAGAGTGCCGATCCGCTGCTGAACCTCCTCGCGCGCGTTCTCGAACCGCTCACACCCGCCGCGCTGATGTCGCTTCCGGCACAGCCGTTGCGCTGGTTTCTCTGCGCGCTCTCACTCGCTGTCATGCTCTTTGCCGCGCCGGAGATCTACGTCGGCGCATGGCGCGCTGCGCGTCATCGCACGACGAACATGAACACGCTCGTCGCCATCGGCACACTCAGCGCCTTCGCGGCGTCGCTCTTTGCAACGCTCCACGCCACGGCCTCCGGCGCAGATGTCTACTTCGAGTCCGTCATCCTCATACTCGGGTTTCTGCTTGCCGGCCGCTGGCTTGAGGCACGCGCACGCCGCCAGGCTACCCGCTCGATACGCGGATTCGCGAAGCTCACCGCGGCCACGGCGCGCCTGCTCGATGTTGACCTCGCCACAGAACACCCCGACTTCTCCGCGGCAACCGAGACCATCCTTCCTACCGATGCGCTCGCCACCGGCGACATCCTCCGCGTCCTCGCGGGCGACCGCATCCCCGTCGACGGCATCATCCTCGACGGTCGCAGTTCTGTCGATGAGTCAATGCTCACGGGCGAACCTCTCCCCGTCACACGCGCACGCGGCGATCGCGTCATCAGCGGCACGCTCAATCTCGACGGCGTGCTCATCCTGCGCGCCACTGCTGTCGGCGACGCCTCCACGCTCGCGCAGATGCAGCGGCTTCTCGCACAGGCGCAGTCCTCACGCGCGCCAATGCAGCGCCTCGCCGACCGCGCCAGTGCTATCTTCGTTCCCACGATCCTCGTGCTCGCTGCGCTCTCCTTCGCCGCCTGGTGGATTGCGCTTAACACCGGCGGGCGCCACCAGGGCCTCGCACAGCCCTTTGCGATTGCGATTGCCGTGCTCATCATCGCCTGCCCCTGCGCGATGGGCCTCGCCGTTCCTGCCGCCATCACCGTCGCCATTGGTCGAGCCGCGCGCAGGGGGCTGCTCATCAAAGGCGGCGAATCCATCGAGCGCGTTGCCGCGCTCGACACACTCGCCTTCGACAAGACCGGAACCCTGACCGAAGGCAAGCCGCGCATCGCGCACTTCGCAAACATCGCGAACCCTGCATTGCCACCAGCGCAACTGCTCGCGCTCGCAACCGCCGTCGAGCGATCCTCCACTCACCCGCTCGCCGAGGCCATCGTCAGCTTCGCCGTTACGCGCACGACTCGCTCCCGTCCGCTCCAGCGATTACCAACATCGAAGTTCTCCCCGGTATCGGCGTGCGCGCCAACGCTGCAGACCGCGAGATCCTCATCGGCAACGCATCGCTTCTCCCTCGGCACAGATCTCGACGCCGCGCTCGCTTCACCGCGCTGATCTCGCTTACGCCACACCGGTCTATCTCCTGCTCGACAAGCGGCCACAGGCGGTCTTCTTCGCCACCGACCAACTCCGCCCCGAAGCCGCTGAAACTATCCGCGAGCTCCGCAATCTCGGCATCCGCTCGCTCATGCTTACCGGCGACACCCAACTCTCCGCCGAGGCGATCGCCCGCGAAGCCGGCATCGAGGACGTCCGTGCAAGCCTGCTCCCCGGCGGGCAAGCTCGACGCTATTCGCGAGTTTCAGTCGCAACACCACCGCATCGGCATGGCCGGCGACGGCATCAACGACGCCGCCGCGCTCGCGCAGTCCGACGCAGGGTTCGCGATGGCAGCGGGCACCGATCTTGCCCGCGAGGCCGGCGACGTCCTTCTGCTTCACTCCGACCTCAAGCTCATCCCCGAAGCTCTACGCCTCAGCCGCCGGACTGTACGCGTCATGAGACAGAACCTCGGCTGGGCGCTGCTTTACAACGTCATCGGGATCCCCATCGCCGCGGGCGTGCTCTACCCGCACTTCCATATTCTGCTCAGCCCCGTGCTCGCCAGCGTCGCCATGGCGTTCAGCTCGGTCAGCGTGCTCGCCAACTCGCTGCGCTTACGTTCCGGTTAGCGCATCCGCTGAGCACGCCCAACGGCATCGCGCGCGATACACTTGAACTCGGCAGGCAGATCTCACGTGCGCATCTTCACCCGCTACATTCTTCGCGAGGTCGTCGGCTACGCCCTGCTTGGTGGCGTGCTCTTCACCTTCATTCTGTTCATGCGCTACCTGTTGCCGCTGCTGGAACTGGCGGTGCGCGGCGTTGCGTCTCCGCTCGATCTTCTCCGCCTCATCGGCTACCTGCTGCCGAACTTTCTCACGCTCACTATTCCGATGGCCGTGCTCATCGGCATTCTGCTCGGCCTCAGCCGCCTCGCCTCCGACAGCGAAGTCACGGCGATGCGTGCCAGCGGCCTCGGCGTCGTCTGCCTTCCTGCGGATCGTCAGCATTGTCGCCATCTTCTGCTGGCTCGTCGGCCTGGCCAACTCGCTCTACGTCGCTCCGCACGCCGCACACGCTCTTCTCGACTACGAGGAGCAGAGCAAGACCTCGCAGGCCACCGTCGAGGTCCAGCCGCGCGTCTTCTACGAGGACTTCAGGAATTACGTCCTCTATACGCAGGACGTCACGCCCAGCGCCAACGGTACCGCCATCTGGAAGCACGTCTTCCTCGCCGACCTCACACAGCCCGCAACGCCGCACATCATCAGCGCACAGGAGGCGATCGTGCAGGCCGGCGGCGAGCGCCAGACGCTTCGGCTCGATCTCCTCAACGGCTCACGCCACGACATCGCCGCCAACGATCCGAACCAGTACGACATCGCGACCTTCAACTCCACGGTCCTGCCCATCGAGACGAACTCGCAGGAAGACACGCACCTCAGCCGTCGCGACACGCCCATGCAGGCGCTCGACACGGGCGAGGTCTGGCGCCGCGCGCACGGTGCTGACAATACCCGCGACACGCGACCGTACTCCATCGAGTTCCATCGCCGGCTCTCCTTTCCCGCCGCGTGCCTTGTGCTTATGCTCGTCGGCGTTCCGCTCGGTCTCTCGTCCAAGCGCGGAGGCAAAGGCACCGGCTTCGCCGTCACGCTGCTGCTCGTCTTCCTCTACTACTTCCTCTCGGAGATCGGTGTCGCGCTCGCACGCCAGCAGAAGCTTCCCGCGTTCGCCGGCGTCTGGGGAGCGAACGTGCTCTTCACCGTTGCGGGCCTTCTGCTCGTTCAGCAGATGACGCGTGGCGGGCTTGCACTCAACGTGCTCTCAAGCATCGGCAACGGGATCGCAAAATTCTTTGACCGCCTGCTCCGTATCCGTCCCACCGAGCCGGGCAGCGTGGGCTCCGGCGATCGGCTCCGGCGCCTGCGCCGTGCTGTGCGCGCCCGTTTCCCGCTGATCCTCGACGAGTACGCGATGGGCAGCTTCCTGCGCAACTTCGTGCTTGTACTCTCAGCGCTCACGGTGCTCTTCCTCATCTTCACGTTCTTCGAGCTCATCGGCGACATCATCAAGTACCGCACGCCGCTGGTCACCGTCGGCGACTACCTGCTCAACCTCATTCCGTTCATCCTCTACAACGTCACGCCGCTCTGCTCGCTCGTCGCCGTGCTCATCACCTTCGGTGCACTCAGCCGTTCGAGCGAGATCACCGCAATGAAGGCCACCGGCATCAGCCTCTACCGAGTCGTCACGCCGGTGCTGCTCGTTGCCGCCATCCTCGCCGTGCTGCTCTTCGCCTTCGACGAGAGCTATCTCCCCGCCGCCAACCGCCGCCAGGAAGCGCTGCTGTCCAGCATCAAGGGCAAACCCGCGCAGACCTTCCTTCGTCCGGACCGCAAGTGGATGTCGGGGCAGGCGTCAGGTTCCGGCGAACCCACGCGCATCTTCTACTACCAGGCCTTCGACCCCGACCGGAACATCTTTGCCAACATCACCGTCTTCGAGTTCGAGCCCGGCACCTTCACCCTCTCGCGCCGCATCTATGCCGAGAGCGCGCACTGGGATGCAGCCGCAGGCCACTGGGAGTTCGAGAACGGATGGGAACGCGTCTTCGCCAACGGCGACACCGTGACGAACTACCACACCTTCCAGGAATCAAGCTTCGGCGAGATTCGCGAGACGCCGATCTACTTCAAGAAAGAAGAACGCCCCTCGCAGGAGATGTCCTACAGCGAGCTCTCAAGCTATATTCGCGACCTGCAGCAGAGCGGCTTCGACACTACGCCGCTGCGCGTGCAGCTCAACCGCAAGCTCTCCTACCCGCTGCTCACACTCGTGATGGCCATCCTCGCCGTCCCCTTCTCACTTGCTGCTGGAAAGCGTGGCAGCCTGGCCGGCATCGGAGCGGCGCTCGCGCTCGCGATCCTGTACTGGGTGCTCGCGGGCATCTCTGAGAACCTGGGCAACGTGAACTCGCTGCCCGCGGTGCTGGCCGCCTGGTCACCGGACCTGCTCTTCGCCATGGCCGGCTCCTATCTGCTGCTGCGGACACCGACGTGAGATACGAGATACGAGACGCGAGATACGAAAAGACCCGCCGAAGCAGCTGTCCCTCGAATCTCGTATCTCGTTTCTCGTATCTCAGCTCCCGCATCTCAAATACACTGTTTACAGTATGCGAATTCCAGCGATCCTGATCGCCATCACGGCCACTCCACTTCTCGCCCAAACCACTCCAACCAAGACCACCGCACATCCGGCGGCCGCTCCGGTACACCACACCGCTGCAGCGACGACGGCCTCAGGCTGCGCCACGGTTCCCGAGCTCTCGCCGAAGATTCCGTCCCTGCCCGCCGGCAGTTCCTGCCCGAAGCCGCTCTACACCATCACGCACCGCCCTGCCATCACACTCGATTACGCCTCGCCGATGGTGAGCCCGGCGCTGCGCGAGATCCTCAACCAGAAGGCCGAGACCTTCTCTCTCGATTATGTCGATACGAAGGTCGGCACCGGTCCGCTCGCCGAGCCGCACATGTGGTACACCGTCCACTACACCGGTTACCTCGTCGACGGCACGAAGTTCGACTCGTCGGTCGACCGCGGTCAGCCCATCAGCTTCCCCTACGGCGCGCACCGCGTCATCGAGGGCTGGGACACCGGCTTTGAAGGCATGCGCATCGGCGGCAAGCGCCGGTTGTATGTTCCGTACCAGCTAGGCTTATGGCGAGAACGGACATCAGCAGATTCCGGCAAAGGCCGAGCTCGTCTTCGACGTCGAACTGGTCGCCCAGAGCGACAACCAGCCGGCACCGCCGAAGCCGCCAACCCCCAGCACACCTCCGACCGGTGCGACTCAGCCGGGCGCGGAGACACCTGCTCCGAAGCCGACGCCGACGCCTGCGGGCACCGTTTCACCACCGCCGGTGACTTCGACCACACCTTCGAGCTCCACGCAACCGGCGCAGCCGTCTACGACGACCCCGCCGAAGAACTAACTGAACTGCCGAGTCCATCGGCTCGGTAGCTTCATCCAACAGACGCATGCTCCAGCGCCTCAGTCCGCTCTTCCCTTACCTGCGCCGTTACCGGCGGAGCTATGTGTGGGGCGGACTGTCGCTTCTGGTCTACAACTCCGCCAAGGTCGTCGTTCCGCAGTTGGTCGGTCACGCCATCGACGACATGAAGAACGGCCTCAGCGCCTCCAAGGTGGAGCACTACGCTCTTCTTCTCCTCGGTATCGCCGCCATCTCCGGCACGTTCCTCTATCTCATGCGCCAGATCATCATCGGCGCCTCGCGTGAGATCGAGTTCGACATCCGCAATGATCTCTTCCAGAGGCTCGAAGCGCAGCAGCCGAGCTTCTTCCAGAACCATCGCACCGGCGACATCATGGCGCGCTCGACGAACGATCTGAACGCTGTGCGGCAGCTTCTCGGACCGGCGATCATGTACTCGGCCAACACGGTCGTCTTCACGGCGGCGGCACTGCCGTTCATGATTCACATCAGTCCGCGGCTCACACTGTTTGCGTTCCTTCCGCTGCCGTTCGCGAGCGTGCTCGTACAGTACTTTGGCGCGCGCATTCAACTGCGCTTCGAGCGCATTCAGGCGATGTTCTCCGACATCTCTTCGATGGCCGAGGAGAACTTTTCCGGCGCGCGGCTCATCCGCGCCTTCGCGCAGGAGGAGGCGCAGGTCGCGGCCTTTGAAGAGGCGAACCACGAGTACATCCGCCGCAGTCTCCTGCTGGTTCGTCTCATGGCAATGCTGTGGCCGACGCTGGAGTTTGTGCTCGGCGTCTCGCTGATGATCACGCTGCTCGTCGGCGGACACCAGGTAATTCTCCATCGCATGAGCGTGGGCCAGTTCACCAGCTACAACTTCTACATGGTGCAACTCATATGGCCGATGATTGCCATCGGCTGGGTGACGAACCTCGTGCAGCGCGGCGCGGCGTCGGTCGTGCGCATCCACGACCTGATGACAGAGAATCCAACCATCGACGATGCGGCGGCTTTGCCGGAGCTTGCAGCCGCGCCCATCGCAGGCAGCATCGAGTTCCGCAACCTGAGCTTCACCTACGTGACGGGCGCTGAAGTGCTGCACAATCTTTCACTGGAGATCCCCGCAGGTTCGAGCCTCGCGATTACGGGACCGACTGGATCTGGCAAGTCGACGCTGGTGTCGCTGATTCCGCGGCTGCAGGATGCTGCGCCGGGAATGGTGCTGATCGATGGACGGCCGATACGCGAGTATCCGCTGGAGACATTGCGGCGCGAGATCGGCTTCGTGCCGCAGGAGACCTTCCTGTTCTCAGACACCATCCGCGAGAACATTGCCTTCGGTGTCGACCAGGCAAGCGACGAGCAGATTGTGCAGGCCGCAACGACAGCGCACATTGCGACGGAGATTGAGGAGTTCCCGCGCGGTTTCAAAACGATTGTTGGCGAACGCGGCATGACGCTCTCCGGCGGACAGAAGCAGCGCACAGCGATTGCGCGCGCACTGCTGCGCGATCCGCGGATTCTGATCCTCGACGATGCGCTCGCGTCCGTCGATACACACACCGAAGATCAGATTCTCTCGGGACTGCGCGAGGCGATGCAGGGACGCACGACGATCCTGATTGCGCATCGCGTCTCGACGGCACGCAACGCAGACCGCATTGCCGTGCTCGTCGATGGGCGCATTGCGGAGCTTGGCACTCATGATGAGCTGCTGGAGCGCGGCGGATACTACGCCGAACTTGCAGAGAAACAGAGCCTCGAAGAAGAGATCGTCAACGCTTAACGCAAGATTCCCCGAACTCCGGAACGGATCTCAGACGAATTCTGTTGACCTATCGCGACACGAGGTCTATGTTCGCTCGCAGGCCAGCTCCCAAACAATTCAATCACCTGAGGTCTTACCATGAAGCTCATCTCCCGTGGTTTGCTTGTCTTATCCGTTGCAGCCCTCCTCCCGCTCTGCGCATCAGCCCAAGAGCATTACTCCTACACGGGTGTCAGCCGCGTTGTCACCATCCGTATTCTCCCCGGCAAGACTGCGGACTTTTTCAAGGCGTTCGCTTACGCGCCTAAGGTCTTCGAGGCCGAAAAGGAAGCCGGCCTCATCACTGGCTATGCTCTTTTGTCCTCCGTTGATTACAGCGGCCCGGGCAAATGGGATTTCAAAATCGTCATCACGTACAAAGACATGGCTGCCCTCGACGACTTTTCGAATAAAGCTGACCCCATCGCCGCCAAGGTCTACGGCACGCCGGAAAAGCGGGCCGAGATCAACAGGCTCCGCACCGAGTCCTCCGAGGTCGTCAGCAGCGAGCTTGAGCGCAGTATCGTACTCAAACCCTGATCACGACCTGCTGACAGACTAGATCGCTGCTCAACCTGCTCTGGGTTGCCGCATTCCTTCGCCTCCAGCTGGGGGAGGAAGGATGCGGCAACTGGGCTCATCCCTTTGCGATCCCCAAGACTTTGACGATGACGCGCTTGGAACGCTGACCGTCAAATTCGGCGTAGAAGATGCGCTGCCAGGTGCCCAGGTCGAGCCGGCCGTGGGTGACTGGCAGCGTTGTTTCGTGGTGCAGGAGGAGGGCCTTGAGGTGGGCGTCGGCGTTGTCCTCGCCGGTCTGGTGGTGCTTGTAGTCGGGCTTCCGCGGGGCGAGCTTCTCGAGCCACTTGCCGATGTCCTCGATGAGACCGGACTCGTTGTCGTTGACGTAGATGGCAGCGGTGATGTGCATGGGCGAGACAAAACAGAGTCCGTCGTCGACACCGGATTTGCGGACGATGGCGTCGATCTGCGGGGTGATGTGAACCATCTCGTAGCGGTCGCGGGTGTTGAACGTGAGGTACTCGGTGTGGACCTTCATGTATTCATGCTAGCCGGGAGTCCCCTCCCGGAATTCCTCAGTGGAAGATCGCCGCGAGGTGATGCCCAGCCCAGGCCCAGAAGACGCAGAGCCAGTGGTAGAGATGGAGCGAAAGCCACAATGCAACCCTGACAATCCGGTGAAGGAGGAAGGCGCTCCACCTGAAGAGCAGGGCCAGCACGAGGATTTCGATGACGGACATGACCAGGACAATGAGCCGGCGCTTGAGCGTCTGCAGAGCGTTGGGAGCGTGGCGTCCCTGCGGAAGGTAGATGTAGCAGCCGCTGAGGTCGGCCCTGGTGTGGGTGTCGCCGGGTTGCAGGGGGCGGAGCCAGTCGCGGTTGAGATTGCGCGGCTTGTAGGGCTTCTCGCCGATGGCGAGGCCGTCGAGGCGTTCGACGGCCGTGTAATGGACGAGCGCGCCGGCCGGGAGTTCACGGGGAGCCCAGAAGGGGACGCGCAGATTAATCTGAGCGTCGTCCTTGTCGTAGTACTGCTGCGGGAGGAACTGAAGGATCCACCAGTTCCAGTTGAGTGAGTTGTTGAGTTTGTGAAAGGGCGCGGGCGGCGGAGTGTAATACCTGTCGAGGTCAGGCCGGCCGCAGGGAGTACCGAGGACGAGCTCGACGCGGTCCTGGCAGAGGATGGCGCCGTTGTTCGCCAGCTCGCCGAGCATCCACTTGAGGGTGGTACTGGCGGGGCCGGAATCCTTCAGCGGATAGCTGCCGCCAACGTCGGAGTGCACGCCGGGGAACCAGAGCTGGGTGATGTCCTGCTTGTCGTTGAGTGGCGGGCCGTAGAGATTGTCGCGAAAGAAGGAGCGGCGCTCATCAATGCTGACGGCGTGACGGGCGACATCGATGATCTCGTTCTGCGCGAGGCTGAGCAGGCGCAGGGGTTCGTAGATCCAGCCGACGGATGAGACGGTGTCCCACACGCCAACGAAGCGGAGCCTTACCGGGCGCGAAAAGGTGCTGGCGAAGGCTGTGTCGTGCAGAATGGTGTGCGCGTTCGC
This sequence comes from uncultured Acidobacteriaceae bacterium, assembly GCA_963827415.1. Taxonomy (GTDB): domain Bacteria; phylum Acidobacteriota; class Terriglobia; order Terriglobales; family Acidobacteriaceae; genus Granulicella. The sequence goes on from CAWHBA010000004.1 coordinate 79,844, forward strand.
AACATTACGCTTGCCACCCTCTTTCATTAACTGACGGCGCTGCTTTTTGACCTCGCCGACGAAGAGCCGCCAGGCGTAGGCGAGGTGGCCTTCGTTGCCGCGATGCAGGAGGCCGTAGCCGTGCAGCAGCCCGGCGAGCGCACGGGCGGTGTAGGCTCCGCGGGAGAAGCCGAAGAGATAGATATGGTCGCCTTCGTTGTAGACCTCCATGAGGTAGCGATAGGCGTCGAAGACGTTGTCTTTGAAGCCGGAGCCGAAGGCGAGACCTTTGATGACGGACCACTTGCGGAGAAACCAGTTCCGGATGGCCGGGTCGCCCATGGTGCCGACGCCGGGATGGTAGTAGGCGACCTGGCGGGTTTCGTCGTCGAGATCGAGGGTGGTGTAGAGCTTGAGGACGTTGGAGTTGGAGTCGCTGAACTCATTGCCGGTGCCGTCACAGCAGATGATGATGTTTTTGCCGGTGGGCTGGAGGGTGGTCAGGGTGGGGTGGATGGGCTGGTCAGCCATGAGGACTCCGCGTGCAGACCGAGGGATTGGGTGGTCGTCATGCTACCAAGAGGCGCACGGGAGTCAAGATGAAATTGCGACAGGGGTTCGTGTTGCGGCTCAGCGGCCCGTTGTTCGGTGCGCGGAGTTGCGGGTGCGGGGGTGAAGGCCGCAGTCGGCGGGGACGTTGATCATCTGCTTCGCGAAGACGCGGTAGCCGCGCGTACCGGGCTGGAGGGTGGCCCAGTAGCTGGTGCGCGTGGCTAATGGTTTGTGTTGCGTGATGATCTGGTTCTGCATGATGTTGAGGCCGCAGGCGAGGTTGCGCTGGGGCTGCAGGATGGTGCGGTTGGGATCGTGCTCGGGGAGCGTGCGGTCGGCGGCGTAGTCGAAGGGGCAGTTGTAGCGCTGGGCGTCTTCGTACTTGAGTTGGAGCAGACCGGCCTGACGGCTGAGGTGGTGGGTTTCGGGGTCGACCTTGTTGACGGCGGCGGCGGTGTGGTGGACGTCGCTGGTGGCGTCGAGTCCGGCTTCAGCGGCGGCGATGGCCTGGAAGGTGTAGGCCCAGAAGGCGCGCTTGTCGGTGTCACTTAGCTCGGCGAAGCGCGGACAGTACGAGCGGACGGCGTGCGCGGCCTGCGCGGAGAGAAGCTCGGGCGGGAGGGACTTTTCGATGAGCGCGTCCCAGGATGGGTCCCAGGTGTCGGGATTGCCGAGCTCGGCTTTCTTTTCGGCGATGGGCGTTGGGGGGGTGGGTTTGGTGACGGGCTGCTGTTGTGGCGTGGGAGTGGGCGAGGGCTGGGAGGAGCGGTTGCAGCCGGAGAGGGCGATTGCTGCGAGAAGTGTGAGGGCGAGGGAGCGGGGCATCGTGGCCTTTCGTGATGTGGGGCCGAGAGTTCAGTGAGTTGAGATGCGGGGGTTTAGGGTGAAGGAATGACGACGATCTATGCGGCGACGACGAACGAGGGGAAGCTGAAGGAGTTCAGGGAGTGTGCTGGGGCGCAAGGGGTGGAGGTACTGGTGCTGCCGGGGATTGAGAGCATGCCGGAGCCGGTGGAGGATGCGGCGACGTTCATGGGTAATGCGGAGAAGAAGGCCGTCGAATATTCAAAACGCGCGGCGGGACTGATGGTGTTCGCGGATGACTCGGGGCTGGAGGTGGAGGCGCTGGGTGGGCAGCCGGGGGTGAGGTCGGCGCGGTTTGCGGAGGATCTGGGCTTTGGGGTTGGGCAAGGGACGAAAGACGAGCGGAATAATCGGGCGGTGGTGTCGTTGCTGCGAGATTTGCCGCAGTCGCTTGAAGCCGATGGCGGCCTGACGCTGGATAACCGCGGGGCGCGGTTTGTCTGTGCGCTGGTGCTGGCGAAGGATGGCGAGGTGGTGCTGCGGGCGGAGGGCGAGGTCGAGGGAGAGATTCTGGACGCGCCGCGTGGGAGTGATGGGTTTGGGTATGATCCGCTGTTTCTCGTGCCGGAGTTGGGAAGGACGCTGGCGGAGATGAAGCCGGAAGAGAAGTGGGCGGTGAGCCACAGGGGGAATGCGTTTCGGGAGCTGTTGCGGCAATTGAAGGATTTCGAACAAAATGCGCGGTAATCGGTTGCGAAGGCGTTGGTTTGCTTGACCCTGTCTTTTTAGGGGTGGAAGAATCGATTTGCCTGATTCTGCGAGGCGTTATGCTTCGTTGAGGGTTTCCCGAGGAGAGATGAATGGCCGCAGCCGCTCCGACCGCACCGCCCAGTAGCGCTCCGACAGAGAACCGAGGCGTACAGCCGCTGCGCGCGGGCGAGGGCCACAGCTTCTTCTGGAGGCGGCTGCACTCGCTGACAGGGATTGTGCCGATTGGGGCGTTCCTGGTCGAGCACATCGTTTCGAACTTTGAGACGTGGAACGGGCCGCTGGCCTATGCGCAGCAGGTGAAGTTCCTGAATGGGCTGCCGCTGGTGCGGGTGCTGGAGTGGACGTTCATCTTCATTCCGCTGCTGTATCACGCGCTGTATGGCGTCTATATCGCGCTGCGCGGGCGGAACAACGTCAACGTGTATCCGTGGGCGGGTAACTGGGGCTACTTTACGCAGCGCGTGACCGGCTTCATCGCACTCTTCTACATCGGCTATCACGTGTGGACGCAGCGGTTTGCGGGCGTGCATCTGCCGACGCATCCGGGGGCGGCGTTTTGCTAAGGTGCAGCATGAGCTTTCGAACCCGTGGATTCTGGCGTTCTATGTGATCGCGATGGTCGCGACGTGCTGGCACTTTGCGTATGGCGTGTGGCTGTTCGCGGCGAAGTGGGGGATTACGCCGGGCAATAGCGCGCGGAAGAAGTTTGGCTGGGTGTGCGGCGCGGGCGGACGGCGCTTTGCCTGATGGGGCTGATCGCGATCTACGCCGTTGTGTGGAAGTATCCGAATGCGCCGGAGGATGTGATGCCGGAGCAGCCGGCGGGTGTGGTGATGCCGGCTCCGCGAGTGCGCCGCCGGGAAGTGACGAATCCGCAGCAGCCGGGCGGGGTGCAGTGAAACCTGTCGAGCCACTCCACTCGTTGCGCTATAGGATTTCGCGTTGCTGTATATCGCTCTATCCTGAGCAATTCGGCTGTTTCGAAGATGGCAAAGATCGTAAAGGTCCATTGGGAGTTCAACTTACAAGAGCAGTTCGGGCGATCGTCGTCGTAGAGAGAAGTGCAATACGGAAGTATCGCGAAAAGCTAAGGCAACGGTTCGCTGTATCGAGATACTCTGATCGCATATTATCGGCATTGGCATGGGCGCAGCGATGTTTTCGGTGGTCATTTCCTTAAGGTAGTTCGAGAAGAAGGTAAGAAATGGCAGCAGCAACACCAAGGATCATCGTTGTTGGAGGCGGGCTGGCGGGGCTGGCGGCCGTCATCAAGATCGCCGAGGCGGGCGGTAAGGTCGATTTGTTTTCGATTGTGCCGGTGAAGCGGTCGCACTCGGTGTGCGCGCAGGGCGGCATCAACTCGGCCAAGAACCTGAAGGGCGAGGGCGACAGCACGTGGAAGCACTTTGACGACACGGTGTATGGCGGCGACTTTCTCGCCAACCAGACGCCGGTGAAGCAGATGTGCGAGATGGGGCCGGCGATCATCGACCTGCTGGACCGCATGGGCGTGCCGTTCAATCGCACGCCGGAGGGGCTGCTGGACTTCCGGCGGTTCGGCGGGACGCTGTATCACCGGACGGCGTTTGCGGGCGCCACTACTGGCCAACAACTCCTGTATGCGCTCGACGAACAGGTGCGGCGGTACGAGAGCGAAGGCAAGGTGACGAAGTACGAGGGGTGGGAGTTCCTGTCGGCCGTACTGGACGACAAGGGTGTTGCGCGTGGTATTTGCGCCATGGACCTGCGCACGATGGAGGTGAGGACGTTCCCGGCGGACGCGATCATCGTGTGCACGGGCGGCATTGGGGCGATTTTTGGCAAGAGCACGAATTCAGTCGTGTGCACGGGGTCGGCGCAGGCGGCGCTGTATCAGCAGGGCGCGGCGTATGCGAATGGCGAGTTCATCCAGGTGCATCCGACGGCGATTCCGGGTGAGGACAAGCTTCGGCTGATGTCCGAGAGCGCGCGCGGTGAGGGCGGGCGCGTGTGGGTTCCGAGGGACAAGAACGACAAGCGCGAGGCGAAGTCGATTCCGGAGGCGGAGCGGTTTTACTTCCTCGAGGAGTGGTATCCGAAATATGGAAATCTAGTCCCGCGGGACATTGCGACCCGCGCGATTCACCGCATTGTGTACCAGGAGGACCTCGGCATCGATGGGCAGCCGATGGTGTACCTGGACCTGACGCACATCGACCGCGAGACACTGGACAGAAAGCTCGAAGGGATTCTGGAGATCTACGAGAAGTTTGTCGGCGACGACCCGCGCGAGGTGCCGATGAAGATCTTCCCGGGCATGCACTACACGATGGGCGGCCTGTGGGTGGACTTCAACCAGATGACGAATGTGCCGGGCATCTATGCGGCGGGCGAGGCGGACTACTCGATTCACGGCGCGAATCGTCTCGGTGCCAATTCCCTGCTGAGCTGCATCTACGGCGGGTTTGTTGCCGGGCCGAATGCGATGGCGTATGCGAGGTCGTTGGCCGCGCCGACAGGGGATGGCGGACACGCGGCCGAGAAGCAGCGGCAGATGGAGATGAACGCGTCGCTGCTGAACAACGCTGGCAATGAGAATCCGTTCCGCATCTGGCGCGAGCTGGGCGATACGATGACGCGGCACGCGACGATCATTCGCTACAACAAGGGGCTCGAGGAAGCCGACGCGAAGATTGTGGAGCTGCAGGACCGCTTCCGCAATGTGAACCTGGCGGACAAGAGCCAGTGGGCGAATACATCGTTCGCGTTTGCGCGGCAGCTCTGGAACATGCTGGAGCTGAGCCGCGTGGTGGTGCAGGGAGCGAAGCTTCGGGATGAGAGCCGCGGAGCGCACTACAAGCCGGACTTCCCGGATCGCAACGATGAGAAGTTTTTGAAGACGACGAAGGCCTTCTTCCGCAACGGCGCACCGGCGTTCGAGTGGGAGGAGGTCGATACGCAGTTCATTCCGCCAAGGCCACGGAGGTACGACGCTACGGCTTAATATCTCCGGGTTCTTTGCTATTTTTTATCCCTAACCCAGACGGGGGAGCCCGCCATCTAAGGCAATCATGTTCGGACCTGAAGCGCTTACTCGAGTGGTTTACGTCCTTTTGGTCATCGTTTTTATTTCGGTGGTCAGTTACATGGTTTGGTACAACCTGCGGATCAAGCACCGGACACAGGAGCTTGAGAAAGGCAGCGGGCAGCACTTCGGCACCGAAGAAGGGATTGCGGTCGGTACCGAGGCTGAACATCAGGCGCATCTGCACGGGCACTGATGTAACCGTCGCGAAGGAGGGCGAATGACACACACCGAACAGGTCGTCGTGGTTGTGTTGGTTGTCGCGGCTACCGTGGGGCGGCTGGTGTATTCGGCGCGTGTGGCCGGCCTGAAGAAGAAGCAGTCACGATGAACCAGCCGCATATGAGCACGACGGTTGTCGGGATTGTGCTGGTGGTGGTGGCACTGGGATTTTATGGGTCGATTGTGTTGTACGGGGCGTGGATTGACGGTAAGCGCCAGAGAGTTCGAAACAAGGGAAAACACCCGGTGACGGAAGCAACGGGTGAGGTTCACGCAAGAGAGGATGAGGAGCGAAGGAACGGTTAGGCCTGCGCGAAGAAGTGAATGACGAGCTCCAGCAAAAAGCGAGAGAACAACTTCGACATTCTGCGCCTGATCCTGGCGATCGTGGTGGTGTTCTTTCATGCAGGGTCGATCAGCGGCAGTCCGGAGTTGGCGTGGCTTCCGAATGTCTTCAGCGGGCATCTGGCGGTGGAAGGATTTTTTGCGATCTCAGGATTTCTGATCTTTGCCAGCTATGAGCGCTCGCATTCGTTGAAAGATTATTTTCTGAAGCGCGCCGGACGCATTCTACCGGGCTACTGGCTGGCGACTGTCTTTTGCCTCGGCATAGCGTTTTCTGCGGGATGCTTCCACGTTGGCAAGTTTTTGCTGGGGAACCTGACGTTCGCAAACTTTATTCAGCCGTGGATACCAGGATTGTGGGCAGACGAACCCCGGGACGAATGTTGTCGACGGAGCGCTGTGGACGCTCAAGATCGAGGTGATGTTCTACTTCGCGGTGCCGCTGATTGTGTGGCTCTGCCGCAAGACGCGGCGCGATGTGGTGCTCTGGACGCTGTTCGTGCTTTCGATTGTGTATCGCATGGCGATGGCAAAGCACCTGACGCTCGCTCTGCAGCTGCCGGGGCAGCTCTCATTTTTTATGATTGGAGCGCTTATCCACTACCACCAGAAGTTCTTCTACAAGTATGGATGGTGGCTGACGGCGGGCGCTGCAGTGCTGTTTGCACTGCATAAGTACACGGGGTGGTTTGCTCCGCGCCCGGCTGCGGTGGCGACCCTGACGCTGAGCGCAGCGCTTCTTTTGCCGGTGGTGAAGGGACCGGCGCGGTGGGGAGATTTTTCGTACAGCACGTACGTTTTGCATTGGCCGATGCTGCAGCTTGTTGCGGCGGCGGGTGTGTTTGCATTGCATCCGTGGAGTGGCCTTGCGCTTGCATTCCTTATGGTCGCGGTCGGCGCGGTCATCTCGTGGTTCCTGGTCGAGAAGCCGGCGCTCGACTACGTACATGTGCGTGCACAGCGTTTCAAGCAGCCCGTGCCGGCTGTGATTCCGAGTTAAGGAAGAGGAGAAGAGTATGCCTCCAAGCAGCATTCAGATCGAGATCAAGCGCCAGCCCGCACCGGACCAGCCGGCAGCGACGGAGCGCTTTGCCGTCGCATACAGGCCGGGGATGAATATTACGTCGGTGCTGGGCGAGATTGCGCTGAACCCGGTGACGGCGGATGGCAAGCCGACGACACCGGTGACGTATGACTCGAATTGCCTGGAGGAGATCTGCGGAAGCTGCGCGATGCGGATCAACGGCAAGGCGATGATGGCGTGCTCTGCGCTGGTGGACAAGCTGTTGGGCGCGGATGGCAAGGGCACGATCAGACTGGAGCCGCTGTCGAAGTTTCCGGTGGTTCGCGATCTTGCGGTCGATCGCAGTGTGCTGTTCGAAAATCTGAAGCGCGTGAAGGCGTGGGTGCCGATTGACGGCACATACGATCTGGGCGCGGCGCCGCGGCAGTTTCCGCAGGTGCAGGAGCAGCGCTATCCGCTGTCGAACTGCATCTCGTGCACGATCTGCATGGAGGTGTGTCCGCAGTTCAACGATGTGACGAACTTTGTAGGTGCGGCGACGATCGCGCAGGCGAAGCTGTTCAACATGGACCCTGCGGGCTCGGTGCTGAAGGAGGAGCGGCTGCGCGCGCTGGCCGGCGATGGCGGCGTGCAGGAGTGCGGCTTTGCGCAGAACTGCGTGCAGGCGTGTCCGAAGCAACTGCCGCTGACCGAGGCGATCAGCGATATCGGGCGCGATGCGTTCGTGCAGCAGGTGAAGGATCTGTTCCGGCGGTAGAGCGGAACGCAAAGAAAAAGCCCCGCGCCAAGCGGGGCTTCTTTACTGCTGGCGGAATAGTACCGCCGGGAGGACTATTTCGTAAAGATGGAGCTTTCAGGATTCTTTTCTTCGTTGTCGTGGATGCGGTTCTGGGCGCGTTTGGCAGATTCCATCGCCTCGTGATCCATGTGTTCGCGTTTCGTGCTGCCTGCGTCGGTGGCGTTCCCGCCTGAGGATTCAATTGCTTCGTGCGAGGGTCGTGCGGGGGTTTTGGTGGAATCTAAGCCACTTGCCATGTGTTCACCTCTCAGAACGTTAAGATGGACAGCCGCGAGATGGGGTTGCCGCGCAGGGCCGCTATGGTACGGTGAGGAGACGAGCGCGCTATGTGATGCGCGCATTGCATTTATGCAGCGGAGCAGCCAAAGGCGATGACGAAAGAACGGCTGCGCGGCCGGCTGGCGGACTGGTATTCGCGCATCATTGTGGTGTGTGCTGCGGCGTTTACGGCACAGATCTACACAATTGAGCTGCCACCGTACCTGGACCTGCGGAAGTATGCACTGGGGCAGGAGCGCATGCCGTTCCAGGCGCGCGAGTTGATGCGGTATCCGCTCTTGTGGGCGGGAAACTCCGCGTTCTTGCAGAGACATACGACCGGGCGCGCGGGCATGAACTCGCCGGAGCGGCTGGTGCTGATGCTGGTGACGTTTGTGGCAATCCTGCTGAGCGTGTGGGCAGCGCAGAAGATCGATCGCATGTACTGGCCGAAGGCACGCGTGCCGCTGCTGCCGTTCGCGGTGCTGATCGTCTTCTTCTTCTTCGATTTTTATCTCGGCGTTCCGTACACCTTTCCGTATGACGTAGTGTCGATGATGTTTCTCGGGTGGGGACTGTATCTGGTGCTGACGGACCGATTCTGGTGGCTGCTGCCGTTGTTTGCACTGGCAACGTGGAATCGAGAGACGACGGTTTTTCTGATATTGGCGCGGGGGGCTGTGGCGCTCTCGCGTGAGGGACGCTGGCGGCTGCGCGCGGTGAAGTTGCGTGATGTTGTGGAAGTTGCGGTGCTATGTGTGGTGTGGGTCTTGATTACGGGATATCTGCACCACAAGTATGTGGCGAATCCAACGGAGGCGGGCTCGCGAATTGTGAACAATCTCCATGACCTTTCGCACCCGGTGCTGTGGCCGGCGATCCTGAGCGGGTCGGCGTTTCTGATGCCGTGGATTTATTGGCGACGAGATTTGATCTCAGCACCGCGACTGCGGGCGTGCGTGCTGCTGCTGCCGTTCTGGGTACTGATGCTGTTGTGCGTCGGGCAGATACTTGAGGTGAGGATCTATGGCGACATTGCGGTGTTCATTGCGGTGTGCGCTGCCGCGATTCTGCGCGCGGAGTTGAGCGGAGACGCGAAGAATGAAGCACGGGAGGAGAACGCTGCTGCTGCCTGACGAGTTGAAGGACGCGATCGTGATCGATGGACATGCGGATACGCCGCAGCGTTTTGTCGACGAGGAATGGGAGTTTACTGGGCCGCTGGGCGATGGTCATCTGAACCTGGAGACGGCGCGGCGCGGTGGGCTCGCGGCGGAGTTCTTTGCGATCTGGGTGCAGCCGGATGAGTGGCGCGGACGGTACGCGCATCGCACGCTGCAGTTGATTGATGGCGTGTATGAGCAGTTGCGAAAGCATCCGAGTGAGCTGGCGCTGGGATTGTGTGCGGAGGATGTGCGGCGCGCCCGTGCAGAGGGAAAGTTTTGCGTGCTGCTGGGGATCGAGGGTGGGCACTCGATTGAGAACAGCCTGGCGCTGCTGCGGGTGTATCACCGGTTAGGCGTGCGGTACATGACGCTAACGTGGGCGAACACGAATGAGTGGGCGGACAGTTCGGGCGATATTGATAATCCGAATGTTGTGCATCACAACGGTCTGACGCATTTCGGGCGCGAAGTGGTGCGCGAGATGAATCGGCTCGGGATGATGGTCGATGTGAGCCACGTCTCGGACAAGGCGTTCTGGGATGTGATGGAGACGACGCACGCGCCGGTAATTGCATCGCACTCAAGCGCACGGGCGCTGGCGAGTGCGCCGCGGAATCTGACGGATGAGCAGTTGCGTGCGGTGGCGACGAGCGACGGAATAGTGATGGTGAACTTTTACGCCTCATTTGTAGATGACACGTGGCGCGAGGTGTGGAGTGCGACGTCGGCGGAACGCGAGGCCCTGACGGAGAAGGCAGCGGCGGAGTATCGCGAGCGTGGTGAGCCGGTTCCCTACTCTGTTGCGCTGAAGGTGGACCGTGAGTATTTTGCGGCGCGTGCGGCGACGCTGAAACGGCCGTCGTTCGAGCGCGTCGTGGAGCACATCGATCACGTGGCGAAGGTTGCGGGCATCGATCATGTGGGGATCGGCACGGACTTTGACGGATTCGGGATTCTGCCGGAGGGGCTGGAGAGCGCGGCGGATCTGCCGAAGATCTATGCGGCGCTGATGGCGCGCGGGTACACAAGCGCGCAGATGCGAAAGATTCTCGGAGGGAATCTTCTGCGTGTGATGGAGGCCGTGCAGAACGCGGCGGGGTAGTTACTTCGAGGCCAGAATCTCCATGCGCTCGATGCGGAGCTCGTTGGCATTGGCGAAGAGCTCGGGAGCTTTCGCCATAAGAGCCTTTGCGATCTGGCCGTTGAGATGAGCGTCGCGACCGGCCTCGTCGTTGAAGGTGTCGAAGACGCCATAGGTGCCGGGCGCCATCTTCACGCCATACCAGGTGACGGTCCTGGGTTCGTCGTTTGCGAGCGAAGCTCCCTGCGCGAGGAATGCTTCGACCTCCGCTTCCTTGCCCGGCTTCGCTTTGAGCATGACCCACAACGCCTGCTTCGCCATATGCGCCCTCCTGAAAGCTATGTGACTATGATGCGCCCGTTTTGCGGCATGAGTGGAGACAGAGTAGCCTGTTAGCTGGATGATTTGGTTTCGGTTTTCTCTACGGGTGATGGGTGTGGCGGGGCTGGCGATGTGCGGGGCCGCAAGCCTCGCGCAAACACAGTCGAGCACAACGGCGCAGTTGCCGGATGCTCCGTCGACGACGGCGCAGGAGGCTCCCCCAGCGGCGCCGACGGGACCGACGGTGATCTTCGACACGACGATGGGACGGCTGACGTGCAAGCTCTTCGCGAAAGAGGCGCCCAAGACGGTGGACAACTTCATCGGGCTGGCGACGGGCACGAAGACGTGGACGGATCCGGTGTCGCAGCAAAAGATGACGGGCAAGCCGTTCTACGACGGCACGACATTTCATCGCGTGATTCCGCAGTTCATGATCCAGGGCGGTGACCGGCTGGGCACGGGTGCGGGCGATGCGGGCTATTACTTTGAGGATGAGTTTTCGCCGTCGCTGCGGTTCGATGTACCGGGACGGCTGGCGATGGCGAACGCAGGGCCGGGCACGAACGGATCGCAGTTTTTCATCACGGAGAAGGCTGTGCCGGAGCTGAACGGGAAGCACACGATCTTTGGGCAGTGCGACGCACATTCAGTGCTGATTGTGGCGACGATTGCGCGCGTGGAACGCAACAGCGAGGACAAGCCGATTACGCCGGTGGTGGTCAACAAGGTGACGGTGGTGGAAGAGGGCCAGCCGATTCCACCGGACCCGGCGGCACAGAGTACGCCGGCGACGGCGGCAGCACCGACATCCAAGAATTAGCGACAGGAAGAGAAGCCTCCCTACCCGGTTCTGGGAACAACAAAGAACAAACAAACACGAAGGAGAAACGATGGCGACAACTGCTGTATTCAAGACATCCGAGGGCACGATCAAGTGCAAGCTTTTTGAAGGTGACGCGCCGGAGACGGTGAAGAATTTTGTCGGGCTTGCGGAGGGGACGAAGGAGTGGAACTCGCGCTCGAAGAAGGGCGACAAACTGTACGACGGCACGATTTTTCATCGCGTGATTCCGGAGTTCATGATTCAGGGCGGCGATCCTGAGGGCAATGGAATGGGCGGACCGGGCTACAAGTTTGGCGATGAGACGAAGGGCTCGCCACACAACTTCAAGGAGCCGGGCAAGCTGGCGATGGCGAATTCCGGGCCGAACACGAATGGATCGCAGTTCTTCATCACGGTGACGGATACGGGCTGGCTGACCGGAAAGCACACGATCTTCGGCGAGGTGACGGAGGGATACGACGTCGTGGAGAAGATCAGCAAGGTGCCGCGCGATGCGATGGACCGTCCGAAGAAACCGGTGGTTCTGGAGAGCGTGACGATCGAGCGCTCGTAGTTTGAGGCTGATGCCTGGATGGAAGGCCCGCTCAGTCGAGCGGGCTTTTCTGTCTTCAGAAGAGCTCAATGATCGGCGGGAACGTGAGCAGCAGCGATGCGCCGAGCAGGACGAACGCTATGGCGAGAATTGGGCGGAGCGATACATCGCGCGAACGCCAGCGAAGTGAGAGTACAGCCCACGCGAGCAGCCAGATAACGATGGCACACGTAGTGACGCCGGAGAGCGGGCCGGTGGGCGTGTAAAAGATGAGGTGGCGCGCGAAGGACTTCGACGCGTCGCCGGCGACGGTGAGAACGCCAAGCGAGAAGCAGCCGATGCCGGCGGCGAGAACTGCGGCCGCTCCGAAGCCGTTGGGGAGTGTGCGGTCGATTTCGTTCGGTGAAGAATTGTGCAAGGTCAGGCTCCGTGCCGGAGATGGAAGAGATGGCCTCCCTGAACGGGAGCGTACTTGTTGATCATCGCGCCGGAGAAGCCGGCAGCCGCAGCCGCAAGAAACGCCACTGCGAGGAATACGACGACAGCGCGACGAAGGGCGAGATGACTACGCAGCTGGCGGCCGTAGTGAAAGAAGACGGCCGTGACCATCGTGAGCGAGATGGGTGCGAGCCACGCGACGTGCTCCTTCCACTCCATGCCGAGCGAGTGCCAGCCGATAGTGTTGGGGTGCGCCTTGAGAAACGCCTGCGGGTAGCTGGAGAGATCGACGGCGCCCGGCGGCGCGGCGGCGCGATACCACGGGTAGATGATGTACGCGCCGGAGAGCACCGTGAGCCAGGCGAGGATGGTCATGGCAAGCAGGTAGAGGCACACAGCGCGTTCATTCGACGCTGCGGTGCTTCCCTGCCCGATGCGGACCAGCTCAAAAAATGCGCCCGAGAATGCCAGCAGAAAGAGTGCGCCGAATCCCATGCCGTGAAGGATTGTCAGAACGCTTCGTAGGGTGATTTCCATGCGTGGGCTCCGGTGAGTGTCTCAGTGCATGAGGCTGCGGAAGAGCTTCTGGCTAGCGTCAGGTTTGGAGTCTTTATCCTTGTCTTCGGGACCTTTGCCCCAGGTCCAATAGGCGGCGAGGTAGGTGTAGGTTTCGGGCGACCAGACGATGCTGTGGCCGCCGGCGAAGAGGAACTGGAAGTGATCGGTAAAAGCGTAGTACCCGCCGAAGTCGGCGAGAAGAGAGCGGTCGGGCGCAGTGCCGGGGTCGCCCTCGTTGCCGTGACCGTAGAACTCAAGGCCGAGCACCAGCTTGTCAGTGAACTTGTGCTGGAGGAGTGCGCCGGCGAAGGGAAAGTTGCGATAGCCGTCCTGCGGGACGATGGTCTCACCGCCGCCGCCGTAGACGCTCCACTTGTCCCCGGCGAAGCCTTTCTTCAGCCAGAACGGCACGCGGTACCAGGTGGTGCCGACGCCGACACCCTTGGAGGCGTCGCCGGAGGGTAGCTCGACGAAGGGGAAGATGCCGGTCTCGGGAAGGAACTTTGTTTCGTCGAAGAGCTTGATCTTGGCGCCGAGCTCGGTGTCGCCAAAGCCGTGGGTGACAGTGCCGTCGGGCGCATAGTAGTAGACGAAGGGGAGGACGAAGTGAAGCTGCAGGCGGGGAGCGGCGCCGTAGTTCATCTCGTAGCTGCCGGGGCCATTCCATGAGGTGCCGAGCATTCGGGCCGAATCGGAGAGCGAGAAGATGTAGGCCTCAAAGTGGCGGTAGGGCACGGGGTCGGGGTCGTCGACCTGATAGGGAGGGCCGGCCTGCGCGTGCGCTGGTCGCGCGATCGTGAAGATCAAGGCAGTGAGCGCGACCGTCGCGAGGGTCCGGGCCGAATGCGAAGCCATCCCGATATAGTGCCACAGCGCGATTACTTATCCATCAAAGCATTGTTCTGATCAGGCGTTGGCGGGAATCGCGGATCGGCGGCGTCCTTTGAACCACTGCATCACGGGGCGCTCGACGAGGCGATAGACGAGATCGCCCGCTGCAGTCGCGACAAGGATCGAAGCGCCCAGCGCGAACGGCAGAGTGTATGGCCCATAGCCGCCATAATGCGCAAAGAGCATGCAGACGGCTGGCAGGACGAAACCGTGGGTGAGGTAGATGGAGTAAGAGGCGTCGCCGATTTCAAGCAACCATTTCGGAGTGCGATGGCCGAGCGGTGATTCAAGCGCCACGGCAGCGGTGACAACGGCAAGCGCGGGAATGCCCCAGAGCAGGCCACCCCAGACAACGACGGCTTCCGGATGCCATAGGAACAAGGGCAGGAGGCCGGCGATGCCGAAGAGAACGGCGAGAAACGCAGGCAGCTTCCGCACCCAGGGAATCGATGCAGCGAGCAGCATACCGAAGAGGAACTCAAGCTGCATGGTGCTGGAGTAGAAATGCAGCGTGCCGTGGCGCGCGATGAACGGGATGTTCCAGGCGAATGCCAGCGCGATGAGCACAGGCGCGAGTGTGCGCAGGCGCGGAAGGCGCGTTGCCAGCACGACGGTGAAGAGGATGTAGAACGCCATCTCGAAGACGAGGGTCCATCCGACCGCGAGGACAGTGCCGTAGGATTCTGCTGGAGAGCGCGTGGGGAAGAAGAGATAGGATCCGAGCACGTGCCACCAGCGGCCGAGCCCACTCAGGGCAAGTGCGGGAGCAGCGAGCAACGCGAGGACTTTGGCTGTAGTGACAAGCCAGTACATCGGGACGATGCGCTCGATGCGGCGGGCGAAGAAGGCGCGCGCCGGATGCGAAGAGGTGAGCAGCGGCGTGGTGGATCATCATTACGAAGCCACTGATGACGAAGAAGATGTCTACGCCCGTGACGCCGTTGAGCCAGATGCTGAAATGTCGGCTATCGCGGACGTGAAGCAATGTGGTGGCGTGACGAAGCACGACCATCTCGGCGGCGAAGGCGCGGAGCACCTGAATGAGGCGATAAGTCGTGTGAGCGGTTGGACCTTGCTGCAAATGGCGCACGCGCGCGCTGGATTGGGCCGCGAGTGTGGTGGAGTCTCCCGGCATCGATGAGCCAGTGTAGTTTAGCCCGGCCGAAGTGTCTGATGTGAAAGACCCGCTCGGTGAGCGGGTCTTTAAGGGCTGCGATTGGAGAGAAGCTATGCGACGCCGATGACGGAGCAGAGTTCCTTGACCGCGTCAGCGGATTTGTTGAGGGCGGCCTGCTCCTCCGGCGTGAGCTTGATCTCGATAATCTGCTCGACGCCCTTGGCGCCGAGCTTGCACGGAACACCGACGTAGAGGCCGTTGATGCCGTACTCGCCCTGAAGATACGCAGCGCAGGGGAGGATCTTCTTCTTGTCCTTCAGAATGGCTTCGACCATCTCGACTGCAGCTGCGGACGGGGCGTAGTAGGCGGAGCCGGTCTTGAGGTGCTTAACGATCTCGGCGCCGCCGTTGGCCGTGCGGGCCTCGAGCTCCTTGAGACGGGCGGGCGCGATCAGCTCAGTGATGGGGATGCCGGCGACGGTGGAGTAGCGCGAGAGCGGCACCATGGTGTCGCCGTGGCCGCCGAGCACGAAGGCGGTGACGTTCTCAACGGAGACGTTGAGCTCTTCGGCGATGAAGGTACGGAAGCGCGCGGAGTCGAGCACGCCGGCCATGCCGATGACGCGCTCGCGCGGCAGCTTGGCCTGCTTGAACGCGGTCTGTGCCATGGCGTCGAGCGGGTTGGAGACGATGATGAGGATGGCGTTGGGCGACGCGGCGACGGCCTTCTGCACCACGTCGGACATGATCTTGAAGTTCGTGTTGAGGAGATCGTCGCGGCTCATGCCGGGCTTGCGCGCGATGCCGGCGGTAATGACGACGATGTCGGAGTTCGCGGTGTCGGCGTAGTCGTTGGTGCCGGTGATGTGGCAGTCGCGCTTCTCGATGGGCATGGCCTCGAGGAGGTCAAGGCCCTTGCCCTGCGGCACGCCTTCGATGACGTCGATGAGAACAACGTCGGCGAGTTCCTTGGCCGCGATCCAGTGTGCGGCGGTCGCACCGACGTTGCCGGCGCCTACGATAGTGACTTTTTTGCGCATTATCAGGTCCTTCGGGGTGGTGTTTCGAGTCCCTTCCATGATATCCGCCGGGAGCGGTGAACGTCGCGGGTGTGCGATGAACGGACAGATTCGGGAGGGAGCTGGCATTCTTAAGGTATGTGCGGGCGATATGTTCGGCGGAGCGATAAGCAGCGGATTGCGGAGGCGTTCCACCTGGGGCGCCTCCCCGAGGATTTCGTGCTGCCTCCGGATTACAACGTGGCACCGACGACCTTTCAGCCGGTGATCCGGCTGAATCGCGACACGGGCGAGCGCGAGGTAGTGCTGATGCGATGGGGGCTGATTCCCTACTTCGCGAAGTCAGCCGACGAGTTCAAGGGGTTTTCGACGATCAACGCGCGCGCCGAGAATGTGCAGGAGCGGGCGCTGTGGCGGAGGCCGTTGGAGAAGCGGCGCTGCCTGGTTCCGGCGGATGGGTTCTACGAGTGGCAGAAGATCGACAAGAAGACGAAGCGGCCGTTTGTCTACACACTGAACGACGGCAAACCGTTTGCGTTCGCAGGGCTGTGGGACCCATGGAAGGATCCGAGCAATGGCGAGTGGCTGCAGACGTTCGCGATTATCACGACAACGGCGAATGAGCTGGCGGCGCAGGTACATGACCGCATGCCGGTGATTCTGCATCCGCGGGATTATGATCGCTGGCTGGAGCGAGGTGAGGTTTCGCATCTGCCGGTGGACCTGCTGCGGCCGTATGAGTCGGAGGAGATGAACGCGGCGTTGTGCAATCCAACGGTGGGCAATGCAAGGAACAACGGGCCCGAGCTGCTGGTGTGCCCGGACCCGCCTGAACCGCCTGATTTGTTGAATAGCCGCTAGTTCGTCAGCCCATGTTTTCGATCATGCGGGTGGCGAACTCGCTGGTCTTGACCTTGGTCGCGCCGGGCATCTGCCGCTCGAAGTCGTAGGTGACGAACTTCTGCTGGATGGTCTTTTCCATCGAGCTTTCGATGAGGCGCGCGGCTTCGCTCCAGCCGAGGAAGTCGAACATCATGACGCCGGAGAGCATCACGGAGCCGGGGTTGATGACGTCCTTGTCGGCGTACTTGGGCGCGGTGCCGTGGGTGGCCTCGAAGACGGCGAAGCCGTCGCCGATATTGGCTCCGGGCGCGATGCCGAGGCCGCCGACCTGCGCGGCTGCGGCGTCGGAGATGTAGTCGCCGTTGAGGTTCGTTGTGGCGAGGATGCTGTAGTCGCTGGGGCGGATGATGATCTGCTGGAAGATGGAGTCGGCGATGCGGTCGTTGATGAGGATCTTCTGCTTCCACTGGCCGTTGCCGTGGGTCTTGCCGATGGAGGCCACGACGTCCTTGACCTCCTGGGCGATGGAGTCGCCGAACTCTTTCGGCGCAAACTCGATGCCGGGTTCGACGAGCGCGGCGTTCTCTTCGGGCATGAGGTTGGGGTTGGCTTCGAGGTTGCCGAGGATCCAGCTCTCGCGCTCGGTGATGGTCTGGTCGCGGAACTCCTGCGTGGCGACCTCGTAGCCCCACTCGCGGAAGGCGCCCTCGGTGAACTTCTGGATGTTGCCCTTGTGGACGAGTGTGACGACCTTACGCTTGTTGGCGATGGCGTACTGAATGGCCGCGCGAACGAGACGCTTGGAGCCGGTGATGGAGATTGGCTTGACGCCGACGCCAGAGTCCGGGCGGATCTTCTTCTTGGTGCCCTGGAGCATCACGTCATTGACGAAGAAGATGAACTTCTCGGCTTCGGGGGAGCCCTCGCGGAACTCGATGCCGGCGTAGATGTCCTCGGTGTTCTCGCGGAAGATGACGACGTCAAGCTTCTCAGGGTGCTTCACGGGGCTCGGAACGCCGGTGTAGTACTTGACCGGGCGGATGCACTGGTAGAGGTCCATGAGCTGGCGCAGCGCGACGTTGAGCGAGCGGATGCCGCCGCCGACGGGCGTGGTCAGCGGCCCCTTGATGGAGACGCGGAAGTCGACCGTGGCCTTGACTGTGTCGTCGGGGAGCCAGTTCTGGGTCTGGCGGAAAGCTTTTTCACCAGCCAACACTTCAAACCACTTCACGGCCCGCTTGCCGCCGTAGGCCTTGGCGACGGCGGCGTCGAAGACACGCTGCGAGGCCTTCCAGATGTCGCGGCCGGTGCCGTCGCCTTCGATGAAGGGGATGATCGGGTTGTCGGGAACGGTGTACTTGCCGTCGGCGTACTGGATCGCGTTGCCGTCGGCGGGGACGGCGATGCCGTTGTAGCTGGTCTGCATGAGCTGGCTCCTCGGGAAGAAACGGGGATTCGGCCAAGCTAACAAAGCGGCGCGAGGACTGGCAACGCGGCGGTGCGATAAACGCGCTCGCCGTGCGAGTTTGGTCAGTTCAAGAGGTAGTAGTCGATTGTGGAGACGACCCGAACCTTCTTCATGATGCTGGAGTCGGCCTGCTGGTCGAACGCGCCGTCTTCGCCGGTGCCCGAGCCGGCATTCGCGGCAGAGATGGAGAAGACGCCCTGGTTGGCGTCGCGTATCGCGCCCACCTGGGAGCCGGAGTCGGCGGCGAAACGGTCGGCGGACGCGCGGGCGTTGCGCGTCGCCTCGGTGATCATGTCAGGCTTGAGCGCGTTCAGGCCGTTGAACTTGTAGACGACGCCACCGCCGCCGTTCTGGCCGGATTGGATGACAACGCCGGCACGGATGAGGTCCGCAGTCCTGGCGTTGGCGGCAGCAACCTTGTCGACGTCACTGCTGTTCACCGTAATCGTCTGCTCGACGACAAAGCGCGGACCATGCGTGTTGTTGTTGAACTGCTGGGTGGAGCGGTCGGTGACCGCAATGCTGCCGAGAGTAAGGTCATTCTGCGTGAATCCCTGCGTCTGCAGGAAAGAGACCACGGCTGCCTTGTCCTTTTCGCTGGCGGCGAAGACGGTGGGCAGACTGTCGCCGGCCTCGCTGAAGCTGATAGGCCAGGTCGCACTGTCGGATTTCACGGTGCGCTCGACGAGGCCCTTGACCTCAACGTAGCGGTCAGCCCTCTTGAAGTCGCGGATGCGAGTGCCGAGCAGAAGTCCGCCGACGATCAAGCCGATCGCGAGCAGGACGCCAAGAGCTGTGAAGGGGATGAGAAGAGGAGAGCTTTCTTGCTGCGCCACGGGAGGACGACCTCAGGCTGCTCCATCCATCAGTCTGAATGGAGACTCGGTGGCGGAAGCATGAGGCAGAGTCGTCTTGACGTCAAGAGAATTTTTCGCGCATCAGAAATGCGGGTCAGAATTATCGAAAACGAGAGTGCGGCGAGGATGGACGGTCCTCGCCGCACCTGGGTCTTAGGCGTAGAGTGTGGCTTCGGCGCGGAGCCAGTCGATCTCAGGCGAGCCGAAAGGACGGCCGCGCTCGATCCAGAACTGCTCGGCGAGCTGCGCGACCTCGTGGTAGCTGGGATTGTGCTTCTCTGCAATCGAATCAACGGCAACCGGCTCAACGGCTGGCGCCGCTGCGGCAACGGCTTTCTTTGTGGGAGCCTTCCGGGTGGTGGGCTTCTTCTCTGCCGATGTGGGGGACTTGCGGGTGGCCATTTTTTTCCTCCAAGTGGGGTTTGGGTTAACTCTATGGTAACTTCCGCAGGCCTCGAAAACCAAGGATTTCTGCAAAAATACAGGGAATTTCGGCAGAAAAGCAGAAGAGGCCACCGAGGCGGCCTCTTCGCTTGGATGCAAGTTAGAGAGCTTAGAACTGGCCCCAGAGGAGCTGGTTGTAAACGTCGTGGTGGAACTGCACCTCGGAGCCTTTGACGATGGTTCCGAGCAGACGCGGGCAGCGGTCGGCCGAACCCTGCTTGAGGTCGGCGTAGCGGGCCTTCACCTCGGCGCCGAGCAGCTCGGTCGTCCAGGCGGCGTTGCGGAAGTCTTCGAGGGCCGAGTAGATGTTGTCCGGCAGATAGCGCTCGGCCTGGCGCAGGTTGGGGATCTGCGCGATCTTTCCGGCGAGGCCCGTCTTGAAGACCGAGAGCATGACCATGTAAGGGTTGGCGTCCGGACTGACGGAGCGAACCTCAACACGCGCCGACTTCTCGTTGCCGATGGGGATGCGAACCATGGAACCGCGATCGACGGCCGAAGCCTTGATCTGGTTCGGAGCCTCGAAGTGCGGATCGAGACGGCGGAAGGCGTTCACCGACGCATTCAGCAGCAGGCAGATGTCATTGCCGGCCGTGAGAATGCGGTCAACAAAGTCCCAGGCGAAGGGCGAGACCTTCTCGACGCCGTTCGGATCCCAGAACAGGTTCTTGCCGTCCTTGGTGACGGAGACGTTCGTGTGCATGCCGGAGCCGTTGACGCCGGTGACAGGCTTCGGGAGGAAGCTGGCCGTCATGCCCATCTGGTTGGCGACCTGCCGGCAGATGAGCTTGTAGAGCTGAATCTGGTCGGCCGCAGCGATCGCGTCGCCGTAGCTGTAGTTGATCTCGAACTGCGAGGGCGCCACCTCAGGGATGGTCCTTCTCGTTCTCAAAGCCCATCGAGCGCTGCACCTCAGCAGTGACGTCGATGAACTCACGCAGCGGGTCGCCAGGCAGCGAGTGGTAGTAGCCGCCCTGGTTGACGTACTCGAACTTGCCGGTCTCGTGATACTTGCGCTCGGCGTCGATGCCGTCGAAGAGGAAGCCCTCGATCTCGTTCGCCGCGTTGAGCGTGTAGCCGTTCTTGGTGAACTGCTCGTTGGCGAAGCTCTTGAGGAGCCCGCGAACGTCGCCGCCGTAGGTCGAACCGTTCTTGTCGATGACCTCGCCGAAGACGAGCACCTTTCCGGGGCCGAAGATGTCCGCCGGAGTGACGTAAAAGGCGCTCCAGTCGAGGCCGAGACGAAGGTCGCTCTCGCGCTGCGCGGTGAAGCCGCGAATGGAGGAGCCGTCAAAGGTGAGGTTGTCGAAGCTCTTGGTGAGGAACTTCTTGTCGTAGTCGAGCATGTGCAACCGGCCTTCGAGATCGGAGAAGAGCACGGTCACAGCTTTGACACCCTTGTTGTCCGTGAGCCACTTCAAACGTTCTTCCTGGAGCTTGTCGATGGCGACGCGCTTCCGGCGCTGATCTTTTGCCTTGAGATTAAGCTCCTCAAGCTCTTCATACGACAGCTCGAGAAAGTTGCGGTATTCGCTCGACATAGCACTCCTTGTGGCAGTCCTGGCTGCCTGAAGATTTTGTGGGGTGTCCGCTGTGGCTGTCGGGGCGGGAAGGCGCCTATTTAGGCCACAAGTAAAAATTAGCAGAAAGAGACGTCAAGTACCACGATGGATTCTGCCGGAGGTCCGAAGCGCTGCCGACCGGCGACACGAGCGCTTGCAACTGATTTTCACGCGGGCGAGCGATTCGTTTGGCGGTTGCGCGTGTGATAATTTTCCTTGGGGCGAACGCGCTGTTCGCTATCTCGCCGGGCGGCCAACTCTGGCAAGCGGACACATCTGGAGGAACATTCATTGGGCAAGGACATGGTCCCCAAGCGCCTGTTTTTCACGAAGGGCGTTGGTAAACACAAGGAGCGACTGACCTCCTTCGAATTGGCACTTCGCGACGCTGGCATCGCAGCGCAAAACCTGGTGCGCGTTTCATCGATCTTTCCGCCGCAATGCAAGCTGGTGACGCGCAAGGAAGGTCTGAAGTATCTGCACCCGGGCGAGGTTGTGTTCGCCGTGGTCGCAGAGAATTCGACGCGTGAGCCGCACCGCTTGGTCGTCAGTTCGATTGGCGTCGCAATTCCGACGGACAAGAACACGTACGGTTATTTGAGCGAGCACCACAGCTTCGGCGAGACCGAAGATCAGGCCGGCGACTACGCCGAGGAACTCGCGGCCGAGATGCTGGCGACGACGCTGGATGTCGACTTCGACCCCGACAAGAGCTGGGATGAGAAGAAGGAAATCTACCGGATGTCGGACAAGATTGTGCGCACGGCGAACGTGACGCAGTCCGCCGTCGGCGACAAGAACGGCCGCTGGACGACCACAATCGCCGCAGCAATTCTGATCTTCGACGATAAGTAGATTTCAGCGCACAGGTCATGAGAAGGCGCTGGTTTGAGCCAGCGCCTTTTGCATGGGAAGAGAATTTCAGGCAGAGTTGCTTGCGATTGAGGAGCTGGCGATGGCGAAGAGTTCGACTCGCGTTGCGTTGATTCAGATGTCGTGTGAGGCCTCGACCGAGGCGAACCTCGCGAAAGCCGTGGCGCGCGTGCGTGAGGCCGCAGAAAATGGCGCGCGACTGATCTGCCTTCCGGAGTTGTTTCGAGCTCAATACTTCTGCCAGCGCGAGGACCATGCGCTCTTCGGTATCGCCGAAGCGATTCCCGGTCCTTCCACGAAGGCGCTGAGCGAGGTCGTTCGCGAGCACAAGCTGGTGGTGATTGCGAGCCTGTTTGAGCGGCGCGCGCCAGGGCTGTATCACAACACGGCGGCAGTGCTGGATTATGCGGGCGATGCGGCGAAGGACAACGTCGTCTCGGTCTATCGCAAGATGCACATCCCGGACGATCCGCTTTATTACGAGAAGTTTTATTTCACGCCGGGCGATCTCGGCTTTCAGGCACAGCGAACCTCGGCCGGGCCGATCGGCACGCTGGTGTGCTGGGACCAGTGGTATCCGGAGGGCGCGCGTGTGACAGCGCTGAAGGGCGCGGAGACGCTCTTCTTCCCTACCGCGATTGGCTGGCACCCGAGCGAGAAGACGGAGTTCGGCGAGCGGCAGTACGACGCGTGGCAGACGATTCAGCGCGCGCATGCGATTGCGAATGGAGTGTTCGTCTGCTCGGTGAATCGCGTGGGGCACGAGCACGGAGATGTGCAGTTTCCGGATGGAACTCTGCTGAAGGGGCCGGAGGGCGCTGGCCTGGAGTTCTGGGGCGGTTCGTTCATCGCCGATCCGTTCGGGCGGATACTCACAAAGGCGTCGCACGACAAAGAAGAGATTCTGTACGCGGAGCTCGACCCGAAGGAGGTCGAGGTCACGCGGCAGCACTGGCCATTTCTGCGCGACCGCAGAATCGACGCGTACGGCGGGATTACCAGCCGATTTCTGGA
This sequence comes from uncultured Acidobacteriaceae bacterium, assembly GCA_963827415.1. GTDB lineage: Bacteria > Acidobacteriota > Terriglobia > Terriglobales > Acidobacteriaceae > Granulicella. The sequence goes on from CAWHBA010000004.1 coordinate 102,693, forward strand.
CTAAGGATTAACTGCAAGAAGCCGAAATTGCTGTCGCCTACTGTGGGGTCTTCGATGCGTTTCCGCCGAGGGCTTTGTCGACATCGCGCGCCGTCGTTCCCAGCGCGTGCTTTGCGTTCCGGTAGCTCTTCTGGAGCGCGTTCCCCGTCTTGTCTCCCGCCAGCGCCAACGCCGCATCCGTATTCTGTCCGCTGCCGGCGATCGACTCGCCCGTCGCGTAGCTGACCGCGACAACTCCCTGCGCTGGATGCCGTCCCGCGCTGAACCACGCGATGTCGCCCGGCGGCAACGCGTCCAATCTCGCGATCGGTTCCGGAGGAAAATTCGTATGGCTCATCTTCTGTTCCAGCGGCCATACCTTCGACAGAGCGAAGTCCGAGCCGTTCATCGGATGACCGGGCTCGCCCAGGTTGATGATCCGGCTTGTGCGCATTGGCTTCATGGCCTCGCACTGGTCAGCACCGCAGCCATGATTGCAGAGCGACTTCGCGAGATACGCCGCATGCTTTCCGGGCGAGATCCACACCTTCGCGCCTTCCTGCTCGGCTCTCAAATCTGAAGCTCTTGCAATCTGGCTGACATCGCAGACAGTGTTCTCATGCGCCGCGGCATACCAGTAGACAGCCTTCCATTTTGCCGCGCTCAAATCGGGACCGGACGCCTCTACGAGCACCGCCACATGCTCGGCATCGAACTGATGGCCATGAGCGCCGCAGTCGCGGCCCCAGAGATCGTAGAAGTGAATCTCTGCCATCGGCGTGGTCGCGCCGGCGACCTTCACTGGAAACACCTGTCCGTACACCGTTCCGTCGTCTGCCTGGGGAGTGGGCTCGGGAAGGCCTGGCTGGAACGCCGTGGGAAGGCCGGCACACTCCTGCTGGCCAATGTAAAACCGCGGTGAGAACTGTGTCAGGAGCGACTGCTCGAGGCTGTCAGAGAATCCGTCTTTATCCGAATCCGGCTGGGGCGATCCCTCGTTCTGCGCCGCAAGGGCAAATGAGTGGAGAAGCAGCAAAACGCACAGCAAACCGCGAGGGCCCATGCAGCGATTGTCTCACCGTGTCGTTGCATCACTTCCGCCGCAAGCCCTTCGCCTTCGCTCTGCGGCAGGATTGGCGGTTTCCGCCGAATCCGGGGTTTCCGGTCCTATGTTTTCCAATGTGAAACAATTTCCAAACGACGTTCGTACCGTGTATAAAGCAAACGCCCGGTAAAGCTTTGTCTGCGCGGCTCTGAAAGTGCGCACCAGATTTTTTCCGGGGACTGAGCCTGCCGGAGCGTACTGAACGTGAACATCCTGATTCGCCGACTTACCATCGCCTTCGCCGCCCTCTTCGCCGTTTCCGCTGTGGGCCTCGCACAGAATGAACCGCTGAAAGCAAGCGGCACAGGTCAGGTTCCGCCGCGAACATGGGTGGACAAGGATACGGGCCACCGCGTGTGGCGCATGACCGACGAGCCGGGCTCGTCTGGTTTTTACTTCAACGTGAATGCATACACGCCTGACCTGAAGACGATGATCTACTCGGCGCCGGACGGCATTCATGGACTGGATCTTGCGACAAGGAAAACATGGCTCATCGTGCCGAATCCGCCGCGTCCAGCAGCAGAGACAAACCAGCAGTTTCGTTTTGGCGGCGTACACGCGATCATCGCCGGGCGCGTGACGAACTCGGTGTTCTTCAGCAAGGCGGATCCGACGACGCACGTTGTCACGCTCTACAAGGCCGATGTCTACACGAAGGAGATCACCAGGCTTTGCGACCTGCCGCGCGGGATGAACGTCGCGACCATCAACGCCGACGAGACGCTGGGCGCAGGCACGATGAATGACAAGCAGGACGCAGTCGACTACGGCCAGAATCGCGTGAATCCGCGTGGACAGTCCGGGCCGCTGGTGCAGCCGCTGAATAAGGGCCAGATGATGGAGCAGCGGCTCGCGGCGCGGATTCCCCTGACGCTCTACACGATCGAGTTGAAGACCGGAAAGCTTAACCCGCTGCTGCATTCGACCGACTGGGTCAATCACCTGCTCTTTTCGCCGACCGACCCCACGCTGCTGATGTACTGCCACGAAGGGCCGTGGCAGAAGGTGGATCGCATCTGGATGATCCACACCGACGGCACGCACAACACGCTGATTCACAAGCGGCGCATTGCGATGGAGATCGCCGGGCATGAGTTCTGGGGCCTCGACGGCAAGACCATCTGGTACGACTGGCAGCCCATCAAGGGCCAGGATTTTTATCTTGCCGGCTATGACCTCGCAAACGGCAAGCGCACGGCGTATCACATGGACCGGAACGACTGGTCGATTCACTTCAACCTGACGAAGGACCTCGACATCTTCTGTGGCGACGGCGGTGATTCGGGCCAGGTGGCGAAGGCTCCTGATGGCCAGTGGATCGAGCTCTTTCATCCGCACCTTCTCAACACCACCGGCGCGCTGAACGACCCGGACTTCTTCCAGCCCGGCTACTTCACTCCGGAGCACATGGTGAACATGGCGTGGCATGACTATCACCTCGAGCCGAATGTGCGCTTCTCTCCGGACAAGACGATCGTGTTCTTCACCAGCAATATGTTCGGGCCGGCGTACGTGATCGGCGTGGAGGTGGAGAAGGCTGCGAACCCGAAGCCCAGCGAGGTGATCTCGACACCAGCGCTGGCGAAGAAGTACAACCCACGCACACCTGAGGACACCCACGCGATTCCAAAGTAACGAAAGATTTAGAGAGGCGCCGCTTGCGTTTGCAGGCGGCGTTTCAGCTTAAGAAATAAGGAAGGCGATGTAGGCGCACGCCACAGCCGCGCCCGAAATCCACCTTCTATAGCCGGGCACGAACATCGCGGTGATCAGTGAAAGTACCATGCTTAATTCGATAATTTTTGTGCTGCGGCTCACTTCTGTTTGAATTCCATACATTCTGTAGTGCTCAAGACCTGGGATGTAGCAAAGAGCAGCGATCAATCCGGCAGATGCAATTAAGGTGAGTGATACAGTGCGGTGACTCCTCTTACGAACTGCAAGCAGAAGACTTAGTAGCGTCAGCCCAATCGCAGCCGCGAAGGCCACCCATTTCAGGAGAAGCAACACAAAAATGAAGATCAACATAAAGGTAAAGATCATCGGTGTCCCTCACACACCAGAGTCCCAGTAGGATCAATAGTTGAAATGAACAATTATCGTATGCCCGCCGAGTGGGCTCCCCATGCCGCCACGTGGATTGCGTGGCCGCATAACCCCGAAGACTGGCCGAACAAGTTTCAGCCGATTCCCTGGGTGTACTGCGAGATTGTGCGCTGGCTCTCGAGCGTGGAGGATGTGCACATCCTCGTGAACGACGCAGCAGCGGAGAAGCGTGCACTCGGACTATTGCGGCGGCAGGGAGCGAACCTCGCGCGGCTTCACTTTCATCCGTGGCGCACGGATCGGGTATGGCTGCGCGATTCAGGGCCGATCTTCGTGAAAGATGCGCAGGGAAAGTCCGCGATTACGAACTGGAAGTTCAACGCGTGGGCCAAGTATGACAACTGGCACAACGACGATCTGATTCCGGAGCACGTAGCGAAGCTGTACGGCATGCGCAGTTTCGAGCCGCGCGTAAAGCTTGCGGACGGCACCGAGCAGCGGCTGGTTCTCGAGGGCGGAAGCATTGACACCAATGGAGCGGGCGTTCTGCTGACTACCGAGGAGTGTCTGCTCAGCGAGGTTCAACAGCGGAATCCGGGTGTGTCGCGCGAGCAGTTGGAGCAGGCGTTCGCGGAGTATCTCGGCATCGAGAAGGTGATCTGGCTGAATCGCGGATGCGCGGGCGATGACACGCACGGACACGTGGACGACATCTCGCGGTTCGTCGGCGAGAACACGATCCTCACAGCGGTGGAAGAGAATACGGCGGACGAGAATCATCTGCCGCTCGCGGAGAACCTGGAGCGGCTGCACGCGGCGCGCAATCTGCGCGGCGAGCCATTTGAGATCAGGACGCTGCCGATGCCCGCGCCGGTCGTCTTCGAGGGCCAGCGGCTGCCGGCCAGCTACGCGAACTTCTACATCGCGAATGGGTTGGTGCTGGTACCGACGTTCAACGATCCAAACGACCGCATCGCATTGAATACACTCGCCGAGTGCTTCCCCGACCGCGTGGTCGCGGGGATTCACTGCACGGACTTCATCTGGGGGCTGGGCGCGCTGCACTGCATGACGCAGCAGGAGCCGGCCTGAAATACCACGGACGGCCGTTGCCGATCTTGAGCCCGCCGCCGCTTGCACAGGCGTCGCTGTCGCTAGACTGACGAGTGATGGCTGGGCTTTCTCGATTTTCGGTTGCGTTGAGTGCGTTGTGTCTTGGCCTGTGTGGCTGCCAGGTTCCGGTGAGTCCAGGGTCGCGGACGGATCTGGCTGCCGGCGGCAGTTCAGGCGCGACGGTGGAAACGCATTACTCGCCGACGGAAAACCTGGAGCACTATGACCTCGCGCTCCTGCGGTCGGCGCACAAGAGCATCGACCTGTGCGGTTTCAGCTTCACGGACGAGGCGGTAGGCGATGCGATCGCCGGCGCGGCACAACGCGGTGTAAGGGTGCGTGTGTATCTCGACCGCAGCCAATCGAACGATGAGCTGGAGCGCGCAGCGAAGCATGACAGCGCGCCGAAGCCACGCGGCCGGAAGCGTGATGTCGAGTTCGCGGACGGGTTCTTCGCAGAGCAGGATGTACCTGATCCGGGTACCGAGGCTGTGATTGCGCGGCTGGCCGCGACGCCGAATGTTGAGGTGCGGATCAAGCACTCGCGCGTGCTGATGCACCTGAAGTCGTACGCGGTGGATGGGCAGACGCTGCGGTCCGGAAGCGCGAACTTCTCGGCGAGCGCGCTGAAGCATCAGGACAATGACCTGGTGCTGACGCACGATGCGGCGAGCGTGAGGCGGTTCGAACTGGACTTCGATCAACTGTGGTCGCGCCCGGACAACGAGCGCCTTCAACCTCAGTCGTAACCTCGCCGTCGTAAGCTAAGTTCATCGTGAGTTCCCTTCCCCAAACTCCGAAAGCTACGAGTCCCGCAATCCCCTTGCCCGACGCCGAGCTGATGCAGCTTGCAATCGAGCAGGCGCGCGCGGCGGAAGCTGCGGGCGAGGTCCCCGTGGGCGCGATTGTCGTGGCGCCGGACGGCGTGACGATCCTGGGGTGCGGATGGAATCGCGTGATTGCCGACAATGATCCGACAGCGCACTGCGAGATTGTGGCCATGCGCGAGGCGGGGCGCGCGCTCGACAACTACCGGCTGACGGGATGCACGCTGATCTGCACGCTGGAGCCTTGCGCGATGTGTGCAGGCGCAATTCTCCATGCGCGGATCGGGCGGCTGCTGTATGCAGCACGCGATCCGAAGGCGGGTGCCTGCGGCAGCGTGCTCAGCGTGATGAACCATCCGGCGCTGAACCACCGCGTTGAGGTCGTCGAAGGTGTGCTGGCGGAGGAGTGCGGGGCGATGCTGACGGATTTCTTTCGTCGTCGCCGAGCCAACGCGACCACCGTCTGACCGGCATCACACTTAGTGATGGAGGCAGCACTATGGCAAACGGAACCACACGCGCGTCTCATGCGAAGTCCTCGGCCAAGCGATCCACTGCGAAGAAGACCTATCCCACCAAATCCGGCAAGCGTTCGACGACACCACCGTCGCGGCGGTGGTCGGCGAAGGTGAAGACGGATTCGACGAAGCCGGGTCCGGGGCTGTTCAAGAAATCGGCGAAGGAGATCGCCGAAGGCCTCGAGAAGAAGTCTGTCTCGCCAAAAGGACCGGGGCAGGCGATGCAGATGCTCAGCTTCTACGAGAATCGTGGCGGAAAGAATCTCTCGGCGGAGCGCAAGCACACGCTCGAAGACGCGAAGGAGATTCTGCGCGAGAAAGAAGGCAAGAGCTCGGCAAAGAGCGGGACGCGTTCGAAGCGTAAAGCCAGTTCGAGCGGGTCGCACTCGCGGCGCTCGTCGAAAAAGGCGAGCTAACGATGCCCCGACGCTTCGAAGGTAAAGTGGCCGTGGTAACGGGATCGTCCTCCGGCATCGGCCAGGCAATCGCAGTGCGCCTGGCGAGCGAGGGCGCGGCGGTGGTCATCGACTACCGCGGCCACGAGGATGGCGCCAAGGAAACGCAAAGCCAGATCCTGGCGAAGAACGCGCAGGCGAAGTCGATCATCGTGCAGGCTGACGTCACGAAGGTGGCTGACACGACCAACCTGATGGAGCAGGCGTGGTCGCAACTCGGCGGCTGCGACATCCTGGTGAATAACGCGGGCATCGAGAAGGGCGCGGAGTTCTGGGACGTAACCGAGGCCGACTACGACGCGGTCATGGATACGAACCTCAAGGGCGCGTTCTTCCTCACGCAGGCCTTCGTGAAGCGGCTGCGTGACGCGAAGCGAACCGGGCGAGTCATCAATATCTCGTCGGTGCATGAGGACATGGTCTTTCCCCACTTCCCGAGCTACTGCGCCGCGAAGGGTGGCCTGCGCATGCTGATGCGTGACCTCGCAGTGGAGCTCGGACCGTTGGGCATTACCGTCAACAACGTCGCGCCGGGCGCGATCATTACGCCGATCAACAAGTCGCTGCTCGAGGACAAGAGCAAGCTGGATCCGCTGCTGAGGAACATCCCGCTGGGCCGGATGGGAACCTCGGAGGAGGTGGCGGGGCTGGTAGCATGGCTCGCCTCGGACGAAGCGGCGTATGTGACTGGATCCACGTACTTTATCGACGGTGGACTGATCCGCAACTACCACGAGCAGTAAACGCGGTTGGTCGCCAAAGGTGAAGTGAATCGGAGAAAATAGAGGTATGGGCCTTCTTCTTTACACAGCCAACTGGTGCCGCGACTGCCGCGAGGCCAAGCGCTTTTTGATCAAGCACTCGATTCCGTATCAGGAGATCGACATCGAGCGGACGCCGGGAGCGGCAGACGAGCTGATCCGGAACACCGGTAAGCGCGCCATCCCCCAATTCGTAATCGACGGAAAATGGGTCCAGCCGTACAAGCCGGGGCGTGGGTTTCTCCACGCCGAGATGGCGCAACTATTCGGCGTCAGCGAAGGATAGCTCAGGCAGTGCCAGCGCCCTCAGTTGCCGACTGCAACGGCGTCTGGTCTGCGAAGCCAACCGCCCGCAGCGAGTGGACGATGCGTTCGGCGAGGCGCTCCAGCTCCTGAACGTGTTCAGCAACCAACAGGCGCAGCAGTTGATCGCCGGTCGGCGTCAACTTGATGATCGAGCGGCGAAGGTCGCGTTCGTCGGTGTGACGGCGTACCAGACCGGCGCGTTCCGCGCGATCGACAAGCTCTACTGTGCTGTTGTGGCGAAGCACCATGCGATCCGCAAGGTAGCTCACCGAGGCTGGCTGCCCCGCGGGCGCTGCGGCGATGACCTGCAGTAGCTGATACTGCTGGGCCTGAATGCCGTGGCGCTCCGATGAAATCTCGCTGAAGCTGAGGAACTGCCTCAACTGGAAACGGAACTCCGCCAACTCCCGCAAACGTGGGATGTCGATGGTGCCGTTTCCGCTCCCGTGGCCGTTCTCTTCCATGAGAGTGTTCTCCGTTCTATCGCGCAACGATTTGCGATTTAATTCTCCAAGTGCAGGTCCGGCTACACTGGAAAGGACGTGCCGATTTTGAAGGGCTCTCGTGGCTGCGATGCTTGCCGCGGAGCTCTGAGTTGCTGTTGCCATTGACTTAGCTTCCATATCATCCCCCTCATCCATTGGAGATCCAATGATTGCCCGTTACACCCGTCCGCAGATGGCCTCGGTCTGGTCCGAACGCAACCGGTATGAAAACTGGCTGCGCGTAGAGCTTGCGGCGACCGAGACGCTCGCACGTGCGGGGATTGTCCCCGCTGAAGCTGCGGCCGCGCTGCGTGCACGAGCCGGGTTTACCGTGGAGCGTATCCATGAGCTTGAAACAGAACTGCGTCACGATGTACTGGCATTTACGACAGCAGTAGCCGAAAAAGTGGGTCCCGAGGCGAGATGGTTGCATTACGGTCTAACCTCCACCGATGTCGTAGATACGGCGCAGGCCCTTGCTCTGAGTGCTGCTTCTGGCTTGATTCGTGCTCAGATTGTCCGGCTTCGCGACATTTTGCGCAAGCGTGCAATTGAATTTCAGCACACCCCGGCGATCGGCCGAACACACGGAGTGCACGCTGAACCCACTACTTTTGGGCTGAAATTGCTTCTTTGGTACTCGGAGATGGGGCGGAACCTGCGCAGGTTCGACGCCGCCGCCGCCGACCTGCGGGTGGGGAAACTGTCAGGGGCGGTGGGTACCTTTGGTCACTTGGAGCCGGAACACGAGGCGGCCATCCTGAAGGAACTGGGGCTGCGACCGGCGGCGATTGCCACCCAGGTGCTGCAACGCGACCGTCACGCGGCCTATCTGTGCGCGCTGGCGGTGCTCTGCTCCACCCTGGACAAGATCGCGACCGAAGTACGGCACCTGCAGCGCACGGAAGTGCGGGAGGCGGAGGAGTTCTTCTCGGCCAAGCAAAAGGGCTCCAGCGCCATGCCGCACAAGCGCAACCCGATTACGGCCGAGCAGATCTCAGGACTGGCGCGGGTCGTGCGAGCGAATGCGCAGGTGGGCCTGGAAAATGTGGCTCTCTGGCACGAGCGCGACATCTCGCATTCCTCTGCCGAGCGCGTGGTTCTGCCCGATTCGACCACCCTGACCGATTACCTGCTGGACAAGACGGCGACCATGATCGAGCGGATGCTGGTCTATCCGGCGAGAATGCTGAAGAACCTCGAATCGACCCATGGGCTGGTTTATTCGGGGCAGCTCCTGCTGGAGTTGGCGGGGGCCGGGATGAGCCGCGAGGACGCGTACCGGCTGGTCCAGCAGCACGCAATGGATGCCTGGACGAACGACCGCAATTTCCGCGAACTGGTGGAAGCTGATCCCGAGATTGCCAGGCTGCTGTCCAGCGAGAAGCTGGCCCAGATCTTCCATTACGATCGGCAGCTTAGGAACGTGGATGCCATCTTTGAGCGGGTACTAGCGGAAGACGCAGACCTGTAACGGCCTTTAGAGCGCCGAGGAGGGCTCCTCGTCGATCGAGGAGCCTGCGAGGCATGGGTCTGCCTCGAGGTCTTCGTCCTCGGCGCTGTAGAGCAGCACAGCGCTGCCGGCAACCTCAACGTAAAGGCAGGACTCGCAGAGACGGCGTGCAGTGAGCGCCAGAAAGCGCTTGAGGTCGGGCAGACCGCAATCGTCGGGCAGCGCGACGGTAAACTCCCGGTGCTCACCGTAGGAGTGGCGGCCGTCTTCCTCGCGCCAGTAGCCGGCGACGGTTGCTGACCCAACGGTGTAGCCGCCGAAGTGATCGACCAGGTAGGCGTGGACGGATTGTTCGATTGTGCCGCCGCCAGGACAAGGCTCCTTCAGCTTGAGCGAAGGGAGCAGGAAGCGCACGTTTTTCCCCAGAGGCTGCTCACGAAAGTCCATCGTCGCACGAATCCCCACAATAGGATGACAGAACGGCAGCCCATGGCTAGCTCAGAGCTTATTCCGTAGCAGGGGTAGCAAACAACTTAGCCGGAAATCTGTCAGCCGGATCCAGCATGGGGATGTCCAATGCGGACGGCGGGTCCTCGTGGTACATCAGGGTGGATGACGGCGTGGAGCGCATCGCCCCGCCTGAGGGGGTGGGCAGCGGCAAAGACTCGGCGGGGTCGTTCTCGGAGGCCTCGACCGTCATTGCGCCCTCGATGTCGAGCGTCGGCGGATTCAAATCGAGCAGCGGGGCATGGCGCGGCATGTCAAAACGACCGTGTCCAATGTAAGCGACAAACACCGCGCCAGTCGCAATCGGCGAGAGAAACGCCAGGGGTACGACGTAGCGCTTCAGCAGGCTCTCGGTTACGCCCTGAACCGCGTGCGAACGGGGCAGAGAGCCGGGGACCTGGGGAACCTTGAAGACGTGGAGGTCAGCCTCGGGATGCTTTTTGGCGTAGTGGGAAAGTCCTCGCGCAACCGACTTCGGGGTGGTCAGGCCGAAGTCCGCGACGAAATTGCGGCGGACGGCATGCGGATAGAGGTAGTTGATGGTGGTGCGGGCAAAGTCGGCACAGTTGCGGAACGCGCCGTTGTAGCGCGGCACATTGCGCCGGTCGTTGAAAAAGGCCATCAGACGGGCGTCCTGCTCCGGCGTGGTTGCAAGGCTGAAGCCATAGATGGTGCGGTCATAGGCCGAGCCGACGAGTTCATACCAGTTGCCGGCCGGAGCGCTCCCATCGGGAAGATCCGGAGCCACCGACTCCAGCGCGTGGCGGCGGTAACGCTCACGAAGGACGCTCACCTGCTCGCGGTTTGTGGACCACGGGATGTCGGCGGTGGAGTCCACCGCGTACAGATAGGGCAGCAACGGAACGGCGATCCAGTCATGATCGCCAATGCCGTCGTAACGACTGATCACCACGCCGAGTTCCCCGGGTCTGCAGGCGCGTAGCTCAAGCGGCGAGGCGGCACAGATATGGTCCAGGTAAACGGCAGAGTGGCCAGTCGGGTTGAAGATGACGAGACCGCCGTACGGTTGCTCGAGCAGCAGGGATATGGACGCGCGCGCAGGAATACCTGCCACTGCGACGAGGGTGGCGGCCGCAAACGTAACGACTCTGGCGAGGTGTTTCATGGCGTTCGGCAGGGTCCCCAGGCCCATATCCGATCTAGCCGTCCGGATAGAAAACTCAGTTCCGCGAATTGCTCCCATTGAAAAAATAAACAGTGTTGCTCGTCAAATGTCGCTGTTAGTTTTCCAGAAACGACCATCTTCACAACTGTCTGTAGATGATAATGGCGCAGGATGAGCCGCAAGGAAATCAACGCCCTGCAAACGCTGACCCTGGCCGTGACCGGCGCAAGTGGAACCGTGCTTGCCTTTAAGATGCTCAGGGCTTTGGCATCAGACGCCCGGGTGGGTCGTATCCACCTGGTCGTCTCGCCGAGTGCGTTGCGGGTACTGGCAGAGGAGACCGGCTTCAGCGGACGTAACTCATTGGTAGAAAAGGTTTTCAGTGATTCAGGTGCGGACGCAGCGGAAAACGCCGCCGGAGCAGACAAAATCGTTCAGCATGCCCACGAAGACGTGGGGGCGCCTATCGCCAGCGGATCGTACCCCTCGGACGGAATGATCGTGCTTCCCTGCTCCATGGGGACGCTGGCAGGAATCGCTCACGGACTCGCTGGAAATCTTGTGGAACGCGCTGCGGATGTCTGCCTAAAAGAACGGCGGCGGCTGGTGCTGTGCGTCCGGGAGACGCCCCTTAACCTCATTCATATCCGCAACATGGCCGCCGTCACCGAGGCCGGCGCGACCGTCTTTCCGGTGATTCCCACCTTCTACAACCAGCCCAGAACGATGGAAGACATGGCACAGAACTTCGTGCACCGGGTACTCCAGCACATCGGGCTGCCCGCAAAAGGGCGCGTTCGTCTGGGGTGCCGGCGCTGATCCAGACCGTTAGTGCATCGACTGCAGCGTGCGTACGCTGCCAGAGGGCACCGGGTTCGCTTTGAGGAAGTCGGCCGTCGCCTGGGCCACCCGGCTGGAGCAGCGGTTCGGCGCCAGGTGACCGCAGCCCGCAAGAATGTCGAGCTCGGACTTAGGGACGAGCTGATGCATCTGCTGGCCGACCGTGAGCGGGATGAGATGGTCATCCGCTCCCCAGACGATCAGCAGCGGCTCCGTCAGGGACGGCAGATGGCTCTCGAGCAGGTCGTTCTCGGTCATCGAGCTCAGATTCCGGTCGATGGTCCATTGATAGTTCTGAATCGCGCGTAGAAGATCGCGACGCAGGAACATCGGCAGCGGCTTCGCAGCCGGCTCCAGCGTGGAAAAGAGATGCTGCACCTCGTCGGTTGTCTGCGGCTCAAACAGCTTCTTAGGTTCGTTGATCTCAAACCGGGTGCCTGCAGAATCGTAGACAACGACGCGGTCGATAAGGTCCGGGTGATCGAGTGCGAGCTTGAGCGTGATCCAGCCGCCCATCGACCAGCCGCCGATATCGGTCTTCTGCAGGCCGAGCGACTGGATGAAGTCGTAGACGAACTTCTCCTGACCGCCCATGGAGTAGTCGCCGTCCTGCGGCCTGGGAGAGCGGCCGTACCCGAGCAGGTCCGGCGCATAGACGTGGAATCCGGCACGCTTCAGGCGCTTGAGCATCGGCGCCCATGCCTCATCGCTGTCGCCGAGTCCATGCACAAGAACGATCGGGATGCCGCCGCCGGGGATGCGCGGCTCAGCCTCGTAATAGTGCACGCGGCCTTCGGGAGTGAGCACGTAGTTGCTTTGTACACGCGACAGGAAGAGGCCGAAGTGTGTGCCCTGCTGGATCACCCACAGCGGACGAAGATAAAACGTGACGCCCAGGAGGACTCCCAGCACCAGCACAACAAGCACAAGACGGCCCAGCGTTCTCATCTTGTAACGCAACTCCTCGCTTCCGTATGTCTCTTGGATTCAATGTACAGGCGAGAGGTTCACAGTGCGAGAGCACGAAGGTGCAGGAACAACTAGCGGTACGGTTTGCCGAACTCTTCGGAGAAGACGGTGTGCGAGATGTCGAAGCGGCCGCCGTTGAACTTGTCTGCTCCCTTTGCGTGGCCGATGCCGAGGAGAGCGACCACCCAGTAGCTCATCGGAAGACGCAGCGTCTCGCAGACCTTGCCCTGCTCGAAGCCTTCCATCGGAGCCGTGTCATAGCCGAGAACCTCGGCCATCAGCATCATCGACGTGAACGCGAGCATGACCTGCTTGTTGAGCCAGGCGGTCATCTGGTCGTGCGAAAAGCTGGAAAGGTAGGCGGGAACGCTTGTCGCAGCCTGAGCGGCGTAACTCTCCGGCATGCCGGCGGCGCGGCCCATGCGCAGCATCTCGTCGAGGTCGCGGCGCCAGCCGTCGCGGTCTCCGCAGGCGACGATGACGGCGGATGCTTCCTCTACCTTGGCCTGGTTGTAGCTGGCGGCGCGGAGACGGCGGCGCTGCTCCGGATGCTGCACCACGATGAAGCGCCAGGGCTGCATGTTGTACCCGCTGGGCGCATGAAGACCAGCCTCGAGAATCTCCCGGAGATCGCCGGGAGGAATCGGCTCTCCATCGAAGCTGGGCGTCGCGCGTCGTTGGCGGATGGCTTCGGCGAGCGACTTTGGTGCATTGGCCATTTCTTTCTTTCCTCCGCTGTAATTCCGTTCTTCAGCATATTAGCCGGAAACGCGCCGGAAAGCGGATCCCTAGTGAATCTCGGTGAGGCTTTGTTCAGTGACAAAGGCGGTCTGTCCCGGCGCCTCCGCGAAGATGCTGACACCCGAAAACCCTTCGCGTAACTCAGGATGCGCAGCAAGCATCGCCGTAGCAGCAGCGGTGTTGCGGGCACGCGCGGCCCCCGAATCGACAACAGAATCAGCGTGGTAGTGCAGCACGAGATCGAGCGATTTGCCATCGTCCGTCGCCGTGCTGCCGAGCGAATTGAAGTGGAACTCCGAACCATCCTTTGCTTTGATGACCAGCGGTGCATCCGCACTGATGCCTTCACTCAACTCTCCGGGCGCGTTGCTGCGGCGCTCACTGCGAAGCTGATCGAGATGGGTACTGCTGATAAAGTTCGCGGGTCGCAATAGCTGGTCAGCTTGACCGTAGAGCACCCATGCAAGCCACTTTTTGCCGGCCTTGGCGTCGGCGCGGGCGGTCGTCCAATACCAGAGGCCGTCGTGCCCGGCGGCGGTGCGGGCGTGAGGGTAGAAGCCGGCCATCTTCCACGCCGTCCCCTGCTGCTGCAGCAGGATGGGAAGCAGCCAGGGACGGTCGCCCGCGGCTTCGACGATGACGAACGCATAGACTCCGGGCGGAAGGCCGGGAATGGCGAAATCGACTTCATCGGTGGTGCCCGACAGTGGGCATCCGAAGTCCGCCTCTGCGGAATCATCGGGTTTGCGGGAACTGGCGTCCAGCCGGTAGAGCTGCGCCACGCGGAGCGTACCGTTTGCGATCGCGGTTGAGGTCTGGTGAATGACGAAGACGGTGGAGTCGAAGTTCGAGGCGATCTCCGCTGAACTCATCGAGCGTACGCGCTCCGTGTCGTTCGCTTTAACGGCCGAAGCGATAGCGAGCGCGGCGTCGGCCAGCGACTGGCGCATCTCGGCGGTCATGGCGGACTGTGTCGTACAGGCCGACGGCGCAGCCTGGGAGTAGGCGTGGCTCGCCATCGAGACAGCAAGCAGCGCGGGCACGCAACGACGGAGCAAAGCTCCGAATTGGGCCCGAGGGTTTCGAGTGCCGGTGCTGAGGACGAGACGCAGAGAAGGCCTCCTCCGGGCGGATGTCGCTCGGCTGCCTCAGGATACGGGGGTCGAGGCGCGGCGTCCAGCAGTCCGCTTCCGGCAATCAACGACGAGCGTATCCTGAAGCGATGCTGGGCTCGAAGCTACCCGCGATGCTGTCGCCACGTTCCAATAGGACGATGGGCAGCGAGCGGAGACGAATGACGGCGTGCAGGTTGATCGTCGCCGGACTCGCGTGCGGTGCCGGGTTGGCAGCGTCTGCCCAGACGGGCTCGAGTCTCCCGCCGACTCCACCCACGTCAATCCCGAACCAGAACTCGCTGACCCTGCCCGTTGCGGCAGCTCCCGCACGTGCGGATACCGCCCAACGGCATCGGGCGCGCGTGACCTATGCGAACGGATTGCTGGAGGTGCGAGCAGACGACTCGAGCCTGAACCAGATTCTGCGCGACATCTCGCGACAGACAGGAATGAAGATTATTGGCGGAGTTGCGGACCAGCGGGTGTTCGGCAGCTATGGCCCGGCACCGGCCGCAACAGTGATTCAAACGCTTCTCGACGGCGCCGGAACCAACATTCTGCTGCAGGAGAGCCGGACCCACGCTCCCGAACAGTTAGTGCTGTCGCCGCAAACCGGAGGAGCGACACCACCGCCGCCGAGTTCGCCGAGCTATGACGCGACTGAAGCCGAACCCGAGCTTCCGCTTCCGGCGCGCCACGCCGGCCGACCGCAGACGCAGACCAGCAGCACCTGCGAATGCGGCCCCTGTGCCCTCGACTCCGCCGAGCATGCCGCAGCCCTCGAATAATGTGCTCGGCAACCCGAATAACGTCTCGCCGACGGTCTCTACTGCGCCGGTCACGAACTCTGTTCCGTTGAATACGCTGCCAACACCCTCTACAGCGCCGCCGGTGAGCGGCATTGTGGACTCGCCGAATCCGCCTCCGCCTGGAAGTACAACCGCTGGATTCACGAATCAAACGCCGCCGGACAACAACCCCAATACGGCACCGCCAGCGACGGCGACGACCAACCAGAGCTCGCCCAACGGGGTGAAGACACCGGAGCAGATTTACGAAGAGCTGAAGCTGCTGCAACAGCAGAAGAAGACGTCGAATCCGCAGGCGAACCCGCAGGGATCTTCAGCGCCCAAGTAGAGCGGAGTTCGCCTTCGTTTCACGTGGAACGGTTTCGTTGAGAGCGCGCAGGGAATCTGCGCGTGGTTGAGGCAGGCGGGAGCTGGGCTTAGATCTCGGCCTTGACGGGCTCGATAGCGGCGCGCGCGACCGAGTTGGTACGGCCGGCCATGAGGCGGAAGAATCCGAGGCATACGCCATACGCTGCCAGAACGCCAAACGCCAGCGACGCAAGCACTGCGCACAGTAACATCAACGAGATCAGCATCTTCGGTCCTTCCAGCCCGTCCGCCCCTTGAGGTCTCGACTGAGGCGGCGCGCTGCGGCGTTCTACCGTTGGACGTGCCGACCAGAGACAAGTCTGAGGCCAACGGTCTGCCGTGTCTCTGGAAAAACTAGCACCCACTATTGGCGTTCGCGATTCCCCGCGCGGGTCATTACCTGCGTGCGCGACCAAAGGAATGTGCAGGAGCGCCACATCGGGAGACAGACAGCCTGGAAAGGCGATTCCCCGACAGCTTGTATCCTAGGAAGATGGCCGGAATCGGCCAATGCACTCCTATGAGTCTCACTCACATCCACGTGCGCGGTGCCCGGCAGCACAACCTGCGGGACATCTCGGTCTCCATCCCGCGGAACACGCTGACGGTCGTCACGGGACTGTCCGGCTCGGGAAAGAGTTCGCTCGCCTTCGACACGATCTACGCCGAAGGTCAGCGGCGGTATGTGGAGACGCTCTCGGCCTACGCGCGGCAGTTTCTGGACCAGATGGAGCGGCCGGATGTGGACTCGATCGAGGGGCTGAGTCCGGCGATTTCGATTGAGCAGAAGACGACCTCACGGTCGCCACGGTCGACCGTCGGGACAATCACTGAGATCTATGACTACCTGCGCCTGCTGTGGGCCAGCGTAGGCCAGCCGCACTGCCCGAACTGCCACCGGCCGATCTCGCGGCAGAGCGCAGACCAGATCGTCGCGCAGATTGTGGAGCGCAACCAGAGCGAGTCTCCGGGCGAGCGCATTACCGTGCTGGCTCCGGTGGTGCGTGGGCGCAAAGGCGAGTTCCGCGAGGAACTCGAAGCGCTCGACAAGAAGGGCTACCGCGTCCGCATCGACGGCGAGATCACCGAGATCGATGAGGGGATGCGGCTGGAGAAGCGCAAGAACCACACGGTCGAGGCAATCGTCGACCGCATCATCCTCAAGCCGGTGCCCGGTGAACCGAGCACGAACGGGCGCGCTCCGCTCGATACTCGCCGGCTGCAGACAGCGGTAACGACGGCGCTGCAACTGGCGAATGGGCTTGTCCTTATCGGCCTGCAGGCGCCGGGTGGTGTGTATCACGAGACGCTCTACAGCTCGTCGATGGCGTGCCCGGACTGCGGCATCAACGTGCCGAAGCTGGAGCCGCGCAGCTTCAGCTTCAACTCGGCGTACGGCGCCTGCCCGGAGTGCCACGGCCTCGGCTCGATCTACGACTTTGATCCGGCGAAGACGATCACGGACTGGTCGAAACCATTGATCGACGGCGCGATGGGGCCGGGATCAGCGTCGCAGTATCTGCTGCGGCTGATCAAGCTCGCGGCGGACAAGTACAAGATCAATTTGAAGCGGCCGTTTCAGGAGCTTTCGAAGACAGACCAGGAGCTTTTGCTGTACGGTCCACCGCGGCCTGAGGCTGCGCGCACGGGATTTCACGGCATCATTCCGTGGCTGCGCGACACGCTCGAAGAGACGAAGTCCGAGGGCTATCGCGAGTACATGATGCAGTTCATGTCCGCGACGGAATGTCCGCGATGCCACGGGCGCAGACTGCGGCCGGAGTCGCTCGCAGTGACGATTCCCATCGCGGATGCGGCGGAGCATCCCCCGGTGCATCGAGACGACCGTGATGTTGAGCCGATGACCTCTTCCAACTCGCGGCGGTCGGTATCGATTGCGGAGTTTACGGGGCTTTCGCTGGAGCGCGCGATGATGGGCGCGCGGTCGATGCAGTTCATCGGGCGCGACAGGCTCATCGCGGACCGTCTGCAGCGCGAGATCATCGAGCGGCTCGAGTTTTTGAACGCCGTCGGACTCGGCTATCTGTCGCTCGATCGAAGCGCGGCTACGCTGAGCGGCGGCGAGGGCCAGCGTATCCGGCTCGCCACTCAGATTGGCAGCCGTCTACGTGGTGTTCTTTACGTTCTGGACGAGCCGTCGATCGGTCTGCATCAGCGCGACAATCAGCGGCTGATCACGGCGCTCGAAGAACCTGCGCAACCTTGGGAATACCGTGCTGGTGGTCGAGCACGACGAGGACACGATTCGCAAGGCGGACTATGTGCTCGACCTCGGACCGGGCGCGGGCAAGAACGGTGGCGAGCTGATTGCCGCGGGTACGCCGGAAGAGATCATGGCGAATCCCGCGTCGGTGACCGGCAAGTACCTGTCGGGCGAGATCGACATCGTGACGCGGCCGAGCGAAGCTCCACGTCCGCCGACGGGGCGCTGGCTGTCGGTGGAGGACGCGCGCTCGCACAATCTGCAGAACATCACGGCGCACTTTCCGCTGGGCATAATGACGGTTGTGACGGGCGTCAGCGGCTCGGGCAAGTCGACGCTGGTGAATGACATTCTGTACCGTTCGCTCGCGAAGGAGCTTTACGGCTCGCGCGAGGATCCGGGCGAGCACAAGGCGATTCACGGCGCGGACCAGCTCGACAAGGTGATTCAGATCGACCAGTCGCCGATTGGCCGCACGCCGCGCTCGAACCCGGCGACGTACACGGGCGTCTTCACGGCGATCCGCGACCTTTTTGCGATGCTGCCGGAGTCGCGCGAGCGGGGCTACAAGCCGGGCCGGTTCAGCTTCAACGTCCAGGGCGGGCGCTGCGAGGCCTGCCAGGGTGAGGGCCAGCGTCGTATCGAGATGAATTTCCTGCCGGACGTTTACGTGTTGTGCGAGGTCTGCAACGGCCGCCGCTATAACCAGGAGACGCTGGGCGTGAAGTTCAACGGCTACTCGATCGCGGACATCCTCGACCTGCCGATTGAGGACGCGCTGCCGATTCTGAAGGACATTCCGGCGGTCAACCAGAAGCTGCAGACGCTGGTGGATGTCGGGCTGGGCTACGTGCACCTGGGGCAATCTGCGACCACCCTGTCAGGTGGAGAAGCCCAGCGCATGAAGCTGGCCAAGGAGCTGAGCAAGCGGCAAACGGGCAAGACCTTGTATCTGCTGGATGAGCCGACGACCGGCCTGCATTTTGATGATGTCCGGCGGCTGCTCGAGGTACTGCACCGTCTCACAGATTTAGGCAACACGGTGATCATCATCGAGCACAATCTGGACATCATCCGCAATGCGGACTACCTGATTGACCTGGGGCCGGAGGGCGGCGAAGGCGGCGGCCGGATCGTCGCGCAGGGGGCGCCGGAGGTTGTCGCACACAGCAAGGAATCGCACACAGGCCGGTTCCTGGCGCGCTACTATGAGGGCGCGGAGAATGGTTCTGGAGCCGTGGCGCTGCCGCCGGCGCAACTGCCTGATCTCGCAAAGAAGGCGCCGAAGGTGAAGCGGGCGGCGCCCGAAAAGAAGACCGGCGTGCCGACGCCCTCGAAGAAGAAGCCTGAGTCGAAAGCAGCGAAAGGAGCTGGCAGAAAGAAGACGGCGAAGATGGTCAACACAGAGCAGGAATTGGCTTCCGCGCGTTAGCAGGCCCAAACTATGAGCCCTTTAACGACATCCGAGGTTGGCGCACCGAAGGCGCTGGACATCCAGCACGATACAGATCCGGCGCAGGACCACGGTCCGGCCAAGCACATTCCGCACATCGGCCACGCGCTGCTGTTCTTCATCATTGCGTGGCTGAGCCTGAGCCTTTGCGTGCTTGCAGTGCTCGCGGCAGCCCACCTCCACACCGAGGAGCAGATCAAGGCGCACCAGGGGCTGGCGATGCTGGGCCAGGCTGTGTCGTATGTGCTGACGCTGGCAGTGGCATGGGTGCTCTTTCCGCGGCTTTGGGACAGGACCTTCTCGCAGGGCATTGAGTGGAATGCGCTGGCAGCGAAGCGCTGGTGGTACTGGATCATGCTCGTCGGCGCTGGCGATGAGCGGACTGGCGCAGTTTGCGCTGCGTTTTGTCGCCGAACCGAAGTCGTCGCCGCTGGACCAGGTGCTGCGCACGACCGGCGGTGCGTGGCTGATGACCGGCTTCGGCGTCCTGCTGGCTCCGGTGACGGAGGAGATTGCCTTCCGCGGATTTCTTCTGCCGGCGCTGGCGATCGCCTATGACTGGCTGGCGCTGGAACGCACACCTTCCAGTCTGCAGAAATGGCAGAGCTCGTCGATGCACAGTCGCGCAGCGCTGATCTTCGCATCGATCTTCTCGAGCATCCCGTTTGCGCTGATGCACGCTGGTCAGTTGCAGCATGCGTGGGGAGCGCTCGGCATCCTCTATACCGTCAGCCTCGTGCTGTCGTTCGGTGCGGGTGCGCACGAACTCGGTGGCGTCGTCGGTGCTGATGCACGCTACGTACAACCTCACGGTCTTCATCGTGCTGTTTGTCGGGACGGATGGCTACCGGCACATGGAGAAGTTTCTCCACTAGCCATTGCCCTGCGCACGCTGAGACGCGCCGTAAAGATTCGATAAACTGGAAGACGAGATGATTCCTACGCTTGAGTGGACGCCTGAAGGCGTCAATTTTCTGGACCAGACAAAGCTTCCCCACGAAGAGACCTACGTTCTCGCCAAGGACTACACCGAGGTCGCGCGGGCTATCAAGGACATGATCGTGCGCGGCGCGATGGCCATCGGCGTCTCCGCCGCGATGGGTGTGGCGCTCGGGATTGAGCGCTCCACCGCGACGACGATTGACGAGTCTGGACAAAGAGGTCGAGGTCATCTGCGAGACTCTGGCGAAGACGCGGCCTACCGCGGTGAACCTCTTCTGGGGTATCGCGCAGGTGCGCGACCTGTACAACGAGCTCGCGGCGAAGAAGACGCCGATTCCCGGAGATCAAGCAGCAGGTGGTGGCGCTGGCGAAGCGCCTGTACGACGAGGACATCTCCAACCTGCGCCGGCTGGGCGCATTTGGCGCGGAGCTGCTGCCTGCCGAAGGGACTGTCCTGACGCATTGCAATGCGGGCGCGCTGGCGGCATGCGGCTACGGCTCGGCGCTGGGCGTCATCCGCGCGGCGGTCGAGGCAGGCAAGAAGATCGACGTCTTCGCGGACGAGACGCGGCCGTTCAACCAGGGCACCCGGCTTACCGCTTGGGAGCTCCTGAAGGACAACATCCCCACGACGCTGATCTGCGACAACATGGCGGCGTACTTCATGGGTCAGGGCCGGATTGCGGCAGTCATCGTGGGTGCGGATCGCATTGCGGCGAACGGCGACACGGCCAACAAGATTGGCACCTACGGCGTCGCCATCCTGGCGAAGGAGCACGGCATTCCGTTCTACGTTGCCGCGCCGTTCAACACGATCGACCACGAGACTGCGAGCGGCAAGGGTATCCCCATCGAGCAGCGCGATGCGCGCGAGGTGACGCATACGCATGGCCGCAGAGTTACTCCCGAGGGAGTCGCGATTGAGAACCCGGCCTTCGACGTGACGCCGGCGAAGTACATCGCGGCAATCATCACCGAGCGCGGCGTATTGCGGGCACCGTTTACTGAATCTATTGCGGCAGCCGCAACGTCTTCTGAGCACGAGCCCCAGGCAGTGTAGATATTCGGTCGCAGCTTCCTGCTGCATACTTTCAGGGCTCCTGAGGCTCCATGACGCGTTTCGGCCGCTGTCTGTTTCTGCTCGCACCCTTTGCCATCTTCAGCTTCGCGCAGTCACGACAACTCCACCACAAGAGGCGCCTCCTGCGGGCGTTGCGACGCTGCATACCGGCACAAAGCTGGTCGTCGTCGACGTCGTTGTGCGCGATAAGAGCGGCCACCCAATTCACGGACTGACGCGCAACGACTTTCGTCTCGCCGAGGCCGGCAAGCCGCAGACACTCAGTAGCTTCGAAGAGTACGCAGCCCTCCCGCGCCGCCAGCGCCTCCCCAGATGCCAGCGTTGCCGCCAGGGCTATTCACTAATTTCACACCCGTCGCCAGGTAGGGGCCCTCTCAATGTTTTGCTGATTGATGGCGCTAACACCCCTTGGCGGACCAGTCTTATCTGCGCCAGCAAATGCTTGATTACGTGCAACATTTCCGCCGGGAGCACGCGTCGCGATCTTTGGACTCGCGGATCACCTCTACATGCTGCAGGGTTTCACCTCGGATCCGCATCAGTTGCAGGCGATCCTTGGAGCCGTCAAGAGCGGACGCACCTCAGTTCTGCAAGCGAACAGCGCGACGGACACCGGTGCTTTGGCGGACAGCCTCGCGGACCCCAGCGCGGCGACCGCCAGTCCCGGTTCCGGCAGCGCGCTGATGAGCGACGACATTGAGACGTTCATTGAGCAGATCGGCGTCTCGCAGACAAGCCTGCGGATTCAGCAGACGATCGAGGCGTTCGACACACTCGGGCATTGGCTGGTGAACTTCCCCGGTCGAAAGAACCTCATATGGTTCTCCGGAGCATTCCCGCTCGGCGTCGACCCAACGGCTTCGATCCTGAACAACAACGACATCACCGGCGAAGACAGTGATGAGTTTCGCGCGATGACCAACCTGCTTACGCGCGCGCAGGTGTCTGTGTACCCTGTCGACCCGAGGGGCGCGGCGGCAGACTCTGCGTTCACTGCCGGCAGCAACACGAATCTCAACCAGAGGACGGCCTACACGCAAGCCACTTCCGGCTTTTTCGTAAATGAAGCCGCGGAACACACGACCATGCAAACAATTGCAGCCGACACTGGTGGTGAGCCCTTCTATAACCGCAACAATCTCAGTCAAGCTGTCGGCGACGCAATCGCGGATGGAGCTAACTACTACACCATCTCGTATGCGCCGAGTGAGAAGAAGACCGGCGGTGAGTGGCGCGGCATTCGGATCGAGCTCGCAAACCCAGCGGCTTACAAGGGTGCGCAGCTTTCCTATCGTCGGGGCTATTTCGCCGATAACCTCAAAGTTCCTGAACACCACACAGGGACGGCCTCGCTGACCATAAACCCGAATATCCCATCGGTTGAATCAAGGTTGTATTCGCGCGCCGCGATGGTGCACGGTGCGCCCACACCGCAGGACATCCCCTTCACTACACGCGTGCTTCCGGCTTCCAGGTCAACCGAGGACACCGTGGCGGCGAACAACCTACTTAGCGCAAAAGATTCGATGAAGCCGCCCTATCGCCGCTACGACGTCGACTGCGCAGCCGCGGCGCGCTATATAACCTTAGCCGAGGCGCCCGATGGACATCACGTTGGTGCCGTCCAGGCAGTTGTTATGGTCTACGACAGCCGAGGAAAGTTGTTGAACGCCGTCTCGCGCACCCTGCACTTCAATCTTCCCCCCGAAGAGTACGCACAGTTCCAACGCCTCGGATTCCGCGAGCACCTCGAGGTCAGCGCACCGGCAAAGGGCGAGAGTTTCTTCCGTATCGGCATCGCGGAAGCGGGATCCGGGCGGATCGGGGCCGTCGAGATCGCCAGCTCTGCCGTCAGCAACCTGCCGCCGCCGGAGTACGCCGCGGCCCTGGCCGCGGGGCGGCGGCCGCTACGGGCACATCAGATTCCCCTTCGCATCCGTAAGTTTCGCTACTAAACTTCCCGTCTGGTGATTTCAGCGTCCACAAACCTCTTTTCCGGAGCTTCAGCGAGACTCAGTCGACTTCTATGAAGATCAACGACCTCTCAACGGCCTCTCCGCGTGGCCTCGTTTCATTGTCGTTGTCGGCTGTGTCTGTTCATCGCTTCCGCGACGCTATGCATGGCACAGAGCCAACAATCTGCGCAGCCTCCAAAATCGGCGCAGACACCTGCGGAGACGCTGCACGCCGGCACACAGCTCGTCATCGTAGACGTCGTGGTGGAGGACAGAAGCGGCCATCCCATCCATGGACTGACGCGCGACAGCTTCGTGCTGACCGAGCAGAAGAAGCCGCAGGCGATCCGCAACTTCGAGGAGCACAGCGCCGCATCGGATAAGAAGCCCGGGCCGCCGATACCCACGATGCCACCCGGCGTCTTCACCGACTACACGCCGATTGCGCCGGACACCACGCTGAACGTCCTGCTCATCGACGCGCTCAATACGCCGATGAAGGATCAGATCTTCGTGCGACAGCAGTTGCTCGACTACATCAAGCATGAGAAGCCGGGAACGGACGTGGCGATCTTCGGCCTGACGAACCGGCTCGTCATGCTGCAAGGCTTCACCGCGGATCCGGCCGTGCTGCGGGCAGCGGTGGAGCATCACCTCAACTCAAAGGCGTCTTCCCTGCTGGATGATCCAGTCGGCGGTGGCAGTGGTCCCGAGAGCATGTCGGACGCAATGCAGGATGCCGCCCCGGCGAGGCGGAGATGCCGCGTTTTCCCAGGCGCTGGCCTCGGTGCAGCAGTTTGAGGCCGAGCAGGAGTCGCTCCAGACGCAGATGCGCACGCAGTACACGCTGGATGCGTTCAACGCCCTGGCACACTATCTCTCGAACTTTCCCGGTCGAAAAAACCTCATCTGGTTCTCCGGATCATTTCCGCTTCAGATTGAGCCGGACCCCACACTCAACGACCCCTTTGCCGTGATGGCGGACTCCAACGAGGAGTTTCGCGAGACCACGAATCTGCTCACGTTCGCTCAGACCGCGGTCTACCCTGTGGACGCGCGCGGCCTGATGACAGCAACCAATGTTCAGCGCGGCAAACTCCGGCAGGAACTACGGGCGCAACCCGTCGGCGTTCTCGAAGGACCTGTTGAAGTTCAGCCAGAGCCAGGCCGACGAGCACACGACGATGGAGGCGATGGCCAACGACACCGGAGGCCACGCCTTCTACAACACCAACGGACTGGCGGGCGCGGTCGCGAAGGCGATCGACGCCGGCTCGAACTACTACACGCTGACCTACAATCCGGCGGATCGCAACCGGAACGGCGGGTATCGCAACATTCATGTGGAACTCGCAGGGAGCGCTGCCGCGCAGGGGCTCAAGCTCGCCTACCGGCACGGCTACTATGCGGATGATCCGCAGCGGCCGCCGAAGCGCGGCGAGCTGCCGACCAAGGCTGCGCCAGCCACGCCGACACCAGCCGCGCTGGCAGATCATGCAGCCGAAGCCTACTCGCGTGCCGCGATCAGCCGCGGCGCTCCAGCGCCGGAAGACATCCTTTTCAAAGTGCGCGTTCTTCCACTCACGGGGAAGAACGACGACACGTTGGCGGCCGGGAATCAGCCCGACCCGCATGGCAAAATGAAGGCGCCCGTACCGTACCTTCGTCGTGGACTACGTTGCGCTGCCTGGCGAATTCTCCATGATGCCGCAGAGTGATGGACGTCACACGGGTGCCATCGAGTTCAGCATCTTCGTCTATGACGCCGACGGCAACCTGCTGAACGTCTCCGACAAGGAACTCTCTCTGAGCCTCAGCCCCGAAACGTACAAGCGGTTTGAGTCCAATCCGGTGCGCTTTCAACTGCAGGTGAGCGCGCCCGTGAAGCAGGAGAGCTTCATGCGGCTGATCGTCCACGACGTCACGAGCAACCACTACGGTGTGGTGGAGATTCCTACCGCCGAGGTCGGACATCTTCCGCCGCTCGAGGCCCAGAACACATCCGGCGAGTGGCGCTGCACCGAACGCCGGAGCGCAGCCGCAACCAACCGGAAAGCAGTAGACTTTTAGAGTGCGACTCGGCGGTTGAGGAATTCGGACCGCCAGCCCGCCGGGCGGGCCCGTGACTCCAGCAATCCTCAATCCGCGCGTGCACTCTCTCCGGAGAGCCAGCGCGCTTGTGCTGGGAAGCCTGGCCATCGCGATTCCCCTCTCGCACTACCCGCGAATTCAGCGCGCGCCGCTGCTGGTTCTTCCCGTGCTCATCGCCATTGTCGGCACGGCGGATACGGTTCGCTGCGTCCAGCGCCGCTGGAGTTTCTATCACGCGGGCGTCATTCTCTTCATTTACATGGATCTGATGGCGCTGATGCTGATGCTCTTCTTCCTCTTCTTCCCGTACTTCTATTGAGCGGAATGCATTGCCTCCGGCGCCCATCGCAGGCTATGCTCAGGACGACGTCTGGACCGGATTCAAAGCCGTTTTTCCTGAGGGGTTGCAGAAAACTGCTTCAGCGGGCCTGCGCACGCGCGACTCGCGCAAACCCGGGAGCTTCTAACGAATGCCAGCCTCGCGCCTCGACTCTGACACTGAGTTCACCGCACACGCACCGGACAAATCCAACGTGCGCTGGTTCGTCTGCTTCCTGCTCTTCCTGGCGACCACGATCAACTACATGGACCGCTCGGTCTTCTCGCTCATCGAGCCGCAGCTTCATCTCGGCTTCATGGGTTGGATCCCCGGCCTCGACGCAAAGTACCAGGTCCAGTACCACCTGAACTACGGCCACGTCATCGAGTTCTTCCAGATCGCCTATGGCGTCGGCTTCCTCTTCGCCGGGCGCATCATCGACAAGCTCGGCACCAAAACCGGATACGCGCTGGCGATTCTCATCTGGGGCTGCGCTTCGCTGAGTCACTCGCTGGTCACCAGCGTCGCGGGCTTCTGCATCGCGCGTATCTTCCTTGGCCTCGGCGAATCCGGCAACTTCCCCGCCGCCATCAAGGCCACAACCGAGTGGTTCCCCAGCGAGGAACGGGCGCTCGCGACAGGCCTCTTCAACTCCGGTTCGAACGCCAGCTTCTTCATCGCACCGATTCTCATTGCCGCTGTCACCGCACGCTGGGGATGGCACGCCGCCTTCCTGACCACCGGTTCGATGGGCCTCTGCTGGTGCGTGATCTGGCTCCTCTTCCCGTACAACCGTCTGCGCCGCGGCCTCACGACCACGCAACGCGAGCTTGCACCGGTCATTCCGCAGGGCCATGTCTACAGCACCCTGCTGCGTAACCGAGGCTTCTACGCCTTCTGCATCGGCAAGGGGCTTACGGACCCGATCTGGTGGTTCTACCTCTTCTATCTGCCGATGTTCCTGCACGACAACTACGGCCTGGACCTGAACCAGGCCAAGTGGCCGCTCATCGTGATCTACAGCGTTTCGAGCGTGGGCTCCATCGGCGGTGGCTGGCTCTCCGGCTGGCGGATGAACCGCGGCCACACCGTCAACTCCGGCCGCAAGTTCGCCATGCTCATCTGCGCACTGGCCGTTGTGCCCATCCTCTTCGTGCCGCACATGCACCAGATATTCCCGACGAACCCCTGGCCGGCAATTGCGCTGTTCTCGCTGGCCGCTGCCGCCCACCAGGGATGGTCCGCCAACCTCTTCTCGACGCCCACCGACATGTTCCCCTCGACCGCCATCAGCACGGTGGTCGGCATCGGAGGCGCCGCGGGCGCAGGCGGTGGAGCGCTCTTCACCATGGTCGTCTCGCACTACTTCTCGCTGCACCCGATGATCATCTTTGTCTCGGCGGCTTTCGCCTACGTCATCGCGCTGATCATCTTCCAGTTGCTCGTGCCGCGTCTGGGAGCGCCCAGCGAACCAGAGATTCCGCTCAGCGTGCGTAGTAAGACGCGGCTCGTTCTGCAGCCCTGTAAACTGGCTGTAGCCTGATGTCCTCAGAACAGAAGAAGTTTTATCTCACCACGCCGATCTACTACGTCAACGCGCGGCCGCACATCGGCCATGCGTACACGACCATTGTTGCCGACGTGCTCGCGCGCCGCCACCGCCTGCTCGGCGACGACACATTCTTCCTGACCGGCACCGACGAGCACGGCCAGAAGATCGAGCGCTCCGCCTCGGCCGCCGGCGTCCCTCCGCAGCAGTTCGCCGATAAGGTCTCGGCGGAGTTCAAGGCGCTGTGGGACCGCATGGGTCTCACCTACGACGACTACATCCGCACGACCGAGCCGCGCCACGCCGCTGGTGTTCAAAAGCTCTTCGCCACGCTCTACGAGCGCGGCTATATCTATCTCGACTCTTACACCGGCTCCTATTGCGTCTCCGACGAAGCCTTCGTCGATGCGCCCTGCCGGCACGCCCTGCCCGGACTGCGGGCGCCTGCTCGAGACCGTCACCGAAGAGAACTTCTTCTTCAAGCTCAGCGAGTTTCAGCAGCCGCTGCTCGATCGCATCGAGAGCGGCGAACGCTAGCCATCACGCCGAGAGTCGCAGGAACGAGGTCCTCAGCTTCCTGCGCGGCGGCCTCAAAGGATCTCTCGATCTCCCGCTCCAGCTTCACCTGGGGCATTCCGGTGCCGGAGCCAGCGGCCTCTCTCGCGAAGCAGAACCACGTCATCTACGTGTGGCTCGACGCACTCGCGAACTACATGACCGCCATCGGCTACGGCTCCGATGAGCCCAAGGACATTGCTCAGTTTGAGCGCTATCTGGCCCGCCGATCTGCACCTTGTCGGCAAGGAGATCATCCGCTTCCACTGCGTCTACTGGCCTGCATTCCTGCTCGCCGCGGGTTTGCCGCTGCCCAAGGCCATCACCGCTCACGGCTGGCTGCTCTTCGATAACGCGAAGATGTCGAAGTCGAAGGGCAACATCGTTCGCACCGAAACCATCCTCGAAGCCTTCGGCGAGCACGTCTACGCCAAGCAGTTCCCCGAAAGCACGAAGCGCGAGCGCGACCTCTTCGCCGCCGACGTGCTTCGCTACTTCCTGCTCCGCGAAATCCCCTTCGGCCAGGACGGCAGCTTCAGCTTCGACGCGCTCGTCACCCGCTACAACGCCGACCTCGCGAACGGCTACGGCAATCTCGTCAGCCGCACACTGGCAATGATTCAGACGGTATTTCGACAGCACGATCCCCTCCGGCACGATGGACGATCACGTGGGGCTCAGCGTTCGCCTCAACCTATGCCGCTACAACCAACAACTATCGCAGAGAATGACTTTTCGTCGCTACTCGCATAACTTGATGAATGTTGTTGCTGCAGCGGACGGATCATATTACCTCTACCGCACCTTGGAAGCTGGCGACGATCCGGATAAAAGGAGCCAGACTACGAGATGTCCTTTATAGCTGCGCTGAAGCAATCCGCATCTTGCTGTCGCTTCATCACTGTGATGTCTCCCGGTGCTTCCCTTTTCAAGTCAAAGAATCGTCTCGGCGACATTGGAACTCCCGCAAAGAACGGCAACTGGAGCCAACCTCGAATGGGGCGGCCACAGACCGGCACCAAACTCGGCCCTCTCGCCCCGATCTTCCCCCGCGCACCGAAGGAACTGGCAGACATCATGTCCGAAATCGAAGAGAAGAACGCACTCGCAGCTCAAGGCTCGCAGCCCGCTGCTGAACAGCAAGCGCAACCGCCGCTCGTACCCAACCCGCCCGGCGGAGCGCCCGCGCTGGTGCCGCCCACCGAGGAGACGGAGCGCCCCAACCACATTGGCATCGACGACTTCGCCAGGGTCGAGCTCCGCGTCGCGAAGATCCTCGTCGCCGAGCGCATCCCCAAGGCCGACAAGCTGCTCCGCCTCGAGGTCGACCTCGGTTACGAGAAGCGCCAGATTCTCTCCGGCATCGCCCTGTGGTACACGCCCGAGGAACTCATCGGCCGCCGCATCGTCGTCATCACCAATCTCGCGCCCCGCAAGATGCGCGGCCTTGAGTCCCACGGCATGTTGCTCGCCGCTTCCGAGACCGAAGGCAGCAAGCCCGTGCTCGCCACCTTCGACGAGGAGATCGCGCTCGGCTCACGCCTCAAGTAGCCGCTACATCTGTCCGCGGCTGATCGAGACGATGAAGTACGACGCGTTCGCGCTGCCGGTATTCTTCATGCCGTGCATCTGGTTCGACGCGCTGTAAGCGATGTCCCCGGGACCCATCGGCTCGTGCTTGCCGTCCTCGCCCCAGTACTCCACGTTGCCCTCACGCATCAGCACGTACTCCGTGTTGCGGTGCTTGTGCGGCGGGTGCGGCATCTGGCCGGGCGGCAGCATCGTCTCATGCACCTCGACGAACTCGCCGGTAGGCAGAGTGCCGTGCATGACGGGCCGCCCCCAGCCGCCGTTGTCGTGCTTCTGCACCGTCATCTGATCGAAGCGGAAGACACGCGACTTCGTCATGTCGATCGTGTCCGCCGGCGCGCTCGCTGTCTGCGCATCCGCGAGCAAACCCAGAGCGGCAAATGCTCCCGCGCTCAGGCAAAGGTCCCTGCGATTCATTGCTGCCATCCGTCGTTCTCCTTTTTCTTCGTTACTGATTTACATCGCCGCCAATGGCGAACACAAGGTACGCCGCCGGCCCATCACCCACATTGCGAACGCCGTGCATCGTACCCTTCGAGACAAAGAGCACATCGCCCGCCGACGCCCGCTCCGTCACGCCATCATGCTGATACTCGAGCGCGCCCTCGCGCAGGCAGATGATCTCGCTGTGCTCAATGCGGTGCGCCGGATTCGGCACCGTGCCTGCCGGCTGCATCGACACGTGCAGTGCGACCTGTTCGCCTGTGGGAAGCCGGCCGTGCATCACATTCCAGCTCTCGCTGCCGTTCGGATTCTTATGGACCGGCAGGTCCGCGAGGCGAAAGACGTGCGATCGGCTGAGGTCGATTGGTTCGGGGTTAGATTGATCCATAGCGCTCGACGAAATCGTACGCTGTCCGCCTTACTCGCCGTCAAATCGCGCGAAAGTTGATGCGAACGAACGAATGCCGCATCCTATGAAGACGATGTGGGTGGATTCACACTGTCATTTGGATAGTTACGACGACCTTCCGCAGGTTCTCGCGAACGCGCGCGCTGCGCAGGTCAACACGCTGCTTGCGATCGGCATCGGCGAAGGACCGGACGAGATGCACCGGGCGCTCGAGTTGGCGCACGCCTATCCGCAGATCTTCGCCACTGCGGGCATTCATCCGCAGGAGGCGCACCGCGCCACTCCTGAGGCGCTGGCCAGGCTCGCCGAACTCGCAGCGGATCCCCGCTGCCTCGCCGTGGGCGAGATCGGTCTCGACTACTACCATCTCGAAAATCCCGGGATTCCCATCCAGCAGGCCGCCTTCATCGCGCAGATGAAGATTGCCGCTGCCGCGCAAAAGCCCATCACGATCCACTGCCGCACGTCCGAGCTCGCCATCCCCGCTGCCAAGGCAAAGTTTGGGCCGGCAGACGCCTGGGAGGACATCCTCGCACTCATCGCCGAGCACTGGACGCCGACGGGCCTCCCCGGCATCATGCACTGTTTCTCCGGCGACCAGCAGCAGGCCGAACGGTCTCTCGCCGCGGGCTTCTATCTGTCTTTCGCCGGGAACGTCACCTATCCGAAGTCGACGACCATCCAGGAGGTCGCTCGCGACGCGCCCTCCGATCGCATCCTCGTCGAGACGGACGCGCCCTTTCTCGCGCCCGGCACCCTTCGTGGCCAGCGCAACGAGCCTGCGAACACCGCGCTCACCGGCGAGTTTCTCGCCGAGCTTCGTGGCGTTCCGGCCGCACAGTTGGCCGCGCAAACGACCCAAAACTTCTTCCAGCTTTTCCCTTCCGCCCGCGCGGTGTGATACTACCGTTCGCGGAACAGATAGATTTTCATTGAGGGCAGAACCATGGCAGCCGATCAGAGCTTCGACGTCGTCAGCAAAGTAGACATCCAGGAAGTCAAGAACGCCATCGACCAGGCGAGCAAAGAGGTCCACGCGCGGTTCGACCTGAAAAACTCCAAGTCATCGATCGCGCTCGAGGGCAACGACGTGGTTCAGCTCGCGAGCCAGGACGAGTACACCCTGAAGGCGGTCATCGATATCCTCCAGCAGAAGCTGGTCAAGCGGGGCGTTCCGCTCAAGAACCTCGAGTACGAGAAGGTTGAAGCCGCCTCCGGCTCAACCGTGCGCCAGAAGATCAAGCTCAAGCAGGGCATCGCCTCTGAGGTCGCGAAGAAGATCGTCGCAGCCATCAAGGACACGAAGAAGAAGGCGCAGGCCAGCATCCAGGGCGACACCGTGCGCGTGAGCTCGAAGGACCGCGACACGCTTCAGGAGATCATGGCGCTGCTCCGCGGCAAGGACATGGGCGTCGATCTTCAGTTCACGAACTTCCGCTCCAGCTGATCTCGCGTTATCGCGCAAAAGATTAGTGCGGGCCACGATACCACCCGCGGCCTCACCTGCTACTCTGAAGAGACAGTGAGTCCGATCTCCATTGCGACGGCAACCGAGGTCTTTGACCTGTTGCGCGACGATCTCGCTGCGGTCGAGCGCGAGTTTGCGCGCCAGTCCGACTCTCCCGTAAGCGTTGTCACGGACATCGCCACCTATCTCATCGCCGGCGGCGGCAAGCGTATTCGCCCGATGATGTTGCTGCTCGCCGCCAAGGCTGTCGGCTGCGAGAGCGACTCGCGCATTCGCATGGGCGCGGTCGTGGAGATGCTGCACACCGCCACGCTGGTGCATGACGACATCATCGACGAGGCCCACACGCGCCGTGGCCGTCCCTCGTCGAACACCACCTGGGGCAACGCGAAGTGTGTTCTCGCGGGCGACTGGCTCTACATGCAGTCCTTCCAGACGGCGCTGGCCGAGCGCAACTTCCGGATTCTCGACCTGCTCATCTCGCTCACGCAGCAGATGGTCGAGGGCGAATTGCTGCAGATGGAGAAGCTCGGCCACCTCATCAACGAGGAAGAGTACTTCGATCTCATCTACCGCAAGACGGCTTGCCTCTTCAAGGTGTCGATGCAGCTGGGTGCCGTGCTGACTGAGGCGGACGCAAGCCCCAACGAGCCGTCCTTTGAGGAGGCGTTGGGTGAATACGGGCGCAACCTCGGCCTGGCATTTCAGATTGTCGATGATGTTCTGGATCTCACCGCGGATGAAGACCGCCTCGGCAAGCCCGCGGCTTCGGACCTGCGCGAGGGCAAGGCGACGCTTGCGGTCATCCATGCACTAGAGCGCGGCACCGGGGCCGACCGCGAGGCCATCCGCACAGTTCTCGCAGAACGCCGCTTCGCGACCGTAACGCACGCGCAGATTCTTGAAATCCTGCACCGCCACGAGTCACTGGCCTATGCCATGGACACCGCCTGCGCCTACGCTGAGGCCGCGCGCCAGTCCATTGCGGAGCTGCCCGAGAGCGAGTACAAGCGCGCTCTGCTCTGGGTTCCCGGCTTCGTCACAAGCCGCGACCGCTAACGGCTACTCTTCCTCTTCGATCTCTTCCGACTCGTCGGAGTCATCCTCGTTCTCGTCCACCGCGAGCGCGAGTTCTTCCACGCGAACCGGCCCCTTGTGTTCGGGGTCGAGCAGCACCTGAATGCGGCTCTCCGCGCTTGAAAGCTGAGCCTTGCACGCGTTGGAGAGGTGCACGCCGCGCTCGAACAGAGTCACGCTCTGCTCGAGCGCCAGATCACCATGTTCGAGCTGTTCGACGATCTTCTCAAGCTCCGCGAGCTGCTCCTCAAAGCTGCCGGGGTCCCCGGCTAGCTTGCTGGCTGGGGTGGGAAAGTTAGGCATTGACCGTTGCCTCATCCCGCAGACCCAGAACCTCAGCGGCCGCGTTGAAGTTGCCGAAGGGTGCGCTCACCTGCACTCCCTGCACCTCGTCGCGCACTTCGGCGAGCATCTCCTGCGCAATCGCGAGCCCGATAGCTAGCGCCGTCTTCTTGTCCGGGGCCTCGGCCATCCGCGTAAGGATGGAGTCCGGCATCGAGACACGAAGATCATTCTTCATGAACTCTGCGTTGCGGAGGCTCGTCAGCGGCCATATGCCCGCGATGACCGGAATCCGGAAGCCCTCGATGCGGCGAAGGAACTGCTCGAGCAGCCGCTGATCAAAAACCGGCTGGGTGATACAGAACTCCGCGCCCGCTTCTACCTTCGCTGCAAATCGCCGCACTTCGTAATCAATGTCCGGCACGCCGGGATTGGCCGCCACCGACATCGTGAATCCAGCCGAGCCCCCGATGGAGTTCTTCCCGATATCAAGGCCATGATTCAGCCCGCGCACAATGCGCACGAGGCCAATCGCATCCACGTCGAAGACCGCCGTCGCATCCGGGTAGTTCCCTATCTTCGGCGGATCGCCGGTCAGGCAGAGGATGTTCTTGATCCCGATCGATGCCGCGCCCAGCAGGTCGCTTTGAATGCTCAGAATGTTGCGATCGCGACAGGTGTAGTGCAGCACCGTCTCGATGCCGACCTTCTGCTGAATCTGCAGGCAGAGGCTCTGGGCACTCATGCGTGCGCTCGCCCGCGGCGAGTCCGGCACATTGATCGCGTGCACGCCGCGCGAGGCCAGCAGCGCCGCGCCCGCAAGCTCCTTGGAGCAGTCGAATCCCTTGGGCGGCACAATCTCTACGAGATGGACAAACTCGCCCTCCGCGATGCGGCGGCCGATCTCCGAGCGCTCCGCCAGCGGCTTCGGTTTAACCTCGGGCTCGGCCGGCAACTCATGCACCCCGGTGCTCACCGAAACAACACCCTGATCCTGCGCCAGCATGGCCCGAATCTCCGAGCGCATGGCGCGAATATGCGCGGGAGTCGTTCCGCAGCAGCCTCCAACCCAACTCGCGCCGGCGCTAATCGCCTTGCGCGCAAACCGGGCCAGATAGTCAGGCGAGGTGAGATAGATATTGCGCCCTTCAACATTTCGCGGCATGCCTGCATTGGGCATGGCAACCAGCGGCAGCTTCGTCTCCGAACGCATGCGCTCGATCGCCGTCAGCACCGTCGCCGGGCCGACGCTGCAGTTGCAGCCGATCGCATCCGCCCCCGCCTCAGTCAGCCGGTGGGCGGCCTGCTCGGGCGTGCTCCCATCCAGGCAGTTCGCCTCCTCGTCCATCGTCATCAGCGCAATCACGGGCAGGTTGGGCGCAGCCTCACGCGCCGCGGCTATCGCCTGCTCCGCCTCGTCCAGCGACATCATGGTCTCCAGGACCAGCAGATCGACTCCGCCCTCGGCCAACGCTGCAATCTGTTCGGCGAAAGCGGCTCGGGCTGCGGCCGGACTGAGCGTTCCGAAGGGTTCCAGCCTGACGCCCAGCGAACCTACAGCGCCTGCGACATAGGCGTCGGTCGCCTGCTTTTCGTGGATCGCGGTCACGCACTGCCGCGCCAGGGACGCGCCGGCCAGATTGAAGTCGCGAACCCTGTCTCGCAGTCCGAAGTGTTCCAGCCGAAAGGAGTTAGCGCCAAAGGTGTTGGTTTCAATCACCTCCGCGCCGGCCAGAAGATACTGCTCGTGCACCGAGCGGACCATATCCGGCTGCGTGACGTTCAACTCGTCATAACAGCGGTTGATGAACACACCGCAGCTGTACAACATGGTGCCCATGGCGCCATCGCAGAGCACCGGCTTGCCGGTAAAAAGCTTCTCCAAAGCTGGGGTCATGATTGTCATAGGATCGTTCTCTCATCGTATACCGCGCCAACCGTGAAAACATCCCGGCGGCCTCTCGCCGGATGGCCCGGCTCAGGCAGGTTGCTTTGTTATACTTTGGGCTGACGCAGGCGGCGTCCGGCGGCGCATTGTGTGCCCTCCAAAAATAGCTGCCGCAGTGTCTCCCGGAGTCGTCCAGTTGAAGAATCGCAGGATCGCAGCCCAGCTTGTTGCGGGCATCTTTCTGACCGCCCTAACGCTGACCCTGACTGCGTGCAAGGTCCTCTATAAGGTTCCAGAGTTTAACTTTGCAGGCCGGCCCATCCCTCCCAGCCAGATGCTTCAGCGCGTCCTCGCCACCTTCACCAACGGCGGCACCAGTGGCGGAGCGCAGATACTCGATGGCCTTCGCGATCTTCGCGGCAACGTCCAGAACACGAAGCTGAGCTTCCCGGTCTCAGGCTTCTCTGCACCGGAGCCGACGACCATTCTGAACTTCCCGGAGCAGACCCACGGATACGTGCTGTCTGAAACGGCCGGAACCCTCATCGGAATCAACTACAGCACCGAAGCCGGCTCCGGCACGGCAGCCGCTTTCACGCCAAATCCGGCCGCCGTCGGCGCTGCATATGATGGTTCGATCTTTGCGGCGGCTTCGTCGCTCAACAACCAGCTTTATGTCTCGTCCGGCGGCGTCACCTACGCTTTGAACCTGCCGAACGTCTATCGAGTCGCCGTCAACCAGGGCGTGACGGTCATCCTCGCCATGGTGCGGAACTCCAACGCACTCTACCGCGTGATCAAGTTGCCCGCGAGCAACAACCCGGTCGTGCCTCCCGGTGCGGTCGACTGCCAGCCGCAACTGCTGCCTGTCGTCTGCGTCGTGCCGGTAGCCGGCACCTATGACCGCCCAATCAATGCAAGCTTCTCGCTGGACGGCAGCTCGGTCTACGTTCTGAACTGCGGTCCCGAGTGCGGCGGCACGACGGCAGGCATGACGGTGCTGCAGACGGGCGCGTTGGTGATCGACAACATCCCAACCAAGGACCCGCTCTCGCCCTCCGCTCCCTCGCCGCTCGCCAGCATCGGCGTACCCAACCCCGTTCCGATTCCGGGAGGGGCGACCACCGCACTTTCCAACGGGACAACGCTCTACGTCGCGGGCCAGGCGCTGTACAGCCTCGGCGCAGGCGGCGCACTCGGCTCGACTCCGCGCGCCGATGGCCTGTTTACCGGCTATCTCACCGCAGTCAACCTGAGCAACTACTCCGTCACCGCGCCGATCTCAATCTCGGACGGCACGCACACCAAGCTGCTCTTCGCCGACGACAATACAATCTGGGTCGGCTCGCAGCAGTGCGCCAGCGGAGAACGCGCGGCCACAGGGCAGAACTACAACTGCCTCACCATGGTGACCTTGGGCAAGGGCGGCCCGGTGGGCACCGCGCAGATCATCCCCAACGTCACACCCGGCGGCTCCACGACTGTGCCCTACCCCAACACCAACCAGAACCAGTACTACTACGGGGATCTGACGGGCCTCTGCTGGGTCGAGAGCTATCACAAGGTCTTTACCGCGTACGGTGGACAGATTCACGTCTTCTACACCGGCGGCACGATCACCGACGTGACCGACCCTGCCGTTGGCACAACGCCACCCGCCGGTTCTGAACTCAACAACACCAACCTCACCATCCAGGGCACTGTCCTTGACGTGGCCTATATGGACGCGTCGACCAACAGCACCAACTGACACCACGCCATGGCCACTGGAGATCTCTCGCAGACGACGGTGGACATTCTCGCCATCGCCGCACACCGCGACGACGTCGAGCAGACCTGCGGCGGTACGCTGCTCGTGCAGCAGTCGCTCGGGTGGCGCACCGGCATCCTTGACCTCACGCAAGGCGAGTCCGGTACGCGTGGCACCGCGGAAGATCGCGCCCGCGAGGCCGCCGAGGCCGCGCGCATCCTGCGCGTCACCCATCGCGAGGCACTCGATCTCCCCGACGGCAACGTCGAGAACACGCGTGAGAACCGCCTGAAGATCGCCGCCGTGCTTCGCCGCCTGCGTCCGCGCGTCGTCATCCTTCCCTACTGGCAGGGCCGCCACCCGGACCACTACACCACCGGAACGCTCGGCTATGAGGCCTGCTTCGCTGCCGGCCTCTCGAAGCTCGATCTCCCACCCGAGCACGGCGCTCCGCACCGCCCCTACAAAATCATCTACGCCTCGCTCTACGCCGACGTCCGTCCTACCTTCGTGGTCGACATCACGCCGCATATCGAGACGCGCCTCGCTTCCCTGCTCGCCTATCGATCCCAGTACGGCGAACAATCCACCGGCAGCGGCCTCTTCGTTCCCGAAGACGACATCCGCGAGCGCACCTTCGCCACCG
This sequence comes from uncultured Acidobacteriaceae bacterium, assembly GCA_963827415.1. Taxonomy (GTDB): domain Bacteria; phylum Acidobacteriota; class Terriglobia; order Terriglobales; family Acidobacteriaceae; genus Granulicella. The sequence continues at coordinate 139,922 of CAWHBA010000004.1, forward strand.
CTCGCCACTATGGTCTGCTCGCCGGCGTCCGCTACGCGGAGCCCTTCGTCCAGCGCGAGGTCTCTCTCGCCAGCGACCTGATGATGCTCCCCGTCCAAAGCATTTAGCCGCTCGGAAGCTGTGATCCGCCGGCCGCGATACTCTGGGAGTCATGAAGAAAAACTGCCGGTGGGCGCTTGCGCCGTTAATCTTGATTCTCGCGGGAGCGGCGCACCCGCAGTCTTCCGCCCAGAGCACGACGACAACCCCCGGCTCGACCACTGCGGCGCAGCGCGCCCGCCAGCTCGACGTCCTCAAGACGCCGACCAAGGATGACCTGCTCCGCGGCGCCTACGGTCCCTACCGCGCCAACAATGATCTGCTCTTCTACGCGCTGAAGCTCCGCGTCGACCCCGACGCGAAGACCATCAAGGGTTCGAACACTATTCGCTTCCGCATGCTCGCCGATGGCACACGCATCCAGATCGAGCTCGCGCCTGCACTCGACATCGATGGCATCACTTTCAAGGACAAGCCGGTCCACTACGAGCGCGTCCCGGAAACACGCACGCTCTATCTCGACTTCCCCGAGACGCTCCGCAAGGGCAAAACCTACGAGGTCGTCTTCTCCTACTCCGGTCATCCCGTCACGCAGGGCCGCTTCGGCTGCTTCTCCTTCGACAAAGACAAGGAAGGCAAGCCCTGGATCACGACCGCCTGTGAAGGCGAGGGCCCGAGCGTCTGGTGGCCCAATAAGGATCAGTGGAAGGACGAGCCGCAGGACGGCATGGAGCTCGACATCGCCGTCCCCAACGGCCTGATGGACGTCTCCAACGGCCGGTTCGAAGGCAGCAAAGATCTAGGCGACGGCTACACCGAGTGGCGCTGGCACGTTCACTATCCCATCAACAACTACGACGTCGCGCTCAACATCGGCGAGTATCAGCACTTCACTCTGCCGCAGCACGGCAAGACCACACTCGACTTCTACGCGCTGCCCGAAGACCTCGACAAAGCGAAGGAACAATTCGCGCAGGTGCCGACGATGCTCGACGCCTATGAGAAATACCTCGGCGAATACCCCTTCGACAAAGACGGCTACAAGCTCATCGAGGTGCCCTACGCCGGCATGGAGCATCAGTCTGCCGTTGCCTACGGCAACCACTTCACGAACGGCTACTACGGCCGCGACTGGACCGGCGTTGGCATCAGCCTGAAGTTCGACTTCATCATCATCCACGAGAGCGGCCACGAGTGGTTCGGCAACGCCATCACCGCGCAGGACAGCTCCGACATGTGGATCCACGAAGGCTGGACCACATACCTCGAGGGCATCTACGTCGAATACCGCTGGGGCAAGGATGATGCCATCAAGTACATCAACGGCCTCAAGCCCAAGGTCCACAACGAGCGCCCCATCATCCCGCCGCACGGCACCAACGCCGAGCCGCCGCAGGACCAGTACTTCAAGGGCGCGCTGATGCTGAACACATTACGCACCCTCGTCAACGACGACACCAGGTGGTGGGCCGACGTTCACGACTTCTACCAGCACTTCAAGTATCAGAACATCATGACCGAGGACGTCGTCGCCTGGTGGAACGAACGCACTGGCATGAACCTCACGCCGTTCTTCGACGAGTATCTTCGTCACGCGGCCCTCCCCGTGCTCGAACTGCGTTTCGATCCTTCCAAGCACACGATGAGCTATCGCTGGAAGGCCGACGAAGCCGCCTTTGCGATGCCGATCAACGTCGGCGATTCGGCGCATTGGTCGAAGATCACTCCCAACACCACCGACTGGCAGACGATGCCGTGGAATGGAACTGCCGACGAATTCCACGTCGACACCGACCACTTCTACGTGGACGTCAGCCACACCGACGTTGTGCTCTCGGCCAGCGCATCGACCGGACTCTCTCGATGAAGGTCCTCTTCACCCTCGTATTGCTTCTGCCGCTCGCAGGCTGCGGATACCACCAGATTGGCGCTGCAACACACATTCCCGCGAACGTTCGCACAGTGTCTGTGCCCATCTTCCGTTCGAGGGTCCTGGCCTACAACACGGAAACTGTGTTTACCGAAGCTGTCGTGCGCGAGATGAACACGCGCACCCGCTACCGCGTGCTCACGAACGTGAGCCCCGCAGTGAGTGCAACCGAGCAGGCCGCCGATGCCACGCTGCGAGGCACTATTCTCACGCAGGCCGTTACTCCGCTCACCTACGATGCCTCCAGCGGCCAGACCTCCAGCTATCTCGTCACCATCACCGCCGACGTCGCGCTCATCGGCCACGACGGCAATGTGCTCTATCGCAACAGCGCCTTCGCCTGGCGCGAGCAATATCAGTCCACGCAGGATCTCACCGGCTTCGTGCAGGAGGACTCGGCCGCCGTGCGCCGCATGGCGCGCGACTTTGCGCAGGCGCTCGTCAGTGACATGATGGAGTCGTTCCGATGAGCGCGCCCTCCAATTCGACCACCGGCCTGCGGAGCTTCGCGACCGTTGATCGGTTCATCGCCGAAGCCGCCGGCAAGACGCCCCGCGCCGGCTACGTGCTGCTCGGTGACGACGCCTTCCTGCTGCAGCGCGCGCGCCATGGCATCCTCGACGCGCTCGTCCCACCAGACCTTCGCGACTTCTGCCTGCACGATCTCGACCTCGCCGACACATCGATCTTCGAAGCGCTCGACCTCGCGCAGACGCCGTCGCTGATGGCGCCCTTCCAGGTCCTCTTCATCCGCAACCTCAAGACGCTCTACGGCCGCGGCCAGAAGAAGGATGAGTTCGCCGCTATCGACGACTACTTCCGCCGCCCCAACCCACAGGCGCTCATCATCTTCGTCGCGGACCACATCCGCCTCCCGCAGGACCTCCGCACCATGGACATGCAGGACAAGGAGCGCGCGGAGAAGATTCGCGAGACCCTCGGCGACGCGTGCGGCATCATCGAGCTTCAGCGTGTCAGCGAAGACGACGCCATCCAATGGGCAATTCGCGAGGCCGAGTCGCAGAAGATCCGCCTCACCGAAGACGCAGCGCGCGAGCTTGTCGATGCTCTCGGCGCCGAGATGCTCACACTCTCCAGCGAGCTCTCGAAGCTTGTGCTCTACGCGCAATCACAGGGCTCCTCCACCATCGAGCTCGCCGACGTTGAAACGATGGTTTCGGCCGCCAAGCAGCGCAGCCTCTATGAGCTCACCGACGCCATCAGCCTCAAGGACGCACCGCGCGCCGTTGCCCTCCTGCACGGCCTGCTGAACTCCAGCGAAAGCGGAGAAGACGCCGCCATCGGCCACATCTTCACCCTCGCGAAAACCTTCCGCCAGATGCTCGTGCTCAACGAGAAGCAAGTTCGCGATCAACGCGCAATGTGGCAGGTTCTCTGGCCCGGCTTCCGCGTCGCTCCCTTTGCCGCCGATGCACTCATCGCGCAAGCCCGACGCTACCGCGACCGCAGCGACCTCACCCGCGGCCTCGAACTCATCGCCCGCGCCGATGTCGAGCTCCGCTCCTCGCCCGCCGACAAGCGTCTCGTCCTTGAGCGTCTCGTTCTTCGCCTCGCCAGCCGCCAGGCCGCAGCGCCGCACGAGGTCGCTGTGATCAACTAACGACTCAGTGCGGCAGCGGCCGCCTCTTCCCTACCGGAATATCCGACCCCTCATCAGATGGAACGTAGTTCGGGTCTTCGGTGATCTTCGGGTCGGGCAGTGACACAGACACACCAGCGATGCTTGTAAACGCATACCCGTCTTTCTTAATCGAAACAACAATATCGTGTTGACCGGTACTGATCGCCTGCGGCCGCGGAAACTCCACCACGTATCGTCCGCGAAGCAACTGAATCCACTGCTGCAGTCGCTTTTGCACGTCCCGCTTGTCTACCTGCATCACGATGCCGCCGGTGGATTCGCACAGACTGCGGAATGCGTCGGTGTGATCACTCTGCCACGCATACGACGCAGCCGCCGTCTCGCTCAGGCCGAAGAGTGCAACGCCCTCGTAGCCGGCATACTCGTGAAGTTTGGGCCACGAGACCACGCTTCCGTCATCACGCCCATTGCTGATCACAAGCATCGCGCGACGGCCCGAAGCGGCGCTCATATCCTTGATGACTGACGTCATTGCTGCCCACAGGTAAACCTTCGTTCCGCAGGGTTCGCCCGCGCTGCTCTTCCCAAGCTTGGGCGACTGCAAACCCCCTTCAATCGAGCCGCTCAACAATCCGGGAAGGGGCTGAACCTCGTGCACGGTTCGAAGCAGATTGCAGCTCAAAAAGTAGATCGAGACGCGGTCCTGCGGATGTAACTCTTTCTTCGCCATCTCGGCCGTCGCGTCGGCGAGACCAGCCACCAGCCCATTACGCTCCTTCCCGCCGACGTCAAGCAGAATCGCTAGGCTGAGTGGATCTTCGCCCTCCATCCGCACATGTGTGGGCGCAAATTGCCTGCCGCTATCCAGGCTCACCTGGAAGCGCTGGAAGTTGATCCGCGGCATAGGTTGTCGATCGTGGTCCAGCACCAGGGTTGGAACCTGCACGAGGTTCGCATAAACCTTGAGCGTGAAAACAGGAGTCTGGTCCTGCTGCGCCCCACAGCACAGGCTCGCCAGCAGCACACTCGACCATGCGCAGGCGTTCAACACAGCCTTCGCAATGGACAAGGGCCGCACCATCGAGGGCATTATCGCAGAAGCCTTTCCCCGGCGAACGACTACAATCGGCAAGATAGACAATCCATGGAGGATAGGGAATGGCGGTAGCTCACAGGAGCCACGCAGCAGCACTGGTGTTGTTCATCAGCTCACTCGGAGTCGGCTTCGCACAGACCTCAACACCTCCGCCCGCTCCCTCCCAGCAAGACCAGCGGCACCAGCTTGAAGAGTTCTACCGCTCGCACTACACCAAGCACGAGTACCACGTGCCCATGCGTGACGGCGTCAAGCTCTACACCGTCGTCTACACGCCCATCGCCGAGCAGTTCACCGACCGCGGCCCCTATCCGTTTCTCATGTCACGCACTCCTTACAGCTGCGGCAACTACGGCAACGCAGTTATCCAGCCGCACGTCACCAGCAATCCCAACCTCATTCATGACGGCTACATCCTCGTCTGCCAGGACGTCCGCGGCCGTTGGAACAGCGAAGGCCACTGGGTAGAGATGACGCCATCCAAAGACGGCAAGGGCATCGACGAGTCCACCGACATGTCCGACACCGTCGACTGGTTGCTCAAGAACATCGCCAACAACAACGCGAAGGTCGGCATCCTCGGCATCAGCTATCCCGGCTTCTATGCAGCGGCCAGCATCGTCGACAGCAACCCCGCCATCAAGGCCGCCAGCCCGCAGGCGCCCATCATGGACCTCTGGATGGGCGACGACTCCTACCATGGCGCCGCCTTCATGCTCGCCGCCAACCATTCGTTCTATGCGCCCTTCTTCGCGCCGCAGAAGAACCCGCTTACCAAGGATCCGAAGAGCAACTTCGATTTCCCCACGCAGGACATGTACAACTACTACCTGCGCATGGGCACGCTCGCGCATCTCGACTCACCCGCAGGCGGAACGAACCCCTACTTTCACGACCAGGTCACACACACGACCTACGACGGCTACTGGCAGGCCCGCAATCTCACACCGCACATGCACGGCGTGAAGGCTGCGGTACTTGAGGTCGGCGGCTGGTTCGATGCGGAAGACCTTGCCGGCCCGGTCCAGCTCTTCCACTCCATCGACAAGCTCAGCCCGGACGCGCCGGAGAACACGCTCGTCGAAGGCCCGTGGGTGCACGGTGGCTGGACACGCGGCCCCGGCACGTCGCTCGGCGACATCCACTTCGGCGACAGCCCTTCGAACTTCTACCGCGACAACATCGAAGCTCCCTTCTTCGCGCACTGGCTGAAGAACAAGCCGTGGACCGCGCTGCCCAAGGCCTACACCTTCGAAACCGGTTCCAACGTCTGGAAGAAATACGACGCGTGGCCGCCAAAGCAGGCGGTCACGAAGACGCTTTACCTGCAGCCCGATGGCGGCCTCGCGTGGAGTGCGCCCACCACGTCCTCCAGCAAAGACTCCTACATCAGCGACCCTGCGCACCCCGTTCCGTTCGTTCCTTACATCACCGGTCCTGACATCCCACAGCGCTACATGGATGAGGATCAGCGGTTCGCCACACATCGCGGCGACGTGCTCGTCTACCAGACCGCGCCCCTCACCGAAGACGTCACCGTCGCCGGCCCCATCAAGCCACGCCTGAAGATCGCGTCGACGGGAACGGACTCCGATTTCATCGTCAAGCTCATCGACGTCTACCCCGAGGACTACAAGAGCCCCGACGAGGAGAAGGAAGGCAAGCGTGTCACCGCGGCTCCGCCTGTCTTCATGGAGGGCTACCAGATGATGGTGCGCGGCGAGCCCTTCCGCGCCAAGTTCCGCAACTCCCAGCTCCGCAACTCATGGGAACACCCCGAACCTCTCACTCCCGGCAAAGTCACCGACATCGACTTCACGATGCAGGACATCAACCACACCTTCCGCAAGGGCCATCGCATCATGGTGCAGATCCAGAGCTCATGGTTCCCGCTCGTCGATCGCAACCCACAAACCTTCATCGACACCTACAAAGCGAAGCCCGAAGACTTTCACACCGCCACCGAAACAGTCTTCCACCAGGCCGATGCACCGAGCGGAATCGAACTGCTCGTGATGCCTCACTAGCCTTTTCTGTTTTTCATTCCCGAAGGGAATCTGCGTTTCGGATTACTTAGACAAAGTGGAGAAACCACGCATTGCGATGTTCACGCGCGCGACGAGCCCATCTCCCCGAACGGCTCTTCCAAACTCACACTCTGCACCGTGAACAACTCCGCGCCCTCCTCCGTGATGTGCATATCATCCTCCAGCCGCACGCCAAACTTCCCGCGCTGATAGATCCCCGGCTCATCCGAAAACACCATGCCCTTCTCGAGCTTCTGCGTGTTTCCCTGCACCAGGTACGGCCACTCGTGCATATCCATCCCGATGCCGTGTCCCACGCGATGCGCGAAGTACTCATACCCCGGCCCAAAGCCTGCATCCACGACCACCTTGCGCGCCGCCGCATCGACTGACTGAGCCTCCACGCCCGGCTTCGCCGCAGCCAGCGCCGCGCTCTGCGCCCTGTGCACAATGTCGAAGACCTTCTTCTGCTCATCGCTCGCCTTGCCGTACACCCAACTCCGCGTAATGTCCGACGTATATCCATCGCACGTGCATCCGTCGTCGACCATCACAATGTCGCCCTCACGAATCACCTGCGTCTGCGCACTCCCATGCGGCACCGCCGAGTACTGCCCCACATTCAGCGACACCTCGCCGCGCACGCCGCATCGCGCATACGCCTTGTCCACCAGCTCCGTGAATCGCCGATTCGTATCGCCCGGCGCGCACGACTGATATACCGCGCGATAGACGCTCAGCGTAATCTCATTCGCCAGCTTCATCAGCGCCAACTCCGCCGGGGTCTTGATCATCCTGCACCCAGCCGTCACCGAAGTTGCGGAGGCAATCGTCATCGCCGGACATGCCTTCGCCATCGCATACGAAAACTCAAACTGCGTGTGCTCCTCAACCCCCAGGCTCCCAGTCTTCACCGCCGCCTCAGCCAACCCATTGCGCAACAGATCGAACGGGCTCTGGTTCTCCTGCCAGAAGAACGACAGCGTCGACTCCCGCTCCGGAAAGTCATTCAACAACTCCGCCGCGCGGTCGCGCTCGAACGCCGGGCAGATCAAAAACGGTGCCGCGGCTCGCGGCAGCACATACGCAAACAACCGCTCAGACTGCCCCCAGTGCGCCCCGGTGTAATACGTCAGCGACGCTCCGGTCGTCATCACAATCGCGTCGAGCTTATTCGCGGTCATCAGCTCACGCGCCCTGTCCAGCCGCGAGTTCCGCTCACTCACCGTAATCGGCACAATCTCCTTGCGCCGGTCCGGCAGCGCCGCAATCGGAGCCGGCAAACTCTCATCAACACACGGCTGAGGAGGCGCTGCCTCCCCACGCTTCCGTTGTGGCTCCAGTGCCAACGCTGGCGCAGCCACAGCCGTAGAAACCAGAAACTTCCGCCGTGAAAGCATCTCTGCATTGTAGGCGCATAGCCGATTACCCTAATATCAGGAGCCTCAGGAGCCCACAGCGCAATGATCACCTCAGTGCAACAGCACATCCGCCACCAGCAGCAGAACTTCGCCGAGGCCAGCGGCACCTTCAGCTGGCTGCTCAGCGGCCTCACGCTGGCCACCAAAATGGTCGAAGCCAAGATCCGCCAGGGCGCTCTCAGCGACGCACTCGGCGCCAAGGGCTCCATCAACGTGCAGGGCGAAGTCCAGCAGAAGCTCGACGTCTACGCGAACGAGGTGCTCCTCCACATCCTCGGCGGCCGCGACAGCGTCGCCGCCCTCGTCAGTGAAGAGAACGAGGAGCCCGTCATCATCAATGCCGACCCGGAGTCCGGCAGATACATCATCGTCCTCGACCCGCTCGACGGCTCCTCCAACATCGACGTCAACGTCAACGTCGGCACCATCTTCTCGATCCACAAACGCCTCCCCGGCCAGCCGCTTGAGACCGCCATCCTTCAGCCTGGCTCGAAGCAGGTCGCGGCGGGCTACGTCGTCTACGGCCCGTCAACGATGCTCGTTTACACCGCCGGCAACGGCGTCCACGGCTTCACGCTCGACCCCGCCATCGGCGCCTTCGTCCTCACCAACGACCAGATGAAGATGCCCGAGCAGGGCCCCTACTACTCCACCAACGAAGCCAACGAAGTCTCCTGGCCGCTCCCCTATCAGCAGTTCGTCAATCGCCTCCGCCGGGGCCAGCTCAACGGCCAGACCTACAGCTCGCGCTACATCGGCAGCCTCGTCGCAGACTTCCACCGCACGCTCCTCAAGGGCGGAGTCTTTCTGTACCCGCCTACAGAGAAAGCCGCCAAAGGCAAGCTTCGTCTCCTCTACGAAGCGAACCCGCTGGCCTTCATCGCCGAGCAGGCCGGCGGCGCTGCCATCAACGGCACCGGCCGCATCCTCGACCTCCAACCCGAGTCCATCCACCAGCGCACACCCTTCGTCGTCGGCAGCCGCGTCGAGGTTGAGGCCCTGCAGTCTCTCGTGCAAAAAGAAGCTGCAGATAAAAAGAAAGAAAGCTGAAATTTGATGTCCGCCACTCACACCATCGCCCAGCGCCTCTACTACGACTCACCCGTACTCGAGTTCACCGCGCACATCACGGACATTCGCCTCGTCGAGAAAGACCCCAACGCGCCCGCAGACAGCGCGCAGCTCTGGCAGGTCGCGCTCGACCGCACCGCCTTCTACCCCGAAGGCGGCGGCCAGCCCTGGGACACCGGCCTGCTCATCGCCACCGCACCCAGCGGCACACGTCTTGAGATCCCCGTCGAGCGCGTCCACGAAGACGAAGTCCGGCGAGGTCTGGCACTCCGTCCGCAAGCCCCTCGTCGAAGGCACCGAGATCACCGGTGCCGTCGATCCAGACCGCCGCACCGATCACGAGCAGCAGCACTCCGGCCAGCACCTGCTCTCCGCCGTCTTCCTCCGCGAACTCAACGCGCGCACCGTCAGCTTCCACCTCGGCGCCGAAAGCTCCACCATCGACCTCGCACTCCCCGAAGGCACGGACCGCCTCTCCGACGAAGACCTCCGCCGCGTCGAAGAGACCACCAACCGCATCATCTACGAGAACCGTCCGCTCCTCACCCACTGGGTCGAGCGCCCGCTCGCCGAACAGATGCTCGCCCGCGGCGACCTCCGCAAACTCCCTCCGCTCGAAGGCCCCTTCCGCATCGTGCAGATGCAGGGCATCGAGTTCAACGCCTGCGGCGGCACGCACGTCGCCACCACGGGTGTGATCGGCTCCATCCTTCTGCGCCGCATCGAAAAAGTCCGCCAGGGCTGGCGCGTCGAGTTCGTCTGCGGCCTCCGCGCCGTCCGCTCCGCCCGCAACGACTACACGCTCCTCGACACCGTCGCCCGCACCCTCACCATCTCCCGCGCCGACGTCCCCTCCCGCGTCGAAAAAATCCTCGAAGACCGCAAAGCATCAGCGAAAGAAATCAAGAAGCTCACACAAGAGCTCGCAAGAGCGCAACCAAAGGTCACGCCTTCCTGAAAAGTGAGATCTGATCACCAACGCTCTGCGGCAAAGCGCCAAAGGCGCGCTCTATATCAGCCTAGGGCGAAGCCCTAGGATCACCACGCAAGCAGACCATTCGAGGGCTGAAGGCCCGACCTATAGATCTTCACCAAAACGATCCGCACAATCCGCAGACGATACCCTTACAACGTGCCCCTCTTCGCCGACGTCGCGCTGCCGGTCCCACTCGACCGCGCCTTCACCTACTCTCTCGGCGACCTCGCTCCCGAAATCGGCGCACGCGTCCTCGTCCCCTTCGCCGGCCAGCGGCTCCTCGGCGTCGTCGTCGCCCTGCACGACAACCCACCCGCACCCGCCGCTGATTCGAAACCAGTCGAAGTAAAAAAAATCGAGCGCCTCCTCGACGACGCCGCGCTTCTCTCCCCCGAACTCCTCGACCTCGCCCGCTGGATCGCGCAATACTACTGCGCCCCGCTCGGCGAAGTCCTCCGCGGCATGCTCCCCCTCACCGCCGAGGTCCGCCGCCACTGGGTCTACCGCATCGCCGAGCAGGGCCGCAACGTCCTCTACGATGGCGCCAACCGCGGCTCCTCGCGCCGCTCAGCAAACTCAGCCCCGAAGACCAGAACCGCGAATACGCCGTCCTCAACTATCTCGAGCCCGGCGAGTCCGCAAAGATCTCCGCCATCCGCAGCTGCCACCGGCGCCAACAAGGCCATGCTCGACGCCATGGTGAAAAAGCGCTGGCTCCTCCGCGAACCCCTCACCGAGCAGCGCGACGCCCGCCGCCTCGAAACCGTCGTCGTCCTCGTCGACGAACTCGGCCACCAATCAAAGCTCTGTCATCTCGACCGGAGGCGCGGAGCGCGTAGTGGAGAGACCCCTGTATTTCCCCCCGAACAACCACAACCGCCAGCCGGAACCAAGCGTCTCCCCAAACTCAACGACAACCAACTCGCCGTCATGGCCGAGCTCGCCGGCGCCGGCGGCCGCGAACTCCTCCGCGAACTCCGCACACGCCTGCAACGCCGCGGGGTTCCCGACTCAACCGTCAACACCCTCGTCAAACGCGGCCTCATCCGCCTCGAAGAGGCCGCGCAGGCCTTCCACGTCACCTCGCTCGCCACGCATGGCAAGCGCTTCGCGCACGAGCACACCCTCAACGAATCGCAGATCGAAGCCCTCGCCACCATCGTCGCCGCGATGCAACGCAACACCTTCGCTCCGCACCTGCTCTACGGCATCACCGGCTCCGGCAAAACCGCCGTCTACGTCGCCGCGATGCAGCGGGCTTTAGCCAATAACAAATCCGCTCTGCTCCTCGTCCCCGAGATCGGCCTCACTCCCGCCACCGCCGCGCAGATGGTCGCCGCTTTCGGCTCCGAAGTGGCGCTGCTCCACTCGCAGCTCACACCCGACGAGCGCGCCGAGCAGTGGCACCGTATTCGTCGCGGCGAAGCCCGCGTCGTCGTCGGCACGCGCTCTGCCGTCTTCGCGCCCATGCCCGACCTTGGCCTCATCCTCATCGACGAAGAACACGACGGCAGCTACAAGCAGGAAGAGACCCCGCGCTACCACGCCCGCGACGTCGCCGTCATGCGTGCCAAGCTGGGCGGCATCACCATCGTCCTCGGCTCCGCCACGCCTTCGCTCGAATCCTGGAACAACGCCGAGCGCGGCCGCTACGCCCGCATCGAAATGCTGCGAGCGCGTGCAATCGCGCCCGCTCCCCGTCGTCGAGATGATCGACATGCGCGCTGAGTTCCGCGAGACCGGGCAGGAACAGATCTTCGCCCGCCAGCTCATCGAAGAAACGCAAGCCACGCTCGACCGCGGCGAACAAGTCATCATTCTCCTCAACCGCCGCGGCTACAGCTTCGTCGTCATGTGCCGGGCCTGCGGTGAAAAAATCGAATGCGAAAACTGTGCAATTTCGCTTACGTACCACAAGCACTCGGACGAACAAGACCTCGCTGGCCCGGCGCGAGTCGGCGCCCGTCTCGAGTGCCACTACTGCGGCTTCCGCCGCGGCGTGCCCAGCCACTGCCCCAAGTGCAACAGCGAGCATCTCTTCTTCCTCGGCGCCGGCTCGCAGCAGGGCGAGGAGCGCCTGCAGGAGCTCTTCCCCAACGCGCGCATCGGCCGCATGGACCGCGACACCGTCCGCACCCGCGGCGACATGGAGCGCCTGCTCCAGCGCCTGCACTCCGGTGAGATCAACCTCCTCGTCGGCACGCAGATGATTGCCAAAGGCCACGACATCCACGGCGTCACGCTCGTCGGCGTCGTCGGCGCGGACTTCGCGCTCGGCCTCCCTGACTTCCGCGCCGCCGAGCGCGTCTTCCAGCTACTCACCCAGGTCTCAGGCCGCGCCGGCCGCGGCGACAAGCCCGGCCGCGTCCTCGTCCAGACCTACCAGCCCGACCACTACGTCAACCAGTTCGCCCGCCAGCACGACTACACCGGCTTCGCCGCGCGCGAGATGTACTTCCGCCGCGCCATGCGCTATCCGCCCTTCGCCGCGCTCGCCAACGTGCTCATTCACAGCGAGCAGCTCGAAGAGGTGCTCGCCATCTCCACGCAACTGGGCAAGTGGCTCGCCGCCAATCGCCCGGAGACCGTGCGCGTTCTCGGCCCCGCACCGGCGCCACTCCCGCGCATCAAGCGCGTCTATCGCTATCACCTGTTGTTGAAATCCGAGCGCCGCGACGCCCTGGGCGCCATCCTGCGCTCCATGCTCGCCTTCATCGAGACCAGCGGCATTCCCCGCCGCAACGTCACCGTCGATGTCGACGCACTCCACCTGATGTAGCTGGCAAACGCCCTCTCGAACCCGTGGAACAGAAGTGTTCCGCGTGGAACGTTTGTTAGTGTGTCGCTAAGAAATGTGGGAAAGTGCGATTTCTGTGGATTCCGCACCCAGGCGGCGCGGTTATCGCGCAAGCCACCGCCGATGCGACAGGAAGCACCCAATGGGTCGAGGAACTAGGTGATCAAATGCAGCTCTTTCCCCGGCTTGAAGCGCACCGCGCTTCCCGGGGAGATGCTGACTTCGGCACCTGTGCGCGGATTTCTCCCCACACCGGTCTTCCGGGGCTTCACCGTGAAGACGCCAAACCCTCTCAGCTCGATGCGGTCCGAGCGTCCCAGGGACTTCTTCATGCCTTCGAAGATTGCGTCCACCGCAGCCTCCGCCTTGGTACGGGGCAAGCCGGTGCGCTCGACGATACGCTGAACTAGATCCTGCTTGATCACCTGCGGTCACCTTCCTTCCGTCTTCGCTCGGGCTGGCGTTTCGCAAACTACTGAAAAACCGGGCCGCTACCCCCGATGCTAGGGAAGCTGTTTTCACTTGTCAAACGAACACACAGCCGTTTGAGATAGGCTCAGAGAATTGCAACCCGATACAGTTACTCTCAATAAGAGACACACGCGCGCCACTGCGCTCGTCTGTCTGGGGGAATAGATGTCGATTAAGAGCGATAAGTGGATTCGCCGGCAGGCGCTCGAACACCGCATGATTGAGCCTTTCAGCGAGAAGCAGGTGACGCGATGGTGTCATCTCGTACGGCCTCTCGTCTTACGGTTATGATCTCCGCGTCTCCGACGAATTCAAGATCTTCACCAACGTCAACAGCGCCATCATCGACCCCAAGGCCTTCGACGAGCGCTCTTTCGTGACTGTCACGGCGCCCAGCGTTATCATTCCTCCTAACTCGTTCGCGCTTGCCCGCTCGATCGAGTACTTCCGGATCCCGCGCGACGTGCTGACCATCTGCGTAGGAAAAAGCACCTACGCCCGCTGCGGCATCATCGTCAACGTCACGCCCTTTGAGCCGGAGTGGGAAGGTTTTGTGACACTCGAGATCTCGAACACCACGCCGCTTCCGGCGCGTGTCTATGCGAACGAAGGGCTCTGTCAGATACTCTTCTTCCAGAGCGACGAGGTCTGCGAGGTAAGCTATGGTGACCGCAACGGTAAGTACCAGCGTCAGCAGGGTATCGTTCTTCCCAAGCTCTAAGGCCACGGCAAGCGATCGCACCAGGAGGCCAGACAGTCGATGACCACCGAAGCGCCGGCAAGAATCGGCCTGGTTGCCTCCGACCCGCTCCGCCTGGTCGGCATGGAGGCGATTCTCTCCGACCTGCCCGGCATGGAAGCCATTCCCCTTGAGCTCGACCAGATCGGTTCCGCCACCGGTCTCGCGGTCCTCATGCTCGAAGCCCGCAGTGGCGGTGACGCTCTCCAGGAGCTCATCACTCGTCTTCGCCGCGAGCATCCGCAGATCCGCATCGTCGTCGTCGGCGAGGGCCTCGACCCTCTGCTGATCGAGACCGTCATCGGGGCCGGCGCCAAGGGCTATCTCGCCGAAACCGCCAGCGAGGCTGAGATCCGCATGGCCCTCGAGGTCGTCCTCGACGGATCCGTCTGGGCTCCCCGCAAGGTGCTTGCCAAGCTCCTCGAAGGCGGCAGTTCCTCGGCCTCATCCTCTGCCGCCGGCGGCGACAGCATTGTGAAGCGCATGACTGCCCGCGAACGCGAGGTCCTCGAACACCTCATGGACGGCCGCTCCAATCGCGCCATCGCGGAGGCCCTCGGCATCGATGAAGCTACGGTCAAGGCCCACCTGGGCCGCATGCTCCGCAAGACCGGGGCCCACAACCGGGTCGAACTTACCCTTCGTGCCATCGAAGAGCGCTCCGCTCACTAGCCGCGAACCTCAAAGTGCACTCCCCGAAGGTCTACAACCCTCCGTACTCTTGTTCTCTGGCGAACCATGTCTCACTCTGTACATCAGTACAGACCTGGGAGAAGAGGGTTGTAGGTGAGCCGTTCGCGGTCAGCCTGCAACCCATTTTTTTTTGCAACCTCTGGGTCCAAGCACTCCATCTCACCAAAGAGATAATGGTCGAAGATTCCGGCCGAGAGCGGCCTCAACGATAAGATTTCCGAAAGGTAAGTTCAATGAAGAAAGTTCTGGGTGTGTTGTGTGGAGTTGCAATGCTGGCAGGCATGCTGCCGGCCCGCGCGGCGGATATGGCAAAGATGGACGACCGGCTCAACAACGCCGCTGATGTCATTCAGGAGATTATGGCCTCCCCGGACAGGGGCATCCCCGCCTCGATCCTCGCCGGCGCTTCCTGCGTCGTCGTCGTTCCCGCCTATAAGAAGGGCGCCTTTGTCATTGGCGCACAGTACGGTCAGGGCGTCGCCACCTGCCGCACTCCCCGCGGCTGGAGCGCTCCCGTCTTCGTCCGCCTCGAGGGTGGCAGCTTCGGCTGGCAGATCGGCGGACAGTCCACCGACCTCGTGCTCGTAGCCATGAATCAGAAGGGCCTGCAGTCCATGCTGAAGAGTAAGGTCAAGCTCGGCGGTGATGCCTCGGCTTCAGCCGGTCCGGTCGGCCGTAATGCGCAGGCCAGCACGGACATCGCCATGAACGCCGAGTTCCTCACCTACTCGCGCTCCAAGGGTCTGTTCGCCGGTCTCGACCTCGACGGCACCGTCCTCGATCAGAACAAGGACGACATGGCCGCCGAGTACGGCAGCCCGATTCCCTTCGAAACAGTCCTTCATGGCGCGACTCCGGTGCCAGCGAACGCGACCCGTTTCGTGAGCACCGTGGCCCGCTATTTTGTCTCCTCGAGACAGGCGCACTAGTTCCTCCCCCACTACGCGTTGCTTCAATTTAGGCAGGGACGGCATAAGCCGTCCCTGTTCTTCATTCAGCTTTCAAAATGAGGACAACGAGACTCAGGCCACGCTATGGCCCTTCACCTGGTGGGCGTCGCGCCTGCGGCTGTATGTTCGGTGCTGACAGCTCTCGCACTCCCACGGATACAGCCTGAGCAAGACCATCAAGCTATCCACCAGTCCCTCGCGTCTCACACGCCGGAACTTACGATGTCCGCAGCTGGAACAGGGTCGCACGCGCACCTCAACAACGTTGATAATAGTCCTGCATTCCTACATTGTGATAAAGCACTGCAACACGACGGTATGCACATACCAATCTCCCCCGGCAACCGTTCACCGTCGCTCTTGGCTACACTGGGGAACGTTGACTGCTCAGATCCCAATCTCATCCCGTTCGGCGCGCCTCCCTCCGCGAGTGGATGGAATACCTCGGCCTTCGTCTCATCGTTGCCGTCCTCAAGTGGCTCCCTCGCTCGGTCTCTCGCGCCACCGGCGCCGCCATCGGAGCCCTCGCCTGGCATCTCATCGGCCGTCTCCGCCGCATCGGCCTCCGCAATCTCTCGCTCGCCTTCCCTGACATGCCCCCCGCCGAGCGCGAGCGCATCCTCCGCACCCTCTACCGATATCTCGGCTGGCAGATGGCCGAGTTCTGCCGCATGCCCCGCGCCACCCGCGCCGACGCCCAGCAGTTCTTCCGCTACGAAGGCCTCGAGCACTACCTCGCCGCCCGCAGCCGCGGCAACGGCGTCCTCGTCCTCACCGGCCACCTCGGGGCCTGGGAATTGTCGAGCTTCTACCACTCGCTCATGGGCTACCCCATGAGCATGGTCATCCGCCGCCTCGACAACCCGCTCGTCGACGCCTTCGTGAACGGCATCCGCTGCCTCCACGGCAACCGCGTCCTCCACAAAGACGACTTCGCCCGCGGCCTCCTGCAGGCCATGCACCGCGGCGACACCGTCGGCATCCTCATGGACACCAACATGACGCCGCCGCAGGGCGTCTTCGTCCCCTTCTTCGGCACGCTCGCCTGCACCGCCTCCGGCCTCGCACGGATCGCGACCCACTCCAAGGCCGCCGTCCTCCCCGGCTTCATGCTCTGGGAGCCCCGCGAGCAACCGCTACGTCCTCCACTTCGGCCCCGAGCTCGCCCTCCCCCGCACCGGCGACGCGGGGGCAGACGCTCTCGTCAACACCGCCCTCTTCACCGCTACCATCGAGTCATGGATCCGGCGTTACCCCGAGCAGTGGCTCTGGGTCCACCGCCGCTGGAAAACCCGCCCCGAAGGCGAGGAGAGCCTCTACTGATGAGCACAAGAATTCTGAGCGGACGCGAACTTGCTGAACTCGTCGGCGCCACCGAGCAGCCTCTCGCAGAGTTGCACCGCGTCTCGGCCCTCGGCGACGCAACTCCCGACTCCGTCGTCTTCGCACAGGACGATCTGGCGCTCGAGCGCGCCGTTCAATCCCGGGCCGGCGCCATCCTCGCCCGTCATGGTGACTTCCAAACGGACGACCCTCGCGTCCTCTGGGTCCGCGACCCCCGCTTCGCCATGGCACTCACCGGCAAAGCCTTCGCCGCCAGGAACGACGCGCCGCTGATCGATCCCCGCGCCATGATCCATCCCGCCGCCAGCGTGGGCGAGCGCACCCACGTCGGTGCCGGAGCCGTGATCGAAGCAGGCGCCGTGGTTGGTGAAGACTGCTCCATCGCAGCCAACGTCACGATCTGCCAGGGCGTGCATCTGGGCCATCGAGTCGTCGTGCAGCCCGGCGCCGTTCTCGGCTCCCTCGGTTTTGGCTACGCTCGCGACCCGCAGACCGGCGAACACCTGCTCTTTCCGCAGAAGGGCTCGCTCATCATCGAAGACGACGTCGAGATCGGCGCCAACACCACCATCGACCGCGGGGCTTTAGGCGAGACTCGGATCGGCAAAGGCACAAAGATCGACAACCTCGTCCACATCGGCCACAACTGCACCATCGGCAAAAACGTCATCATCGCCGCGCAGGTCGGCCTCTCCGGCTCCTGCACCATCGACGACAACGTCATCATCGCCGGCCAGGTCGGTCTCGGTGACCACGTCCACATCGGCCCCGGCGTCATCCTCGGCGGCCAATCCGGCGTCTACCCCGGCAAAACAGTCACCGGCCCCGGCCAGATCTTCGCGGGAACCCCCGCCGAACCCCGCACCGAATACCTCAAGTCCCTCGCCCGCATCCGCCGCCTCAAGTAGCAAAAGATCGCTCAGTAGTAGTGGCGCTCGTCGGCCCAGTTGACGGGCGCCGTGGGGCGGCGGCCACGAAGCAGGTAGATGTTTCCGTGCTCGAAGGGCATCGCATAAGGCGTGTCGCGCACGCCGACGATGGTGACGGACTCGTATTTCTTCGAAATATCCTCCGGAGAGTCATCAATGACGGCGATGACGACGTTGGGATCGCAGCCGTGCGTGCCCCAGAGCCAATAGTTGTTGTGTCCGCTGAGAGCGGGCGGAAGGTTAAGATGATCGCGGCGGTTGAAGAAGTCGATGGCGCCGGACTCACCGTAGTTGCCGCCGAAGATGCAGACGCGACGCTGGTCTGCAGGTGAAAGGGAGTTGAAGGTGCGAGTGACGATGGCCACCTGTTCCTGCCAGCCGAAGCGGTCGGCGAAGAACTGCGGCAGCTCACCGCTAGAGGCGGTTTCCGTCTTGCCGCTCTTCATGTGCAGCGCCGTGGTGTAACGGACCCAGGCCGCGGGGCGGAGTATGGGCGAGGACATCGGAAGGACGAGAAGGCCGGTGAGGATGAGCGCGCCTTCGAGGATGGGAAACGCAAAGACGCGGTTGGCTGCGATGAGGCGCCGCGAGCGAAACGGCGCTCCCAGGCGATGGCTCCGGCGGCGAAGAGCACCGGGTAGACGGCGGCGAGATAGTAGTCCTTGGCGTGCAGGACGAACATGAGCACGTAGAAGATCAGGAAGGTCAGGCCGATCCAGCGGCCGCGCGGGATGGAGCGGGCGCGCAGAAGAGAGACGACGCCCGTGATCCAGAGCAGAGCGTTGGCCGGGTACATCTGCGAGAACTGGGCGAGGAAGAAGCCCACAGGCCCGAGGATGACGTTCTTGTTTCCGACCTTGCCGTTGTGGAAGAACTCGAGCGTGGCCCAGTGGTTGTGAACCTGCCAGAGGACGTAGGGCAGCGCTATGACGATGATGATTGCGATTCCGATTGCGGCCCAGCGCGTGAAGAGGACGCGGCGTTCTGGTGTAAGCAGAAGGCCGAGTCCGACAGCGACGAGAAAGAAGAGGATCGAGGGTTTGTTGAGCAGCCCGATGCCGGTCGAGAGGCCAAAGATGGTCCACCAGAAGCGCTGCGGAGCGCCGTCGATGAGGAGAATGAGCGCGAGTGCGCAAAGCATCCAGAAGACGGGTTCGAAGGAGTTCATCGAAAGAAAACCGTCGACCCCGATGTAGATGGGAGCGACGAGAACACCGATCATCGCCAGCGCCTGTGCAGGGCGGCGCCCGCCGAGAGCCCAGGCGAGCAGGCCAGTCAGGAAAACGGTAGCGGCCCCGGCGAGTGCGGAGAGAATGCGGATGGCGAATAGAGAATCGCCAAAGAGAATTTCGCCGAGGCGTGCTTGCAGAGCGACGATGGGACCGTGATCGACGAAGCCCCACGCGAGATGATGGCCGCAAGCGATGTAATAAAACTCGTCGCGGAAGTAGCTGTAGCCGATGTGTTGGGTCCAGAGCGTGAGGGCGAACTGCAGGACGAGCTTGATGGCAGCGAAGAGCAGCGCGAGCCGAAGGGCCGCTCGCAAAGAAGTGTCAGATGACCGCACGGCGGTTGAGCTCATAGGGTTCAGGAAAAATGTACGTCAAAGCTGGCACGCCGGTTCCGGCCAGATCTTCGCCGGAACACCCGTCGAACCCCGCACCGGATACCTCCGCTCTCTCGCCCGCATCCGCCGCCTCAAGTAGAAACGAGCCCCTGGTTCCTGAACCAACCTGCCCTGCCATCTATGTTCGGCGGTAATTACCGATGGACGGCCGGCCCTCAAGTTCCAACGACCAGTTGGAACACTTGCTGGCCGGAAGCCGGCACAAGATCGCCGTACAGCGTATTGGACGTCTCACCCGTGCCCGGCTGAGAGCCGCCGCAGGTGTTCTTACTCTGCACCGCAAGCGTGCCTCCGCCTAGCCAGTAGGTCAGGACCCCCAATCCTGATGTGAATTTGCAGGTGTGGGTGCCGGTGGGCGGTCCTACGATATCGACCTGAAAGCCATAAAGCTGACACAAGCAGTTAGACGGGAACGTGTACGTGTAGTTCGAAAGGTTACCCGAGGGATCGGTAATACTGAATGTCGCACTTATCACATTGTTGGAGGAATCAGTTTGCAGACTAATCCTCATCACCGAGCCCGCCGGCACCTGATTCGATGAGGCAGAGGCGAATGAGGAATAATTGCCGGGAGGGCTAAACCGAAACCCTTTACCTGGGACCAGTACTGGATCCCCCACTGAACCGAGTTGTTATCTACGGCAATTACGTACTGAAACCAATTCAATGGCTTGCCATTATAAGTAGCCTGGGGCTTGGTCTGTGGATAACAATTCATTTGCAGCGAGAATCCATTATTCCCCGCCGTGATCATGTCGAGGGCGACATGGAAGGTCACAATTGGGTTACGCAGACTCTGGCAATTTGCGAAGAGAATCGAGTTGTTGCTGCTACCCAGGGGCATGATGCATCACCTCCTATGATCGCGGCCTGTAAAACATCGCGTAGATCGAAATCGTGCTGCAGATTGCAGGCCGCAATTTCCATCTGGGCTTTGTTTACCGCTGAAAGCGTAGGCTTGAATGCAGCTGCGGCGCAAGACTTTTCGTGGTCCGAGTGGATGCGGTCACCGAGGCTGAATTAGTAATAATAAGGCGACCACGTTAGCGATTCCTCACATTCGCGGTTTATCCACCGGCGACAACGCCGAAAGCAAGCTCAAAGCTTCCAGGACTCTGTAACTCGCAACCGAACAGAACCAGCAACCATCATCCAATTCCCATCTAGTCGCTAACGATTAACCACTAACCACTGCCTTCCCCATGCCCACAATCGTCATCGGCGGACACACACGCAACATCGGCAAGACCAGCGTCGTCGCCGGGCTGATCTCGTCGTTGCCTCAACTTAACTGGACCGCCATCAAGATCACGCAGTTCGGCCACAACGTCTGCTCGGCCAACGGCGAGCCCTGCGACTGCCAGACCGCCGACCACTCCCTCGCCATCAGCGAAGAGCGCGACCCCACCACCGGCACCGACACCTCGCGCTTCCTCGCCGCCGGAGCAAAGCACGTCTTCTGGGTCCGCACCCGCCAGGGTGAACTCGCCGAAGCCATGCCCCGCGTCCGCAAACTCATCGCCGAATCCGAGAACATCATCGTCGAGTCCAACAGCATCCTCCGCTTCCTCCAGCCCGACCTCTCGCTCAGCCGTCCTCGACCCCGCGATCGCCGACTTCAAGCCCTCAGCCCTCCGCTACCTCGACCGCGTCGACGCCCTCATCGTCCCTGCCGGCATGACGCTCAATTCGCTCACGACCGTGCTCTGGCCGGGCGTCTCCCCGAGCCTCCTCGCCACCAAACCCCTCTTCCACATCACCCGCCCACCTACACCAGCCCCGAACTCATCCACTTCGTCTCAACCCGCCTCACAACTCCTAAACTCGCAACTCCCAAACTCGCAACTCACAACTGAACGGAAACCACGCGCCGCGTTAACCGCGCTGGTCCGTCACCCTTCCGCACAGCAAATCCTCAACGCTCCGCGCCTAGACTCGCCTCACTTCGTTGCCACTTCCCCTCGCGAGTCCGCCATGCGCCTCTGCTCTTTCTCCCTCCTGCTTGCTCTCTGCTTGACCGCCGCGACAGCCCATCCTCAGCAGACCGGCTGGCAGCCCACTCCCGGCCATCCGCAGCTTCCCATCTGGCCCGGCGCCGTCCCCGACGCCGCGCCCGTCCTCGGCCTCGAAACCGTCGAGATCAGCGGCCCCAACGAGCTCATCGGCGGCCGCCGCTCCACCGGCGTGCGCAACGTCACCCGGCCCACGATGACCATCTACAGCCCGACGGGCAAAAACAGGGCGCCGCCGTCGTTGTCTTTCCCGGAGGTGGCTACCAGATGCTGGCCATCGACCTTGAAGGCACCGAGGTTTGCGACTGGCTTGTCCCGCGCGGCATCACCTGCGTCCTCCTCAAGTACCGCGTGCCCGGCAACCCCGCGCTCTATCCCAAATCCGGCCCCTACCCCGAATCCCCCATGGCGCTCGAAGACGCACAGCGCACCCTCGGCCTCCTTCGTCTCCGCGCCGCCGAGTACCACATCGATCCGCACAAGATCGGCGTGCTCGGCTTCTCCGCCGGCGGCCATCTAGTCGCCGCCATCAGCAACCACTATGACCACCGCATCTACCCGCCCGTCGACGCCGCCGACCGCCAAAGCTGCCGCCCAGACTTCGCTATCGCCATCTATCCCGGCCATCTCTCCTACTCGGCCACCCTCTACGACGGCCATCAAAGCAAGAACAAATCCTTCCTCCCGCCGCCCAACAACGCCCCGTCCGCGTTGCACGACCTCGTCCTCAACCCCGACCTTCACGTCACGAAGAACACGCCGCCCACCTTCCTCCTGCAGAACGAAGACGACCACGTCGACAACGTCAACGACGCGCTCTCCTACTACATCGCGCTTCGCAACGCCGGCGTTCCCACCGAAATGCACCTCTACCCGAAGGGAGGCCACGCCTTCGGACTCCGGCGCACGAAACTCCCCGTCACCGCATGGCCTCAGCTCGTCGACACATGGCTGCAGTCCATCGGCATGACACCGGAGTAGTGCCCACTAACTGATCCACTCGAGCCGACCTGACTTGACAAGACCAACCCGCCGGAAGGGGGCTGGGATCGCCGGAATCCAGTCTCAGAGAGGCGGACTCGACAGTTAGGTCAACCCATAAGTCAAATTTTATGAAGACTTTGCGCAAATTCAGGGGGACGGCACCCCCGCCCGACATCACCCAAAAACAAAAGAGGCAGCCTCGCGGCTGCCTCTTTGACTTCGATTGATTGAACGACTACGCGGTCGTCGGTGTGCCTTCGTTGTAGCCCGGCTTGCGGCCACCTTCAGGCTTCAGCACCTTCTGCGTGTCATCGTCCGCAGCGGCCAGCGGCGACTTCGCCGGTCCCAGTTCCTTGCCCTGAATCAGCAGCTCGATCTCCGCGGCATCCAGAGTCTCGCGCTCCAGCAGAGCGGTCGCCATCCGGTGCATGACCTCGCGGTTCTCGTTCAGGATCTGGTGCGCCGACTTATAGCCCTCGTCGACGAACTTCTTCACCAGCCGGTCGATCTCCTTCGCCGTATCGTCCGAGTAATCCCGCGACTGCGCAATCTCGCGGCCCAGGAAGATCTGCTCTTCCTTCTTGCCGTAGGTCAGCGGTCCCAGATCGCTCATGCCGTACTCGCAAACCATCTTGCGAGCCAGTTCCGTCGCGCGCACGATGTCGTTGCCCGCGCCGGTCGTCATGCGGTCCATGAAGATCTCCTCCGCGCAGCGCCCGCCCATCAGGATCGCAAGCTGCGTCTCGAGGTAGTCCTTCGTCACCGTGTGCTTGTCTTCCTCAGGCAAGGTGCATCGTTACGCCCAGCGCCATGCCGCGCGGAATGATGGTCACCTTGTGCAGCGGGTCGGAGTGCTTGCGCTTCGCCGCCACCAGCACGTGCCCGGCCTCGTGGTACGCCGTGTCGCGCTTGTCGTCCTCGCTCAGCAGCATGGACTTGCGCTCGGCGCCCATCAAAACCTTGTCCTTGGCAATCTCAAAGTCGTACATGTGCACGGCCTTGCGATTGAACCGCGCCGCCGTCAGCGCCGCCTCGTTCACCATGTTCGCGAGATCCGCACCGCTGAAGCCCGGTGTTCCGCGCGCCAGGATCGGCAGGTTCACGTCGTCGGCCAGCGGCACCTTCTTCGAGTGCACGCGCAGCACCTCTTCGCGCCCGCGGATGTCAGGACGGTCCACAATCACGCGACGGTCGAAACGTCCCGGCCGCAGCAGCGCCGGATCCAGCACGTCGGGCCGGTTCGTCGCGGCGATCAGGATCACGCCATCGTTGGACTCAAATCCATCCATCTCCACAAGCAGCTGATTCAGCGTCTGCTCGCGCTCGTCGTGTCCGCCGCCGAGGCCAGCACCACGGTGCCGTCCCACAGCGTCAATCTCGTCGATGAAGATGATGCAGGGCGCATTCTTCTTGCCCTGCTCAAACAGGTCGCGCACGCGGCTCGCGCCGACGCCGACAAACATCTCCACAAAGTCCGAACCGGAGATCGAGAAGAACGGAACGTTCGCCTCGCCGGCCACAGCGCGCGCCAGCAGCGTCTTGCCCGTGCCCGGAGGTCCGACCATCAGCACGCCCTTCGGAATCCGTCCGCCGAGCCGCTGGAACTTCTGCGCCTCGCGCAGAAACTCGATAATCTCCTTCAGCTCTTCCTTGGCTTCATCGACGCCCGCAACGTCCTTGAACGTCACCTTCTTCTGCTGCATCGAGAGCAGACGCGCGCGATTCTTGCCAAAGCTCAGCGCCTTGTTTCCGCCCGACTGCATCTGCCGCATCATGAACAGGAACAGCGCCAGAATCACCGCGATCGGCGCGATCTGGAAGAGGATGCTCAGCCAGAGTTGGCCGTTCTGGTCCTTCTGGATGACGTTGACGCCATGCTGGATCAGGTTGTTGTACAGGTCGGGGTAGTTTGCCGGAATGGTCGTATGGAAGGTCTCTTTGCCGTCCTTGAACTTGCCCGTGACCTCAGTGCCGTTGATCGTCACCTCGGAGATCTTGCCCGACTGCGCGTCGTTCGTCATGTCGGTCAAGCTGATCGCCTGGTCATGGCCCGGGTTCATGTTGGTTACGACGTAGCGCCATCCCACCAGAAGGCAGCCCACCGTAAGGACCCAAATCAAGAGATGTTTAATCGTTGAATTCAATCCGCTTCCTCGTTTCCTGCTTCGCCGGGCTCTGCCGCTTCCTCATCGCTGAGGAGCGGTCTCCAGCCTTGCTGCTAACGCACTCAGATGTTAGACGGCAAGATTGGCTGGAGGGTGCAATTTACCAGCCGTTCGGGGTCGGCGGCCGGTAGCGCGTGCGCATTATCGATTCTACTCCTCGGCCGCCCCTTCCCCGCCAGCTTTTCTACTGTCCCTCTTTGCAACGAAAGGCACAGCATCCACCCGCAGCTGAATCTCTCTTGCCATGCGTTCCGCGCGCAGACCTCCGGCCAACTCCAGCCGTACTCCGGAACGCGCCGCCACCGGTGGATGCACCTCGCCCAAACCCGCCAATGCCAGCAACTTGGCCGTCTCCTCGGCCGAAATCCTGCACCCCACCGACCGCGCCGCCGCCCGCAACACGCGCCTCCGCAGCGCCGGAGCCATCGACCGCAGCCGCTCCACCTCCACCGCACAACTGCTGTTGCCGGTAACGGTACTCACGGCACGTCCCCCGCCCCGAACCGGCCGCCCCGGCAGCAGAACCTGCGGCAACACCCGCGCCATCTCCGTCCGCCAGAACGCCTCCTCGTCTCTCGCGATCTCCGCCAAACGTGTCAGGGCCACGTCTACTCCCGGATTGAACCCGCGAAGCATCGGCATCAACTCATGCCGCACGCGATTCCTCGTCAGCGATACATCCCGGTTCGTCGTGTCCTCCCGCCACGATTGTCCACGCTCTCGCAGATAGGCTTCGACCTCCGCCCGCCTCACCCCGAGCATCGGCCTCACAATCCTCCCGCGCTCCTGTCGTGGGCTCTCGACAATCGGCGCAATCCCTCCAATGCCCTCCGTCCACGCGCCACGCATCAGCTTCATCACGACTGTCTCGGCCTGGTCGTCCAGCGTGTGCGCCGTCGCCACTGCATCTGCCTTCCCCGACTTCATCAACTCCCAGAACAACGCATACCGAAGCTCGCGCGCTGCCTCTTCCAGTCCCTCCCGCTCGGCCATCTGCCTTGCTGCGACATCCACACGTTCCACCACCAATGGCACGTCCAAGTGTTCGCATAGCTCTCGGACGAACGCCTCATCCGCATCGGCCTCGACTCCGCGCAGCCCGTGGTGCACGTGCATTGCGCTCAGCACCACGCCCAGCGGCTCCCTGGCGCGATTCGCTTCGACCAGCGTCAGCAACAGCGCCACCGAGTCCGCCCCGCCCGACACGGCCACGCAGACCCGCTCGCCCGCGGACATCAGCGAGCGAGTGAACGCAATTCGTCTCTCCTTCATCATTGTCTTAACTCGTCACAAACTTCAGGCACACTCTGCCTCGCGCTACCATCACCTTACAGAGCCTTTACTCACGATGAACAATACACAAGCTCGGCACTTCCTCCCCGCCCTCAAGTTCTCGCTCTTCACAATCGTCCTTGTCTCCTTGCCAGCCGTGGCGCAGGATATCCACGTCAAAGTCGATCCGCACGGTCCCGGCTCAACCGCCAGTACCACCGACTACACGGCCATCCAGCAGGCGCTCGACCACGCGCCGCAAGCTGCCGCCCCCTACCGCACCGTGATCGAGATCGTCCCGGGTACTTATCACGAGCGCATCAACGTCACGCGCAACCGCCCGCGCATCACGCTGCTCGGCCTCGGCAAGTCTCCGGAAGATGTCGTCATCACGAACTCGATGAACGCCAAGCAGGCCGGCGGCACCTTCTTCACCGAGACCGCGCAGATCAACGGCGACCAGTTCGAGGCCGACAACGTCACCTTCGAGAACTCCGCCGGACCAACAGGCCAGGCCGTCGCCGCCGCCGTGCGCTCTGACCGCGCCATCTTCAAGCACTGCCGCTTCCTCGGCGACCAGGACACACTCTTTGCCGACTACGGCCGGCAATACTACGTGGACAGCTTCATCGCCGGCGGTGTCGACTTCATCTTCGGCAATGCCACCGCCGTCTTTGACCACGACACCATCAGCGAGATTCGCAATGGAGAGATCACCGCGCATTCGCGCACTTCGCCCGAGCAGACGACCGGCTACGTCATCGACCACTCGCACATCACGCACGATCCTGTCCCTCCGCCGCCAGGCAAGACTGCCGGCACGGGCTTTGGTCTCGGCCGTCCCTGGCGCGCCTACGCTCGCGTCGTCGTGATGAATACAGAGCTGCCCGCGGATCTGAATGCGGCCGGCTGGTCCGCATGGAATTCGCGGGACACCACCGCACCCACCGCCTACTACGCGGAGTTTCACAACATCGGTCCCGGTGCTGACACTTCGCAGCGCGTCCCATGGTCCCATCAGCTCAACGCAAAAGAAGCCGCGGCGTTCGAACCGCAGACTTTCCTGCGCGGCTCAAAGTCTGAAGCCCCCTGGAACCCCGTCGCCGAAGCAACCAAACTGCCCTGACGTAATCCTCTGCGCCCTCCATGCGCACTTTGCGTCAAAGCGCTCGCAATCGCGCTGCGAAGCTGAATAAGGTCCCATTCAAACAACAAGCGCCGGATTGACCGCCTCCCGGCATCCAACGGAACCATGCGTCGCCGAGGACCTCCTCGTACAGCGAATCTTCGCGTGGACGTGCTGCTCTCCTGGATTCCGCTCCTCGCCGGCCTGGCGAACAGCTACGGTCCCATTGCCTTCAATTACGGCTTCGCGCTTTACTTCCTCAACTACAGCCACGGCTTCGTCAAACGCGGATTGATAGGCGCTCTCGTCTCACCTATTCCCCACCTCTCCCGCGCCGGTCTCATCGCCGTCGAGTTCATCTTCATCCTCGCCGCGTTTGCTGTTACGTATCTCGTCTGCCGCCGGCTTCTCTTCGGAACCGTTCAGGACCGCGCGCTCGCGGCGGCTCTTTTTGCTTCGCCTGCGCTGCTCCCGCACATCGGTGCTCTCTTTGCTCAGCCCGACGTCATGTTGTACCTTCTCCTGCTCGGTTCCCTCGCGGCATTTCTGCACCTGCGCCCGATAACCGCCGCCTTCATCTCCTCCGCGCTGGCCTGCCTCGGCCTGCTTTGTCATGAAGGTTTTTCTCTCGCCTTCTATCCCTTCATCGTCTCCATTCTCTGGGACCTCTGCCGCCGCAAGCGCCTGCGTTGGGAGTTCGCCCTCCTGCAACTGGCGCTCGTCACAGCTGCCTTCCTCGCCATCTCCCACTTCGGCACGCTCAAGGTCAGCCCCGATCTCATCGTTGCTGATGCTGCCCGCCGCACCTCCGTTCCGCTTCAGCGTCAGCTCTTCGACGTTATGGCCAGCAGCTACGCTCAGCAGCGTGCTCTCGTCGCTCACTTCTATCTCTTCCGCGGTATGCAGATTCTTTACTCACTCACAGCTCTGCTTTCCGTTCCCTACTTCGCTTTGCTCATCAGCCTGCTCCGCCGAACTGCTCGCGCCCGCAGCGACAACCGTCTCGACATCGCGCTCCGCCTCATCCTCTTCGCACTGCCGCTCACTCTCTGCTACTTCGGCCACGACGTGTCGCGCTGGATCGCTGCCTGCGCCATCGACGCCACCCTGTTCCTGAGTTATCTCGCACTCACCGATGCGCGAGTTCGCGACGTGCTCCGCGCATGGGCGACTGGCCCGCGCCCGTTCCTCTGGCTTGCGTGGTTTCTTATCACCGGCCCCTACGGCGCTACAGGTATCCGCCTCGCCGAGCGTCTCTCCGTACTGTGGACCGGCCCTTGATTTCCGGCTATCTCGTCTCACAACCCGGCGTACCAGTCGTAGCCCAGCTTCATCCAGAAGTCGTCCGGCTTTACATCGGTGTACGCAATCAGGCCGATGCGCTTGATCTGCTTGTAGCCATACTTGATCGGCATGTGCAGCCGCAGCGGCGCTCCATGCTCCGGCCTTAGCGGCTGTCCACCCATCTCCATCACCAGCGTGCTCTGCGGATGACGCGCGGCCTCCATGTCGTAGCCGCAGTAGTAGTCGCCATCGGGCGTCTCCATGTACACGTAACGCGGCACGCGCCCATTCACCGGCGCCGGCGGAAACGCGTCGATAAAGTCACGCAGCCGCACGCCCGCCCACTGCGTAATCTGGCTCCATCCCTCGATGCACTTGAACTCTGTCACTAACTCTGCGCGCGGCAGCCTGCGAAGCTCATCCATCGTCAGTAGCAGTCCCGGCGTGCCAATGTTCAACGAGCTCGCGGACGGGCCGGCCTCTGCTGTCCCCATCCTGCGCTTGCCGCTGATTGCCTGCGCCATCGCATCAAATCTCGCCGCGATGTCCACGTGCGGAAGCCCATTCACCGTCGGCGTCTGCGCGGAGAGATTCTGCCCTTGCTCCGGCATCTGCACCGACGGCGCCCCACTCCTTTGCACCGCGCCCGCGCGACCACTCTTCAAATCAGGCATCGCATCCATCGCCGACGCACCGGTATACCCATACACCCAAGCCGTTACATCGGGCGCAAAGAACCGCGACCGCTGCGCATCGCGAACGCCCGCTACCTGCAGCCGCCAACTCTCCGGCACCAGCATCTGTTCCATTCCGATCACGCCATTCATCCGCAGCGGCACCGCGCGGCTCAGCGCATACGTCGGCGACAACCCGCGCTCACGAAACACCGCTCTGCTCACCGCTGCGTTCCAATCGATGACGCCGCGCAGCGCCGACTGCAGCCTTCCTACCTGCGCGCTCTGATCTACACCTCGCCACGCGGCGTATCCAGCCGCAGCCGCAATGCCTCCCACCAGAAAACTCCGCCGCGTCCTCCGTGCGCTCTCGCGACGCACCATCTCCGCGTCGCCGCGCACAATCTCAATCTCGCGCTCGTTGTCGAACTCGCTCATACGCTCTCTTGTTCCCGCGTCGATTCGACCTTCTGCACCTCAACTCCGCTCACCATCGAGCGAAAGTTGTTCCATCCCGCAAGCACTACCTGCACCACATGCACAAGGAAGAAGCCGCAGAAGCCCATCATCAGCCAGAAGTGCTCCCACCGCGCCATCTCGTAGCCACCCAGCGCGGTGGTCAGCCAGTTCAATTGCGCGGGCTTGTAGATTGCCAGCCCTGACAACAGCGAGCCCGCACCCATCAGCACAGTCGCCGAGTACGCAATCCTCTGCGCGCCGTTGTACTTCCCTTGTGGCGGAAGCCCGCGCCTGCGCGCTGCCGGCACATGCAGGTCGTACAGCGTCACCCACATCGCGTCCATAAACGACCGGCGCTTCGGCCACAGCACGCGCCACTCGCCGCTCACCGCGAGATAGATCGCATACGCAATCCCATTCACCGCGAAGATCCACATCACGAAGAAGTGCCACCCGAGACCCGTCGTGATCTGATAGGGCGCGCGCAGCAGATTCCAGAACCAGTCCGGAAAGAACCGCACCAGCGTCCAGTGCCCAAGGCCGATGCGATAGACCTCATGCGGATGCTGATACGGCGGAATCGAGTCGCCCCAGTAGATCAGCAGCCCGCTCCAGATCATGATTGCCGAGCAGCGGAAAGTTGATCCAGTGCATCCACCGGATCGCACGCGGATGCTTCTTCACCAGCCGCAAGATCATCACTCTCCGTCGCCGCCGCTCCTTCGACCTTCATCGAAGAATCTCCTCTGCCGAGTCTGCACTCGGTGCTGCTCATTAGCAATACGAAACTCTTCGCGTCATAGATTTGTAACTTCTTCTGCCCGCTTCCGAGTGGAGCGTGAAAGTGCCTGAAATTGCTGGAAAAATCTGCTAAAATTACTCTTCGTGAGCTCTCCTTCCACGCTCGAAATTCCGACACCCAGCGAATTTCAGAACAGCCCCGAAGCCGCCCGGCCCAAGGTCGGTTTTGTCTCGCTTGGCTGCCCCAAGAACCTCGTCGACTCCGAGGTCATGATGGGCCTGCTGCATCGCGGCGGTGCCGAACTCACAGCCCGCGCCGAAGACGCCGAGATTCTCGTCGTCAACACCTGCTCCTTCATCGACTCCGCCAAGCAGGAGTCCGTCGACACCATTCTCGAGATGGTCGAGCACAAGATCGCCAACGGTGGCCGCGCCAAAAAACTTATCGTCGCGGGCTGCCTCGTCGAGCGCTATCGCGATGAGATTCGGAAGAACATCCCCGAGGTCGACGCCGTCGTCGGCACAGGCGAGCTCGAAGCGATCCTCGAAGCAGCGGGTCTTTCCAGACCCGCGGAAGCCGGCCCGAATTCACCGTTCAACATACTCAGCACCGCTCAGATCGAGCGTCACGCCTCGTCCGTCAATCAGCACTCACGTCCTGAGAGCGACAGCGCGCAGATTGTCAACGAGACGACCTCAAGACCAGAAGGCGATGCGCGTGAGGCCGCCGGCCGCTTCTCGCGCGAGGGATGGGAGGGCGCGCACACTGCCCTGCCCACCTACCTCTACACCGCCGACACGCCGCGCATCCTCACCACACCACGCGCCTCGGCGTACATCAAGATCGCCGAGGGCTGCGACCACCCATGCAGCTTCTGCATCATCCCGCAGCTGCGCGGCAAGTTTCGCTCGCGCCCCATCGCGAGCGTCGTCGCCGAAGCGCAACACCTCATCGCGCAGGGCGTCCGCGAGATCACGCTCATCGGACAGGACACTACCTGCTATGGCGAAGACCTCGCTCCGGACGCAGAACTCGGGAGACGCGTGGAGCTCGCTGATCTTCTCAACGCCTTGGCCCCGCTCCCCGGCCTCAAGTGGCTGCGCTTTCTCTACGCGTATCCCAACAAGATCACCACGCGCCTGCTCGAGACCATCGCACGCCACGACAACATCGCGAAGTACCTCGACGTTCCGCTGCAGCACGCCAGCGCCAATGTCCTTCGCCGCATGAAGCGCGGAGGCACCGCCGACCGCTTTCTCCAGATCATCGACAAGGCGCGCAGCATCGTGCCCGGTCTCGTTCTGCGCACATCGTTCATCGTCGGCTTTCCCGGCGAGGCCGACGAAGACTTCGCCGAGCTCTGCAACTTCGTCGAAGCCGCCAGGTTCGACTGGCTCGGCGTCTTCTCCTACTCCGACGAAGAGGGCGCGCAGGCCTTCACGCACGAGCACAAAGTTCCCAAGCGCACGATCGAATCCCGCCGCCGCAAGCTGATGAAGCTTCAGCAGAAGATCAGCACGCGCGCAAAGAAAAACTGGATCGGCCGCGAGGTCGACCTCCTTGTCGAAGGCGAGTCTGAAGAGACCGAACTCCTCTGGCAGGGCCGCACTCTCGACCACGCTCCTGAGATCGACGGCAAGGTCCTCATCAACGACTTCGGCACCCACGAAGAGCTCGTCCCCGGCACCTTCTACCGCGCCGAAATCACCGAGTCCCACGACTACGACGTCGTCGCGAGAATCATCGAGTAGACCTCATGTCAGCGAAACCCATCCTCTGCCCCATCTGCAAGAAGCCCGTCGACCCGTCGAGCGAAAACGTCCCCTTCTGCTCTGACCGCTGCCGCGTGATCGACCTCGGTAAGTGGGCCTCGGGCGACTACAGAGTCTCGTCGCCCGTCCTCGACCCCGATCTCCTCGAAGAGGTTGAGCAAGCGCAATTTGACGCCGAGCGCCGCCGCACAGGCAGAGACAACGACTAACCCACCTCTCCTGCACCGCAATCCATAACTCTGCGCGCGTCATCCTCTAAACTCAAAGCATCGATGCACGCACAGCCCCGCAAAACGCTCTGGGCCTGGACGCTCGGAACCTTCTTCGGTTCCGGTCTCCTCAAGCCCGGTCCCGGAACCTACGGCTCCATTGCAGCGCTCCTGCTTTGGTATGCCGTTGCACACGCGCTGCATCCCACGCCGTCAGCTCTCGCCATCGGGACTGCTGCGGCTGCCCTCGTCGTCACGCTCATCGGCATTCCCGCTGCTACCATCGTTGCTCGCGAATCCGGACGGGAGGACCCCGGACACGTTGTCATCGACGAAGCCGCCGGCCAACTCATCACTTTGATTCTGGCGAAGCCTGACTGGAAACATGCGGTCCTCGCTTTAGTCCTGTTTCGGTTGTTCGACATCTTCAAGCCATGGCCCATCCGCAGGCTTGAGAGCCTGCCCGAAGGCACAGGCATCATGCTCGATGACGTTGCCGCTGGAATCCTTGCTCTCGCCTGCATCTGGATTCTGCAGCCCTGGATTCACTGACCGGAGCTATCGCCGGCCATACCCTTGTTCACCAGGACCTTCACTTCAACACGCCGGTTTTCTGCGCGGCCTTCCTTGGTCTCGTTGGAGGCCGCTGGTCCGTACTCTCCCATTGCTCCCGGCGCCACAATATTGCGAACAGGGATGCTGCCCTGCTGCATCAGGAAAGTGATGACAGCCTTGGCGCGATTCTCACTCAGCTCGGTATTCTTCGCAGGGTTGCCGGTCGAATCCGCAAAGCCGACGACCTCGACGATGTACGCCTTGAGCCCGAGTGCGTTCTGCGCCAGGATCTTCAATTGCTCCTCGTCGTCTGGTGTGAGAGTGGTGCTTCCCACTGCGAATTTCACAGTGGCTTCCCCCTTCACGTCGTAGTCGCTCAACGCATCGAAGCGCTGGTTCTGCGCCTCGAGGTCTTTGATGTTCTGATCGAGCTGCTGCTTACTCTCGGCCATAGCCGCATCTTGCGCCGCGTCCTTGGCACCCGCATTCGCTTGTAATTCGCCGATGGCCTTCTCGTGTGCCTCAAGCTTTGCCGTGTTGGCTTCTACCTGCGTAGCGGTCGGATGCAGGCCGGCCTGAATCATCTGGGACGCTTCAACATCGTCGCCATCTACCGTGATCTTCTTCGCGACCACCCTGCCCTGCCCGTCGTTGTCTCCCTCCACCTTCACCTTCAGGCCAGGCATGAGCACCGTATCGCCGAGGTGCGACTTGCTCCAGCCGAACAGTCCCCGTTTGTCCCTCGTGTCTGTGTCATCGGTGAGCACGACAGTCGTCTTGCCCTCCGCACCAGTCATCACGAACGTGTCTCCACTGCGGGAGATGATCATCCCCGTTTGCGCGCCCGCCCTGGCTGTCGTCCCAAACATCAGCAAACATGCCGCTGCCAAACTCGCTACCATAATGCTTCGCCGATTCGACATCTGTTCCTCCCACTTCCCACTCTGGTGAGTCCCTGCGAATGACCGTTTTGCGTGAACCATATCTGCCATTTCTCTTCGGTCCGGCAGCTTCCGGTTCGCGCCTTTCTATGTGCCTGCATTACAACTCGCCGTCGCCGCTGCAACAGCGTCACTCGATGACCGGAGCCCATGTGGAATCCGGATTAAATCGATCCATGGCCTTGAACTGATCGAGAGTCGTAGGTCCAAGGTCCTTCTGCCACACCACGCCGTCCTGGCTCACCATGAAGGTCTTCACTCCGGTGACGCGGTACTCGGCGGGAGAAGCCACCAACGCAAAGCCGCCAATCATGATGCCCTTGATTACGTAATCCAGCTGTCCCAGCGGCGCGGCGGGCCCCTGTCCCTTCAGCACCTTGAAGTAATAGCCGTGATACGGCGTGTCCCTGTTGCTGTAACCCTCAGCGATCGCCTGCGCGATCTTCTGACCGATAGGTCCTCCCCACGATCCATCCCTGTTCTGCCATGCCAGGCCATCCTGCTTGCCCGGCGTGCTGATGATGCGCTGCGCATACTGGCTCACCTGGTAGCCGTCGCGCCTTTTGAATGCGTAGTCGTACTGCGCCTCCACAAATCCGTGGCAGATCTGTATGGCATCCAGCTCGTTGTCACCGACGCGCCTGTACAAGAGCTCCTGTCGCCCGACATCGGAATTAAAGGACCACTTGCCGGCGCTCTTCACGAGCGGTACGGGAAATGGCCATTCCCCATTTCCCACCAGGAGATAGGCGCGAGTCCCGTTCTTCGGTTCGACAGATACCGACATCTTCTGTCGGGCCTGGGCGGCAAACTGTTCCGCGCGTTGCCGGTCATATGGAATCTCTCCGGTGAAAACGATGTCAGCTCCACGCGGCCCAAAGATTTCGGTCAGCGCCGTCTCGTTGAAGTTCGAGGCTGCATCGATCAATGCCTTGGCGGCATCATCCGGCGTGTTGAAGGTCCTGGGACTACTTACAGCAGCAGCGGGCGCAGTCGCCTTCGCCTTCGGCGGCTGAGCTGCAAACAAAACCGGCGCGCACACGCTCGCGACAACCGCCGCCCTCATCGCCCACGCGAGCCCGGAAAGCGTTCCATCTATAAGTCGAGATCTCATCTCAGTGCTCCCATGAATCGTCTTGCGATTACCTGCGCCGCCCGCCACCACCACCACCACGACCTCCGCCACCACCCCCTCGGCTTCCGCCAAAACTGGAGGATCCACGCGAGCTGCTGGCCCTCGCGCTCGATCCGTTGAATCCCTGGCTGCCGCCGCCAAAGGCATCTCGATTCCCGCCGCCGCTACGCGAGACATCGCGGCTTCCTATCCGGTCTGCTCCGCCCCCCGCCCCTGCCCGGCTGACCCCATTACTGCCGCCACCCAAACCATTACCACCACCGCCGCCAGCGCCGCCGCCACGATTGCCCGCACCCCCGCCGCCGTCGCGAGCGCTCGGCATGTTGCCGCCCTGCCGGCTAATCTGCTGTCTCGCCCCTGCTTGACGGTTCGCCAGCGAATCTCCACGGGCTGCACCGCCGAAACGGTTCGCCGTCGCGCGGTCGCCATACGGTGCGCCACCGCGGTGTGACGGGTTGTGCTGCCAGTTGCTGCCCCCGGCGGGAAGCTGCCCGGGGCGAGCGCCGCCAGCCCCGCCCACGCCTCCTACACCGCCGGGGTTCCCGGCTCCGCCAACCCCACCAACTCCCCCGACGCCGCCCGGTTTCCCGGCTCCGCCAACTCCCCCAACGCCCCCGACGCCGCCCACACCGCCAACGCCACCAACTCCGCCTACGCCACCAACTCCGCCTACACCACCCACGCCTCCGACACCGCCGACACCACCAACGCCACCGGCACCGCCGACACGGTTACCCGAGTTGATAAAGTTGTTGCTGTTGTTGATGTAGACGCTGCCCCCACCCCAGCCGCAGCCCCATCCATAGCCGCCGCCCCAGAACGCTCCCATCATCACACCGATGCCGAACGAGATCGCCAGCCCCGCCGCGTAATATCCCGGCGGCGGATAGTAGATCGGCGGATACGGATACACCGGTGCTCCATAGACCACCGTGGGGTTGTAGCTGGGTACGTAGACAACCTCGGTGCTCGAAGGCTGAATGACAATCGTCTGCTTCCCTTCGATGACCGTTGTCTCAACCTTCTGTTGTTCGCTTGTCTTCAGGTTGCCCTTTTCCTGCGCCTTCTTGCGCATGCGTTGGACAGCGGCCATCACGTCGGCTTCCTGCGCAAGGAACGCGTTGCCAAGATCGGTCGTCCACTGCAGGTCATCTGCCAGCCGCTTTACCAGGTCCGGCATCGGCGCCAGGGCCTGCACGCTCGGGTCCCACTTCTGCTTCTTCACCGCATCGGCCAGCGCCTTGTCCTTCAACCCCGCGTTCTTCTGCAGCCACTGCTGCAGCTCGATAATCTCGAGAGGATAGGTTGACGCCGCGAGCGTCTGGGCCAGCAGCGGATCCGGATATAGCGCGATCGGCGCTACCAGCGAGTCCAACTGATCCGCCGGGATCTTTGGCGCCGACGAAGCCTGTTGCCCTGCCTGCTGCTGTTGCGCATAGAACAGCGTGTCCCCCGGTACCAGCAGGGAAATGCAAATCAGTCCAACCAATTGCCGGGCTAGCGTACGAAACATCTTTGCTTTCGCATTCATCGCGGCCTCGCCATATCACTCCGAAGAGTTCCGAACGCTCCCGGCTCTCACCCTTGATTTCAGGGGTGGTTTACGCCAGACAGCGCAGATACTAGCTCTGGCCGTACCACGGAGGAACCTGTCTAAAGAAACAGGCAGCTTGCGAACCGTCGCTCCGCGAAGCTGTCCACGCCCACCGCTAACTGCCGCGCCCTGCGCAAGATTCCGCCACAGTTGCCTCCCGCGCGCCGCCCGTCTACGCTATTCACCCATGAGCCTGTTGCATCCCAACCGATCTTCCACCACTCAGGCTCCGCAGCTTGATCGCCTCATGCCGCGCGCCGCCATCCCCGGCGGCAGCTTTGAGATCTTCGGCTCTCACCTGCTGCCCGTCACCAACGACGGCCCGCAGCTTGCACCCCAGCTCCCCTCCGCCAGCTTCGGCGACACCACCGCCTACTTCGATCTCGTTCGCCCCAACCGCGCGCTCCTCCGCGTCCCCGACGGCGCCATCGCCAGCGACCTCACCCTCCGCGCGAACGGCCTCAGCTCCAACGTCCTCCACGCCAACATCGCCGTCCCCATGGCCGACGAGCTCCATCTCGTCTCCAACCCCGCCATCGACGCCGACGGCAATCTCTTTGCGATGATCAGCGGCCCTCGCGGCGAGCGCACTCCCATTTCCATCATGCGCATCGGACGTGATCTCCAGGCGCGCCCCTTCGCACGCGACCTGCTCAACGTCTCCGCGCTCGCGTTCGGCCCCGACAGTTATCTCTACGCCAGCTCGCGTGCCGAAGGCACCGTCTACCGCATCTCGCCCGAAGGCGACCACATCTCCACCTTCGCCGAAGGCATGGGCGTCGCCACCGGCATCGCCTTCGACCACGACGGCAATCTCTTCGTCGGCGACCGCTCCGGCACCATCTTCAAAGTCGGCCCCTACGGCTCACGCAACCCCGGCGAGGTCTTCGTCTTCGCCACACTCGAGCCCTCCGTCGCCGCCTACCACCTCGCCTTCCGCGACGACGGCATCCTCCTCGTCGCCGCCCCCTCGACAGGTTCGAACCAGCCCATCTACGCCATCGCACCCAACGGCGACACGAGCGTCTTCTACCAGGGCCTCGGCCGCCCGCAGGGCCTCGCGCTCGACACCGACGGCAACATCTACGTCGCCGCTTCTCTGCACGGCCGCCGCGGCATCGTTCGCATCCCACCGGACGCTTCCTCCGCCGAGCTCTTCATCGCCGGCAACGATCTCGTCGGACTCTGCTTCCTCGACGACGGCTGCGCCGCCCTCGCCACCAACGGCACCCTCTTCCACCTCGACCTCAGCATCACAGGCAGGCCGCTGGTATGAGCCGATGGAAGCGCACGGCTCTCTCGTTGGCAAGCGCTCAAATCATCGCCGTCGTTCTGCTGTGCACCACCCATCTCGCCTTCGCGCAATCCTCCTCATCCGACGACCAGAGCCCCTACAAGAACCAGCTCGTCGCCTCACCGGAATCGCTCTCCGGCCTCTGGGAAGCGCCCGACGGAAACGGCGGATTCGTCGGACTTCATCTGCAACTCATCACCAATATCCCCACCACATCGACATCCTTGGCCAATGTTCAACAGACGTGGGAACATCTTGAGGTCGGCGTCTTCCAGGCGAAGAGTCCCATCCTTCAATTCGAAGACCAAAACTACTTCTCCGATTCGCCTCGCGGTAGCAACGCGCGCTTCGAGAACGACCATCTCTCTCTCCACTTCATCTCGCCGTCCCCGAGAACGCCGTCCGTGGACCTCGATCTCATGCGCGTAGACGACACGTGGAAAGGCCGCTTTCACCGCGGAGACTTCGATGCACAGGTCGAGCTTCGCCGTCCTGCCGTGAACGTCGACACATGGTTAGCGGACTCGCCCATGGCCCGCTCTTGCGTTCACATTCCGAACTCAAACGCGCCCGAGTTCAACGGCTGGTCCGACAACATCCCCACTCTTGGCCACGTCCGCTACGCCAACAACATTCCGCGGCCATCGACGACGGCTGCCACCTACGGTGATCTCGTAAGGATCCGACATCTGGATGAGAGCAAAATCTCAATCGAGTTCAACGCCTACGGCGGAATGTGCTGCCCACACGTCTTTGTCGGAACGGTCACGCCGGACGGCATGCTCCTCAACGGCTCCTGGACCGCCGGCCCAAATCAATTGCCACTTCCAGGTTCTTTCAGAAAAGCGCCTCCTTACTCTTGTCTCGACAGCAGCCCCGCGTCCCTCGCGAACCAAAGCCCTCAGACAACCCCATAAGCGCTTCGCCTGCTAGCATCCAACCAACGACATGATCGCTGAAATCATCGCTGTCGGCTCTGAGATGCTGACGCCGTACCGCACCGACACCAACTCCCTCTTCCTCACCGAAGGCCTCAACGACCTCGGCGTCTCCGTCGCCTTCAAGACCGTCATCGGCGACAACCGCGAGCATCTCACCTCCGCCGTCCGCATCGCGCTCTCCCGCGTCGACATCCTCATCGTCACCGGCGGCCTCGGCCCCACCGAAGACGACCTCACACGCAACTGCGTCGCCGACGCGCTCGGCGTCGAGCTCTACAAAGACCCCGACACCATCGCCGCGCTCTACAAGCGCTTCGCCGAGCGCCGCATCCCCATGCCGCCCAACAACGAGAAGCAGGCCGAGATCATCGACGGTGCCGAGCTCCTCCCCAACCGCAACGGCAGCGCGCCCGGCCAGTGGCGCGACACCCTCTGGCCCACGCCCAGCGGCGATCTGCACCGCAAGATCATCATCCTGCTCCCCGGCCCGCCGAAAGAACTCAAAGCCATCTTTGAAGAGCTCTGCATCCCACGCCTCGCGGCCTCGCTCCCTCCACGCTTCCTCGCCAAGCGCATGCTCCGCATGGCGCTCATCCCCGAGTCCACCGTCGACGCGCGCTGCGCTCCCATCTACACCAAGTTCACCGACGTCGAGACCACCATCCTCGCCGGCTCCGGCGAGATCCAACTCCACTTCGTCTGCGTCAAACCAACACAAGAGGCCGCCGAAACCCGCGTCAACGCACTCGCGGAGCTCATCGAGCACGAGATGGGCGACGACATCTTCTCCTCGCACGGCGAATCGCTCGAAGAGATCGTCCTTCTCATGCTCGAGATGCGCGATCTCAAACTCGCCGTCGCCGAAAGCATGACCGGCGGCCTGCTCTCGCAGCGGCTCAGCGCCATCCCCAACGCCTCACGCAGCTTTCACGGCGGCGCCATCGTCTACGCCAGCGAGCAGAAGACCAACCTCGCCAACGTCCCCTTCGAACTCATCCAGCAGCACGGCGCCGTCAGTCCCGAGGTTGCACGCGCTCTTGCTGAAGGCATCCGCGAGGTCACGGGCTGCATGCTCGGTCTCAGCATCACCGGCCTCGCCGGCCCCGGTGCCGGTGAAGGCCCCGACGCTGGCAAGCCCGTCGGCCTCGTCTACATCGGCTTCGCCGACGGCGAAGACACGCAGGTGAAACAACTCAACCTCTTCGGCGACCGCGATCGCATCCGCTTCTGGACCTCCCAGCACGCGCTCGAACTCATCCGCCGTACTTTGCTGTAACTCGCAATTCACAACCTCGGGTCGCCGGATTCGCTACACTCTCCACATCCCCATGCGTCTCT
This sequence comes from uncultured Acidobacteriaceae bacterium, assembly GCA_963827415.1. GTDB lineage: Bacteria > Acidobacteriota > Terriglobia > Terriglobales > Acidobacteriaceae > Granulicella. The sequence goes on from CAWHBA010000004.1 coordinate 180,132, forward strand.
GGCTGCCCACTCTCGCCATCGCGTACCTTCTCGGCTCGATCCCGTTCGGCTACATCCTCGTGCGCATCTTCCGCAAGGAAGACATCCGCGCCACCGGAAGCGGCAACATTGGCGCGACCAACGTCGCGCGCTCCGGCGGCAAGGGCCTCGGCATCCTCACGCTGCTGCTCGATCTCCTGAAGGGCTACGCCGCCGTCGAGATCGCGGCCCACTTCGCTCCGGGCGCGCCAGGCTTTCCGTCGGATCTCGCCGTCGCCGCCGGCATCGCCGCCGTCCTCGGCCACGTCTTTCCCATCTGGCTCGGCTTCAAGGGCGGCAAAGGAGTCGCCACTGCTCTCGGCGTCTTCATCGCGATCGCTCCGCTCGCCGCGCTCTGCGCACTCGGCGTCTTCGTCGTCACTTTCGCCATCACGCGTTACGTCTCGCTCGCCAGCATCCTCGCTGCAGTCATGATGCCTCCCTTCTGCCTGCTCTGGATGCCCGACCGCTCGCCCCTCTTCGTCGGCGGAATTATCTTCATCTCACTGCTCGTCATCGCCAAGCACCACGCCAACATCGCGCGCCTCATGCAGGGTAAGGAGAGCCGCTTCGGCAGCAAGAAGTCTCTTCCTCCCACTGACCCCAACAAGCAGGTGCGTGCGTGAGTCGCATCGCCGTCCTTGGCGCCGGGGCCTGGGGCACCGCTCTCGCCATCTCGCTCGCGCGCCGTGGCGGTCACCAGCTCTGCCTCTGGGCTCATTCTCTCGAGCATGCCCGCCAACTCGAGGAGACCGGCGAGAACGCCCGCTACCTTCCCGGCTACATCCTTCCCGCCGACGTCGAGATCACGCCCGCGATCACCGACGCCATCGCCGACGCCGAGATCATCCTCTGCGTCACACCCTCGCAGGCGCTGCGCTCCATCATGCAGCAGATTGCGCCACACCTCACTCCGGCGCAGATCCTGCTCTCCGCCTCCAAGGGCATCGAAGAGAAAACCTTCCTGCGCATGTCGCAGGTCATGGCCGAGCACACCGACGGCAACAACCCCATCGCCGTCATCGGCGGTCCCTCCTTCGCGCAGGAGGTTGCCGCAGCCATGCCCACCGCGCTCTCCATCGCCTGCGATGACGCCACCGTCGGCACGCGCCTGCAGAACGACTTCTCCTCGCCTTCGCTCCGCGTCTACCGCAACGAGGACATCGCCGGCACCGAGCTCGGCGGCGCACTCAAGAACGTCATCGCCCTCGCCGCCGGCATCGTCGCCGGCCTTGAGCTCGGCCACAACGCCGCCGCCGCTCTCATCACCCGCGGCATCGCCGAAATCACGCGCCTCTCCATCGCCTGCGGCGGCCGTCGCGAAACGATGGCCGGCCTCTCCGGTATCGGCGACCTCGTTCTTACCTGCTCCAGCAATATGTCGCGCAACCGCACCGTCGGCGTCGAGCTCGGACGCGGCCGCAAGCTCCCCGAGATCCTCACCTCGCTCAACGGCAAGGTCGCCGAAGGCGTCCTCTCCACCACCGCCGCACTCGGCCTCGCTGCACGCTACGGCGTCGAGATGCCCATCACTGAACAGATGGCCGCGATCCTCCACAAAGATCGCAGTCCGCGCGACGCCATCCGCGAACTCATGACCCGTCCCGGCCGCACCGAATAGCTGCCCCACAGCATCAAGTTCTCAGGCAACACGTCATTCATCGAGACGCACCTGAAAGAGAGAACCGCCGCTATGCGGCGGTTCCTCGCGATACACGTCACCTGGATTTGCGGCCGCTTTCGACAAGCGGCCCGGCTCGCGCTGCGGCCTTTAGTAGATCCGCAGAACGCCCTTCTGACCCGGACGGACAAACCCATCCTCAGCCCGAAGATTCTCGTCGTACTTCGCCGTGTTCTCGGTGCGGTGCTGCAAACTTGCCAACAACTTCTGTAACAGAGACATTGCTCGCCTCCCAGATTTCTCAACACGCGACGGTTCGTTGTGATGCGATTTCGATTTGAGTATTCTGCTCCTTTTCCACACCGGGTACGTGCAACTTTCGCGTCGTGGTACTTACCTTTCGTGGTACGCCCAGCTGACCCGATCGCGGCGCGAAACCCACAGCGCATACTGCGCCTGCCATTGCATCACGCATCTAAGTCTCACGGCTGCATCGCATACGCGCCGCAGCGCGCCTACACTCTTTTGAGGCTCTCGTGATCTGCGCTCTTCTCTTCGCCGTCACCGTCCCCACCTGGGTTGCCGTCTTCGGCATCATCGCGCTCGTGCTCATCGCCGCCTACATGCTCGCCGGCATCTTCGGTCCCTCACCCGACTACAAGATCGCCTCCCGCGACCAGCTCCCCACAAACAACTCCGACGCATTCCTCAACCTCATCGAATCGCTCGCCGACGCACCCATCAACCGCACCGGCCGCTTCGAGGTCCTCGCCAACGGTCCCACCTTCTACCCCGCGGAACTCAACGCCATCCGCTCCGCGCAGCACAGCGTCAACCTCGAGGCCTACATCTTCCAGCGTAGCGAGATCGGCAAGCTCTACCTTGACGCACTCACCGACCGCGCCCGCGCCGGCATCCGTGTCAACGTCGTGCTCGATTCCTTCGGCAGCGCCGGCGTCAGCAAGCGCTATTTCACTCCGCTGCTGGAAGCCGGCGGCAAGGTCGCCTTCTACAACTCGCCCACGTGGTACCGGCTTCTTCAGCTCGACAACCGCACGCACCGCGAACTCCTCATCGTCGACGGCAACATCGGCTTCATCGGCGGCGCCGGCATCGCCGACCAATGGTTCAAGGGCGTCGGCAAGAATCCCGTATGGCGCGACACCATGCTGCGCGTCGAAGGCGGAGCCGTCCCCAATCTGCAGGCCACCTTCGCCGAAAACTGGCTCTCCGCCACCGGCGAACTCCTCGCCGGCAGCGCCTGGTTCCCAGACATCGCCTGCCCCGATCCCACCGCCGCGCTCGTCGTCAACTCCACGCCCACCATCGGCGGCTCCACGCGCGCCCGGGTGCTCTTCCAGCTCCTGCTCGCCTCCGCAAAGCAATCCATCTCGATCACCACACCCTACTTTCTTCCCGACCACAGCCTCAGGCATGAGCTCTGCCGCGCCACCGAAGAACGCCATGTCAAAGTCCGCATCCTCGTGCCCGGCCACAAGTCCGATCACATGCTCACTCGCAGCACCAGCCGCGGCGCCTACGGTCCGCTTCTCAAGTCCGGCGCAGAGGTCTACGAGTACCAGCCCGCCATGATTCACGCCAAGGTTCTCGTCGTCGACCAGCTCTGGACTGTCGTCGGCTCCACCAACTTCGACAACCGCTCCTTCGGCCTCAACGACGAGGTCAACCTCGCCGTCCGCGACGCCACCCTTGCGCAGCGCATGGAGTCCGATCTCGCCCACGATCTCCTCGAGAGCCGCCGCGTCACCCTCGACGAATGGCGTCATCGCCCCATCACCGAGCGCGCCCCCGAGCTCCTCGGCTGGATCTTCGAGCGCCAGCAATAAAATGCCAACGGACATCGGAGAACGGACAACGGAAAACTCAAACCGCCTTCGCGTCGTCACCTACAACGTCCACAAGTGTCGCGGCCTCGACCGCCGCACCTCGCCTCCGCGCATCATCTCCATCCTCAAGGAGCTCGACGCTGACATCCTCTGCCTGCAGGAGGTCGTCAACGCTCCCGGCACGCACCTCTACGATCAGGCCGGAGAGATCGAACGCTCGCTCCCCGAATACATTCACCGCTTCGGCGCGAATCGCCCGCTCCACGGCGGTACCTATGGCAACCTCACGCTCTCGCGCCTTCCCATCCGCGCATGGCACAACCACGACCTCACCTCACGCCGCGAAGAGCGAGGCGTGCTCCAGACCGACATCGAGCTCGGCCCGCAACTTCTGCACGTCTTCAACGTCCACCTCGGCACCGGCTTCAACGAGCGCCGCCGCCAGTCCCGCCTGCTGCTCGGCGAAAAGATCCTCACGAACCCGCAGCTCACCGCGCCACGCCTCGTCGTCGGCGACCTCAACGAGTGGACCCGCGGCCTCACCACACATCTGCTCCGCGAGACGTTCCACACCTTCAGCCCGCGCCACACCCTGCGCCTGCCAGCTACCTTCCCCGGTCTGCTGCCCGTCGTCACGCTCGACCACTGCTACTACGAGTCGCCTCTCGAACTGATCGAATCCCACCTCGTGCGCACACCCACCGCACTCGTCGCCTCCGACCACCTGCCCCTCATCGCCGACTTCACCATCAGCTCGCCGTAGCTACAAACCGCTCCAGGGATCATGCAGGTATCCGCTGATGCGAACATCCTCAGCAGCGTCGTTCGGAAACGTCGCCCGCTCCACCGAGCTCAACTGCTCCTGCAGCAGATACGGTGACGATCCCTCCGCAAACGGAATCGCAGTCTCACCAAGCTCCTGCTCTGCGAAGTACAGCACCACCTTGTCCGCAAGCTGATCGCGCAGCAGGCTGCCATTCAACGTCGAACCCGCCTCGGTCAGCACACTGCGGATATGGTGATGTCCGTTCAACACATCCAGCGCCACACGCAGATCGATCCGTCCATCACGCCTCGGCAGCCGATGAACCTCCACGCCGCGCACGCGCAGTTCAGACTCGCGTTCCTCGTCAGCCACCTCGTCGCAGAAGACGAGTAGATCCTTCTGGCCTTCCGCAGCCGCAGACCGCACCAGCTTCGACTCCAGCGGAATTCGCAACTCCGGGTCCATCACCACGCGCAGCAGCGGACGCCTTCGCGGCAGCCCGGTGCGGTCCGTCAGCTCCGGATCATCCGCGAGCACTGTGCCGATCCCCGTCAGAATCGCATCCGACGCATGACGCAGCCGCTGCACGTCCGCACGCGCAGCCGGACCGGTGAGCCAGTGCGGTGCAGCCGCATTCCGCATCTTCGCCACAGGCGCGAGCTTGCCATCCACCGACACCGCAGCCTTCAGCGTCACGAACGGACGTTGATGTTGAATCGCAAACGCGAAGGCATCATTCAGTCTTCGCGCCCGCACTGCGAACTCAGAATCGCTCGGAACGACCAGCACCTCGACGCCCGCCGCGCTCAGCCTCGCCAAACCGTCGCCGCTGACCAGCGGGTTCGGATCGAGCGTCGCCACCACGCAGCGCGAAATACCTGCAGCGATCAGCGCATCGGAGCATGGCCCGGTGCGGCCGTGATGAACGCACGGCTCCAGCGTCACGCACGCCGTCGCGCCATGCACATCATGGCCCGCGGCGCGCGCCTGCTTCAGCGCGGCGATCTCCGCGTGGTCAAAGTTGTCATAGAAATGCGCGCCTTCGCCCAGCACGGTCTCGGACCGCAGCAGGACACAACCAACAGTTGGATTCGGAGATGCGAAAGCAGCAGCGTCGCTGGCGAGCTCTAGCGCGCGTCGTAGTCCACGTTCATCCGCCGGCAGGAGACGCATGAGGTCTCAGCATAGCTGGTCACAGTCTCAAACTGCTTGTAGTTCAGCTCTTCACGCGTCGGAGCGGCACGCTGAACGAACGGATGATGGTCGGCGGCCAGTGCCATCTCGCTGTGATGCACGGTCTGCGCGTGACCGAACGAAAAGATCATGGCGAAGAAGGCTGCAATCATCGAGTGCACAGGAACCTCCTTGGTCAATAGCGGGTATGGCACCGAGTATCGCCTGAGATTGCCTGAATCATGATGGCCCTTCGGCGTGGTAGGTCCGTGACAAAGGAGTCATTACCTTTGGAATGTCAGAAACCGGCCGCAACCCTTCATATGGTTAGAAGATTGCAGGGCCAGAAGGGTAGCCTGGACGACTTAACTAATCTAAAAGCGAGTCGACGAAACTGCCCGAGTCGAACGGCAGGATGTCTTCCAGCTTCTCGCCCACCCCGACGTAGCGGACAGGAAGGCCCAGTTCGCGGGCGATCGCGACCACGATGCCGCCCTTCGCCGTGCCGTCCAGCTTGGTCAGCACAATGCCGGTAACGTGCGCCGCCTCGGTGAACAGCCGCGCCTGCTGCAGACCGTTCTGTCCCGTCGTCGCGTCGATAACCAGCAGCGTCTGGTGCGGCGAGCCCGGAACCTGCCGCTCCGCCGTGCGGCGCATCTTGTCCAGCTCCTTCATCAGGTCGGACTTCGTGTGCAGGCGGCCGGCCGTATCCACCAGCAGGACGTCCGTCTCGCGCGCCTTCGCTGCGGTAGCCGCGTCGAAGAGCGCGGCCGAGGGATCTCCGCCATGCTTGGTCTTGATGAGCGCGACGCCGGACCGCGCAGCCCAGACCTCGAGCTGCTCGATGGCGGCAGCGCGGAAGGTATCGGCGGCGCACAGCAGCACCGACTTGCCCTCGCGCCGGTAGAGCGCGGCCAGCTTGCCGCTGGTCGTCGTCTTGCCCGTGCCGTTCACGCCGACCAGCAGGATGACCTCCGGCGGCGCCGTCGCATGACGAACAGGCGCGTTCACCGAGTCGAGGATGCGGCGGATCTCGTCCTTGAGAGCCACCTTGAGCTCCGCTCCGTTGGCGAGCCCGTGACGAAGCGCACGGTCGCGCAGGCGGGTAATGATCTCGTCGGCGGTTGGCGCGCCGATGTCCGAGGCCAGCAGAGCGAACTCCAGCTCATCGAGCGAGGTCTCGTCAATCTCGCGAGTGAGCGCGATGACGCCGGAGATGGAATCCGAAAACGACTGCCGCGTGCGCGTAACTGCCTCGCGCATACGGTCGAGGAAGCCGCGACGTTCAGGCTCCTGATTGGTTTCGGTCTCTTTGGATTCCGGCTCGCGGTCGCGTTTGCCGAAGAGTGAGGTAAACATCACCTTCAAGTCTATCGGGAAGGTGTTATTTCCAGAAAGGACGAGCCCGACGAGACTTTGCCGCGTCCTTCGGGTCTTTCTTTCCGTACATTGAACATGCTCATGAAAAGGTTTGGGTTGCAGCGCGGGTTGCGGTCGGCGGTGATGTGTGCAACGGCTCTGGGAATCGCGTTTGGCGCGGCACGGGCGCAGTCTCCACAGGGCAGTCAGGAGAACCCGCAGGGGACACTCTCGGTGACCTCACGGCTGGTGGTTCTGGACGTCGTCGTGCTGGACCGCAGCGGCAAACCCGTGACAAACCTCGACCGTTCTCTGTTCTCCATCACCGAGGACAAGGTCCCGCAGACGATCCGCAACTTCGACCCTCCGTCAGGGCACATGATGCCCGTGAGCAACGACGCAGTAGTACACAGCGTCGCCGACCTGCCGAAGATCGGGCAGGCTCCGGTGAATGTGCTGGTGTTCGACGAAGTCGACACACCGTTCCACCAGCTCGCCTACGCACGCCAGATGATGGAGAAATATCTGAAGGCGCAGCCTGCGGTGCTGCCGGTGCCAACGCTGTTCGTTGCGGCAGGCTACTCGAGGATGATCGTTCTGCACGATTACACGCAGAGCCGCGCGGACCTGCTGGAGAGCGTCCAAAAGCACACCGCCGACCTGGACTTCACGCAGATCGTGAACACGCTCAACGGAGGCGCCGGCGGCTCCGAGAACGGCCTCGTGAAGACGCTCGGTGCGATGCTGCAGATCGCTCAGAGCGTCGTGGGAATCCCGGGGCGAAAGAACGTGATCTGGGTCGGCACCGGTTACAACAAGGCCTACGACCTGACGAACATGAGCGAGCGCGACCACGACAAGGTGGTCGCAGAAATCAAGCAGGTCACGAACAAGATGCTGCAGGCGCGGGTCACGCTCTACATCATCGACCCGGGCGGGCCGCTCAAGGCCGACGATCCGACGGACGACACCATCGATCCGTCCAACGTGAGTTCCTCGGGCAGCGCCATCGGCGACTTCGGCGACAACATGGGCATGAACACGTTCGCCGACAACACGGGCGGACGCGTTATCGGTGGGCGCAACGACCTGGACGCGCAGGTGGCGCAGGTCTCGCAGGAGGGCACGGAGTACTACACGCTGTCCTATGTGCCGAGCGGCGAGAGCGATGCGGCGCAGCCCTTCCGGAAGATCCATGTGACGGTGAACGTTCCGGGGCTGCGAGTCGTTACGCGTGAGGGCTACTTCACGAGCGAGGCTCCCGTGTCGCAGGTGGCGCTGGCTCCGAAGGCGAAGCAGGCCAACGACGTGAAGTATGACCTGATGAGCGCGGCGCGAACGACGATGCCCTACACCGGCGCTGCACACGGATGCGAAGCGCTCGAAGAACGGCTACTCCGTGCTGGTGAATGCGAACGATCTGAAGTTTACGGAGCAGCCGGGTGGGTCGCGAATGGCGGAGGTGACGATCCTGGCGGTTTGCTACAACAACAAGGGCAAGGAGACGGCGCAGCACGCAGCGGAGATGCGGGAGGAGCTGGCGGCGAGCGACGTCATCACGGCGAAATCGCAGGTGAGCTTCGTGTTCCCGATGGTCGTTCCGCCTTCACGCAGCGGATTCGGTTCGTTGTCAGGGATTCGGCAACCGGAGCGATCGGGTCGGCGAACGCGAATCCGTAATGGTTTCAGGAAGTTAGGCAAGCAGAAACTTCACAGGTTTTTTGGCGGCAAGCCGCCGTC
>CAWHBA010000005.1:0-104596 GCA_963827415.1 uncultured Acidobacteriaceae bacterium
TAAAGCCGAGCACAAACAGGAGCAGGAGCGGCAAAAGAGCGCCCCGCAGTCTTAACAGTTGCATAGTGTCTCCACGTCCCCAGTGGTTTGAAATTGGAAGGTTCCTGTAAAGGCTAAGGCAAGTATCGTGCCAAAGGTGAAATTGGCGATTTAGGCGCAAAAACCGCAAACTTTTGGTCGCGGCGAGATGGAGTTATGAAATTCTGGATAATTCAGCCCCGGATTATTCATGGGACAGGAGAACAGTCAGACGGGACAGGCCGCCGTTCCGACGGGACCAACACGCACTGCCAAGGGACGAAAAAGGGTGCCCGAAGGCACCCTTTTTGGTCGTAACACGTTTAGAAGTAGAACTTTGCGGCGAGCTGCGTCTGGCGGGCCGACTGGGCTGATCCGATGGTGCCGGGGCTGCCCGTGAAGAGGCCGGTGGTGGGGTTGAACGTCTGGGAGAGCGCGCCCGTCGGGTGATTGAACTGGGTGTGGTTGAAGACGTTGTCAGACTCCATGCGGAGCTGGAGCTTGCGGACGCCGTCGGACGAGAGGTTGAAGTTCTTGGCCAGGATCAGGTTGGTGTTGTTGATCCCCGGGCCGTGGTACTTATTGCGCGAGACGTTACCGAACTGACCGATGGGCTCCTCGTTGAAGGAGGCGCCGGCGTTCTGGTACCAGATCGGAAGTCCATTGAGGCGCGGTGCAGTTCGCGGGTTGACCGTCTGAAGCGCGCCGATCTGTACCGGAATGTCGGGGCAGGCGTAGAAGCTGTTGCTGCTGGAGCACCAGAGCGAGTTGGAGCCGCCGACCGTGAAGTCGTACGGGAAGCCGGTGGCGACGGTCGTGATGCCGGAGATCTGCCAGCCGGAGAGCGCCAGGTTCATGGGGCTGTACCAGTTGGAACCGTGCAGGATCGGGGTGGTGTAGATGGGAGCGAAGACGAGGCGCTGACGCGCATCGAAGGAGGAGTTTCCGTAGTTGAGACCGGGCTGGTACTGGTTGTAGCCGCGGCCGTTGCTTCCGCCGAAGCCGGAGCCCTCGAAGCTGGAGCCATTGTCCAGCGCATGCGAGAAGGTGTAGCTGAGCTGGAAGGAGAGACCGTGCGTGTAAGCCTTCTCGACGCTGACCTGAAGGGCGTTGTAGCTGGAGGAGCCGCTGGAGGTGTCCTCGCCGATGCTGGTGAATCCGGTGAGGCCGGTGTTGGGATCGATGGAGCCCCAGGTGGTGTTCGCCGGGAAGTTCTTCATCTGGTTGTTGGCGTTGGTGGAAGCGATCGGCGCCTGTGTCGCGCTGGAGGTGAAGGCCGAGCAGGTCGTGGTCGCGGCGAGGCAGGCGGCGTGACCGGCAGCCGTCTCGGGGTTGCCTTCGGCGGTCACCTGGTTGCGGTGTGCCAGCGAGCCTACATAGCTGAGGCGGGCCACGATGCGTGAAGCGAACTGACGTTCGAGGGATACCTGGAAGTTTTCAGCATAGGGCGCGCGGAAGTTCGTCCCGTAGGTGCTCTTGGAGATCGGCTCCAGCTTGGCCCAGTTGATCGGAGCGCCGGGGGTCGGGAAGGTGTAGGGGAATTTGTTGGCGTAGACCGTGCCGCTGTTGATGTCCTGGTACGGGTTGGCAAAGGCCGGCGTGAGGACGGTGCCCGTAGGAGCGTAGTCGTTGACACCAGCCGAGGAGGAACCGAACGGCGGAGTCGTCAACGTTTGCAGCGAGCTCTCTTCTTCAGTGCGGTCATAGTAGAAGCCGAACCCGGCGCGGATGGAGAATTTGCCTGCGCCGCCGGTGAATCGGCTGTCCCAATCCGGTGACCAGGCGAAGCCGAAGCGCGGAGCAAACTCGCCGAGATAGAGAGTGGCGCCGCCGGCGCTGTTGCAGCCCTTGTCCCCGGGGTAGTTGAGTCCCTTCGGTGCGGCGGGGAAGACGGTCGATTGCTGTCCGCCGATCAGGCAGAGAACCGCTTCGCCCTGGTACTGTTTCTGCTCGAGCGGCGTATCGATCGAGTAGCCCAGGCCGTAGTCGAGCGTGAGGGTCTTCGTCGCCCTCCAGGAGTCCTGCCCATAAACGTAGTTAAGGTAGGCCTGCGCCTGAATGGTGGCGCCGGAACCCTGGCTAAAGGTACCGGAGATGCCGAGCAGGAAGTCGAGCGAGCTGTCGCCCGTGGTGTAGGGGCTGGTGGCGTTGCTGTTGCTGAAGGAATAGCTGCCGTTGTTACGGGCGCTGAAGGGATTGGAGACGTTGAAGCGACGGCCGTCGTAGCCGAACTTCAACGCGTGCTGGCCGATCACCTTCGAAACGTTGTCGCCGAGCTGATAGACCTGATCGATGCGCGGCTGAGGACCGTTGGTCGAGAAACCGAGCGTAAAGAAGTTGCCGACCGCGATTGTCGGCAGACCCGCACCTGCGGTGTTCTGCGGGGAGATCGAGAAGCCGGCGCTGGAAGGCTGCGTGGGGACCTGCGGAATAACCGCCTGATAGTTGAAGCGTGTCCAGTGAGCGGCGAACTCGTTGACGAGCGTCGGGCCGAACTGGTGCACGTCATCGAGCGTGTACTGCTGGGTATAGGAGGTGCTGACGTCGCCGAACCCTGGCAGCGTTGCACCGGTGAAGGGCAACGTCTCCGGTGCGCTCGTGCGGTTGTAGACGCCGATGAGAGTGAGCTGGTTCTTCGAGCTGATCGCGTAGTCCATGCGGGCGAGATCCTGATTCGCCTTCGTGGTTACGAGAGGATGGAAGATATAGCTGTACGGGCTGACGCCGGTGTTGTTCGGCAGCGGAACGTACTTCTTGACCAGGTTGTACGCGACCGGGTTGAAGGCGGTGGTGGGGATGACGCCTGGCGTAGGTAAGCTGTTGAGGCACGCGGACCACGTGTTCGTACCGTTCGGAATGCATTTCGGACTGAGCGTGGAGAGCGCGGTGAACGTGCCGGGAATCTTCTGTGGGCTGAAGACGTAGTTGAAATGGTTGGAATGCGCCGTCAGATCTTCGGAGAAGTCTCCGTTGAGGTTGTGTCTGCGTGTAGACCGAGACGTTGCCGCCGGACTCGGGAACAATCTGACGAATGCCCTGGTAGGCATAGAAGAGGAAGAGCTTGTCCTTGAGGATCGGTCCGCCGATGGTGGCGCCGAAGATGTTCTGGTGGTACTTGGAGACCGTATCCGTGCGCTGACCGGCGGAGTTGAAGGCCTTCTGCAGGTAGTTGTTGGTGTTGAGGAAGGTGTCGCGGTAGAACTCGAAGAGGTCGCCGTGGAAGTGGTTGGTTCCCTGCTTGAGCGTTGCGCTGACGATGCCGCCGGAGTTGCGGTCGTATTCCGCGTTGAGTGAACCTTCGACGAGGTTGAACTGATTGATGGCGTCGAGGTTCGGCGTGTAGGTCAGCGTGTTCAGAGAAATGTCATTGGTGTCGGCGCCGTTGATGAGGTATTCCGACTGCTGCGATTGAGCGCCACTGGTGGAGAAGTTGCCCGTAAAGCGATCGCTGGCCGCCTGAACACCGGGCTCGATGAGTTCGAGGCCGGTAAAGTTACGACCGATCAGCGGCAGCTCGACCATCTGCTTGGAGTCGACGATGTTGTTGAGCTGCATGTCCGTGGTGTTGACCTGGACGGCGTCCGCAGCGACCTCGAGAGTCTCAGACTTGCTGCCGACCTCAAGCTTCACCGACTGCACATACTCCTGGTCGATGTTGATGATGATGCCGGTGGCCACGAACGCTTTGAAGCCGGACGCGCTGACAGAGATGCTGTAGGTGCCGACAGGAAGCTGGGGGAAGAGATAGTTGCCATCCGCCAGCGTCTTGGTCTCGAACTTGACGCCCGTGGCGGTGTTCGTCGCGGTCACATCGACCCCCGGGAGGACGGCACCGGAAGGATCCGTGACGGAACCTTTAATACGGCCGTTTACATCGATGGCGTGGGCTGAGTAGGTGACGGCGAGTACAAACAGCAGAAGAAGGGACGAAACGATCGACCGCAATCTCGAAAGATGCATGGGTCTCCTCAGGGTCGTACTCTAAAAGTCGGGTGCTTGTGTCGGGCTACGTGCACGTGATGTGCCAAAAGCAGAAATTTCGCATTTGGCCGAAAATCGGCCAGCAAATTGCCATCGGGATGGGGGCGCGTATGAAATTCCACAGAAATTCATGTTTGTTTCTTCGTGGGACAGTAGGGCGGTAAGCAGGGACAAGCTGCCGTTTTCGGACGCGGAATGGCTCTCCTTTGGGACGGCCTCATGGGCGTTTTCCGAAGGGTTATGTCGTGATACGTGAAAGGTTCTGCCTCCGGCAGATCAGCCGCCGAATGTCACCCGGCCGTAACGATTTGTGTACGCGCCGCGAATTGAAGGTGCGTTCGCACAGCGTTTATCGGCTGTTCCTCCAACTGCCTCAGGATTGGTGCAGATGCACCGCTTCCCCGGAGGCCATGCAATGCAGCCGAAGACCCAGATCACAAGCAGGTGGAAGGATGCCGCGGCGGTAGAGCGATACCGCACCGGCGTGTCGCTGCACAGCCACACGAGCTGCTCCGAGGAGACCCTGAAGTTCGTACATCTTTTCCTGGCGGCGTTGCCGGGAGGCGCGCGTGTCATGCGGCGGTACGAGCAGACATGCGAGAAGGATTATGGGCTGAAGCTGGACTTCGAGCGCGCGTTCTGGCGGCCGCCGATGCTGCCCAAGATGGCGTTCGAGCTGGAGGCCAGACAGATTCGCGGCCTGGGGCTGGAGCCGCTGGTCTCGATCACGGACCACGACACGATCGAGGCGCCGATGCTGCTGCGCACGGTGCCGAGCGCGCGGCACATTCCGGTGTCAGTCGAGTGGAGCGCGCCGTTCGGAGACACCGAGTTTCACCTGGGCATCCACAACCTGCCCAGCGCAGATGGGCCGGAGTGGATGCGGCGCTTTGCCGAGTACACGGCGGAGGCGCACGCAGCGCGTTGGTGCGAAGAGGAGTACGGTGCGCGCGTCGACGCGATGGACGCAACGCTGCTGTCGATGGTGCGTGAGCTGGACGCCACGCCCGGCGTGCTGGTCGTCTTCAACCATCCGGTGTGGGACCTGCACGAGGTGGGCGAAGCCACTCACCGGCGCGAGGTGATGCGGTTCATCGCGGCAGCCGGCCAGGCGATTCACGCGCTGGAACTGAACGGTCTGCGGCACGCGAAGGAGAACCGCGAGGTGATGCGCCTCGCACGCGATACAGGACACCTGATGATCTCCGGCGGCGACCGGCACGGACTGGAGCCAAATGCGAATGTGAACCTGACCAACGCGCGCAGCTTCCGTGAGTTTGTGGACGAGGTGCGCATCGATCGACAGAGCCACGTCCTGTTCATGGACCAGTACGCGAAGCCGTGGGAGGGACGAATTCTGCAATCGACGCTAAACGCGGTGACGGACTTCCCGGAGTTCATCGAGGGATGGCAGCGGTGGGATGAGCGGGCGTTTCATCCCGACGCGCACGGGAACATGCGATCGCTGAAAGATCTGTGGGTGAGGGAACGCGCGCCGTGGCCGCTGCGTATGGCTATTCAGGTAGTGAAGCTGGGACGGAGTGAGTTCTTCCGCAATGGCCTGAGCGCCGCGCTTCGTGTGAGCGACTCGATGCCGCTCGAGATGGAGCTGCAGTAACCGGAGGTACACCGTGGGTTGGATTGCCGCAGCAACGATCGCCTGGTTCGGAGTCGATGTGGTGTCGGCGTGGGACGCGATGAGCGCGACGCTCTCTGCCGCGACCTCGAGACTCCTGATGCGGCGCGGGCGTCAGGCTCCGATCTGCTGATCGAGTTCCGGCTCGCGAATATCGATGTGCTCCCGCGTGAAGGGGCGCTTGAAGAAAAGTAGTCCAGAAATAATTGAGCGCGTAACGAAAGGCGATGGTGAGCATGCCTTCGTGCTTGAGGCGGCGCGCGGAGGAGTACATCTTCAGGTCGAAGGTAAAGAACACTTTGCCGACCGCATGCAGACGCCGCGCAATGTCGGTGTCCTCGCCGTAGAAGGTGATCGAGGTGTCATACCCTCCGATGGCCTCGAGCCCCGCACGTGAGAGAACGAAGTTGCCGCCCTGCACCATCGACCCAACACGCAGGATGTATTTGTTCGTCGCGTACGTGAGCCACGCAATGAGATAGAACACGCTGACGAGGCGGCGCTGACGAGGCGTCAGGTCGTAGTACACCAGCGGCCCGGAGAGCGCGACGAGCTGTGCGTGGCTGTCTCCGTCCGCTTCGTGAGTGCGAAAGGTTGTGAGAACCTTCTCGACCCAGCCCGGAGTGAGGCGGGAGTCCGCATCCACGTTGGCGATGAGCGAGCCTGTGGACGCAAGAAACCCCGCCTGCCGTGCGAAGGGAAGGCCTTTGCGCGATTCATCAACGAGACGCACACACGGCCCATGTTTCGAGACATAGCCCTGGGCGATCTCGCGGGTGCGGTCCGTGCTGGCGTTGTTGACGACGATGATCTCAGCGAGGTGCTCGAGGCCCCGGGTCTGATCAAGGATCGATTCGAGACATGCCCCAAGGTAGGCCTCTTCGTTGTACGCCGGAACGACGAAGCTGAGGAGCATGCGCGCCAAGGTAGCGAAGTTGTGTGTCAGTTTGCTGAATTTTGGGAGTGGGAATCTCGGCGGCTACCCTGCTCAGTTCCCGCCGTGCGGACACCCTGATTTGCGCTTACTAAGCCGGGAAGGATCCGCCGCAGGGCGTAGTATTCGTTCACTGGTCGGTCATCCTGGAGAGCGGGAGCATTCGGCGCTTCGGCGATCTTCTGATCGATAGGAACTTCGCCATTGAGTACGACTGCAAATTGCTGTGTGGGAGTCGACTCGGGTCCCCATTCCATCAAGTCAGTAATGGCTTTTGCCGGCATGTGTTCGACGAGCTGTTGCGGCGTCCAGTTTGGAATGGGCTGACTGCTGGCGAGGAAGTGGTTGCCTCCCTGCCCCAGTGAGCCGTAGACACGAACGTATGGGAACGACTCCTTAATGGCCTGAGCGACAGCGGATTGTACGGAAGCATCGCCACCGGGCAGCCACGTCTGCAGAATTCCGCTGGGACGGAGGCGAAGCTTAATAAGGGAATAGATCTCCTTGGAGTAAAGCATGCTCGATCCGGCGGCTTCTACTGGCGGTGGAGGATCAATCGTAATCACGTCGTACTGCTCCGTCGTTCGCTCAAGGTAGCGACGGCCATCATCGATGACGACGTGCGCCAGCGGAGATCGCAGCAATTCGGGACCGTCCGAGTGATAGTAGCCGAATAATTTGGGCACGCTTGGAACCAGTTCGACGGCGGTAACGGGAACACCCCATGAAAGTACCGTGCGGAAAGTGGTGCCCATGCCGAAGCAAATAATCAGCACATTGCGTGGCCGGTGAGAAAGCGAAGCCATCGGCAGGTCCGCGATCATCTTCGTAACCGGGGTCAAGACCGTCATGCCGACGCCATTCACCAGCAGGAGTTTCTGCATACCCTCCCCGGTAGCGGTTACTGTCGCAGTGCTGTCGCGCAAAGTCTCATGATGTGGGAACTTCTGGCCATAGTCCTTGCTCGTAACAACGATAACCAGTCCCACAGTGAGAGCCGCAACTGCCAGAGCTCGGCGAATTTGGAGCCGGGTGCTGGTCGCTTCGCCATGCGAAAACAACTGGGGATAGAGGCTGACAAGAAACCACGGCGAAGCCAGCAGCAGCAGAGACCAGCGCTCGCCGATCCATGGCAGAAGAAAGAATCCGGAGAGCAGAGGGCCGAGAATGCAGCCGACAACGTTGATTGCATACGCCCGTCCAGCTCGATCCGGATCGCCTTCAGACCAGCGGTCCACCAACATGGGAGTGACGAAGCCAAGGATTGCACTGAACGGAACCAGTCCGCACAAGACCCGCAACATGGAGCGCAACAGGTTAGTGCGAAAGGAGATTCCGTAGCCGGCGGTCATGAGCGGCAGTAACGCGGACAAACCGAGCAGGACCCAAATCAGGACGGGGGTTGGACTACGCTTGCGACTGGATCTCCTGTACAGCGCCGATCCGGCGAATGTAGCCAGCAGATAAGTGCACAGAATTGCTGCGAAGGCATAGACCACTGTCCCGAGGTACGGCGTGAAGAGGCGAATCCATACCACTTCCATGCCCATGCTCGTGAGACCGGTGGCGAAGAGCAGGACCAGTGGCCATCGGCTCTGCGTATAGGTTCGGCCAGGGACATGAACAACTTGAATTGTTTCCGTCCCTTGTTCCGATACCCCCTTGCTGAACGAAAGCGCAAACGCAGTCGCGGCGAGCAAAGCGTTGAGCGTTGCGCCGATTTTGAGCGTGCCATGGAATCCATAAAGCTCAATGAACAACAGAGGAACTGCGGAACCAGCTACAGCGCCGAGGACGTTGGCCAGATAGAGATAGCTGAAAGAACGGGATGTGGCGTCGGATTGATTGCGCCGAATCGCCAGCATGCCGACAGGGATAGTTGCCCCCATGCACGCACACCAGGGGACCAGTGATATGGCCACCCAAAGGCCCGAGACAAAATAGTAGGAGATTGAAGACAGACTCACCTGCGCGAAGAAAATCTGCCCCCAGGAAAGTTGATGAGGCACGAGGATGGCCGAAATTCCGATGAGCAATTCGATTACGGCATAGATACGCAGCGCGGGGACGTAGAGCCTGCCGCCATACCTGCGGATGAGATAGCCGCTGCCCCACGAGCCCAATCCGAGGCCGGCCATAAAAGTGGACAGAACAATGGAGACCAGCGCTGTCGTTACCCCGAAATGGGCCATCGAGAGGCGAAGCCAGACCAACTCGTAAAGGATGCTGCAAAACCCTGAGACTATAAAGAATCCAAACAACCAGTGCGTGACAGATGCTAGCCTTTGCATGCGAGTCCTTGGGGGATGAACCTACGGGCGCCTGTTTCGTTCAGCTGTTTTTCATCATAGAGCGAAGCGTCGCCCAGTTACCATCAAATCAACCGAAGCCGGATGGGAGATCCTACCGGTTCCTGTCATGATAACTATTTCGATTCCGAATCGACGGATGATAGTGAGTGATTCCTGTGATTGATGGTTCTCTCCCTGCAGGAGGCCAGGTTTCGAAGGTCGAATCCGGACGGGTACGCAGAGTACGAGCTATCTCGCGCGGATCGCTGGGAACTTTGTTGCTCCCCGCAGTTCTCTTTCTGCTCGAAAGTCGATTGGTTATCGTCTACGACGAAGGTATCGTAACAACCGGTGCGATGCGGGTCCTTGCTGGTCAAATACCACATCGCGACTTCTACTTCAACTACGGCGCCGGAATGCTGTATCTTCTTGCGGGGCTTTTCAAGCTCTTCGGGATGTCGGTGTTAGTGGAGCGACTAACGGGTGTACTTGCGGCGTCGCTGCTGATCGTGTCGGTATATGTATTGGCGCGGAAATACTGTGGACCGAAAGTAGCGAGTTTTGCAGGACTACTAGGATTTGTCTGGATCGCCACAGATCTGATTCAAGGCTTCGGGCCGCCGTTGGTGTGTATTCCTCTCCTGTGGTCGACCTGGCTCGTTTTGCCAGCAACGAAAGCGGCGATGCAACGTCGGCGCGCGTTTGGCGCCGGATTGCTGGTGGGCGTGCTGTTTCTGTTTCGATATGACATGGGAATCGGCGTAGCGTGTGCTCATGCAATCGCGATCTTCATATTCGCCACATTGAAAGCTGATGGACCCAAGCAGCGACTGCGCTGGTTAAGGGAGATGTGGCCGTATCCGGTGGGGGTAGTAGCTGTTCTGACTATTCCAGCCATCGCGTACCTACGAGTCGCGCCGCTGCATGATCTGCTTTACGACGTTTTTCTCTTTCAAGCTAAGTATTATCGGGCGGGGCGCGGGCTACCGCTACCGACGCTCACCTATAAATCACTGCCGGATTGTGTCATATACCTAGCGCCAGTTGTCATCGGCATGGCGCTCTATGCAGTCATCCGAGAAGTCCGGAGGAATGAGCAGCGTTCCGTAGAAGCGCGCGGACTGCCTGGCTGGGCCTACTTATTAGTAGGCCTCAGTATCGTTGCGGCCATAGTTTTTGTGAAAGGGATCGTGCGGGCGGGCGCCGGTGGGATGATCCCTTGTACTGTTTGCTGTCTAATTATTCTTGCTGTGTTGCTCGAGCAACTCAGACAGTGGGGCCCCGCGGCACGGGTTTTGTGTGCGCTGCTAGGTGTCCTGTTTGCTGTAACCGGTAGCGGGGCGGTGCTCCAGAAGATTTCGTTCGAGAAACAGACGGAATCGTCGGTGTTGAAGTGGATCGTTAGGCGGTCGACGCACCCTCCATTTCCTCCGTTCCGGAGCTTTTGCAGTGAGGGAACGCCCATCACAAGGGGTTTCTGCTTTCTTCTCAGTTCGGATCATATTCAGGTCATCGAGTACGTGAGAGCCAACGCTCGGCCGGGAGATACGCTGTACGTAGGCCTGACCCACCATGACCGGGTGTTCGCCAATGACAACATTACGTACTTCGCGACGCGGTTGCTGCCTGCAACGAAGTGGTCGCACTTCGATCCCTTCCTTCAGAATCGACTGGACATTCAACAGGACATGGTTCGTGAGCTGGAGACCAACATACCACCCTACGTCATACTAGATGCTGAGTTCGAGAACAGCAGGGAGCCGAACGGAAGCTCTATAAGTACAGGCGTTCACCTGCTGGATGACTATATTTCTGCCCACTACAAGCCTGTTCAGCGGTATGGAGAATTGACCATCCTGCGGCGTCAAGGTTGATCTGCATGGCTGATCTCCATCAAACTGCAACGCCCTCGCAGCAGCCACTCTCATGGAAGGCGCTGGTAGTGGTGCTTCCCTTTCTGATTCTCTTCTGGGTGAACATCGCGCATCACACGATGTTTTTCGACGAGGTGAATGCGTGGGCCATCAGTGCGGCGAGCCCGAACCTCTCCACACTGTTTCACTACGTTCACTTCGAGGGGCATCCCTGGCTGTGGTACTTCATCCTCTGGTTTCCCTCGCGCCTGACGCATGACCCCGTAGCGATGAAGTGGGTGGAGGCTGCCTTCGGAACAGCCATCCTTCTGATCATCGGGTTGCTCTCTCCGTTCACCCTTAAGCAGCGTGCGCTGATCCTGAGCGGCTACTTCCTTCTGTGGGAGTACACGGTAATGTGCCGCATGTACAGCGTGATGCTGCTGTTCGCGCTCTTGTATGTCGTGCGAAGAGTGCGCAGACCGGAGGGTATCGCGGGCAACTGCGTGCTGCTGGGAATGATCGGCAACGCGGATATGACCGGGGTACTGCTCGGCTCCGCGCTGCTGATCGAATATCTGTTTCAGAGCTATGTAACGACGCCCGCAGCCGAGCGACGCACGTGGGTCAGGCGCTGGCTCGCGGGTCTGTGCGTCTACATCGTGCTTGTCGGCATCTCGGTTGCTACGCTCTGGCCCTCGAAGCAGATCAGCTGGCAGTCTTCCGGTCATCTGGGAGCATACGCACTGGACCGGCACTGGATCGACTGGTCGCTCGGGAATGTGGTTGCGGGGCCTTGGTGGCCGATTTCCCCGAAATTTCCTCAGCACTTCTGGGAGACCACGGTGAGGTCGGCGCGCTGGTTGTACCTGCTGATCCCGTTCGTGCTCCTGGCGTATTGGACGACCTTTCGCAAGGACCGGAATCTCCTGATCCTGATGGCGTCCGTCCTTGCGGCGGGCTTCGTCTTCGCGGACGTTGTCTTCAAGGGAAGCGTTCGTAACTGGGGAATCGCGTACGTCGCTTTTCTGATCGGCCTGTGGATTCAGAGCGCACGGACGCGATCGTCCGGCGCAACGCCGTCATGGCCGGTGATCACCTATGGTCTGCTCGGATTGAGCGCGGTGGCGGGAATCCTCGCGATGATCGGATCGTGGTCTCATCCGTTCTCTCGCGCGCGCGATACAGCTGTATGGCTGCAGAAGAATAACCCTGCGGGATCTCCGCTCATGGGGCTTCCCGATGTCAGCTTCGCCAGTGTCGCGGAGGAGATGCAGCGGCCGGTGTATTTCCTGGAATGTGGATGCGTCGATACATTCAAGCTCTTCTCCAGGGACAGGGAGACCCTGGGGGAGAGTCACATACCCGCACATGTGAATCAGGCCATGAGCGCTCTCCATACGCAGCAGGTCACGTACGTTCTGTACCGGCCTTTCGAGGACGAGGATTTGAAACAGCTTGAAGCGGCGCATTTGCGGGCCACACTCCTGGCATCCTTCTCCGGGGCAGAGGTCAGAACAGAGAACTTTTACGTCTATGCAATCCGCTCGGTCTCCGCAGGAGCGCACCGCTGAATTAGAGCCGTTCCGCCGAAGGACACCGGCGCACCTGAACCTACGGTGCCACAGATGAGCCGGACGTGGGCGGATCCCAGCTGCCGACTACGAGCTCCCGGGTTGCAGGCGGAAGCCACGTGAAGTAGGTCTGAGGTGCGAACGTTGTCGGCCCGAAGCAGGGCGTAGGATCGGCCGAGATCACGTACCGGATGTGCAGCGCGGGAACGTACCGCAAATAGGGATAGCCGCAGGGCAGCTCCTGATCTGGTGTGCCCAGATGAGGGTGATACGAGCCTGGTGGGTTGGTCAAATGAGGATCGTTGACGTAACCCGCAACGTCGACCTGGGTGATGGAGTCGAAGTCGAAGCCTCCGCGGATCTCTGTGCGCGGAATGCCTGCCTGCTGGAGTTCACGCAGCAGACGAACCTCAGCTCTATTGATAGCGAATAGATCGTGCGTGGCCGCGATGCTCAGAAGCGCTACGACCGCGAGCGCAACAACCGCGGCTGCGGGCACGCGGAGAGAGATGTTGTTCTCATGCCAGCGCAGGAGAAAGATCAAAAGCAACGCGATGACCACCAGAAGATAGCGATCGAAGAGCACGACAAACGCCGCGCGCGGAGCCAGCAGGAGACAGTAGCCGGTGAGGAATGGGGTGACGAGGATCAGACTCTCTCGGTGACGAAGCCGTTGCTGCACCGACGGAGCCGGGACGGCAGAGGAGCGATACCTGCGAAAGGCTTCGAGGGTCGCGGTGAAGCAGACCAGGAAGATGAACAGGAGGAGCAACTGCCATCCCGTCGAGGCTTGCCGCGTGGAGCCAAAGAGCGGGCTGTCCTGCATGATGCCGTGAGGCGTGATGATATTGCCGCCGCCGGCGAGCCATGGGAATCGCATCACGTCGGCACGATCTTTGAGCCCCAGCAGAATGTATAGCGCCGACCAGATCGCAATGACTGCCGCCGTGCGGAGAAGCTGCGGCCTTCGCGGCGGCCACACTGCTGCCGCTGCCATGACCAGAACCGGGAGCATAAAAAGAGCTGTGCTCAGCGAGCCTCGCAGGAGTTCCATGGCGAGGCGAATGAGCTCGTGGCGATGGATCGATCCAGGGAGGATGCTCTCCGGGATGGAGTACCGCTGATGGAGAAACCAGGACATCAGGAGCTTGATCGAGACAATTCCTATAAGCCAGACAGTGATCGTCGTCGGAACGATATAGCGGCGGCGGCGCACCAGCCAGCCGCAGCTTGGCACCATGACGAGAACACCAAGCCATGAGATCTGGCGCGCCGTTCCCGAAAGAATGTTGCTGATCCCTGCGATGACCAGCCACATCGCAGCGTGAGAATCCTCTTCAGAGGTGACAGCTCGCTGACATAGATAGAGGCATAACAGGACGCTGAAGAGGCCAGGAATATCGGACATGAAGGTGTCCGATAGAGAGAGGAGGAGTGGGCTGAGGGCGAGAACGAGAGTGCCGAAGATGGCGTGCGCCCGATTGAGCCCGAACCCGCGCAGGATGGCGTGGAAGAGCACGACGGTGAAGAGGGCAACTGGAATTGTCGAAAGCCGGATGGCAACGAAGGTGGGCCCGAAGAGCCAGGCGAAGACGGCCCCCCAGATAACCTGCCAGCCGAGCATCGTTGCCAACCAGCCGTTGTAGACGAAGTGATGGGTCTGAGCGAAGACTTGGGCGGTTCGGATCGACGACCAGTCGTCGTTGATCCCTATTTCAGCAACGGGCCATGTTGCAAGAATGGCAAGGCCGAGAATGGCGGCGCAGAGCCATCCATCACGCGAAAAGAGGCTCACATGGCTGAATCGATGACGGGCCGGCGTTGTCTGGGTCGCTTGCGTTCGATGCATCGTGTGCCTATTTTTTCGTCAGGACCATGTACCACTCGTCGGTGGAAGGGTTGAGGGGAATCGTCACCTGTGTTCCGGGTGCGGCAGCTTCGAAAGCGGCTGCCTGCTGCGGGAAGTGCAGGTTGGTCAGTGGAGGAATCCTCCAGTCACGCCAGATGCCCTGGCATAAGAGAAGAGCGAGCCCCACCGCGAGGCCGCGCATGATACGGCTTCGCGCGAACATCACGCACCAGAGGATGGCAAAGAGGAAAGGAAGGCTCGGATAGAACCAGTAGCGCAGGGACTGGACCTCCAGAATCGCGGCCCACAAGGGCTTTGCAGTCGCGGGGACGAGAGGGGTGCGGAGCTCTGCGGCGAGGATGGCGCAGCAGTACAGAAAGAACAGCCGAACCTCCGCCGGGACAAAACGAGTGCAGTAAAGACAAATCGCGAGGCCCACAATGAGAGCGCCAAGGCAGATCACAAACGGCTGCCCAAGGCCATAAGGCACAGAACCTCGCAGCACTCCAAGAAAAACGTCACCGCCAAGTATCCGTACAAACATGGCGGCCGATGCGCCGAGCGGCCGAAGATGGCGCGTCTCCTGAAAGTGGCGCAAAAACATAAGCTGCACGGTGGCACCGAGCGCCAGCAGAAAGCTCACCCACAGAGACCAGTGCTGGCGGCGAATGAGCCAATACACAAACACGAACGGCAGAAGCAGCAGGCCAAACGGCCCGCACACCCCTCCGAAAAAATAGAGGATCGTATCGAAGATGCGTCCGAACAGGCTGCGCGGCGGCACCGAGAACGCAAGGAAGAGCTCGGCAAGTGCAAGATGCCACTGCGCATTGGTACAAACGACGTGGATCTCGCGCGCGTTAGGAATCGCGATGTACACCATCGCGAAGGCCAGCCGCAGC
Organism: uncultured Acidobacteriaceae bacterium; assembly: GCA_963827415.1. Lineage (GTDB taxonomy): Bacteria > Acidobacteriota > Terriglobia > Terriglobales > Acidobacteriaceae > Granulicella. The sequence continues at coordinate 15,039 of CAWHBA010000005.1, forward strand.
GGGAACGGCCCGAACGTCTGGCAGCGGGACGACAACAGAATCGGAACAGGAAGAGCCTGGCACACCAGTCCCACGAGCACCATCACCAGCGGAGCCCAACGGAAAGAGACCAGCAGCGCTGCACCCGCGCCTAGTCGGGGCAACGTGTGCAAATAGCCGTTCATCGGAAGGGTGAACGAGTGAAGCCAGCCGCCGTTGTATGCCTGCGCATACCAGGTCTTGCCGTCCTCTGCCCAGAACTGTGGGTTGGTAAAGAGGGAAGGGTCACGCAGGAGGATCAGCAGCATTGCGGCGGCGAAACCTGCGACCAACCACTGAGCAGCAAGCCCCTCACCTGCGTCCAGGCGCCGTACCATCCGCCGTGGAATTTCAAGAAGGGACGAGAGAGCAGTGGGACTGCGCCCTCCTGAAGAGCATAGTGTTTCCGGACGGTTGGTTGTCTCGATCTGTTGACCTCGATGCATCATGACTCTACTTTTTGGTGAGCACCATGTACCACTCGCCGGTCGGAGGGTTGAGGGGAATCGTCACCTGTGTTCCGGGTGCGGCAGCCTCGAAAGCTGCTGCCTCTTGCGAGAAGTGCAGGTTGTCCAGCGGAGGAATTCTCCAGTCACGCCAGATGCCCTGGCACAGAAGAAGCGCGAGCACGACCGCGAGGCCGCGCATAACGCGACTTCGCGCGAACATCACGCACCAGAGAATGGCAAAGAGGAAAGGAAGGCTCGGATAGAACCAGTAGCGCAGGGATGGGGTCTCCAGAATCGCGGCCCACAAAGGCTTCGTGGATGTAATGGGAACGAGTGGAGTGCGGAGCGCTGCAGCGAAGATGGCGCAGCAGTACAGAAAAAACAGCCGAACCTCCGCCGGGACAAAGCGAGTGCAATAAAGACAAATCGCGAGGCCCACAATAAAAGCGCCAAGGCAGATCACAAACGGCTGCCTCAGGCCGTAAGGCGTGGACCCTCGCAGCACTCCGAGGAAAACGTCGCCGCCGAGTATCCGTACAAACATGGCGGCCGATGCGCCGAGTGGCCGGAGATGGCGCGTCTCGTGAAAGTGGCGCAAAAACATAAGCTGCACGGTGGAGCCGAACGCCAGCAGAAAGCACACCCACAGAGACCAGCGCTGGCGCCGGATGATCCAATACACAAACACCAGCGGCAGAAGCAGCAGGCCAAACGGCCCGCACACTCCTCCGACAAAATAGATGATCGTATCGAAGATGCGTCCGAACAGGCTGCGCGGCGGCAGCGAGAACGCGAGGAAGAGCTCGGCGAGAGCAAGATGCCAGTGCGCATTCGTGCAAAGGATGTGGATCTCGCGCGCGTTAGGAATCGCAATGTAGACGATCGACGAAGGCCAGCCGCAGCGGGAAAGGCCCGAACGTCTGGCAGCGTGACGACAACAGAATCGGAACAGGAAGGGCCTGGCACACCAGTCCCACGAGAGCCATTGCCAGCGGCGCGCAGCGAAAAGGAACGAGAAGCGCAAGACCTGCGGCGAGACGCTGCAGCGTGTTCAGATATCCGCCGAGCGGCAGCGTGAGGGAGTGAAGCCAGCCGCCGTTATACGCCTGCGCATACCAGACCTTGCCGTCCTCCGCCCAGAACTGCGGGTGAAGAAACAGAGAGGGATCGCGCAGGAAAATAAAAAATGATGCGAGCAGAAAGGCCGCCAGAAGCTGCCGGCGATTGATACCCTCCATCTGATCGAGTTGGGTCCATCCTCGCCGCAGGAATGCAGCCGGGGTGGATAACCGTGACTCAGAGCGGATGGTTGTCTCTGCCTTGTTCTGTTGCAAGTTCACTCCCGGCAAGATTCGAGCGGCGCGCGAAAAGAGGATATCCCTAGTCTGCCCTAACTTTGAACCGGTTGGGAGTGGCTTTCGCCATTCAGCGTGCCCATGGCTTCGCGGCGAAACTTCCGAAGCGAAACGGCCGACAGGACCTAAAAGTCCAGCACAACCTTGGAATACTTCGCATCGCGGAATGTAGTGTTCAGCGCATCCTGCAGCGGCGTGGCGCGTACGCCGAAGATTCCGGGCCAGTCAATCACTTCGAAGACGTCAGGGGTCACAAGCGCTTCCAGTTGGCGCGCCGTGAAGGCTGGGTTCTTGTTGAAGATGGCGTAGGTCTTCAGCAGCAGCCAGAAGACGCGGTATGGAATTCGCACGATGTTTGTCTTCGAGCCGGTGGCCTGTTTCACGGCGCGGATGAGATCGATGTAGTCGATGCGCTCCTGGCCGGTGATGTTGTAGCTGCCGGTAATCTCTCGTTCGAGTGAGGCTGCGATAACATCGCAGAAGTCGCCGGCGTAGAGTGGCTGGCGAAGATAGCGGCCCTCGCCTGGAATAGGAAAGACGGGCGTGCGCTGCATGAAGCGCGCCAGCCAGCCGACGTGCTTGCGGTCGAACCAGCCGAACATGAGCGTGGGACGAAGGACGACCTGCTTGATGCCGGAGTCGAGGACCAGTTTCTCCTGCACCTTTTTGGTCTCGGTGTAGTCGTCGACGGCCATCGAGTTCACGACCGAGGACGAAATATTGACGACGTAAGAGACCTTGTTCCGGAGTGCCGCTTCGAGGACGCGCTCGGTCGCGGTGATGTTATTGCGCACGTACTCGGCGGGATAGATGCCTCCGATCTGTGCGTGACCGTTCATCAGATGCGTGCAGCCGACGAACTCGTCCTGCCAGGCGCCGGGCTCCGCAAGATCGGCATGAATGACGCGCAGCTTCGGGTGCAGACGGCGAAGCATCTCAGTGTTGCTGGGATGCTTGTCGATGGCGACCAGCTCTCCGAGACCCCTGTTCTCAAGCCGCGGAATGAGGTTCTGTCCGACGAGGCCGGCGGCTCCAGTAATGACAATCTTTCGCGAGGACATCAGGCTCCAAAGGACAGAGAGTCTTTTATCGATTGTACGAGACCGTTCAAAGTCGAAGGGAAGTGAGGATTCATGGCGTGAGGACGATCTTGCCGACTCCACCCTTTTCCGCAGCGGCCTGTGCTGACGCGGCATCACTGAGCGGCATGACACGATCGATGGGAAGCTGCAGCTTGCCGTCGCGGATGACTTCGCCATAGTGAACGTAGGTCGCGGGGTTAGGCTGCGCGGTCATGGCCTTGATGTTCACCGTCGGATGCAGTGCCGCATCTTTCGGCGGCCCGAGCACACTGCCGTAGTTGCCACCTGGCTTCACCTTGGCGAGAAGCTTTGGCGCGACATTGCCACCAACAGCATCGGCGACTCCATCCACCGTGCCGAGCTTCCCGATAGCGGCATCGTCGGAGAGATCGATCGCTTCGGTAGCGCCTAGCGCCTTCGCTTCGTCGATCTGGCTCTTGCGCACACCGGCAATGACCTTCGCGCCGATCTCCTTTGCAGCAAACAGAGCGCAGCGGCCAACGCTGCCGACCGCTCCGGTGAGAAGAATGGTCTGGCCCGGCTGCACCGCGGTTGCGTTGCGGATGAGCTGATCGCCCGTGCACGCGACGAGCGGGACCGCAGCGGCCATGGTCATCTCCAGACCATCCGGAATCTTTCCGAGGACCTCAGCTTTGACGACGCAGAGCTCAGCGTAGGTGCCCCATGCCAGCGCGAAGACACGGTCGCCGAGGGCGAAGCCTTTCACTCCTTCGCCGAGTTCGCGCACGACGCCCGCAACGTCGCGGCCGAGGATCGCGGGGAAGGTTATCGGAAAGTGATCCTTCGCGGCGCCGGAACGCATCTTCCAGTCGATCGGGTTGAGGCTGGCAGCGCGGACGGCGACGAGGACCTCGCCCGGGCCGGGCTTTGGATCAGGGAAGTCTTCGTACTTAAGCTTCGACGGTGGCCCGTACTCGTGCAGGACGACAGCTTTCATGCGGCACCTCTGTTGGGATGAGATGCGGCGATGAAAGTCGAGGTTCGACGCCGAACGAAGGTAGATAGTCGCGCCATTCCTCCGTCTCGGCAAGGCGTCTGAGGAGGGCGAAGCGACGGCGCAAGAGCCCGAGGATGTGCGGCACGAGGATCACCCGGCCGACCAGCTCTCCGGCCCAGCCGCGCGGCATGGTGAAGCGAATCCAATCGTCGAGGAAGGTTCCGTTTGCGGTTTCGATGAAGCGATGATCGTGCTCGAAGCTGCGAAAGCGGCCTGCGATCATGCGGTCCTCAAAGAAGTACGGTGGACTCCACGTCTCGGGAACGATGAGCGAGACGTGATAGTTGGCGAAGCCGAGCTGCAGGCCCTCCCAGCGCACCGTGTCGCCGGCAGTGACGAGCCCGCCGGCGCGGCCTTCAACAGGATGCATGCCGAGCTCCTGCTCTACGACAGCGAGATGTCTGGAGAGCGCGAAGCAGCGCTCAATAGGCGCATGAATGAGGAGACCATGCCGGAGAGAAAACATCCTTGGCCCTTCGACCGGGAGAGGTGCGAAGTCGCTGTCTAAGTGGCCGCGTAGCTGCCTTACTCTTCGATCAGGTCAGCTCAATGATGACGCCACTCTTTAGTCGCGCTTTCAGCAACGCGGCGAATGACCGTGTTGCGCGCTTAAAGAAATTTTATGAAAAATCGTCCCAGAAAAAAGTGCTCCGTCAAGAACCCGACTACACCAAAAGGGGCAGAGAAATGTAGGCGCTCGCGCATGAGGGTGCCGCCATCTTTAGTGCGCTCAGCCAGAAATGCCATTCGTATCGCTTTGTGACACTGTTCGTGGAGCAGCCGTTGTTGCCGATAGGGTGTCCGTGGTTTGACCTTCGTATGGCAGAGCTGAAAGAGCTAAGGAAGCACCCCCGTTTCGAATGCGAGGGCACCGCAGAGATCCATCTTCTTGGGATCGAGAAGTCGTGCCCTGCGCGAATCGAAGACCTGAGCCTGAAAGGGTGCAAACTCGTCCTGCTGGGCGAGCCGGACTTCGATCTGCCGCGTGTCTTTGAACTGACCTTTACCGTCAATGAGCTGTCGTTTCGCGTGCGCGGCAGATCGGCGGGGTTCCGTGGCGCAGGATGTATCGGCGTTGAGTTTGTGGACCTTCGCCCAAGGTCGAAGCGGTACATACTCGATATGGTCGAAGAGTTGGCTGCAGGCGCATGGAAACCCAGGTTGCAGGGCACGGCTTCAAATCAGCCTGGCGCGACGCGTGCTGGTCATGTCTCCTGGAAAATGACATCTAGCTTCGCAGGCTGGTGTTCAGTGCTTCAAGGCGTCTGCGGGCGGGATCTCCTTGCCGTCCGCGTCCACATAATGGATGTCGAAGGCCGCCTCCGGAATGTCGTACAGTTCCAGCGAAGCCAGCACCTTCAGGCGATGAATGTGCTTTGCGGGCATCAGCGCAAAGTCCCCTGGATGCAATGTGACGGACGGAGAATCCTTCATCTCGAGGTTCGCCGCGCCACGCACCAGGATCAGGCGCTCCCCCGCTGAGTGCCAGTGCCACGGAATCACACAACCTTTCGAAGCGCGGAGAGCGATCACCGAAGGACCCGTGGCAGGGTCGCCGTCCTGCACCGCAATGGTCGCGCACGCCGGCAGCGCCGGGTGCGGGCCGAACTTCGTGCTGCCCATTGCCTTGTAGGACATCGTCGTCTGGGCCGCAGCAGCGCTGACCGAGAGGACTGCACAAACCAAGAGGGCCCCAAACATGCGTGCACGCATATGCTTCCTCCTGAAGTGGGATGGTGTGAAGAACCATACACCCGCGAGCCGTTTTTGTGCCGCTCTTTTCTCGACAAACCATGCGCAAAATAGTGCAGCCATCGTTGCCTTCCACGGACGGGCGCGCTCACGGAGTCGGTGGCGGATTCACGTTCGGCAGGTACTTCCGCCATTCCCCCTGGCTCTCGGCGATTCGCTTGATGACTGCATCGCGTTGCAGGAGAAAACGAGTGAGGTAGCGACGCAGGAGAAGCTTCTCGGAGATCCAGCCAAGCGGCGCGGCGAAGTGCAGCCGATCGCGCATGAGCGTGCCGCCGTCAGCCGTTGGCTCGAAGATGTGCTCGTGTTCGAAGCTGTGGAAGTGACCTTCGATCATGACGTCGCGGAAGTAGTGCGGCGGATCGTAGCGGTCAATGAGCGAAGTGTGCGTGAGCATGAGGCCGAAGTGGCGGCCACGCCACGTAACGGTTTGATTCAACCCGATGATGCCATGCGTAACGCCGGCGATGGCGCGTTCGCCTGTCGGCGCGGTGCTATCCATGTGGAGGTCGATGCTGAGCGACAAAAGAAAGCAGCGCTCAGGCGGCGCTGCGATCTTTGTTTCGAGCTCGATGAGCTGCACTAGAGCTCCATCGAGTGTTCCGCCACGAGTTCCTTCGCGCGCGCGAGGAAGGCGTCAACCGCCTGCGAGCCCTGATCGCCCTTACCGCGCACCCGCACGCTGACCGAGTCGGTCGCCGACTCCTTGTCGCCGACAACGAGAATGAACGGAACCTTCTGCAGACCGAAGTCGCGAATCTTCGCATTCATCTTCTGGTTGGAGCTGTCGAGCTCAACACGCAGACCCGCCGCCTCGAGGCGCTGCTTCACACCCTGCGCATAGTCGAGGTGCTTCTCGCTGATGGGCACGAGGCCAACCTGCACCGGCGCGAGCCAGAAGGGGAACGCCCCGGCATAGTGCTCGATGAGCACACCGAAGAAGCGCTCGACAGACCCAAAGAGAGCCCGGTGCACCATCACCGGCTGATGCCGCTCGCCGTCTTCGCCCACGTACTCGAGCTCGAAGCGCTTCGGCAGGTTGAAATCAAATTGCACTGTAGAAAGCTGCCAGAGACGGCCCAGCACGTCGACGAGTTTGACGTCGATCTTCGGCCCATAGAATGCCCCTTCGCCAGGGATGGCCTTGAACGAAACTCCGCGCTTCGTCAGCACATCACTCAGCACCGACTCGGCCTTCTCCCAGTCGGCCGCATCGCCTACAAACTCGCCGGCCTTCTTCGGGTCGCGCAGCGAGAGCTCGACGCGATACTCCTTGAAGCCGAACGTCTTCAGCACGGCTTCGGCGAAGTCGAGGCAGTCTTCAATCTCGCCGGTGATCTGCTCCGGTGTGCAGAAGATGTGGGCGTCGTCCTGCGTGAAGCCGCGAACGCGCAGCAGGCCGTGCATCGTTCCACTGCGCTCGTAGCGATACACATTGCCCAACTCCGCATAACGCTGCGGAAGATCCCGGTAGGACTTCGGCGTCGACTTGTAGATGAGAATGTGCCCCGGGCAGTTCATCGGCTTCAGCCGGTACTCCGCGTCGTCGAGCTCCATGGGCGGGTACATATTCTCCGAGTAGTAGCCCTCATGGCCCGAGATCTGCCAGAGCTCACGGCGCATGATGTGCGGCGTGAACACCATCTGGTAGCCGCGGCGGATGCACTCGTCGCGCATCCAGTCCTCCATCGTCTTGCGGATGAGCCCGCCCTTCGGATGCCAGAAGATGAGGCCGGCACCCGCCACCTCCTGGATGGAGAAGAGATCGAGCTGCTTGCCCAGCACGCGATGATCGCGCGCCTTGATCTCCTCGAGATACTTGAAGTGCGCGTCGAGGTCCTTCTGCGAGAAGAAGGCCGTGCCGTAGATGCGCTGCAGCTGCTGGTTCTTTTCGTCGCCGAGCCAATACGCGCCGGCAATCGACGTGACCTTGAAGGCCTTCACGCGCGCGGTGGAAGGCACGTGCGGTCCGCGGCAGAAGTCCGTAAAGTTGCCATTCTTATACAGCGAGATGGTGTCGCCCGGCTGGGTGAAGCGCTCGATGAAGTGCACCTTCATGAACTCGCCGGATTTTTCGTAGTCAGTCAGCCCCTGCTCGCGCGGCTCTTCGACGCGCTGGAACTTTTCATCGCGCGCCACGACATCGTGCATACGCTGCTCGATCGCAGCGAGATCGGCTTCTGTAAACGGCACCTCGCGATAGACATCGTAGAAATATCCATTGTCAGTGGCGGGGCCGTGGCCCAGCTTCGTCTCCGGGAAGAGCTCGAGGATGGCCGTCGCCATGACATGCGCGGCGGAGTGGCGAACAACACGCAACGCTGCCGGATCATTCTCCTTGAGTAACTCCAGAGCGACATCTTCATTCAGTGGCGCGGAGAGATCGACGATGCGCTCGCCCGCGGGATCATGCCCGGAGTACATCGCCTCTTCGGTCTGCTCGGCCCTGGCTTCGGCGTCGGCGGTCTCGTTGGGCGCGGCGGTGTTGAGCGGGCGCACACGCGCGACGACGACGGCTGCGGCCAGTCGTGGCGAGATGCTGTTGGCGATGTCGAGCGGCGTCGTTCCGTGCGCAACCTCACGCACGGAGCCGTCCGGAAGCTGGATCTTTATCTGCTGGCTCACTCCTCCAGCATAGCAATCGCGGCCGCCACTACCGCTTGTCATCCTGAGCGAAGCGGCTCGCAGCGCGAGTCGCGCAGTCGAAGGACCCCTGTATTTCGCCGCGATCGCCTCCACTGCGTCAGGAGCCACCGGCAACCCCGAAACGGTACGACAGTCACGGTACAGGCGTCACGGTACAAAGCCGCCATTACAAAAGGCTGCATTTCAGAGGAAAGTTGTACCACTTACAGCCGATGCGGCATTAGCCTGCGGAGCGCCCTGCCGTAGAGTCCATCCAGCAGTTTCGGGTTCCTACCTACGGGGTTCAACGACGATGCAGATCCTTTGTAAGGCCTCCGAGTGCGATTGCGATGTCAGCTGTCCTGTCTGCGGCCAGGGCTTTCAAATCTACTGGACACGGTCGTTTTCCGGGGAGCGCTCCACGCGTGTCGAAATTCAACAGGCTCTCCTCAACCAGCATGGACACAACCACCAGACGCCGGCACACCCTGGACCAGAGTTCATGGTTTCCGTGGCGTCGCTCCCCGGGTACTTCGAGTCGCTGGGCGCCTACGCCTGACGGCGCTATCGCTTCAAGACAAATCCTCCAGACGCACGAAACAGCCTGCGTGTAGCCAGAACAGCGCCACCCGCAAGGCTGTTTCGTCAGCCGCATTCATCGGTGGGGGCCCTGGGACCGGGCAGGGGGCGAGCGCGCCCGGAATTCAGGCCTGTGCCGCAGGCACAAACCCGTCACAGCCGGAGATCGGAGACACCTTCAGGTGCAGCGCAGCATGCTTTGGATGACCGCACTCATCCAGCATGCTCTCGCTCGCCTTCTTGCTGCTGAGGATAGACACCAGCGCTGGCGTCTTCGCGTGACTCTCTCCGAAGTGACCGCAGAGCCCGCACTGACCGTTATGAAGCGACTCCATTCGTTCACCTCCATCTGTTCATTGTGAAACTTTGACAGGGTGCGACGCAGGAGAGTTGCTTTGCAGTTTGAGCTCGCGGTGAAAAAGCGGTGGATGAATTTCGGATCGGTGGGAACGCACACACGACGAATGTGTCTGGTATCCTCCGGTGAATCTTCTGGAGGTGTTTTTGTGCGTGTAATTTCAGCGTGTTCCGCCGCGGTCGCGGCCTTGCTTTGGTGCAGCGCGGCGGGTGCACAGACTGCAGCGGCTCCGGCGCCGCAGCCCAAGCCGCTCGCGAGCTCGATTGCGTCGCATCCGGACTGGCCCAAGGCGAAGAAGGCGGACGCCGAGAGCGTCGATGCACTCATCGCGGCGTTGTACGACGTGATCAGCGGGCCTGCGGGCAAGCCGCGCGACTGGGACCGCTTTCGCTCGCTGTTTCTGCCCGACGGGCGGCTCGGCGTAATCCGGCATGCGGCGCCCGCTGCCGACGGAAGGCCCGCCCACCCCGACGATGTCGTCTTCCTCACGCCGCAGGATTACATCGACCGCGACGCTCCCTTCTTCAAGACAGAAGGATTCTTCGAGCGCGGCATCGCCAACCGCGTGGAAGAATTCGGCAACCTCGTCAGCGTGTGGAGCACCTACGAGAGCCGCCACTCCGCCGACGACCCGAAGCCCTTCGTGCGCGGCATCAACTCACTGCAGATTGTGAAGGCGCAGGGACGCTACTGGGTCGCAAGCATCATCTGGGACGACGAGCGCTCCGGCCTCACCCTGCCGGAGAAGTATCTGAAGTAAGGCAGTAGTTGGTTCGTTAGTGGTTAGTGAGAAAAACGAAGAGGCCGCCAGCACTGGCGGCCTTCTCTTTTGCCTTTCACTAACTACTAACGACTAACCACTAACCACTCGCCTTACGGCTTCGTCGCCAATATCAACGGCGACGGCCCCGGCGCCTCCAGCTGACGCGGATTCACGAAGCCAACTTCCTTCAGCCACCCGGCGATCTCCTCGAAGCTCCAGGTGTCTCCGCTCTCCGTGTGAATAAGCATGTTGACGGCGAAGATGAGTCCCATCGGAGGCCCTGTGCGTTCCGGGTTGACGAGGAACTCGGCGATGGCGATCGTGCCGCCCGATGCGAGCGCATCGAAGCATTTGCGCAGAAGCTTCTTCGACCGCTCAACGCCTTCGGTGTGCAGGATGTGGCCGATGGTGATTACGTTCTGATCGTGCCCGAAGTCCGCAGAGAGCAGATCGCCCGGGACACACGTGTAACGGTCCGCGAGGCCGAAGCGCGCCGCAGTCTTCTGTGCAATCGGCAGGACACCCGGCCAGTCAACTGCAGTGACGCTGACGCGCGGCGAGCTCTGCGCGACGGCGATACCCCACACACCGGAGCCTGCGCCGAGATCCAGCACGCGCACCGGAGGTCCCGACTCGCCGAGCGCGAGATGCTTCGCCAGCGCCTGCGCCGGGCCGTAGCTCATCGGAAAGATGTTCGAGACGAGCTCCTGGAAGAAGGCACTCCCATCACTCTCGTCGTTCACCGCTGTGGCGGGCTTGCCGCTTGCGACAACATCCGAGAGATGAAGCCAGTTGGGCATGAGGTGTTGCGACGTGTGCGCGATCATGGCGCCGAAGAAGGAGGGCTTCGTCGAGACGAGGAAGGTTGAGCTCTCGGGCGTGAGTTCATAGCGACCGTCACCATTCGCCTTCAGAAACTCGATACCGACCAGGGCGTTCATGATCGCGCGCAGGCCGCGTACTGAGGCTCCAGTAGCGGCGGCGACTTCATCGACAGTCTTCGGGCCGGCGTCGAGTGTGTCGAAGACCTTGTTGCGGATGGCCGACTCAAGAATGAGCGGAGGTGCATAGCCCCAGGCGAATTGCATGAGACGTTCAGGCGTGACTTGCTTCTGGTGGTCCATAAGGGGCCTCCATGTTTTGAATTCGCGCGATCTTCGTGCTTGCGGAGAGTGGGTCGATTGTACGCACACGGAGTGACGTTTGCGTACGGGTGGGCGCCCGGCCGATTTTTTTTGCAATGAATCTCCAGCTACGATTTGCAGCTTGCCGTCTTCACGCTGCTGTTCCAGGGCAGCTTGCCAAGCAGAATGCCCATGCCGCAGATGTCTGTGATGCCCGCAAAGATGAGGCCCGCGCCAACGAACGCCGAGAGCGCGATGAACTGCGGCGCAACAAGCCATGCCAACAGACAGCCGAGCAGAACGAGCGACCCCGCAGCGATACGGACCTGGCGCTCGAGCGAGATCGCGCCTCCGCTGCCGGCAATTACCGGAAGGCCAGCGTCTTGCCAGGCCTGCGTGCCGCCTTCGACGACCGCGACATCCGGGATGCCGGCGCTGAAGAGTTGCTGGCAGGCCATGGAGGCGCGTGTGCCGGAATGACATATGACATACAGGCGTCCGTCAGAGCTGCGGTACTCCTCGATGCCGTTGGCGTTAAGTTTGTCCAGCGGCATAGAACGGGCGCCGGCGGCGTGTATGCGAGCGAACTCGCCCGGCGTGCGCACATCCACCAGGACTGGCGTAAACCCGCGGCTCATGCGCTCGCGGAGGTCGACGAGAGAGACAACGTTCGCGCTCATCAGGCCGCCTCTTCCTGCACAGTGAGAGCGTCCAGTGCCTCGATGACGCGCGGCAGATACGTGTAGGACGGCCCGCCCTGCATGAGTACAGCGACTCCCGCGGCCTCGAGGATCTGCTCGCGTGTAGCGCCGGCGGTGAGGCACGCCTTCACGTGCGAGTAGATGCAGCTCTCGCAGCGCAGCGCGAGCCCGATGGACATCGCGATCAGCTCCTTGTCACGCAGCGAAAGAGCTCCGGGCTTGAGCGCCGCCTGGTGCAGTTCGCGAAAGCCTTTGACGACATCCGGCATCTCGGCGCGTACGGGCCTCATCGCGGATGCTACGTTCTGGTAGTAGTACTTTGCATTGGTGGACACTGGAGTTCCTCAATTCTGGAGAGCCTGGAAGGCTCTTTTTCATCTATCACTATATTGCCGAATAGTGATATAGTCAAGTAGTGAAGGTTTTATTACCTGGCGAAACAGGAGGGCGGAAGGCATTGCCGAATAAAAAGACGAAGTCGCTTGATGGCGCGCAATTGCTTGCTGTAGCGGAGCTTTTTTCTGCGCTGTCCGAGGGTAGCCGCCTGCGTGTTCTCCAGGCGTTGCAGCAAGGTCCACTGTCGGTCGGAGAACTTGTTGAAGGCACTGGAATGAAGCAGGCGAACGTATCCAAGCAGCTCGGGCTTTTGCAGAGTGCGGGGGTGATCTCGCGACGCCAGGAGGGCAATCGTGCCATCTATTCAATCGCGATGCCGCTGGTTTTCGAGCTGTGCGATCTTGTGTGCCGCGGAGTTGCCAGGCAAGCCGCGGCCCGCGCCGCCGCGCTGAAGGTGTAAGAGAACGTCACGGCAAAGAGAAAGGCCGCCATATCAGGCGGCCTCATCTCTTGCCTTTCACTAACGACTAACCACTAACCACTCTTAACTTCAGCTCAGCGTCTCCAGCAGCTTCGCCACGGTCCTGTTCAGATCCTTGTCATGCCGGCGCTGCTCATCGATCTTCGCAATCGAATGCATCACCGTCGTGTGGTGCTTGCCGCCGAACTGCCGTCCGATCTCCGGCAGCGAAGCCTCGGTGAGCTGCTTGGCGAGGTACATCGCAATCTGGCGCGGAACGACAATCTGGCGCGAGTTGTTCTTCTGCTTCAGCTCCGCGACGCGCATGCCGAACGACTCCGCGACCGCGCGCTGAATGGCCTCAATCGTGATCTTGCGCACCTGCGTGTCGATGATGTGCTTGAGGCAGTGCTGCGCGTTCGGCAGCGTAATCTCCGCGCCCTGCATGGACGACCACGCGATCAGCCGGTTGAGCGCGCCCTCGAGCTCGCGAATGTTCGTGCGCACGTTGCCGGCGATGAACAGCGCCACCTCGGCGGGCAGCGCGATGCGCTCGCTCTCGGCCTTGCGCTGCAGAATCGCAACCTTGGTCTCGAGATCGGGCGGCTGAATGTCGACAACCAGTCCCCACTCGAATCGCGAGCGCAGACGGTCTTCAAAATCGTTCAACTCCTTGGGCGAGCGATCCGAGGAAATGACAATCTGCTTGGAGGTCTCGTGCAGCGCGTTGAAGGTATGGAAGAACTCCTCCTGCGTGCGCTCCTTGCCGGCCAGAAACTGGATGTCGTCGATGAGCAGGACGTCGACCGTGCGGAACTTGTCGCGGAAGGTCGTCATCTTGTCATAGCGCACCGAGTTGATCATCTCGTTGGTGAACTTCTCGCCCGAGATGTAGCTGATGGACGCATGCGGCATGCGTGCCTTCACGTGATGGCCGACGGCATGCATCAGGTGCGTCTTGCCCATGCCGACGCCGCCATACAGGAAGAGCGGGTTGTAGGCCTTCGCAGGGCGCTCCGCAACCGCCTGCGCGGCGGCATGCGCGAACTGATTGCCGCTGCCGATGACGAAGCCATCGAACTGGTAGCGCGGGTTGAGCTGCGCCGCGGAGTTCCAGTCAAATCGCGCCTGCTCCGGGCCGGGACCTGCGGGCGCTGCGGGCCGGTTGCGCGTGATGTTGGCGTTGTGCGCCGACTGCGGACCGAAGCCGCCGTCCTCACGCACACGCGGCGCGGGCTCCTGCGGCGGAACCTCAAAGATGACCTCGTCGAGTTCGAGGCCGAGGTTTTCGATCGCCTCGTAGATGTGATCGCCATAGCGATCGCCGACGTGCTGGAAGGCGGCAGAGGGAATGCGCACGTGCAGCGTACGACCGTTGATGTGCGAGAAGCGCGTGGGCTTCAGCCAGGTCTCAAAGCTCTGACGATTAATCTTCTTCTCCAGCGCACCGAGGATCCGAACCCACTGGTTCAGGACGGTTGCCGGGACCGGCTCAAATGACATCGTGAATCTTCCTTAGTGTCTAGACGTTTCTGGAGGGGTAAAGCAAGGGTGCGAAAGTGAAACAAGAACTGCAAAAAACAACGATAGGGCATCTCCGTGTAAACGCTGACGTTCACGCGGAGGAGAACGGAACCCAGATTGGTTTGAAGTCCGACGTTGCCAGAGGCACCGCCGGAGAGTGAAGCAGCAGCCCGTCGGAACTCAGAGATGGAGGTGAACTGTACTCCACGAACGCAGTCGATAGTAGCACGCATTTCGAGCGCGTTCGACAACTCAAAAAAATCAAAAATGCGAAAGAGAGACCGTTTGCACCAGAGTCGGTGAAGATTTGAGAGTGGGGCAAAAATTGCTCACACGAAGGGTGCAGGAGATCAAGACGCCGTCAGCAACAGAATTGCCCAGGCGACCGAACTTCGGTATACTCAATAGTTGCTGCCGTACGCGTTTGCGCATGTGAACGTAGAGGCCCTCGAACAGAGGAGCGAAGCGGGCAGCGATGCAACGATCCCAAAGATTGAGAACAGGATACGACGATGCCTAAGCGCACCTTTCAACCCAATCGCCGCCGCCGGAGCAAGGTCCACGGCTTTCTGAGCCGCATGGCCACCAAGGCCGGCGCTGCCGTGCTGAGCCGCCGCCGCGCCAAGGGCCGCCACAAAATCGCGGTCTCGGCCGGCTTCCGCGACTAGTTCGTCGCGAGAGCTTTTTCTTCTTCGCGAAGGTTTTTCGGGCCTTTCTTCGCAACTCGCGCTCCGGAGGGTTTTCCTCCAGGGCGCGTTTCTGTGTTGGGCGCAACACTTTCACCGGCTCTGTTGAACGCTGAACCCTCACCTGTTTCGTTAAGGGCACGCTTCAGCCGTGCCGTAATGGCGTTCTGGGAAGCGGGGCTTTAGCCCCTGAGGTACGCAACACTGCCATGGTCCCTTCGACAAACTTCCGGCTGCGCAAACATGCGGACTACCAGCGCGTGTACAAGGCTGGCCGCAAGCAGTTCGGGCGGCAGATCGCCTGGTTCTTCGCTCTGCGTGACGCCGAGGCCGCCGCACGTTCGGAGACCACAGGCCCCCGCGTCGGCCTGACGGTACCGAAGTCACTCGGCAAGGCCGTGGCGCGCAACCGCATCAAGCGCAGGCTGCGCGAGGCCGTGCGATCTGCGCTGCCGCTGCTCTCATCGCCGGTCGACGTTGTGCTGCACCCGAAGCGCAGCGTGCTCGAGGCGGAGTTTGCCGTGATCGAGCGCGAGGTCCAGACGATCTTTCGCAGCGTGCAGACGGCGGTCGAGCGAGCGGAGACGAAGGCTGTCGCCGGGGCATCCAGCCAATGAGTTCGGCCGCAGAAACCGGGCGGCGCCGCGAACGCACAGCCGCCATGCTGCTCGCGACGTACAAGCGGGTCCTCTCGCCGGTGCTGCACGCCGTATCGGTTTCACAATGCAAATATCTTCCGACGTGCAGCGAGTACGCCTATGTGGCGATCGTGCGCCACGGCTGGCTGCGCGGCGGATGGTTGGCCCTGCGCCGGCTGGCGCGCTGCCACCCCTTCAGCAAAGGGGGGCTCGACCCAGTCCCCTGAGCCAGTGGGCGGAAACCGAACACCGCCCTGAAACGTACCTCATTTACCATGAACCATAGCGAACTCCGCGCCCCAAGCGGGGATTCAACGATAGGAAGTTCTTCCCTTGCCAGAGTTTCGTAATCCCAATGCAGGCGGCGCGCCGAGCCAGGACAACCGCTCGTTCCTCGTCATTCTTCTCGTCATGATGGGCGTCGTCTTCGGCGTCCAGTACTGGCATATGCGGACGACTCCGCCGGCCCCCGCAAACACACCTGCCGCGACATCTCCCGCAACCACGGCACCGGCCGCCACGCCCACCGCAGCAACCCAGGCCCCCGCCACGACGGCTGCCGCGGCGCAGACGCCCGCAGTCCAGGCGGCCGCCGAGAGCACGACGGTCGTCGAGAACGAGCTCTACAGGATTACCTTCTCCAACCGCGGCGGCCAGGTCACCTCGTGGGTCCTGAAGCGCTACATGAATGAGGATGGCAAGCCGCTCGATCTGGTGGACCACGCAGCCTCGGCGAAGTTCGGCTACCCAATGTCGCTCTACACCTACGACGCGGGCCTGACCCAGACGCTGGCCAACGCGATGTACGTTCCCTCGGCGACAGGCGCGCTCGCCGCGCCGGCGACGCTGACCTTCCACTATGCCGCCAACGGCCTCGACGTAACCAAGACCTTCAGCTTCGGCCAGGACTACCTGATCCACGCCGACACGCAGGTTCTGAAGAACGGCAGCCCCGTGCGTGCGCTGCTCTCGTGGCCTTCGGGCACGGGCGATCTCGCGCTTGCGCGCACACGGCCCGGCCAGTCGTACCCCTCCGATCAATCGATCGACACGATGCAGAGCGGCAAGGACGAGCACATCGCCTCCAAGAAGGTTTCGAGCGGTGCGACGCTGAGCGGACCGTTCGACTTCGCCGGTGTGAGCGACCAGTACTTCGCGGCGACGATCCTGCCGGACCACACACAGAGCGCAAGCGTGGTCACGCTGCACAACCAGCTCAGCATGAACGACCTGCTGCGCGCCGAAGGCAAGCCGGTGGAGAAGGACGTTCAGCTTCCCATCCTGGGCGCGGCCATTGGCGATCTCTCCGGCCACACGCAGGCACGGGTCTTCGTTGGACCGAAGAACCTGAAGCTGCTGAAGAGCGTGAAGACGGTCGACGGCTACTCGCTGGAGCCGTTGCTGGACTTCGGCTTCTGGGGACCGATTGCGAAGTACCTCTTCGTCGGTCTGCAGACGGTGCACACGTGGATTGCACCTGCGAACCCGGGCCCACGCAACTACTCGTGGGGATGGGCGATCGTGCTGTTCACCTTCCTGATCTACATGCTGCTCGTGCCGCTGCGCTTCCAGAGCATGAAGGGCATGATCAAGATGCAGCGGATTCAGCCGCAGATCGACGCGATCAAGGCGCGGTACAAGAATCCGAAGCCGACCGATCCGAAGATGGGCGAGATGAACGCCGAGATCATGGATCTGCAGAAGAAGAACGGCGTCAGCATGTTCGGCGGCTGCATCCCGACACTCGTCCAGTTCCCTCTGCTGTTCGCCTTCTTCACCATGATGACCAAGGTGGTCGAGCTGCGGCAGGCGCACTGGTTCTGGCTGCCCGACCTGAGCCAGCCGGACCCCTGGCACATTCTGCCGATCATCATGATCGTGACCAGCTTCCTCGTGCAGTTCTATACGCCTTCCCCCGGCGTCGACCCCGCCCAGCAGCGCATGATGGCCTTCATGATGCCGCTGTTTTCGGGATACTGGACGTGGAAGTACGCCGCAGGCCTGGCGCTCTACTGGAACGTCGGCAACTTCATCATGGTCGGCCAGCAGCTCATCCTGAATCGCACGGCGCTCGGACGCGAGATGCGCGACATCCAGGTGAAGCGTGCGCAGGCAAAGGCCCAGGCGAAGGCGGGCCCCAAGACGATTGCGGGACGGCGATAGAGCCCCTCGCCTCTGGTTTGCGTCATACTGGAGGACGCGCTTGAGTATTATGACGAGGACGCTTTAAAAGCTTCGAGATGTTTTCGCTGTCAGTTTTACCAGTTTGCCCTCGGGCCTGACCTCCGGCCGCAAGTTTTTTGCTGCTCTCGCTTGAAAACAATCCACCTTTCCTCTGAGGACACCGAAACCCATGGAAGATCTCGCCCAGGCGGCCGAGAAAGTAGCCTCGCTGATGCGCATCCTGACCTCCTCCGGAGGCCTTCGGCTCAAGTACCGGATTACGGCAGGAGCAGGTGCAGCCGATCCCGACGGCTTTGAGCGGCGCGACATCTACATCGAGTGCAAGGGGCCCGACGCCGGCCTCCTGCTGGACCGCGACGGCGAGCTGCTGCGCGCCCTCGAGCACATCGCCGCGAAGATGCTGCGGTTGGAACCCGAAGAGCATGATCGCGTCTCCTTCGACGCCGACGGCTACAAGGCCGAGCGCGTGCGCCACCTGCGCCGCCTGGCCGACGACGCCATCGACCGCGTGGACGACAGCAATCGCCCCTACAGCTTCCCTCCCATGAGCTCCCGCGAGCGCCGCATGCTGCATCTCTTCCTGCGCGACAGCGGCCTGCAGACCGCCAGCTCCGGCGAAGGTCCGCGGCGCTTTGTCGTGCTCTACCCAGAGGGCTACAGAATTCCTCCCGAAGGCGAGCGCGAACGCGGCGGCGATCGTGGCGGCTATGGACCGCGGCCGCGGGCGCGGTCCCGGCCGGGGTCCTGGCCGCGGAGCCGGGCGTGGTGGCTCCGGTCGATACTGATTCTCCGAAGTGCCCACCGTTGCCGCTGAAGTACCGGTGTTGTGGCTGTTGCCCTTTTTTTTGTCATTCCCGAAGGGAATCTGCGTTATGGCCCGCGACTAAGCGCCACCGGCGCGCAACATACGTGGGGCGCAGGGCACGCTTTTCCGTGCCCGAAGCCCTAGGTACAGGCCGAACAGATCCGAGGGGGCTGAAGGCCCGACCCATCGATCCCCCTCACTACTCCTCTACTCGCAACTCGTAACTGAACGGGCCCAGCTTGGGTGGCCCATTCATGCGCGCTCTCTGCGCATGAGTGGGGCTCGACCCACGCTCACCCTTGCCCCGCTTGGCCGCGGACGCGATTTCCTGCACGAACATGGTGCAACTGTTGAGATTGCGGTGCTTGATTGAACCGCGCCCTGACTGAATTAACGCGTGTTGCCCACACACCCGGGGGTGGTTTCTCACGGCCATTCACCACCGTCTGTGGGGAATGGGGAAAATCCCGGACGCAACCTCGGAGGTAGTTCCGGATCTCCGCGTTCTTCCTTCCGCCGCCATCGGTTTTGGAAAGCCGGAATCGCGATTTTTCGCGGGCTTTCGCGCGCCTGGACGCCTTATCCACTCTTCCACGCCAAACGACTACGGCGACTATCTTCTCTCTATCTTTAAGACTTAATCTTAGGGTTCTTCTTCGCGAGCTCCTCAACACCAGCAGGCGCATTCTGAGCAACGACGAACCTCGCACAACACGCCCCTTGTTATGCACAGCAGTTGGCCCTCGCGCGAAGTGGCCTGCTCGCCCTAGAATCGTTTCAACTCACGTAACCCGCCCGGAGTGTCACCAAAAGCCGGGAGGGTCCATCGCCAGGGAGAACCGATCGTGTCCAGTGCCACCCTTACGCCCGACGTCGCCGCAGCGCCCACCGGCAACCTGGAGATCACGGTCTCGCGAGCGGAGCTGCTGCGCGAGCTCACCGCCGCGCAGTCCGTCGTCGAGCGCAAGACGACGATCCCCATCCTCTCGAACTTCCTCTTCGAAGCGAGCGCCGCGGCAGACGGATCTGCAGATGGCAAGCTCACCATCACCGCCACCGACCTCGACCAGTCGATGAACACCAGCTGCGCAGCGAAGGTGAAGAAGCCCGGCGCCTGCACCATCCCCGCGCGCAAGCTGTACGACTACATCAAGCTCCTGCCCGAGGGCGACATCTCCATCAAGCTGATGGACAACCACTGGGTGCAGATTCGCGCTGGCCGCTCCAACACGAAGATGGTCGGCATGGCGCGCGCGAACTTCCCGCAGGTACCGCAGTTCCCATCCGCCGGCGGCTACAAGATCAACGCCGCAACGCTGCACAACATGATCGCCAAGGTGATCTTCTCCATCTCCAACGAGGAGTCGCGCTACACGCTCAACGGCGCTCTGCTGGTGCTCAAGGCGGAGTCGATGGCGATGGTGGCAACCGACGGTCACCGCCTGGCGCACATCGAGAAGACCGGCGAGCCGATCGAAGGCATCTCCGGCGAGAAGAAGACACTCATCCCGCGCAAAGCGCTGCACGAGCTCAGCGGCCTGCTCGCCAACATGGAGCCCGCCAAGGACAAGGCGCCGCAGTTCATCGAGTTTGCCGACGACGACCAGACGCTCTTCTTCAAGGTCGGCGGCCGCGTGCTGACCTCGCGCAAGCTCACCGGCCAGTTCCCCAACTACGAGGCCGTGCTGCCGCGCGACAACAACAAGTTCGTCATCGTCAGCAGCGAAGACCTAATGTCATCGCTTCAGCGCGTCGCGCAGTTCGCCGACGAGCGCTCCGGCGCCATCAAGATCCGCCTGGAGCAGAACGAGCTCAAGCTCTCCGCGCAATCCACCGACTCGGGCGAGTCCGAAGACATCATCGAGACACCGTACAACTACGATCCGCTCGTCGTCGGCTTCAACAGCTCCTACCTGATCGACTTCCTCCGCGCCACCGGCGAAACCGGCGAGGTCCGCCTCGAGTTCAAAGACGCGCAGTCCGCCGGCCAGATGCGCCCCGAGGACGGCAACGAAGAAACCCGCTACCGCTACATCCTGATGCCGATGCGAATCTGACGCCAACGCCGGACTGGCGAGAACGACGAGGGCCCGCTCAACCGAGCGGGCCTTTATTATGACGCAATCCTGGAGCCTCCCATGAACCGCACCGCCCGCCGCATCCTCATTTTCCTCGCCCTCTGCACAGCCGCAGCCTCTGCGCAAACGCAGGCCGCGCCTGAATACATCGCGCCTTCGGAGACCGGCCCACACGGCTCCGCGCCCGGCATGTGGGTGAAGGTGCTCACGAAGGACAAAGGCCCTGTGCCCGTGGAGTACGCAGTCATCTTCCGCGACGGTGACGATCCCTACGCCGGCCTCACGCAGTTCGCCGCGCAGTACCACGTGATGAGCGCGCACTTCACCGCCATCGGCGCCTTTCGCGACGCTCGACTCGGCTTCTACGATCCGCAGAAGAAGATGTACCGTCTGATCCCCATCGACACGCAGGTCGAGGTCGCTTCACTGGTCGGCGACATCGCGCAACTCAACGGCAAGCCCGCCGTGCACATGCATTGCGTCGTCTCGATGCCCGACGGCCGCGCGCTCGGCGGCCACTTCCTCAGCGCCCACGTCGCTCCGCTGCTCGAGGTCTTCGTTACGACGGACCCCGTCTTACTGCAGAAGAAACACGACGATGCCACCGGGCTGAACCTGATGGACCCCGGAACAAACTAGCGCAGCCTGCATCGCTAGAACAGCCGCAGCACCAGGCCGATACCAAACTCCTGCAGCGTGTGATTCGTGTTGCTGATCGACGTCAGCTGACCCGCGCCATACTCGCCGCGAAGGTCCAGGTGCGGCACGATCGTGAAGTCCACGCCGCCGTTCACCTGGTAAGCGAACGACGTGCTCTTACTGGTGCTCGTGCCATTGTTCGTGCCCACGCCGCCGAACTCCAGCTGGATATACGGCTTGATGGGAATCGGCGGAGGCAGTGCAATCGCCAGTCGCGGCCCAACCAGGAATCCCGCCAGCTTGTTCCCATAGGTCGTCGAGTTGGCGCTGTTCTGGATGAAGACCCGCGCATCCCCGCCGAACTTGATCGGCCCGAGCGGCATGAAGTTGTCATAGACGCCGAAGGTGCCGCCCAGCGCCGTCATGCCGCCGCTCTGGTTGGGAGGCGTTCCATAGCCAACACCGATGCCCGAGTAGTGGCCTCCGCTGAACATGCCATACAGCGCTACCTGCGCCTGCCCGGTGCCGGTGAAGATCGTGAGACTGAGAAGGAAGAAGAGAAGGAAGCAGCAGTTGCGAACCGCTGAAAGATTCATTTGAAACGGGCCCTCATTCTAATGGCGCACCCGCGCCGGGAATGTTCTGCTCTTGTTTAGACACGTCTTCGCGAGCGCGCGTTGCGCGGCCCGGCGCAAAACCAGAATGTCCCTTTGACTTACAGCCTACAGCCTTACAGCCGGATGACCAGCCCTCCGCCAAACTGCTGCAGCGTCGGGTCCCGTCCCTGGAGCAGAATCTGGCCGACGCCGTACTCGCCGCGAAGGTCGACGTGGGGAAAGATGGTGAAGTCCAGCCCGAACTGCACCTGGTAGCAAAAGCCGGTGCTCTGGTTCAGGTCCGTGCCATTGTTGCTGCTGGCTCCGCCGATCTCCGCCTGCATGTAGGGCCGGAGGAGCGGTATGCCAAAGCTGGCGCGCAGGCCCCCCACCCCACCCTGCAGCTTGTTGCCGTACGGTGTCGAATTGCCGCTGCGTTCCACGAAGAATCGGCCATCCGCACCCAGCCGCGCCGGGCCAAGGTGCAGGAACTCGCTGTAGAGGCCCGCCGTTCCACCCCAGGCGATAAAGCTTCCGTTGCCGTTCAAAGGCGCGCGCGGTCCTACGCCGGGACCCGACTCATGGCCACCGGTTCCCATGCCGTAGATCCCCAACTGCGCTGGCCTGAGCTGGCAGCCAGCAGAACCATCGTGAGCACAACCCAGCGGAAAGGGAACTTTGGGGACCTTTGCATGACCCACCTCAGGCACAGAGATCGAAGTGCCTCGGCAGTGTTCCGCGGGGCTACATCCCTGAAAACTGAGAGAAATGGCAGGGTGGCAGATTGCTTAACATCGCCCCATGGCTGTCGCGCGGCCTACTCTCGCCGCGGTTCTTTGACCACCCGTCGCCGGCTTGCCTTCCTGCACGTAGTTCTTGTTCCACGCGGGGATCTCGACCACGTAGTTCCCCGGCTTTTCAATCACCGCCTGGCAGCCGAGCCGCGAGTTGAGCTGCAGCCCGGGCGCCATATCCATGCGATCCAGCTCCTTCTCCTCCGGCTCCGACAGCCCCTTGCCGCCGTCGATCACATGCAGATGGCAGGTGGTGCACGCGCACACGCCGCCGCATGCATGATCGAGGAAGATGTTGTAGTTCTCGGCGACATCGAGAAGGCTCATGGGCTCGCCATGGCCTTCGTACGGCAGCGTGCCGAAGGGAAACTCGACCGTCTTGTTCTCGGGGCGGAACGTGACACGGACCATGTTCTCCGCCGGCGGCTTGGAGAGATCGACCTCAGGAAGGGGGTTGGATTCTGACTCAGACATAGACATGCCTAGTTTAAGGCTAGCGGGCCCGCAGCGCGAAGGCGCACCGCCGCAAAGCAGCTGTTTTGAGATGATTTAGATGATTTAGACGGAAGAAAGGCGCTAGCCGGCGAACTCTCGCAGGCGCGAGTCGTGTGCTCCGGCCGAAACCGGCTGCAGGTCGGGCACTGCGCGGGTGGGCGGGATCGAGGGAACTGAAGCCTCGCTATCGGCCAGCAACACTCGATTGCGGCCGGAGCGCTTCACCTTGTACAGCGCACGGTCGGCGCGACGCAGCATCGGCTCGAACCCTGCCTCGCCGGGCTTCAACGAGCTGAGGCCGATGCTGACGGTGAAGTGCACCAACTCCTCGCCCTCGCTCAGCCGCAGGCCCTCCACCGTCGCCCGCAGGCGTTCCGCCAGCGACAGCGCGCTCCGTGCCGAGCGGCCGGGGAGCAGAATCGCGAACTCTTCGCCGCCCAGGCGCGCCACCGCGTCGTGCGTTCCTGTCACCGTCAGCAGCACGCCGCCGAAGGTGCGCAGAGCGCGATCGCCAAGCGCATGCCCCCACGTATCGTTCAACTGCTTGAAGTGGTCGAGGTCCATCATCAGCAGCGTCAGCGGCGTATTGTCGCGCGACGCGAGCTGCACCTCTCGCTGAATCATCTCCTCGAAGGCCCGGCGGTTGTGCAGGCCGGTAAGCGAATCGAGGCGCGTCTCCTCGTGCAGGCGGCGCTTGGTCTCCGCCACATACATGCCGACAAACGCGAAGCCGAGCATCGTGATGCCGATCATCGTGAGATCGTGTGCCGCTGCATCGAGCTGCCCGTCATGCGAAAACTTCCCGAAGCTGATCACCAGCTGGAAGGCGACCGTACCCGCGACGAAGACCATCAGCAGCGCTATCACCCGCGCCGTATCCGAAAGCGACTTAATCCGTGGCCGCAGCAGCATGACGATCGTCGAGACCAGGACGATGAGCGCGGCCACCCGCGCCGCAGCCAGCTCCGCACCCGGATGCATAACACCGACCGACAGAATTGTAGTCATGGCCGCACTCAGCGCCAGCGGTCCGTTCATCGTCGTCAGGCGCGTGCGCAGTACGAACCACCGCATCCCCATATAAATCAGGAAGAAGACGAGGACCAGAAGGCAGGCGCTCAGGTTCTCGGACACCCGCATCGGAACCGGCATGATCGCCCGCGAGATCATCGTCAGCAGTTGCAGGGCGCAGGCGGCGGCCAGCCAGCGTGTACCGCGCGTGCGCGCATCGCTCCAGGCCAGCATCGCCAAAGTGAGCGCGAAGGTAGCCTGCGAGACGAAACCGGGGAGCGCGAAGCTGTGGACGTCAACCATGCAATAGACCTGCCATCCTCGACCAGACCCGCAGTCGAGGTTACCGTTCTGAACTTGGAGGAGGAATCAGGACGGTCAACGCGTCCCAATAGTAGAACCTCTTTGCCACATATGATGCAAAAAAATACATACTCACCGTGAAGAATTTAAGTCGCCAGGCGAGCGGCAAACGTAACTTTGGTAATACCTCTGCCGTGTCCCTGTTGAGGACCTCGTTTATAGGTTCTGGTGCTTTTTGCCTCGCTGCTAGCGAGCTTCGTCAGCTGGCATTGCCGCGCCTGCACGGATCCACTCCGTGATGGTTGCGATGTCCGCGTCCGATAGCCTGCTCTTCGGCGGCATAGGCTTCGGATCGTTGGCCGGACCTTCGTGTCGAATCAACTGTAACAGCAAGGACTGCTCTGGATGACCCGGCACGATGACGGCACCGTCCTTCCCTCCACGCATCAGACCCGCGCGCGTGCCGAGCTGCAATCCTCCCCGATGGTTAAACCCCGCGTGGCACCGGTAGCAGTTGGCCTGAAGGATCGGCTGCACGTGCTCCGTATAGTACTGCGGCGAGGCCGGCGGTGTGCTCGATACCGCCTGTGAGTTGCGCGCGAACAGCACCATGGCTGCTGTCGCCGTAACGGCCAGAGCGATGACGAGGAAGCGACAGGGAACAAAGAACCGATGCATTCAAAAAAGACGTGGTCGTTCCTACGACTCTAATGCGTGAAGACCCAGTCGTCTCCTAGAAAGTTTCCGGGCGCGATCGATAAACCATCTTCCCCTGACGAGTTTCTGTTGATATCACCGAACTCGCGGCTCAGCCCCAGCGCCTCCGCGGCCTTATCCAGCGCCAGCCTGCGTACGGAAGAACCGGTGTTCAGGATTGGATCCCGGAAAGAAACGAACAACGATTTCAGCGTCTTCCACCGCATCGTCCTTGCCGCTGTGGAAGGGATAGCCGAGCGCCCGCAGCAGGTGCAGCGAGCCCTCATCGCCCGACGGATTCCCGGCATCTCCCACGATGCCGAAGACCGAACGGCGCGTCCGCTTCGAATAAACAGCAACGAAGTCACCCAGCCGCGCGCCCATCCTGCGCGCCTCATCCCCAAGCACAACGTAGTTGATCCTCGTAGCGTCGACATAGCGCCGCGGGTCGCGCTGGTTCTCAACCGACTCGTCCTCAAACGCAGTCTGGGAGACGTAATAGCCCGGCGCCGGATCCTGCGGCCCCTGCACGACGGGGTTGTGCGGCGGCGTCTCTTCGAGGAGATAGCCGACGACGGGAGCGCTGAGCTGGCCCATCCGATGTGCATTGCGAAGATAGTCCAGCGCGTCGCTGCCCGGCGGTCCATACGCCCGCGGAGCGCCGTCCACATCAACGTCCATGCGATGCGTCATCAGTTCGAAAGAGCGCGGGCTCTGGCTCGTCTGGGCGGAAGCACTCATGGCGCACATCAGAAGAAGCACGGTCGACATCAAGATCGCACCACAGCGCCGGGTTCCGAGGCGATCAAATCCCATCATTTTTCAGACGGACCCCGCCCGCCGAAGGTCGCCTCCGGCGCCGCTACGGAGCCTGCGGCGTCGCCGGCATCGGCGTCTTCGTCGGAGCAGCCATGCCGAAGAACATCACCAGCGAGTTTCCACCCGTGTTCGAAACCCAGAGGTTGCCGCTGGGATCGACACTCAGCGCGTAGGGCAGCAGAAGTCCCGCATCGAGTCCGTATCCGGTGCTCGGTGAGATCGCCGCGCCCGGGCTGCTCGAGCTCGATCCGGCCAGCTCGGAGACACTCTCCGTTGCTCCCGTGACATTGGTATGGAGATTGGAGATCCACACATTCTGCGCTGCGTCGATCGCAATGTGCGAGGGAACCGTAATTCCAGCGGCAGTGAGGAAGCCCTGCGTGATGGTGCCATCGCCCGCGAGCACCGTCACAGCGCCCGACGTGCCGCCGGTCGAGCTGTCGTTTTCCGTGTCCGCCAGCCACACCATGCCTGCGGAATCCAGCGCCACTCCGTCCGTCTGGCCGCAGCAACTCGTCGAGAAGAGAATGTTGCCGCTGGCATCCAGGTGCACAAGGCTCATGTCGCCGGAGCCTCCGGTGATCCATACGCCATGCGCCGTATCCGGCGCGAGCGCCACAGGAAATCCAAGCCCCGTCCCTGTCGAGATCGCCGTGAACGTGTTTGCCCCGGGATGGAACGCCACCAGGTTCGTCGCACTCCCCGTGACATAGTAGTTTGCGATAAAGAGAGTCCCGTTGGGGTCGGCCGCGATGGCATAGGGATAGTTGAGGCTGTTATTCGTGAAGATCGTCGGCGTGCCGAGAGCGGACCCCGACGACGCGCCCGCAAACTGTTCGATCGAACCCTTGGTGCCACTGTGCGACCCATACTCGCCCAGCGTGGTCCACACGTTATCGCTGGGATCGATCGTCAGGCCGAAGGACTCAACAGCATTCGGAGATCCGAAGCCCGCTGGAGTAAGCGGTGTCCCCTGCGCGTTGACCGCGCTCACAATCCCGGAGCGGTCCGCGACCCACACATTGCCCTGGCCGTCGACCGCGAGGCTCTCCGGCGTGTTGATTCCGCCTCCGGTCACCGTCAGGCTGAGCGTCCAGTCGTTCGGCGCCTTCGTCAGCGTCGTCGCGAAGGGCGGCTGCGGCCCGATCGCTGCGAACACACCCGCAACATTGTTCGCGGGGTTCTTCACAATGTTCATCAGCGCATCCCACGTGTTCGTCGGCGCGCTTCCTCCGCTCGGAGTGGCCGCGGTAAACAGCGGCGAGCATCCTGTCGTTCCGTCCGAGTTGATGCACGACGCAATTGCATCCGCCAGCGCATAGATCTTGCCCGGCTCGCTCGTCAGATTGCTCGGCAGCGTAGCCGTGGTTCCGTTCGTCGTGTTCGCGATCAACTGCGCGTTGAGAAACGCATTTGCCAGGCCCGCCGCATTCGTCGAGCTCGCGCCGATGTCCGCGATGTCCTTCGTGAACGGAGCCAGCGCCCACGCCGCCGCGACCGTCGTGACCTCATTAATCGTGATGAACTGTGTCGGCGAAAGATTGCCGCAGCTTCCCAGCGGAGCCATCATCGCCAGCGCAGGATTGTTGCCGCTGGAGCCCAGCCCCGGATTGCCCTGCGTGGCAACCAGGTACACCTGCGCCGTCGCTGACGGGCAACTGTAGTCGCCCGTAATGGAAAAGTTGCCGTCCGCCCCACTGTTCACGGTTGTGTTCAGCAGCGGCGAAGACGCGCTGCCATTGCCTGCATTGCCCGCGACGTAGAGCTGAATATGCGCGCCGACCACTGCCTGTTGCCCGCCGTGCACCCGGCCACTCACCGTAAGCTGCACGGGATCCGGCGCGGCCGTGGTTCCCATACCGCAACCGGTGACAAACAAGCAGGAACTGCCAACCAAAAGAGCACAAAAGAGCCCGAAGGACGAGCCAGGGGTGACGCGGGGCATGATGTTTCCAGTCTACGTAAGGATATTCGATGGGCTATTCCCCATCAGGGGCCGGGAATCCCACCTGACAAGGGGGAAGCAGTGAGGAGTGAATGGTGAAGAGTGAATAAAGACGGCCAGCGGCGGCCGTTGCTTTTCTTCACTATTCACTACTCACTCCTCACCGTCTTTTAGTGCAGGCGGCCCGTAAGCCGAATTCTGTTCTAGGCGATCATTCCTCTAGGCGGCGCATCACTGCGCCGCTCCAGCAACCTACCCGCAGGTTCCAGCCGGCTGGGGCGAACCCCAATCCTCTCTTCGCCTGAACGCAACGGGCCGTTGCGCGCCGCCGCCTGAAGAGAAGCGATCGGACTCCCTGCCTATTTGGTCTTGCTCCGTGTGGGGTTTACCGTGCCGTCCGCATTACTGCGGACGCGGTGGGCTCTTACCCCACCCTTTCACCCTTACCGCGGTCTGTTGCTCCGGAATCGAGCGCCGAAGCGCCTGTCCGGCAGAGCCGAGGCGGTTTGTTTTCTGTTGCACTGGCCGTCTTTGAGCCTTGACGCTCAAATCCCGGACGTTATCCGGCACACTGCCCTGCGGAGTTCGGACTTTCCTCCCCCGCGCGAAGCTTGCGCCCCGCGCGGCAGCGATCACCCGACCGCCTGCACTCCCTATAGTTTACCAGCCCCATCGCGCGAAGCGCGACCAGCGTCGCACGCCAAATCCCTGGGTGGCCCATTCACGCGCGTTCTCCGCGCATGAGTAGGGGTCGAACTCACTACTCTTCGACTCGCAACTCGTAACTGAACGGAACCACGCGAAAACCCCGAACTCTGCGATGATGTCTGCCATGCCGCGTTCCACCCGCCGCCAGTTCCTCGCCCAGACCGCCGCCACCGCCTCGCTCGCCACCCTCCCCCTCCGCGCCCTCGCGCAACCCGAAGCTCCCGACGCCCTCAAATCCGCCGCGGCCTCTCGCGGCCTTCTCGTCGGCTGCTGCGTCCACGCCGGGGCCCTCCGCGAACAGCCCGACTACGCCGCGCTCGTCAAGCAGCAGATGAGCATCCTCGTCGCCGAGAACGAGTTCAAGTTCGCCCCCCTGCGCCCCACCCCCACCACCTTCTTCTTCGACGACGCCGACACCATCATTAACTTCGCCGAGCAGAACGCCATGAAGATGCGCGGCCACAACTTCGTCTGGCACCGCGCTCTGCCTTCGTGGTTCGCCACCTACGTCACGCCCCAGAACGCCGAGCAGGTCCTCGTCAACCACATCGAGACCGTCGCCGGCCGCTACAAGGGCCGCATCCATAGCTGGGACGTCGTCAACGAGGCCATCCAGGTCTCCGACAACCTGCCCAACGGCATGCGCAACTCGCCCTGGCAGAAGGTCCTCCCCAACTACATCGACATCGCCTTCCGCACCGCACGCCGCGTCGACCCGCACGCCATCCTCACCTACAACGACTACGACATCGAAGGCGAAGATCCTGCCTCTACCGCCAAGCGCTCCGCCGTTCTCGCACTCGTCCGCGGCATGCAGCAGCGCAGCGTTCCCATCGACGCCGTCGGCATCCAGTCCCACATCCACGCCGGCCCCAACTACACCTACGGCCCCGCGCTCACTCAGTTCATGAAGGACATCCAGAAGCTCGGGCTCAAGATCATGCTCACCGAGATGGACGTCAACGACCGCGACCTTCCCGCCGACATCCCTACCCGCGACAAGGCCGTCGGCGAGCTCTACGCCAGCTACCTGAACACCACCCTCGCCAACCCCGCCGTCCTCGCCTTACTCACCTGGGGTATCACTGACCGATCCACTTGGCTCAACCACGAAGGCGCCCGCAAAGACGCCCTGCCCGAGCGCTCTCTCCCCTTCGACGCCGACCTCAAACCCACCCCCGCCTTCTTCGCCGAACTCAACGCCCTCCAGCACGCGCCCCACCGCTAATCCCATCCGCACCAACGCTGCGAGCCAACCCATCCGTGGCGTACCTTAGCGCATCTTCGCGTCCTTTGCGTCAAAGGCTTTTCGCCTCGGGGGACCCACCACGCCCTCCCGCACCAGCAGAATCAGGGCGTTCTGGGAAGTAACGCCGGGGAACTAGCACTTCTGCTAGTGGTCGGAGTGCGAAATCTGCCGATTTAATCGAGACGAGATGATCTTTCCCCAAGGTCCACGGGTCTGCGTTCGCAGGTTGATTTCGCTGGACGCATGAAAGCTATCGGCCGGAAATCTCACTGCCGGCACGCGATTGAGGCCACATTGGCCTCCAACAGCCTGATGAAACGAAGGTCAACTGCCATGACAAAGCAAAAGATTCTCTGCGTGTTGTCGCTGCTGTTACTGGCATCAGCCGGCCCAATCTACGCTAACCAGACGCCGTCCAACGCACATCCACCCAACATCGTCGTCATCATGGGTGACGACATCGGAATGTGGAACATTGGCGCCTACCACCGCGGAATGATGGCAGGCAAGACACCGAACCTCGACAAACTCGCCAAGCAAGGAATGTTGTTCACCGACTACTACGCGGAGGCGAGTTGCACGGCAGGCAGGGCTAACTTCATCACCGGCGAGCTGCCAATTCGCACCGGAATGACAACAGTTGGTCAGGCTGGCGCATCGGTCGGTTTACCTGCCGAGGCGGTCACGATAGCTACGGTTCTGAAGTCGATGGGCTACGCAACAGGTCAGTTCGGCAAGAACCATCTGGGGGACAAGAATGAGTTCTTGCCCTGTGTCCACGGCTTCGACGAATTCTTTGGCTATCTGTATCACCTGGATGCGATGGAGGACCCGGCGCATCCCAACTATCCGCAAAATCTATTGAACCAGGTCGGCCCGCGCAATATGGTGCACTGTTGGGCCACGGACGCGGATGACAAGACCGATATGCCCCGATGGGGGCCAATCGGCAAACAAAAGATTGAGGACGCCGGCACGCTCTATCCCAAGCGCATGGAGACTGTGGACGACGAGATCCGCGACATGTCCGTCAAGTTCATCGACAAGGCCAAGAAAGACAACAAGCCGTTCTTCGTGTGGCTCAATCCAACCCGCATGCACATCGTCACACACCTGTCGCCGAAGTATGAAGCGATGCGGAACGCAGAGAATGGATGGTCGGAAGAAGAGGCCGGAATGGCCCAACTGGACGACGACGTAGGCCTCGTAATGCAGAAGATTAAGGACATCGGCGAGGACGACAACACCATCGTCGTGTTCACTACGGACAACGGCACTGAGGTCTTTACGTGGCCGGATGGTGGTCAGACGCCGTTCGCGCAGTCTAAGGGAACGGTGCTTGAAGGCGGATTCCGGGTGCCTTGCATTCTTCGCTGGCCCGGTCATGTGCCGGCAGACTCAGTGCAGAATGGCATCTTCTCGGGTTTGGACTGGCTGCCTACCTTCGTCGCGGCGGCTGGTAATCCGAACATCACCCAGGAATTGCTGGCGGGCAAGAAGATCGGCGACCGCACGTACAAGAACCATCTGGATGGCTACAACCAGATGGACGCGATCACCGGCAAAGGGCCGTCCGTGCGCCATGAGATCTTCTACCTCGGCGAAAGCACGGTCGGCGCAGTGCGCATTGACGATTACAAGTTCCGCTTCATTGACCAACCCCAAGGCTGGCTGGGCGAAAAGACCCATCCCGACGTGCCTTACATCACCAACCTGCGTCTCGATCCGTTTGAGCGGACAGGCTGGCCCAACAACGGGACGAAAGAAGGCGGGCAGCAATACTTCGATTGGTTCAAGTTCCAGTTCTGGCGCTTCGTGTTTGTCCAGCAGGTGATGGGCAAGGAGATACAAACATTCCTCGATTACCCGCCGATGCAGCGAGGCGCCAGCTTCAATCTCGACGCGATCAAAGCGGAAATGGCGCACAGGATGGCACAAGCGGAGGCCGCATCCAAGGGTCCAAGTGATTAACGAGACTCGCCCTCACTGGGGCGCGCCACAAGGTGGAGCGAGTGCTTGCCAGCCCGAGCGCTCGCTCCCCTTCGACGCCGACCTCAAACCCAACCCCCCCGCATGACTCGCCAGCAGCGCCGCTACAAACTACTGGATTTGCCAGTGGCTGATGCTGCCGTGAGACGTATGGTTGCAGTTGATCTGACGTGCGAGATGGCCGGAGGACGACCGTGACTAGCAAACCGCCGAGTGAAATCCAAGCCCTGATCGAGGACCATATCAACGGTTTCAATACCCAGAATACGGAGCTTTTCGCTGGTGTCTTTGGGGACACCGCGATCGTCATTGACGGCATCGCACCCTATCGCTGGCTAAACCCGAATGCTCCGGCCAATTGGCTTGCCGACGTAGCGAAGTGGCGCGAGAATCTTGGGGTTTCGTACGAGCGTCTGTCGTACGAGATGGGGTTCTGGAACGTGGAAGGCTCCTATGCCTACGCTGTCATCGCGGGAACTCTTACGGTAACGATGAAGGGCCAAAACGTTGTTCGGACCGGCACCCTCGCCTACACATTTTCAAAGCATGGGCAGGAGTGGAAGATCGATGCGCAGGCGTGGGGGCGCACATCGTAGGGCATCACCGCTCCACCTGGCTGAACCACGAACGCACCCGCAAGGACGGCCTGCCCGAACGCTCGCTCCCCCTTGGGCGCCGACCTCAAACCCACACCCACCTTCTTCGCCGAACTCATCGCCCTGCAGCGCCGCTCCGCCGCACGAGCCGCTACTGCATAAACGCGAGCAACACAGACAGGTCTACTGTCACTTTCGTCAGTACCTGCGAAGGAGCGGACTTCCTAGACTTTCCTTTGCCTGTAAGGAAAGGCTTCTATGTACTTCACCGACGACTCCCTCCTTCCAGAAAATCAAGCTCCGTTGATGATCACGGCAGCCCCCTACGGCCCGATGTGGATGCCGGGGGATTGCACGCCCGAACAGAAGCTCCCTGTCACCTGGGAGGAGCAGACTCAGATCGCGGTGGATTGTTACAACGCGGGCGCCACGCTTCTGCACATCCATGTGCGCGATCCCAGGACCGGCCACATCTCCAAGAAGCTGAGCGAATACGGCGAACAGATCGCGCGCCTGCGCAAGGCCGTGCCCAAGATGATCCTGCAGGTCGGCGGGTCCATCTCTTTTGCGCCGGAGCCGGGTGAGGAGGCGAAGTTTCAGAGCTATGACTCGCGCCACAAGCTCGCCGAGATCGATCCGAAACCGGATCAGGTCACGGTCGCCTGTGGCACATCCCTCTATGACCTGACGGCGCTGCATCCTGTCGATGATTCCTTCGAAGGAACGCGCTTCGCCAATCCGGCAATGCTCCATGCGATGGCCAACATGGTGGCCGACTCGACACCGGATTTCTTTCTCGAAAACATCAAGCGCATGGTCCAGCACGGCATCCAGCCGTATTTCGCGCTCCCCCACGTCCACAGCCTCGAGCTCGTGGAGCGCCTGATCCGTAAGGGTTACTACATGGGACCGGTGAACGGTTTCTTCAGCATCGGCGGCGGCGGCTGTTGTGGCGCTAATCCATTCGACCTGATGGAGTTGATCCGTCGCACGCCGCATGGCTCGTTCTTCACCTACCAGACGACCTTCCGTCTGACCCACCCGATGGCCGCCATCTGCATCGCGCTGGGGCAACACACACGCGCCGGCATCGAGGATAACCTCTGGAACACCACGAAGGGCGTGCGCATGTCGACGATCGAAATGATCGAGCGCCACGTTCGCATGGCCAAAGAACTGGGGCGCGCGATTGCTACACCCGAACAGGCGCACCAGATGCTGAAGATCGGCGTGACCTACAAGTCCACCGAAGAAACACTTGCTAATCTGGGCCTGCCGCCGAATCGCCAACCGGGCAACATGGGCTTCATGGTCCACGAGACCGACGGAAGGTTCCACCCGGCAGCGCAAGGAGGGTGCGGACACATCCACGCAGGCGAGTGGGAAGAAAAGATAGAGGACGTGAAAGTTCTCTCCATGAAATAACCCGAAACACGCGGCGCCGTCGTGGAGGAGAGGCTGATGGCCGACTTTATCGAAGTGGCGCCGTTCGAACGCCTCCCACCTGGATCAGGCGCACCCTTTACCGTCGCAGAGAAGGACATCGCCCTCTTCAACGTAGAGGGAACCATCTGCGCTATCGCCGACACCTGCCCTCACGCCGGCGGATCGCTGGGGCTGGGAAAGCTCGACGGCAGGATCGTGACTTGTCCCGTGCACGGAATGAAGTTCGACGTCACCACCGGGTGCTTTGCAGGCACTTCAGATTCTGCGGTTGCTTCCTTTCCCGCCAAGATTGTGGACGGAAAGATTGTGGTCGCCCTCCCCTCGAATGAACAAGGGAACATCCATGAAGCATAAAACAAATCCGTGGGGCTCTTCTTTGGACAAACTCAAAGAGTGGGACCCTGAGGGAGCGGAACTCTTGCTACGCGTAGGCACGAGTCCGTGGACCAGTGGAGTCCTGCCACGCAAGGAGGTGGAGCTGATCTCCCTCGCGCTCCATTGTTCCTGCACAACACTGGATGAGACGGGCACGCGCCGCCACATCCGCGCCGCACTCGACGCAGGCGCTACCCGCGATGAAGTTCTTCTCGTTCTCAAATGTGGCGTCGGAGTCGCCGTCCATTCATGCAGCCTCGGCGCTCCCATCCTTCTTGAGGAGATGAAGGCCGCAGGAGTGAAGGCGGCAGGAGGCCCGAAGCCGGAGACTCCGGCCTGCGATGCCATGCGCGCGATGGGTCAGTGGAACACGGCATGGGATCCGTTCTACGAGCTCTCTCCTGCCTGGACCGATCAGTTCTTTGCCTTCGGAGCCAGTGTCTACAAAAGCGGCATCTTCACACCGAGATTCATGGAGTTGCTCAGCATCGCCTTCGACGCGTCCTGCACTCACATGTACGCACCCGGCACCCGGCGGCATATCAAGGGAGCGCTCAAGGCTGGAGCTACGCCGGAAGAGATCATGACCGTTCTGCAGCTCTGCGTTTCGATGGGCATCCAGGCCTGCGCCATGGGTGTGCCTATTCTCGCCGAGGAACTGGAATTCGGCCGCTCATGAATTCTTGAGATCATCGAGGACCTGCTCCAGATGGCGGGCGCCCCCTGAACCACCACACCCTGGGTGCCCCATTCATCGCGGCATCATCGCGATGAGTGGGGTATGCCCCCGCCCATCTCCGCATGCCGGCCACCGCCCATGGTCGGACCGAGCCGTCACTGAATCTCCGAGCGTCAGCAGCTCGTAACCGAATCCGGATCGATTGCTCAATCGTCCGGACTTATCTCTAGTTCTCTATCGCTGCGGCCAGGGCGAACCGAAAAGTGGCGCCGCTCCACAGCCGCGTACAACCGCCTCAAGTTGCTTCATCCCGTCCGGCGCTCCGTCGGCCCCTCGGGAGAAGAGCCGAGGAACCCTCGCACGAAAGCGGCGATTTCATCTGCTGCCGTGTCCAATGCAAAGTGACCGCCGTCCACAATGTGAACTTCAGCATTCGGCACATCGTTGCGATAACGTTCGGGCTCGCCCGCGTCGAACGAGAGCTCATACTTGCCCCATATCACCAGCAGTCGCGGTTGCTTATCGCGCATCCACGCCTGCCATTTCGGATACGCGTCCACATTGGTTCGATAGTCGTAGAACAAATCGCTTTGAATCTCAGCCTGGCCGGGCCGACTGAGAAAATAGAACTCATCAGTCCAAAGATCGGGGTCGTAGCGTTCCACATTCGGATCGTTGCCGACATGACGAGTGCGTGTCGCCGCCAGCGAGAGCAAATTCGCGCGCATCGCGCTTTCGTTCGGAACGCGATCCGCCCAGAACTCGCGACGCGTCTTCCAATTCACGCCCAGGCCTTCATTATGCGCAACCGCATCTTGAACAATGAGAGCTTCCACGCGTTCCGGGTGCTCCAGGATCATTCGAAAACCCACCGGCCCACCATAATCCTGCATATAGAGCGTGTAGCGCGAGAGCCCAAGCGCCTCGGTGAAATAATTCACGATCTCTGCGTAATGATCGAAGGTACGCGAATGTCTTCGCATCCGGCCAGTCGCTGTGTCCGAAGCCAGGATAATCAGGAGCGACCAGATGAAAGCGATCCGACAGTCTGGAGAAGAGCGGCTCGAACATGCGCGACGATGACGGCAGTCCGTGCAGCAGAAGCAACGTCGGCGCGTCCTTCGGTCCAGCCTCTCTGTAGAAAATGGAGAGCCCATCGATCTTTGTGCTGCGATAGAGCGTCGGATTTTTCATGGAATGTTACCGAGTCACTTCTTCTTCGCGTTGAGTGCCGGTAGAAGAAGTTTCAGAAGCGCTTCGTCTGAGAACGGATTCTGACCTGAGATCAACTCGCGATCCTGAAGCACGTAGCTCTTCCATGGAGCGGCCACACTTACGTCACCGCCCGCAGTACGCAAGGCGAAGTCCGGGTAGAAGAGAACCTTGCCGCCAATCTCAAGCGGCTCCCGCTGCTGTTCTTCCGCCGTCGAAAAGATAGTCATCTTATATCCAGAGTAGATCCAACCTTGGGCCTTTGCGTGCGCTCCAGCGGCATCGGCCGCACTCAGCGCGGCAACCACCTCCGTCGAATTCGGAAGAGCCGAGAGTAGTGAAATCGGGCCGTGGCAGAGCACCGCCGTCGGCTTGGAAGTTTTATGAAAGTGCCTCATCACGGTGCCGGCGTCGGGATCATCGAGAAGGTCCATCATGGGGCCATGTCCGCCGGGGACAAAAACAGCGTTGTATTGATCCAGGCCCGACGCAATGACATCTGAGATGCGAGTTGGATTTTTGAGCCCAGTCAGGGTGTCGCGGAACTTTAGATAGTCCTGAAGCCTGGCCTCGTCCCCGCCGAAGAAATCGGCGACAGCTGAATGAACATCCATTTGCGGCGTGTTGCCTTTGGGGTTGGCGAAAGTGATTTCGTAGCCTTCCTTCATTAGGGCGCGAACCGGAACCGTCAGCTCGTTGAGATAGTAGCCAGCGCCGGCATACACCTTGCCATCTTTCAAGGGCAAGCCGTGACCGCTCGAGACCAACACCAGGATTTTTCCTTTTGTTGTCATTTCGTTCTCCTCTCTGAGATCGAATCTGTTGCCCGAGATCTTAGTTTGTGCAGAGCAAACCAATTTGCGAGAGCCTCGGCCGGAGACACCGTGTTCATTGCGCCTGCCGGCACCGCCGGGTGCCGTTCATCGCGACATCATCCCAATGAGTAGGGTATGCCCCCGCTCATCTCCGCATGCCGATCACGAACGCACTGGGAGACGGGTGTTCCACTCATCCCCTGAGCCACCCCAACCTGGGTGCCCCACTCGTCCCCTGACCACCACACCCTGAGTGGGGCATGCCCCGAATCGGCCCGGGAACCCCGACCCCCATTCCCGCGTACCATCCATCACAGGAGAACTGCGTCCGGTCACTTTTGTACGCCCTGGCAAGCCCCGAGCGCCCGCGGCCACATAAGCTATAGACTCTAAAGACCTCTTATGGAGACGAAAGAAGCATTCCGGATCGCCCTGCAATCGCTTTGGGCGAACAAGCTGCGCACGGTGCTCACGCTCCTCGGCGTGGTCATCAGCGTCGCTTCGCTGATCGCCGTCGTCACGCTCATCAACGGCGCGCAGGTCTATGTCGCCACCAAGGTCAACAAGCAGGGCGCCAACGTCTTCACCGTCTCGCAGCAGCCCGGCATCATCACCAGCTACAACGAGTACGTCAAGTTCCAGAAGCGCAAGGTCATCTCGCTCGAGGACTACCGCGCCATGAAGAGCCAGTGCACGCTCTGCAAGGAGGTCGGCGCCATGCAGTCGACCACCGGCCCCGTCGTCTATGGCAAGGAGTCCGCCACCGACGTCCAGGTCCGCGGCTACACCGCCATGATGCCCGAGATGCAGAACCTCGACATCGTCGAAGGCCGCAGCTTCACCGAGGCCGACGAGACCCACGCCTCGCCCGTCTGCCTCATCGGCGCCGACATCGAGGACAACCTGCTCAAGGGCGCCGACCCGCTCGGCAAAGAGATCCGCGTCAGCGGCGTGCCCTACACCATCATCGGCATCGGCGACCGCCAGGGAAAAACCCTCGGCCGCAGCCAGGACAACTGGGTCGGTATCCCGCTCACCAGCTACCAGAAGACCTACGGCACGCAGAAGAGCGTCATCATCTACAACCAGGGCCCCAGCGGCGCCGAGCAGATGGAGGCCGCCGTCGACCAGGCCCGCCTCATCATGCGCAGCGTCCGCCACGACCGCCCCGGCGCCGAAGACAGCTTCACCATTGAGACCAGCAACGCGCTCGCCGGCCTGCTCGGCACCATCACCGGATACTTCGGCGCGGTCGCGGTCGCCATCGCCGCCATCTCGCTCGTCGTCGGCGGCATCGTCATCATGAACATCATGCTGGTCTCGGTCACCGAGCGCACCCGCGAGATCGGCGTCCGCAAAGCCCTGGGCGCGCGCCGCAACGACCTGCTCAAGCAGTTCCTCATGGAGTCCGGCACGATGGCCCTCGTCGGCGGCGCCATCGGCGTCATCCTCGGCGTCATCCTCGCCAAGACCGTCACCATCCTGCTGGCCTTCCCCTCGACCATCGCCATGTGGAGCGTCTTTGCCGGCCTCTTCGTCGCCGCCTCCGTCGGCGTCTTCTTCGGCGTCTACCCCGCCCGCAAAGCCGCCGACCTCGATCCAATCGTGGCACTGAGGTCGGAGTTTTAGGTAGTTAGAGTCGGTAGTTAGACGTTAGTTCTTGAATAGGGGCCAGAATTGGCGGTTTCTTCACTACGAAGTTCGGTTGCATGGCAAAAGGCAATGGAGCTTTCAACGGCAATCTACAAAGCGACGAGAACCTTCCCTCAGGACGAGCGCTTCGGACTGACGAACCAACTGCGGCGTGCTGCTGTTTCAGTGCCTAGCAATATCGCAGAAGGCAGAGGCAGACTCACAAAGCGCGAGTTCCTGCACTTCTTAGGCATCGCGCGTGGCTCCTCCGCCTTGGAGGTTGAAACACAGTGGAACTTGCAATGACACTTGGCTTCGGAGACCGTTCCGAACTCGAATCAACACAGCAGCTTGCCGTCGAGGTGGGAACTATCCTGAACGCCTCCATTACGACACTTCGCGAGAACATCTTCGCGAAGCAATCACTAACCACTAACAACACTAATCACTAACTCACTAACCACTAACCACTAACCACTAACCACTAACTACTAACTACCCCTATGCGAGCCACCGATCAACGCGAATCCATCAAGCTAGCGCTCGACACGCTGCGCGCCAACAAGCTGCGCTCGTCGCTGACCATCCTCGGCATCGTCATCGGCGTCATGACGGTCATCACCATCTCCTCCGTCATCAACGGCCTCAACACATCCGTTTCGACGCTCGTCGAACAGTTTGGCACCAATGTATTGTGGATCTTCCGCTTCCCCGTGATCGGCGTGCGCCCCACCGCCGAGATGCTCGCGCGCAAGCAGATGACTTACGAGGACATGGTCGCCATTGGCCAGCTCCCCCACGTCGTCGCGGCCACAGCATCGCTTCAATACACCAATTACCAGTTCAATTCAGGCTCCGAGACCGCGCACTACGGCCTGCACAAGTCCGAGAACGTCGCGCTCGAAGGCGACACTCCGTCGAACGCGGCCGTCTACGATAAGGCTCTCTCCGCCGGCCGCTTCTTCACCCAGACCGACCAGGACCGCGCCTCCGACATCACTGTGCTTGGCCATGACATCGCCCAAGACCTCTTCGGCCCCGAGGATCCCCTCGGCAAGGACGTCATCATCGCCGGCCGCACCTTCACCGTTGTCGGCGTCTATGAGAAGCAGAAGACAGCCTTCGGCGGCGGCAAGAACCCCGATGACTCGTACGCCTACTTCCCGCTCTCCACCTTCCACAAGCTGCACCCCGAGATCCTCGACTACTGGATCAGCGCCAAGTTCGACGACCAGAAGAACAAGGACCTCGTCACCGACGAAATCCGCGAGCTCCTGCGCCGCCGCCGCAAAGTCCGCAACGAGGCCGAGGACAACTTCGCCATCTTCTCCTCCGACGCCATCACCAAGCTCTGGAACCAGATCACCGGCAGCCTCTTCCTGCTGATGTTCGGCCTCTCTGCCGTCGGCCTCATCGTCGGCGGCGTCGGCGTGATGAACATCATGCTCGTCTCCGTCACCGAGCGAACCCGCGAGATCGGCGTCCGAAAAGCCATCGGCGCCACCAAAAAAATCATCTTGCTGCAGTTCACGCTCGAGGCCATCGTGCTCTGCGCCGTCGGCGGCATCATCGGCATCCTTGTCGGCTCGGGTCTCGCGTTCGGCGTGCACTTTCTCATTGCCTCGACCGTCAGCATCATCTGGGTGCTCGCCGCCTTCCTCTGCTCCTGCGCCATCGGCCTCGTCTTCGGCATCTACCCCGCCTGGAAGGCCGCCAACCTCGACCCCATCGAGGCCCTCCGCTACGAGTAGAGAAGCAATTTAGGACAGATCGGAGGAGTTGAGGAGTTAGGAAGTGTGGCGAGGAGTTGAGGAGTTAGGAAGCGCGCCAGTCCTCCTCCGCGCCCTCTGCGTCAAAGCTTTTGCCCTTCTGGTTTGTCATTCCCGAAGGGAATCTGCGTTTGTTGTTTTTGCTTTTGCCTTATTCACTCCTCACGATTCACTCCTCACGATTCACTCTCACGATTCACTCCCCACCTAACTTCCTAACTCCCCACTCCCTAACTACACTTAACCCGTGCCGCCCCACTCGCCGCTCGACCTCCTCGCGCTCGCCGCTGAAATCTTCACCGCTCTCCTCACCGTCAGCGGCATCGTCTACAGCGTGATGGCGCTCTGGGCCGCCCGCCGCTTTGAGCGCGCTCCCACTCCCCCACCCGACCCCACCTTCACCCCCGGCATCACCATCCTCAAGCCCGTCAAAGGGGTCGACCCGCGCATGCACGCCGGCCTCGCCAGCCACTGCGCGCAAAACTACGCCGGCCCCTTCGAACTCCTCTTCGGCGTCAGCTCGCTCTCGGACCCCGCCGTCGCCGAGGTCGCCCGCCTCCGCGTCGACTTCCCGCACATCAACATCCGCCTCATCGAGTGCCCCGCGCGCCTCGGCCCCAACGGCAAACTCTCCAACCTCACCCAGATGCTCCCACACGCGCGCCACGAGCACATCCTCGTCAACGACTCCGACATCCTCGTCTCGCCCAGCTACCTCACACACATCGCCGCCGCCTTCCGCGAATCTCCCGACGCAACGAAGAAGATCGGCCTCGTCACCGCACCCTACATCGGCCTGGCCAGCAATACTCTCTACTCAAAACTCGAAGCCCTCGGCATCTCCACCGACTTCATCCCCGGCGCGCTCGTCGCCCGCGCGCTCGAAGGCGGCCTCCGCTTCGGCCTCGGTTCCACGCTCGCGACAACAAAATCCGCACTCGCTGCCATTGGCGGATTCGAGGCCTTAACCGACCAGCTCGCCGACGACTACGAACTCGGCGCACGCCTCCATCGCGCCGGCTACCGCGTCGAGCTCCTCCACGAGATCGTCGCCACCTCCGTCCCGCCCTACACCCTCCGCGGCTTCTGCGACCATCAACTCCGCTGGGCGCGTTCCACCCGCGACTCGCGCCGCGCCGGCTACCTCGGCCTCGGCATCACCTACGTCCTCCCCTGGGCAATTTTCACCATGGTGGCTTCCGGCGGCGAGCTCTGGAGCTTCACGCTCTTCTCCGTCGCTCTGCTCGCACGCGTCGCCGTCGCGCTCGTTGTCGGCGTCGGCCTCCTGCGCGATGGCCAGGTCCTCCGCGATCTGTTGCTGCTCCCACTCCGCGACGCCTTCGGCCTCATCTTCTGGGCCTGGAGCTACGCCTCCGACACCGTCGTCTGGCGCGGCGAACGCTTCCGCCTCAACCACGGCCGGTTGGAAAAGTTAGGAGCTGAGCAAGTGAATGGTTAGGAGATGCTTTCGCCGTTGTCTTTCTTGTTGTCATCCCCGAAGGGGATCTGCGTTTGTTTTTGCTTTTGTTTTTATTCACTAACCACTAACCACTAACCACTAACCACTCAATGCCTCACCCCTCCACCCTTCGCGACCGCCTCGCCGTCGGCACCCCCCGCGATCTCGGCTGCGCGAACGAAGTCGCCCGCGAAGCCCTCCACAAACCCGCTCTCGTCGCAGAACTCGTCGATGCTCTCAGCGACGACCGCACCATCGTCGCGCATCGCGCCGCCAACGCCCTCAAAAAATTCAGCGCAGCAATCCCACACTGCTCGAACCCTTCGCAAAACGCATCCTGCGACCACACGCTCGAAACCACTCACATGCACACGCGATGGAACCTCACCATCATCCTCGGCGAGCTCCCTCTGCGTGGCCGCGACAAATCACTCGCCATCGACCTCATGTTCGAAGCACTGTCGAGCCGCAGCGCCTTGCAGCGCATCTTCGCCCTGCAGGCCCTCACCAACTACGCGCAGAGTGATGCGGCGCTCCGCACGCGCATGCAGCCCATCCTTCAACGCGCACTCACCGATTCCAGCGCCGCCATCCGCGCCCGCACCCGCAAACTCGTAAAGAGTCTGGAGAGAAGTAGTTCGTGATCAGTCGTTAGTTAAAAAGCGAAAACCGTTCGCAAAGTACACTTCCTGACTAACCACTAACCACTAACCACTAACCACTAACCACTAACCACTAACCACCTCTCCTACCCCCGCAGCCGATCCTCCACATCATCCAACTTATCCCCCAGCGCATGCAGCTTCCGCGACAGCGACTGAATCTCCATCTCCGCACGCCGATTGACCTGGAAGTCCAGCTCACTCCTCACGCGGTCCTTCGCATCCTGCCGGTTCTGGCTCATCATGATCACCGGCGCCTGGATCGCCGCCAGCATCGACAGGAACAGATTCAGCAGAATAAACGGATACGGATCCCACGAGTGATGCCTCAGCGCAATGTTGATCGCGACATAGATCAGCAGGGCGGAAAGAAACACGATGATGAACGTCCACGATCCGCCAAATCCCGCCACTCTGTCGGCAACCCTTTCGCCCACCGTCTCCGTCTCCTCGAATACTTCGTTCGGATTGCGCGCCGCGCGCACGCGCACAATGCGTTGCGTCGCATGAATCTCACGCGCCAGCGCGGTCATCATGTCCAGCCCGGCCATCGGCTTGCTTGTCACCAAATGCATTAGATCGTGGCGGTCGATCGCCACACACGTCGTCGGCTCCGTTGCCACCGCGCTGGTCGCATGTGGAGAGTCGTCCATCATCGAAGCAAAACCGAAGAAGTCGCCATGTTGCGGCTCGGAGAACAAGACCTCCTGCCCGTCTTCATCGATGAGCGTCACCCGCACCGAACCGCTCATCACAACGAAGGCATTCGATGCCGGATCGCCCGCCTTGTAGATGCGTTGCTTCGCGTCGAACGTATGCAGCTCAACCTGATGCGACAGTACATCGAGCTCGTCATCGTCAAGCAGTGAAAAGAGCGGAACTTTCTGAAGTTCATCAGCGGTATAAGGCATGGCGGAGAATCCTCGCCACTC
Organism: uncultured Acidobacteriaceae bacterium; assembly: GCA_963827415.1. Taxonomy (GTDB): domain Bacteria; phylum Acidobacteriota; class Terriglobia; order Terriglobales; family Acidobacteriaceae; genus Granulicella. Next base: position 58,395 of record CAWHBA010000005.1, read on the forward strand.
AGCTTACCGTGAAGGCTATGCAATGCAAGAAGCGCATGCTCCCGACGTAAGAAGCACAACGTTCCCATCGCGTCCTTTGCGCTTCTCTTCGCGCCCTTTGCGCAAAGTCTTTGCTCTTGCTCTTGCCGTTGCTCTTGCCCCTGCCTTTGCCCTTGCTCTTGCCCTTGCTCTTGCCTTTGCCCTTGCTCTTGCCTTTGCTCTTGCTTTTCTTGTTGTCATCCCCGAAGGGGATCTGCGTTTGCTTCTGCCGTATTCCCCACTCACTCTGTCATTTCGACCGGAGCGGAGAAACCTGCATTTCCTAACTCCCTAACTTCCTCACTCCTCACTCCCTCACTCCCTAACTCGCCTCCTGCCCCAGCGCCGCCAGGATCGAATCGAAATCATCAACGCCCGCGTACTCGATAATCACCTTGCCGCGGCCCTTCTTGTCCTCGATCGTCACCTTCAGCCCAAGCGAGCGGCGCAGCCTGTCCTCCGCCTCGCGCACATTCGGGTCCACAATGCGTTCGGGTATCTGCACCGGCTTCGCCACCATCTCCGGATTCAGCAGCCCCTGCACATACTTCTCCGTCGACCGCACCGAGAGATGCAGCGACACCACCTTCCACGCCACCTTCGAAACCTGTTCTGCCGGCAGCGCGATCAACGCGCGCGCATGTCCAAAGCTCAGCTCGCCCGACTCGACGTGCAGCTGCACATCGTCCGGAAGCTTCAACAGCCGCAGAAAGTTTGAGATCGACGCGCGGTCCTTGCCCGTGCGTTCCGCCATCTGTTCCTGCGTCAGCTTGAACTCTTTACTCAGCCGCTCGAACGCATGCGCCTGCTCCATCGGGTTCAGGTCCGCGCGCTGCAGGTTCTCCACGATGGTCATCTCCATCGCCTGCACATCCGAGACCTCGCGCACTACTGACGGAATCGTCGCTTTGCCCGCCCGCTGACTCGCCAGCCACCGTCGCTCGCCCGTGATCAGCGTGTATCGTCCCTCTGCTCCAACACGCACAATGATCGGCTGCACCACGCCCGACGCCGTAATCGACGCGGCCAGCTCATCCAGCTTCGCCTCATCAAAACCTTTGCGGGTCTGGAACGGGTTGCGGTCAATCTTGTCTACCGCAATCTCCAGCGGCTTACCCGTCGGCTCCGCGGCCGCCGCCGCTGCAATATCCACCGTCGGCTTTGGCCGCGAGGGCAGCAGTGACTCCAACCCTCTTCCCAGCGCTCTCCGTTTATCTCCTGATGCAATCGCAGCCATAATCCAACTCACTTCAAGAATCCCTCACTCTCAAAACTGCCGTGGCGCCCCATCGCGTTCCTTTGCGCCCTCTGCGTCAAGGCCCTTGCCCTTGCTCTTGCTCTTGCCTTTGCTTTTGTCTTTGCTTTTGCCCTTGCTTTTGCCCTTGCCCTTGCCCTTGCTTTTGCCCTTGCCCTTGCTTTTCTTGTTGTCATCCCCGAAGGGGATCTGCGTTTGCTTTTGCCTTATTCACTAACCACTAACCACTAACCACTCGGCCAACCCCCTACTCCCGCCCGAACGGCCAAACCCGCTTGCCCTTAGGCGTACTGATAATCGGACGCTCCGCCACCGGAGGTATCTCATCCAGAATCAGCTTCTTACCCGGCTTCTTCACTTCAATCCCATGCCGCTTCAACAGCTCGACCGCCAGCTCCTGGTACGCCTCCGCCCCCTTCGACTTCGGGTCATAGACCATCACCGGCTTTCCATGACTCGGTGCTTCCGCCAGCCGGATATTTCTTGGGATCGTAGTAGTAAGTAGCTTATCTTTGAAGAAGTTACGAAGATTATCCCGCACCTGCTGCGACAGGTTCGTGCGCTCGTCGAACATCGTCAGCAGCACGCCTTCCAGCCCCAGCCCCGGATTGAACGCCGCCGAAACCCGGTCCAGCGTCGAGATCAGCTCCGAGATTCCCTCCAGCGCAAAGTACTCCGCCTGCATCGGAACAAGAAGCCTATCTGCTGCAACCAAAGCATTTAGCGTCAACAGATCGAGCGCCGGCGGGCAATCCAGAAAGATAAACCGATAATCGCCCCGCACCGGTTCCAGCGCCTCGCGCATCCGGAACTCGCGCTTCTCCGCCGCCACCAGTTCAACATTCGCGCCGATCATGTTCTTCGTCCCAGGAATCAGCGAAAGATTTTCAATCTCCGTCGGAAGCGTCGCCTCTTCGGCCGTCGCCTCCTTGACCATCAGGTCGTAGATCGATACACGATCCTCATCCCGCCCCACCCCCAGCCCGGCGGTCGTATTCGCCTGCGGATCGCAGTCAATCAACAGGGTTTTCAACCCCTGCATCGCCACGGCCGCTGCTAAGTTGATGGCCGTAGTCGTCTTGCCGACGCCACCCTTCTGGTTGACGACCGCAATCACACAATTTTTCTCAGTGGCTTCAGTTGGCTTCGCGGAGTCCGGCATCTCTGAGGCCTCAGGCTAGCAGATAGCCCTGAGAATGTTCCACGTGGAACACTCGCCGAAACTGTGCGTTTCCCGGATGAAATGCCGTCTTATATCTCCAAGTCCCGATGTTGGCGCGGAATCTCTCCCCGATATCGCTCCAGCTTCGGCATCCGAAATGCTTCGATGGAGCGGCTTGCGCGCTGCCCTCCGCGTCCCACGCAGCGTCGCCAGCAAAACGAAAGCCAGCACCAATCCCGGTCCAAGCCACGGGATATGAAGAGCCCCCAGCACAAGCCCCGGCAGGTCTGGCAGCTTCGCGCCCAGCACAAAACGCCCCCGCGCCGCTGCCGGAGGAGTTAGCCAATTGCTATCGAACCAAGGAGAAGAAACCACAAAACAACCCAACGGAGCGGACGTCCAGCTCCTGCTGCTTATCGGTACCGCAGCTCCATGGCCGCGGCGTCCGCTCGTCATTGATACCACAGCACGTTGAGATGCGAATGTTCCACGTGGAACATTTTGCCTTTAAGACGCCAATGTTCCACGTGGAACACTCCCGCCCTTAGGACGACAATGTTCCACGTGGAACATTCCGCCAAACAAGCAGCCGCCGCTGCTCCGACCCGGGGATCAAGGACTCCTCGGCTCCCGGAATCTCGATGCCGCTGCCTACAAGCGCGGCCACCCATCCGCCCTCATGGACTCGCGCCGCTGCATCCTCCACGGTTGCTGCCATCTTTTCGACAGCCCGCATGGTGACAGCGTCGAACCGTCGCGCGGAAGGCATCTCTTCGACACGGCTCGGCCAGACCTCTGCCTGCAGGCCAAGCGTCCGGATGACCTCGCGAAGAAACGCCACCTTCTTCGCCTGCGACTCGGCTAAGGTCACGTGGATTGCCGGAAGCAGCATCTGGATTGGCAGTCCGGGAAATCCCGGGCCGCTCCCGTAGTCCAGCAATTCCGAGCCCGCGCTCAGCCGCCTGGCGAGGTGTCCTGCTGTGAAGAAGCTTTCACCAAATGGCGTCGACGATCTCTTCCGGTCGCGGATCGCGGTCAGGCTTACGCGGCGTTCCAGCGGATCAGGAGATCCAGGTAAATCCGAAACTGGCCTGATCAAGCGAATCGGAGAGGTCGATCGTGCGGAAGGGCGCCACGTACGGTTCGAGCAGTCTGCGGATTGCATCGTTCGAAAGCGCTGGCATTTACTTGCCGTGGTTTGTAAGGCCAGCTTTCCGCTCTGCCTCTTCGACCAGCCGCGCAAACAGTGCTCGCGAGGCTGCACTGATTTCGGTGCTGCGCTCGGGGTGCCACTGGACGGCCATGAAGAACCATGGGTCTTTCGGGTCGTAGTCGGCTTCGATGGCCTCGATGACTCCGTCCTCAGGGCAGCGGGCGACGATGCGCATTCCGGGGCCGGGTTCGGCAATGGCCTGATGGTGGCTCGAGTTCACCGGAAGGCGAAGAAAGCCATTGTTTTCAGTGGTTTCGCTCGGTGAAAGAAGTGATCCCAGAAGGCTTTCCCGGGAGATGTCCGCGGTATGGGCGACAGCTACCTTTCGGCCGGCGGAGTGGTTTACGGGCAGGGCAGAAGGTCCTGAACAAGAGAGCCGCCGCGGTAGACGTTTAGCGACTGCAGCCCGTAGCAGATGCCCAGGACTGGGAGACTGGTGGCGTTCGGCTTCTTCGAGCAGGGTCCAGTCGGCTGTTTCGCGGGGCTCGTCGGCCTTGTTGGTGGCGGGGTCTGTGTTCGGCACCGTAGCGTGCGGGTAGCACATCGGCTCCGCTGCCGGGTAGCAGGATTCCTGAGCAGGTTCGCGCAGCTTCGCGCAGCGCTTTTGCGGTTCCGAGTTCTACCCGAACCGGTTCGCCGCCTGCGGCTTCAACTGCGGCGGCGTAGTTCGGCCAGGAGCGCTGGTTGTATTCGGCGATCGCCGCTCGTCGGCACAGGAATCGCTATCCGCGCACGCGTCATTGTTTTATTTTCTCACCGTCGCAGATGACTGCTACTTACCGATGCAGAACGTCGAGAAGATGCGGTGGAGGATGTCGTCGGAGGTGGTTTGGCCGGTGAGGCTGTCCAAGGCTCGCAGGGCGCTGTGCAGGTCGGCGAGCAGGAATTCGTGAGGGATTGCGGTGTCGTTGGCGGTTTGCGCGGCGGCCAGCGACTCCAAAGCTGTCGTCACGGCCTGCTGCTGGCGCAGTGAGTTCAGCACACCGCCCGTGGCTGCGTCGCCTTCGGCGTGCAGCAGATGGAGGATTCCTGAGCGCAGGGATTCAAAGCCCTCGCCTGTTAATGCAGAGGTCAATAAGTAGGTTGATTCCGCTTCGTTGCGCGGTGGGCGGGTCGACGGAACGAGATCGGACTTGTTGCGGACGATGAGGTGCGGGCGACCGTCGAGCGACTGCAGCAGCTGGGTTTCTTCGCCGGAGACGGATGCGGTTGCGTCGAGCACTACGACCACGAGGTCGGCGTCGGCGAGAGCTTCGCGGGAGCGAGCGATGCCAAGAGCCTCGGCTTCGTCGGTGGGTGACTCTCCTGCGAGTCGGAGGCCGGCTGTGTCGATGAGGCGCAGCGGGATTCCGCCGACGGCCATGGCCTCCTCGACTGTGTCGCGGGTTGTGCCAGGTAGCGGGGTGACGATGGCGCGCTCGCGCTGGAGCAGGCGGTTGAAGAGCGAGCTCTTGCCAACGTTGGGCCGGCCGACGAGTGCGAGAGAGGCTCCCTCGCGGAGGCGGTGTCCCTGGGCGTAGCTTCGCTCCAAACGCTCCAGCGCTTCGCGCACGCTTTCGAGTACGGAGCGAACCTGTCCGGCCGAGACGATGTCGACGTCGTCGAGCTCGCCGGCGGCGAAGTCCATTCCGGCCTCGAGCAGAGCGATCAGGGTGACGAGTTCTTCCTTGACCGGAGCGACGCGGCGGGATAGCGCGCCGCCAAGCTGCTGCGCGGCCATGCGCGCCTGCTCCAATGTTTGTGCGGCGATCAGGTCCTGCACGGCCTCGGCCTGGGTGAGGTCGAGGCGGCCGTTCAGAAACGCCCGCTGGGTGAACTCTCCGGGTCCTGCAAGCCGGGCGCCCGCGGCGAGAGAAGACCGCAGCAGGGTTTCGAGCACTACAGGCGAACCATGCGCGGCGATCTCCACTACGTTCTCGCCGGTGTAGGAGTGCGGAGCGGCGAACGCTGTTACGACGGCTTCGTCGATGGGTGCGGCCTGAGGGTCGTTGGGATCGAGCACCTCGGTCAAGACGGCGCGGCCGGCCTCGAGGGGCCGCCGCAGCCGGACGAGTTGCGCTGCAGTCTCCCAGGCGTGGGGGCCGGAGAGGCGGACGATGCCGACGCCACCGCGACCCGGCGGCGTAGCCACCGCGGCGATGGTGTCGGTGTCCTGGGAGGGTCTTTCCAACGTGTTCATTCCTTTCCGGATGCTATATCGCGGGAAGTTTTGAGCCGCCGGTAAAACAGGCTGGAAGCGTAGACAATCGTTTAACGACTAGAGGTTGACGTGATACGACTTACATTTTAGTTACATTTTTCGGGAGATTCATACCAAAGCGGAGAGCCAATTCGGTACACGGTTTGCCTAAGTGGTTTGTTTCCAAGCATCGACGGCTGGAGTCGGAATGGCACAAAAGTTGCAGCCCCAGGTACCGCAATGTCTCGCAGGGAATGCGGACCATGGACCCGACTTCTCCCGGCGGTTATGAAGAGGTGATTGAGTGAGAACATTTCTCCGAGCTTGTCTTATCGGCCTCGCGATCCTGGTACCGGTTGCAGTTGTTGGCCAGGATCAGTCCGCTGTTACCGGCAGCCTGAATGGCACGGTGATGGACACAACCGGTGCAGCGATCCCCGACGCGATTGTCAGTGTTACCGGAACCCAGGGAACGATTACAGAGCATACGGACAATCTCGGCCGCTTTACGGCGGCGAATCTGAATCCGGGTTTTTATGACGTCAAGGTTACGAAGACTGGTTTCGCTGCAGTTGTCGCCAGACACAACGAAGTGACGGTGAGCGTCGCGTCGACCCTCACTCTTAAGATGGGCGTGGGCAGTGAGGCAACGACCGTTGAGGTGACGGCAGCCGCGGTGCAGATTGATACGACGAGCACCGCCGTCACGACGAACCTGACCGACACCTTCTATCAGAGCGTTCCGATGCAACGTAACGTGAGCGCGCTCTTTTATGCGGCTCCCGGCGTGCAGACGGGCCAGGTAGCGGCCGCGCCGAACGGCGTCGGGCCGGGCACGGCCAATCCGTCGATCGGTGGAGCTTCGGGCCTCGAGAATCTTTATATCGTCGACGGTGTCACGATCACGGACCAGGCGTTCGGCAGCATCGGCACCTACAACCGCTACAAGGGCGCGCTGGGCACGGGCATCAATCTGGCGTTCGTGAAGGAAGTCGACATCAAGACGACGGCCTTTGAGCCTTCGTACGGCAAGGCCACCGGCGGCATCGTTCAGATCGTCACCAAATCGGGTGGCGACCACTTCCACGGCGCGATCAGCGCGTACTTTGCGCCATCGCAGTTCTGGGCGGGCCGGTATAACTTCTATCAGTTCGGTTACGTCCAAAGGACGCCGTACAGCACACTGTCGAATCCGGCGCTGGAGGCAGCGGCTGAGATTGGCGGTTACATTCCCGGCCTGAAGGAGAGGCTGTTCTTCTTCGGAGCGTTCGATCCTTCGCTGAACTCGACGTTTGTGGCAGCCAATCCGAAGTCCCCTGCGGCGTCGCTTGCGCTGGGTGTTCTTCACTCCAACACCACGACCACGAGCTATGCCGCAAAGCTGGCGTACAAGATCACCAGCCGCAGCAACCTTGAGTTGACGGCATTTGGCGATCCCTCGCGGCACAACTCCGTACCGAATCTCTGGACCAACCCCGATGGGCTCTCGAGCCCGGTGCCGCTGACGACCTCGAGCTCCTTCGACTTCGGTTCGCAGGACTACCTGGGGCGCATTGACGCAGCGCTGACGCCAACCTGGACAGTGGATGCGGCCTACGCTTACAACCACAACCACTTCAGCGAGTCGCCCTCGTTCAACACCTACCAGATCACGAACACGAATCCTACGTACCTGAGTCCTCCGGGCGGATCGATTGCAACCGGACACGGAGCGTATGAGCCCTCGAAGAACAATACCTACAGCATCGAGGCCAACACGTCGAAGATCGTGAGGCTCTGGGGCCAGCACACCTTCAACTTCGGCTACCAGTACGATCACACCAACTTCCTGGATGAGCCTTCGCGCTCCGGGCCGCTGTTTGCGATTCCGGCGACGAATGCAGCTGGTCAGAATCTCGCCGCCCGGTTCTCCAACATCCCCGCCAATGCCGCCGGGCAGCTGACCAACGCGCTGTTCTCGATTGCGCCGGCCAACCCGAACAATCTCTCCGACCAGACCTGCACGCAGTGCACGCTGATCAACGGCATTCGTTCGTATGCATCGATCACACGCGGAACGTACAACGGTCTGAAAGTGAATGCGTTTGGCCGTTACCACACGGGGTTTGGCGAGGACGTGTTCCAGATGAACCGTCACGTCACCTTCGACATCGGCGTGCGGTATGAGAACCAGCGGATCGGCGGTTCGCTGCTGGATTACAATTTCGGCCCGAGCTGGTCGCCGCGCATGGGCATCAACCTCGATCCGATGGGCGACCAGAGGACGAAGATCTACTTCAACTACGGCCGTAACTACTGGGCGATGCCGCTGGACGCTGCGATTCGTCAGCTCGGCAACGAGCAGGACGATACCAGCTACTTCTTTGCGCCGGTGGTCGCGTCGGACGGATCGATTACGATCACGCCGGATGCGGCACACAATCTTAATGGTCTGAACAGATCCACCACGACCGGTGTGGTCGCGCAGTTCGGCGCTCCGAACTTCTCTTCGTCCACGGGTGAAGGCATCCTCCCGGGTACGAAGCAGGAGTACGAGGACGAGTATGTCTTCGGCGTCGATCGCAACCTGTCGCAGTCGATGGTCTTCAAGATCCGCTACTCGGATCGGCGCCTGGGCCGCATTATCGAGGACATCGGATCGCAGTCGCCGGAAGGATCGACGATTATTCCGAACTTCGTTGGCGGTATCGCGAACCCCGGCCCGAGCACGGACATCGCCGTGAATGAGCAGGAGATCACTTATACCGTTGCCCAGTTCAAAGCAGCGAACCCGGGCAACGTCATCAAATCCGTGCCGCCTGCGAATGGGAACCCGGGTGTTGCGGGCAACTACAAGCCTGTTCTGCCGGGTTGCACGGAGAACAACGACACCTACTTTGCGATTGGCAAGACGTTCTTCTCGAACAGCCTCAATCAGCAGGTTGGCGGCGCGTGCTTTACCAACCTGAGCACAGCGGACGGACCTCCGCCCGATGGAATTCCGGATGGCTTCGTGCAGCCGGAACGCCGTTACAACTCGGTTGAGATCGAGTTCGACAAGCGGTTCAACCACCATTGGCTTGCCTTCATCAATTTGCGCTGGGGCAATCTGTGGGGCAATTATGAGGGCGCGTTCCGCAATGACAACGGCCAGTCGGACCCGGGCATCAGCTCGCTGTTCGACTTCACGCCGGGCAAGCTTGGCCTGCTGGGTGACCAGTTCCAGCCGGGCTTCCTGAGCACGGACCGTCGCGTGACCGGCAACATGTTCCTCAGCTATAACGTCGGCTCGGACAGCCGCTTCATGTCGAAGGCGAAGGGCCTTACGCTGGGCATGGGGCTGCGCGGGCTGTCGGGCGTTCCGCTGAGCCTGCTGGGCGATCACCCGATCTACCTGAACCAGGGTGAGGTTCCAGTCGGTGGCCGCGGCGCGGCGGGTCGTACGCCGTCGGCGAACCAGCTTGATGTGCATCTCGACTACCCGATTCACTTCGGCGAGCGGTACAGCCTGAAGCTGGCGATGGACATGTTCAACGTGACCAACAGCCAGTTCCAGACGGCCCGCGTGCAGTTCACGCAGCTTGGTTCGCCGGCTGTCGGTGCAGTTCCGCCGCTGAACCAGGACTATGGCCGTCCGTCCGCGTTCCAGGGTCCAATGTACGCTCGTGGATCGGTCCGGTTCGAGTTCTAGACGGGAGTTGAATCTTCTACACTGGAGGAGGGAGACCACCGGTCTTCCTCCTCCTCGTTTTCGACCCCGGTCAAGGAGCGTGCGTTGTTCCGTTCAGGCCTCTTTGCTCTCGTGCTTCTCGTCTCCTTCGCTGGTTGGGTGGCTCCGCTTTCCGCGTCGGGCGCGTTTGTCGACAAGGCGGAGAAGGCGCTGCCTGCGGAGTACCGGCACTGGCTGGATGAAGAGGTTCCCTACATCATCGACAGCGAGGAGCGCGCGCAGTTTCTGGCGCTGCACACGAATGCGGAGCGCGACAGCTTCATCAGCGCGTTCTGGCAGGCGCGCAATCCGACCCGGGGGCCGGAGAATCCTTACAAGGAAGAGCACTACCGGCGGCTGGAGTATGCCAACGAGCACTATGGCGCGCTGCAGTCGCATAACGGGTGGCGAACGGACCAGGGGCGCATCTATATAACGCTGGGAGCGCCGCAGACGATTCAAACGTATCCCGCGGCGCGCAATATGCGGCCGCTGATCGTGTGGTTCTACGGAACTCCGACGCCGGCGTTGCCTTCGTATTTCTACGTCGTGTTCTACAAGCGGAGTGCGGGTGACCCCTACACTCTCTACTCGCCGTATGAAGATGGGCCGGTGCGGCTGGTGACGGGGCTGGAGGACCTGAACGATCAGACGCGCAGCCTGCAGACGGTTCGCAAATCGCTGGGGGACGAGGTGGCGAGGATGACGGTTTCGCTGATTCCGTCCGAGCCGGTAGACCTTACGACCTTTTCACCGAGCATGATTTCGGATGCGCTGGTCTCGAACATTCTGGGCCTGGCGGATCTCCCGTACCAGAAGCAGATGCTCGCACTGCGGCGTCAGCAGGAGAAGGTTACGGCGAGCATTGTCACCGTGAGCAATACGCCGCGCGTCGGGTACACGGTGACTCGTGATGAGCGCGGGCAGAGCATGGTGCAGTACCTGATCCAGTTTCCGGAGCCTGACGCGACGCTGATCGGCGAGCGCAAGGACAAGACAATGGGCTACGATCTGACGCTGCAGAACCACATCACCACGGAATCCGGTGCTCCGGTGTACGACGATGTGGTCACGCTCACCGGCGGGATTCAGGCTGCGCAGGCAGAGGTTGGGCGGAGGAAGCCGTTTGCTGCTGAGGACCGCTTCCCGCTGGTGCCGGGCCGCTACATCATTCAATCGACGTTGACGAATAATCTGACGCTGGCGGCGCACCGCGTACTGCAGACGGTGGTTGTTCCGCGGACGTCGAAGTCCGGTCTCGGCATCTCGGAGCCGTTCGTCTACAGCGGCAATCCGCTGCAGGATGAGGGCACGACGCTTCCCTTCTCGCTTGCGGGCGTGCGGTTCAGCCCGCGCGGTGTGGGCACGCTTACGCTTCATGCGGGCGACCGAATCCCGCTCGTCTTTCAACTGTGGGTGCCGAAGGATGCGAGCGGAAAACTGAATACGGCACCGATTCAACTCCACTACCTCTATGGTTCACCGGTTTCGGGCGGCAAGCCTATCGAGGAAACGGACGAGACGGTCGATCCTGCCAATGCGGACGCTGCAGGGAATTTTGTTACGGGGCATGTCTTTCAGACGGAGTCGATCGCGCCGGGGAACTATCGCATGATCATTCGCGCGACGCAGGCGGGGAGTGCGCCGGTCTTCTCGACGATGACGCTGCGCGTTGTGCCGGCGGAGGTCGCGGTGGGCGACTGGACTGCGTATGGACCGCCGCGGCCCGATCAGGATGAGCAGAAGCGCGCGCTTTCGGCGAAGGCGCAGGCGAAGGTGGATCAGGCGAAGGTGGGTGGGGCGGTAGGGAGTGAGGAGTTAGGGAGTTAGGGTGAGGGGGTTAGGGAGTGATGATTGAGGTGTCAGGGAGTAGGGGTCGGGGGGTAACGGGGGGGTTGGGGGTTATTGCAAATAGTGGTTAGTAGTTAGTGGTTAGTGAATAGTGAACAAGGCAAGGCAGAAGCAAAAGCAGAAGCAGATCCCCTTCGGGGATGAAACATGAGAAAGGCAAATGTGAGATTTCAGCGCATCCGCTTGGATGCGCTCTTCTTCGTTGGCTTCCTTGCGACAATCTTCTTTGCAGCCGTCTTCTTTACAGGGGCTTTCCTGGCTGGAGATTTCTTCGCCGCAGACTTCTTTGCCGCCGCAGCCTTCTTCGCGGGGGCTTTCTTCGCGGGGGCCTTCTTTGCCGCGGCCTTCTTTACTGCGGGGAGAGGTTTCTTCTGGCGTGCGCTGGCGATGTGCTGCCTGATCTCGGAGTTCAGGTCTGCAACGCTGAGGGTCGTTGCTGATTTGCGCAGGCGTTCGAGTCCGTAGAAGGCGCGCTTCTCCGGCGAAAAGATGTGCACGATGAAGTCGACGTAATCGAGAAGAATCCACTCGGCCTGTCTGCGGCCTTCGACGGAGTTCGCGTACGTGTTGAAGTCGCGCTTCATGCGCAGTTCAATCTCGTCGGCGATGGCGACGTTCTGCCGCTCGTTGGTTCCGTTGCACAACAGGAAGTAATCGGTGAGCCCGCTCTCGGTGGGATCCAGCGCCAGGATGCGAATGTCCTCAGCTTTTTTGTCTTCGCAGGCTGCAGCGGCAGCCGCCAGCATCCGGTTCGTCTCGTTCGTCGCCATCAGTGCTCCTCGTCTTCCTAGCCTAGCGAATTCGAGCATCCTTCGGTTCAGTTTCGTAAAGATGGTGTGCACGGATGTACTCCAGAATCCTGGGTGGTACGAGTTCACGGGCGGGAGTCCTGCCGAAAGCGGGACGTATCGTGCAGCCGCTCACGGATTTCGGTGGCGCTGACCGGATTCTCGAAGTCGCTAAGGGTCTCGATGCGTGCACGGTGCTGTGGGGTCAACTGGAGCGTTTCGAGCTGATGAAGGTCGAAGCCGGGTCGGCTCACGATAATCCATCGCGCGTGCTCGATAAGTGCTTCTGGATTTTTCCACTGTCGTATGCCGAGGAAGGCGTCGGCGCCGACGATGACGAATATTTCTGCGTTGGGCGGGAGCTCGTCGCGCAGCCGATGGAGCGTGTCGATGGTGTAGTTCGGTGTGCTGTTCGCTTGCGGACCGTCGATCGTGGATGCCTGGATGCGGTTGACGCCTTCGCAGAGTAGTTCGACCATGCGCAGGCGGTCAGCAAAGGAGGCGTGGGCACCTTCGGGCTTGAGCGGCTGGATGGCTGCGGGCGCGAGGAGCACGCGGTCGAGCGCGAAGCCGTCGCGTACCGCCTGGGCGACGGCGAGATGACCTCGATGCGGTGGGTCGAAGCTGCCGCCGAAGAGGCCGACTCTCATGGGGCTATCGTACCGGGTGGTTAGTGGTTAGTGGTTAGTGGTTAGTGGTTAGCGGAAAGGCAAGGGCAAGGGCAAACACAGATTCCCTTGCACCCCAGCCAGCAAGCTGGCCGGGGACCCCGCTTCGGGAATGACAACAAAAAAGGCAAGGGCAAAATGCAGAATACGGGGATCCTTCGACTGCGCGCTCGCTTCGCGAACGCTGCGCTCAGGATGACAACGAGGAAGTAAGGGCAAAACACTGATCGGAGTGACAGCGTGGGGAGAGTTGAGTTATGCGGTGCGGGACCGTTCCTGGTTGGCCGCGACGCGCTGGGGAGGCTTGCGTTTTGGGGTGGCGGAGCTGCGGTTCTGTTGAGTTTTGAGTTGCGAGCTTGAGGGTTGCGAGTGTTTCTTTCGGAAGTCGTCGAGGTTGGCGAGGTAGGTGTCGAGCCGCTCGTCGCGAAGGTGCTCGAGGACGCGGGAGAGCGGATGCTCGGGGCCGAGCTGTTTGTGGCAGACGGTGGCGAGGTCGAGGAGATCGTGCCAGGCGCCACCGGCGTCCTGCAGATCTTCGAGGCGCCTGGCCATGGCGGCGGCTGCCGATCCGGGCATGCCTTCGCACTGATAGCGGGCGCGCTTGGCGGCCTTGCGCAGATCGTGCAGGTGGTCCTCGCCCTGCTCGCGCGAACGGAGCATGCGTTCCATGCGGTGCTCGATGCGGACGAGCAGATCGTCGACGTGGACCTGGAGCTCCTTCGCGGGCTTGAGGGTGGAGAGGAGAGTTTCGGTGTCGCGCGCGAGTTTGGGGAGCTGCCGCTCGACGGCGGCGAGCAGTTTCCGCTCGTTGCGCTGCCGATCTTTGGCGATGCGCTTGCGGAGTTTGTCCTGGGGCTTGGTCAGGTCGGAGGGAGCTTCGACCGCGGAGCTCATGGCGTGGTGTTCGTCTTTGAGGAGCTTGTCCTGCACGTCGCAGTCGCGGACTTTGCCAGCGATGCGGCGAAGTTTTTCGAGGCGGCGGTAGACCTTCTCCGCGGCGGGCTTGTAGGAAGGGAGGCCCTGAATCATGGCGAGGAGTTCGAGCTGGGCCTCGACGCGGCGGGTGGAGGAGCGCAGTTCGTGGACGGCTTTGGTGGTGGGGGTCGCAACTCCTACAGACAGCGCGGCCTCCAGGCGTTTGGCCTGTTCGCGCAGTTGTTCCACGGGGGTTGCGGCGGGTGAGGTTGGCATCACTTCTTATGATGCTCCTCCGGCGGGAGCGTCAGGCGGAGGCTTTGACGCAAAGGGCGCGAAAGAGCCAGGGTTCGCGGCGGCGGGAGAGGCGGGAGGCGAGGTGTTTGTTGGGGTTAGCTGCGCCAGTGGAGTTCGACGGGGCCGGGGAGAGGGTGGGGGCCGGTGCCGGTGAGGCGGCGCTGCTTGAGGGCGAAGTACCACTTGGCGGGCTTGTCGGCGTCGTCGATGAGCATGAGGCCGGGGTTGGAGCGGAGGCCGCGGGCCTGCTCGACCATCGTCTGCTGGTCCTGCGCGACGAAGCGTGCGCCGAAGAACTTGACCAGTGAGGTGACGAAGGGGATGTAGTAGCCGATGTTCCAGGCGGCGACGACGTCGATGCGGCAGGTGGAGGGCGTGATGGGTGTGACGGTGGTGAGGGAGGAGAACCAGCGGAGAGGTTGGGAGTCGTCCGGGCGTTCGGGGCTGGGAAATACGGGGATCTCTCCACTGCGCGCTTCGCGCTCCGGTCGAGATGACAGAGTTTGGGTGGCGCGAGACTCTGGGCGAGAGGACAGAGTTTGAGTCGAGTGAGACTCCGGTCGAGAGGACAGCGCATCATTGGGGGTATAGATGGTGCCGGATTTGGTGGCGACGATGGTTTCGATGCGGCGGTTGGGGAGGGCGAAGTCGATGGTGGTGACGGGGCGGCCGAGGAGTTTGTAGGGCGCGGAGTTGGAGGAGGGTGCGTGCGGCGACATGCGGAAGCCGTCGTGGTCGCCGTCGGGGCTGTCGATGGGTTCGAACTTTTTGGTTTTTTCGTGGATGCTTGCGGCGGAGCGCCACCACCAGGCCTGATGCACGAAGGGGCCGTGCGCGGGGTCCATGAGGCCGATGATGCCGTGGTCGACGTTGCAGGGGAGATCGGCGGAGAGGTGCGCGGTGCGGAAGCGCTTCGTGAATTTTGGGAGCGAGGGGATGGGTGGGAGTTGCGTGATGTCTTCGGCGTCGATGCGGCCTGCGCCGGGAGCGGGGATGTAGACCCAGGCGTAGCCGTCGCGCTCGGCGACGGGGAAGGCGTTGGCGAAGATCTTTGTGGGCTCGAGGGCGTCGTGCGAGGTGAGCGAGGGGATCTCTTCGCAGCGGCCGGAGCAGGGCTCGAAGCGCCAGCCGTGGTATTTGCACTGGACGGTGTCGCCGTCGAACCAGCCGGCGGAGAGTGGGATGCCGCGGTGCGGGCAGAGGTCGCGCAGGGCGAAGAGGCGAGCCGTCGCGCTTGCGGCCGAGGAGCAGAGGGATGTTGAGGAGCGTGGTGGTGACGGGCTCGCGGAGTGTGTCGGTGCGGAGCGCGGGGTACCAGTCGTTGTAGATGAAGTCGGTGGGCGGGCCGGGGCGCGCGGCGGCGTCGAGTTGGATGAGTGAGGGTGCGCGGCTGGCGGCGATGGGACGCATCGAGGGCATCGAGGATGAGTTTACGGGATGAGTCGAGTGGTGGTGGCTGTTCGAGCGTCGCGTAAATACAGGGATCCTTCGACTCGCAACTAGCATGGCGAGCTGCTTCGCTCAGGATGACGGCTGAGCGAGCCCAGACGCTCTGATTAATCGTTGGCACTTAGACTTGAGGGGTGGCTGAGAGTGTCGTGGTGAATCCGGTGGAGCAGGTGCGGCTGGTGCCGCGGCGTGCGCGTGGGACGCTGGTTTGGATTGTGGTGCTGTGGGCTGCGTTCTATGCGAGCTTTGCGCTGGTAAGGCCGCCGCTGCTGGATGATGCGGATTCGGTGCATGCGGAGGTGGCGCGCGAGATGTTGCTGCGCCACGACTATGTGACGCTGTATGCGAACGGGATTCGGTACTTGGAGAAGGCGCCGCTGCTGTATTGGTCGATGGCCGCGGGGTTGAAGGCGTTTGGCGCGGTGGGGATGACGGGGCCGACGGCTTCGACGATTGCTGTGAGGTTGCCGCTGGCGTTTGCGGTGCTGGCGCTGGCGCTGGTGTGCGAGAGCTTTGCGCGGAGGATGTTTCGGTCGGCGACGGCGGGGCTGTATGCGGCGCTGATTCTGCTGTCGAGCTTTGGGATTTTTATCTTCACGAGGATCACGATTCCGGATGCGATGGTGTGTCTTTGGATCGCGACGGCGTTGTGGTGTTTCTGGCGGACGGAGGCACCTGCGGTGCGGCGGACGCGCTTCGCGCCGGAGGAGGTGGAGAGTCTGGGGATGACGATCGCGCTGCGTGTGATGCCCACCTTAGCGACGATGAAGCCGTCGCGAAGAATGGGGCACCCGGCAAAATACAGGGGTCTCTCCACCCACTCACGCTGCGCGGTCGAGATGACGGGCCCCGGTTTGGTGGCATGTCGCGGATTTATTGCTGGGGGTTTGCGGCGAGCTGTGCGCTGAATGTGCTGACGAAGGGGTTGATCGGCGTGGTGTTTCCGGTGGCCACGGTGGTGATCTATCTGTGGCTGACGCGCGGGTGGAGACGTGGATGGGCGCGTGTCGGGGCGTTGTGTCCGTGGAGTTCGCTGGTGGTGTTCCTGGTGATTGCGGCGCCGTGGCATGTGCTGGCGGGGCTCGCGAATCCGACGCAGGGACAACCGACGCCGTTTCATTTTGTGAGTGGGCACTGGCAGGTGCCGCTGCCGACGGATGGCAATGTGCGCGGGTGGTTCTGGTTCTACTTCATGAACGAGCACGTGCTGCGGTATCTGAATCTGCGCGTGCCGCGTGACTATGACACGGTGCCGCTGCTGGTGTTCTGGGGGCTGTGCCTGGTGTGGATGATGCCGTGGTCGGCGTTCGGGTTCAAGGTGGCGGGGTGGGCGCTGCCGGTGCGCGAGGAGAAGTGGAGGGGCCAGTTTCGGCGGCATGATCTTCCGCTGAAACTGCGGGCGCGGTTGTTGCTGGCGGTGTGGTCTGGCTTTGTGCTGTTGTTCTTTACGTTCTCGACACGGCAGGAGTATTACGTGCTGCCGGCGTTTCCGGCGATTGCAGTGCTGGGCGCGGGATGGCTGGCGTGGGTGGATCATTACAGGCCGAAGCGGTTGGAGAAGAGGAAGAGGGTTGTTGTTGCGGGAGTGGAGCACGACGAGGCGGTGCGGCTGATCAAGGCGGGGCAGGCGGCGATTCATGCGACGGAGGTGCTGCTGATTCTGGGAGTGCTGTTTGCTGTCGCAGCCGCGGCGGTGCTGCTGCATGCGCATACGCCGAGCGGCAATGTTGATCTGGCAGCGCTGCTGAGTGAGCATCCGGGCGACTATGCGATGAGCATGGGGCACTTTCTGGATTTGAATGCGGAGGCGCTGGGGCTGTTTCGGTTGCCGCTGGTGATTGCGGCGGTGAGTCTGGTGGGTGGGCCGCTGGCGTCGTTGCTGCTGCGCAAGCGGGCGCGGCCAGTGCAGGCGAATGTGGCGATGGCGGCGGGGGCGTTCGGGTTTCTGCTGGCGGCGCATCTGGGATTGCAGACGTTTGCGCCGGTGATCAGCTCGGCGCAGCTGGCGGAGGAGATTGCGCCGATGGTGCAGCCGCAGGACATGGTGGCGATTCACGGGGAGTATGAGTCGGGGTCGACGCTGGGGTTTTATCTGAGGCGCGCGGATGTGCACATTCTGGAGGGGAGGAGTTCGAACCTCTGGTACGGGAGCTTCTTTCCGGATGCGCCGAAGATCTTTGAGACGCCGGAGAGTTTTCGGGCGAAGTGGAGTGGGCCGACGAGGATTTTTCTGTGGCAGTCGTTGACGGATCCGCCGAATCAGCTTCCGGCGGTGGATGGGCCGGTGTATGTGATTGCGAAGGGTGGCGGGAAGGAGATTGTGAGTAATCGGCCGGGGCGGTAGAGTGGGAGTCAGGCAAACGCAGTCTTGGGTCACACGAAGACAAGAGTAAAGGCGAAGGTCTCTGACGCAAAGGTCGCGCTAAGGCGCGCATGCGGTCGAGATGGCAGAGTTTTCTTGATGCAGGTCGATGATGCGCAGAGAACGCGGATGAATGGGCCACCCGATGAACGCTAACAGAGGGGCTTGTTAGTTTGAGCTCGATTGGGAGTTGTGAGAATTTTGTGACGTGTGGGCGGCTGAGAGCCTAGACTGGGTGCGGGTTCCTGACAGATCTAAAAGGAGAAAAGGATGCGCATGCGTGTGCTGTCGTGCGGGTTGTTGTGTGTGGCGTTGAGTGCGGCGGCTCAGCCGGGGTATCAGGCGAGCGCGGGGCGCACGCTGATTCGCGCGGGGCATGTGATCGATGTGCACACGGGCAATGAGCTTGCCGATGAGACGGTGATTGTCGAGGGCGAGAAGATTGTCGGGCTGGCGAAGACTGCGGACACGCCGGCGAAGACGGGCGATCGCGTGGTGGATCTCGGGCAGCTACACGGTGCTGCCGGGGATGATCGACGTGCATACGCACCTGACGATGGTGACGAACTTCGATCCGTACTTTGAGCTGTCGATGACGCCGGCGAAGGAGGCGATTCTCGGCGTGGAGAACGCGAAGACGACGCTGGAGGCGGGCTTCACGACGGTGCGCAATGTGGGCGCGGGTGGATGGACGGATGTTGCGCTGAGAGATGAGATCAATGCCGGGCATGTTCCGGGACCGCATATGCAGGTGAGCGGGCCGGCGCTGGGTATTACGGGCGGGCATATGGATGAGAACCTGCTGCCGGAGCAGTATCACGTGCAGGGAGAGGGCGTGTCGGACGGGATTGCGGGCGTGCAGCACATGGTGCGCAACAACATTAAGTACGGCGCGGATTTGATCAAGATTGGTGCCAGCGGAGGCGTGCTTTCAAAGGGCGATGATCCGCAGGCCTCGCAGTACACGCTGGAGGAGATGCAGGCGATTGTGGCGGATGCGCACAGGCTGGGGCGCAAGGTGGCGGCGCATGCGCATGGAGCGCAGGCGATTCTGTGGGCGAGCGAGGCGGGCGTGGACTCGATTGAGCACGGAAGCTACATGAACGATGAAGACATCGCGATGATGAAAAAGATGGGAACGTATTTTGTGCCGACGGCGTATCTCATCGACTGGCAGAAGCAATATGGGCATCTGCCGCCGTTCTATGCGCAGAAGATGGCGGATGTTGGCGCAGTGGAGAAGAAGAATGCGCGGCACGCGATCGAGAGCGGGGTGAAGGTGGCGATGGGAACGGACGCGGCCGTCTATCCGCATGGTCTGAATGCACATGAATTGGATGTCTATGTGAACCAGTTCGGCATGACGCCGCTCGCGGCACTGCAGACGACGACGCTGAATGCGGCGGACCTGATGGGGTGGACGGACAAGGTGGGGTCGCTGGAGCCGGGCAAGTGGGCGGATGTGATTGCGGTGAGCGGCGATCCGCTGAAGGACATCAAGACGCTGGAGCATGTGAGCTTTGTGATGAAGGGCGGCGTGATCTACAAGGATGAGGCTGCGCCGGCGACGATCGACAAACTGAGTGCGGTTGCGGAGCGCAGCGTGCCGGTGAGCGAGAATGATGTGAGGGTGGATAGTTTTTGATGGGTGCGACGAGGTTCGAGTACAAGTTTCGATTTCTTCTGCATGCGGTGATCATCGCGCTGGGGTTCTGGGCGCCGTGGTGTGAGGCGCTGGGATGGACGCGGCTGAGGACGTGGCTGGTGCTGTCGTCGTGGCTGTCGCGGACGGGGTGGCTGTCGTTTGTTGCGGCGACGAACGCGGTGCTGGTTGCGGCGATTGTGCTGGTGGCGCTGGGCGCGTGGCTGCGCGTGTGGGGAGCGTCGTATGTGGGCGCGAGCGTGGTGCAGTCGCGGTCGATGCACGGCGAGACGATGCTGGCGGACGGGCCGTATCGCAGGACGCGCAATCCGCTGTACCTGGGCACGATTCTGCATATCGTCGGGCTTGCGATTTTGATGCCGCCGAGTGGAGCGATCTTCTGCGTGGCGCTGATCTGGGTGCTGCAGGTGAGGCTGGCGCTGGCGGAGGAGCCGTTTCTCACCGAGCGGTTCGGCGAAGCGTATGTGGAGTATCGCAAGGCCGTGCCGCGGTTTCTGCCGGCGCCGACACCGCAGGTTCCGGCGGCGGGCAAGCCCGCGCACTGGCTGCAGGGGTTCTTCGGCGAGATCTACATGGTGGGCGTGGTGATCACGTATGTGATCTTCGGCTGGAACTTCAACGCGACGACGATGATTCGTGGTGTGTTGATTTCGCTGGGCGCGTGGCTGATTGTGAAGGCGCTGCTGCCGAGGGCGAAGGAGCAGTGAGTAGTGAATAGTGAGTAGTGGGTAGTGAATAAAGCAAAAACGGAAGGCCCTGCTGCGATGCGAGCAGGGCCTTTCACTTCTGAAGTTCTGTTGTGCTACTTCACGCGGTCGTAGACGAGAGTCTGATGGAGCTCTTTGCCGTCCTTCGTCTTAAGTGTCGCGGTGATCGTGACCTTCTTCTTGTCCGGCGCCATGACCATGGTTGACTCGGATACGGATCCGTCGGGCATCACCCAGCGCGATGAATCGTCGGCGGTCTTGAAGCTGGCCTTGGCTCCGGCCATGCCTTCGATGGGTTTGAGCGTGCCGTCCTGTGGGCCGCTCCATGAGGTCTTCCATGTCTTGCCATCGGCGTCGACGCTAACGTCGGTCCACTTGAACCACTTGTCGGTGTCGGTGAGGACGGTCATCTGGTCGGACTTCATGGCGGGGCCGCCGCCAAAATCGGATGCGGCGACGTTGAGCTCCCACGTGCTGGGTGTAGGGGCGTGGGTGTGCGCGGCGAGGGCGGAAAGGGCGAAGGATCCCAGAAGCAGTGCAGACAAAAGAGACACAATTCTTTTCATAAGAGCTCTCCTTGGAAAAGTTTTGGGGCCTGAGGCAGATAAGCGTAGGTGCAGGTGGTGGTATTGTCAACGGTTTGCAGCGCGAGATGGTGGAGTAAGCCGCAGATCGCGAATGAGTTCCAGTGCATTACCGGTGGCGTGTCCGAGTGCGGTGTTGTCGAAGATGACCCATTGCTCGCCGTACTGCGCTTTGAGGAGCTGTGTGGCGAAGCGGCGGAGGAACGAGGATTCGTAGGCGGAGTAATAGGTGCGCGGTTTGCCGTGGAGGCGCCAGTAGCAGAGGCCGGGCCAGCCACCTGGTGCGGTGGCCAAAGGTGAGCCCTTGGGGGGATCGGCGGCGACGCGTGCGATTTCGAAGCTGCGCAGAAGGCGGTCGACGGGCGGTGTGAACCAGCTGGCGTGGCGTGGCTCGAGCGCAAGCGAGCCGGTGTGCAGGTTTTGTGGATGGAGCTCGCGGAGGGTGGTGAAGAACTCGTGCGCGAGAGCTTCGTCGAAGGCGAGTTTGGGCGGGAGTTGAATGAGGACGGGGCCGAGTTTGTCGGCGAGGCCGCTAACTTCCTCGAAGAACGTTTGCAATAGCGCGCCGCAGTTTGCCAGCAGTGCCGTGTGGGTGATGGCTTTGGGAAGCTTTACGGCGAAGCGGAAGTCCGGCGGTGTGGAGCGCGCCCAACGCGCCCAGGTCTTTTGTTGATGCGGTCGATGAAAGCTGGAGTTCACTTCAACGCAGTTGAAGCGCTGTGCGCAGCGTTCGAGATGCGATCCCTCGTCGGGAAAGTGTTCAGCGTGCTGCTTCGGCAGAGTCCATCCGGCGGTGCCGATGCGAAGGGCGGGCGGCGGTGGCGAATTGGAGTGAGCCTTCTCCATCTGTGGTTGGACGCATCTTAACGGGGAGCCTGAAGATGTCGAGACGGTGAGTGGATCGGGGCGCGTGGCGCAACTGATTGCAGGCAATGGGCGAGGCTGTGGCCTCGCCTTTTCTGTGTGCGCTGAATATGAGTGCTTGACATTGCTGCGCGGCGGCGGGAGACTTGGCGCCAGTCTCCGTTCGTAACCGTTGAGGATCGTCGACCCGACTGGAGTCGACTAGGCTCCGCATTGGAGCCGTACCGCGGCCTGGTGTAGCGACATCAGGCCGGCAGAGGTTTGTTTGGATTCGGCCACGTTTTCGTTGTGGGTTCTGAGCGCAGTTCAATCCGTGTTATCGAGGAAAATCATCATGAACGCAATTCGCATAAGTCGACTTCTTTTCGTTCCGCTTTTAGTTTCTGCAGGGTTTACCTTTGCGCCGCCGACGCACGCACAGGCCAATACGGACGCGGGCAAGGTGCTCGTGATCGAGCGTGAGTTCACCAAGCCGGGCAGGGATGGCGGATCGCATGAGGCGACTGAGGCCGGCTTCATTCGCGCGGTACAGGCCAACAAGGGAAACATTCACTACATCGCATTGACGTCGCTGAGCGGAAATAATCGCGCGCTCTTTTTGAGTTCCTATGCGTCGATTGGAGCCTGGGAAGCGGAACGCAAGGCAACGCCTGCGGCGGCACAGGTGGCGATGGACAAGGCCATGGTGGCCGATGGCGATCTGCTCGCCGAAACCGGGTCCAGCGTGTGGTTGCGGCGCGATGATCTGAGCACGAACGTCGGCGGGCCGCCGGTGGGCATGCGCTATCTGGAGGTTAGCGAGTACGTTGTGAAGCCAGGGCATGTGCACGAGTTCGAGGAGTTGGCCAAGAAGTACGTGGAGGCCGCGAAGAACATTCCGGAGTTCCACTGGACGGCTTTCCAGATGGCCTATGGACATTCCGATTCGCCCACGTTTCTTGTATTCACGGCGCTGAAGTCGGGCGCGGATGCGGATGCGGAGTTTGGAGCGGGCAAGCACTTCGCAGATGCGGTCGGCGAGGATGGGATGAAGAAGATGGCCGAGCTGGAGGCCGCATCGATCAAGACCGAGATGACCAACCTGTTCGCGGTGAGCCCGAAGATGAGCATACCGACGGATGCGATGGTGAAGGCTGAGCCGGACTTCTGGAAGCCGAAGTCGGCGGCGACGACAGCGAAGAAGCCGGCTGCGAAACCTGCGGCGGCAAGCGGGCAGTAGTAGAGGTGGTGTAGTCGGGGTGTAGTCATGGTCAAACGAATCGGCGTTGCCCTGGAAGCAACGCCGATTCTGTTTGTGTGCTGCACGATTAAGCTTCGGTGATGAGCGTCTGCGGGACGGGGAATGGATTGCGTTCGCTGAACTGGATCTGGTGCCAGTAGGGGTAGGCGAGCCTGGTTGCGCTTGCTTCGTCGAGTCGCTTGATTTGTTCGGGTGTTAATTGCCAGTCGACGCTGGCGAGGTTGGCGCGGAGTTGCTTCTCGTCGCGCGCGCCGATGACGAGCGTGGAGACGGTGGGGCGGCGCAGCAGCCAGTTGAGCGAGATTTGCGGGATAGACTTGCCGGTCTCTTTGGCGACCTCGTCGAGCGCGTCGACGACCTTGTAGACGTACTCCCAGTCGGGCGTGGGGCCGGCGTCGACGACTAGCTTGCTGTGCAGGCGAGAGGTCTCGGGGAGCGGCTGGCCGCGGCGAATCTTGCCGGTGAGGCGGCCCCATCCGAGCGGCGACCAGACGAGTGCGCCGACGCCCTGATCGAGCGCGAGCGGCATCAGTTCCCACTCGTAATCGCGGCCGATGAGCGAGTAGTAGACCTGGTGGCCGACGTAGCGCGACCAGCCGTAGCGCTCGGAGACGCTGAGCGATTTCATGAGGTGCCAGCCGGAGAAGTTGGAGCAGGCGATGTAGCGGACCTTGCCTTCGCGCACGAATGTGTTCAGTGTGTCGAGTGTCTCTTCGACGGGCGTCGTGCCGTCGAAGGCGTGCATGTGGTAGACGTCGATGTAGTCGGTCTGCAGGCGCTTCAGGCTGCCGTGGAGCTGGTCGATGAGGTGGTAGCGCGAGCTGCCGACGTTGTTGGCGCCGGGGCCGAAGCGGAAGGTGGCTTTCGTTGATATCAATACATCTTCGCGCTTGAGGTGTTTGATGGCCTGGCCGAGAACCTCTTCGCTCTTGCCGTCGGAGTAGCCGTCGGCGGTGTCGAAGAAGTTGCAGCCGGCTTCCATGCAGATGTCGATGAGCTTGCGCGCTTCGTCGGTCTGCGTGTCGCCCCAGGCGGCGAAGAAGTCGTTGCCCGCGCCGAAGGTGCCGGTGCCGAAGCAGAGCTCAGGGACCTTGAAGCCGGAGCGGCCGAGTGTGCGGTATTCCATGGAGACCTCGCTGGGGGAGTTAGGGAGTCAGGGGAGTTAGGGAGTTAGGGGAGTTAGGGCCTGCGTGTGTTGGATGCGGGAGCGGTGGGGGAGGACGCAGGGGAGCGTTTATGGACTGGGCCTTCAGCCGTGTGGTTCTAATGGGACTGTACCTGGCGGATGTTATCGCTTGCAGTTGGCGCAAGCGATGCCCAGCTTAGCGACGATAAAGTCCCACACCCGCGAGCAAGCGCGCCGAGGGACCCCGGCCGTCGCGAAGATGGGGCACCCGGAATTGGGGAAATTCAGGGATATCTCCACTCCGCTGCGCTTCGGTCGAGATGACTGAGTCTGGGTGAGAGCCTTGGGTAAAGATGACTGAGTCTGCGCGTTATACCCAGCAGTTTGGCGGCGTCTTTGGCGAAGTAGGTGACGATGAAGTCGGCGCCGGCGCGGCGGATGCCGAGGAGGCTTTCGAGCATGGCGCGCTCGGGCTCGAGCCAGCCGCGCTGGAAGGCGGCGTGGAGCATGGCGTACTCGCCGGAGACCTGGTAGGCGCCCATGGGCACGTCGAAGCGCTCGCGTGCGTCGCGGATGATGTCGAGGTAGGGCATCGCGGGCTTCATGAGGATCATGTCCGCGCCCTCGGCGAGGTCCTGCGCGATCTCGCGCATGGCTTCGCGGCGGTTGGCTCCGTCCATCTGGTAGGTGCGGCGGTCGCCGAACTGCGGTGCGGAGTCGGCGGCCTCGCGGAAAGGGCCGTAGAAGGCCGAGGCGAACTTGGAGGCGTAGCTGAGGATGGGTGTGTTGTGGCGGCTGGCGGTGTCGAGCGCGGAGCGGATGGCGGCGACGCGGCCGTCCATCATGTCGCTGGGTGCGACGATGTCGGCGCCAGCGGCGGCGAGCGAGGCTGCGGTTTTTGCGAGCAGCGCGAGAGTGGAGTCGTTCTCGATCGTGTAGTCGTGGCCGTTCTGTGTTGTGTTTTGGGTGACGACGCCGCAGTGGCCGTGCGAGGTGTACTCGCAGAGGCAGACGTCGGCGATGAGCACGAGAGACTTCGCGGCGGAGCTTTGCTTGAGCGCGCGCAGGCCGCGCTGCACGATGCCGTCGTCGATCCATGCGCCGGTGCCGTGCTCGTCTTTTTCGGCGGGAAGGCCGAAAAGGAGGAGGCCTCCTATGCCGAGAGCGGCGCAGGCTTCGGCTTCTTTCACGGCTTCGTCGACGGAGAGGTTGAAGACGCCGGGCATGGAGCTGACTTCGCGGCGAACACCTTCGCCTTCGCAGAGGAAGAGTGGGTAGACGAGCGCGCCGGGGTGCAGGTGCGTCTCGCGCACGAGCGAACGCATCGCAGGTGTGGAGCGCAGGCGCCGCAGGCGGGTCGCGGGGAAGTTCATGGAATTAGTGTAGGGGAGGGGAAGTGAGGGAGTGAGGAGTTAGGAGTTAGGAGTTAGGGGTGGAGTGAATAGTGAATGGTGAATAGTGAATAAGGCAAAGGCAAGGGCAAACGCAGATCCCCTTCGGGGATGACAACAAGAAAGGCAAAAGTAGAGGCAGAGGCGGCGACGGTACCGAGAATCAGGAGTGGGTCCGGAGCTGGTCGAGGAGAGAGGTTAGTTCGGGGGAGAGTGGGGCGCGGAACTCGAGTGGCTTGCCGGTGCGCGGGTGGGTGAAGTCGAGCTCGGCGGCGTGGAGGAAGTTGCGGGGCAGCGTGATCGTTTCGTCGGTGGAGGAGCGGGTGATGCGCGTGATGTGATGCGGAGCACCGTAGAGCGTGTCGCCAACGACGGGGTGGCCGAGCGATTGCATGTGCACGCGAATCTGGTGCGTGCGGCCGGTCTCGATGCGGACCTCGAGCAGTGTGAATTTGCCGTGCAGGCCATCGACGCGCTCGAGCACGCGCCAGTGCGAGACGGCGTTGCGGCCGTCGGCGCGGCGGGTGGTCATGCGGATGCGGCGTACGAGGTCGCGGCTGACAGGAAGATCGACCGTGCCTTCGTTGTTCCTGATGCTGCCGTGGACGAGCGCGATGTAGACCTTGCGCAGATCGCGCGCGGCGAAGCTCTCGGCGAGCTTGCGATGCGCGACGTCATTCTTGGCGACGACGATGAGGCCGCTGGTCTGCTTGTCGATGCGGTGGACGATGCCGGGGCGGAGATCTCCGCTTGCTGTGGAGAGCTGTTTGCCGAAGTGGAAGAGCAGAGCGTTCACGAGCGTGCCGCGGTTGTCTTCGAGGGAGCCGGCGCCGGCGTGCACCGTCATGCCGGCGGCCTTGTTGATGACGGCGAGGTCGTCGTCCTCAAAGACGATGTCGAGCGGGAGATCTTCGGCTTCGGCGCGCAGCGGAGCGGGCTGCGGATCGCCTTCGATGTCGATCTGTTCGCCGCCGCGAAGCTTGTGCTTGGCCTTGGCGACGGAGCCGTTGACGGTGACCTGACCGTTTTCGATGAGCAACTGCACGCGACCGCGGCTGATGTGCGGGAGGGCTTTGGCGAGATAGGCGTCGACGCGCATCTTTGCGGCGGCGGCCTCGGCGATGAAGCTGCGAATGCCGGCTTCGGGCTCGAGGTCTTCGAGGACCTGAATCTCCTGCGGGGTGATTTCGAGCGACTTCAGACCTTCGTAGCGACGCTCGGACGGAGTCTGGATTTCGTTGCGTGTGCCGGAGGTGTTGGCGACGCGGAGGTAGGGGTTGGAGGGGTCAGGGAGAGTCTCGCGCATCAGCTCCGCGGTGTCCCACATCTCTTCGAGCTGGTTGCCGTTCTGCGATGGAGGCGTGGCGTCGGCCACCTCCTTGTCGCGGGCGCGGGCTTCGGTGAGCTGGGTGCGAATTTTGCGGTACTCGGCGCGAACGGAGTGGCGGCGCTTTCCCTTCGGCAACATGTTCTTCGAGGGCATCAGCGAGCCTCCTGTTGACGCGCGCGTGGAACGAATGCGAACAGGCAGGCTCCGAAGACGATGGCTGCGAGGGCGATCCACTGCGACACATCTAATAGGTTATGCGAGAGTGGCTGCGCTTGCGGCTGATCTGGCACGCGCAGCATGTCGAGCAGAAAGATGGTCGTGCCACTGGCGATGACGCCGATAGCAGCAACGCGGCCGGGTTCGCGCATGCGGCGCAGCAAGGCGAACAGCGCACCGCAGAGCGCGAGAGCGGCGGCTGCGGAGTAGAGCGCGACGGGATGCACGCGGGTGCCGGCGGAGGAGCTGGCGGCGCGCACTCCCCAGGGGAGGCGTGTGGGCAGGCCGCCGCCGGTGCCTGAGGCTGCGTCGGCGAGCGAGAGGGCGCTCCACAGCAGAGCGCCGCAGGGCGCCCAGGCGTCCATCACTCGCAGCAGCGGGAGATGCTTCCAGCGCAGCCACAGAAGGACGGGGATCGCGGTGACGAGGAGGCTGAGATAGCTGATCGAGGAGAAGCTGAGGATGTCGCGGAACGAGAGGGTGAGCTGGCCGTGCTCGACCACGACGAAGAGCGCGAGGCCCAGCAGGCGCGAGAGGACGAAGGCAGCGGCGATGGCGAAGACGCCGGCGTCCCACAGTTGCTCGGGTTCAAGCCCACAAAGCGGGGCCGTGCGCAGGCTGAGCCAGAGCGCGGCGAGCATGCCGGTGATTGCGATGAGGGCGTACGCGGGAATCCGCAGGCCGAAGACGGCGAAGCAGGCCGCGAACAGCGCAGCGGAGAGGTTCATGATGCGAGAGGGAACGAAGACCGACCCACTGGGCCGTGTGTGAAGCGCTGGTGAACCCGTCTTAAGACGGTGGGACCCGGCCGTGGCTCTTCAGGCATTCCGGACTGGCGGACACTGCACACCGAACCATATATACGAGCTAGGCCCCTGTTCATTGAATGTTGGTTCAACCAGCGTGGATCACTGACACCTGCTTTGCAGGCCGGTCTCTGCGTTGGATGCTAACCGCAGTTCGACGGAATGGCAAACGGAGTCTTCCCCCACTCATCGCTGCGCGATGAATGGGCCACCCGGGGTTGTGAGGGGCTAGAAGGTGTAGCGGAGGCCGAACTCGAAGCGGCGGCCGGTGTCGGCGGCGTAGGGTATGCCGAAGGTGGGTGAGCCGAGCACGCCGCCGACGCTGGTTACGTTCATGTGGTTCAAGACGTTAGCGGAGCGGATGTTGGCGGTGAGGGTCTGAGGGTGCTCGGCCTTGTCATTGCGCGTGAGCTTGAAGACGCGCTGCAGATTGGTATCGAGATAGAGCTGCCACGGCATGATGCCCCTGTTGCGCGAGAAGACGCCCTGACCGCCGGAGCTGACCAGATTGCCCCATGGCGTGGAGTAGCCGCAGGGTGAGGCGTTGGGATTGGCGGAGCACAGAGGAGTGCCGGTGGGAGCGTACTGCGGGCGATCGTTGAAGACACCGTCGCCGTTGTTGTCGAAGCCGGTGGTGACGTTGTACGGAGCGTCGCCGTTGGAGCGCATGTTGAGGCTCCACTCGAGCTTCTCAGGAAGCTTCGCGGTGGCGCTGCCGAAGACGTGCCAGAGGCCATTGCCGCTGCGGCGGGCGAACTCACCTTCGTTCGAGGTGGAGCTCTGCGGCGCAAAGAAGGAGTCGTTGTTGGTGTCGTCGAAGACGTTGACGCGCACAGCGCCGGCGTTGAACTGCAGGTACTTGAGCTTGTGTTGCTCGATTCCCATGAACTCGACGTTGCCGCCGCCCTGTCCGCTGTTCTGCAGCTCGTAGATGTTCAGGTTCGGGGCGCCGGGGCGCGGTCCGGTGGGCGAGCCGTTCAGCGGCGAGTTGATGTTCGGGCTGCGCGCGTAGTTCCAGATGCGCGCGTTGTAGGCGTCAAAGGAAAGGTTCCAGCCGCCGGGAAGCGCCTTGGTGAAGCCGATGTTGTCGATGTAGAAGGTCATGTTTGCGAGGTGCGGATTGGTGGACCGCATGCTCTCGATGACGGTGGGGTTGCCGCTGAACGGATTGCAGCTCTGCGCCGCTGCTACCGGAGCGCAGACCGGGTTGTAGACGGTGCTGGTGATGCGGTTCACGCCGTCCATGCGCATCAGTTCGTTCACTGTGCTGGTGCCGAAGCGGCCGGTGAACATGCCGATGTGTCCGTGCAGCTGCCACGTGGCCTTCTTGTCGGGCGTCCAGCTGACGCCGAAGCGCGGCGTTGCGCCGTTCAGCAGCGTGGGATTGTTCTGCAAGTAGTAGCGCATGCCCAGGGCGAGATGCACGTTGGGGCGCACCTTCCAGTCGTCCTGGATGAAGAGCGAATCGGAATACTGCATGTAGTCGACTTCGGGCGTGCCTTCGACGTTGCTGAAGGCGGTGGGAGCGCCGCCGGGAAGATTCAGCAGGGCGCGGCGATATTGCTCCAGCCCGGTGATGACTGCGGTCTGGCCGGGGAGGGGCTTGTTGTTGCCGTCGAGCACGGGTGCGATGCCGCCGCCGAAGGTGTAGCTGCCGTTGAAGTTTGTGGTCAGCGAGCGGTGCTCGTCGTCGATGAAGAACTGCGTGCCGAACTTCAGCAGGTGATTCTTGGTGTTGAGAATCGCGTCGTCATCGGCTTCGAGGACGAACTCGCGGACGCGCTGCGGTCCGATGGTTGCACCGCCGCCGGTGAAGGCGCCTGCGACGCTGATCTGCGGAGCGGTGGAGGTCGGCGTATCGGTTTCGCCGTCCCAACGGAGGCTGACGCGCGATTCATGCATCAGCTTCGGCGAGATGGTTGTCACGTTGGTGAAGCGCAGCACGTGCTCGTACTGCTGGCTGTCGTAGCCGGTCTCGGGAAGATTCGTTCCGCCAACGCCGAGGTTCGTCAGGTGATTCACGTCGGCGCTGTAGCTGGTGATGAAGGTGTTCTTCGGGCCGAGCTGCCAGTCCATGCGCGCGAGGCCGATCCAGCGGCGTTGCGGTGTGGCCACGGTGACGATGGTGTTGACTGGATTGCCGGAGCTGTCGAGTGTGGTGGCGTTCACGACGCCGACGTTGTCGATGCTGCGATGCTCGAGGTTCAGCGTGAAGTTGCTGTGCTGGTGCGTGATGGGGCCGGTGAGCTCGAATCCAAAGCGCTGCCTGCCGACGGTTCCCTTGGTGACGGCGAAGGGATCGCGCGCGTTCATCCACGGGCTGCTGACGGTTCCGAAGAGCGCACCGTGATAGGCCTTCGCGCCGGGCTTGGTGTAGACCTCGATGCGTCCGCCGTCGAAGGGAGGTTCGCGGTACTCGGCGGAGAAGAGGTCAGGATTCACCTTGATGTAGGCGATGGAGTCCTTCGGCGGCATGTGCGTGGAGTCCTGGAAGCCATCGACCGAGACGGTGGTGTTGGAAGGATTGCCGCCGCTGGCCGCGGCCAGTTGCTGGAGTTGCTGCAGAAGCTCGTCGGGATCGTCGGCTAACGACTGAAGCCGCTTGCCCGAGATGGTCTGCGTGGGACCGGCGGAGGTCGGGCTGACCTCGGCGGTTTCTTCGGTGACATCCACCGTTGTCTCGACGGCCTCGGGTTGCAGCACGGCGCTGAGCGCCTTGTGCAGCGGAACCTGCACGGTGAGGGCCTGGTCGGCAAAGCTGGTTGCGGCGATCTGGAGGTGATGCGAGCCGTCGGTGACACAGGGGAAGCGGAAGTGGCCGTCGGAGCCGGAGGTCACGGAGGTGCCGGTTTCGAGCGATACGGTTGCGCCCGGGATGATGGCGCCTGTCGTGTCGACGACGGTGCCCGTCAGCGGAGCGCCGCTGCAAACGCTGCCGTCACTCTCTGCGCGCGCGGCGGACGCGGCGAGCATGGCAAGGCAGGCGACAGGAAGGACAAGGGATCTCATGCGTAAGGCTCTCTAAGTGTTTCAGTGACGGGGTGTTTCAGTGACGGGAAGGGATGACGCGGAGGAGTCAACTGGTTCTAGCGAGCCGCCGGCAGGCCACTCGCTTTCTTCGTCTATAGAAACCAATACGCAGAAGAAGGCGGCCCGGTTCCCGGCGTGGCCGCACATTGCGGTGAAACCGAACCGCAGGGGTAGAGAGGCGCGGCGAACGGTAGAATAAAGGTGACGACTTTTTCGACGATTCGAGGAACCTGAATGAGCCTTACGACCGCGCCCGCTGCGCAACTGGACGCCCTGGCCCGCGCCCACGGATTGACCCTGACGGCCCTGGAGCCGGGTACTGATTTTTCGGGCCATCCGACGGCCCGCGCCACCGTGGTGCTCGCCGCCGAGCCAACGCACAGCCTGCTGCTGGAGCTGGGCGAGCGGTTCGACGCAGCCGATCCGAAGTTTGCGGCGGAGTTGAACAGCTTTTTTGCCGAGGCGGCGCAGCGGCTGCGTAACCCGCGTCCGGAGTGCTACTTCACGATGCTGGGGTTGCCGCTCAGCTTCAGCAACTTTGCGTGGCCGTTCCATGCGTCGACCTCGGGGGCAGATACATTCATCGTGCACGGACAGATCAACCTGGAGACCGGCGGCGAGAGCATTCTGCACGCCAAGGTCTCGGCTTCGCTGACGCGCACCTTTGCTGAGGTGGTCGC
Organism: uncultured Acidobacteriaceae bacterium; assembly: GCA_963827415.1. Lineage (GTDB taxonomy): Bacteria > Acidobacteriota > Terriglobia > Terriglobales > Acidobacteriaceae > Granulicella. The sequence continues at coordinate 89,877 of CAWHBA010000005.1, forward strand.
GGCACTGGAACAGCCGTTCGCGGAGAGCTTCATCTACAACGCCGTGCGCAAGACGCTGGATCAAGGGCAGCTCGAGCTGGTGAAGTCAGGCAACCGCCAACCGGTTCCGGTCACGACGCGCTATCACTCTGCCAAGCAGAATCGCTTCATCTTTAACGACACGACGGAGCAACAGCGGAGCCACTTTCTCGCGGGCAAGATCTACTGGCTGAGCGGGGTGCTGGGCGGCGGGGCGCCGGTATGGGTTGTGGATCCGCGCGATGCGCAGTATCTGAACACGACGACTGCGGAGCTGGCGAAGGCTGCGAGCGCGCTCGCGGCGGAGGGGCTTCTCTCGCTGAGCGGCAGTGGTGATTGGGCGTCGGCGACTCCGAAGCTGCAGGAGCAGGGCTCGCGGTTTGAGGCCGAGGTCGAGGACGGCCTGAAGTTCATCAAGCCCAGCTTCAATGAAGACATGCGCGCCGGCCACACGAATATGTAGGAGTTAGGGAGAGTTAGGGAGTGAGGAGTCAGGAGAAGTTAGGAACTTCCTAACTCCCTAATTCCTAACTTCTCGAGCACCTAACTCCTAACTTCTAACTTCTCCATCGCGTTCCACGCAGACTCATCCACGGAGACGCCAAGGCGAAGGCTCTCCTCGCGAATGCGAAGAGTGCCCTCGCCGGGATAGCGCACGATGCCACCGGGTTCAATCGGCGTTGCTGCGTGCAGAAGGTCGATGGCGCCGGCAGCAATTCGATCGAGCTCTGCCATCGATGTGAGCGCGGACGGTGCGAGCGCGAGGAAGATCTGCGACTGCCCGACCTCCTGCAATGGATCCGCGGGGATCTCAAAGGTTGCGCGGCCGTCCGCAAGCATCGCGCCGAGCACGTCCAGCACAAACGCGAGTCCTGAGCCCTTCCAGAGTCCGATCGGCAATGCGCGTTGTGTGCGCTCGATTGCAGCAGGATCACGTGTGAGTTCGCCGTGTTCGTCGAAGCCGCCGGGAAACGGCAACAGCTCGCCGCGCTCCCGATACGCCGACAGTGTGCCGTAAGAGAACTGCGACATCGCGATATCGAGCACGATGGGCGCGCTGCGGTTGGCAGCATCGCGTCGCGGAAGGGCGATGATGAGAGGATTGTTGCCGACTGCAGGCGTCGTCGCTCCCCACGGCGGCAGGTTGGGCAGCGTGTTGCTCCAGCACATTGCGGCGAAGCCGGCTTCGGCCGCCTGCCAGCCGTAACTCCCGCCACGCATCCAGTGCGTGGTGTCGGCGAGCGCGACGGCGCCGAGGCCGTTCTCGCGCGCCAGTTCCATCGCGCGTGTCATCGCTGCGTGCGCGGCGAGATTGCCGGGGCCGCGATGCCCGGTCCAACGCTCCAGAGCGCCGAAGCTCGCGATGCGTTCCGGCTCCGCGCGCGGATTGATGCGTCCCAGACGGACCATCTCGGCGAAGCGAGGCATACGCGCAATGCCGTGCGTGCGGATGCCATCGCGATCGGTCTCGGCGATGAGTTGAGCGGCGAGCGCCGAGCGCTGCCCGAGCCCAAGCGTCAGCAGCACGCGTTCGATGCGAGCGAGCAGTTCCTCAAAAGGGACACGAACCATGCACACATTAGAACCCACTGCGTCGATTGCGAACACGCGACCGTCGCAGGAAGCATCGGAAGACGCTAGACTGGCGCTGGCGAGCTTGCGCTTGTCCCTTGCCGTATCCCTTCCGAGGTTCATCGCTTGCGCCTTTCTCTTTATCGGTCCCTCTGCATCACGGTGCTTCTCGGCTTAGGCGCGACTGCGTGGTGCGCACCCCGGCCACGGCGATCGCCGCCCGCGAGCACTGACGTCGTGATGCTGAGCGATCTGCACTTCGACCCGTTCTACGATCCCGCAAAGCTCTCCGAACTGCGGCGCGCGCCGATCACGGAGTGGCCGGCGATTCTCTCCAAGCCAGATTCGGACACGCGTGTCAGCACCTTCAGTCAGCTGCAGAGTGCATGCGGCGTGCGCGGCGCGGACTCGTCCTGGCCGCTGGTTCTTGCGGCTCTCCGCCAGGCGAAACAGCGGCAAGCTGCGCCGCTGTTTGTCACCGTCAGCGGCGATCTGCTGGCGCACGGATTCACCTGCAAGTTCCAGCGGCTCGATCCCGCGAGCACTCCGGCCCAGACCTCTGCCTTCGCCGCGAAGACCGTCGCCTTCCTCGCGCAGCAACTTCATTCTGCGTATCCGTCGGCGCCCATCTACTTCGCGCTTGGCAACAACGACTCCGGCTGCGCCGACTACTTTGAGACGCCGGACAGCGCCTTCCTCAGGTCTGCAGGCGTCAGTTTCGCGGCTACGATTCACGACCCGGAAGCGCGTGCATCGCTCGCGGCCAGCTTTCCGCGCCTGGGCGATTACGGCGTGATGCTGCCCGCGCCGATGCAGAACACGCGCCTGATCGTGCTGCAGGACATCTTCGAGTCGACGCACTACCGAGAGTGCAGCAATGAGCCGAACGCCGCGCCCGCCACCGAGCAGATTGCGTGGTTGCGCAAGCAGCTCACCGAGGCGCGAGCGAACGGTGAGCAGGTGTGGGTGATGGCGCATATTCCGCCCGGCATCGATGTCTACACCACGTTTCACCGCTATCTCTTCGCGCCGGGTGAGGCCTGCAACGTGAAACAGCCACAGATGTTTCTCTCGAACGGAGCGCTTGGTGGCACGATCGCGGAGTTTGGCGACGTCGTTCGTCTCGCGATCTTCGCGCACACACACATGGACGAGATCAAGCTGCTGCAGGGGCCTGACGGCAAGACGGTGCCGGTGAAGATGGTGCCGTCGATTTCACCGATCAACGGCAACGAGCCGTCATTCCTCGTCGCGCAGGTCGCTCCGCAAAGCGCGACGATCAAAGACTATGAGGTCTACTCAGCCTCCAACGCGCAGGGCGCCAACTGGGGCCGCGAATATCGCTACTCGGACGCCTACCATCTGCCGGACTTCTCTGCGAAGTCGGTCGAGCAACTGACCTCTGAGCTCATCGCCGACAGGAACGGCGAGGAGGAGACGAGCCGCGCGTATGAGCGTTATTTCCTCTCGGGCGGCGGCACGTTCGCGGCGCTGGGTTTGCAGCGTCTCTGGCCGGCGTACAGCTGCTCGCTGCGCGAGCTCGATCCTGCGGCCTTCCACCGTTGCATGTGCCCGGGCGCGGCTGCGCAGCCCGCGATTGCTCCAGCGACGCCGTGAACTGCTACGATGTCTCTCTCGCGTGTTCTCGCTGAGATCGCGCCGGACGAACGAATGAGCGCAGCCGTTACACCTGGGAAGAAATTTCGCGAGGCCGTCAAGGCAGAGCAGCCGCTGCAGATCGTCGGCGCCATCAACGCGTATCACGCGCGCATGGCGGAACGGAGCGGCTATCGTGCTGTCTATCTGTCGGGAGGCGGCGTCGCGGCAGGGTCTCTGGGCATGCCGGACCTCGGTATCTCGACGCTCGATGATGTGCTCACCGACGTACGGCGAATCACGGATGTCTGCTCGCTGCCGCTGCTCGTCGACGCGGACACTGGGTTCGGCGGAGCCTTCAATATCGCGCGCACTGTCCGTTCGCTGACGAAGGCCGGAGCCGCGGGTTGCCACATCGAAGACCAGGTGCAGGCCAAGCGCTGCGGCCACCGGCCGGGCAAGCAGATCGTATCGAGCGAGGAGATGGTTGACCGCATCAAGGCGGCCGTTGATGCGCGCGCCGATGCAAGCTTCGTCATTATGGCCAGAACAGATGCGCTCGCGAGTGAAGGGCTCAATGCAGCGCTCGATCGCGCGGCGGCGTGCGTCGAAGCCGGTGCCGATATGGTCTTCCCCGAAGCTGTGCGCGAGATTGAACACTACCGTGCGTTCAGTGAGCGCACGCGCGTTCCGGTGCTCGCGAACCTCACGGAGTTCGGCGCAACGCCGCTCTTTACGCTCGACGAGCTGCGGACCGTCGGCGTCGGCCTCGCGCTTTATCCGCTATCGGCATTCCGTGCGGCGAATGCTGCGGCGCTGCGTGTGTACGAGGCTATTCGCAGCGACGGTACACAGCGCTCGGTCGTCGATACGATGCAGACGCGCGCCGAGCTGTACGACTTTCTCGACTACCACTCGTACGAGCAGAAGCTCGACGAACTCTTTGCCAAAGACAAAGAGACCAACACTCGAACTTAAGAAGCAGGTGCACTATGAGTGAGACAGTTACTGCTCCGGCGGCTGCCGGATTCAAGCCGAAGAAATCCGTTGCGCTCTCCGGCGTTACCGCAGGCAACACTGCGCTCTGCACGGTCGGCCGCACGGGCAACGACCTGCACTATCGCGGCTACGACATCCTCGATCTCGCTGCGAAGTGTGAGTTCGAAGAGGTCGCGTATCTGCTGCTCTACGGCAAGCTGCCCAGGCGCGCCGAACTTGAGGACTACAAGAAGCGCCTGCGCGGATTGCGCGGCCTGCCAGCGGGTGTGAAGACGGCGCTGGAGCAACTGCCCGCAAGCGCGCATCCGATGGACGTGCTGCGTGTTGGCGTCAGCGTTCTGGGCACGCTCGAGCCGGAGCCGCAGGCGCACACGGCGCAGACCGCGCTCAACATTGCCGACCGGCTGATGTCGTCGCTCGGCTCCATGCTGCTCTACTGGCATCACTTCGCCCACGGTGGCAGGCGCATCGAGGTCGAGACCGCGGACGACTCCATCGGCGGCCACTTTCTGCACCTGCTGCACGGCAAGCCGCCGAGTGAGGAGTGGGTGCGCGCGATGCACGTCTCGCTCATCCTCTATGCCGAGCATGAGTTCAACGCCTCGACCTTTACGGCGCGCGTTATCGCCGGCACCGGGTCGGATATGTACTCGGCGATTGCCGGTGCCATCGGCGCGCTCAAGGGGCCAAAGCATGGTGGAGCGAATGAGGTCGCGCTCGAGATTCAGCAGCGCTACCACTCGCCCGAAGAGGCGGAGAAGGACATTCGCGCGCGCGTGGCGAACAAAGAGGTCATCATTGGCTTCGGCCACCCGGTTTACACCATCTCCGACCCGCGCAACGTCGTCATCAAGAAGGTGGCGCACGATCTCTCTGTCTCGACCGGCGACCTCGCGATGTATGACGTCGCGGAGCGGCTGGAGAGCGTGATGTATGACGTGAAGCGCATGTTTCCGAACCTCGACTGGTTTTCGGCCGTTGCGTATCACGTGATGGGAATTCCGACGGCGATGTTCACGCCGATCTTTGCGATCGCGCGAACGTCGGGATGGTCGGCGCACATCATGGAGCAGCGCGCAGACGGCAAGATCATCCGGCCGGCGGCGAACTACACCGGCCCGGAGGATCTGGAGTTTGTGCCGATCGAGGAGCGGTCGTAGAAGATGTCGCAGCACATATCCAACGTCCGTCCGCCCTTCGATCAGGTTCTTGTCGACATCGTCGACTACGTCCGCGATTACAAGATCACCAGCTCGCTCGCGTACGAAACAGCGCGCTACTGTTTGCTCGACACGCTCGGATGCGGTCTGCAGGCGCTCGACTTCCCTGCGTGCGCGAAGCTGCTGGGCCCGGTCGTGCCCGGCCTGACGATGAAGAATGGAACGCGTGTTCCCGGCACGAGCTATGAGCTGGATCCGGTGCAGGGCGCATTCAACATCGGCGCTATGATCCGCTGGCTGGACTTCAACGACACTTGGCTTGCTGCAGAGTGGGGGCATCCGTCGGACAACCTCGGAGGCATTCTTGCGGTCGCGGACTGGCTTTCGCGGAACGGCAAACAATTGACGATGCGCGATGTATTGACATCAATGATTCAGGCGCACGAGATCCAGGGATGTCTCGCGCTGGAGAACTCGTTCAACAAGGTTGGGCTCGATCATGTGGTGCTTGTGAAGGTCGCGAGCACGGCGGTCGTCTCGCATCTGCTCGGCCTCACGCGGGAGCAGATGCTCAATGCGGTCTCGCTCGCCTGGGTTGATGGCCAGTCGCTGCGCACCTATCGCCACGCGCCCAACACCGGTTCGCGCAAGAGTTGGGCTGCGGGCGACGCCACCGCGCGCGCGGTCCGCCTCGCGCTGATCGCGCAGACGGGCGAGATGGGCTATCCAAGCGTGCTCACCGCGAAGACGTGGGGATTTTACGACGTCAGCTTCCGCGGCAAGGAGTTCAAGTTCCAGAGACCCTACGGGAGCTACGTGATGGAGAACGTGCTCTTCAAGATCTCGTTTCCCGCGGAGTTCCATTCGCAGACCGCTGTCGAAGCGGCAGTCACGCTGCACAAGCAGCTCGCCGAACGCGGCCTCACCTCCGCCAACATCGCGCGCATCATCATCCGCACTCACGAGGCCGCGATCCGCATCATCGACAAGCAAGGTCCGCTCGCAAACCCCGCCGACCGCGACCATTGCATTCAGTACATGGTCGCCGTGCCGCTTCTCTTTGGACGGCTCACCGCCGAGGACTACGAGGACGACGTTGCCTCAGACGCAAGAATCGATGCCCTCCGCGCCAAAATCATCTGCGCCGAAGATGCGCAGTTCACCGCCGACTACCACGACCCGAACAAGCGCTCGATCGCCAACGCCCTCACGGTCGAACTCACAGACGGTACGGTGCTGCCGGAGGTTGTCGTCGAGTATCCCATCGGCCATCGGCTGCGCCGCGGCGACGGTATCCCTCTGCTGCTCGAGAAGTTCGAGGCCAACCTCGCGCGGCGCTTCGACAAGGCGCAGCAGCAGCGAATTCTGGACGCGTCCTCCGACCAGGCGAAGCTTGAGGCGATGCCGGTCGACGACTACGTCAGTCTCTACGTTGTGTAGATCGGATCAGCGCAAGGGAACGTCGATGACCTCGATGGTAAGAGGCGGAACCGTGCGCTGCATTTCCGGTCCCGTGACGCGCATCTTCGAGGCCACCGGATGGATGAACTCCGGATCGTTGATGCTGTTCGTCGCCTGATAGGACGCGCCATGCAGCGTGTTCACCGTGGCCTCTCCCGACGTCCCACCGTCGATCTTCAGCGTGAGGGGCTGCGGCTTGTCCGAAGCGTTTACGAGCTTCAGGTGCAGCGTCTTCGTCTTCGACGAAACCGTGGCTGAGTAGAAGAACCGCGGCGCTGCGCCGGTCACCGAACTCTTCGCCGTGCCGTCGCCGAGATGCGCAGCGAACAGGCACTGCGCGTAGTAGCTGGGCGAGCCATAGGTGCGTGATGCGTCGTAACCAATCAGGTCGGTGGGCCACTGCATCGCGCCGGGGTTCACGTTCACAAACAGCGGAGCATAGCTCGCCATCACGATCAGGTCGCTGTTGCGCTCCATCGAGGTCATCAACGCCGCATCGCCAAGCGCATCGCCGAAGTTCGGTGTTGGTGAACCAGAGCGCGTGGCCCACTCGCCCACGAAGACCTTCGGTCCCGTGCGCGGAGCATCGTCGTAGTGATGCACGAGGGCGAACATGTCCGCGGGAGACTTGTAGTAGTGATCGTCGATGACATCCGGCTGCGCGCCCGGATCATCGACTTTGATGGGCGCTGTTGCAATCAGTTTGTACTGCGGAAACTGCTTGCGAAGCGCGAGCGCAATCTGTGCGAAGCGTGCAGGGTACGAACCTGACTTGTCGAACCAGTCCTCATTGCCGATCTCGATGTAGTGCAGCGGGAACGGCGCGGCATGTCCATCCTTCGCGCGCTGGGCTCCCCACTTTGTTGAGGCGTCGCCCGTGACGTACTCCACCTCGTCCACGGCGTCCTGCACGTAGGGATCAAGATCCTTCCCCGGCGTAACGTGTTCGCCGCGCAGCGAGTAGCCGGCGTAGACCGCGAGCACGGGGTCGATCTTCAGGTCCTCGCACCACTCCAGGAATTCGAGCAGCCCAAGGCCGTCGGTCGACCAGTAGCTCCACGGCGCCTGGTGCCCGGGGCGGTCGACCACCGGGCCGATCGTCTTCTTCCAGTCGAAGCGGTCGACGATTCGATCGCCCTCGAGATAGTTCCCTCCCGGCAGCCGCAGGAAGTTCGGATGCATGGCGGCCATGCGCTCCATGAGGTCGGCGCGGTTGCCGTTCGGGCGATTGTTGTACGTCGGCGGAAACAGAGACACGAGCTGCAGCCAGAGTTTGCCGGGTTTTGCGACGGTCAGCTCCAGGTGATTCGCACTCGACGGCTTCACGTCGCCGGTGGTCAGCGTGTACTCATAGCGCGACCAGTCACCGTCATGCAGACGGACTTCGGCTTTCGCCAGTACCTGACCTGTCGCATCGTTGATGAGGTTCGCGGTGAGCGGACCCATATCGCTGGCGACCTTCGCGTAGAGCGATCCGCGGTAGGTTGTGTGCGGGCGCACGGCCATGCCCCACCAGCCGGAGTTCGCCAGGCCAGCAGGGTCCGTTGGAGTTGCTGAGTCAACAGTCACTTTTACGCTGTAGGGCAGCGCCTTGCTCGGCCCTGTCTCGCGGTCCTCGCTCATCGACGCTGCGGCGTTGCCGCGCTGCACAACCGTCCATGCTTCAGGGCCGGCCCAACTGCCTCGCACGGTGCGGTTGCGCACCATCTCGGCGTAGAGGCCGCCGTCATAGGAGTGGTTGATCTCTTCGGTCATCAGCCCGTAGAGCGTTGGACTGACGGGGCTGATGATCTGCGCGGGGTCGATGGTGAGCGTCGCCGGCCCTGCCTGCTGGGCGGCACAAGGGCGAAGGGAAAAGACAATCGCTGCGGAGAGGGCGAGGCGTGACAGAGTCGTGATGTTCATAGCTCGCTGTCCAGATTACTCCGGAGCTCGCGTATTCTGGGCTCGATGATGACGGATTCTGCCATGCTCGCGATCGCCGTTGAGGAGGCGCGGACCGGCCTCGCCGAGGGCGGCATTCCCATTGGCGCGGCGATCTTCCGGGCGGATGGCACGCTCGTAAGCCGCGGCCACAACCGCCGCGTGCAGCAGGACGACCCCGCGATCCATGGCGAGACCGACGCGTTCCGCCGCGCGGGACGGCAGCGGAGCTACCGCGATCTGATCATGGTGACCACGCTCGCGCCGTGCTGGTACTGCAGCGGGCTTGTGCGGCAGTTTGGTTTTCGCAGGGTTATTGTCGGCGAGTCGCGCACCTTCCAGGGCGGCATCGACTGGCTGCGCTCGCTTGGGATTGAGGTGGTCGATCTTGACTCGCAGGAGTGCTTCGAGCTGCTCAATGGCTTCATTACGGTGCATCCCGAGATTTGGAATGAGGACATCGGAGTTGACTGAGGGCTGCGCGGTCGGCTGAGCGCGGTCAGTCCCGCGTCAGCGCTGTGATGAGATCGGCTTCGCCCGGCCAGCGCGCAATCAATTCGGCCCGGGGTGCCGACTGATAGTCCGCGAACTCGAAGCCCGGACTCACGGTGCATCCCAGGAGCGCCCAGCCATATGCGTCCGCATGTTGTTGCGAAGCGGGCAGCAGCCGCGATCCCTGCCACACGCCATGCGGGACAACCAACTGCGGCCGCTCACCCGCACGCAAATTCCTGCCAAGTACCACGCGCAGGCTGCCGCCATCAGGATGCAACTGCAGCATCTCCACCGCATCGCCGGCGTAGTGATGAAAGATTTCATCGCTCGCGAGCACGTGTATCTCGCTGAAGGTGTCCGGCTCGAGCAGGTAGTAGATGGCTGTCGAGGTTCGCCGCGGTCCGTCATAGCGGCCATCGCTGAAGACCTCAGCGGAAACGATCTCGCCGGACTCATACGTGCGGACGAACCAACCGCCTTCACGCGGGTGCGGCCGCAGGTTCAGCAGGTGTTTCACATCGTCCGCTGTCAATCTCTTCTCGCCCATTTTTCTCCTCTGTAAAAACGCCTACGCTATTCTGACTGCAACCGACCGCTTTTTGCTCTCACATCTGCCCCGAGGAGACCAGCCGACGAATGCGCAGCCGACTGGAACGCTACTTCCGATTCGCGGAGCACGGCACCGACTGGCGGACTGAGACGCTCGCCGGACTCACGACGTTCATCACGATGGCGTACATCATCTTCGTCAACCCGTCGATCCTGGCGGAGACGGGGATGCCCATCGCGGCGGTGACGATTGCCACGTGCCTCTGCGCGGCGTTTGGGTCGATTGTGATGGGCGCGCTGGCGAATTATCCGCTGGCGCTGGCGCCGGGCATGGGACTGAATGCGTACTTTACGTATACGGTCGTCAAGGGCATGGGCGTGCCGTGGCAGACGGCGCTGGGCGCGGTCTTTCTCTCCGGCGTTATTTTTCTGCTGCTTACTTTTGGTGGCATCCGGCAGCGGCTGCTCGCGGCGATTCCTTATCAGCTTCACGCTGCGGTTGCGGGAGGCATCGGCCTCTTCATCGCGTTCATCGGTCTGCGCAACGCGGGCATCATCGTGCCGAGCCCGGCGACGACTGTCACGCTCGGCAATCTGCATGCGCCTACCGCGCTGCTTGCCATCTTCGGCATCGTGCTCATCGCGGTGCTGCAGGCGTTTCGCGTGCGGGCGGCGATGCTGATCGGCGTGCTCGGCACGATGCTGATGGGTATCGTCTGCGGCCAGGTGCACTGGCATCCGATGAGCTTCTCGCCGCTGGCGCTTCGCGACACCGCGTTCCATCTCGACATTCGCGGCGCGCTGCAGCTGAACGCGCTCGAGATTATCTTTGTCTTCCTCTTCGTCGATCTCTTCGACAACATCGGCACGCTGGTTGCGGTGACGGAGCGCGCAGGCCTGATCGCCGCGGACCATACGATTCCGCGGCTTGATCGCATCTTCTTTGCGGATGCCAGTTCGACGGTCATCGGCTCGCTCGCTGGGACGTCAACCGTGACGAGCTACATCGAGAGCGCATCCGGCGTCGCGGTCGGAGGGCGCACCGGCGTTACGGCCATCGTCACGGGCGTGCTGTTCCTGCTGGCGATCTTCGTTGCGCCGGTGGTCGGAGCGATTCCTAGCTTCGCAACTTCTCCGGCGCTGATTCTCGTCGGCGCGCTGATGGTGGCGAGCGCCTCGCGTGTCGACTGGGAGGAGCCGCGCGTTGCGATTCCGGCGTTCCTCACCATTCTCACGATCCCGCTGACGTACTCGATTGCGACGGGGCTCTCGTTCGGCATCATCAGCTTTGCGGTGCTGGAGCTTGCGACGGGCCGCGGGCGGCGGCAGCACTGGATGCTGTATCTGCTGGCAGTGCTCTTTCTGTTGCGATTCGTCTATCTTCGCAGCTCGTAGAGAAGACACGAGATGCGAGAAACGAGATACGATTGGTCAGTCGAATCTCGAAGCTCGTTTCTCGCATCTCAATTGGCATCTGCAACTCCCAAGGAGATTGAACATGGATCGCAGCGCATCGGCAGTGTGGCGTGGTGGATTGAAGGATGGCAAAGGCACGATCAGCACGCAGAGCGGCGTCCTGAAGGACGCACAGTACAGCTTCAGCACGCGGTTTGAGAATGGCGTCGGAACGAACCCTGAAGAGCTGATCGCGGCGGCACATGCGGGCTGCTTCACGATGGCGCTCTCGGCGCAGTTGGACAGCGTGGGCAACAAACCCGACGAGCTGAACACGACCGCGGTTGTCACGATGGAGAAGACCGAGGACGGACCGACGGTGACGAAGATTCACCTGACGACGCGTGCGAAGGTTCCGAACATCGAGAGAGAACGGTTTGACGAACTGGCGAAGAAGGCGAAGGAAGGCTGCCCGATCTCACGGCTGCTGAAGGCTGCGGAGATTACGCTCGACGCACAGCTTGTCTAAGTTCTTCGTAAATGAGAAGGGCCTGCGCTCTCGCGCGGGCCTTTTCGTTTACAGGTAGCTCAACCACCAGTCGCGGCGGCGCGCTTTTACGGCTGCAAACCAGCGGCACGGCAGGTAAAGCGCTGCGACTACGGCGATCCAGATCAGGTAGACGACCGCGAGCGAATACGTTGCCTGCGGCGGCCCTGGCTCGAATAGCGTGGGGACGGTCACATGCACGCTATGCATCACGAACATCAGATCAAGCACCGCGAGAATGTGCAGAATGTAGAAGTGCAGGACGTAATAGAAGAACGGGACGCGGCCGTACACTTCTATCACGGCAAGCGCTCGCGGTATCCATCGCCGCTCCAGAGCGTAATCGCCCAGCGCAAACAGGAACAGCAGAACGCCGAAGGTCGCGCAGACGTACTGCAGTGACGGCGGATACTTCGTCACATTGAAGAATGACATCGCGGTCCGCGTCGCCGAGCCGAGGTGCTCAAACCGGATGGGATCACCGTAGGCATTCGTAAAGCGAAGGACAGCAAACAAGGTGAGCGCGCCTGCGCCAAGCCGCAGGGCCCAGCGTCGCCGACGGGCCGGCGGCATCGTGACAACCGTGCCAAATACGTATCCCAGGGCCATGACGCCGCTCCACGGCAGGACCGGGTAGCCATCCAGAATCCAGAGACGACCGTGGTCGAGAAACGGTCCCGGCATGACCAGCAGCTTCCAAAGTCCACTGAAATGCCCGAGTTGATTGGCGTTGATGCCGTCCAGCAGGTTGTGGAGCAGCACGATCGCAAATCCGTACAGCGCTACACCCCAGGTCGGGAGAAACTGCAAGGCTGCCAGCAGGATCATGCTGGCGCCGATCGCATAGATCACCTGCAGAAAATGGAAATGGTATGTGAAGAACAGACCGAAGCTGACGATTGCCAGTTCGACGAAGATGAGCCAGAGACCGCGCGTGACGAGCCGCTTCGCCATGAAGGTCTTCGAACGCCCGCGCTGACGCTGTAGATAGATCGAGGTTCCGGCGAGGGCGACGAACCCGGGCGCGCAGAGATGCGTGATCCAGCGGGTGAAGAAGAGCGCGGGCCAGGAGTGTAGAGGGTCGGTCGGATCCACGCCGGCGTTCGAGAAGAAGTCTCTCGTGTGGTCGAGCGCCATGAGGATCATGATCAGACCGCGCAGCAGATCCACGGTGGCGATGCGGCGGATCAGGGTGGCTTCGTTCCCCGGGGTAGCCTGTACGGTCGCAGAGGCGATCATGCGTCGTCCTCGTCAGGAAGAGATTGGATGAGGGGAGTCTACATCCGGCGTCGGGTTTATTTGGAGTTGATCCTCGGTCGAGGCGCGGGATTCGGGGATTTCTCCACTCCGCGAACGATGAGACTGTTCGCTTCGGTCGAAATGACAACGATTGGGGCGGAGGATGCGGAGTGCTAGTGCGCGTGGCTGTGCGCGTGTCCGTGGTGGGAGTGGCCGTCGACGGCGTCGGGTACGGGAGGCTGGCTGCAGCCGTCGACCGTGGGGCAGTCGGTGACCTCGATCTGGATGGTGGTGTGGTGGATGCCGAAGTGATCGCGGAGCTGATGGTTCAGGCGTTCCAGGATGGCTTCGCACTCGGTGATCGGCATCTCGATGACCTGCACGTGGCAGGCGAGCGCGTGGGACTGCGCGGTGAGGCTCCAGACGTGGAGGTCGTGCACGCCGATGACGCCGTCGACTCCCTGCATGGCGGAGCGGATGTCGTTGAGGTTGACGGAGCGCGGCGTGCCTTCGAGCAGGATGTGCAGCGTCTCGTGCACGATCGACCAGGAGCTCCAGAGAATCATCGCGGCGATGAGGAGCGAGAGCAGAGGGTCGATCCACTCGAGGCCGGTGAGGCGAATTGCCAGGCCGCCGATGATGACGGCGGCGGTAGAGATGGTGTCGCCGAGCATGTGCAGGAAGACGCTGCGGATGTTGACGTCGCGCGAGAACTTCCAGAGCAGAGCGGCGATGGCTCCGTTCATTACGACGCCGGCGGCGGCGACGATCATCATCATGTCCGCGTGCACGGGTACCGGCGTGACGAAGCGGTGGATGGCGGTGATGACGAGCCAGATGGAGAGCGCAATCAGCGTGAGCGCGTTGACGAAGCCCGCGAGCACGCCGGCACGCTGGTAGCCGAAGGTGCGCTGGTCGGTGGCGGGGCGGGTCTGGAGATAGACGGCGAAGAAGCTGAGCGCGAGGGCGAGGAAGTCGGAGACGTTGTGCCCGGCCTCCGACAGCAGCGCGAGGGAGTGCGCGCGCAGGCCGAAGATGAAGGTCGCGAGGATGTAGAGAAACGTGAGCGCCAGCGATAGCTTGAGGATGCGCTGCATCGCGGCGTTTGGCTGCCCGTGACTGTGCACAGTTCCATTGTATCGAGTGCGAGATGCGAGATGCGAGATGCGAGAGGCGAGAGGCGAAGCGGAGGGCTGCGGGAGATACTGGACTTAGCTATGAGAGTGCGAAGCCTGTCGGTTTATAGTCATCAATTCACTCGACTTGGATTTGTTAATTGCTATCTCGTTCGCGAGAGCGATAGCTTCACGCTGATCGATACCTCGATACCGGGTGGGGCGCGGGGGATGATCGCTGCGGCAAGGGCGATTTCGAGTGAGCCGATTGCGAGGCTGCTGCTGACGCACGCGCATCAGGATCACATCGGGTCGCTGGATGCACTCGCCCGCGCGCTGGGCGAGCCGCAGGTGGCGATCGGCAAGCGCGAGGCGAGGCTGCTGCCGAAGAAGCCGGCGCAGGATCGGTCGCTGGACCCAGGTGAGCCGCAGTGCAAGGTGAAGGGTGGATTTCCGGGCGCGGTGACGAGGCCGACTCATTTGTTGAGTGATGGTGAACTGTATGGGTCGCTGCGGGTGGTGGCGTCGCCGGGACATACGCCGGGGCACCTGGCGTACTTCGACGAGCGGGATGGGACGCTGTATGCGGGGGATGCGCTGGTGACGTTGGGCGGCGAGGTGAATGTGATGGGGTTCGGGCCGTGGTTCTTT
>CAWHBA010000006.1:0-539962 GCA_963827415.1 uncultured Acidobacteriaceae bacterium
CCCTTTGGGCCGATGGTGACATGGCACCGGCCGACGGCGGTCGCGAGTGTGAGGAAGTTGGCGGAGTTGCCGATCCGAAGAGTCGCGGCGGGGCATGGGCGCGTGGTGGAGGGTGGACCGGAACTGCTGCGGGCGGCGGTGAAGCGGGCGGAGGCGAAGCTGGGGTAGCTTACGAATTCTGGAAGAAAGGCCTTTGACGCAAAGGGCGCGAAGGTGCGCCACGGAGTTGTGGGTGGGCGCGTGAAGCGGGATGCCAGGAGCGGGATGCTAGGAGCGGGATGCTAGGCTCAGGGGGTGAGGCGCTGGGCGGCAGGGTTGATGGCAGGCGGGTTGCTGGTGGGGTGCGCGAGTCCCGGGCCGCCGAGAGCGCCGTCGCTGCAACTGCCTCAGCCGGTGGGGGATCTGAGCGCGGCGCGGGTGGGCGATAGCGTGGAGTTGCGGTTTACGCTGCCGCAACGGACGACCGACAATCTGCCGATTCGTGAGGCGAGCGTGAAGGTGACGGTGTGCCGTGGCGGCGAGGGTGCGCCGTGTGCGGCGGTGCCTGCGCTCGCAAACGTTGCGCTGGCGATGGACGCGGGGGCGAGTGCGGCGAGCCGGGTTGTGATCTGGCACGATGCGCTGGCGACGACAGTGGCGACGGGTGAGCCGAAGCTGCTGGTTTATCGCGTGGAGTTGAGCAATCTTGAGGGGAAGACGGCTGGGTGGTCGGACCCGGCGTATGCGGCGGCGGGAACGACCCCGGCGGCCGTGAGCGGATTGCGCGCGGAGGAGACGCGGGCGGGGGTTTTGCTGCGTTGGCAGGCTGCGGCGACTGGAGCGCAGGATGAGGTGCTGCTGCGACGGGAGATGGTGGCCACTGCTCTCGGGCCTGGCGGCTCGCCGGGGACCGCGGTGTCGCCGCCCGCGGGGGCGAAGCGCGAGGCGACGGAGCCGGTGTGGCTGGAGAGTCATGCGAGTGCAGACCAGACGATTGATGGCTCGGCGAGCGAGGACACGGCGTACCGGTATGTGGCGGTGCGGCGGCGGGTGGTGGAGATCGGCGGGCAGAAGGTGGAGCTGCGGAGCGCGCCGTCTGCGCCGGTCGAGATCACGTGGCGGAATGCGTTTCCACCGGTGGCTCCGGTGGGGCTGAGCGCGGCGCCGTTTGCCGAGAGTGGAGCGTTTGCTGTGGATCTGGTGTGGGAGCCTGTGCAGGAGCCGGGACTGAAGGGGTATGTGGTAACGCGGCAGTCTCTGGATACGGGTGGGGAGGCGGTTGGGTCGCCTGAGAAGCTGACGCCGGAACCTCTGGCGTTGCCGGCGTTTCATGATGCGTCGGCGAAGCAGGGCGTGCAGTATCGGTATAGCGTGCGGGCGGTGTCGGCGAAGGGTGTGGAGGGCGCGGTGGCGACGGTGGTGGTTGAGCCGTGAGGGCATGCCTCCGGGGGCTAAAGCCCCTATCTATTTGCGCGATAATGTCCGCATGTCGGCGCCAGGCATTCTTCCCTTCGCGTTGGCTCTTGCCATCGTGGCACCTGCGCAGCAGGCCGTATCGTTTGCAACTGACGATGGTGGCACGGTGTGTGCCGATCTCTATGAGCAAAATAATGGGCAGGGCAGTCGAGCTGTCGTGCTGGCTCACGGCGGCAGATTCAACAAAGAGAGCTGGCGGGACCAGGCATTGTCGCTCGAATCCGCGGGGTTTCGAGTGCTGGCCATCGACTTCAGAGGTTACGGTTGCTCGAAAGGTCCGGGCCAGGAGGATTTCGACGGTGCGCCCTATGAGAAAGATGTACTCGCTGCGGTTCGTTATCTGAAGGCGCACGGTGCGAAAACCGTGTCGGTGGTTGGAGGGAGTTTTGGGGGCGCGGCTGCGGGCGATGCATCGATCAAGTCGGCACCAGGCGAAATTGACCGCATCGTGTTTCTCGGGGCAGCGCCGAATCTTCCGGCAGACGGGTTGAAATCGCGGGCATTGTTTATCGTCGCGCGCGACGACAGCAACGGAAGCGGCCCAAGGCTGCCGGGTATCCGAGCACAATATGAAAAGGCTCCTCAGCCGAAAGAGTTGATCGTGCTGGATGGTTCTGCGCACGCCCAGTTTCTTTTTCAGACAGACCAGGGTGCCCGCATCATGCGAGAGATTGTGCGCTTTCTGTCAGCGCCGTAAGTCCGCCCCGTCGCGATTCACTTCGATGGCTGGAGGGCTGTTGGGCGGAGGGTGGCGATGCGTCCGTGGGGGCCGACGGCGTAGGGGAGGGAGAGGGCGTTCCAGTGCTGGTCGGCGTCGGGAGGGTCTTTGAATCTGGGGTTGGGTTTGAGGGGGCGCCAGTTGCGGCCGTCGTCGGTTGAGATGTCGGTGCCGTTGGGGCCGACGGTGATCCAGGTTTTGGTGGCGGTGTCGTAGGCGACGGCGGAGCGGAAGCCACCGGGAAGTGTTTTAGCGGCAGACCAGAAGCCGAAGTAGTCGTCGAAATACGCTGCGGTTCCCTTGCGCTCGGAAGGCTTTGCGTAGTCGCCGCCGACTGCGACGAGAATGTTGTCGTGTAACTGCGCCACGGAGAAGCCACCGGCCGATGCAGAGTTTCCGATGAGCGGAATCGGGGTGGGATCGAATCTGGTGAAGTCGCTGATGCAGCCGGTGCGGGTGTTCTTTGCCGTGAGCGATGTGCAGACGGTGTCGCCCTCGTAGAAGAACGCGCCGCCCGGACCTCCTGTCACGAAGGAGGGAACGTTGGGGACGATCATGGAGGAGTTGCTGGCGGCGAAGACACCTGCCTGATCGGGGGCGTCGAGTGTGTCGGTTTTGGAGCGTGTCCAGTGGAGGCCGCCATCAAGTGTTCCCATCACGACGAAGCGTCCGTCGACGGGATCGCCGAGGAGCCAACCTGATTCGCGAGTGCGAAACCTGAGCGCATCGAAGAAGCCGTCGGGGTCGGGGTTGGTGAAGAGAAGCGTCCAGGTCTGGCAGCCGTCAGTGGTTTTGTAGAGGCGCGACTGGTCGCCTTTACCGATCGACATGATGATGGCGGTGTTGTTGTCGAAGGCCTGGATGGCGCGGAAGTCGAGGTGCTCACCGTTGGGGGGTTTGGCGCAGAGTTGCCAGACGATGCCGGCGTCTTCGGTGCGGAGGATGGTGCCGTCGGAGCCGGAGGCCCAGGCGACGCCGTGGCCGATGTTCTGGATGCCGCGGAGGTCGGCGGTGGTGTGGGCGTCGTGGAGTTGCCACTGGGCGCGGATGTTCGCGGCGCTCGCGATGAGGAGCGGGAACAGGAAAAGTATGCGAGGCATGTCGAAGGAGAGCATACCCCAGGGGCTGAAGCCGCTCTTTTTCTTTTCTGGCAGAGAGACCCGAGGCTAAGGGCTCGGGGTACATGGAAGCCAAGGCGGGGGCAAAAGCGGATTCCCTTCGGGAATGACAGAAAGAAAGGCGAAGACAAAACCAACTGCAACTGCAACGACGAAATACAGGGATCCTTCGACTTCGCGCTGCGCGCTTCGCTCAGGATGACGGCGGTTCGATTCAGGTCATTGCGGTGACGCTTGGCTCAGGATGATGGCGGTCCGATGCAGGTCATTGCGGTGACGCTTGGCTCAGGATGATGGTGGTCCGATTCAGGTCATTGCGGTGACGGTTCGCTCAGGATGACGGCGTGATCAGTTTCAGAGAATGCTAGTTCCCATGGGTGCGGGAGCGCCCTACAATTACGCGTTCGCACGGCGTCTGTCTCACTGCGAGCGGGAATTGATTCCGAATGGCATGACACCTCACGTAGCCAACACGCAAACGGAAACCAAGCGGCGGCTGCACATTCCGCTGCCGCAGGGGCTCTTCCCGGCGGACTTTTCAAAGCTGGGGCCGGATGTAGTGGCCGGGATCACTCTGGCCGCGCTCGGAATCCCGGAGGTGATGGGTTACGCCAAGATCATTGGAACGCCGGTGATTACCGGGCTGTACACGCTGTTTTTGCCGGTAATCGTGTTTGCGATCTTCGGTTCGTCGCGTCACCTGGTGGTCAGCGCGGATTCGGCGACAGCAGCGATGGTGGCTGCCTTTCTGGCGGGTCGCGCGATCATGCCGAGCGCTCCGGGCTATGTGGAACTCACGTGTCTTGTGGCGCTGGCTTCCGGTGTGTTTCTTGCCTTGGCAAGGATTCTGCGGCTGGGATTCCTGGCGGATTTTCTTTCGAGAACTGTCCTCGTCGGATTTCTGACCGGAGTCGGCATACAGGTGGCGGCATCAGAGATTCACGCGATGCTGGGTATCGAGACGGGTGGCCGGGGATTCGCAGGCCAGCTGATCTTCGTCGTTCGGCATCTGGACAAGACGTATCTGCCGAACCTGTTTATTTCCCTGGGCGTCTTAGCGGTCATCTTCGCGTGCGACCGCTTTGCTCCGCGCGTTCCCGGAGGTCTGCTGGCGGTGATTGGGATGATCGCGGCCAGCGCTCTGCTGCACTGGGGGCAGCGTGGAGTGCACACGATCGGATTTGTGCCGGGCGGGCTACCGCATATAGGGCTGCCGCGATTCGGAGTTCATGATCTGTCGCTGATCATGTCTGTTTCGTTCTCGTGCTTCATCGTGATCCTTGCGCAGAGCGCGGCTACGTCGAGAGCCTACGCGGTGAAATACGGCGAGAGCTTCAGCGAAGATAAGGACCTGGTAGGGCTGTCTCTCGCCAATGTTGCCGCGGGTTGCAGCGGGACGTTTGTGGTGAACGGCAGCCCGACGAAGACGGCGATCGTGGACGGCGCGGGAGGAAAGAGCCAGTGGGCAAATCTCACCGCAGCGATGGCTGTTCTGGTGGTGCTTCTTTTCCTGACCAAGCCGCTTGGCTTTCTCCCCGAGGCGGTGCTGGCGGCGATCGTGTTTGTGATTGGCGTGAAACTGATCGACGTTCCGGGATTGAGGGACATTCTGCGCTGGAACCCCAGGGAGTTTGCGCTGGCGCTCATCACGACGGCGACGGTTGTGGCTTTCGGGGTAGAGCGTGGGCTTCTGCTGGCTGTGATTCTGTCGCTGCTCATGCACGTGCGCCAGAGTTATCGGCCTCATTCCGGCGTTGTGGTGCGTGGCGAGAAAGACGAATGGGAGCTCGACGAGGCTGAGCCGGGGAAGTTCGTCGAACCGGGAATGGTGATGTTCTGGTTTGGTGCGGGCCTGTTTTATGCCAATGCGGCGTACTTTACGGGGATGACAAGAAGGCTGGTGGATGAGGCTTCCGGCCCGGTGCGCTGGTTTGTGATTGATGCCAGAGCCATCACCGAGGTGGACTATTCAGGCGGCAGGGCGATTGTGGACTTTCAGCAGTACCTGGAGCGGGCGGGCGTGGTTCTTGCCCTGATCCTGGTGGAGACGCGTCCTCAGCGTGCCCTGGAGCGGATGGGCTTCGCCGATCTGATCGGGAGGTGCCGAATCTTTGATTCACGCAGCGCCTGCGTTGAGGCGTACCGGTCAGAGAGAGCAGCGATGCAGACGGAGGGCGGCGCTGCTGAGGGTGACGCAAGGACGCCGGCTGAGGATGGGACGCGGTGAGAGTCAGTGCGCCGTGATGTCTCAGCTGAGCTGGACGCGGGGGAGGGTCATGACGCCGAGGCGCTGGAGGACCTTGCGGGAGAGGCCGGTGAGAGGAAGAAAGGGGAGGCGGGTTGTGGGGATCCACTCGAGGTCGGACTCGGCGGCAGGAACCTGCGTAAGCAGGGCGCCTTCGGGAGCGGTGAGACGAGGGTCGGCGTCGAGGCCGGGGATGTCGGTATCGTCCGGGGTGAAGAGTTCGTCGTCGTAGAAGCGGGCGCCGTTCGTGGACGAGCGGGCAGAGGGAGCGATGGAGATGATTTTGTCGTTTGCGGGGTGGCGTGCGTCGGGCACGAGATCGAGGATTCGATGGGATCTTCCGTCTCGTCTTCGCCGGCGATGTGGAGTTCGAGCGGAGCGACGCCGGGTGCTGACTCGGCGAAGATCTGGACGTAGTAGTTGGTGTTGGTGATGGCATGGCGGAGGCGGAGGACGGGCTCGCGGCCTTCGACGGCTTCGAGCGGGAGCGGTGGGAGCTCGAGCATCTTGGGCATGAGTGCGGCGTCGGGTGGGCGGCGGAGGAGCAGGACCTCGGTGGCGGTGCCGCGTTTGCGGAGGGTGAGAAGGTGGGCGACGATGCGGCTCTGCGGCTTGTCGCGGGCGGCGGTGGCGTGCTCGCCGCGGGTGCGGCAGAGATTCATGACGGGGCACTCGAGGCAGAGGGGCTGGCGCGGGAGGCAGAGGGTGGCGCCGAGCTCCATCATGGCCTGGTTGTGGTCGCCGGGAGGGTTGGAGCGTTCTTTGCGTTTGGCGGGCGGCGGGACGAGGGCCTGGGCGGCGCGGGTGAGGCGGGTGCGGGCCTTGGCGGAGCGGTCTTCGGCGAGGCCGAGGACGCGGAGGAGGACGCGCTCGACGTTGCCGTCGAGGACGGCGACGGGTTCGCCGAAGGCGATGGAGGCGATGGCGGCTGCGGTGTACTCGCCGACGCCGGGGAGCGTGCGGAGGTCGTGGGCAGTGCGCGGGAGCTTGCCATGGAGCTCGCGCTGAACGAACTGCGCGGCGCGGTGGAGGAGATGCGCGCGGCGGTAGTAGCCGAGGCCGGACCAGAGCGCGAGCACGTCTTCCTCTTTGGCTTCGGCGAGAGCTTCGAGGGATGGGAAGCGGCGGAGGAACTCGGTGTAGCGCTCGACGACAGCGGCGACGCGCGTCTGCTGGAGCATGATCTCAGAGAGCCAGGTGGCGTAGGGGTTGCGGATGCCGCGCCAGGGGAGGTCGCGAGCGTGCTTGTGGTACCAGGAGAGGAGCTCGCGGCGGAAGAGCTCGGGCTCGAAGGGGAGCGCGGGTGCGGCGGGGCGCGAGGGCTCGGCGGGCTGCGTGGAGCGTGCGCGAGGCGCGCGGACGGACTTGGGAGCAGGTTTGCGAGAGATCATTCGGCTGGTTTCAGCATGTGAAAGAGGTGAAGCTCGGAGGGGTGGTGGCCAGGTTGGTTTAACTAACAGGCTTCGTACTTCCAGTTGCGGCGCTTGCCTTCGGCGATCCATTCGACGGCAGTGGCGACACGTTTGTCACGTGTCTCGTCGCGTTTGGCCTCGGCGATCCACTCGCAGTACTCGCGCTGACAGCCAGGTGGCATGGCGGCGAAGTGCGTGGCGGCGGCCTTGTTCTTTTTGAGGGCGGCGGCGAGGGAGGCGGGGACCTCGGGTGGCGGTTTGGGGGCGGAGGGCTTGGGCCGTGAGTAATTCTTTGTGCGGGCGCCGGTGGCGATCTCGGCGGCGGCGGCGCGGAGGTACTTGATGAACTCGCGGTCGGAGGGCAGGTCTTTGACGGAGGTGAGCTTGCCGAGGACGCCCATGGCCTTGCGGTCGTAGAGGCCGTCGGCGCGGAGGTCGGCGGCGGCTTCCTTGCCCCAGAGGCCGAAGCTGCAGTGCTGCTTGAAGCCGGCCATGTTGCCGAGCATGAGACCGCGGTAGATGAAGAACGGCATCGACCACTTGATGTCCTCTTCGACATCGGGAAGGGCTTTGTGAACGAGCTCGCGGATGTGGCTGAGGATGGGCTGCGCGAAGGCGGAGGTGGAGGCGATGTACTCGTCGACTTTCGGTAAATACGAAGCTCCGCGCTGAGGCAGATAGGCGGCACCGCGTGGGGCTGAGTGTGAGCCGTTGCGCGTTGATGCCGGAGTGCGCCTGCGCGCGGGCGCGGGTGTGGCTTTGCGCGCAGGGGACTTCGTGGCTTTTTGCGTTGCCATCCGCAACAGGATACGCGTGTCAAGCGGGGGCGCAACTGTTTTTGGGTAACCGGGTGACGAGGTACTCGTTCGGGAGGCCGGGTGTGTGAGGCGACGGCGCGGAGGGTCGAGGGGAAGACGCGTGCGGTGAGCTCAAGTGCGGTGCGCTGAGGCTGCGCGACGAGGGCTCGGGAGAGGACGGTGGCGAGCGAGAGCTGGTGGCGGAGCTGCTTGTGGAGCTCGGCGTGGAAGTGGTGCGCGGTTTGGCCGGCGAGGAGGGTATGCGCGGCGAAGCGTCCGCTGTGAAGCGCGAGGGCGAGGCCGTCGCCGGTGAAGGAGGGGATGACGGCGGCCTGATCGCCGATGGCCCAGAGGTTTTCGGCGATGGCGTGACGGCGGAGAAGGCCGTAGGGAATGGGGCTGATGGCGAGCGGGCGCGGGAGGAGCGGCTCGGCGCCGGCGAGACGCGTGCGGAGGTGAGGAGTTTGCGTGAGGAGCGCGGCGAGTGCGTCCCAGCCACGGCCGGCGTCGCGGAGGAGATCGCGCTGGATGACGAAGCAGAGGTTGGCGGCGTTCGTCTCTGCGGGATCGTCGGAAAGCTTTTCAACGAGGGAGAGGCCGCCGTAGCCGCCGGGGATCAGGAAGAGCTCGATGGTGTCGCGGAGTTCGGCGAGCTGCGCGGGCGCGAGGCGGAGGTACATCTTGAGGCCGACGAGATCGGCGTGCGTGCCGAGAAGAGGGCGCGGGAGGCCGCGGAGGTCGTGCTTGCCGGTGGCGAGGACGATGTGCGGCGCGGTGAGGGCGAAGGAGTTGTTGGGGCCGGTGATGGAGATGCGCCAGAGGTTGCCGGTGCGATGCAGGGATTCGGCCGCGTGGCCGCGAAGGACGAGTGCGTGGGCGTCGGCGGCGCGCTGGAGGAGAGCTTCGTCGAGCGCGCGGCGCGTGAGGGACTGCGCTGCGAAGGGCAGGGTTGTGGAGGAGATGCCGAGCGAACCGGCGAGGCGGACGTTGTGAATGGGGACGGCGCCGAGCGCGGAGAGGTTGAGGCCGAGGGTGTTGAGGCTGGTGAGGGCTTCGGTGGAGAGGAAGTCGCCGCAGACTTTGTCGTGAGCGGCGAGAGAGCGCTCGAGGAGGGCGACGCGGCGGCCGGCGAGGGCGAGCTCGATGGCGGCGGCAGAACCGGCGGGGCCTCCGCCGAGGATGATCGCGTCGAAATTGAAGGAGGAGCTCATCGTATGCGAGCGACGCAGAGGCGGTTCATCGGGTGTTGCTCGATGGATGCCGTAGAGATGTTGGCCTGCGCGAGCATGCGCTGCCAGTCTTCGGGGACGAAGGCGCGGCGGAGAGAGACAGGGCCGTCGTTCGCGATGAAGCGATGCCAGCCGAAGAGGATGGGAAGGAAGCGGAACCAGAAGGCGGCGCGGCGGCTGCGGTGCAGGTCGTTGATGTACCAGCCGAGGCGAGCGTGCTGCTCCATCCAGGCGAGGAAGCGGACGATCTCGGGCGAGGTGAGGTGGTGGGTGAAGAGCGCGCTGAGGACGATGTCGGGCTCGGGGTTAGGCGAGTAGGAGAAGACGTCGGCGGTGAGGAAGTTGATGTCGGCAGTGAGAGGGGCTAATTGATCTTTTGGATCTCTTGAATTTCTATCGCTGAACTCCTGCGCGGCGCGGGTGGAGTGCGGGTTGAGGTCGATGCCGGTGAGCTCGACGGGGATGTTGCGATCGGAAGCCCAACGGGCGACGGCGCGGAGGGTATCGCCGCCGCCCGAACCGATGTCGAGGATGCGGAGGGGTTCCGTTGTGTTGCGGTGTTCCGTGATGCGGTCGAGGAAGGCGAGCGTGAGTTTGTAGGCGCGGGAGACGCGGTTGACCTCGGCAAGGTCGCGGAGGCAACCGCGGAAGTCCTCATAGGAGCAGGGCTGGTCCATGAGCTCGGGGAGCTCTGCAGGTTCGGCACGGCGCGCGTATGTGAGCGGAGAGAGAGGGACGGAGGTGGTGAGCTCAGGCTGCATGAAAGAGCATTGTCTCAGCGGTGAGGCCGGGTCCAAAGCTCATGGCGCAACCGCGCTCGCCGGGCTGGGCGCTGCGCATGAGCTCATCAAGAACGAACATGACGGTTGCAGAGCTCATGTTGCCGAAGCGCTCGAGGACGTTGCGCGAGGCGGCGAGGGCGTCGGGCGGTAGAGCGAGGCCGCGCTCGACGGCGTCGAGGATGGTGCGGCCGCCGGGGTGAACGCCCCAGAGGGAGATGTCGTCGGTTGTATAGGGGCCGATGATGTCTTCACCGAGGCCGTCGAGACCTTTGCCGATCGCAGTGGGCACCTGGCCGGAGAGAAGCATGTCGAAGCCGAGGCCGCGGATCTTCCAGGTGATGAGGTCGCGGGTGTCGGGGATGAGGACGGCGCGGAAGCTGTCGAGCGCGAGGCCGACGGGTTCAGCGGAGAGGATGCTGGCGGCGCAGCCGTCGGCGAAGAGGAGGAAGCTGAGGACCTGCTCGAGGTCGTGGGACTCCTGCAGGTGCAGCGAGCAGAGTTCGAGGTTAACCATGAGCACGCGGCTGGAGGGCTCGGAGCGGATGATGTGACGCGCGGTTTTGAGGCCGTTGATGGCGGCGTAGCAGCCCATGAAGCCGATCATCGTGCGCTCGACGGAGGTGCAGAGGCCGAGGTGGTCGACGATGTCGAAGTCGAGGCCGGGAGCGTAGAGGCCGGTGCAGGTGGTGACGAGGACGTGGGTGATGGAGCGGCGCTCGGAGGGCGTGACGTTGAGATTGTCGAGGGTGCGCTGGGCGAGGACGGGAGCGAAGCGCTCGAAGATCTCCATGCGGCGTGAGGTGTCGGGGAA
This sequence comes from uncultured Acidobacteriaceae bacterium, assembly GCA_963827415.1. Classification (GTDB taxonomy): domain Bacteria; phylum Acidobacteriota; class Terriglobia; order Terriglobales; family Acidobacteriaceae; genus Granulicella. The sequence goes on from CAWHBA010000006.1 coordinate 10,568, forward strand.
GCTGCCGCGCACGTAGACCTCGTGCGCATTGAGCCAGAACTCCGGAGAGGCGGACCTGGTGCCGACGTGCGGCGACATGATGGAGTAGCGGTGCTCGATGCCGGAGCGCGACGACATCCGGTTGAAGAGCGAACGCATGCGCGGGTCGGGCGACTCGGCGAGCAGACTGTCGGCGAAGTCCACGAAGGGGCGGTGCACGTCGTGGTCAGGGACGGCGGTGGCGATCCGATTGAGATAGGCCTCGGTCACAGTATTCATCCTGTCATGGTTGGATTCACGGCTTGTCCCGCAAATGTAAGCAGAAGGTCGCTTGTGCGACAGAGACGAGAGTGGAGAGCGAGAAGATTCGTGACCGGAACTTTTTGATAGGCGCCCCATCTAATAAAAGCAGGAGATGTGTTGATCTCCATTGAGGTATATGACGATGCCGAAGCAGAAGCGACTCATTCTTGCTGCGGCCACTCTGTCAGCGGTGAGCGCAGTTTGTGCTGCGCAGACCGTAGGTCAGTCGGGCCCAGCAAATTCGAATTCCATGCAGACGGAGGCGGCTCCTGTTGAGCGCGCCTATCCAAACCAGAACAACTATCCGGGCGGCCCGATGGCGGAACCGGCGACGAATGAAGCTGTAGCTTCGGGTGTCAGCACGACGACGGAGCCGATTGCCGGCGTGATGCTGCGCGTGGCTCCGCAGAGCAGCGTGGAGCAAGTGAGCTCTGACCAGGAGAAGCTGGAACTGCGCGTGGAGCGCGGCGTGGCGAAGATCAACGTGCACGATCCGGGCAAGGACAAGGTGATTCTTGTGGACCTGCCGGGCGGGCAGACGCAGCTGCTGAAGAACGGACTGTACACGTTCAACGCGGAGACAGACACGGCGCGCGTGCTGAAGGGTGAGGCGCTGGCGTTTCCGCAGGATGCTGCCCCGGATGCGAAGCCGCTGAAGGTGAAGGAGTACAACAAGGTGGTTTTCAGCGGGACGAATGTGCGGCCGCACGAGTTCGTTCCGTATGAGGCGAGCGTGGACCTGCTGCCGGGGCCGGAGGGTCCGCGGCGCGAGGGCGGTGGTGGCGTGGCGCCGGCGTATGGGTACGGCTATGGGCCGTATGGCGACGGCTTCTACGGCGGCTATCCGTACTACGCCTATGGCTACCCGGCGTGGGGCTATCCGTACTACCCGTACGGCTATGGGTTCTCTCCGTTCGGGGTGGGGCTCGGGTTCAGCTACTACGGCGGGTATCACGGCGGGTATGGATACCACGGTGGCGGCTTCCATGGCGGTGGCGGAGGTCATGGACGGCGGTAATGCGTGAGGGATGAAAAGAGGCGGTCGAATCTGGCCGCCTCTTTTCTTTGATTTCTTAGATTTATGTCGCCTGGCAGACGGTAGGCCCGGCGGTGCGGCTGCTAGCGTAAGGTCTGTGGCCGGGGAGAGCAGGACGAGCCGGGTCGAGCCCGGCCGGTCACAAATCGGGCTACATGAACCCTCGGCGGGCTGAAAGGCGCGTGCGAGGGTCTTGTCTTTGGCGGGTTATTGGCTGAGCACATCGGCTGCCGATTCAGGGTCGGAGCGAGACATCCTTTTCGTGGGATAGAAACATCCGTCTGAGAGGCAGGCCTGGTGGGTACGGGCTGTGCCGTACGCGAACCACTCTCCGAGGCCAGTTCTCATGGAATCATCAAACCCCCTCGATGGCCAGCGGCGCCTCGAGCCCGTCTTGTCAGCTACTGCAGGGCAGCCCGGACCGTCCTCGATCCCGGGACCGCTCAACGGTCGAATCGAACTCTCACCGCAGGCGATGCGCATGTTGGAGACCAGACCGCCGCATAAGCGAACCCAGGACGCGGAGCCGAGCGGAGCAGTGGGTTTGCCAGGAACGGCCGGACGGCGCCGCAGCGGAGGGCGGGGTTCCTCCGGAGGCGGCCGAGGCGGTGATCGAAGGCAAGCGCATCGGGGAGCGAATCAAGTTTCTGCGCCAGCGCAAGCATATGGGCCTGGTGGAGCTGGGGCGGTATACGGGGCTCTCCGCAAGCTTTTTGTCGCAGTTGGAGACGGGCCGGGTGGTACCGACGCTCAGGAACCTCGCGCGCATTGCGATGGTCTTCTCGCGAGACCTGAGCTATTTTTTCGAGCCGGAGAGGCCGGAGTTGTTCCGGATCCAGCGGGCTGCGGAGCGGCAGAAGCTGCCGCAGACGGGCGCGACGGATCCGGACTACTTCTTCGAGAGCCTGGGACAGGTGCCGACGGAGCAGATGATCACGCCGTATGTGGCGGAGTTTCTGCCGGGCAACGGGCGGCGCGTGCCGGCGGCGCATCAGCATGCAGGCGCGGAGTTCCTGTACATGCTGAGCGGACATCTGCGGCTGATGCATGAGGGCCGCACCGAAGTGCTGGAGCGCGGCGACGCGGTGTACTTCGATCCTTCGGCGAAGCACAGCTACGAACGGATGGGAGACGAGCCGTGCACGGCGCTGATTCTCACGATCCCGGAGCCGATGCGCGCGAACCAGCCGGCGCGGATGGCGCCGCAGTCGCAGAGTGCGAACGGCGAGGCGAAGAAGCGAGCGAGGGACGCGCGGCGCAAGGGGCTAATTCCCGAACGAGTCCACTAGACGGCGTTTACAGGAAGGAAGAGCTGCTCGATCTCCAGCCAGTCATGCACGCGGCGGAAGCCGGTGACGTTGACGTTGGCGGGCGAGTGGAAGAGGATGCCTTCGCCGCGGAAGAGGCGAAGCTGGCGCGGGTTGTCGTCGATGAGGTAGTCGCCGTTGAGGATGCTCTTGTTGCCGCAGAAGACGATGTGCGATGCGGGGATGAACGGGAAGTGCTGCTTGAGCCAGTGGAACTTGGCGTTGAAGCTGGAGGGGACTTCCATGGCGGCGGTGGCGATGTAGATCTCGTAGTGCTGCTGCAGGCGCTGCAGAACGCGCTGCGCGTGCGGCAGGACGCGGAGCACGGCGAAGAAGTCCTCGGACATCATGTAGTCGAAGAGGGCCTGCTGACGCTCGGGCGGGACGAAGTCCCAGAGCCACTGACCGTGGAGGTCGGCGCGGGTGAGGCGCTCGGAGAAATCGCGGTTGTAGCGGAGCAGATGCTCGCCGAGCGCGTCGGCGATGACCTCGTCCATGTCGACGCAGATGATGCGACGTTCATTACCGGACCCGTTGTGTTGCAGTGGAGTCATGATCGAGGCTCAACGGTTTGGGGATTGCGCGGAGGCGAGACGCTCGCCTGCCTGCCATGATTGCGGTGTGTCGCGGCGGGGATCCCAGAAGAGGATGCGGCCGCAGGTTTCGCAGGTGAAGATCTGGTCTTCGTGTTCGCGGCCGGTGAGGTCGTTCCAGCGCTGCGGGCGGACCATCATCTGGCAGGCGGAGCACTTGTGGTCGATGGCTTCGGAGAGGCCGCTGCCTTTGGCCTTTGCGACGCGGTCGTAGTTGGCGAGCGGACCTTCACCGATTTGTGCACGAAGAGCAATGCGCTCGGCTTCGACGGCTGCGATGCCGGTGCGGGCGCGTTCGGCGGTGGCGGCGGCGCGGATGCGCTCGGCTTCGAGTGCGGAGCGATTGGAGTCGACGGAGGCAGCGGCAGATTTCTCGGCGGACTCAAGGGCCTCGGTGCGCTCGAGCGAGGCGAGCTCTTCGTCTTCGAGCTTGCGGATCGCGGACCCGGCGAAGCTGATCTCATGCTCGAGCGCGGTGATCTGCGCGGCGCTGGTGGCGGAGTCCATCTGTTTGCGCAGGCGCGTGATCTTGCCGCGGTGTGCGTCGGCGTCGAGCTCCTGGCTGCGGCGGAGTTTTTCTTCAGCGGCGAGATCCTGGCGGACGCGGGCAAGCCCCTGCTCGGCGGATTTGAAGACGGCTTCGGCGGCGGTGACGCGGCGGGGAGCTTCGGCCTGATCCTGGCGGAGGCGCTGGAGCTCGAGGTCCTGCGCCTGGAGGACAACGAGATGTTCGAGGTCAGCGTTCATATCTAGTCATTTAGACGGCAGCCCCCCTGCAGCATCTGCGGGGCGTGCAGCAAAGATTAAGCGTAGCACCTTGAGTGAGACTCGGACTTCGTGCGTTGCGCGGACCTGCGGAACCCGATCGATCCGGCTTGTTTATCTAACTTATCTAAGGCTTGGTTATCTAAGGCTTGCTGCTACCCGCGCAATGTCCTGGTCACGGACCTTCGGGTCGGTGGCGAACGCCGGGGTTTCCCCGCGGATGAGCATGACGGCGTGGCAGGCGAAATCAGACCGGCGGTACTGCGCGGCCACGGTAGCGTCCGCGCTCCCGAAGAAGGGCGCGGGTCGCCGGTCCTCCAGCAGAGGGATGAGACATGGCAGAGCGGCTTCCTTCGTTTCTACTAGGGCAATCATCGGCGGTCCGTCTTTTGGGGAGACAGTGAGATGGCCCCAGTCGTTCAGGTAGTGAAGTTGAGAGAGCGCAGAGCAAAGGATGCTAGCACGGGTCGCAGCTGGAAGAGCATCGTAGGCAGGCTGGTCACTCTGCTTCAGCGCGAACAAGAGGTGATAGGAGGTGAAGTCCTGATGCGTGCGAATGTATTTGTCTGCTTCGCGACGTTCGTCCGGGGAGAGGAGCGCACGCGCGAGTGCCTGCGACTCCATCAGGGTTCGCTGCTGAGTCGAGTCGGCAATCAATTCTGCGATCACGGCGCCGCAGGTTCCGGTGGAGCTGGAAACGTGAATGCCGGCAGCGGCTGCTGGTCGGGTGCGGCGCGATTTGCCGCGGGGCCCCTCGCCTGCCGGTTCCATGCATCGGTTGCTCCGCGCCACGCGGGCCCGGGCGCATCATGGAAACCAATCGGCAGCGGATTGAGGTGGTTGACGCCATCGACGACAAAACCCCACGTTACAGCGCCATAGACCGTGCCTGCGTCCGCTCCGCGCCGGGCGATGGCCGCCGTGTCGAAGGCCCAACTGAGGTTGGGCACGTTCCACCCCGGCCAGTCGCGGGTAACGGCGTTGCGCAGCGGTGTGGGAGAGCTGCCCGGCTCCACGATCATGGCAGCTGGAAGTCCTCCCGGCCTTGGCACCGCGTAGGGATTGTTGGCGTCGTCATATCCCACCCAGCCGCGCTTAGTCACACTGTCAACGCTCCAGCCGGCAGCCGACTGACGCTGAGCCAAGCCCGCAGGCAACTGCCCCGCATGGGTCCCCGTATCTGTTATGTTGACGGCCTGAACGAAGGCGATCTCCGGGGAGTCGACGTTCGCCGCATTGGGCTGAAACATGATCCGGATGCGGTAGTTGTAGTCGCCGCCTGCTGCTGGAGCGTGCATCGGCACGGTCTCTACGTCCCAGTTGCCGAAGGTGTTTCCGCCCGCGGGCCGGCGGCGAAGGACGGGGCGCGGGTCTGCACTGTGCGTGACCGCGCTTCGCGTTTCTTCAAGGCCGGTCCCACTCACGAACGTTTCTGCGATTTCGTCTGCTTCGCGCTCGGAAGCATCGCCAAGGTGGCCGATGGCCGGGACATCACTCGGCGAACCCGCGAGCTGGCCCCTCTGCTGGGCCACATGCGCCAACTCATGATGCAGCGTGCGCCGCCCTTCCTCGGTGCTGGCGAACTCTCCTGAGCGAAACACGATGTGGTTGCCCAACGTGTAGGCCCGTGCGTCGACACCGCGCGTCATGCGGTCTGCGTCCGCTCCGGTGTGCACGCGCACACTGCGGAAGTCGAACCGGAGATGCTTCTCCGCTGGGCCGCGGAGACGTTCCTCCAGGGGAGAGCCAGCCGACGGAATGAGTTCGCGTACAGAAGGCGGCCGTCTGACTGGGACTGCGAGAGCAGGGCTCCGGACCGCTACCTTCGGCGCTGCGACACTCGGGGTTCTTCCGGCGGATGTGCTTGTATGAGTGGCAAAGCGGAACATACCACCTCACTTTGCAGACGGGCGCGAGCCGGATCGCACGCGGTCTGCGGCCACGCTCGGACAACATGATCGTACACCTGTGTTAAGCCGGCGGCGCGTCTCTGCGGAAGCGGCGGGACAGATTTTCTGAATCTGCGTCGCGACCCGTAGTATCCAAAACAGATCGAATGGCAGCCGCGAGTGTAGCCGAGGTCGAGAGTGTTTCGCAGTCGATGACGCCGCACGTCGCGTGGCGTCCGCGTGTGAATCCGTGGATCGTTGCGCTGACGGTGACGCTGGCGACGTTCATGGAGGTGCTGGACAGCTCCATTGCGAACGTCTCGTTGCCGCACATCGCAGGCGGGTTGGGGTCGACGCAGAACGAGGCGACGTGGGTGATTACGGCGTACCTGGTGGCGAACGCAATCATCCTGCCGGCCGGCGCGTACATGACGACGTTCATCGGGCGCAAGAAGTTCTACATGATCTGCGTGCTGCTGTTCGGCATCAGCTCGGCGATGTGCGGGTTTGCGCCGACGCTGCCGCTGCTGATCTTCTTCCGCGTGCTGCAGGGCATCGGCGGAGGCGGACTGGCGCCGAGCGAGCAGGCGATTCTTGCCGATACGTTTCCACCGAATAAACGCGGGCAGGCGTTCGCGATGTATGGGCTGGCGGTGGTGTGCGCGCCGGCGATCGGGCCGACGCTGGGCGGTTACATCACGGACAACTTTAATTGGCGCTGGATCTTCTTTCTGAATATTCCGGTGTGCATGCTCTCGCTGTTTCTGACGTCGAGGATCGTTGAGGATCCGCCGTGGATTGAGAAGCAGGTGAAGGAGGCGCAGCGCGGCGGCATCAAGCTCGACCTGATCGGCTTCTCGCTGCTGGCGTTGACGTTCGGAGCACTGGAGTTTGTTCTGGACAAGGGCCAGGAGGATGACTGGTTCTCCTCGCACATCATCACGTTCTTCGCGGTCGCGATGGTGGTCGCGTTTGTGGTGATGATCTGGTGGGAGCTGAGGCAGCTTCGCGTGGGGCACCGGCCGATTCTGAATCTCACGCTGTTCAAGCGACGAAGTTTTGCGATCAGCTTCACGCTGATGTTTGTGCTGGGATTTGCGCTGTACGGAACGACGATTCTGATTCCGCAGTTTGTGCAGACGCTGCTGGGGTATACGGCGGAGCTCTCGGGGAAAGTACTGTCTCCGGCGGGCTTCATGATGATGGCGATGATGCCGATCGTAGGCTTTTTTGTGGGGAAGGTGGACCCGCGCAAGCTGATTGGCTACGGCTTCTTCATGCTGACGATGGCGCTGCTGTACATGGGCAAGATGAACCTCGGGCTCAGCTATGGCGAGCTGGTGTTCATGCGATGTTTCCAGGCGTCAGGGCTGGCGTTCCTGTTTATTCCGATCAACACGATTTCGTACATCGGCGTGAAGCAGACGGAGAGCAACGATGTTTCGGGGTTGATGAATCTCGCGCGCAACATTGGAGGGTCGTCGGGCACAGCGTTTATGGCGACGATGCTGATACGGCGCACGGCCGCGCATGAGACCTCGATGGTGCGCAACATGCTGCCGGGCAGCGCGGCGTTCACGCGGCAGGTGACGGCGCTTGCGGGAATGTTCAAGCGAGGGAATGGCCATGGGACGGCCGGAGGTCCATTCGGCGGAGCGTCGCTGGGTGCGATTCACCAGGCGCAGGCGTTCATCTATCAGCAGATGCACCGGCAGGCGGCGATGCTCGCGTACATCGACATCATTCGCTACCTGACGATCTTCTGCGCGTGCATGATCCCGGTGCTGTTCTTCATTCCGAAGCCGCCGAAGGGGATGCACATGGGGCACTAGGAGTGCGAGTAGCGACACGAAGGCCGAAGCTCGCGCTCCGGCCTTTTGTGTGAGTGGAACGTCGATTACTTCTTGGGAGGAGCGATCGAATCCTTCGCGGCCTTGGCGACGCGGAACTTGACGACGGTCTTGGCCTTGATCTTGATGGCCTCGCCAGTCTGGGGGTTGCGGCCGATGCGGGCCTTGCGCTCTGCCTTGACGAGCTTGCCGAGGCCGGGAATGGTGAACTCGCCGTTCTTCTTGGTTTCCTTCACCGCTGTCTCGGCGAGGCTCTCGAAGAAGGTTGCGGTCTGCTTGTTGGTGAGCTCGAGCTTCTCCGCCATCGCGCGGACGAGCTGTGTCTTGGTCATGCCTTTTGCCATTGAGGGAACTCCTTTGAAACAATTTTTAGGGCCATCGGGGCCCGCCGTGCCGCTTTCTGCACCGCACCGAATCGTCAGTGTTTATGCGGGTGCGGAGAACCGCGCCGTGATTCACCATCGCCCTTCCCGAGCGCTTTGTCAACGGCAAATCACCCGTTTCCACAGGTATTTTTAGGGTTTTCAGCCGAAAGTACCCAGAATTGGGCGGTTTTCGGCGGAAAACGCGGGGCGAAATGACGCGAAAGGGCTAGAGGAAGGCGTTTGCACGGACGCGTCGAAGAGGCTCGGATGATGGTTTTTCGGCGGGAGAGGATGGCGTTGTTGAGGGTTTCGACGAGCGGAGCCATGAGACGAAAGCGCGTGATGATCTCGCGCGCGAGTGCGGGCTCGAGTGCGAGCGATGTGGGCAGTGTGCAGCGCACGCCCCAGTTGCGCGAGCGGAGAAGATCGGCTGCGGGGTGCTCGGAGCAGAAGCCTTTGGGGACGCGGGTGAGCGCGTCGGGGTCGATGGGCTGCATGGCGGGAGTGCGCGAACTGCGGGGCTTGAGGAGTTTGTTGAGCTGCGCGTTGTACTCGCGATGATGCTCGGCCAGCCAGCGGCGAAGGGCGAGGAGTTGATCGCGCTCGGGCATGTAGACGCCCGCGGCGAGGAAGCAGTCCTTGGGGCCGATCTGCATGTAGAAGCCGCCGCCGGAGGTCTTCTCCATGCCGCGGCGCGACCACCACGCGGAGAGATGTGTCTTGTAGGGACGCTTGTCGGGAGAGAAGCGAATATCGCGATAAATCCGCATCATGGACTTGTGCGCGGGGCGCATGTGCTCGGGCGCGTAACCGGCCATGGAGTGAGTGATTTCGTCGACGAGCGCGAGCATGGGAGCTTTGAGCTCGCGCTCGTAGATTTGTTTGCGCGCGTTGAACCAGTTGCGATCGTTGTTGCGGGAGAGGCCGCGGAGGAAGGTCATGCCAGCCGGCGTGAAGTGCGAGGGCATGGAGGAGAGGATAGCCGAGCGGCGTGTGTGCAACCTGTGGACGCGGCGATTGCGAGAGGAGGAGAATAGAGGCGCGGTCGCGAGGTGAGTCCTATGCGGATCGGTACGCTTGCGGGAGCGATGATTGCGGCGATGGCGTTGGCCCAGCCCGGGAGTGCGGGTGTGACGCCGACGACGAAAGTTGTGGTCACGGCGTCAGGATGTCCAGGGGCGATGCGGGCGGATCAGCACGCGGTCGGAGGACAAAGGACCGCGTGGACGATGGCGCTCGAAGACAAGGACAGGAAGAAGGATGAATGGCCAAGCCAGGGCAGTATGGGCGTGCACGTGGTGTTTGAGGGTGCACGGAACCAGACGCAGTCGTTGGAATTCAGCGTGAGCTATCTCCCGGTTGAACTGCGGTCGATGCCGGTGGAGACGAAAGCGGGCGGGAAAAACGCACAGGAGATGAAGAAGAGCTTTGTGCTGACGGCCAACGATAAGACACGGGTGGAACGCGATCTGATGGTGGGGCCGGCCGCAACGATAACGCGTGTGCATCTGGTCAGCGCGACGTTTGCGGACGGAAGCGTGTGGCACGCGGCGAACGAGGCCGCGTGCAGTGTGGAACCAGCGCACGTGATAGCGGTGGACGGTAAGGAGACTTCGCTCCGGTGGTGATCTGAGCCGGAGTTGGAACTCGGGAGGGTCTTATGCGCTTTGGTGCTGTGGCGATTCTGGGAATGATTGCAGGAGTGGGAGTGCAGGCGCAGCAGGCTCCGCAGGGTGCGCACTTTGTGGTGGTGGAGCGCGGATGCCCCGGCGCATTGCGTGCCCAGCATCAGGCGACGAGCGGATACACAATGTGGACGGTGGCGCTGGAGGATAAAGACCGCGACGGGCAGGCGCAGAAGGCGAGGGGCCCGGGCTTGCACGTGGAGTTCGATGGAGTGAAGGACAAGGTGAAGGCGCTGGAACTGAGCGTGAGCTACCTGCCGGTTGGGTCGCGAGTGTTGCCGGTGGAACCGGGCATGGACTCCAAGAGCGCGAAGGAGTCGAAGAAGACTTTCGTGTTGCAGCAGGAGGCGGCGCGGCAGGTGGATGCCGAGCTGCTGGTGGGACCTGCGGCGACGATCACACGCGTACACCTGGTAAGCGCGACGTTCGCGGACGGCAGCGTGTGGCGTGCGTCAAGTGAGGATGTGTGCAGCGTTGCGCCCGCTCTGTATATGGAAGTGGAAGCGAAGAAGTAGAAGCGGGAGTCGGTGGCGATCTGAGCGAAAAATACAGGGGTCCTTCGACTGCGCAGCTCGCGACGCGAGCTGCTTCGCTCAGGATGACGGCATTTCGAGTGCGCTCACGATAACGGTTGTGTCTTCGAGAGATTGCTAGAGCTGGCGGGCGAGGAGCAGCGTCATGTCGTCGGGCTGCTCGTGGTTGCCGATCCATTCCTGAAGGCGGAGCAGGGTGTTGGTGGCGAGGGTGGGGAGCGGCTCGGAGTTGTGTTGGCGGATGTAGTCGAAGAGGCGGTCTTCGCCGAACTGCTCTTCGTCCTGTTCCGGCTCGGTGAGGCCGTCGGAGAAAGCCATGAGCAGGTCGCCGGAGTTGAGCTCGATGGAGTCCTCGCAGTACTTCGTGCCGCTGAGGAGGCCGACGGGAGGGCCACCGCAGTCGAGGTGTTTCACGGTGCCGTCGGCGGAGAGAATCATGGGCGCGAGGTGGCCTCCGTTAGAGTAGGTGAGCTTACGCGTAGCCGCGTCGTAATACGCGAGGAAGAGCGTGGCGTACTTTTCGGGCGGCGTGCTGGCGAAGATGTGCTTGTTGAGGAGCTCGAGCAGCGTGGCTGGTGAGGGCAGTCCTGAGTTGCTGGGGCGGCCATCGGTTGTGCTGAGTCCGAAGGCGCGCACGGCGGAGTGCAGCGAGGCCATGAGCAGCGCGGCAGAGATGCCCTTGCCGCTGATGTCGCCGAGTGCGAGGCAGAGGTCGTTGCCGTGGCGGCCGACGATGAAGTCGAAGTAGTCGCCGGAGACGGTGCGCGCGGGCTGGCAGACGGCGTGGATCTCGAAGCCCGGGAGAGCGACGGGCGAGTGCGGGAAGAGATTGGCCTGGACCTCGCGCGCGATGGAGAGCTCGGAGAGCAGGCGTTCTTTTTCGCGCTGCTGGGCGAGGAGATCGACGATGGAGGCGGTCATGCCGTTGAAGGATTGCGCGAGTGCGCCTAGTTGATCGCGGCGCTTGATGACGATGCGGTGCTCGAGGTGGCCGGCGTCGATCTCGCGGGTGCCGCGGTAGAGCTCGGCGACGGAGCGCGTGATGGTGCGGCTGAGGCCGGCGGCCATGAGCAGCGCGAAGAGCTCCAGCAGCGCGAAGAAGATGGCGATCGAGACGAGGACGATGCGAATGACTGTGCCGAGGCCGTTGGTGGTGGAGAAGAGCAGACCGTAGAGGATGGAGGGCCGCGAGAAGACTGCGACGATGGAGCGCACGCGATCGCCAGTCCCCCAGGAGGTGACATTCAGGGGAGCGCTGAAGACGACCGGAGCGTCGAAGAGATGGGTACGCGGTGGAAGTGCGCCGGAGTCGATGGTGTGGAAGTGCTCCTGGCCGGCTTCGCTGGGATTGGGAATGTCAACTTTGGGGCCGCCGATGGTGATGTTGGTGTCGTTGTCATCGTTCTCGATGTTGATATTGCCGTTGTCTTTGCCACCGCCCTTTCCCATCCAGCCGGGAATCACGAGGACACGGCCAAGATTGCCATCGGTGGATGCGAGCGTTTTCTTGTCGAGTGGGCGCGTGCCGAGAACAGAGAGCGTGCGAGTAGATTGCGGGATGGCGACGAAGGCGCAGAGGTAGAGATTGTCCTTGAAGGCAACGACGCCGTGGAAGCCGGGGTGCAACCAGGATGGAAGCGGCTGGCCGACGAAGGGATTGTTTGACGGGGACTCGGCTCTTGGCCGTTGGAACGTATCACCGTTGAGAACGGCGAGCGAGATGGGTAGAGGGCTCGCCTGCATGGGCTCGGCCGCCGCTTCATTGCGGCGCGAGGCGTTGGCGGTAGAGAGCAGAGCGAGGCCGTCGGTCTCATCGCGGAGTTCAGTGGACGCGTGGTCGAGAAGCGTGAGGGCGCTGTTGGTGGCGAACTGGCCGGCGAAGAGATAGAAGGCGATGGCGAAGAGCGTGAGGCAGAGGACGACCGGCGCGAGGCTCATCAGCGCGTAGGTGAGGATGAGGCGGTTGCGCACCTTCCAGAGGAAGCGGCGCGTGACCCAGCGGTAGAACAGGACGATGAGCAGCGGCGAGAGAACGAGAATGCAGAGGATCGTGGGGCCGATGAAGACGAGCTGGAGGGTGTGGGAGAGGCGGCCGAGCAGCGCCATGAAGACGATGAGCGCGGTGAGGATGAAGCTGATGCGGCCGATGCGGCTCTGGCGCTTGTACCAGGCGCGGAAGCCGGTGCCGAGCTGGGGCGTCGCTGTGCTCATAGGGTGCGGAGGCCTCTAGGATGGTGGTGGTGATGAGTGTAGCGTAGCGCGATGTTGAGGCGTAGTCAGCCTGACGCCGCGCGAAGAGGCGGACGCGGGCATGGAGTTGATGCGTTGCAAGGGGCCGCGTGGCGGGAGGAGAATGTTCTTCGCCGGAGGAGAACGCGGCGGGCGTAGCCTCTGTAGTCAGTACGCGCGGCGGTGCGGGTAGTTCCCTGCCCTGGGCTTGTGTTCCATGCGGAGGAGGTGCGCGTGAGTGGCAATGGCAATGCGCGGGCAGAACTGGAACGGTTTGCGTTTCTGATTGGGCGCTACCGGTGCGAGGCGAGGCTGAAGCTGCCGACGGGCGAACAGAAGTTTGAGGCAGCGTGGGAGGGTCGGTGGATCCTCAACGGGCATGCGATCGCGGATGAGTACATGATGTTCGGCGACGGCGGTGAGGTGATTGCATTCGGGTTGAATGTGCGGGCGTACGACGCGTCGAACAAGCGATGGAATATCAAGTGGCTGGATGCGCTCTCAGGAAGGTGGACGGACCTGGGGCCGGAGGAGCTGGGCGGCGTGCAGTTCGATGGAACGTCGGTGAGCTACCGGTTCAAGGAGCCGATGGTTGCGCATGCGATGACGCGCGCGACGTACACGAATGTGTCGGACCAGCACTTCACGTGGAAGGGTGAGGGCTCGGAAGACGGGGAGACGTGGACGGAGTTCATGGTGGTGGAGTGCGAGCGGGAGTAGTGGCGAGGTGAGTTGAGGCAGTCTGAGGAGGAGAGTCATGCGGGGAATCGCACGCGGTGAAATGTTTGCGCTCGCGGTGCTTCTGGCCATCGTGGGACTCGGCCTTGCACTGGCTGAACAGCAGGATGGGACCCTTGTCATATCGGGCCATTCCGGACAGGCACCTGTTACACACCTGAACGGACGGTCGTATGTGGCCGTCGATGCGTTGGCACATTTGCTGAATGGCTCGGTTAACTATCGGGGAAGTGAAATCACTTTGACGCTACCGCATGCCGCGGGCGAAGCGGCTAACCCGTCCGCAAGTCGAAAATTGTCGAGGGATTTTCTGTACTCCGGGATCGAGACGATGAGCGACATCAGGGAATGGCGGAGTGCGCTCCTGGTTGCCATCCGGAATGGTTACGGAGCGACGGACCTGCCGGCCGTGCTCGATCCGTACCAGGCGAGAGCTGCCAAGACCTTGCGCCTGGCATCTGTTGCTGCCACGACCGCTTCTGATCGCGATGCCCTTCAGTTGCTCACTAAAGAGCTCGGCCATATGCAGCAGCTCAGCAACCAGGTCGTGACGGCCCGAAAAAACGCGAGCTACATCACCGTGGATTCCGTGGAGAACGATCCGCTGGACCAGAAGATCGTGAAGTGCGCGCATGCCCTGGGCGAGATGGCCGCCAGCGGTGAGTTTCAGGACAATGGGGCGTGCCATTGAGATCTGGCCGCGGTCATGTCGCAAGACGACTGGCGCGCAAGATGTATGCGAATGCGCAGAGCTTGTAGGTGCAAATTCAAGCAGTTGCCTCGATACTCCCGATGGGAACGGCTGAGCAGGACCCAAAGGACGGGAGATCGGCGATGAGGATGCAGTTCCAGATTTGGATTGCTGGTTTGGCCATGGGCGTGGATATGAAGACACGTGCCCGGAGGATCAAAAAGCGTAGTGCAAAGACGGTTTCGACGGCGACGCGGAAGAGCAGGCTGCAGCGAGTGGCGTGACGCTGATTGGCGCGAAGCAAAAGTAGAGGGAGAGCGCGAGGAGTACGTGCGGTTCGATCGGTTCAGTTCTGAGCTGTGAGTTCTTGAGTCGCGAGTTAAAGAAGAACGGCGGAGATTGCTCTCCGCCGTTCGCTCGTTTTGAGAGTTGATTAGTGCTGCTGAGGTGTGCCGGGTTTGCCGTTGTCGGGCGGAGGCACTTCAGCGTTGGGGTAGATGTTGGGGATCGGGGCGGAGAGCTCGCGCTCGTGCTCCGGGTGCGGGAACGGCTTGCGCGGCATCATCGCGTCGCGCTGGCTGGTGTTCCAGAGGAAGATGGCTTCGACGATGGCGGCCTGTTCGAGGTCGGCCTGGTGCAGGCGGTCGAAGGTGTCCATGTCGGAGTGGTGGGTGCGGGTCTCGTAGTCCAGCGGGTCCTGGATGAACTGGAAGCCCGGCAGGCCAACGGCGTCGAAGCTGAGGTGGTCCGTGCCGCCCGTGTCCCGGTAGCTGATGGTGGTGACGCCGAGGTCCTTCAAGGGAGCGATCCACTGCGCGAAGATCGGGCCGATGGGGAAGTTCTGCTGCGTGTAGACGCCGCGGACCTTGCCGGTGCCGTTGTCGAGGTTGTAGTACGCGTCGAGCGTCTCCCACTCCTTGGTGGTGGTGAGCGGGCCGCGCTCGCGGCGCATGAAGGCGGGCAGGCCGCTGGTGTCAGGATGCGCGGGCTCGGCGAAGGTGCCGAAGTGTTCCTTCACGTAGCCTTGCGAGCCGTAGAGACCCTGCTCCTCACCGGACCAGAGGCCAATTCTGATCGTGCGGCGCGGATGGAGGTCGAGCGCCTTGAGGATGCGGACGGCTTCCATGGCGACGATGGAGCCGGCGCCGTTGTCGGTGGCTCCGGTGCCGGAGATCCAGCTGTCGAGATGGCCGCCGACCATGACGACCTGGTCCTTGAGTTTGGGATCGGTGCCGGGGATCTCGGCGACGGTGTCGAAGCCGTGCTCGTGGTCGCCGGTGACCTTGGTGTCGATGTTGACCTCGAGCGTGACGGGTACGTGGGCGTCGGCGAGGTGCGCGAGGCGGTCGTAGTGCTCGATCATCATCACGGCGTTGGGAATCTTGACGGCGTTCTCGGGCTTCTGCGCGTCGCGGGCGAGGTTGGCGCCGTTGTCGTCGAAGATGATGCCGGTGCCGCCGCCGTCGCCACCGTCGCGGGTGGGAGTGATGATGGCGACGACGCCCTCCTCCATGAACATCTTGAGGGCCTGCTGGCGAAGGCGTTGCAGGCGCGCGCGCTCGGCGAGGCGCTGCTGAATGGTCTGCTGCGGGCCGGCGGCGGCGCGGCGAGCGGTGGGCTGCTCGGCGGACTCCATCTCTTTCAGCTCTTCGTCGGTGTAGCGGTGGAAGAGGGGCTCGGTGATGTCAGGCGTAGGGCGCGTGGCGCCGAGGAGAACGATTCTGCCCTTGAGCTTGCCCTTCCACTTGTCGAGGTCGGAGGCCTCCTGCAGCGGGATGTAGGCGATCTGGCCGGTGACGGGGCCGCTGGTTGCGAGAGACCAGGGGGCGGCCTGGAGCCAGAGGGGCCCGGGGTCGGGCGAGACCATGCGCGCCCAGGTGTTGATCTGCTGCCAGCCCATGCCGAAGTCGCCCCAGTCCTCGAGGTGCGCGTTGGAGAGGCCGATGGCGGTGAGAGTGTCGCGGGTCCACTCGTTGGCCTTCTTCATGTTGGGCGAGCCGGTGAGGCGTGGGCCGATGCCGTTGGCGAGCGCGTCGCCGAACTGCATCACTTTGCCGTGCTGCAGGCCCTCTTCGCGGATGCGGGCGTACATGTTGAGGTCGATGTCTTCGGTAGCCGGCTGCGGACCGTAGTAGCTGGGCGTGGGCTTTTCAGCGGCGGCTTCGGAGGGTGCGGCCTTCTTCTTTTGGGCTTGTGCCGAACAACAGAGGCTCAGGACGACCGCAAGGGCGGCCACAGTAGACGAACAGCGCACAGACATCGATGACTCCTGGAAAGGATGTGGAAGTTGTGGGGACTTGATGTGGAAGTGTACGCGTCGCGAGACGAAATAGTCTCCGCAAAGTACTAAATGCGGGTCTCTCCACTGCGTCTCGCTGCGCGTGACTCCGGTTGAGATGACAGGGCGACGGAGGTGCGGCTTTAGCTGTGCTGTGCGTGGCGGCGGCGCAGGCGGCGGGCGTATTGAACGCTGAGGTAGCCGAGCGCGAGGACAAGTACGAGGACGCCGACGGGGAAGCCGATGTCGCGGTAGGCGATGGCGAAGTCCGGGTTGTGGCCGCTGCCGACGCGGTAGAAGAGCAGCGCCATGATGCTGACGAAGGTGGTCAGGAAGAAGGCGGCAAAACCGGTAGCGAGGCCCATCAGAAGCGACGAAAACCAGCCGAGATCGCCGAGCGGGATTCCAAAGAGAACGCCTTCATTGCGGGCGCGGGCGACATCGTGGGGGCTATCCATCTCAAGTAGAATAAACCTGATGGCAGATGGCTTGCAGGGCGTACAGATGAGCGGGGTGGCGCGACTCGAAGAGCTGGTGCGCGCGGCGCAGGTGGCTCGCGAGGTCGAGGTGCGCCAGTCGGCTAACGGCATGCGTTTTGCGACGTTTGGCGAGACCGGTGTGCCGGATCTGGATCTGGACCGCATGCTCGAGGCAGTGCCGCCGGCGATTGGCGCGGCGCTGGGAGCGAACACCTACTACTTTGTTCCGCTCGCCCTGCGAGAGTCGGCTGAACCGGAAGAGCCTGAAGGCTTTGCGAAGAAGACGACGCAGTCTCCGGAGCAGGCGATGGTGGCGCGCGCATGGACCGATGAACTGGGCGAGTCGGCGATCTGCCACAGGAATGTGGAGCTGGGCAGCGGACATCGCGGAGTGTTTATCTCAACGCGCCTAATGAGCGACCGCTTCGCGCTGAGCTTTGAGTTTTTCATCAACGTGGCGCACGCGTTTGTGGACGTGGCGGGTGTGCCGGAGAGTTTCGCTGCGCTGGCGTGGCAGCAGGCGCAGGACGGCGTTCGCGGCGAGACCAGCATGGATGCGTGGGAGTCTCGCAATCTCGCCTTTGGGCGCGACCCGAATGCGCAGCCGGAGGAGCCGCGGTCACGGCGGAGCTTCACGGCGAAGGCACGGCCGTTTTCGACGGAGGAGGCAGGTCCGCCGAGCGAGGCGCCGCAGGCGGTCGACGAGAAAGAGCGCGGACTGTATGTGGAGTCGGCGTTCTCGGATGCGGTGGCGATCTATCTGCTGTCGCTGGCGCTGGACTTCGACTACTCGGAGCTGCGCGAGCGGGAGTATCCGCTGCTGGCGCCGGCAGCGCTGGCGGCGCGGCTGAAGATGGTCTCGGAGATGTTCCCGCCGAATCCGGGGTACCAGTTCAGCGTGCGGTATCGGCGCAGAGCGTAGGCGAACGGTTCTCGCAAAAGCGCTGTATCGAGTCTGGAGATGTTCCGCAGCGGGGAGGCAGTGCGCCTCCCCGGCACGAAGCGAACTATTCCTGCGCCGCAGGTTTTGCGGCGAGAACATCCTTGAAGCTTGCGCGATATTGCAGAAAGACCAGGACCCAGAGCACAGAGGCCAGCAGTGCTGGAGCAATGCTTGCCGGCGCAAGCGTCAGATGAAACGCGAGGATGTTGTACAGCTCCGCCGCAAGCACCGTGAGCGCGAGCGGCACAAACGAGCCCGAAAGCAACAGCAGGCCGCCAATCAACTGGGCGGCGAAGAAGAACGCGGCAAAATGCGACGCGCCGGTGGCGACAAAGAACTGTATCGCAAGCGGATTCGTCGGCGGCGGCTGGTGGATGAAGTTGAGAAATCCGTTCAGGCCAAAGACCGTAAACATCAGTCCCAGAAGATAGCGCGCAATGACAGAAGTGATCTTCATGTGTGGTCTCCCTTAGATCGCCTGCGCGTGCGATTGCACGGCCTGAAGATGCGGAGCGAGAAACGCATCGCGGTCCTGACCGTGGTTGAGTGCCGCGGTTCCGCCTGCGGTGAGGAACGTCACATCCGTCACGCCGAGGAAGCCAAAGACCGACCGCAGATACGGCTCGACAAAGTTGAAAGAAGCCATCTGCGTCTGCGGATCGTAGATCCCGCCGGTGGCGATGATGAACGTCGCTTTCTTGCCTGTGAGCAGTCCTTTCGGCTTTCCGTCCACGTAGGCGAAGGCCTTGCCGGCGCGGGCGATCTGGTCGATCCAGAGCTTCAGCACCGAGGGCACACCGAAGTTGTGCATTGGCACGCCGAACACGTACTCATCCGCCTGCTCCAGTTCAGCGAACAGGGTGTCCGAAAGCGCCAGCAGTTCCTTCTGTTGCGGAGTGCGCGCCTCTTCCGGGGTGTAGGCGGCGCCTACCCATTCGGCGGTGACGGGCGGGATCGGGGTTGCGTTAAGGTCGCGGTCGATGACCGTTCCATCAGGGTGCGAAGACTCCCATTCAGTAACAAAGGCGCCGGTAAGCTGGCGCGAGACGGATCGCCCATAGAGCGGGCTGGAGTCGATGTGGAGAAGTGTGGGCATGGCGAAAAACCTCCTATGCGACAATTGATGCGTAATAGACAACTGTCGATTCAGATAAGTCGACAGATGTCGCTTACGCATCTATTGCTGTAGAGGGCTATGCTTAGAGACAATGGCCGTCGCAATCCAACCCAGCAACACGTCAGAAAACACGGACCCGCGCGTCCTCCGCAGCCGTCAGATGTTGATGGAGGCGTTGCTTAGGTTGTTGAACCGCAAGGAGTTCGACGACATCTCCATCCAGGAGATCGCCGATGAGGCTACGCTCAACCGGGCCACCTTTTATCTCCACTATCCGGACAAGAACGCCCTGCTGCAGGCTATGACAGCCGCTCGCTTCCGCGACTTGATCGCTCGCCGCGGCCTCTCCTTCACAGATTGCGATGACGCGCTGCGAGCCATTGCGCTCGGGGTCTGTGACTATCTCGCCGAGACTGCGGGCTGCCCTGCCCAGTTGGCCAAGATGCCGCTTGAGGGGTCCATCATTCCGGTCGTGGAGGGCATGTTTGAGGAAGGCGCCGACAAACACGCGACGGCACCTGGCACCGATCCAAAGCTGCTTGCAACCACGGCGGCCTGGGCCATCTTCGGCGCCGCGCGACGGTGGCACCAGACCCCCGACCGCATTCCCGCTGAGGAAATGGCTGCCAGGATTGAAGCGATGGTGAAGCCGATCTTCCTTAGCGCTTCCGCGTAGGCTCGGGTGTGTATTTAGCGAAACACCTGTGAAATCACCGCCTTGGTGCGTCACTTTTGCGGCGACATGATCTGGTCGTAGACGCGCTCCAGCGGTTCAGGAGAGACGCCGAGCTTTCCTCTGTAGGGATTGTCCAGAACTGCGATCAAAAAGATCAGCAGACCCAGCAGGCTTGAAAACAAGAGGGTCATCCAGAGGTGCATGCTGAAACTTCCGGTGTGAAAAAACCAGCTGATGGCAATGCAGATCACAGCTCCGGCGAGGACCAGCACCCACAACGGGCCGGGCATTTCATTCTGAACGCTGTTGAGCCTGGCTCTTCGGCTCTCCGTCAGGTCATTGAAGGCTCGATACGCTTCTGCGGCCAGGATGTTCTGTCTCTCGTTTTGAGGTTCGAACGACATGAAATGGTCCTGAAAGTCGTTCAGGATCGAGCTGGCGTTGTTGGGAACGATTCCCTGCCGTTGCATCGGCCATCCCACGTCGATGACCGCGCGAGTATAGGTGCGCAGATCACTCTCCATCACGGAGCGCGCAGGTTCGGGGAAGGCATTGACGTCCCGGTAAAGAGCGCCTAGAGCGGTGGCCTCATGGTCAATCTTTCCCTGCACCTGGTCGTAGGTCGCCCAGGCTCCGATCGCCAGCAGACCAACACAGACTCCATAGAGGACGGTCACGCCCGCCAGGTAGAAACCGACGATGTGGTTGTACATGTGATCCCCATCGTCGAGGCGTGCCACCCAGGCGCGAGTGGCGTACAGGCCCGCCAAACCGAAGGCCGCAAATACGCCCAGGGTAAGAGTGCCAAACAGCCAGGTTGGAAGGTCATAGAGCCAGTACATGTTGATTGGGCTCTCCCGGAGAACCTCCGTGAAAGCTAACTTCCGATGAGGCACGTCGACACTGGCACTTTTATCAGCTGATGGGTCGCAGCCGCGTTCAGCGGAGGTCTTTAGCGGACCGCGGACATGGCGGCGCGGAAGAGCTTTTCGAAGTCGGTGGCGACGGCGGGGTCTTTGGCAGCGGACTGGACGGCCTTCAGCGCGATGGGGCGCGGATAGCCGAGGTTGATGAGCGCGGAGAGGACGTCGTCGGCGACGGCGCCGAGTGAGGGCGCGGCTGGCTGGGCGGGGGCGATGCCGGTCATATCGTCGAGCTTGTCCTTGAGCTCGAGGACGACGCGCTCGGCGGTCTTCTTGCCGATGCCGGGGATCTTTGTGAGCGTCGCGTGGTCGCCGGCGCGGATGGCGCCGACGAGGCGGTCGGCGGAGATGCCGCTGAGCACGGTGATGGCGAGCTTGGGGCCGATGCCGGAGATGGTGAGCAGCTTCTCGAAGAGGCGCTTCTCGGTGAGCTCGGAGAAGCCGAAGAGCGAGAGCGCGTCCTCGCGGACGTGAGTGTGGACGTGCAGCTTCGCTTCGGTGCCTTCCTTGCCGAGGTCGGTGAAGGTGGCGACGGAGATGGCGAGCTCATAGCCGACGCCGTTACAGTCAAGGATGACGGAGTTGGGAGACTTCGAGAGGATCTGTCCGCGGAGATGTGCGATCACAGGACGATTGTAGTGGGCTGGATTGTGTGAAGTTTGCTAGCCGTGGTTGGCGATATAGGTGTCGTGGATGACGGAGCGCAGGCGAGCGGTGAGGGCGTCGGCGTCGCGGGTGGTGAGGCCGGTGGTGGGGAGCGGATCGCCGATGACGAGCTTGAGCGGGCGCGGGCGCATCACGTAGGTGTGGATGGGCAGGAGCTCGTAGGTGCCGACGAGTGTGATGGGGACGAGCGGGACCTGGGCCTTGATGGCCATCCACGCGCCGCCTGCGACCATGGATTTCAACTCGCCCGTGGCCGAGCGGCCGCCTTCGGGGAAGAGCAGGAGCGGCAGGCCAGCCTCAAGCGTTTTAACGCCGCGCATGAGACTGGCGACGCCGGCGCGCGCGGAGCTCTGGTCGATGGCGACCTGGCCGGAACGATTGAGGTACCAGCCGATGAAGGGCAGCTTCCAGAGCGAGGCCTTGGCGAGGATGCGGAACTGGAAGGGCAGTTTCGCGAAGAGCATCGGCGTGTCGTAGTAGCTGAGGTGGTTGGAGGCGTAGACGGCGACCGGGCGGCGGCTGCCTTCGCGGCGCAGCGGCTGCAGTTTCTCGAGGCCTTCGACGGTGACGGGCGAGAGCGTGAGGAGCAGCAGCACGCGAGCCCAGGTGCGTGCGATGAAATGTTGCTGGCGGCCGGAGCTGTCCCAGAGGCCGACGATGAGCGAGATGGAGCCGAAGAAGGCAGTCGCGAGGAAGAGGAGCGGAAGCAGGAGCAGGTAGGTGAGCCAGCGCAGCGCGAACGGAAGCGGCGGGTGCGGGGCTTCGGCGGCCGTGACGTGCTCTTCCGGCTGCAGGATTTCGTTGGACGGCATTGGCCTATGTTAATGCCGCCGCGCTTGATAAATGCCGCGAAACTGCAAGGTTAGCGCAAGGAGAGCGTTCAGGCGCGGGCCGCGGGCTCGGGTTGGCGAGCGGCGATGCGCGGGAGGAGCAGTGAGCGAAGCTCGGCGATGAGGAAGAGCGAGCCGGTGGCGACGATGAGGCCGCTGGGTGGCGTGACGAACTCGGCGGTGGCGAGGGCGGAGACGGCGTCAGGCGCGGTGACGGCGGGGATCTCGAGCTTCTGTGCAGCGGCGCGGATGTCGTCGACGCGGGCGGCGCGTGGGCTGTCGATGTGGGTGAGGAGGATGTGGTCGCGGCTGCGGGCGGGGTCGGCCGAGGCGGCGTCGAAGAGGGGGAAGAGGATCTGCGCGAGCTCGGGGATGGGCTTGTCGGCGAGACAGGAGAAGATGAGCGTGCGCGGGCGGTCTTCGGGGATCTGTGCCAACGCGGCGCGGAGGGCCCAGGCTCCGGCGGGGTTGTGCGCGACGTCGAGCAGGACGGCCGCGTGGCGCTGAGAGGACGGAATCCATTCGAGACGGCCGGGCCACTGCGTGTTGCGGATGCCTCGCTCAATCGCGGAGTTGGGAATCGTGAAGCCGTGATTCGCGCGCAGCTCGATTGCGGCGGCGACGGCGAGCGCAATATTTCGCTGCTGGTGCTGGCCTGCGAGAGGCGAGTCGATCTCGATTATCTTGCCGTCAATGGATATCGGATATTGATTGTGCCAGGGCGAACCCGCAGATGTATTGATATCAATAGATTCGGATTTCGTGCCGAGATAGCCCCGTGGCGGAAGGCAGCGCGAGGCATCGACGCCGCGAACGTTGAGGGCGAGCGCGACTTCTCCAATGGCGGCGTTGGCTTCAGGGTGTTGCGAGAGCGTGACGAGCACGCCGTTCTCGCGCAGGATGCCGGCCTTCTCGGTAGCGATGGAGCGGAGGCTGTTGCCGAGGAACTCGGTGTGGTCAATTCCGATGTCGGTGATGACGGAGAGCAGCGGGTCGACGACGTTGGTGGCGTCGAGACGGCCGCCGAGGCCGACTTCGAGGACGGCAATGTCGATGCCCTGCTCGGCGTAGAAACAGAAGGCGATGGCGGTGAGGAGCTCGAAGAAGCTGGGCGGATGCGGGAGTTCGCCGTGCGCGACGAGCGTGGCGGCGGTGGAGTCGACGAGCGCGAAGAGCACGGCGAAGTCGTCGTTGGGAATCTCGCTGAACTGTGACGATTTGCCGTCGGAGAGGCGGATGCGCTCGTTGACGCGGAGGAGATGTGGTGAGGTGTAGAGGCCGGTGCGCAGGCCGGCGGCGTTGAGGATCGACGCGAGCGTGGCGGCGGTCGAACCCTTGCCGTTGGTACCGGCGATGAGGACAGGGCGGAAGGCGCGGTGCGGGTCGCCGAGAGCGCGCAGCAGGATGCGGATGTGGTCGAGCGACCATTTGCGCGGAGCCCCGGCCTTGCCGGTGCGCAGTTCGGGACCCATGGTAGCCAGGCGCGCCAGCACTTCGTCGTACGTCATCTGTTTATTGTCTCGCGAGCAGCACCTCGGCGTGGCAGAGGCGGCCGGCTTTGCCGCGCAGGTGGAGGCCATCGGGTCGGTGGGCGAGGTAGCGGGCGTTGAGAGCGGCGGAGTCGAGGTCTTCGACGACGGCCAGGTCGTAGCGCGGCAGCTCTTCGGCCAGAGATTGTGGAGTGAAGAAGAGCTGGAAGGGCTCGCCGGCCTGCGCGACACGGGCGGAGAGCGAGTCGAGCATGAGCTGTTCGGTGGACGACAGGACTTCGCGCGGCTGCGAGTAGTCGAAGACAAGGCTGGAGCCGGCGGGCAGGCTGCCGAGGACGCGCGCGGTGGCGGCGAAGGCCTCCGGCGTGAGATACGGTACGACGCCGAGCCATGCGGTCGCGGTGGGAATGGTGAAGTCGAAACCGGCGCGGAGGAGTTGTTGGCGAAGCGAGTGGCGCTCGAAGTCGATGGGAACGAAGGTCAGCGCATCGGGAATGGGCAGCTTTGAGGCGGAGAGGATTTCGCGCTTCCAGGATTGCGTGGCGGGATGATCGACCTCGAAGACGTGCAGGTTCGGATAGGGATTGCGCAGCGCGAAGGTGTCGAGGCCCGCGCCGAGGATGAGTGCCTGGCGGACTCCGCGATCGCGAACAGCCGCGGCGAGAACGTCCTCGGCGAGGCGTGCGCGGCAGACCATGAAGGCGCGCAAGGCCGCGGAGAACGGTTTGCGCGAGGCGGAGGGTGTGCGCTGGAGTTCGATGCGAGCGTCGGGCGGAAGGATGGGGATGGCGAAGGGGTCTGCGAAGACGAGCGGGTGCGCGTCATGCAGTTGATGCGCGGCACGGCGCATGGCGACACGAAGGGCGGTGCGGCTAGGACGGGCTTCGTCCACGGGGCGTGATCCAGGGCTCAGTCGGCGGCGGCTGCGGTGGCGGAGCTCTCGAGCTCGACGGCGCTCGGCTCGCTCATCCAGTGGAGGGCGTTTGCGATATAGGCCTTGAGCTCTTTGCGCGAGACGATGGCGTCGAGGAAGCCGTGCTCGAGGAGAAACTCGGAGCGCTGGAAGCCCTCGGGAAGCTTCTGGCGGATGGTCTGCTCGATGACGCGCGGGCCGGCGAATCCGATAAGAGCGTTGGGTTCGGCGATGTTGAGGTCGCCGAGCATGGCGAAGCTGGCCGTGACGCCGCCGAAGGTCGGGTCGGTCATGAGCGAGATGTAAGGGATGTGGGCGTCGTCGAGACGCGCGAGACCGGCGGAGACCTTGGCAAGCTGCATGAGCGAGGCGATGCCCTCCATCATGCGCGCGCCCCCGGAGGCCGAGACGATGATGAGCGGCGTGCGCGTGTCGAGCGAACGATCGACGGCGCGGGCGATGGTTTCGCCGACGACTGCGCCCATGGAGCCGCCGATGAAGCTGTACTCCATCGCGGAGACGACGACGTCGAGGCCGTTGATCTTGCCGACGGCGTTGACGATCGCGTCGTCGAGGCCGGTCTTCTTCTGCTCCCTGTGAAGGCGGTCCTTGTAGGGCTTGAGGTCGGTGAAGTTGAGCGGGTCGGTGGAGCGAAGGCCGGCGTCGACGAGTTCGTACCCGGGATCGAGCAACATATCGATGCGCTCGCGGGCGCCGATCTTGAAGTGATTGCTGCAGTAGGGGCAGACCTGGAGGTTGGCTTCGAGGTCGGCGTTCCAGATGGGCTTACCGCACTGCGGACACTTGGTCCAGAGACCTTCGGTGCGAACCTCGTGATCGGAGGGAGGGACAATCTCGTGGTCATCGCGCTTGAACCAGGTCATCGCTTCTATGCCTCCTCAGGCACCCCAAGCCTAAATTCTGATTGTAGCGGAGAGTTGGGCTTCTGCCTTCCCGGGCATTTTGCCACATCAAATCAATGGTTTACCCGGGGATTCTTTGACGGGGAAGATTCATCCTTGAGAACTTCACTTGCATCTAAAAGGAAGTAGATGCGATGCTCTCAAGGAGGGGATTTCGATATGACAGCCACACATATGGGCGGCGGAAACCAGTAAGCGTCCTCAAAGATCTGATCTAGAACCGTTCTTTTGCGGAATTCCAAATCATACGTAGAGCCTCAGCCACGGTATCAGGAAACGTTGGCTGGGGCTTTTTCGTGTGCTCTCTTACCAGCGCAGTTCTTAGATCGTCGAGTTCCGCTCGGAGCGCAGGGTCCGCTCTATCGTAGAGTTCCCTGATGTCACCCTCAGCTCCATTGGTGTAATCAGTATCGACGAACTCCGTTTGAATCTGGCCGAGCTCACTCGCCTTCTTCAGGTGAGTAAGGACTGATTTCGCCTGGGTCGTTCCGATTCGAGAAGAGCTGCTGGTGCTGCGAGCGATGATCCGAGCCTCATAGCAACCGAGGTTGTAGTGGATATAGGCTGCAATGCTGTTCGGAGGAGGGACCTTCTGCCAGGTGTTGTGTTTCAGAGCCTCTAACAGCAGGTCGCGGGCCTTCTCGAAATTGTCCCGCTTGGCGTAGATGTACGCGAGATTGTAGTAGGCCCTCTGCTGGTTTTTTCGATAGTCGCGGCTTTCTTCAAACTGTTTCTCGGCTGCCTTCAGATAATTGGGATATGTCTTCGGCAGCTTGCCTGAATGCTCGGACATTGTTACGTAGAGATTTCCTAACTCGTTGTAAAGAGTAAAATTCGACGGCGATTTTCGTATGGCGAGTAAGAGATAGCCTTCTGCTCTTTCGAGATCCGCGAATGTGGCGGTATTTGGAATCTCTTTCTCAAAACGGGCTTTTGCGTGGTAGAAGAGGGCGAATAACTTCAGATTGTGCACTTCGCTCCCTCTCCTCGGGGGATGCAGATCGACGGATGCGAAGCTTTCTACCGAGAGGATGAGTTGCCGTTTCTGCACCTCAAGCTGTCCGTAGAAGTTTTCCACCCAGGTAACGGCTTCTGTCGGGTCGGCATGGGGATCGCCTTGCGCAAACACTCTGCGGAGAGTTGCGACCAGCACCTCATGGGCCTGATTTCGCTTCTCCTCCACGTCGGCAAAGACTGGATACCTGGCGCGAAAATCGGCGAGTACAGTGTTGATTTCTTCAAGCTTTGCCTTTGCCTGTTTATCGTAGGTAAGCGCGCTGAACCATGCCGCTGCCGCTTGTGCGATCGCCGTGATGACGGCGAAGCCTGCGAGAATTGTGAGCAGCCACTTCAGTTCATCAATATTCGACTTGATTACATCAGGGCCAGACCCGCCGGGGACGAATGCCGCCTGTTCAAGATGACGCAGCGGCAGGATGGCAGCCAGGATGACGCAAAATGCTACCCCGACGAAAAGCCACCGGAGAAAGATGGTCATGACATTCTGCCATCGGCCCGGCCGGGTGTACTTCTTCGCTAAGGCTGCGACGACCACGAGAGCGACCACAAGAACGGCCGCACCAACCAGGAGCGGTAACCAATGCGCAGCGAGGAAGCTCATGCGGCAGATTGTATTCGGCATTGCATGCGTTTCGGCGGGGTTATTCGTGTGTCGGGCCGCCCCTGCCCAGGCTCCGGATCGGGTATCGGGCCGCGATGTTGGGTGGCCGGAATATGGAGGGTCGCTGGCGGGACAGCGGTACTCGGCGGCGCAGGAGATTGATCGCGGGAATGTGGGCCGGTTGCAGAAGGCGTGGACGCTCGACGTGCGGAAGTACGAGGGCGCGAAACCGAGGGGATCGTTCGAGGCGACGCCGGTGTTGTGGCAAGGGACGCTGTACCTGGCAACCCCGAAGGATGTGGTGCTGGCGGTGGATGCCGCGACGGGCAAAGTGCGGTGGACGTTCGATCCGGGTGTGAAGGATGAGGATGTGCACTACATCGCCACCTCGCGCGGGGTGGCAATGTGGCATGACGCGTGGCGCGGGACGTGCGCAGATCGCGTGATCGTGGCGACGCTGGATCGGAGACTGATTGCGCTGGATGCGCGGCGAGGCAAGCCGTGTGCTGGATTCGGGAGCGGAGGGACGGTCGATCTTGCTGTGCGACTGTATCTGCCGAACAAGGATTTTCTGGAGTTCACGTCGCCGCCGGTGATTGTTGGAGATCGAGTGATTCTGGGGTCGTCGGTGGCGGACAACCAGGCCGTCGATACGCCTTCGGGAGCGGTGCGCGCGTTTGATGTGCGGACGGGCAAGCCGTTGTGGAAGTGGGAGCCGCTGGGGTGGGTGACGGGAGCTGGGACCGCATACAAGCGGCGCGGGAAACGCGTGGGCTCCGCTGGCAGCGGATGCGGAGCATGACCTGGTGTTTGTGCCGACAGGCAGCGCATCGGTGGACTACTACGGCGGGACGCGCGTGGGCGACAACCATGATGCGGATTCGATTGTGGCGCTGCGGGCGTCGACGGGCGAGAAGGTGTGGGCCTTTCAGCTTGTGCACCACAATCTCTGGGACTATGACACGGCGTCGCAACCGCTGCTGTTTACGTGGCACGGCGGTGTGCCGGCGGTGGCGGTGGTGAACAAGACGGGGATGATCTACGTCTTCAACCGGCTGACGGGCGAGCCGCTGTTTCCGATTGAGGAGCGGGCGGTGCCGCAGACGGATGTGCCGGGCGAGAGGACGTGGGCGACGCAGCCGTTCTCGTCGGTGGAGCCGCTGCTCTCGATGCGATTCAGCGTGGACAAGATGCCGGCAGGGCGTGTCGACGATGAGCGGTTCTGCCAGAGGCTGATGCGGGAGGTCAGGTACGACGGGCCGTTTACACCGCCGTCGATGCGTGGAACGGTGATCTACCCGGCGTCGCTGGGAGGGCCGAACTGGGGCTCGTCGGCGCTGGATGTGAAGACGGGCGTGATGTACACGCGGGTGAACTCGATGGCGTACCTGGTGTGGCTGAACAAGGGTGCGGCGGAGGTGGATGCATCGCCGAAGAAGCCGGTGCGAAATGTGCGAGATGAATTGAAAGCTGGGATTTTTCGGCCGCCGGATGCGGCGCTGGGGGGTGGCGGGAGTGCGATGGGCGGGACGCCGTACGCGGTGAATCTGCGGGCGCTGGTAGGGCCCCGGGGTATGCCGTGCGGGGGAGCGCCGTATGGGCGGATGGTGGCGACGGATCTGAATTCGGGGAAGCAGCTTTGGTCCGTGCCGCACGGAGAGATGCTGGGCGATATGCCCGGGTCTGTGGGGATGGGCGGGCCGATTGTGACGGCGGGTGGAGTGGTGTTTGTCGGAGCGTCGAGGGATGCGTTTCTGCGGGCGTATGACGCGACGACCGGGCGTGAGTTGTGGAAGGGCGAACTGCCGGCTGCGCCGAGCGGGACTCCGATGACGTATATAGCTGGCGGGCGAAAGGCTGGCGGGCGGCAGTATGTTGTGATCGCGACGGGAGATGATCAGCATGGCGATACGCTGGTCGCGTTCGGGCTCGGCAGCAAGTGAAAGGGAGCAATGGATTATCGACGCTGTATGGACTCGAGGTATTTGAGCAGATTTTCCACCCTGACATATCCGAAGTCTTTGTCGTCCTCGACCTGATGAAAGATAGGGCCCCAGATCGGCATCGCCCTGGTCCCATGGGAGGTTGCGGTGTCAGTCCCCTCGATTGTCTTTCGCACCAGGGAGGCGGGAAACTGGCCCTTGTTGTTCTTTGCCAGGATCGTCAAATCAGGGATCTTCTCCTTCAACATCGGCGCCATCGGGCCATCCCCATGCCCTGCGGTGCCGTGGCAGACAGCACAGTACGCGCGATACAGGTCCGGACCTTTTGTCGAATAGATGAGCGGCTGGGTTTTCGGCGCCGTCTGGGCTTTCATGCCTCCGCTGACCAACGAAGCGATCACGAAAGCAAATCCCAGGGAAATAGGCAGCAAGAAGTTTAACTTCGCGCCTGCGCATTGCAGTCTCATGCTGTTTCCTTATCGGTTCGCAAATGACCGGCACCGGGACTATAGCATCTACTGCTCATGACTAGTGCCAGCGTGCCGAGGCGGGGACTTTCAAAAAGTCTGCGGGCGGGAGAACGGTGGGTGTGAAGCGGGCGGAGTAGACGTCGCCGGTGAAGAAGTCGCGCTTGTCGATGCGTGTGCCGACGGACGTTGTGCCGGGCGGGAGCGGCGCCAGGGTGACGGCGATTTCTCCCTGCAGTTCGCCGTCGACGAATCCGCGGAGGGTCTTGCCGTCGTAGGTAGCGGCGATGGCGTACCAGCGGTCGAGCGGATGGAGATGCGCGGCGTCGCAGACCAGAGTGACACCATGCTGCTCGGGACCGTGACCGACATCGATGCCGACGGTGTCGAGACACCACTGGTTGTTAACGATTCGGATCTCGAACATGCGACGCGATTGCGAGTTCGAGTCCTGCATGTGGAAGAAGCGCTGGGCTGGCGCGCCTTTTGAGGATGGGCGGAAGATGACTTCGAAGGTGTAGGTCGCGTCGCCGGAGAGTGGAGCGGCGTTGAGAAAGAGCGCGTCTCCGCTGGGGTTGCCGACTTTGCGGGTTACTGCTGTCGGTGATTCCGTGGCCTTCGAAGTGGATGGCCTTGCCGATGGGCGTGTCGACGACCTGCGGATTGGCCGACGGTGGTGACCTGCACGCCACCGATTTTGGCGAGGTCGTCAAAGCGCCACGTGACCGCCTGCTGGGCATGACCAAGAACGGCGAGGGCAGGGACAGCGAGGGCGATGAGTGCGGCGGCGAGGAGTTTCATGTGCACAACAGCATACGGAAACGCTCGCGTGTTGCGGCGGATACTACGCTTCGCTTCCAGCGGTCTTGCTCGGTGCAGTCTCGTTAGGATAGTTGAAGAAAAGCTGGTTGCCGTCGGGGTCGTCGACCACCAGGAGACGGTAGCCCCACGACCCTTCCTTGACCGGAACGCCCCTGGCCTCCAGCTCCGCGCGCAGTTCATCCAGTGCGGCGGTTGCGGCTTCGGGTGTCGGTTGTTCGACGTTTAGCGAAATGAATAACAGCCCTTTGCCAATCTTCTCCGGCCAGTTGTTGGAGAGGATGATCGCACAGCCCTGCCGATCGACCTGCGCGACGTAGACTTTGCCGGCCTCGTCGAAGCGCCATGGGTTGGTGAAGCCGAGCTGGTCAACGTAGAAGCGGAGCGAAGCCTCAACGTCGGTCACATGGAGGACGGGGCGTGCGAACCAGTCTGTCATTGGCGCGTGTCCTTGAATGAAGACTATCTCTGCTGAATCTCATTCAAAAGAGGAGTGTCGCGGATCTGACTTGGTCAGCGGCCCGGTACGGTGAGGGCGATGAGTGCGGCGGCGAGGAGTGTCATGTCGCACAACAGCATACGTAACGCTCGCGGTGGTGCGTTGAGGGTTCGAGCGCCGCTCGGATGATCTCACTGATGGCGCGAATCGTGCGCAACCGCTTGACCGCATAAAGCGGTGGCTCTCTATTTTGAGAGCTGGCCGGAAAGAGAGAGGTCAATCGCGACGTCGTTGTCCGCTTTCCAGATGAGGAAGCTTGGATTCTTCAATCCCCATTGGACGTACGGCACGACAAAGTGGGTCTTGGCCGTCGCGGTCGAGCCTTCAAGATGTACAAGAGTGGGGACGGTGATCTCGTGAGGCGTGCCGAGAAGTGTGAAGATGCCCGTTACCTGGATGGTCGAGTCTCCTGATGGAGCGATGGTGCCGGCATAGGATTTGGGCTCGAACGAGACTGTTGCGTGCTGTTGAACCACGAGGATGTCCTTGTTCATCTTCTTGTCGCGGCTGTCATTGCCCGTCTTCCCGCTGCCAGCGAGAACGACCACCGAACCCGACATCTTCGGAGCGCTGCGGTCAAACTCAATCGATCCGGATTGGATGTTGAAGGTGCCGCTGACGAGCTCATGAGTTGTTTTGAGCGTCATCTTGACCTCGCTGATATGGGAATCGACGACGAAGGTCTGATGCTGGGAGAGTGCGGGTGGAGTGAGGATAAACGCGAGGGCGAAGACTGCGAACGACTTCACCGCGTCTCTCCTGAGTGTTGACTCCTGAGACGTGTGTTGAAGAAGTCCTTGCGCGTTGTGTCTGTCGGAAACCGCACCGGCACTTGATGGCTCCCGCCGCGTTCGGATGCCGCATGAGCGGCGGGCTGGGTGACGCGTGTCAGCCTCGCCGTAAGGCGCATCACACCGGGCCATACCCTGAGGCAAAACGGTAATACAGCGCGTGCGAGTGCGTTGTTCAAGCCATCGGCGGCGAACTCGGCAAGGCGCATCTGGGCCAGCAGTGCGGACCGCAGCTTAGCCTGGAAGAGCGGCGCAGGCTCTGCTGCAAGATAGGCAGCGATGGCACAACGTGCAGTATGCAGCGCGATGGATATGCCATCACCGGTGAATGAGGGGATGACGGCTGCCTGATCGCCGATGCAGTAGAGCCCATTCTCCGTTGTGCGGCGGATGTAGCCATACGGAATATGGGTGATGGCGATCGGCTTGGCGAGTAACGGCTGCGCACCGGCCAGCCTCATCGCGAGGTGTGGACAGTCCTGCTGCATCTTCGCGAGGAAGTTCTCCCAGCGATGACCCGCACGCGCGAGATACCGCTGCTGCACTACGCAGCAGAGGTTTGCGATACCGCCTTCAACCGGCTGGATACCGCCATAGCCTCCGGGATAAAGCATCAGCTCAGAGGCGCGCTCCAGCTCAGCAGCCTGCTCGGGCGCCAGGCGGAAGTACATCTTGAAGGCGACCCATCGCTGCGGATCCTTCGGACGCGTGTGTCCGCGGAGATCATGTTTGCCCGTGGCGAGAAAGACCGTTGGAGCTTCACGGATGGCGCCGTCGTCGAGCGTAACTTGCCAGATGTTGGTTGTCGTTCGGCTGAGCGTCTGCACGCTGCGACCTTGCTCTACGCGAACTCCCGCGGCGATGGCTTCGGCGATGAGCGCTGTATCAAGCGTCTTGCGCGTGAGCGAGGCTGCGGGAAAAGGCAACGGAGCCTCGGCGGCGCGCCTGGCGGCGGCGAGACGAACGTAGTCGATGGGAACGGCCCCCAGCGAGGCTACATCGATGCCGAGTGCATGCAGGTCCTCAAGGGCTTCACCGCTTAAGAACTCTCCGCAGACCTTATTGCGTGGTGTGGGCTCGCGCTCAATCAGCGTGACGCTTCGCCCCTTTCGAGCGAGCGCGATCGACGCCGCGCAGCCTGCAACTCCACCACCAATAATGAGAACGTCGCCTTGCACAGGAATCCGATTCAGAGTGGCCAGCCTAATTGGAATCCTTTTGTTTCGATCCCGTACGCTGGCTGTGTCCGAGGGATATCGCAGGATTCATGCTGCTAGTGCAGTGGAAAAGGCAGAGCGATTCGGAGCCGGCCAGAGCTCGCTCGTGTCTATTGGGAGATTTGTCTTTGTAGTGGAAATCCATACTTCTAATTAGACGCGTCAAGAACCAGTTTGAAGTCATTCTGTACAAAACGTCATTTCGGAGCCTGCAGGGAACTGGCTGGATCGTCTTGTACCGACACTCTGATTAGGGTTGTTGGAAGGTCCACTTCTTTTACGGAATTCGGAGGGCGCGCCATCCGAAGATAAGTCACGTCTCAAGGTGAGTTGGGACTTATGTTGCTTTTTGTTGCCGGCAATTTGACGTCTCATCAAACTGCACGTTGGAACGAGGTATTTTGATGGAGCGAAGCAGGATCTTTGCAGCCGCTTTTTTTGCGATAACGTTGGGCACCGCAGCGGCGGCAGAACCAATTGCAGTGAAACACATCCAACGCCCGATGCATCGGTTTATGGTGGCGCGCCTGGAGACTGGAAAGATCATCGCGAACGGCGAGTTTACGCAGGTGGTGCAAGGCGATGAAGTGACGATGCGTATGATCTACCGTTTTGTCGATGGGTCGATTGATGATGAGACGACGACCTACAGGCAGCAGGGCACGTTTCGGTTAGTTCGCAACCACCACATAGAGAAAGGGCCGTTCTTTGCAAGGCCCGTCGACTTTACGGTGGAAGCCGATACAGGCACAGCGACCAGCCGCACAACGGACGGGAACGGCAAGGTACATGTCGAGAGTGACCACATAGAGCTGCCGGACGACGTGGCGAATGGGTTCGTTGGAACGTTGCTGCTGAATGTGGCGCACGATACGACGCCGTTTCGGGTTGGGATGCTGGCGCCAGTCGGCGGCGGGCGATTGATTCGCCTGCTGATCTCGCCGGAGGGCGAGCAGGCGTTTCACACGACAGGACAAACTCTTAAGGCGACAGTGTTTCGCATCCATCCGGAGTTGGGTGGCATCGTCGGTGTGATTGCGCGGCTGATCGGCCTTCAGCCGAAAGATGTGATGGTGTGGATACTGGAGGGCGAGGAGCCCGCGGTGGTGAGGATCGTTGGACAGCTCGGTGGTTACGGGCCTGTGGTCAGCTCGGAGCTGGAGGGAACCAGCTTCGGGAAATAGGACAGTTTGCAAACCCAAATCAAGGGCGAGATGTGGTCGCCGCCTTTATGACGATGCACTGAAAATCTCATGGCGAGCGACGATCAGACACGACGGGTAGTGAGCTCGCGCCAGTTCAGGCCGACTTCGACGAGAAGCAACGAAACAAGCGTGAAGGCGATGACACCGATGGCGGAGAAGGAGTCGCCAAGGTGGCTCCAGTAACGAGGCCAAAGGTTGAGCACACGGCTGGAAATGAACGTAAATGTCACGGCATAGGAGCGAGCCATCCATTGGCGGTGCTGGGTGATCTGGCGGTTGCGTGCAGTAATGAAAGCGGCCCCAGTGCAGACGATCCACGCGAGAGCCTGCATGGAAGTTCCGGGAAACCCCGGCCGGCCTGCACTGAGTAAGACCCCGGTTGGGGCGGAGAGAAACACCGAGACGACGTAGATACGGCCAAGGACGCGATGGAACTGGAGGTGGCTCTGCCGAAATCGCGAGGAGAACTGGGCGGGGCCGCTCAACAGAGCGAGGAGTCCGAATAACACATGCGGGATCAGCAGACCGCGGTCGGCGATGACCTGCAGACGGTAGGCGTGATACATCGGATAGTCGGTGAAGAGAAGAACTTCCGAGGTGATGAAAACAAAGAGCGCAGTCAGGCCAAGGAGAGTCCAGAGAACGGTCTTGAATCGATAACGGACGGAGCTGGGAGTCGGCAGCGTGGAACTTGCCATGCTCTTCTTTAGACGGGATGGATATGGAATCGTGCGCAGCGAGGGCGCCGGAAGCGAGAGGCTTCATGCCTCTCCTCTTTATGACGAAGCATTCAGAATGTGGAGTGCTTCTATCCGGTTGAAACAAGAGGAGGCAGCGATTGCTCGCGGCCTCTTTTGGTGGTTCTGAGTTGATGTTGGGTTAGGCGTCTTAACGCCGTCGACGAAGGTTTCGAGCTTGCGCGAGCGGGAGCGGTGACGCAGCTTGCGGAGGGTTTTTCAAGCGATCAGGTTGCAAGTATTGAGGCCAACAAACGGAGCCTTCAACACGTTCCGTGAAAGCTGCATTCCTTGCTGTTGGACCCACTGGACGCCGCCGGCGGCTTCGCCGCAGGATGCGCCGCTGCGCCCTGGCCGGCGGGTGCTGCCTCGCCGATCCAGCCAGTCTCGACCACCTGCCCATTCATTTTCACGGTCATGTCTTCGAAGTCCTTCTTGTATTTCTGGGCATCCTGCAGTCCCGCGAGCGTGGGCGGATACATTGCCGCACAGGAGCCGCCCTCCTTGTAGCCGTACTTCTTCTGAAGGAACGCAAGGAACGGGGCCTGAAATGCGTAATTGTCGTTGCGCTGGTCTGCGCCTTGCATTCGGCTTCCCGAAGGCGGCGGCATCGTTCCCGCGAAGATGTCGCTGAAATAGAGCAGTGTCCCCGGGGCCATCTTCGTTCCCGTGACGCCTCCCCAGTCTGAATGGCACCACACGTAGTGCTGACCTGGCCCCGCGGTTGCCGTGGCGGCTGCGTTGGCGCGCGTCGACGCAGCACCGGCGAGCTTCGCGTCGATCGCCGCATTCTGAGCGGGCGTGTCGGCCCACGCGACCTCTACCGGCTCCATGTTGCTCGATGCCCACTGCTTCTTGAACGAATCCACGCTGTACGCCCGGCCAGCGACGTCGTCCGAGACTCTCTTGCAAAAGCCGTTTCCTGAATTGGCGAAGTCGGCGAGCTGATAGTTCTGCTTCATATATCCATTGAAGTGAGTGTTCAGTGCGTTCGGAGCAGGCTCGCTGGAAGCGAAGACCGCGTAATACATACGGCTTCCCGCTGCGGGTTTGTACTGGTCCTTGGGGTCACTGTATCTGCATATCCACCAGTGCTGTCCCGCCGTCGCTGCGGACGCGGGCGAGGCGTGCGTCGGTTGTGGAGCAGGGGCAGCCGATCCAGCCGGCACGGCCGTTGTCGCCACTCCAGCCGGTGCAGCCGGCGCGGCGGGGCTGGCGGCTGATGGCTGGCTGAGAACAAACGTGAGCGTCGTCCCCGGGGGCAGCAGGACGCGCAGCCCCGTCGCGATCGCGGTTGCGGCAGGAGGCGCATTGACGTGATGCCCAAGCCCGCTGAGTACCGAGTTCATCGAACTCACGGCGCGACCTGCAGAACTCTGCGCGGCTGCGGTCACGCTTGCCGGTCCGCTCGTGACGGCAACTGGCTGGCCATTGACCATCACCGAGACAAGCTGCGTGTTCCAACCCGATCCGCTGCCAGCGTTCACGAGCGTCACGGTGGCTTCGGCACCCTCCGGGATCATCACGCCGTTGCCCGCATCGACCGCAGTCGTCACCGAGGCGCGGTATTGTTTGCCCGGAGCATCTTTACCCGAGTCGATCGCGTCCAACATCCTCACCATGACGGAGGAGGGCGTTTGCGCATGCAGCCTCTGGGTGGAATTCGTCGCGACGAGAAGGAGCAGCGCTAAGGAGAGGAGCCCGAAGGACGCAGGAGCTTTCGCTCGGCTCATACTGAGGCCTCCATTAGGTTCGGGGCCCGCGTTCTAAGGAACTTATCCTACGCCGACGTCTCCGCCAAAGGATACGTTCCCACGGTGTTTCTGAGTTGATGTTGGGTTAGGTGTCTTTGGACGAAGGCATTGGGCCTGCGGGAGCTTTCGGAGGCGACGAGCTTTGCATCCGCCCCGATTTGTATAGTGAATGGGACGGAGTTCGATGGCTGAGAATGTGCCGATACGTGGGCACGCCAGCGCAACAGGACATGCAACGCCGTCACGAACATCTTCATCTGCCGCGCAAAGTCCAGCGCATAGGAGAGTTGTGTCCGTTCCTACATACGCTCGTCGCAGGTTCATGTCGCTGATGCTCGCAGCTCCCTTCTGGGGATCTGCGTTGATGGCCCGCGCAGAGACTGCTTCGGAAGCTCTGATCACGAACTTCGGTGCGATACCTGACGGTGCCACGGTGAACACCAAGGCCATTCAGGCTGCGATCGACCACCTGGCCGCACGCCGCGGAGGAACGGTCGTCATCCCACGAGGCGTGTTCGTGAGCGGCGCTCTCTTCCTCAAGCCAAAGGTGAACCTTCACCTTCAGGCGGGTGCGGTGCTCCGATGCTCGACGGACATGGCCAATTTTCCAGTCCAGCGCACCCGGATCGAAGGGCACTTCGAGGAAAAGTTCAACCCCGCGCTGATCAATGCGAAGAACTGCGATGGCCTCGAGATCACGGGTGAGGGTACGCTCGACGGGGCGGGGCGCCCCATCTGGGACCTGTTCTGGAAGCTGCGCAACGCGGCGCCCAACCCAGGGAACTTCCCGAACCTCGGCGTTCCCCGCGCTCGCATGGCGCTCATCGAAAGTTCGCGCGGAGTGAGAATCGAGGGCATCACGTTCAAGGATTCGCAGTTCTGGAATCTCCATCTCTACAACTGCGACGGCGTACTCGTGCGCCAGGTGCGCTTCGAGGTTCCGGACGACTACAAGCAGGCCCCCAGCACCGACGGAATCGACATCGATAGTTCCCGCAACGTCACGGTCGACGGCTGCTTCTTCTCCGTCACGGACGATTGCATTGCGTGCAAGGGCTCCAAAGGACCCCACGCGATGGAAGACAGGGATAGTCCGCCGGTGGAGCACATCCGCGTGCGCAACTGTACGTACAAGCGCGGCGGCGGCGTTCTGACCCTGGGCAGCGAGGCCACCATCGTGCGCGATGTGGTCGTGGAGAACTGCAGAATCATTGGCAACGTCAGGATCGCGACGCTGAAGCTGCGGCCGGACACGCCTCAGCATTACGAAGACATAACCATCCGCAACATCACGTCAGAGTCCACCGCCGGTCCGATCCTCTCGGTTCAGCCGTGGTCTCAGTACTTCAATCTCCAGGGTGCAACGCCGCCGAAATCGGTGGTTCACAATCTGAGCCTCACCGGCATCAAGGGCCACTTCGCATCCTTCGGCACGATCAAGCCAAACCCTGGCCAGACGGACATCAGCAATGTTCTGCTCAAGGATTTCGACGTGGTGCTTCCGCAGGACAAGGACAAACTTGCGGCTTCAGGCGTCACGGATCTCAAGTTCGAGAATGTTATTGTGAACGGCCAGCCGCAGTCGGCCTGAGGCCAACGTGCTGGGTAAGGCCTTGGCGCCGAGCCCTCGTTGGTCGATTACGAAGAGAGGCCGCGATTGCTCGCGGCCTCTTTGGTATTTGTAAGTTGATGTTGGGTTAGATGTCCTTGACGCCGTCGACGAAGGCTTTGAGCTTGCGCGAGCGGCTGGGGTGACGCAGCTTGCGGAGGGCCTTGGCTTCGATCTGACGGATGCGCTCGCGGGTGACCTGGAAGGACTGGCCGACCTCTTCGAGCGTGTGCTCGGAGCCGTCCTCGAGGCCGAAGCGCATCTTGATGACACGCTCTTCGCGCGGCGTCAGTGTGCGGAGGACCTGCGAGGTGTACTCCTTCAGGTTGACCGAGATGACTGCGTCTGAAGGCGAGACGGCCATGCGGTCTTCGATGAAGTCGCCGAGGTGCGAATCTTCCTCTTCTCCGATCGGAGTCTCGAGCGAGATGGGCTCCTGCGCGATCTTGAGGACCTTGCGGACCTTCGCAACAGGGATGTCCATACGACGCGCGATCTCTTCGGAGGAGGCTTCGCGACCGAGCTCCTGCACGAGCTGACGGCTAGTGCGGATGAGCTTGTTGATGGTCTCGATCATGTGCACCGGGATGCGGATGGTGCGGGCCTGATCCGCGATGGCGCGGGTGATGGCCTGACGAATCCACCAGGTGGCGTAGGTCGAGAACTTGTAGCCGCGGCGGTACTCGAACTTGTCGACCGCCTTCATGAGGCCGATGTTGCCCTCCTGAATGAGGTCGAGGAACTGCAGGCCGCGGTTGGTGTACTTCTTGGCGATGGAGACGACGAGACGAAGGTTGGCTTCGATGAGCTCACGCTTCGCCTTCTCGGCGTCCATGTCGCCCTGGATCATCTCGCGCTGGGTCTTCTTGAGCTGCTCGATGGAGATGCCGGACTCGGTCTCGAGGCGCTCAAGGTCCGTGCGGCAGTTGCGCTGCTGGCGGCGGTACTCCTTCTTGAGCTCTTCGGAGCGCGAGGCCTCGAACTTGGCATCGAGCGAGCGGATCTGGCGCTCGAGAGTGCGCATGGAGTCGACGGTCTTGTTGACCTTGTCGAGCAGGCGCTTCTTCTCGGCGTTGGTGTATTTCAGCTCGCGGACGACGCGCGTGACATAGACGGTCTCGCGGCCCTGGTGCCAGCGGGACTTGCGCTTGTCCTTCTCTTTGGCGCGGGCGTCCTTGCCGTGGGGCTCGGAGCAGCGTGCGTGCCATTCGGCGGACTTCTTCTGGTGCTTGACGAGCGTGTCGATGCGGGCGACGGTGGCCTTCACGCGTGTCTGGAGGATCTCTTCGGTGAGCTCTTCCTCATCGAAGGTCACGACCTCCTTGATGTTGCGGACGCCGCGCTTGAGGTCCTCGCCGAGCGCGGTGATCTCGCGAATGACGATGGGCGAGCGCGAAATGGCCTTCATGACGCGCATCTGGCCGCGCTCGATGCGCTTGGCGATTTCAACTTCGCCTTCGCGGGTGAGCAGGGGGACGGTGCCCATCTCGCGGAGGTACATGCGGACGGGGTCGTTGGTTTTTTCGAGCGTGCCGGGCGTGAGGTCGAGTTCGACGTCGTCGGACTCTTCGCCGGGCTCGTGCTCTTCGTCGCGCTCGTCCTTGCCGCGCCGGTTGTCGCCGGAGAGCACATCGATGCCCTGGGTGTTGATGGTGGTCAGCAGATCATCGAGATCATCGGGTGAGGTGATGTCACCGGGCAGGAGGTCGTTGACCTCGCCGAAGGTCAGATAGCCCTTCTCTTTGCCGGTGTCGATGATGCGGTCTACATCTTCTTCGTACTTATCGAGCTCTTCAGCCACGGTTTGGCGCTCCTCGGAGATGCTCACGCTGGTTGGCGCGGGCGAATGTCGGGCGGAGTAGACCCGCGCAAAATCAGAATTGCGCGAGGGACTCCATCGATGTATCGGGGTCGCCGGGGACTCGGGTGCGGTCAAGGCCGCTGGCGCGGGCGGAAGTCATTGGAAGTACATCCCACTGCTTCGGCAACTCTGGGGCGCAGGTCTCCAGCAAAGCCAGTTTACACCAGTTTAGACGAGTTCCGGCGGATGAAAGATGCAGCTTCGGGACGAAATTCAAGGGGGTCAGGTGGGCGAATCTGAAGCATGCAGAGGGCCAAAGCAAGCTGAGCGTAGCGGCGAACGAACTACCGAAGTTGTAGGCCGGCGACCCGGTCTGGGAACAGGCTTTTGTCCCGGGTTGGCACATGTTAACTGTGTAGATTCAGCACTTTCGAGTAAACCCTATGCGAATATGCCTCGATTCCCCCGTCGTGAAGGTCATTTTTGCGAGCGTTGCGGTTGGATTGATGAGCGGGTGTTCAGCGAGCTTCGTACCCAGCGCGATTCAGCCCAACAAGACTCCGGTTGGCAATATTCAGGGTTCGGTACATGGCGGCCAGGCCCCGATCAGCGGAGCGCACATTTATCTGTACGCGGCCGGCACGGGCGGTTATGGAACGAGTGCGACATCACTGGTCAACTCGACGGCGCCGAACGCCTTTGAGGACGGCAACGGCGACTACTACGTGGTGACGGATGCCAACGGCAACTTCGCTCTGGGCGGCGACTACACCTGCACGGAGGGGACGCAGGTCTACATGGTCGCGGTGGGCGGCAACCCCGGACTGACCGGACCGGTGAACAATACGGCGATTGTGCAGATGGCCGGGCTGGCGCAGTGCCCGGCGGCCGGCAACCTGGCGGCGCAGGTGCCGTACCTGGTGATCAATGAGGTCACGACGGTGGCGTTCGCGTACGCGATGGGCGGATTCGGCTCAACGGCGTTCAACATCTCGAGCAATGCGGCGAACTCGACGGCCTCAGCGACGGCGATTGCGAATGCGATGGCGAACGCCGGCAACATTGTGAACCTGCAGTGGGGCCAGGCGCCGGCGGTAGCGAACGGCAACACGAACAGCGTCAATCCGCAGGCGAAGATCTATGCGCTGGCCAACATTCTGGCGGCCTGCGTCAACACGTCGAGTCCGAGCTCTTCTTCATGCACGAATCTGTTCAACGCTGCCAAGAGTTCGGCGGGTGTGACGGCGACGGACGAGGCGAATGCGATCTTCAACATCGTCCACAACCCGGCGAACACGATCACGAACCCCGCTCACGTGAACGCAATCTGGGCCCTGACGCCGGCAACGCCAGTCTTTTCGCCGACGCTGACTTCGATTCCAGCCGACTGGACGATGCCGGTTATTTACAACGCGCTCGTCAGCCAGCCGGGGACCAATGGAAACAACCAGATCATCAGCGGACCGTACAACATCGCGTTCGATGCAAATGGGAACGCGTGGATCGGTGACCGCCAGAAGGGCGTTGTGAAGGTGGGACCGCAGGGAGCAGCCAGCACTTTCAACAGCGGCTTCGGGATGGTGAAGGGCGTCGCGGTCTCCCCGGCGGACGGAACGATCTGGGTCTCCGACTACGGCAACAGTATCGTGGATGTGCTCGACGCGTCGGGAGACGTTGTGCAAACGCTTTCGACGAATATCAAGAACGACGGGCCTATTCTGACGGCGTTCTCGCTGGATGCCGGTGGGACCTCCTTCCTCGCCTACCAGGCAGATGAGGATGTCCCGGGGATCGTGCTGTTCAACGCCAGCATCCCCACCTACACCAAGGTCAAGTACATCAAGGGGAGCAATGGCTTTCCCAACATTGATACCCCCGGGTGGATCGCGGTGGATCAGACGGGCGAGGCCTGGCTCCCAAGCACCGACACGGGATGGGTTGCGAACTACGGTGTGCAGACGAAGAACGGGGTAAGAACCTTCCAGGCCGACGAATCGGCCGGTCCGGAGTCCTATTCGCTTGCAAGCGACGGAAACAGCAACATCTGGCTGACGACGAACACGGGCACCGCGACTCTTGAAGAGATTCAGTCGGGGTCGACGACGGTTACGGCCACGTTCACCGGAGGCGGGATGAACGAACCGTTCAAGCTGGTGGTGGACGGAGGGAACACAGTCTGGATTGCAAACGACGGGTCGAACACGGTGAGCGCCTGGGTCCCTGCCAACTCCATGTGGCTGGCCACGAACGGCTTCAGCACCAGCGCCCAGAGCGGAACAGGCTGCGTCATCATTGGCGTCGACGGCTCGGGAAATGTGTGGACTGGGAATGCTGACGGATCCGTAACACAGCTTCTCGGATTGGCTACTCCGACGGCGACGCCGTTCTATGGCGGCGACACGGTCGTGACCGGAACCGGGAGAAACCAGACCACAACGACGCAGACCGGCAACCTCGGATCGAAACCGTAGGCGCCCGCCTGCGCAAGCCCTGAAAAAAGTGAGGACGCTGGCACGCCGACGGTCGGTGTCCAAATACGAGGCAATCGATCTAGCTGCGCCCGATGTACCAAGCAAATTGACTGCCAAGGTGAGGGCGGACTACGTAAGTTGTAGGCTGCGGACACTGTCTAGGCACATGCTTCTGTCCCGATTTGGAACATATTAGAAGGGCAACTCAGCAGTACCGAGCCAGCCTATGAACCCACGCACACCTTCCCCCGCCTTGACGTTCCTTTTTTCCACTCTTGCCATTGGGTTGTTGAGTGGATGCTCAGGGAGTTTCGCGCCCAGTTCAATTCAACCGCATGAGACCCCGATCGGCAACATTCAGGGCTCGGTCCACGGCGGCCAGGCCCCCGTCACCGGGGCGCATATCTATTTGTATGCCGCGAGCACGGCGGGCTACGGGACCAATGCGACGTCGCTCATCAGCTCAACGGCGTCGAATGCGACCGCGGACGGCAACGGCAACTATTACGTGACGACGGATTCCAACGGCAACTTCGCGCTGGGCGGCGACTACACCTGCACGCAGGGCCAGCAGGTGTACATGGTCGCGGTGGGTGGCAATCCCGGGCTCACGGGCACGGTGAACAATACGGCGATTGTGCAGATGGCAGGGCTGGGACAGTGCCCCGCGGCGGGCAATCTTGCGGCGCAGGTGCCGTACCTTGTGATCAACGAGGTCACGACGGTGGCGTTCGCGTACGCCATGAGCGGATTTGCGACGACGGCGTACAACGTCTCGACGGACGCAACCGGCACGGCGGCGATCGCGAACGCGATGGCGAACACAAGCAACATTGTGAATCTGCAGTGGGGCCAGGCGCCGGCGATTGCCAACGGGAACCCCAACAGCATTAATCCGCAGGCGAAGTTGTATGCGCTGGCGAATATCGCGGCCGCATGCGTGAACACGTCGAGCGCGGCTTCTTTGGCATGCAGCAATCTGTTCAGCGTTGCCAAGAGTGCAGCAGGCGCGGTGGCGACCGATGAGGCGAACGCGCTCTTCAACATCGCGCACAATCAGGCAGCGAATGTTTCGAGCATCTGGAACCTGACACCGAGCATTCCGGTGTTTACGCCGACTCTCGCAAACCAGCCGACCGACTGGACGATGCCCGTGATTTACGCGGGGCTGGTGAGCCAGCCTGGGACGAACGGCTCCAACCAGATCGTGAGCGGGCCGTTCAATATTGCGTTCGATGCGAATGGAAACGCGTGGATCGGCGACCGCCAGAAGGGTGTGGTGGAGGTTGGGCCGCAGGGAGCGTCGACCACGATCAACAATGGCTTCGGGATGGTGAAGGGAGTGGCCGTCTCGCCTGTGAATGGAACCATCTGGGTCTCGGACTACGGCAACAACACACTGGACGTGATGGACACGACGGGTACGATTCTGAGTGCAATCACAGCGGACATTAATGGGAATGGACCAATTCTGACGGCCTTTTCGGGCAATATATCGGGGCGTGCGCTCGCATTTCAAGCCAACGAGACTACAACCGGCGTCGTTGTGTTCGACAGCGCGACGTATGCGCTCCAAGACTTTGAAACCGGCGCCAGCTTCGCAAACATTCAGACTCCGGGTTGGATCTCCGTGGACAACACCGGAAACGCGTGGATTCCGAGCACGAATACGACGTGGATCGGAGAGCTAACTTTTAAGGAGAAGGGTAAGAGCGGCAACTTCACCTATACGCCCTCCGAGACCAATGGGTCGCCCAATTCCTACAGCACAGTGGGTGATTCGAAC
This sequence comes from uncultured Acidobacteriaceae bacterium, assembly GCA_963827415.1. GTDB lineage: Bacteria > Acidobacteriota > Terriglobia > Terriglobales > Acidobacteriaceae > Granulicella. Next base: position 54,489 of record CAWHBA010000006.1, read on the forward strand.
GGCGATATCTGGCTCGCGAGCATAACGGGTGCACCGCAGTTAGAAGAGATTTCCTCTGGAAACGCTTCAGTCTCGAGCACCTGGAGTGGCGGCGGGATGAACGGGCCATTCAAGCTCGCAGTGGACGGCAGCAACAACATCTGGATTTCAAACGCCAATGCAAATACAGTGAGCGGCTTCAACACCTCCGGCAACGGCAGCTGGTTGGCCACGAACGGATTCAGCACGAGCGCGCCGGGCGGTGCAGGGTGCGTCGTAGCGGCTCCGGATCCGTCGGGAAACCTGTGGGCCGCGAACTCGGATGGCTCGGTGACGCAGTTGCTGGGCCTGGCGACGCCGACGGCAGCGCCAATGTATGGCGGGGTCAGGTCGACCGGAAGTAACTCGACTCCAGGAAACCTCGGGACGAAGCCGTAGACGGCAATGGTGCCGACTGCAGTGGAATAACGAGGGCCGCCAATGCGCGGCCCTCGATCTTTTGCGGCGGTAAAGTTAGACGAGAGGGCGCGCCATGATGAGGTCGCAACAACGCTGGCTGCCGACCTGGAAGGTGCGTTTGCCGGCGTCGGCGAAGTTGTTGCGGCGATAGAAGCCGATGGCGCGCTGATTGTCGGCGTTGGTGCCGAGCAGAAGACGGCGGCAGCCGAGGGATTGCGCGTCGGCGATGGCCGCGTCCATCAGAGCCTGGCCAGCGCTGAGGCCGGGAATCGGCTGGCCGGTTGAGTCGCACACGGGCGCGGTGCGGCGCGAACGAAAGCGCGAAAGTAAGTAAATGCGCTTGAGCTCGATGTCGCTGGTTTGGACATCGAAGCTCGGAAGGTCGGGCGTGGCGAGCATTGCGTAGCCGACGGGTGCGCTGCTGGCGATGGTTTCCGCCAGTGTGATGCGTGTGCGTGGCGAGGCGAGCGCGGTGCGATAGGCTTCGGCGGTGTGGTTCTTAGTACAGTGGGCGATGATGTCGGCGCCGGGCAGCATCCAGGTGAAGGCTTCGAGAAAAGTGGCGGCGCCGACGAGGGCAAGGGCGGGTGCGTCGTCGACGGTAGCGCGGCGCAGGCGAATGGGTTCGATTTCGGGCTCTTCGGTGGGGACAGTCCACCCGGTTTCAGTGACGTCACAGGACATAGAGATTTCCGTGATTCGATGATAGCCGGATGTTGCCCGATGATCCTCAGGCAGCGAGCGTGAAGTAGGCTTGGCTCGTGACGCGCGCGGTGAGGGGGAGAGAGAACATCAGCACACGGCAGAAGGACGCGGACTACATGCGGGCCGGTGAGGAACTGTGGGCGGACGCTCGCGTGTCTGCGGAGTTGCGGCGAATGGCGGAGGATCCGCGCGTGACAGTGCGGCGCGGCGGTGCTCCGGAGGGCGGACGGTGCGTTGTGTACTGGATGCAGCGTGCGCAGCGTGGGCGCGATAATCACGCGCTCGACATTGCGATAAATGCGGCGAATGCGTTGGGACTCCCGTGCGTTGCGTACTTTGCGGCGATGAAGAACTTTCCGCACGCGAATCTGCGGCACTACGCCTTCATGAACCAGGGACTTCCCGATGTGGAGGAGGACTGCGCGGACCGCGGGGTTGGGTTTGTGATGCGGCGCGCGCCTGACGAGAGCCATGAGCGGTTCTTCGCGGACGTGGGTGCGGCGATGGTGGTGAGCGATGAGAATCCTCTGCGCGAGCCGGAGCACTGGCGCGTGCGGCTGGCGGAGCGACTGCGGATTCCGTTCTGGACGGTGGATGCGGACGTGCTTGTGCCGTCGAAGTTGCTGGAGAAGGCGCAGTTCGGCGCGGGTGTGATTCGTCCGCGGTTGACGCGGAGGCTACCGGAGTTTTTGCGGCCGTATGAGAATGCTTGTGCAGAGAAGGTTTGGAAGAAGCCTCGCGGGTTGTATGCAGAGGATGTGCGCGCGGACCTGACGCGTGGGTGGGGGGACTTCGATCGCTCGGTGAGGCCGCTGGAGGAGTGGCGCGGTGGACGCAAAGCAGCGATGAAGCGTTTGGAGTTGTTTGTTGCAAAGATGCTGGAGGGATACGAGCGCGATCGGAGCCGGCCGGAGTTGGATGGCACGAGCAAGTTGTCGCCGTATCTGCACTTCGGACACATCAGCCCGCTGACGATTGCACTCGCTGTGAAGGCCGCTGCGAAGAAGGATGCGCGATTGAAAAGTGCGTGCGATGCGCTTCTTGACGAGTTGATTGTTTGGCGGGAGCTGAGCGTGAATTTTGTGCGGTATCAACCGGAGTATGACTCGACTGCGTGTGCAGATAACTGGGCGCGGTTGACGATTGCGAAACATGATCGTGATGAGCGTGAGGTGCTTTACACGCTGAAGCAGATGGAAGAGGCGCACACGCACGATGGGCTCTGGAATGCGGCGCAGCTGCAGATGGTTCACTACGGATGGATGCACAACTCGCTGCGCATGTACTGGGCGAAGAAGATCCTGGAGTGGACGCGCGACGCGGCAACGGCGATGAAGCGGGCGATCTATCTGAACGATCGCTATTTTCTGGATGGACGTGATCCAAACGGATACGCGGGCATCGCGTGGGCAATTCTGGGGAAGTTTGATCGCGCGTGGGGCGAGCGACCGGTCTTCGGCAAGCGACGGTATATGAGTGAGCAGAGCACGTCGCGGAAGTTCGATGCGAAAAGCTATATCGAACAAATGCGATCGCTGGTGCGCTAAGATTCGCCGGCTGAGGGTAAGCTGTTGGGCATGACGATGCGGGTGTCTCTGCTGCTGTTCGTTTGCGCCGTCGCTGGATTCCCTGCCGGCGCGCAAAAGAAAGAGAAGAATCGGCCACCGGCCGAGTTCAAGGTGGGCATGACGTCGCGGGTCTTTCATCCGAAGGCGCAGCGGAACTGGCGGGGCGCCCAGCACCAGGAACTGCGCGTGACCGTGTGGTATCCGGCGGCAGAGAACGCGGTGGAGACGCAGCAGGTGATTGGAGCGCCGGACGCTCCGCTGTTTCTGGCGAGCAAGGCGGCGGAGCATGCGGCGATGGCTCCGGCGTTGGATGAAAGGCCGCTGATCGTGCTGTCACACGGAACGGGTGGCTCCGCGATGCAGATGGCATGGCTGGGCACGGCATTGGCGCGCGCCGGATACATCGCAGCGGCGGTGAATCATCCGGGAAACAATGCGCTTGAGCCATACACGGCGGAGGGATTCGTGCTTTGGTGGGAGCGCGCGACGGACCTTAGCGAGGTGATCGATGGCATGCTGGCGGATTCGGAGTTCGGGCCGAAGATCGATAAGGATCGCATCGGGGCAGCGGGATTTTCTATCGGTGGATATACAGTTCTTGCGCTCGGCGGGGCGCGCGCGGATATCAGCGTCATTATTGACCTGTGCAAGCGGCAGCCTGACACGCCGGTGTGCCATGTGCCGGAGATGAAAGAAATGGGCACGCCGGAGCAGATGCTGGCGGCGGTGCGCAAGACGAGCGGCGTGTCGCTGGCGCGCTCCGATGAGAGCTATCTCGATCCGCGCGTGCATGCCATTCTTGCAATCGCGCCAGCCGTGGGGATGACGCTGACGCGCGAGAGCCTGCGTGCGATGAAGGTGCCGGTGTTCATCGTGGTGGGCTCGGCCGACCCGATTGCGACGCCAAAGGACAATGCAGACCTGATTCGCTCGCACATGCACCGAGCGAGAGAGAGCGTGCTGCCGAACGTCGCGCACTACACCTTTCTGGACACGTGCACGGCTGAAGGCAAGAAACAGCTGAACGTCTTCTGCGAAGATCCTCCCGGAGTGGATCGCGAGGCCGTGCATGCGGAGGTGGATGAGATGGCGGTGGACTTCTTCGATCGCGAGCTCAGGTGAAGCAGGCGGTTATGGCTGTGGCTGCCGCAGGTGGTAGAGTGCGGCGGCGTTGTCGTGCAGGACCATGTGCGCGAGTTGCGAGGCGCGGGCGGGTGTGATCTCGCCGTCGCGCTCCATGCCGGTGAGTGCAATGCCAAGGGCCTGACGTGCGTTGCGCGCGGAGAGCCAGGTGGATTCCTCCCAGCCGAGATACGGGCTGTAGGGGTAGCCGTCGGTGGCGAAGAGGACCTTGTCGGGGAAGAGCTCGAGCCATTCACGCAGCCAGGTCGCGAGCGTGCGCGCGGGGATTACGAGCGACTGTTGCGAGATGTCGAGGTAGACGTTGGGCTTCTGCAGCAACGCGCCGGTCTCGTGCACGAAGGGCCAGCCGCCATGCAGCATGACGAAGTTGGTGTGGCGCATCGCGGGGTCGTTGAAAAGCGGCTCCATGTTCATTGGGTTGCCGCCGGCGATGGAGAAGTAGCTGCCGGCGCCGGCCATGGAGTGGAAGTGTACGGCCATGCCGAGGCTGCCGCACTCGAGCGCGATGGTGCGGAAGAGGTAATCCTGAAGCGGCTTGTAGGTTATCGGATCTGGCGATGTATTGGTGTCAATATATTTCGAGTAGACGGCTGCGGCTTCAGCTTTTGGTGGGCTGCTGATCGCAAGAGAGCGGAGATACGCGAGCTCAAACTTGGCGACAATGGCACCGTGTTCGTGCTGGCGGCGAAGTGTGGGCAGGACAACCTGATGGATGTAGGCGTCGAGCGTGGCGGGAGGCTTGGAGAGGCCGGCATCGTGAAGGTAGCGACTGCGGAGCTTGTCTTCGAGCGCGAAGAACTGTGCACGGTCGGGGGGTTGAGTGGCCATGGAGGCGTTGTTCAGAGGAAAGAGCAGAGCGTCTTCGTAGGGAACCCAGAGAAAGCGCGGTGGCTGGACGCCGGTGCCCATCGCGACACGGTTGGCAAGCATGGTGCCGATGCCGGATTTGTCGAGTACGTAGACGGAGTAGTGTTCGCCTTCGCGGGATTTCACGCGATCGCGTGCGGCGTCGAGCTGCTTCTGCGTGTCGGGCGTGAGTGGCGGCTGGAGGTCGATGTTGAAGAGTGCGAGCCAGGCGTCGTGAAGCGGCGGCCAGTCGGGCCGAAGTGCTACGGGGTCGGTTTGCGGAGCCATGCTGTCGACGGGCAGCGCATCGAACTCGCGGTCAGTGGCGTCAGCCGGCGGCAAGAGCATCGGGTGGGCATGGTTGTCGATGGCGGGGATGCTGTCGATCTCTTGCGCGAGATCGGGCAGGATGCTCGGCTGCTGCGCGGGGACAGCGCGAGCGGCGGCGAACAGAAGGAGGGTGAGCGTGATGCGGCGGAAGCTCATGCGCAACAGCGTACGCGATGCGGGGCTAGTCGACGCGGCAGATGAGGCACTTGAGGTACCGGGTCTCGGGCAGAGTGAGGACCTCGGGGTGGTCAGGCGCGGCGGCGCGGGTTTCGAGGAGTTGGACGCGACGGCCGGCATCGGCTGCTGCGGCGGCGACGATCTCGGTGAAGTCGGAGAGCGAGACGTGGTGCGAGCAGGAGCAGGTGATGAGCGTTCCGCCGGGTGCGAGCAGACGAATGGCGCGCAGGTTGAGCTCTTTGTAGCCGCGGAGTGCGCCTTCGGCGGCACGCTTTGATTTCGCGAAGGCCGGTGGGTCGAGCACGATGGCGTCGAAGGGGCCGGGTTCGAGTGGGAGAGATGCGGCAGAGGCAGGGTTGCGCGTGGCGTCGTCGAGAGCGCGGAGGAGCGTGAAGGCGTCGGCTTCGACCCAGTCCACGGCGGCGCGAAGATCGGGATTCAGCGTGAGGTTGCGCTCGGCGGCTTCGAGTGCGGAGCGGGATTGATCGACGCCGGTGACCTGCGCGCAGACACGTGCGAGGTGGAGGGCGAAGCCGCCCTGGTAGGTGCAGACGTCGAGTGCTCTTTTGGTGCGGCCGGAGGCGTGGACGTGGCGGGCCGCGGCGTCGTAGTTGAGACGCTGGTCGAGGAAGGCGCCGGTCTTCTGGCCGGCGGAGGCGTCGTATTGGAAGCGAAGGTTGTTGAGGGTGAAGGTTGTGGTCGTAGGTGCGGCTTCAGTTGAGGCCGCGTTCGTGAAGAGCGGGCCCGGTGCGGGAGCGGGAAGCTGTTCGAGTTCGCGGATGCGCGGATCGGGACGCTCCCAGAGGGTGAGCGCTTCGTTGTTCATCGTGAGCTGTGCGCGGAGGGCGTCCACGATGACGTCGCGGACATCGTCTTGTGCCGTGCCTTGGGTGAGGAGTTGAAGAAGGACGAGGTCGTTGTAGCGGTCGGCGATGATGCCGGGGAGGTTGTCGGATTCGGCGAAGATGAGACGGTGCGCGTTGTTGTCTGCTGTGAATGGAGCGAGTTCGCGGCGGAGTGTTAACGAGGCTTCGATGCGGGTTCGTAGATCAGCGAGGTATTGCTCGCGCGTCACGGCGGGCGTGCGGGAGATGAGGCGCGCGGCGATTTGGGAGGTCGTGGAATAGAGCGCGGTGCCGAGGGGGATCTTGCGGTTGTCGACGACGGTGACCAGAGCGCCGGGCGTGAGCGTGTCGTCGGGCTGCTCGATGTCGGAGCGATAGACCCAGAGGTGGCCGGCGCGAAGGCGGTCGGCGGCGCGGCGCGTGATGCGGAGTGTCGAAATCATCAGCTTCAGGATAGGAGATAGGTGCGCGGCAGGTTTCTTTAGTTCCCGAAAGGTTTGGCAGTGGCGTAAGTCGCGGACGCTGGAACGTGGAAGTCGGCTTCGGAGTCGGGGTGCGATGGATCGAAGGGCTTCCAGTCGTCGACGACCTGCTGGGCGATGGGCAGCTTGTCGTCGATGAGGCCCTGGATGATGATCCTGGCGAGCTCGTAGGCGCCGAAGGGCGAATGGTGTGTGGCGTCCTTCTGGGTGTAGTCGGCGTTGTGCTCGAAGAGGTGCAGCGAGCCGGTTTCGCCGAAGGCTTCGTAGAGGATCTTCGACTGCGCGTTGAGGTCGATGAGCGCGGCACCCGTTTCGGCAGCGGCTTCGCGCGCCATCTGCGGGTACTCTTCGAGGCTGTTGATCACGCGGCCGTCCTGAAAGGTATGACGGTTCATCGGAGTGACGATGACCGGGGTTGCGCCTTTGGCTTTGATGGCATTGGCCCACGCGATGAGGCCTGCCTTGTATTTGCTGGCGGCGTCGGGGTCTTTGGCTTTCTCTTTCATGTCGTTGTGGCCGAACTGAACGATGAAGACGTCGCCAGGCTTGATGAGCGAGAGGATCTTTTCAAAGCGACCGCGAGCGTTACTGGCGGCAACCGTCTCTCCGGACTCGGCGTGATTGGCGACGGCCACGGTTGGCTTGAAGAAGCGCGGCAGCATCTGTCCCCACGAGGCGTAGGGTTCGCCCATCTGGTCGCAGACGGTTGAGTCGCCCAAGAGATAGATCGTTGGTACGTCGATGCGGTCCACGGTGACGCTGCGGACGCTGGGATGTGTGCCGTCGAACTCGAGGGTGATGCGGCTGTCCCAGTCGCGCGCCTCCTGCTCGCTCTCGCGTGGTGCTTTGAGACGAACAACGCCGCCGCCGGGAAGCGCGGGTGTGCGGACGTTGACGATGAAGGTTTTGGTGATGCTGCTGCCTGCGGGCGCGGCGGCGGTCTCGACCATCAGGCGGCGCAGTTCGGCTTTCACGGTGGTTTCGGAAGCTTCGTCGGCGCCGAGTGTCAGGGTGATTTTGTAGTTGCCTTCGGGAGCGTCGAAGCTAAAGAAGAAGGGGTTGCCGCCAATGCTGGAGACTTCCACGGACGGAGTATCGCCTTCAAAGCCGAACCCCCAGCCGAGTGAGTAGGGAGCGGCAGATGTTACGGCGGTGACACTGTCGGAGCCTTTGGCGCTCTGGCCAAAGACGAAAGCCTTGTGGAACGCGGTGGCCTGCGCAGTTGCGGAGGGAACGGCGGTCGCCAGCAGGAACAAAAGGGCGAGCAGAGTGACGCGCGGCTTCGTCAACGAATTTCTCCTGATGTGATTGTTGCAGGTGAGGATGACGGCGCGGATGGATGGTGTCAACTGAGGCGCGGAACGTCCTTGTCGAGAATTTTGGCGATCGCGGAGATGACGAGGTTGTGATCGTCGCGCTGTGGAAGGCCGGACATGACCACGCTGCCGACAGCGCCGGTGCCTTCGAGCAGAATCGGGAAGCCGCCGCCGTGCGCGGCGTAGTCGGCGGCCTTCAGGCAATGACGGGATTGCAGCGTCTCGCTGTTGCTCTCAAGGATGCGTCCGATGGCGTAAGAGCTGCGACCAAAACGATGCACGACATTCCGCTTGCGGCGAATCCAGTCGGCCTGACCGGGGTTGGATGTCGGTGTGGCGCAGGCGAAGAGCAGGTGGTCCGCGAGTTCGATCTCGATGGTGCCGCCGGCACGGCAGTCCATGAGCAAGGTCCGCAGGATGCAGCCGAGCTCCCATGCGGTTTCGGGATTGAAGCTGGTGAAGCGAAGCAGGTGTTCCTGTTGCTCAAGGATGGCGAGATCATCTGCGATGGACATAGGTATTGGGACGGTCAGACTCAGGGTTCGGGATGCAAGACACGTTCGAAGAAGGCGGCAGCGCGCTCGTAGCTGGTGAGCCAGTCACGGTGCAGAATGAAGTCGTGAACCTCGTCGGGAAAGATGATCTCGTCAACGGCGACGCCGCGAGCGCGGAGAGCGTCTGCGAGGCGCGGTGTCTGCTGGTAGGCGACGTCGGGGTCGTCGTCGCCATGGATGAGGAGGACGGGAGACTTCCAGCGATCGATCGAGGCCATGGGCGAGCTGGCGTGGGCGACGGCGGCGATGTGCTCCTGATCGGCGAGCGAGCCGCGGAGCCAGTCGGCGGTAGCGTTGTCTTCACGCGCCCATTCGTGCACGCCGTGGAAGTCAACGCCTGCGGCGAATAGATCGCTGTTGCGCGCGAGCGCGAGTGCAGTGAGGTAGCCGCCGTAGCTTCCTCCCCAGATGCCGATGCGCGTCTTGTCGACATAGGAGGATGAGCGCAGATAGTTCACGGCGCCGAGCACGTCGTTGTACTCCGCCGCACCTGCGGCGCCTGCGTTCTCGCAGTCGCGGAAGTTCATGCCGTAGCCGATGCCGCAGCGATAGTTGACGCTGAGGACGATGAAACCCTGCGAGGCGAGGTACTGATTCATCGCATAGGCGTTGGAGTAGTAGTCCATGCCGGGGTACCCCAGCAGCATCTGGCGCTTCGGGCCGCCGTGGAAGAAGAGAATTGCGGCGTGCGGCACGTGGGGATTGACGTGCGGCGGAAAGAAGAGCTGCGCATGGAGTGTGAAGAGCTTGTCCTGCGAAGGAAAGAGGACCTGGTGCGGAGCGGCGAGTTGCGCGGCCGGATAGGTTGCGGGGAGAGCGCCAACGTGCAGCGGCTGCATGTCACCCCGTGAAGTTATGAACGCAGCGTGCATGGGCTCGCGCGCATTCGAGATGAGCGCGACAAGCGCCTGGCTTTCGGTGGAGAGCTGTGGATGTGTCTCGATTCCGGCGCCATGCGTGATCTCGTTGGGAGTCGGCACGCCTTCGAGCTGAAGGCGCCAGATGTGGCGGCGGTCGGTGTCGAGGGGATCGTTGACGGCCTGGTTGGAGGCGTAGACGAGTGTGGTGCCGTCGGCGCTGAGGGCGGGGTCTTCGACTTCGAATGGACCCTCGGTGAGAAGTTGCGGAGCGTGCTCGGTATGTGCCGGATCGAGCGCGTACAGGTGCACCCAACCGTCGGCTTCGCTGGCAAAGATGATGTTTCCGGGCGCGGTCCAGAAGAGCCGCGGCTCTCCGGTCGACATACGCGGCAACACCGAACCGGGGACGTTTGGCGCGGCAGTGAATGCGGCGCGTGACTGTCCGCTCGCGAGGTCGAGGATCTGGATGGACCACGGATTTGCGGAGCTGCGGTTCGGCGCAAATTCAGGTGCGGTGGTGAACGGCGAGCGCAGCCACGCGAGCTGCTTGCCGTCGCGCGAGAAGGCAGGCGCGGAGTCGTTGCCCGTGGACGCAGACGGGAAGGTGAGCACGCGCGTGCGCAGGTCGAAGAGTGCGAGGAAGCTGTGCTCGCGTTGGCCTGTTCCGCGGGTGCTGATGAAGGCGAGGAGATTGCCGTCGGGCGAAAGTGTCAGAGAAGAGGCGCGCCCGTGGTCGACGACAAGCAGTGTGGCCTGCGTGGTCTTGGGCGAGAGCGTCAACGACCAAATGGAGTGATCGCGGAGGAAGAACAGCGTGTGGCCGTCTCGTGAAAAAAGAGGAGCGCGTCCTTGCACAACGGGTGCGGTGGGAACGGGTCCGGCGACGGGAGCGATCCAAATCTCAGGGTCGAGACTGCGCTGCAGATGCGCAGGGTTGGAGGGCTTGTCATCGGGACCGTCTTCGGTCGTGCGTGTAAAGGCGATGATGCTGGCGTCCGGTGACCACGCGAGGCCGTAGAGATCGAGGCCGTCGTCCTGATCGAAGATAGTGAGCTGATGTGCGGGCGCGTGGGGTCCGCCGAGCCAGAGGTTGTGATGGCCTTCGGCATTTTCAACCCAGGCGAAGCGGTCGCCGGCAGGCGCGGCAGTTAGCTCCGACGCGTACGGTGCGCTGAGCGCCTGTTGAAGGGAAAGCGGCTGTTGTGCGCTAAGATTCCCCGCGGCGCCGCAGAACAGCACGAATCCCCATGTCGTGCAGGTCCGGACAGTCATGCCCGATGGTAGCAGGATGGCGGCAAATGAGAGAAAAAGAGGAGCGGGTCTGCAGAGGTGTCACGAGTTGTTGACCAAACAAACGAAGCAGGAGCCCAAAGGCTCCCGCTCCGCTTGCAGGTTCGTTAGCGGGGGTTTTGATCGTGGTTTTGATCGTGGTCGCGCCAGTTCTGATCGCGGTCACCGTGCCACCCGTTGTCGTAGTAGCCATTCCATCCACGTGCGTGGTGCATTCCCTCGTCATAACCGCGCAGGAAGGCGTCGCGATACCGCTCGCGCTCCTGGCCAGGCACCGGCGGATTGCGAAGGACCGGATTGTGCCATGGGTCCATATCGCGATGTGCGCGAAAGTCACGCTGTGCCGCCTCCATACCATCGTGAAAGCCACGGCGGCCGATGTCGTTGTAGTAGTTGGGTGGCTCAACGTTCCACTGAATTACCTGCGCATGCGCGTGCACGGGAATACTCAGCGGCACGCCCGCCAGGCCCACAAAAAGTATTGGAGTCATAAAGCGAATTGCATGTTTCATTGTTGTCGTCCTCACTTTGGCTAAGGATTAGCCGCTTGCTCACTATTACTTTGATGTCGGCGCTGTTGCGTATGTTGTCGCATGAAGTGGAAGCAAAGTGCATCTGCATGGAATAAAAATCCTTTTCGACAAATGCAACTTGTGCAGGCAACTCGTGTTCAGGCAAGCGTGCGGGGATGGCTTCCGCTCGCGGAGGGTTCCATGAAGAAAAGAGGGCTGGCTACGGTTGCAGTGGGTTTGCTGATGGGGTTAAGCACGGGCGCGATGGTCGCGCAGTATTACGGTCCGCCGCCGGCGCGCTATGCGCAGGAGCCGGGGTGGGACCAGGTGCCTACGGAGTTCCGTGCAGCACAGCAGCGCGGCTTTCACGACGGAATCGAGGGCGCCCGGAGGGATTTCCAGAATCACCGGCCGCCGAACGTCAACAACCGTGACGAGTATCGTAATCCGCACTTCATCTCGCCGCCGGATCGTGCGGACTATCGCATGGGCTTCCGCCACGGCTACGACGTTGCCGTGCGGCACATCTACGACCGCAATTACTGATCAGGAGTGGACCGAAGGAAGAGCCCAGCAATGTGCTGGGCTCTTTCGCTTGATCGAAATGAAGTTGCGTTATGCGGCGGTGGCTTCAGCCTTCAGGCGCTCAGCGGTGTAATGCGCGATGAGTGCATCGACCGTCGGCTGCAGCATGCCCTCCATCACCATGTTCAGCTGATGGTTCGTCAAGCCGATGCGGTGGTCGGTGAGGCGGTTCTGCGGGAAGTTGTAGGTGCGAATCTTCTCGCTGCGATCGCCCGATCCAACCTGTGACTTGCGCTGCGCGGCCTGTGCGGCGTGCTGCTTCTCCATCTCAACTTCGTAAAGTCGCGAACGCAGAACACGCATCGCCTTCTCGCGGTTCTTGATCTGCGACTTCTCATCCTGGCAACTGACGACGGTATTCGTCGGCAGATGCGTGATGCGCACGGCGGAGTAGGTGGTGTTCACGCTCTGCCCGCCCGGGCCTGAACTGCAGAAGGTATCGACGCGGATGTCCTTCTGCTCGACCTTTACGTCCACCTCTTCGGCCTCAGGCAATACGGCGACGGTGATGGCGGAGGTGTGCACGCGGCCCTGCGTCTCCGTGGCGGGAACACGCTGCACGCGGTGCACGCCGGACTCGTACTTCATCTGCGAGTAGACCTTGTCGCCCTCGAAGATGGCGGTGACTTCCTTCAGGCCGCCGACGTCGGAAGGAGATTCGGATAGGATCTCAACCTTCCAGCGGTGCTGCTCGGCGAAGCGCAGATACATGCGGAAGACCTCGGCGGCGAAGAGCGAGGCCTCGTCTCCACCAGTGCCGGCGCGGACCTCGATGATGATGTTCTTGTCGTCGTTGGGATCCTTCGGCAGCAGCAGGACCTTCAGGTCCTCTTCGACGACAGGCAGCTTGGGCTCGAGTTCGACGAGCTCTTCCTCGGCCATCGCGCGCACGTCGGCATCGCTGTCGGCGGCCATCGTCCTGGCTTCGGCGATTGCGTCGCGCAGCTTGCGGTACTCGCGAAATTTGTCGACGGTCGGCTCGAGGTCGCGATGCTGCTTGGCGACGGCCTGGAACTTCTTCTGGTCGGCGAGCAGCGTGGGGTCGCCGAGCTGGCGGCCGAGGTCTTCGTAACGTGCTTCAATCTGGTCGAGTTTGTCGAACATAGCGGATCAGGGGACCGGGATGAGAGATAGGAATGAGGGCCGGAGGGCCGGGAGGATGGTCGCTGGGCGCAGCTAGAGGAAGTCGTGGCGTGACGTCACGGCAGAGGGTGCCGGATTGTAGCTGCGGAAGGCCATTGCTCATTAGATGGTACAGCGACGCGCGCGGATTCGCAGCTTACAGTGGCGCGACGGCTACTCCTCGGGCGGTTTGCCTTTGGCGTAGCTGGGAATGTTCTTCGCAAGATGCCGCAGCACGAACTCGCGGATGAGGTTGTTCGCTGCCTTGTTGCCGAGATCGAGGACCGTATTGTTCAGAACCAGCTTTCCGGGGTTGGAGCCCGGGTGATAGGTGCTGGCGATGAGCGCGGCGCTCGCCGAACCGAAGATGTGGGCGTAGGCGGGTTGCCAGCGGCGGTTGTCGCCGCGCTGGATGACGGTTGACGAGATCGCGTGCCAGGAGCGGCGCTCCCAGCTGCCATTGGTCATCACGAAGTAGCGGGGGTCCTGCCGGAAGACGGTCGCGAAGACGACGCTGCCCATGAGGCGGCCGATGACCGCGTCGCCATAGGCCGCGCCGTAGCGCCTCCAGTAACCGGCGGGACCGTCGCCATACTCGGGGTAGTCGTTGCGGGCCTGCTCGATGCCGGCAGTGATGGCGGTTGTGCCCAGGAAGACGGGGTCGGTCGCCGCGCGCATGGTCAGCTTCAGCTTCTGACGCGCGTTCAGAGGCGCGGCGTTCCATTGGTAGCTGGTGTAGAAGTTGGGCAGCACACCAAGCACGCGCTGCTTCAGCTCGTTGTGAAGCTCGGTCTCGGCCAATTCCTCAGTGGTGAGCGTTACGGTGACGTCCGCTGTGGTGCGCGCGATGGGCAGCGAGATCTCGGGCAACGAATAGATCTGGCCGGGTCGCAGGTGCAGGTCGTGGACCACGTAGGTCTTGAGACCGGGCGAACTGATTGTCACCGAATACGTGCCTGCGGGCAGGCCGCCGACGTTGAAGAAGCCGGCTGAATCGGCGGTTGTTTCGTGGGTCGCGGGAGGCGTGGCGGAGGCGATGATGATGTGCGCTCCGGGCACCAGTCCGCCTTGAATATCCGAAACGACACCTTTGATACGTGCCGACGCCTCATGGCCCGAGCTGATTGCGCCTGCCGCCCGCAATGCCTGCACTTCGGATGTCGGCTCCGGAGCATCGGGGAGCGTGATGGACGGGGCGCCAGAATCTTCGGCTGCAGGCGCGCGCATCTCCGGCGATTGGGCACAGGCAACTCCCGCAACCAGTAGAAACGCGATCGTCCGCGCGCAGCGCATCGCTGGGCGGAGTAATTCGTAATAGACCAAAAAACCCTCTATTGGGAAGAAGTCCCTACCATACATGGGATGGTGCTCACGTGGGAAACACCGATCCGACAGTTTCGATGGCATCGAATCAGCGAGGAGTGTAAGTGTGAGATTTGCTGAACTTGCGGAGTTGGCCGAGGCCCTGGCTGGCGAGGGTGGCAAGCTGAAGAAACGCGCGGCGATCGCAGACGCTACCCGCCGGGCCGCGATGGAGAGTGCCGCCGAGGCGGGACGATTCTGCCTCTATCTGGCCGGCCAACCGTTCGCCGAAGCCGATCCGCGCAAGTTGAACGCGGGCGGCGCGATCCTATCGCGCGTGCTCAAGGAAGTCGCTGGAGCGAGCGATGCTGCGCTCAACATCGCGTATCGCAAACATGGCGATCTCGGCGCCGCGGCGTTCGATCTGCTCACGGCATCGGTGCAGCAAAGAGAGCGCCGTTCTCCGCTGGCGCTTGCTGATATAGCGGAGGCGTTTGAAACGATGGCGCGGGCCCGTACGACTGCTGTTCGATCAGCTGCGGTCGAGAGTCTGCTGCGCAGCGCGACGCCGCTTGAGGCGAAGTACCTGCTGAAGCTGATGCTCGGCGACATGCGCATTGGCGTGAAGCAGAGCCTGGTGGAGGAGGCCATCGCCGAGGCGGCAGGCGCAGAGGTCGCGGCAGTGCGGCATGCGGTGATGCTCGAAGCTGACCTGAGTCGCGCGGTCGAGCGGGCGTTTGCGGGCACGCTGGCCGAGGCGCGCATGACGCTCTTTCATCCGCTCGGCTTCATGCTCGCATCGCCGGTCGAGACGCCGGAGGAGGCCTTCGAGCGCTTTGCTGCAAAGCCGGAGAGGGTCGCCAAGCCAAAGCCCAAAAAACGCAGCAGAAAGAAGGATGCCACTGAAGTGGTGCCGCAGGATGCCGCCGAGGAAGGACTCGCCGAGGATGTCGAAGCCGAGGCAGCGAGCGGCCCGGAGTCGTTGCAAGGTGCGGCGGTTCACGCCCTGATCGAAGACAAGTACGACGGCATTCGGGCACAGGTGCACTGTGCTGACCCGGAGCAACCGGGACGCGTCGCCATCTATTCGCGCAATCGCGAAGACATCACGGAGAGCTTTCCAGAGCTTGAAGAAGCGTTCGCGAAGATGAGCGCAACGGACACGGCGGGTGTACGAGGCGGCTTGATTTTTGACGGCGAGATTCTTGGCTGGGATGTGGAGGCCGGGCGCGCGCTTCCCTTCTCTGTGCTTGGTCAGCGTATTGGCCGCAAACGTGTTGATGACGCGATACGTCGCGCGATTCCTGTTGTCTTCATGGCCTTTGACCTCATGTGCGCCGACGGCGATCTGCTGCTCTCGTTGCCTCTTGCTGAGCGCCGAGCGCGCCTGGAGCGAATCTTCGATCGATTCGGTGATGTAACCGTCTCTTCGCTGGAGGCGACGAAGGTGCAGGGTGGACTCTTCGACGCGGAACATCAGGGCACAGCGATTGAGGTGCCTCGTCTTCGGGTCTCACCGGCGAAGCTGGTCGAGAGCGCCGAGGGAATCGACCAGGCCTACCGTGATGCGCGCGCGCGCGCCAATGAAGGTGTCATGATCAAGGCCGTTGGGTCCGCTTATCTGCCCGGGCGGCGCGGCCTGGCGTGGCTGAAGCTGAAGCGCGAGCTCGCGACGCTCGACGTGGTCATCACGGGGGCCGAGTATGGCCACGGCCGTCGCGCCGGGCTGCTGAGCGACTACACGTTTGCCGTGCGTGGGCCTGCGGGCGAGCTGCTCAACGTGGGCAAGGCTTACTCAGGCGTGACCGATGCGGAGATCGCGGAGCTGACCGAGTGGCTGAAGGCGCACACCGTCGAGGACTTCGGCCACTTCCGCACGGTCGAGCCGTTGCGAGTGCTGGAGGTGGCGTTCAACAACGTGATGCGATCGGATCGGCACTCGAGCGGGTTTGCGCTGCGCTTTCCGAGGATCCTGCGGGTTCGGGACGACAAGCCGGTGGGCGAGATCGATACCCTCGAGCGGGTTGAGCAGATTTACCAGTTGCAGCCGGACAAGACGCCGGAGAGCATTCCAGAGGGGGGCAGGATTGACCCGAATGGCCCCTGATTTGCTACTGAAATAGTGCTTTGCTGCGACAAAAGCATTACAGACCCGGGCGCAACCTTATGAGAATCTCTGGGTAGAATTGAGGTAGGCGAATGGAAAGAGGCAAATCTCATTTGTTATCTGCCAAAGCCGTAAGTCCATCCTCCCCGGAGCTTTTGTTCATGACCCTTTCCCCTCGGGCCCAGCGAATTCCTCGACTTCTAGCTATCTCGTTCATTCTATTGGTATTTCTTGGATTCAGTGCAAGCCGGTCCTGGGCTGAGCCGCCGCTCCTGACGCCCGGCGTGATGCCGGCAGCCGAGTCGGTTGTGCCCACTGAGGGCCAGCGGTATGAGCTGAAGCTTTACCACCTGCACACGGGTGAGAGCCTGAATGTCGTGTACCGAATCGGGGATACTTATATTCCCTCGGCGCTGGAAGAGTTGAACCATTTTCTCCGCGACCACCGGACCGACGACGTCAGCAGCTACGATCCGAGCGAGTTTGACCTGCTCCACAATCTGCTGACCCGGCTGAACCGGCCGAACGCGACAATCGACATCGTCTGCGGCTACCGGAGTCCGTGGTCGAACAACTTCCTGCGCACGCGCGGCGGCACGGTCGACCCATCGGAGACCGGCGTTGCGGAGCACTCGCAGCACATGCTGGCCAAGGCCATCGACATCCGCGTCCCGGGAGTGAGCACACGCAAGCTGGACCAGGCAGCGCTGAGCCTGCGCGCGGGCGGTGTGGGCTACTACCCCACCAGCCAGTTCGTGCACGTCGATGTCGGCCCGGTGCGTCAGTGGAGCTACGGCGGAGCGTCGCACACACGCCGGCACCATCGCCGCCGGGTTGCTGCCTGATTTCCCACTGAAGCATTGACGAAGCCCGTGCCTGTGCACGGGCTTTGCCGCGTCTGGGCGGCATAATGGGCGAGGAGCCAATCGCATTTTGTGAAGAGCTGGATCGAAATCTCAGAGTCGCAGCTGCGGGACAACATCGCCGCGATATGCGCCGCTGCCGGTGAAAACGCCAACGTGCTCGCGGTGATCAAGGCCGACGGCTACGGACACGGTGCGGAATTGATCGCGCCGGTGCTGGTCGACGCTGGTGTCACATGGTTGGGAGTGGGTGACGTCGACGAGGGAGCACGCGTTCGCCGTGCACTCGGGAAGCACGATGCTCACGTGGTGGTGATGTGCGGCATGGAGCCGGGAGATGCCGACCGGATCGTGGAGCACAGGCTCACACCGGTCGTGTGGACGCCGACGCATGTGGAAGCGCTGGAGGCCGCGGCCGAGCGCGCAGGTCGGCGGGTTGCGGTGCATTTGGAGATCGACAGCGGCATGGCGCGGCAGGGAGCGGCGCCGGGTGCGGAACTGGAGCGTGTTGTGGCAGCGTTGCACCGCGCGAAGTGGCTGCGTCTGGAAGGTGTGTTCAGTCATCTGAGCTCGTCCGAGGTGCGCCACGGCGAACACACCGCCATGCAGCTTGAGAGGTTGCAGCACGCCTTCGACCTGTTGAAGACAGCAGACGGCGAGGTGCTGATTCCGGAGTGGATTCATCTGGCCAACAGTTCGGCGCTTGATGAGGGCTCAACGACTGCGTGGATGCGCCGCATTGGGACGGCGATGCGTGCCGGTGTCCTGGTGCGGCCCGGGCTGGCGCTTTATGGCTACTGCCTGCAGATCGAAGAGGAGAACGGTGGCGGCTTGTCAGCAACTTCGGGCTCACACGGCGAACTCTGTCAGCGGATTCAGCCGGTGCTCACGTGGAAGACACGAATCACCGCGACGCGCGAGATTGCGCCCGGACAGACGGTTGGGTATGGAGCTACGTTTGTCGCCGAGCGGCCCATGCGGCTGGCGCTGATTCCCGTTGGTTATGCGGACGGCTTCCGGCGCGAGGCTTCGAGCGGCATCGGCGACGGCTGGGTGCAGATTGCGGGTCGGCGCGCTCCGGTGGTGGGGCGCGTGTCGATGAACCTGACGGTCGTGGATGTCACGGAGATCGCTGAGGCGGTCGATGGAGTCGAGGTGACGCTGCTCGGAGAGAACGTGAGTGCAGAGGATCACGCGCGCTGGTGCGGAACGATTCCCTACGAAATTCTGTGCGGCTTACGAGCCGCGCGGCGACTCATCTAACTCTCAGGACGACTCATCTGATCCTCAGATGGGTCCCCAGAGCGGGCACTCCCGGGCAAGTCGCGGGAGATCACAGGGATAGACTAGAGAAGATGTTTGCTGGGCTTTACGAGAGCTGGATGGTCGCGTGGGAGACAGCGCTGACCACCCGAGACGAAAACCGTGTCGAGCGGCCGCTGGAGTGGGGTTTCGGCCACCTGTCCGACTGCGGCGGTCTCCATGCAGCCCGAGAGGTTGCACGGCAGGAGTATTCCCCGCTCGAAGCGATGAAGGCGCTGAATCACAGGATCGTTGCCGATCCGGAGAGCTTCTTCGCCTACAAGACGCCGACTGATTTCAACATCGAGCAACGCTTCCCTGAGCTGCATCCGACGAACGTGCGTCCGGAGACGCTCGATCAGGAGCGCGAATGGCAGCGGCGAGCAGAGGCGGGAGAGCTGCGGCGTGAGCCGTTCCTGCGCTGGTCCTCTGCGGTGAAGACCGGCGTGCCGGAGAACGATTACGCGAATGCGCGCTGGTATCCGACGCGGCCGGGGACGGGGTTCGTCGATCATCGCACGGGCCGGCGGCGGCGGCAGGCGATCATCGTCATGCCGCAGTGGAACGCCGACGCGTTCTCGCACAACGCTCTCTGCGAGATGTTCAATCGATGGGGCATCGCCTGCCTGCGGCTCTCGAAGCCATATCACGATGTGCGGCGGCCGGCGGAACTCGAGCGCTCGGACTACGCGGTGAGCTCGAACCTCGGGCGCACGATTGCTGCGGCGCGGCAGGCAGTTGTGGACGTGCGCAGTGCAGTGGACTGGCTGGAGTCACAGGGCTACGAGCAGTTCGGTGTACTCGGCACAAGTCTCGGGAGCTGCTACGCGTTTCTTGCGGCGGCGATGGATCCGCGCATCGAGGTCTGTGCATTCAACCACGCGTCAACGTGGTTTGGGGATGTGGTGTGGACGGGCCAGAGCACGCGGCACGTGCGCGCCTCGCTGGAGCATGCAGGTCTCTCACGCGAGGACGTGCGCGCGGTCCTGGCGGGCGTGAGTCCGATGAGCTTCATGAAGGAGTACGCGCGATCCGCGGAGCGGCAGACGCTGGTCGTACATGCTACCTACGATCTGACCTTCCTGCGCGAGCTTTCGGTCAATGTGCTGAAGAGCTTTGATGAGTACGGGATTCCGTATGTGTCGAAGGTGCTGCCGTGCGGTCACTACACGACCGGCGAAGCGCCGTACAAGTATCTCGACGGATGGTATCTCGGCAGCTTTGTGTGGAGGGCGTTTCGCAGGATGGCTTCGCAGCGCCCGATGAAGCAGCGTACAGCCTAGAGCCCGGCAGGGAAAAGCGAAAAGACGACGCGGTGCGCTGCGCGTGTTGCGCGCGATCGCTGCGATGAGGTGACGGGGCAAAGCAGCGTCAGGTCTGTGCCTGGACCTTGGCGCAGAGCCCGCTGCGCAACCTCACGCTCCACCTGGGCGACGATCGCCTGCGTCTGGGCCAGCCGGTTCATATGCTGCGACACCTTACGCAACGGGCCGCAGGGAACGAGGTGAAGACCGCGATAGCGCCGCGGAGCTGGTGTCAACTTCGCGGCGCTGGTTGGAGGTGGAGGAGGTGGGGTTGGAGTTGCGCGTGATGTGGCAGCAGTCCCGGGGGGAGTGGGGAAGAGTATTGTGCGGGCTGCCACGGTTTTACCTTTCTGCTTGGTGTTGCGGCTGGCAGAAGTCCCCAGGGCGGGGAATCTTCTGCCAGTCAGAGTGGCCCGACTTACATGGCCTGGACCCCCCAGAGGGTGGGTCCTGCTGCGGGTTGCTGAAGCGATGAAAGGAAGCGTGCTACTTGCCCAGACAGGTGAGCAGAAGCACGCGAGGCCCGAAGTGCTTTGAAGTTCTTTGCAGGAACCAGTTGCGGTTCCAAGGGAAGAATGCCCCCGGAGTACGAAAGCATCTATCCCACGCAAGCCGCGTAGCGACTCGCGGGGGTGGGACGGGTATTGCGACCTTTGGGGAAGGGCGTTCCGCTCAGCGTCGTACAATCGCACATAGATATGCCGATTGATTTGACTGCTCCCCTTGCCGCAGCCGATCCGGAAATTGCGGCGCAGATTCGGAATGAAGTAGTCCGCCAGCACGAGGGGCTTGAGATGATCGCGAGCGAGAATTTCGTCTCGCGCGCCGTGCTGGAAGCGGCAAGTTCGGTCTTTACGAACAAGTACGCCGAGGGTTATCCCGGCAAGCGGTATTACGGTGGTTGCGAGTTCGCCGATGTGGTGGAGAACCTGGCGCGCGACCGCGTTAAGAAGCTCTTTGGAGCGGAGCACGCGAACGTGCAGCCTCACTCCGGCTCGCAGGCCAACGCGGCGGCGTACATGACGCTGCTGGAACCGGGCGACACGATCCTCGGGCTAGATCTGGCGCATGGCGGCCACCTGACCCACGGCCACCGGCTGAACTTCTCCGGCAAGCTCTATCGCGTCGTCGGGTACCAGGTGCGCAAGGACACGGAGACGGTCGACTACGACCACCTGGAAGAGTTGGCTATTGCCGAGAAGCCGAAGGTGATCATCGGCGGCGGTTCGGCGTATCCGCGGCAGTTTGATTTCGCGCGCATGCGGAAGATCGCGGACAAGGTTGACGCGAAGCTGGTGATCGACATGGCGCACTTTGCCGGGCTGGTGGCGGGCGGTGTGCATCCGTCGCCCGTGCCGCACGCGCATGTGGTGACCTCGACCACGCACAAGACGCTTCGCGGACCACGCTCCGGACTGATTCTCAGCCAGCAGGAGTTTGCTGCCGGCATCGACCGCAGCGTCTTCCCAGGACAGCAGGGCGGACCGCTGGTGCACATCGTCGCAGCGAAGGCGGTAGCCTTTGGCGAAGCGCTGCAGCCGGAGTTCAAGACCTACGCGGCGCAAGTGGTGGCGAACGCGAAGGCGCTGGCCGAGGCCATGCAGGCCGCCGGCTATCGCGTGATCTCAGGCGGTACAGACACGCACGTGGTGCTGGTGGATGTTTTCAGTCGCGGCATGCTGGGCTCCGAGGCGGAGGCTGCGCTAGGCGTTGCGGGCATCACGGTGAATAAGAATGCGATTCCGTATGACACGAATCCGCCGCTGAAGCCGAGCGGCATTCGCATCGGCTCGCCGGCGCTGACGACGCGCGGCATGAAAGAGCCGGAGATGCGGACCATCGCCGGCTGGATCGCCGAGGCACTGGATCATCGCACCGACGAGGCGAGACTGCGGGCGATTCGCGGCCGCGTTGGCGAGTTGGCAGAGCAGTTTCCTCTCTACGGCTGGCTGCGCAGTTAGTCGTGTAGTATCGCTGCGGACACTCCTCATGGATATGGTTCTTTTGCTTGGCGTGGTGACCGGCATGCGCAGCATGACGGCCATTGCAGCGCTGGTCTGGGCAGTGTGGCTGGGGCTGATACCGGAGCAAGGTTGGGCGACGTGGGCCGCGCATCTCGTCGTCGTAATCCTCTTCACGATCTTCGCGCTGGGCGAGTACATCGTCGACACGCTGCCCAAGACGCCGAGACGGACCGAACTGGGACCTGCGCTGGTGCGAGTGGTGGTGGGGGCGTTGGTGGGTGCGATGGCTGCGGCCGCCATCGATGAGCCGGTGGCGGGCGGCATCATCTTCGGCGCCGGTGGTGCAATCATCGGCACGTGGGGTGGCTTCTTCGTGCGCATGACGGTCGCGCGCGTCTTACGCCACGATCTTCCCGCGGCGCTCCTGGAATCGGCGTCGGCGATTGCTCTGGCGATACTGGGTATCGTCAGGCTGCATCACGGCATCGTCCTCGATCTGCAGAAGGCCGCGAGCTGACTGGCTGCGCAGCGACAGTTGCTTGAGTTACTTGCCTAGATACGTGCGGTAGCGCGTCTCGATGACGCCGGTATTGCGCGCGAGGTTCAGCTTGGCGACGTTGTACTGATAGAGAGCCTGCACAAGCTGCAACTCCGCCGAGGTCACGGAGGCTTGCGCGTCGACGGCGGCAAGATTGTCATCAACTCCCGCGTGGAAGCGCTCGCGAGCATCGGAGAGCACCTGCTGCGCCAGTCCGACGTTGCTCTGCGCAACCTTGACCAGTTGATTGGCGGACTGGACGTCGAGCATGGACGCACGAATCTGCGCATCGACGGTGACGCGCAGGTCGCTCTCACGCTGATGCAGCGCCATCAGCTGCGCGTTTATCTGGTCCTGCTGGCCGCGCTGCTCCGCCTCGCGGAAGATGGGGAACTTCAAACTGCCTTCCGCTGTGAAGACGCCGTGGTATAGACCTGTGGTCTCGCCGAGCACGCCATAGAAGCCGTTGAAGGCGACGGTCGGCAGACGCTGATAGCGCACCGCGCGAAGCTCGCGGTCAGCGACCTGAATCTGCGCCTCGAGGCTCAGGAGATCCTTGCGGTGCCGATACGCGGTCTCCTTCGCGCGTTCGAGATCCATGTCCGCAAGCTCGGTGAACGGTGCCGTGTCGGTGAGCTCGAGCTTCTGCCCGGCGGGCAGGCCCATGATGCGGTTGAGTTGAATCTTGTCCTTCGCGAGCTGGTTGTCGGCGGCGATGGTGGCCTGCTGGCGCTGCTGGTACTCCACCTGTCCGCGCAGTTCATCGAGGCTTGTGCCGACACCG
Organism: uncultured Acidobacteriaceae bacterium; assembly: GCA_963827415.1. Taxonomy (GTDB): domain Bacteria; phylum Acidobacteriota; class Terriglobia; order Terriglobales; family Acidobacteriaceae; genus Granulicella. The sequence goes on from CAWHBA010000006.1 coordinate 77,426, forward strand.
GCCTTGCGTCGCTGGCTCGCCTGGTCGAACAGCGTATATGCAGCGCGTTCCTGCGCCTGCGTATTGGTCAGGTTGGTCTGGTCGGCGAGCACCTGCAGGTAGGCCGAGCCAACCGTGAGAACCAGATCGCCTCGGCTGGTGAGCGCGTCAAGATCGACGACCTCTACCTCGCGTTGTGCGCCTCTGTAGAGCTCATACGATGGCACGTCGAAGAGGACCTGACTGGCGCTGATCTCCGCCTGGGTTACGTGGACCTTGACGATGGTCGGAATGCTTGCCGGATTGATGCCGAGCTGCGAAAAGATACTGCCGGAGGCATAAGGATTGAAGCCGAGCGCCGCGAGGTTGATCTCCTGCGTATCGGTCGAGCCAGAGACACGCAACGAGGGCAGCAGCGAATTGATGACGCCGAGTTGCTCGCCGCGAACGGTCTTCTGTTTCGCGCGATCGTAGATCAGCCGCACGTTGCGCTCGAGGCCAAGCGAGATGGCGTCGTCTATCGAGATGCGCAGCGGCGTATCTGTCGGCTGCTCAATCGCGACACCACCCGGTCCAGCGACGGTAGTGGGCGCTTTGAAGGTAAGGCCGGAACCAGGCGGACGTCCCAGAGCCTCATCCTGCTGCGAGAGCAGCACCGCACTCGGCGCGGAGGGAAGCTTGTCCTTCTCCTGCGAAGTGGCGGTCTCCTGCGAAGTGGTGGTCTGATTTTGCGCGAGAGCAGGCACACCGCACAGAAGCGCGAAGAGAGGCAGCGTCACCAGAGCGCTTTGTACCCGACCTGGGCGGGAGCTGGGGAGGGACTCGTTCACTGTCAGTATTAGAGTGTCTCGCACCATCCGGAGATGCGAAAAGCTGCCCGGAAGGCATTGGTTTTCTACGCAGAACAGGGTTTGCGGCTTCGCTTGTTCGATTAGTGGCCAGCGTTCAACTGCTGTTCCGCCTCCTGCAGCGTATGTGCCGTCGAGGGCTTCCACTCGGTCTTCACGTCGTCCTCCTGTTGGCCGATGGTGTGGAAGAGGAGTGCATGGCCGCCGATGTGGACGTGCGTCTCGGTGATCTGCCAGTATCCGTCACCGACCATCCGGCGCTCGACGTCGAAGGTGCCCCCGCGGTCCAGCTTGCCCAGGATGCCCCAGCCGATGCGGACATCGTCGCTGAGCTTGCCGCGCAACGTGCGGATGCGATGACTGTCCCTGGAGATGATCATCTGGCCGATCATGATTCCGAGCACGCGCGACTGCATGTCCGGCGGATCGAAATCCGGGTTCGGGCGAAAGTTCAGCGTCAGCAGATCTCCGTTCTCGCCACCGCGGGTCCAGATGAAGGCATTGGGAAGCATCTTGAGCAGCTCCTCGGCCTGCGCGCCATCGTGTGTGGCCGCGCGGCGGGCCTTGGCCTGTGCGGACGGGTCGCTGACGTAGCTCTGGATCCGGTGTGTTTCGGTTGTCGCGGCCTGCGGAGTGAGGGGATGGTCGCTCAGTTCAATGAGGCGGCGCAGGGTGCCCTGCGGCGTCTCGATTGACGTATAAATGGCATTCTTCTCCGGGGTAATGTTGCTCTCGCGGTAGGTCCAGATACTCTTGTCGGTCTGGTTGGCTTGAAGCTCTGCGCTCACCGCCTGACGAACCTCCTGGAGCGCGGATGCGTCGGAGCCCTGTGGCTGCGTCGCCGAAAGGTTTGCAGAAAAGACAAAGACAGCTACTCCCGCTGCCGAAAGAAGTCCAGGGAGCCTTAGCCAGCGATGCATACACCTCATCCTAAGCGGGTTGGATGCTGACACGCGCAGCAGCATCGTGGGAGTGAACAGGCAGTTACTCAGGAACGATCTTCACGAAGACGCCGTCGGGCAGCTTCGCATCGCCCAGCAGATGGACGACGCCATTGCGCGTAAAGCCGCGCAACATCGGAGGCGCGGAGGCGGGATGTTTCGGGTACGGAGTTGCGCGAGCCTCCCGCTTCGGCTCGGAAGAACTTCCTGCAGCGGGCTTCGTTTCGCGCCCCATCCCGCGATCCATCGCTACGTTGGCGAGCCGGTCGGCGTCCTTGTTCTTGTGGCGCAGCGCGTGGGCGATCTGAAACTCGTCGAGCTTTGCGATGCGGCTGCGGGCCTCGGTCCACAGGGGCTTCAGGTCGGGTGAATTCACCTTGAAGCGTCCCTGAATCTGCTTCACCATCAGCTCGGAGTCGGAGACCACGCGCAGGCGGCGGTGGCCGTGCTCCAGCGTCCATGCGAGCACGCCGAGCAGGCCGGAGTACTCCGCATAGTTGTTGGTGCGAATGCCCAGAAACTCGCTAAGCTCGGCCAGCGTTTCTCCGTCCTCGGTCTGCAGCACTGCGCCGTAGCCCGCGGGACCCGGGTTGCCGCGCGCACCACCGTCGCAGTGAGCGATGAGCCACTTCTCGGAGTTCAGGCGGGTTGAGGGAACGCGGGGTTGTGAGGGTTCGGGGAACAGCGAAGGCATCGGCCAAGTTTACCGCGGGAGTGGGATCAGACCGATGGAAGGAAGATCTCGAGCTTGCCGTCGGGCGTCTTGCGGAAGGTGTGAAGCACGCGGCCCTGCGCGTCGACGTGGCGGAAGAGGATGGCGTCCTTGGAGAGCTCGATGTCGCTGAAGCCGATGACCTTGTCGCCGAAGGGGCCACGCTTCTCGGGGGGCGTCGTCCAGTCGACCAGCTCGGCGCCGCCCCCTCCGGAGATCACAAAGCTCGTCGGATGCCCGCCGAACTCGAGGTGCTGGAGATCGTGGTCGTGCCCGGAGATCCAGAAGTCCACCTTGTGCTCCCGAAGAAGTGCGTCCCAGTCGCGGATGAGGATCTTCTGGTCCTTATGGATGCCGTTCGTATAGAGCGGATGGTGGGCGACACAGGCGACAAACGGAGTCGTGCGCGGCTTCGCCAACTCGGTGCGGAACCACGCGTCCTGCTGGTCGCGGTCCTCCTTCTTCATCTCGAAGCTCCAGGGCATGAACATTTCAGCGCCGTGCTTCATCCCGGGCAGGTTGGTGTCCAGGCAGATGAAGGTGATGACCGGGTCCTTCTGCGGATACTGAAAGCTGTACCAACGGTTGGGCAGGGTCCAGCGAGTGCCCTTGGCGTGCGCCGCATAGCCGAGCTGGAGGTCTACCTTGCTCGACACCTTGCGCTCGTAGTCGTGGTTGCCGAGTACGACATAGCAGGGACCCGGGAAGTGCGAGGTGGGGTACATCTGCTCAAACTGCTGCTGCCAGCGACCGGAGACGTATCCTACCCCCATATCGCCGTACCAGTTGTCGCCGAGCAGGAAGAGCGAACCCGGCTTGACGTGCCGCTGATCCACCCACTGCTTCATTGCCAGTGCAGTCGCGGTCTGCTGGTCGAGGTATTTGTCGGTGCCCCAGTCGCCGATGAGGAACATGTGCTGACCATTCGGATCGGGGGCCGGCGCGGGCTTCGGGCTGACCGCGGCCTGGCCGGCAAACGCGAAGCGCGGAGCCGTGGCAGCCAGGGCTGAAAAGGCGAAGGTCTGGCGTAGAAACTGGCGGCGGTTCAGCTTGGAGTCAAATGGGTTAGACATCAGGCTCGGGCGTCCTTACGGCTTCACCCCCATAAGACGCGCGAAGGCGACCGGACGGCGTACCGGTCAAACGACGTATGACAAAGACTTCATTGGTGCTCACCTTGTCTTTGGGGGGACGTCTACCAAGATGTAGTAGGAACCTGACTCCGGAGTCAGACTGAGAATGAGCATTAGCAATGTGATCGTCCTTGGCGGCGAAGGCTGCCGGCGTCCCGCTCCCCTTGTATCCGGGGTGCGGGAGAGCGACGACGGCGTAAAATCAGCGGCAATGCCGTCGACCGTCGTCCAATCGAGTACCCGCGCCAGGCTGACGGCGGAGCAGATGGAAGCCCGCCAGCAGCAGCGCGCGGAGGATGATGAGCTGATCCGCGCGGCGCAGAAAGGCGACCGTTCGGCCTTCGATGCACTGGTCCGGCGGTACGACCGCAGCGTTTTACGGCTGGCGCTGCACATGCTGGGCAACGAGCAGGATGCTCAGGACGTGCACCAGGACGCCTTCATCAAGGCGTACCGGCACCTCTCGAACTTCCGCTTCGAGTGCTCGTTCTACACCTGGCTCTACCGGATTGTGACGAATCTGTGCCTGGATCAGCTTCGTCGCCGCAAGAGCCGCAAAGAAGATCCCTCGACCGTGATGGACGCCGCCGGCGAGGAGATGGACCTGATGGCGAACCTCCAGGACGAACGCGCCACCGCAAATCCGGCGCGCGAGCTGGACCGCAAGAACATGCACACTGCGATTCAAAGCGCACTCGATTCATTGACTCCGCGCGAACGCACCGTGTTTGAGCTGAAGCATTACCAGGGGCTGAAACTGAGGACGATCGGCGAGATGCTTTCGACGACCGAAGAGACAGCCAAGAACACTCTCTTTCGCGCGACACGCAAGCTGCGGGCAAGGCTCGTAGATGTTCGCTGACGGAGAGAGACGAGCAGGAAACAACCCGCTCGCGAACGTGGACAGGGATACGATTCGCGAGTGGAGCAGCAAAAGAATGAAGTGCGTTGGAGAGGCTGGTTGGAGTACGCATCATGACCTGTGAGAATGCACAACAGAACATAGTTCTCGCCCAGTATGGCGAGCTGCCCGATGAGCTGCAGCATCAGCTCGAGCAGCACCTGAGTCTTTGTGAGGACTGCCGGCGGGAGTGGAACGCGATGCACGCGCTCAGCGAGGAGCTCGCGCAGCACCCGCTGCTTGAGCCTTCGCCGAATCTGCTGGCCGCATCACGCATGCGCCTCGATGAGGCGCTTGATGCGATGCCTCCGAAGTCAGTCGCGCAGCGGTTCTGGGGCAGCGCCTTTCGCTGGTTCGGCTACGTGCAGGGCGCACCTGCGCTGACGGTGTTGCTGGTCGGTGTCGGCTTCCTCGGCGGAAATATCATCGCGCGCTACCAGGCCGCGCATGTTCCTCCGCCTCCGCGGACCGTGGCCACGACGAACGCCTCGCAGAGCGCCATCGCGAACGTCCTCGACATCAAGCAGACTCCTGACCCGCAGGTTGTGCAGGTGAAGTACAACAGCCTTGTGCCGGAGACGATGCAGGGACCGCTCAGCGATCCGCAGATCCGTCAACTGCTGATGCTGGCGACGAAGATGCCGGCCAATCCCGAGGTTCACAAGGATGCTGTCTCTCTGCTCGTGAATCAGTGCCGTGCAATCTCCGGTTGCAGCGGCGACGGTTCGAATGGAGACGATTATCGCGGCGCGCTGCTCGCCAGTCTGCATAGTGACAAGGACGCGCAGGTGCGACTGAACGCGCTTCAGGGCTTGCAGCCCTACGTTGCGCAAAGCGAAAGCGTGCGCAATGCGGTGCTGGATGCGCTGATGAACGACCAGAGCCCCGATGTGCGCAGTGCGGCCATTTCGATGCTGGAGCCGGTGCAGGCCGACTCGAGCGTGCGGCGTGTGCTGCGCTCGGTCTCGACGCAGGACTCCAGCGCGGCTATCCGCAACGCATCTTTCCAGGTTCTTCAGGGCTCGGCTGATATCGAGTAAGGTGTAACCGATGCAGCATGCAGCCATCATCCGGAGGGAGTGGCGGAGACTTCTCCGGAACAGCGTTCCCGTGCGCCGCTCGCGCGCACTCCGCCTTGCTAGCGCGGCGCTGGTTCTGCTTGTTCTGCTCTCCGCTCCTGCGAGCCGCGCCCATGCTGCTGCGCCCGCCGGACCACAGCGGCCACCCGGCTATCTGGGCATTGAGTTCCACGACCTGACGAACGAGCAGGCCGCCGCTTTGCATCTGCGAGACAAGCGCGGCGTCGAGGTTCTATTGGTGGACCACGACGGCCCTGCCGCGTCGGCGGGTCTCAAGCCGCACGATCTCATCACCGGATTCAACGGACACATCGTTGCCAGCGGGGAGGCGCTTCGCCGAATGATTCATGACGCCGGTGCAGGCATCGAGGTGAGGCTTGCCGTCTTTCGCAATGGGAACCCCATTACGATTCACACGAAGCTGGCCAACCGCGAGGACGTGGAGCGCAAGGCGTGGGCACGTGTGACCCAGGGACCGCCGCCGCCACCTCAAGGCGCTGTCATCGAGGGGCTCAGCGGGATTTATGTGACCGGTCCGGCGCCCTCGCCTCCAGTGGCGACTCCTCGCGCAGCGGCACCCCACCAGCAGGGCTTTATCGAGAACATTCTGCACGGCCCATTTACGGGACTCGTCGTTGAGACCATGCAGCCGCAGCTTGCAGGCTACTTCGGAGCGCCGAAGGATGAAGGACTGCTGGTGCAATCCGTGGAGAGCGGAAGCCCTGCCGCCGCCGTAGGCATCCATGCAGGCGATGTGATCCTGCGCGTGGATGGTCAGCCGATGCACTCGACATCAGACTGGTCGAAGCATCTTCACGCGAGCAAAGGCAGGCCGATGAACCTCGACCTCCTGCGTGCTCACCAGGCGGTGAACCTGACGCTGCAGCCTGACTCGAAGAAGCACTAACGGCTACGGGGCGGCGCTATAGAACACGGCTGTGCTTGTACCCTGCAGCGGTCAATGCGACAAGCAACTCTTCCACCTGCTCGCGTCCGCGTGTCTCCATCGTGATATCGATGACGGTGTCCCCAAGATTGACGCCGTAGTACGCCCGATTGTGAAGCGTATCCACGATGTTCGCGCGATGCGCCGCGATGATCTGCGTCAAATCCGCGAGCGCCCCGGGCCTGTCGAGCAGATGGATGCGAAGGCGAATCAGGCGGCCATCCTGCACCAGGCCGCGCTCGATAATGCGGCTCAGCAGGGTGACGTCGATATTGCCGCCGCCGACGATGACCGCCGTGCGAGTGAACGCCGGCAGTGACGTGCGGTGTTGCAAAACCGCGGCCAGCCCTGCAGCGCCTGCTCCTTCGGCAAGCGTCTTCTCGCGTTCGAGGAGCGTGAGAATCGCCGAAGCGATCTCGTCCTCGTTCACCGTGACGATCTCGTCGACGTAGCGCTCGACAACGGGGAATGTAATTCACCTGCCCGCCGGACAGCGATTCCATCGGCGATCGTCGTCGCGGGCTCAAGCGTCACCGGATGATGTGCGTGCATCGCCTCCTTCATCGAAGGCAACCGCGAGGTCTGCACGCCAATGACCCGCACGCCGGGCTTCGACTCCTTCACCGCGCAGGCCACGCCGCCAATCAGTCCGCCGCCGCCAATCGGCACGACGACCGCCTCGAGATTCTCAATCTGCTCGAGCAGTTCGAGTCCGATCGTCCCCTGGCCGGCCATCACCAGCGGATCGTCGAAGGGGTGAATGAAGGTCATGCCCTCGGCCTGGCAGCGCCGCGTCGCTTCCTCGCAGGCCTCGTCGTAGTTGGCGCCGTGCAGCACCACTTCGGCGCCGAACCCGCGCGTCGCCTGTACCTTCACCAGCGGCGTAGCCAGCGGCATCACGATCACCGAGCGAATGCCACGCTGTGTCGCATGATGAGCGACACCCTGCGCATGATTGCCCGCGCTCGCGGCGATCACGCCGCGCTGCGCCTCCTCCGCTGTGAGCGTCGCAATCTTGTTCAGCGCGCCGCGCTCCTTGAAGCTGCCCGTCATCTGCAGGTTCTCGAGCTTCAGAAAGATGCTCTGGCCGGTCTGGCGCGAGAGCGTCTCCGAGCGCGCGCAGGGCGTCCGGTAGATCGCTTCGTTGAGGCGCTCGCGAGCTGCCTTGATGTCCGCGAGCGTGAGGTTTTGTGCCGCTGTCGTGCCCATTGTCTCTATGGTAGTCGAGCCGCGATTGCTGTCTCAGCGGCCGAAGTTCGTCTCCAGCTTTTCGCGGTGCCGCTCCAGCCCAAGCTCGATCAGCCGGTCGATGAGCTTCGCATACGGCAGACCGCTCGCTCCCCACAGCTTCGGGTACATGCTGATCGAGGTGAAGCCGGGCATCGTGTTGATCTCGTTCAGCACGATCTCCGACGGCTTGCCCCTGGCCGCGGGCGCCATCAGAAAGTCGACGCGCGCCAGCCCGGCGCAGTCGCAGGCGCGAAAGGCCGCAATCGCCATCGCGCGAATCTTCTTCTCCTCCGCCTTGGTCAGCTTCGCGGGGATGAGGCTCAGGCTCTCGTCCGGACCGGAGAGCTCGTATTTTGCTTCGTAGTCGTAGAACTCCTTGGCCGGCACAATCTCGCCGACCACGCTGGCCTCCGGCGCATCATTGCCGAGAACCGCGACCTCAAGCTCGCGCGGCTTCACGCCCGGCCCGCCGACGCCCTGCTCGACGACGATCTTGCGATCGAAGCTTGCGGCAAGATCCATCGCCGGCGCCAGTTCAGCGCGATTGTGCACCTTGCTGATGCCCACCGAGCTTCCGAGGTTTGCCGGTTTCACGAAGAGCGGATACTTCAGGGCTTTCTCAATCGCCTTCGTCGCACGCTTCGTATCGGCGCGCCATTCTGACCGCAACATCGACACGTGCGGCGTGATCGGCAGCCCGGCTGCAAGGAACAGCCGCTTCATGGCGTCCTTATCCATGCCTGCTGCCGAGCCCAGCACGCCGGAACCAACGTAGGCCACGTCGGCCAGCTCGAACAGACCCTGGATCGTGCCATCTTCGCCGAAGGTCCCGTGCAGCACAGGAAAGACAACATCGAGGCCCGTACTCGCGCCGGGCTCTGCCGCAGCCAGGGCGACGCCGGTCTCCGCACTCTTCTTCGCCGCAGATGGCGCGCTGCCAGCGAGCAGCTTCTGCGCGGACTCGCTCTGCAGCCAGCGGCCTTGTTTGGTGATACCAAGCTCGACGACATCGTATTTTTTGCTGTCGATTGCCTGAAGGATAGAGCGGGCGGAACGCAGCGAGACTTCATGCTCGCCGCTGCGACCGCCAAAGAGAACACCTACACGAAGTTTTTTGCGGGCCATCTATTCCAGTTTGGAGCAGACGGGCCTGTGCATGGAAGCCGGGCAAGCCGATGAACCTTGGCGTACACCTTTTGTGTCTTGGAAACTTTGCGATTTTGTGGCACCGTTGTTGCGCACGAAACCTCGACAGAGAGCGGTATCTCGATCAAGTATGATTAACAAACGCAACGCACGTCGGGCCCAGGATTTGATAACCGCGAAAGCTTCTTTTCAGGACTATCCCCAAAACAATAAGGGCTCATACCGCCTGCAGGCATGCCGGACTGCCTGTAGTGTGCTGCTGCTCCGGCCATACTGAATGGCAACGACTGTACTTACCCAGGATTCCCTCTCCGTTTCACTCGTTCAAGGCGAACAAGGTCCCCCGCAGCAACGGCGTCGGCCTGAGTACCTCTTCATCCATACGGTGCGCTTCTGGTGCATGGTGGCGATCGTGCTCATGCATGCTATCGCTGAATTGCACTACGAGTTTCAACCTATCCCGCTTGGGCAAAAGAGTCTCATGCAGCAGCCGTTCAAGTTTGCCACCATCGGCTTCTTCATCATTTCGGGCTTCCTGGTAGGCGATCGCCTGCCAGCCTCAAACCCCGTGAGCTATCTGCGCAGGCGCGCGAATCGTCTCGTACCGGCGTGGGCACTTTGGTGGGCACTCGACACCCTCGACCATTCTAAGAGAACTCTTCTGCATCAGTACCGCGCAGGTTTAGGTCTAGCTGCGGTATTCGAGACTCTTCGCGCCGCGGCTTTCTGGACCCTCATTATGAAGCCGATATGGTTCGTCCCCAACCTCCTCGTGGCGCTCACATGTCTGGTCATGCTGCGTAGATGGATTAACGACCTGCGGCTCGGTGCCTTTTTTCTGGTGCTGAGCATCGTTTACGCATTCAACATTTATGTGTGTTGGATTCCCACTCGGCACACGCAGGCTCTGTTCGGTTTCGTGTTTTACCTCTGGCTTGGGGCTTGGTGCGCTCAACGCAAAGATCGCGTCCTAAGCTGGGTGCAAACGCGTTCAGTCGGGTGGCTTGTGTTCTGGGCCTGCGTGGCGGCAGGTGTTTCGCTTCTCGAATCCTGCATTTTGCGGGCGATGAACCTTGATGACACTAACACCCTTCGATTCGGCAACCAGATTTATTCAGTGCTCGTCGTCATTTTGTTGGTTCGCATCCAGAGGCGGACTTGGCCTTCCTTCGTGAATGTTCCCGAAACGACGTACGGCATCTACCACAGCCACGACATGGTTCTCGGATTTGTCGGCTTTGTCGTTGCTAGGATCGCGCTGGTACACGGCCGCGTGCTTGGGTCGGCGGGCGTTGTTCTGGTTTCGCTCGTCATCGGGCTCATAGCCTACGCTCTATCTCTGCAACTTACGCGACTGTTCGCGTCCAGCCCGCGGTGGGCATGGACCGTGGGTGCCACGGACTTCAACCTGCGCAAGTTCATCGGAGGCTTAACGGGAACCAAGCAGTCCATGGCCCCGGCGGAACAAGGTTTGAGCAACGCCTGAATGGATCTGCGGCGGCGCCACGCGTGCACGGCAGCAGCCATTCTCGATGAGATGCGCTCACCACGCGCGCAGAAGGCCGCCGGAACCCCACGGCGCCCTGACGCGTCCAATCGCACAGAGGTGAAAACAGGTGATGAACTATGTGCGGCTCGGCCAGACAGGCGTGCGCGTCTCTCCACTCTGTCTCGGCATGATGACCTATGGCTCGAAGAAGTGGCGCGAGTGGGTGCTGGAGGAGGACGAGGCCCGTCCGCTCGTGCAGCGCGCCGTTGAGGCCGGCATCAACTTCTACGACACGGCGGACATCTATTCACGCGGGGAGAGCGAGGTTCTCACCGGCAAGCTGCTGCGCGAGTTCCAGCCGCGGCGTGAGGATCTGGTCATCGCCACGAAGGTGTTCTCTCCCATGAGCGACGAGCCCAATGATCGTGGGCTCTCGCGCAAACACATCATGGCCTCCATCGACCGCAGCCTCAAGCGCCTCTGCGTCGACTACGTCGACCTCTACCAGATCCATCGCTTTGACAAGAGCACGCCTATCGAGGAGACCTGCGAGGCTCTCGATGCCGTCGTGCGCGCGGGCAAGGCGCTCTATATCGGAGCCTCCAGCATGTACGCCTGGCAGTTCCTCAAGATGCTCGAGTTCCAGCGGCAGAACTCGCTCGCACGCTTTGTCACGATGCAGAACCACTACAACCTCGTCTACCGCGAGGAGGAGCGCGAGATGATCCCGCTTTGCCTCGATCAGGGCATCGGCTGCATCCCGTGGAGCCCGCTCGCCCGTGGCTTCCTCACCGGCACGCGCAAGCGGGAGGATAAAAATTCCGAGCAAAACAAGGTTGTTGAAGGACCCACAGTCCGCGCTCGCACCGACGACTTCGGCCACAGTCTGTACTACCGCGACACCGACTTCGACATCGTCGACCGCGTGGTGGAGATTGCCAACGAACGCCACGCCAAGCCGGCTCAGGTGGCACTCGCGTGGATCCTCTCCAAGCCCGCTGTCTCAGCGCCGATCATCGGCGCGAGCAAGCCCGGGCATCTTGAGGATGCGCTCGGCGCGCTGCAGCTCAAGCTCAGCGAGGACGAGATCAAGCGGCTGGAAGAGCTCTACGAACCGCATCTGGTCCTCGGGCACAGTTATTAGCCGTAAGTTGCAGTCCCCGCGAAGGTACGGGGCGTGTCTCTACGGCCTGTTGCTTGTTAAGCTTGAAGTACCGCGCGTCCCTTAGAGAACGCTAATCCACTCTGGCCGCCAGATTAGAGAAGCCTTTTCTTTCGCCGCGCGGAGTGCGCCTCCACGTGCTCTGTGCCTTGTGTGAGTTTTTGTCGCAGAACAGAACACTGGAGACTTCGGGACCTTCGCTTGCCGCTGCGTTGTTTTGCAAGCTCCGTACCGGCCTGTGGCCGGCGTTCGAACCACCCGTCTGCGGGCGTTTTCCGCTGCGCGTCACTCGCTCTGCTCCTCGCGCTCTGTGTTCCCGCAGGACACAGTCAGATTGACTCCGCTGCAGCCCGGCAGCAGCGCCTCCGCGATTTTCTCGCTCAGCGCCGAACCGCCGACGGCACGACCTCCGCACTCGCGCGCGAAGACGCGCAGGCTCAGCACACAACGCTTCTCAGTCGCTCCGCCATCCACGCCCATAACGGCTCGCTCGACTCCACTCACAGCCCCGTGGCAGCCGCTCGGACCAAGCTCGGTCCACACACAGCTCTACGGCAATGTCACAGGCCGCGTGACCGCAATCGCTCTCGACCCCAATGACAGCAGCGGCAACACGGTCTACCTGGGCACCACCGGCGGCGGCGTCTGGAAGTCGACGACGGCCGCTGGCCCACTCGCGGATGTTGCGTTCGCTCCGCTCACCGACACTCTTCCGGTGTTCAGCATCAGCGCCGGCTCCAGCACAATCCCCTCGCTTTCCATCGGCTCCGTTGCTGTCCAGCGTGCACCGAACCCCGTTGTCCTCGCCGGCACCGGCGATCCCAACGACGCGACGGATTCTCTCTATGGCGAAGGCATCCTGCGCTCTACCGACGGCGGCCAGACCTGGACGGTCGCCACCTACGCGCAAGACAGCTACGTCTATAGCTTTGCAGGGCTCTCAGCCGCGGCTCTTGCATGGAGCACTGCCTCAACGAACCTCGTTGCGGCGGCTATGTCCGTCTCACCTCAGGCTGCGACGGTCGACGCGGCGTCTTCGTCGTCGATACCTGGTCTCTACTACTCCAGCGACGCAGGCGCGACCTGGCACATGGCCACGCTGTACGACGGTGCGCAGGTTGTGCAGAGCCCCCAACCTCCCGGCACCGGACAAATCGGCAACTCCGCAACCTCGGTGGTGTGGAACGCCGAGCGAGGTCTCTTCTTCGCCGCCGTACGAAGCCACGGCTACTACAGCTCCCCGGATGGACAGACCTGGACACGCCTCACCGCGCAGCCCGGCACGGGCCTTACAACCGCCAACTGCCCGGTTGGCAACAAGGGTCAAGGCAGCGCCACCTGCCCTATCTTCCGCGGGACGCTGGCCGTGCAGCCAGCAACTGGCGACCTCTACGCTCTCACGATCGACGCTGCCGACAAGGATCAGGGGCTCTGGCAGGATCTTTGCAACGCCACAAGTGGCTCCTGCGCGAACCCATCGCCAGCCTGGGGAGCACGCATCGACAACGGCGCGCTTGAGGTCGGCTCAGGCAGCACTGCCATCCTGCAGGGGAGTTACAACCTCAGCCTGGCGGCCGCGCCTCTTCCCTCGGGCGGGACATTGCTCTTCGCCGGCACGGTCGATCTCTATCGCTGCGCGATCTCCGCCAACTCAACCAGTTGCTCGCTCCGCAACACAACGAATGCGATCAACGGGTGCAATGCTCCCGCAGCCGTCGCGCCCGCACAACATGCCATCGCTGCATCGCTCACCACCGGCTCAGAACTGGTCGTCCTTGGCAATGATGGTGGGCTCTGGCGCTCCACTGACGGCGTCAATCAGACGGGCCCCGCTTGCTCCGCCGGCGATGCGCAGCACTTCGACAATCTCAACTCCGCTATCGGCGCCGGTGGCTCCCTCGCCGAGGTCGTCGGCTTCGCGCAGGATCCCACCGAGCCCGGAACGCTCATCGCCGGTCTCGGCGCAAACGGCTCCGCCGCCACATCGTCTGCGTTGACCCTTGCGCCCTGGGACCAACTCTCAGCCGGTGAGGGCGGCTTCCCGCAGATCGATCCCGACAACCCATCCAACTGGTTCCTGACGATCGGCGCCGGCGTCAACCTCAAGGCTTGCACCTCTGGCATCGACTGCACTGTCTCCAACCTGCTGCCACCAGCGACCATCGGTGCACCGCAGGTCAGCAACGATGCTGCATTGCTCGATGCGCCGTCGCTGCTCGACCCGCAGCTGACCACGAACGTCCTTGTTGGTACGTGTCGCGTTTGGCGCGGCACTGCGGACACCGGCACCACCTGGAGCACTTCGAACTTGCTAAGCGCCGCCTTCGATGGCGCGGGGGGCGCATGCACGGCCAACTCCGCGATGGTGCGCTCGCTGGCTGCCGGCGGACCGCTGGCAACGTCCACCAACGCGCAGAGCTCCGGCTCAACCGTGCTCTACGTCGGAATGGCGGGCCAACTCGACGGCGGCGGCACTGTACCCGGTCATCTCTTCGTCACCACCTCTGCGAACACAGCCTCCTCATTCACTGCCTGGACCGACGCCGCGCGCAGTCCCGTCACGAACGACACCTTCGACGCGCATATCTTCAATCCCGGCGGCTTCGACATCTCCTCCATCGCAGTGGACGCGCACGACACAACCGGCGCCACTGTCTATGCCACCGTCGTGGGCTTCGGAAGCAGCCCTCACGTCTATCGCTCCACCGACTTTGGGGCGCACTGGCTGAGCATCGGTTCGAACCTTCCGCAGGCGCCAGCCAACGCCATCGTTGTTGACCCCAACGACGCGAACACGGTCTACGTCGCGATGGACACCGGCGTCTTCGTCACGCAGGCCATCACCACTTGCGCCTCCGCGAACTGCTGGAGCCCGCTCGGAACCGGACTGCCGAACGCACCCGTGACCACGCTCGAGGCCGCACCGCAGATGCCCACCGGCGACGGCCGCAGCGGCATGCTGCGTGCCGGCACCTACGGCCGCGGCCTCTGGCAGATTCCACTCCTGAACGCTACGACGATCCACGCGCCGGCAATCACGCTCTCCTCCACCAGCCTCACCTTTGCGGCGCAGGCGGTGGCGACGCAAAGCATCCCGCAGACAATCACCATCACCAGCTCCGGCAATCAGCCAGTTACATTCGGTACGCCTGTCATCGCGGGAGACTTCGCCGAGACCGACACCTGCGCGGGCCACACGCTCGCGACGGGCGCAACCTGCACCGTCAACGTCAGCTTCGCGCCCACGCAGACCGGCGCTCGCTCCGGCGAACTCACCGTATACGCCAACATCCCCGGCGGACAAGCGAAAGTCAGCCTCAGCGGAAGCGGAACTGCAGCCGCTGCCGTCGTGCTCACGCCGCTCACGCTGAGCTTCCCCGCGACGCTCGTGAACCAGACCGCAGCATCGCAGATCATCACCGTTGCGAACACCGGTGCAAATCCGGCGACACTCTCGACACCCACCATCACAGGCGACTTCAGCATTGCCGCGACCACCTGCGGCGCCACGCTCGCGCCCCAAACCGCCTGCTCGCTCTCGATCAGCTTCACGCCAACGATGGGTGGCACGCGAACCGGCGTGCTCACGGTAACGGATAGTGCCGGCACGCAAAGCGCACGACTCACCGGCACAGGCAACGCCCCTGCGACGGACACGCTCGCTCCCGGGTCGCTCACCTTCGCGCAGCAGGCCATCGGGACCACCAGTGCCGCGCAGCAGCTCACGCTCACCAATGCCGGCGACGTTGCGCTCACACTCATCGCCGTGTCTGCCAGCCCCGGCGACTTCACCGCCACAAACTCCTGCGGCGCATCGCTCAACCCGCATTCCACCTGTGCGGTCTCCGTTGCCTTCGTCCCCACCGCCATTGGCACCCGCATGGCGGCCGTAACCGTCACCGATCAATTCCGCTCGCAGACCGTCGCGCTCAGCGGCACAGGCGTTGCGCCGCCCGGAGTCTCGCTCAGCCCGGCATCGCTCAGCTTCCCTGCCACCGGCGTCGGCCTCAGTGCTCCCGCGCAGACGCTCACGCTCACCAACAACGGCGGCCTCCCGCTGCATCTCGCGAACACTTCACTCAGCGCCGGCTTTATGACTGCCTCCTCAACATGCGGGTCTACGCTCGCTCCGACAGCCAGCTGCAACCTCGTCGTCGTCTTCTCGCCCACCAGCGCAGGTGCCGTCTCCGGAACGCTCACGCTGACCGACGATGCACCGAGCGGCGGTCAGACGGCCAACCTCACCGGAGCGGGCATCGATTTCACCCTTGCGACAAACGGCCACACCAGCGTCACAGTCGCCAGCGGTGCGACGGCCACCTATCCGCTTCTGCTCAGCTCACTGCAGGGGCTCTCCGGCTCGGTTGCGCTCGCCTGCTCGGGCGCGCCCTCCAACAGCATCTGTACCGTCAACCCGTCGACTGCGAATCTCGGCGGAACGTACACGATCTCCGTCGCCGTGCAGACCGGCCAGACTCAGGCGAGCAACCTTGCTCCACCTCGCTCGCCGTTCGATCCACGCAACTCCTCGGCGTATCTCGTCTTCCTCGCACTTCCCCTCGCCTGCTTCGCGCGCAAACGCCGCCTCACACGACTGCTGCTGCCCCTCGTGATGCTTGCCGCGCTCACAGGCCTTGCGGGCTGCGGCTCTGCGCGAGAGATCCCCGGCTCCGGCGGCGGTGGTGGCGGCTCATCGTCAACAACACCTCCGGGCACCTACAACCTCACGGTCAGCGCCTCGGCCGCGGGCCTCACGCACAACGTCAATCTCACGCTCGTTGTTCAGTAAGTTGCGCAACAGGTCGCGCTGGAAGCAAGCAGAACTCAGGCCGCACGGCCTGCACTCACCGCACTCGCCCAGGCCCACTGGAAGTTATAGCCGCCGAGCCATCCCGTTACATCCGCCACTTCGCCGATGAAGTACAGACCCGCCACGCGACGGCTCTCCATCGTGCGCGCATCCAGTTCGCGCGTGTCCAGGCCGCCCGCGGTCACTTCGGCCTTTGCGAAACCTTCCGTGCCCTCAGGCGCCACGGTCCACGCATGCACTGCATGCTCCAGTCGGTCGAGCCCCGCATTGGTCCAGTTTTGGTTTTCCGTCGCGAGCTGCACCCACCGCTCCGCCATCCGAGCCGGCATCACATCACGCAAAGCATTCTGCGCTGCCGCGGCATCGCGCCGCGCATTCTTCGCACGCAGAGCAGCAAACACCTCGCGCTCCGGCGCCAGATCAAACCGCACCGCACTCCCCGGTCGCCAGTAGGACGATGCCTGTAACACCGCCGGCCCGCTCAGCCCGCGATGCGTAATCAGAAGCTTCTCGCGAAATGCGGGCACCGGCCGCCGCCGATCGTTCGCGGCAGACTCCGCGCGCGCAATCACCTCCGCCGACACCCCTGCGAGGTCGCACCACCGCCGGCAATCCTCCGGCGCAAACACCAGCGGCACCAACGCTGCCCGAGGCTCTACCACCGCGTGCCCAAACTGCCGTGCGAGTTCATATCCAAAGCCCGTCGCGCCCATCTTCGGAATCGACAGCCCGCCCGTCGCCACGATCACCGCCTCACAACGCACCTCACCCACACTCGTCTGCAGCACAAATCGCGAGCCTTCACCATCCACCGATCGCAGTTGCACATCAGAGACGCGCACGCCGCAGCGCAGTTCTACTCCCGCCTCGCCGCACTCGCGCTCCAGCATGGTCACAATCTGCTGCGCCGAACCATCGCAGAACAACTGCCCCAGTGTCTTCTCGTGATACGCGATGCCATGTCGCTCGACCATCGCGATGAACTCCGCCGGCGTATACCGCGCCAGCGCCGAGCGCGCAAAGTGTGGATTCTCGCCGAGAAAACTCTCCGCCCGCGTATGGACATTCGTGAAGTTGCAGCGACCGCCACCGGAGATCAGGATCTTCCGCCCCGGCCGCTCGTTATGATCGAACAGCAGCACACGCCGCGCGCGCCGGCCTGCCTCCAGCGCAGCCATCATGCCCGCGGCTCCCGCGCCGAGCACTACGACATCCACTTTGCGCGCAGCCGGTTCGCTCATTTCTTTGATTCTAGGCAACTACCGTGCACCCATGCACGCTGCCTTGCGGAGACGCATCTGAGAGTGTGGGAGAACCTTATGAAGACCTTGGCATGGCTTGTCGCGGGCATCGGTGTTGGGCTCGCTGTCTATCTCGTTGCAAACGCCCCGGCGCCCGAGTACGCTACCGGCTCCGACAACCTCGAAGGGGCGGCACGCAACACGTTCGGCTGGGGCATGAAGCAGCGTGCGGCGGGCATCGGCAGCAACATCGCCGGACGCGTCAAGGAAGGCCTGGGCAATCTGACCGGCGACGCCGACCTGGCAGACAGCGGCGTGGCCGATCAGGTCGCGGGCAACGTCCGCGAAGGCGTCGGCAAGTTTGCGCAGGCCGCCGGGCACACCCTGCACGATCTCAACCGCTAGCGAACTTTACTGCCCGCCAGAAACAGCGGCCGTCTCGACCCGTTGCTTCTGTGCTTCACGTGCCTTCGCAACCAGCTTCTTCAGCTTACCCTCGACATTCGAGCCTGAACCGACCAACTCCGTCGTCAGCCCGCCGTCGGTGTCGATCACGAAGTAGTGCGGAATCGCATTCACGCCAAACGCGTTCGAGAGCGTGTGGTTGGCGTCGCGATACTGCATCCACGTCATCTCATTCTTCTGAATAAACTGCCGCCACTTCGCGTCGTCGCTGTCCCAACTCACGCTCAGGATCACGAGCGGCTCCCCTGCAAACTCTTTCGCGATCTTCTTCACGTTCGGCAGTTCCTCGTTGCACGGACCGCACCACGTTGCCCAGAAGTCGATCAGCACAACACGTCCGCCCATTGCATCCAGGTTGAAGCGCGTGCCATCCAGCGCCGTCACTTCAAACGCCGGTGCCTGCTTCTTCAGCGCAAGCGAAGGATCCTCGGCGAAGTGTTGCGCGCGTAAGCCTTGCCGGATCCGTCGGCTTTGCCAGCGTCGCGCACTCGCAAAGCACGTCTTCGCCTCGTCTAACTTGCCCATGCGCGCCAGCGTCTCGCCATCGCGGAAAAGCGCCGGAAGGTTCTTCGAATAGTTCGTCAGCGCCTGCTGAAACGCCTCGTGCGCCTGTTCCAACTGCTCGGGCTTGGCCTTCTCGCCGGCCTTCGCGAGCATCGCATCGCCACGCTTGAACTCGACCAGCGACTTCTGAAAGGGCGATGTCGTTACCGCCTCCATCTTCTCGGTCGTCTCAATCGCGCCCTTGTAGTCGCCCTCGGCAAGCTGCGCCGAGTACAGGCCATCGAGGCAATCCCAGCACGACCCGCCGGCAATCTTGTTCGCCTTGTTGAAGTCGTCCCTCGCGAACTGCGGCTTATGCTCGCGCATATACATGCTGCCCTCGCGCATCGCGGCGGTCCACTTCGGATTGGTTGTGTACGAGCTTGCGTCCGTCGGTCCGCCCGCAGGAGTTGCGATCGGACTCTGTGCAAATAAGGACAGCGCGGAGACGAGGACAATACTGGCGGCCAGCAGGCTGCGAAGCTGAGACATGGAGAGCTCCGAAAGAATCCGCCCACCATCATCAGGGCTTCCGCCCGCCACAGCAAGAAAATTTTCTAAAATCTGCAACGGCCGCTAGCCGGCCTTGCGTTCCTGGAGCACCTCATCCAGCATGCCCAGCAGCGAGCCCGCGCGCGAGCGCACGCTCGTCTCCTGTTGGTTCAGGCTGCCCGCCAGGGCGTCATAACGTGTCCTGAGGGCCGTCAACTCGTCGGCGATGTTCAGTGCCGCGAGCACCGCAACGCGCAGCGAGTCCACCGTCGTCCCATGCGCCGACACCGCCCGCATCTTCGCATCGACGATCGACGCCAGCTTCTCGATGTACTCGGGATCGGTCCCGCGCAGCTGATACACCTGGTCGTAAATGTCCACGACGACCGCGCCCGAGTCGCGCGCAGCCTGCTCGGCCCGTGACATCGCTGCTGCCGTCCTCAACTGCTCGTTCAACTGCCTCTCCTCATTCGCTTGTGCGGACCTCTGGCCCGCCAGCACATCCTGCGGGCTCGTTACTGGCTCTGCGAGTTGCGGCATCCTTGCGCCCTCCTCTACAGCTTTGCGACCCCGAAATCCCTTCTGCTACAGCAGTTCATCCATCTGCGCCAGCATCGCTTCCACGCGCTGACGCACTACTTCACGCTCACGCTGCAGGCTCTCAAGCTCCCTCGTCGCAGAGCTCGCATTAGCCGAATGCGCCTGCATCTGTTCCCTCAGCGCAGCCAGTTCCGCCTGCGCCGCATTGCGCTCCGCCTCCGCGTGCGCGCGCGCCTCACGTTCCTTCTTGATGAGCTCGACCGTCTGGAGCACCTTCTGCTCCAACGCCTGAAACTCGTCGGCACTCACCACTGTTGTTGCCATCCGCGGCCCCCTGATTCACCTCGAAGTATAGCGATTTGCGTCGTGGATTAGCCGATTCGAATACGCAAAGGAACCTTGATGAATCCCTTTCGGTACTCCCGCCTTCGACGCATGTGCAGCGGCATATACAGCGGCATACACACACGACCGCCTCCGCTCCTTGGACGCGGCGAGGGACAGATTAGTTATGGGAGATTGCTATGCGCGCTGCGTTCCGCCCAGCGCCTTCAGCGCCGTGACGATCTTCTCCGACCCGCCCGCAATCTCGTCTTCCGTCAACGTTCGTTCGCTCGACTGAAACACCACCCGCAGCATCAGCGAGTAGCTTCCCGCGCGGCACAGCCTTGCCCTTCGCATCGCGGAAGATTTCGACCGGCCGCACGCTGCGCAGTTCGTTGACGCGCAATCCGTTGGTCGCAGCCGCAATCGCCTCCCAGCGCACGCTGTCCGGAAACACGAACGAGAAGTCGCGTTCCACCGCCTGGTATCGCGAAAGCTCCCGCACCACCGGCTGCCGCAGCGGTTGGCTCAGCAGCACCTGCGCCGTCACCTCGGCGATCACGCAGCTCTGCCGTAGCTTGCGCCGCTGCAATTCCTCCGCGCTCAACTCACCGAAGACCGCAACCGGCGTCCCATCCAGCAGAGCCCGCCCACCCCGTCCCGCCGCAATCCAACCCGGCAGCCCATTCGTGTCGAAGGACACCGTGCCCGCGAATCTTCCCAGCAGCGACTCCAGCGCACCCTTGACCTCGAAGATCAACGCATCGTCGCCGCCATGCAGCGCACTCACCGCCGCGTCGCCCGTCACTCCAATCGTCAGCCCCGTCTCCTCGCGCACCGCAGCCGTCGATCCGGTAAATACCGTGCCCATCTCAAACAACCGCACCCTCGCCACATCGCGATGCAGATTATGCGCCAGCATCGTCGCCATCCCTGTCGCCAGCGACGGTCGCAGCATTCCCGCCTCCTCGCTCAGCGGATTGCCCAGCGCCACTGCACCGGCCTTCGCATCACCAAACGCCGCAGCCTCCTCGGCCGAGACAAACGTGCTGGAGATCGCCTCGCTGTATCCCAGCGCGCGCAGCGTCTCGCGAATCACGCGCTCCTGTTCTGCATGCGGCTGCTTCACCACCGCGCCCGACCACCCCGGCAGCGTGTCGGCGAAGCGGTTGTAGCCATAGACACGCGCGACCTCTTCAATCAGGTCGATCTCGCGTTCGAGATCCAGCCGCCAGCTTGGCAGCTTTACCGCATACTCGCCCGCAGCCGCGCGCGTCGGCTCCAGCTCGCACCCCAGCGCGGTCAGCACTTGCTCGACCACAGCCTCATTCAACCCAGACACGCGCCGCCCATCCGTCAGCACCGCATCTTCCCGAGTCGTGCCCAGCATCCGCTGAACCTCGCCGACACGCACAACGATGCGGTCCCGCCCCGCGGTCTTCGCCTTCTGCTCCGCCACGACCACGTCGGTCATTGGCCCCACAACGCCGCCACCCGCCTGCTCCACGACCAGCCGCGTCACAAGATTGTTGCCTACCGGCGCACCGTTGAAGTCCGCTCCACGCTCGAACCGATGACTCGCGTCCGTATGCAGCCCATGCCGCCGCGAACTCGCCCGAATCGCACTGGGATCGAACCACGCCGCCTCCACCAGAATGTTCTTCGTCGTCTCCGTCACCCGCGAGTCCCACCCACCCATCACGCCGGCCAGCGACAGCGCCCTCTTTTCATCGGCGATCACCAGGTCATCCGCGGTCAGAGTGTGCTCGCTTCCGTCCAGCAGCTGCAGCCTCTCGCCGGCCTTCGCGCGCCGCACCACAATCCCGCCCTCCAGCGTGTCGAGATCGAACACATGCGTCGGCTGACCCATCGCCAGCCACCCGAAGTTCGTCGCATCCACCGGCCCCGAGATCGGCTTCTGCCCAATCGCATTGAAATAGTCCGCAATCAAAGCGTTCGCAGGCTTCACGTTCACATTGCGAATCACTCGCGCCGTAAACCGCCCGCACAGATCCTTCGCCTCAATCCGCACCGGAAACGCATCGCCCGCCCGCGCAGCCTCCACCGGGGCGCCGAGCCCTTCTGTCAGCGGCCTCAGCGGCACTCCGTAAATGGCCGCCGCCTCGCGAGCCACACCATAGTGGTTCATCGCGTCCACACGGTTCGTCGTGATGTCCATCTCGAAGCGCGATCCGCCGCACGCGGCAGGGAAGATGCCCTCCACGGCAACGCCGCGCAGCGTCAGGTCTTCAGCGAGCTGCGCATCGCTCACGTTCAGCTCAGGCAGATACGAGCGGATCCAGTTGGTCAAAATATTCATGTTCGTTCTTAGACTCGTTGTCTTTCTTTATTCAGTCTTCCAATCATCGCCCGGCATGATGCGTTTCATGAAGTCGTCAAACAGTGGAACCGTAAAGTCTGTGTCTCCATGGCTCGGGCTCCAGATCATGCCTTTGACGATCAGGCTTTGCCGTAACGTAGCAAGAGCGGTGACGGACTTCTCCAGAACCGCAGCAATATCTCCCGAACGATGAGCCCCGGGACCGAGCTCGGCCATAGCCCGCAGGTACCGTTTTTCTGTCGGCGTAAGCCGGTCGAACCGGACACGGAAGAAGCTCTCGTCCAGCGTCGCCACCGCCTCCGCCGATGCACGCTCCACGTCATCTTGCGCAATGGGCGAGCCGGAAGCGACGTCCCAGGCGCGATTTCCCCACTCCTGCAGGAAGTACGGATACCCCTGCGTCCGTTCCAATATCTCGGCGACCGCACTGTCCGTATAGACGACCCCAGCGTCCGCCGCAGGCTTCCTTATCGCCCTCTCAGCCTCCTCGGGAGACAGCGGTCCAATCGTGGGGAACTCGAACAGACGCTCGGCATAGGACTTCGCGTCGCCCGCCAGCGCCCGAAGCTGCGGCAGGCCGGCCCCCACAATCGTGACCGGAAGCTGACGTTGGATACTGCGATGCAGCGCCGCGATCAGAGCGCCGAACTGATCCTGCGGCAGATACTGCAACTCGTCGATGAACAGCACTACCGCAGTCCCCGCGCTCTTGGCTGCAATCCCAACCTGTTCCAGCAAGGCAGTCAGATCGATCTCGAGGTCCCCGTTGTCCGCGAGCCCTGGCTCCGGCTGGGCGTCAAAGCCCACCTCGAGATCGTGGTATTTCATCTTCAACCCCGTCGCGAAACCGGCCAACGCCCGTAACCCCCTGAGTACCGCGTCTTTAGCTGCATCCACGCGGTTGAGGTGCAGCAGGGCCAGACGTATCTGCGGTGCAAGAAGCGCCGGTAGAGACCGGTTCTCAGGAGTTTCCGACCGCACGGTACAGATCCCATCCGCATCGGCATCGCGCATCAACTGATCCAGCAGAACTGTCTTTCCAACGCCGCGAAGCCCAACCATCAGCACGCTTTTCGCAGAGCGCCCGGCTCGCAGCCGCGCCAGCGCAATCCGAACCTGCTCTCGAAGCCGGTCACGGCCCGCAAGTTCGGGTGGTGGCGTGCCCGCTCCAGGCGAATACGGATTCAGTACCGGATCCATTTGGTCAGTTTATAGGAAGATTATGCAATTTAAGCAAAACCACTTAAACCGCATAAACTCTTCATAACTCCAACGACAGAAACCAGCAAACTGATGATCTAAAGGATGTTATCCAATTTGAGTCGCTGGGGCCTGTTATCGGCTCGTCCGTTCCTCACCCACCAGTTCGCGGGTACACCACCGGCCTCTGCGGCGCATCCGCCACCGCATCTCGTCAGCCGGTAGAAGAACTCATTGAAGTCTCTCGCCGCGCCGAAATCCATCGGCTGGGTCACGTCATCCTGCGGCCGGTGGTAGCGCACTTCATACCACTCGCGATAGCGCCGCTCCGCATCGGTGCCCGGGTCGAACCCGAAGACAAACCCGATCGCCGGAATTCCCGCCCGCAGAAACGGCCAGTTATCCGCGCGCTGCAACAGGTGGCGCTCCGGCTCGCGGTCCTCCCGCAGCTCGATATGCTGCTTCGCCGCGACCTCCTTCGCCGTCTGCCCCAGCGACGTCAGATCGATCCCCGGCACCGTCAGGATGTGCAGCGGAAACAATGGCCGCAGCTGATCCAGGTTGATGTCCGCGACCAGCTTCTCCTTCTCCACCGTCGGATGCTCCACAAACCACGTCGACCCCAACAGCCCCTTCTCCTCACCCGTAAACACCGCAATCAGCACCGACCGCTTCGGCCTGGGCAGCTTTCCCGCCTTCACATCGTCGGCATACTGCAACAGCAACGCCACGTATGCTGCATCGTCCAGCGCGCCGTTGTACAGGTTGTCGCCCTTTACCGGAGTGCCGTAGCCATACCCATCCAGATGCGCCGCGACGACAACGTACTCATCTCTGAGCGCAGCATCCGTCCCCGGCAACACCGCCAGCACATTTGGCGAACTGATGTTCTTCTCTGTTGTCTCCAGGCGTGTCTGAAGCACATACCCTGAAAGATCGAAATTCGTGAGCGTTTGCTTCGCACCACCGGCCTTCAAAATCGCCGCAGCGTCGTGGCCTGACCCTGAAAGCAGACGCGTGAAGGCATTGGAGCTAAGACGAAGCACCAGAAACGGCTTTGTGGCTCTACGATCGAGCCCACCGTTGCGCAGCCTTACCGAACGCGCATAGGCGTACGGCCAACGCGGCGGCTCGATAGTGAAGTAAGGATCATCAATTGACGCAATTCCGATTGCGCCCGCCGCGCGCGCATTGGCTGCTCGTTCACTCGCATTCGGAAGCCCCGCGCGTTGTGTGCCGAAGCAGAGCACAATCTTCCCCGCCACTTCTGTCATTGCTTCGTGGCCACAGTAACCGCGAAAGACCAGCTCGCCCCTGGTCTCGACCGGCGGAGGATCCGAGAAGCTGACTGTTACGTCTTCCAGCAGCCTCAGACCCAGCCCGGGTTCGTCGGAGGACCCGATTTTGATTGTGATGAAAGAAGCTCTGGGTCTTGAGATCCACCTCATGCATCGACACTGTCTGGAAGTACGTTCTGTTCTCACCCGCCGGCTTCAGCCCGGCCGCCTTAAAGCGCTTCGCCACATACGCCGCCGCGAACTGATACGCCGCCGATCCCGTATCGCGCCCCTCCATCGCATCCGACGAAAGAAACTCCGTCGTATGCCACCACGCCTTGGTGTCGGCGTCGTGGATCTCTCGATCACGCGGATGCTGTTGTGCGAACGCAGCTACGGCAGAGCAGCAGAGAAGTGTAGCAAGCACGGAGCGCATGCCCGCCATGCTAGCAAGCTCGCGACGTGCTTCTAAGCAAATTGTTCGAGGAACCGCACGTCGCCCGAGTACAGCAGCCCGATATCGCTGATGCCGTACTTCATCATCGCGATGCGGTCGACGCCCATCCCAAACGCAAATCCGCTAATCTTCCGGGTGTCATACGCCGGCTCGCGCCCCAGTTCGATGCGTTTCTTGTCCACTGCTTCGAAGACCGACGGGTCCACCATACCGCAGCCCAGCAACTCAATCCAGCCCGAGTGCTTGCACTTCCGGCAGCCCTTCCCGCCGCAGAAGATGCACGAGATCTGCACATCCGCGCTCGGCTCCGTGAACGGAAAGAAGGACGGAAAGAATCTCGTCTTCACGCCAGAGCCGAAGAACGCCTTCATCGCATGATCCAGCGTTCCCTTCAGGTCACTGAAGGTGATGTTCGTATCCACGCACAAGCCCTCGACCTGGTGAAACACCGGCGAGTGGGTCGCGTCGGCGGCGTCGTTGCGGTGTACCTTGCCCGGAATCACCAGCCGCAGCGGCGGGTCCTGCTCCAGCATCGAGCGAATCTGCACGGGCGAGGTATGCGTCCGCATCAGCAGCCGCTCGCGCGCAGGTTTGGACTCCTGCTCGGCCACCACCAGGGTGTCCTGCGTGTCGCGCGCCGGATGGTTCGGCGGAAAGTTCAGCGCCTCGAAGTTATAGAAGTCGGTTTCAACCTCAGGTCCCAGGCCGACGGAATACCCCATCTGCTCAAACACCGTCACGATCTCCTGCATCGTGCGGATCAGAGGATGCTCGGCGCCAATCCTCTGCGCAATCCCCGGCAGCGTGATATCGATCGATGCTTCAGTCGCAGCCTTCGGCCTCGCAGCCGCTGTCTCGACCGCAGCCTCAATGGTCTCCTTCAGCGCATTGAAACGCTGGCCGATCAGCCGCTTTGCATCTGCTGGCGCAGCCTTCAGCCATGCGTCGGAGATCGCCTTCAGCCGGCCCTGCTTGCGGCCCAGCCACGCCAGCCGAAACGCCTCGGCATCAAAGTCGGTGGCAGCCAGTTGCGCGCGCGCCTCCGTCTCCACCGCGGCGAACGCGGCGTCCAGCGACGACGGAGAGAAGTCTGTCAGTTGCGTCGAATCCATAATGAATTAAGAGATCGTCGAATCAGAAACCGTTCTTCCAGTGTACGTGCGCTACACCGCCCACCACACAATCGCGGCCATCACCGCACCCAGCAGCAGGCTGCGCTTTGAGGTGATCGCCCACACCACCGGATCGTCGTGCATCTCACCGCGGCTCGCCAGCATCCACACCTGGCTCAGCCACAGCAGCATCACCGGCACCACCAGCCACAGCCGCAGTGCGTGCGCGTACAACAGGCTTGTCTGGCGGTTGGATATGTAGAGCGTTGTTACCACCACCGCCGCGAACATCGAGCCTGTGCCAAAGGCCCGCATCTGTTCCAGATCGCCGATGTGATATCCCCTGCCTGCCGGCGTCGAACCGCCGCGCTGGCGCAGCCCTTCCAGTTCGCTGAAGCGCTTCACGAACGCCAGCGACAGGAAGAAGAACACGCTGAAACCTCCCAGCCATTCCGAGATTGGCGTCGTCGTCGCTGCGCTTCCTGCAAGAATGCGCACCGTATAAAGTCCGCTCAGCACAAACACATCCAGCAGCAGTATGCGCTTCAGGTACAGCGAGTAGGTCAGCGTCGTCACCGTATAAAGCAGCAGCCACTCCAGGAACTTGTACGGCAGCAGCAGGCCCCGCGGACCCGGCAGAGCAAGGATGACGCGCGGCACCATCAGGGCCAGCACAAAAGACACAGCAAGCATCAGCACCACTGCACTAACGCCAGTCACGGCCGAAAGGTCTCCGGCGGCAAAGGGTCTGCGCCGCTTTCGCGGATGCCTCCGGTCTGCCTCCAGGTCCAGCAGGTCGTTGATGATGTAGGTCGCCGAGGCGCACAGCCCAAAGCTGAGAAACGCGACCGCGCCGCCCGCCATCGTGGCAATGCTCCACGCATGCGCCAGCACCAGCGGCACAAAGATCAGCACATTCTTCGCCCACTGGTGCAGCCGTATCGCGCGCAGCCAACTCTTCAGCAGAGAGCTGCGGTCCTCGAAGTTTGCCGCTACTGTCGTCTTCGCGCGGCGCAGGCCTGTGGTCAGCGCGCGGTGCGGATTCGCGGTCATCGGGCTCTCGCACGCGCTCAGCAGCGGCACATCCGGCTTCGCATTGCCGATGTAGCAGAAGCGCTCCCCGAAATGTTCGCGAAACGCCACCAGTTTGTTCTTCCCGGCGAGGTTCGTCGATCCATCCGAGGCCAGGACACCCGCGAAGATGCCCAGGTAGTCCGCCACCCGCTCCGCCAGCGAGCGATCGGCGGCGGTCGCCAGGTAGATCGCCCGTCCCGCCCCGTGCTCCGCCCGCAGCCATTCCAGCAGCGGCCGGTTATAGGGCAAATGCTCGACGTCGAGCGTCACTGCGCCTGTTACATGTTTTTTAAACTGCGCCTTGCCCTGCGCAATCCAGCTCGGAATACGAAGAATCTCCGCCGGCTTCTGCCTCGCCAACACCAGCACGGAGTCCACTAAGGTGTCCGATTTCACCAGCGTTCCGTCAAGATCCACGCACAGCGGAACGCCCGGGGCCAGCACCGCCCGGCCCGGCATGGGGTCTCTCCCATTCAGCTCCTGGTCGATTACCGGGGCTGCCGACGACTGTCTTCCGCTGTCCGAAATCATGGTCCGAAACCTTGAAGGTGTGCTCACCGTCACTATACCGTCAGTATCATGGAGAAGGCGCCGTCAGTCCGACAGGATCTCCGGCATTCGCCACGCGGCATGGCCTACCCATTCTGGCAATAAAGGCGTCTTATTAGGTTTGGTTCCAACAGCTTCGCAGGAGTTCGTCGATCTTCATGTCAGCCTCATCCAGCCACAATGCTGCTGGTACCATGCCGCGTGTAACTACCGCGGAACCTGAGTCACGTTCGGCAACGAAAACTGTTTCTGATCCGGGCCACCTCTTGCCCGAGCACGCCTCCGAGCCCGGAGGCCGCCGCCCCGGCCGTGGCCGCCTCGTCATCGTCGCCCTCATCCTTCTCGCGGTCATCGGCTTCATCGTCTGGCGCATTCACTCCAACAATCAGGCGGCTGCAGCGTTGGCCGCGAAGCAGGCCGCCGCTGCCAACCGGCCCACGCCGGTGCAGGTAACGCCCGTCCAGCAGAAGACCGTTCCCGTCTTCCTCACCGCGCTCGGCACCGTCACGGCATACAACACCGTCACGCTGCACTCGCGGGTCGACGGCCAGCTCCTGCAGGTGAACTTCCAGGAAGGCCAGGCCGTGAGGAAGGGCCAGCTCCTTCTCCAGATCGATCCGCGTCCCTATCAGGCCGCCGTCGATCAGGCCATCGGCACGCTCGCCAAGGACGAGGCCAACCTCAAGAACACGCAGGCTGAGGCCGAGCGCTATACCGCGCTCTATCAGGCCGGCGTCGTCTCCAAGGAGCAGCAGCAGCTTCAGGTCTCCAATCAGGGTCAGGCCGCCGGCTCCATCAAGGCAGACCAGGCTACGATCGAAGCCGCGCGCGTCAATCTCGGTTACACCAAGATTTATTCGCCCATCGATGGCGTCGTCGGCCTGCGTCTAGTCGACCCCGGCAACATCGTCCACGCCTCGGACTCGACCGGGCTCGTCGTCATCACGCAGATCCATCCCATCGCTATCATCTTCACGCTGCCTGAAGACCAGCTTCCGCAGGTGCAGACTGCGATGAAGGGCGGCAGGAAGCTCGTCGTCGAGGCCTACGACCGCACCGACGCGCACAAGATTGCCAGCGGCACGCTGCTCACCATCGACAACCAAATCGACACGACCACCGGCACCGCGAAACTCAAGGCCGTCTTCGATAACCAGGATGGCTCCCTCTTCGCCAACCAGTTCGTCAACGTGCGCCTCATCCTCAGCCAGCGTCAGAACGCGATCGTCGTTCCCACCGCCGCTATCGAAAGCGGCAACCAGGGCGACTACGTCTTTGTCGCGAATCCTGGTCCCACGCCGCCCGACAAGTTGAAGAACCTCCCCGGCGGAACTCCAGCGAACACCACCGCCGGCGCACAGCCCAAGCGTTCCGCACGCCCAGCGGCTGGTAATGCCGGAAATGAGCAGTCGGATGAAGAGGGCGGCAACGGAAGGCAGCCGCGTCAGCCGTTCCACGCCGACGTCGTTCCCGTGCACGTCGACTTCACCATCGGCACCAGCTCCGTGCTCTCCAACAGCACCAACCTCAAGGCCGGCCAGCAGGTCGTCGTTGACGGACAGGAGAAGCTTGTCGACGGTGCTCCCGTTACGCCCGCCCAGGCGCACACGATTCCCGCCATCAACAACGGAGGCGCGGTTGGCGCCACCAACCCGTCCGCGGCGACTGCACCCCCTGCGGCCGGCTCTGGCGGCCTCACGCCGGCCTCGCCCGTTCCGGCGACCTCCAGCGACTACCCCGGCAGCGGACGCTCCGGCCGGAAGAATAACCAGACCAACGGAAACCAGAA
This sequence comes from uncultured Acidobacteriaceae bacterium, assembly GCA_963827415.1. GTDB lineage: Bacteria > Acidobacteriota > Terriglobia > Terriglobales > Acidobacteriaceae > Granulicella. Next base: position 107,206 of record CAWHBA010000006.1, read on the forward strand.
CGGCGGACAATCGGCGCCCTCCGGTGGAGGCACGCACTGATGAGTCCGTCACGGCCATTTATTCTTCGGCCGGTGGCCACCTCACTCCTGATGGTGGCCATTTTGCTTGCGGGCTTTGTCGCGTGGCTGGAACTGCCGGTCTCCGCGCTGCCTGAGGTCGACTACCCCATCATCCAGGTCCAGACCTACTACCCCGGCGCCAGCCCCAACGTTATGGCGCAGTCGGTCACCGGTCCGCTCGAGCGCCAGTTCGGCCAGATCCCCGGCCTTCAGCAGATGACCTCCATCTCTTCCGGTGGCGGTTCCATCATCACGCTCGAGTTCAGCCTCGAGGAGTCCATCGACGTCGCCCAGCAGGACGTGCAGGCCGCCATCAACGCCGCCTACACCTTCCTTCCGCAGGACCTCCCCAACCCGCCCATCTACGCCAAGGTCAACCCCGCCGACGCGCCGATCCTCACGCTCTCGCTCACCTCGGACACCGTTCCGCTGCAAAAGGTTGAAGACCTCGCCGACACCGTGCTCGCGCAGAAGATCTCGCAGCTCTCCGGCGTTGGTCTGGTCTCCATCGCCGGCGGTCAGAAGCCCGCCGTACGCATCCAGGCCAACCCCGCGCAGCTTGCCAGCTACGGTCTCTCGCTCGAGGACATCCGCACTGCCATCGGCACCGCCAACGTCGACCAGGCCAAGGGCTCGCTCAACGGCCCGCGTCAGGCTTACACCATCGGCGACAACGACCAGCTGATGTCCGCCGATGACTACGACGACGTCATCGTCGCCTACCGCAACAACTCGCCCGTCCGCCTCAAGGACGTCGCCAAGGTCGTCGACTCCTCCGAAAATCTCTACCAGGCCGCGTGGATGGGCTATGCCGCACAGTCCGCGCACACGCAAAAGCAGGACGACGGCACGACTATCGATGTCCCCGCCTCGCAGGCCTACGTCAAGCCCGCGATCATCATCAACATTCAGCGCCAGCCCGGCGCTAACATCATTGGCGTCGTCGACCGCGTGCAGGCGCTGCTGCCCAAGCTGCGCGAGTCGCTTCCCGCCGGCGTCGAACTCAAGGTCCTCACCGACCGCACCAACACCATCCGCGCCTCCATCCAGGACGTCAACTTCGAGCTGCTGCTCACCATCGGTCTCGTGATCCTGGTGATCTTTCTCTTCCTGCGCTCTATTGCGGCGACCATCATCCCTGCCGTTGCCGTGCCGCTCTCCATCGTCGGCACCTTCGGCGTCATGTATCTGCTGGGCTACTCGCTCAACAACCTCAGCCTGATGGCACTCACCATTTCAACCGGCTTCGTCGTCGACGACGCCATCGTCATGATCGAGAACATCGACCGCTACCTCGAGATGGGCGACTCGCCGCTCGACGCTGCGCTCAAAGGCTCCGAGCAGATCGGCTTCACGATTCTCTCGCTGACCGTCTCGCTCATTGCCGTGCTCATCCCGCTGCTCTTCATGGGCGACATCGTGGGCCGGCTCTTCCGCGAGTTCGCCGTCACCCTCGCCGTCACCATTCTCGTCTCGGCCGTCGTCTCTCTCACGCTCACGCCGATGATGTCCGCGCGCCTGCTCAAGCACAAGCCCCAGTCCGCGCAGAACGCCTTCTACCGCAAGAGCGAGGAGTGGTTTGACTGGGTTATCGCGCGTTATGGCGAAGGCGTGCAGTGGGTGCTCCGCCACCAGACCTTCACGCTCATCGTCACCGCGGCCACGCTCGTCATCACGCTGGTTCTCTACGTCTACGTGCCCAAGGGCTTCTTCCCCTCGCAGGACACCGGCGTCATCATGGCCATCACCGAGGGCAACCAGAGCACCTCATTCTCCTCCATGGCCAACCGCCAGCAGCAGGTCGCGAACGCCATTCTCGAGGACCCTGACGTCGTCTCGCTCTCCAGCTACATCGGCATCGACAACACCAACGCTACGCTCAACGCCGGCCGCATCCAGATCGACCTCAAGAGCCGCGACGACCGCAAGGACACAGCGCAGCAGATCATCCAGCGCCTGCAGGGCAGGGTCAACCAGATCCCCGGCATCCAGACCTTCCTGCAGCCCGCGCAGGACCTCACCGTCGAAGACCGCATCTCGCGCACGCAGTATCAGTACTCTGTCGAAGACCCCGATCCCGTCGAGCTCGCGAAGATCACCAGCCAACTCGTCGAGAAGTTCAAGTCGCTCAACGGCATCGTCACGGACGTCGCCAGCGACCAGCAGATCAACGGTCTCGGCGCCACGCTCGTCATCGACCGCGACACCGCATCGCGCCTCGGCGTCACGCCATCCTCTGTCGACAACGTGCTCGACGACGCCTTCGCGCAGCGCCAGGTCTCCACCATCTTCACGCAGCAGAACCAGTACCACGTCATCATGGAGGTCGCGCCCAACTTCCAGCGCACCACCAACTCGCTCGACAATCTCTACGTCAAGAGCTCCAACGGTGGCCAGGTTCCGCTCAACACCTTCACCACGTTCACTACGCAGCCCACGTCACTCTCCATCGGCCATCAGGGCCAGTTCCCGTCCACCACCATCAGCTTCAACCTCGCCAATGGGAAATCGATTGGTGATGCCGTCGACGCCATCAACAAGGCCGTCGAGGACATGCACCTCCCCATGAGCGTCAACGTGGCCTTCCAGGGAACAGCCGCCGCGTTCGAGGCCTCGCTCACCAACGAGCCGCTGCTCATCCTCGCCGCACTCATCACCGTCTACATCGTGCTCGGTGTTTTGTATGAGAGCTACATCCACCCCGTCACGATTCTCTCCACGCTGCCGTCTGCCGGCGTCGGCGCCATCCTTGCGTTGCTCATCACCGGCAACAGCCTCTCCGTCATCGCGCTTATAGGAATCATCCTTCTGATCGGCATCGTTAAGAAAAACGCCATCATGATGATCGACTTCGCGCTCGAGGCCGAGCGCGAGCAGGGCATGACGCCCGAAGAGGCGATCTATCAGGCGTGCCTTCTGCGCTTCCGCCCCATCATGATGACCACGATGGCCGCGCTCCTCGGCGCCGTTCCGCTGGCCTTCGGCACGGGTACCGGCTCGGAACTCCGGGCTCCACTCGGCATCACCATCATCGGCGGCCTGCTCATCTCGCAGGTGCTCACGCTCTTCACCACGCCGGTCGTCTACCTCTTCTTCGACCGCATCGGCCGCAAGTACCTCGGCACCGCCCGGGCCGACGAAGAGTTCTACGAGCACACCCACGGCGGCAAGCACCCACCCAACCACGGCGACGGTGGCAATCTGCCAGAACCCCTACCCGGAGACTGATCCAGGCGCTCCCGCAGTACGACGATGTCCTTCACTGATCCACAACCCGGCGACAAGACCCCGCGCGACCACGCCCGTCCCGGCGACAGCGACGAGCTTCGCGGCCTCCACGGCCCTGACGACATCGCCGGCGATCGCGCGCCCTCCGACGTCACGGCCCACGGCCCCGGCTACGTCGACTCCGTGCATTTCTCCGCGCCCTTCATCAAGCGGCCCGTCGCCACCTTCCTGCTTTCGCTCGCGATCATCATCGCCGGCGCCGTCGCCTACACCCTTCTCCCTGTCTCCTCGCTCCCTGAAGTCGAGTATCCCGTCATCTCCGTAGGCGCCTCGCTGCCCGGCGCCGACCCCGAGACCATGGCCTCCGCCGTTGCCACGCCGCTCGAACGCCAGTTCGCCCGCATCGCCGGCGTCAATGAGATGACCTCGACGTCCGGCACCGGCTCCACCAGTGTCATCCTTCAGTTCGATCTCAACCGCGACATCAACGGCGCCGCCCGCGATGTCCAGGCCGCCATCAACGCTGCGCGCGCGCAGCTGCCGGCGAACATGCCGTCCAACCCCACCTATCGCAAGATTAATCCGTCGGACTCGCCCATCCTCATCCTCGCGCTGACGTCTGACACCGTTACCAAGTCGCAGATGTACGACGCCTCGGACTCCATCCTCGCGCAGAAGATCGCGCAGGTCCCCGGTGTCGGCCAGTGCTTCACCGGAGGCTCGGCCAGCCCCGCTGTGCGCGTCGAGGTCAATCCCTATCTCCTTACCTCCAAGGGTCTCTCGCTGGAGGACCTCCGCAACGCCATCGGCACCTTCAACGTCATGCAGCCGACCGGCTACGTCAACGGCTCGTCCTCGCGCTCGTCCCTCAACACCACCGACCAGCTCTTCGGCGCCGCGGCCTACGCTCCGCTCATCATCGCCACCGATAAGGGCCCTGTCGCTAACGCCGCCGCAGCCACTGGGCTGCCCAAGTCCGTCGCTTCCGCGGTTACTTCTACGACCTCCGCCAGCGGCAGCTCCACCAGCGCCAGCGCCTCTGGCACCAGCAGCACACCCAACTCCGGCGTCACGAATTTCGCCACCTCGAACGTCAAGACGGTCGGTGCGGCCAACGCCTCCGGCAACGTCCGCATCAGTGATGTCGCTCAGGTCATCGACTCCGTTGCTGACATTCACACCGGCGGCACCTTCAACGGCAAGCCCGCCATCCTCGTCGTCGTCTTCAAGGCCCCTGGCGCCAATGTCATCCAGACCGTCGACAATGTCCTCGCCATTCTGCCGCAGCTTCAGGCCTCCATCTCGCCGGCCATCAAGATCCAGGTCGTTCTCGATCGCACGAGCACCATCCGCGCATCCGTCAAGGACATCACCCGCACGCTCATCATCTCTATCCTGCTCGTCATCCTTGTCGTCTTTCTCTTTCTGCGCGAAGGCCGCACGACGCTCATCCCGTCTGTGTCGGTGCCGCTGTCTCTGCTCGGCACCTTCGGCATCATGTACCTGCTCGGCTACACGCTGGACAATCTCTCGCTCATGGCGCTGGCCATCTCCACCGGCTTCGTCGTCGACGACGCGATTGTCGTCGTCGAAAACATCACTCGCCATCTTGAAGAAGGTCTCAGTCCGTTCGACGCCGCGATGGTCGGCTCCAAGGAGATCGGCTTCACGGTCCTCTCCATGTCGACCTCGCTCATCGCGGTCTTCATCCCCATCCTTCTCATGGGTGGTCTCGTCGGCCGTCTCTTCCGCGAGTTCGCCATCACGCTTTCGGCTGCAATCGCGGTTTCACTGGTCGTCTCGCTCACCACCACGCCCATGCTCGCGGGCAAGTTCCTCAAGCCCTACTCGCGCGTTCACAAGGGCTGGTTCTACCGCATGGGCGAAAGGCATCTCGCCCGGCTCACCGCGGAATACGAGCGCGGCCTCCGCTGGGTCATCCGCCACCAGGTCACCACCTTCATCGTCTTTCTGCTGACCTTTGCGCTCAACATCTATCTCTTCATCATCGTGCCCAAGGGGTTCTTCCCCCTGCAGGACACCGGCCGCCTCCAGGGCTCGCTCCAGACTCAGCAGGACGCCTCCTTCGTCCGCACACGCGAAAGCATGACCAGCATCGCGGAGACCGTTCAAAAGGATCCCGGCGTTGAAAATGTGCTCGGCTTCCTGGGCGGCGGAGGTCCCGGCGGCGGTGCCTCCAACAGCGCCCGCATGTTCGTCGTCCTCAAGCCGGAGAGCGAACGGCTCAAGACCGGGGAGACCGCCGACAAGATCATCGGCCGATTGCGCCCCAAGACCACCAACCTTCCTGGCGTAAAGTTCTTTCTCCAATCCTCGCAGGAGCTTCGAGTCGGTGGCCGCTCCTCCGCCGCGCAGTATCAGTACACCCTCACGGCCGATACGCAGGATCAACTCGATACATGGGCTCCGCAGCTCATGACCGCCATGCAAACACTGCCGGAGCTCCGCGACGTCAACACCGACCAGGAGGACAAGGGCCTCGAGGCCAGGCTGGTCATCGACCGCGATACCGCCTCGCGTCTCGGTGTCTCCGCTCTCGCCATCGACTCCACACTCTCGGACGCCTTCGGCCAGCGCCAGGTGTCGACGATGTATCAGGAGCTGAACCAGTATCACGTCATCATGGAGGTCGCGCAGGACTACCAGAATGATCCCTCGGCGCTGAGCAAGATTTACGTCAAGTCCTCCACCGGCGCGCAGATCCCGCTCTCCGCTGTCACGCACCTCGTCACCGATCGCGTTCCGCTCGCCATCAACCACCAGGCGCTCTCGCCGGCCGTCACGCTGTCGTTCAACCTCGCACCGAACGTCTCACTCTCGCAGGCCACTGCCGCCATCGAAAACGCGCGCACCCGTATCGGCATGCCCTCCACCATCCACGGCGGCTTTGCCGGCTCCGCGCAGGCCTACCAGCAATCGCTCTCGTCGGAACCCATCCTCGTCCTGCTCGCGATCTTCACCGTCTACATCGTGCTCGGCATTCTCTACGAAAGCTTCATCCACCCCATCACGATTCTCTCCACGCTTCCATCGGCAGGCGTCGGTGCGTTCCTCGCGCTCCTCATCTTCAAGATCGACCTCTCCGTCATCGCGATGATCGGCATCATTCTGCTGATCGGCATCGTGAAGAAGAACGCCATCATGATGATCGACTTTGCCCTCGTAGCCGAGCGCGAGCACGGCAAGACTCCGGAGGAGGCCATCTACGAGGCGTGCATGCTGCGCTTCCGCCCCATCATGATGACCACGATGGCCGCGCTGCTCGGCGGCCTTCCCCTGGCGTTTGGCACGGGCACCGGCTCCGAGCTCCGCCAGCCTCTCGGCGTTACGATCGTCGGCGGCCTCCTCGTCAGCCAGTGCCTCACGCTCTTCACCACGCCGGTCATCTATCTCATGTTTGACCATCTGCGCGCCGCGCTCCCGCGCTGGCGCCGCGCCGCCGGCGAAGCTCTCGGCTTCCGCCGCCCGACCCCATCCACCGGCAGCGGCCCCACTCCCACCCCCGCCCCCGGCGACTAACGCCTCCGCATCAAGGATTCATTTGCAAGGCTTCTGCACAGCCGTGAGCATCTGCTTCAGGAAACTGTCGTAGCCCTTCCAGTCTCCCTGTACCTGTTTCTCTTCCGTGGTTGTCGCTTTCATCGTGGGCAGGCCCAGCAGGAACTTGAGCCACGCCACAAAAGTACTCCGTTGAGCGGAATCGAGTTCCTGACAGCAAAAATCGTGAAGGCGCTGCGGTGCCTGCGTCTTCGCGGCAGCGCCGGCCCCATCAAAGTAAACTCGCATCAGATGCAGCTGATCAATCACCACGCCATACTCGAGCGGATTCTTGGAACCGGCACGCTTCATCGCATCCACGCCCGGCTTTAGCGGCAGGAACGGCAATCCCGTCACAATGCCCTCCACGTGAGCCAGCACCTCAGTGGCGGTCTTATCCCAAAACGTTGTGCGTGTCTTTGGATCATCGCGCTCCATCCCGGTCTGAACCAGGTCGTAGTCCAAATCCGAGATCTTATTAGCCTTATGCTTCGCCGCCAGCCACACCTTGAACGATTTTCCGCCAACCTTCTCCTCGTCCCTCCACTTCAAAACCCAGCCAATCGCTAACTGATTGTGCGTCGCATGTCTAAGCTCGTGACGAAGTGTCTCTAGCGCGGATGCTTTGCCGTTCTTAAACGCTTCTGCCCCGAGGATGGTCGCGATTCGCGGCAGCGGCCCCGTTTTGTCTATAGGGAGCGCCCGACCGACATAGTGCCCTGCCGCGTCGACATAACCGGTCTCGCCCTCTCCACCTGGGAGACTGTCAACCAGGTTCAGACCAGGTTGCGCGTCCTTCTTGTCGTTCACGTGGTGAATCGTGCTTGAAGGAACACCAGACGTTTCATTGATCCATTCGGCATGGGCAACTTTTACGATGTCGGCAAAGCGAATCTCATCCGACTTTGCGGCAGCCCAATCCTTCTCCGAGAGCGTTCCCAGAGGAGAAAGATCCTTGATCGGCGCAAACTCGCCCAGCGGATCTGGCTTCGCCCCCGCCAAAAAGTCGACAGTTGGGTCTGTCGTGACGAGAGTCGCGCGCTGTTCCGCCTCGATATGGTCCGCCGCCCCTCCCGTCACCGTCGCCTTGACCGGCGAGGGTGTTGCGCTTTTGAACTCCCATTCGAGGTCAATCTGGGCGCGGTAAACCACATCCATATTTCGAATCAGATAGGTGTCGGCGTGGAAGTGCGAGACCACACTCGTGGGCGCCTTCGACGCATCAGCGAACAGCGGTGCAATTTCCCTCTCCATGGTTGAGGGAAAGTCGGTCATTCTGACCGCTTTGGCGCTACGGTTCACGGGCACGCTCTCTTCGTAGAACGCCTTTCCACTCGCGCCAGGCGTCGTACCGGGGTCCATACCACTGTCGACAAGCCAGCCCGGCTTCGACTTGTCGGTAGTCAGCGGATAGTCTCTGCTCGAGTGAGTGAGCTTCTTTTCCATCGGTTTGCTTGGTGTGCCAGTTTTGGCCGGAAATTTAGGATCCACCTTCCGCCACACAAACTGCATCCAGTGCATCTTGTCCGCATCATCGCCGGTATAGGAAAGCGTGTACGCCTCCGCCGAGGACCCGGCACCAGCTGTTTCGACGGAGACTCCAGTCTTAACCTCCACCGTGCCGATGCCGACCTTCGCCGCAGCTCCCTTCTCTACTGCGCCCCCTTCCGGCTTCCCCTTGGGGGGCCCGAACGCCCCTCCAGCCCCAACCTTAGGCTTATGCCTCACAAACCGGATGACGCGGCGAAGGTCCTCCGCCAAATCCTTGTCCAGCGCGAAGGCTTCCGTCACCGCGAGCTCGAGGCCGCTGAGATCACCGGCAGGGAGCGCTTCGATATCGGCCAATACGTCATCGCGTTTGCCCGCCTTCAGCTTGGTGCCCAGCTTGCGAGCGAGGTCAATATCCGGCGCTTTCTGTCGCTGCACTGCGTGTTTCGCCTGCCCGCGTACGCCCGCTCGTCCGGACCCACCCGACTGCTGAACCACGTGCGCCAGCTCATGAGAAAGCAGGCGAAGTCCATGCGCCGTTGTGGGCGCGAACTGACCCGGCGCGAACACCACTCGATGTCCTTCCGTGTAAGCCAGCGCATTCAGCTCTTCCGCGGATCGTCCCGCTTCACCATCCGCATAGACCCGTACTCGAGAGAAGTCAAAGCCAAAGCGCCGTCCCATGTCTTGTCGCAGAGTTGGCGACAAGGCTGTGCCGGAACCACCCAACGCTCTGTCGACGCGGGCAGATGCGGTGGCGCCTAACGCCTCCGAGGCTGATGACGAGGAAAAGGGCTGAATCCGCGGACCTGTACCAACAACACGAGTCTGTGATGGCTTCGCGACCACCTGGTCGGCGACCCGGTCTGCCTCACGCTCGAGAGGATCATTGACCGGCCCCGCAACAAGCTTCGGCTGAACGACCGGCGGATGCAATCCGTCGGCCGTGGATTCCGATTGACGTTGAACTTTACGGCGGGGCGGGAATATCGGAACCTTGCTCAGATCCCGGAAAGGATTGGGTGCGACCTCATTTGTGGCTCGACCCGTGATCGCAGCCCGTTGCTTGGGCTGGCCTGCAGAGATTGCACGCGCCTTTGCCTGTGGCTTTGGGATCCGGGGAGCAAACATACCGAATTCCCCCTGAGCAGCGCAGATGGATCAAGAAGGGAACCTTGGTCGTGAAAATGATATAGCAAGGAGTTTTTCTCGACGCGCAGCGGCAGGAATATCGCGCATCGAGCCGCGCTACGCATAGACCTGTCGCACTCGTTTTGAGAGGGCGAGGGTTGCAGTTCCTCTAGTTCGGTGACGGTTGCTCTGCGTGAGTGATCACCAGCACCTCGACCTCAGCCCGCGAGGGCTCCACTTTCAGCCCGGCTTGCTCCTGGATGGCCGTCAAGAACCCGGGCGCCGCATTGGCATCCGTCGTAGCAGCCTCAGGATTAGTGGTCCACGTCAGCTTGAAGTCGAACTTGCCTTTCAGTCCCGTCTGGTCCACCACCGGCCGGTCCAGAACAGCCATCTGCAGAAACTGCGCAAACTCGTCCATCGAGTTGTTCGTAATGCGCCACGAGACCTGACCTGCGTTCCTGTTTCCCGACTGGTCTCTCAGCGCGTCCGGCCCGCTTTTCGAGGCCGTGATCTTCGGTCCGCCTTTGGCGACGGTGAGCGCAAAACACGGCATCTCGCGTTTCTCCCTTTGAAACTGCAGATGAAAGCGGTCCGTCAGCAGCTTGCGAACCATCTCCTGCAGCTGTATCGCGTTGGGCATGCCGTCCACATCCGGAAGGCCGCGGATGTCGAAACGCTGGGAGCCGAACCAGGGCAGCCCTCCGACGATCTGCTTGGCATGCACACCGTAGGCAAACGAGATCATATTGTTCATCGTCTCGTTCTCGATGAAGATGCTCCGCCCCGTTGTCTGGAATCCGCTGCCGTGAGCGTCCGGGTCGCTGGGCTTGATCGTCGCAACCTCGAAGCTTGGGTGAGCATCACGCGCCATCGGCTTCAGGTCCTGAATCTGCGCGCTCATCCTCCACGTAAAGACCATTGCCACCAACGCCACAAGGGCGCATCCAGCAAATTGAGAACGGTTCATCGCCACAGAGAATAGCCTATTGCCGAAGCGTTCCCGCATAGCCCGCCGCAACGATGTTGCGCTGAACCGCCTCCATCGTCTTCGCGTCCGGCATGCCTTTTGTCATTACGCCTTCAAAGAAGTAGCCCGTCGCCGCGCTGCTGTTGTCGCCGCCGATACCGAGGATAATTGCTCCCTCCTGCTTCATCGGCTGATAGCCATTCGGCAGCGGAATGACGCCCGTCGTCGTAAGTCCTCCGGATTGCGCATTCCCCTGATAAATCGCATAGCTTTGCTGACCATCGCTCGCTCCCATATCCGTCACGAACATCGTGCCGGCGGTCACCGCCAGATGGCCGTAGATCCCATCCTCCATATCCAGTCCCGCATCCGGCTTGCACGGGTTGCCGTGGCACATGATGTTGATCGCGTCCATATGACCGGCCTTATTGTCCAGGTTGTTCACCTCGGCATTCCCGAAGTCAAAGCAGCACTTCTCATTCAGGTGAAGCGCGGACGTCACCATGTACACACCTTCGGGCTGTCCGTTCACGGCAGTCGCCTTTGGCGCATCGTTGCGGTAGCCTGTGCCCGGCGTTACCAGAATCCCATAGGCCTCATGGCCGCCGGCCATTACCGGAAGAGCATCCTCGATGGCAGGCACGTCATATCCATTCGGCCCCAGTCCGTGCATCGCGCCCCCCGGCGGTGCCGGCGTCAGATCGTTATGATTCGGCGTCTGGTCGTAGAGCTTGGTGATCGCGCAAAAAGTGTCCCTGCAGAATTGGTGCTGCGGTGCCGTGTCTGCGTAGCCGTCAGGCAGCAGCCCAATATCCCTGCTCGCGTCGTCGTTCACGCGCGTCACCTGGTAAAGCGGGCCGCTATACGCTCTGTACAGCGCGCGCGTCGTGCTCACGGCAGCCACGCACGGAGTTGCCAGCCCATAGAGATCGCATGGCCGGTCCCCGGTCGCCTGGGCCGAAGCGCACGTCGCCGGGGCTATTGTGACGGCAAGGAAAATGGCTGCAGAAAGTAGGTTGCGGAACAACAATGACGGTGACGTCGATCCCATGGCCCTTCTCACCCGCTGCACTCGATATCGGATCCTGCATGAGCAGAATCCTTCTATCTGACCAACAATGCTAACCCGCCTCACACCAGCCAGCGACCAAACCTTCGACGCGTTGGGTCCCCGGCGAACCCGCTCCCTAAGGACCCTTGTGGCCTCATCACCCCCACATTCCGTCTAAGCTATTAACAGCCATGCGCCTCATCCGCATTCTCGGCCCCTGGATCCTCGCGCTCCCCCTCTCCGCCCAGATGCACCACGTCGAAAAATCTGAGCGCGTCACCCGCGCCGTCGGCGTCTACGAGTGGACCGGCGACATGCTCAAGCCCGACGCCGCGCGCCTCATTCCCGTCTCCATCTTCATCAACAACCACTACGAAGACGCTGGCGTCTTCCTCGCCCATCCCATCCCGCTCGCACTCGAGACCGGCAACGTCTACTCCGTCCAGCACTCCGGCGACACTATCGGCAGTCTCGACCTGGACTCTGCGCGCAACATCGTTGACAAGCGCAGCAGTGCCGACGACAACCCGCTCGGCGTCTGGTTCGGATACGGCCGTTTCATCCCGCTCTCTGCCACGCCTCCGCCGCCCAAGCTCACCCAGCACTCCGCCGCCCCCGCCGTCATTGTCGGCAGTGAGGACGACTCGCGCCCCCACTTCGTCCCGTCGCGCAATCCCAGTGACGACACCTCGACGAACAGCAAGACCACCAAGGGCAGCCCCTCCGGCTCTACTTCCAGCACGCCCGAAGATCCTGACCGCCCGCACATGAACCGGCGTGACTCGGACTCGACCACCGCCGACAACGCTCCGCTGTCACAGGGAACCGGGGCGCAGGGCACAGCGGCGCAGGACACCGGCACCGTTCCGGACGCCGACCCCGACCGCCCCACGCTTGGCCACCGCAACGTGCCTGACAACAAGAAGCAGAAGAAAGAGAAGGAGTCAGGTTCTGGTGTCGAGGCGATGCCGACCTCTCTCAACGAAGATCCCGACCGCCCCGAGATCCACCGCGGCAAGGTCGTGTCCGCCACCGCACCGCCGCAGCTCACCGGCACCCCCGGCAACCTGCATCAGGCCGTCGCTGTCTCCGACGCCGCCAATAACCCCACGCACGTCTTCAACCGTGACTGGGAGACGCCCATCGAGCGCGCCCAGACCCTCACCGAGATGCAGAAGCTCGCGCAGCCGCTCATCCTCCAGTACCTCGCGGCGAACCATCTCACACCTGCCCCGGTTGCCGCCTCCGGCCCGAAGCCGAACACCGCTCCAGCGACGACCTCGAAGCCGGCAACCACCGCGCACTCGACCGCACACACCACCGCCACGCATCACTCGACGGCGGCCCCTGCCGCACCCGCGTCGCTCACCTTCGCCGACGAGCAGATCTCCGGCTACACCCTCAGCTACGGCGGCCTGCCCACGTTCGTCTACTCGGCTGCGATGATCACCACCATGGCCCTCCGGTGCGCGTCACCCTCATCGCGCAGCGCCTCCCCGCCGGGGGCATCCAGGTCTCGCTCTCCTCCGTGACCGACGAAGGCCACCTCGACCGCATCCCCTGGATGCGCCTCGTCGATGCCGTTGACCCCGACGACTCCCACCGCGCCAGCCTGCTCTTCGAGCTCCGCGCCCATAACAGCCGCCAGTTCGCTCTCTACTCCCTCGCCTCCGCCCAGGCCCAGCAGACCTTCATCACTGGCGTTATCGAATAGATTGCGGCGTGACCCTTACTCCGCTCGCCACGACGCTCATTTCATCTCGAGGGGTGCGTTAGCGCTGCGGAAGACCGTCTATCTCGAAAGGTACCGGAGGCTCGAGATGACGATGCTTCCACGTGGAAGAGACACCGGGAGGGGGGAGTGGCATCTAAACTGAAGCTCTCATGACCCAAACCACTGGCAACAACACCGTCAGCACCGATGTGAATCCACAGATTGCCCTCCTCTTTCCCGGCCAGGGCTCCCAGGTCGTCGGCATGGGCCGCGCCTTCTACGACACCGCTCCCGCCGCCCGCGCCATCTTCCAGGAGGCCGACGACGCCCTAGGCTTCGCCCTCTCGAAGCTCATCTTCGAAGGCCCCGAGGACCAGCTCAAGCTCACCGAGCACACGCAGCCTGCGATCCTCACCACCTCCATCGCCATCCTTCGCGTGCTCGAGCCCGAGCTGAAGTCCCGCAACCTCACCGTCGCCTTCGCCGCCGGCCACTCCCTCGGCGAGTACTCCGCCCACGTCGCCGCCGGCACCTTCACCTTCGCCGACGCCGTCCGCACCGTTCGCTCCCGCGGCCAGTTCATGCAGGCCGCCGTCCCTCCGGGCCAGGGAGCCATGGCCGCCATCCTCGGCCTCTCCGCCGAGCGCATCAACGACATCTGCGCCCGCGTCTCCGACGAACTCACACCCGCGCCACCCGCTGACCCCTCTAACCCCTCCTCCCAGGCCGCCGCCGCCATGGACGCACTCTCCGATCCCAACAACCCTGCCGCCACCCCACCCGAGGCAGCGACGCGTGTGAGCGCTGTCGTTGCTCCTGCGAATCTGAATTCGCCGGAGCAGACCGTTATCTCCGGATCAAAGGAAGCCGTCGAGCGTGCCGCCGCACTCTGCAAGGAAGCTGGAGCCAAGCGGGCCATCATGCTCCCCGTCAGCGCCCCCTTCCACTGCAAGCTCATGCAGCCCGCAGAGGATGAACTCGCCAAGACGCTCGAGTCCATCACCTTCAACGACACCGCATTCCCTGTCGCCGCCAACGCCGACGCCCGCCTGCTGCACCGCGGCCCCGAGGTGCGCGACGCGCTCATCCGCCAGGTCACCGGCGCCGTGCGCTGGGTCGAGTGCATCGAGCTCCTCAAGCAATCCGGTGCGACACACTACATCGAAGTTGGTCCCGGCAAAGTGCTCAGCGGCCTTAACCACAAGATCGACAAGAGCCTCGTCACCACGCATGTCGACAGCCCTGAAGCGCTCCAGAAGGCTCTCGTCGCTTTGACCACACCGCAGGAAGCGCACGCATAAACAAGAAGGCGCGACCTTATTCAGGTCGCGCCCCTTTGTGTCGTGTCTTCGCTACTTCGTCACAAGATCGCCGTTGATGTCCCGCACGTCAACCGGACCGAGGCCAGCATCCTTCAATGTCGGCTCGATCTTCGCGCGGTCGCCCGCAGCGACAATGATGAGCTGGTTCCCATGCAGGTCTTCCTTCGCCACACGCGCAACGTCGTCAGCCGTCACCGCGCGATAGCGCTCCGGCAGCTTCGCGTAGTAATCGAGCGGACGATCGTAGAGGAAGATTGACTGCATTGCGCCGGTTGCAGAGGACGTCGTCTCAAACTCGCCGGGCAGCGACTGCACCAGTGCGTCCTTGCTCGAGTTCAGTTCGCTCTCGGTCGGAAGCTGCGTCGGGAAACGCGTAATCTCTCCCATCAACTCCTTCGCCGCCGGCGCAGTCACATCTGTTCGCACTAACCCGCCGGCGACAAACTGTCCGCCTGAGCGATAGCCCCGATAACCGGAGCTCGCACCATACGTGTACCCATGCTCTTCGCGCAGGTTCATGTTAATGCGGCTGGCAAAGGATCCGCCGAGCGTGTAGTTCATCACCTGCAGCGCCGGCAGCTCCGGCGAGTTCGCAGGCACACCAAGTCCGAAGGCAAGCAGCATCGTCTGCGGCGCGCCCGGTTTGTCGACAATGACGACGTGCGTCGGCTGCATCTCCGGCGCAGCCGGCAGCGTCACGGCTTCACTCGCCGTACCGGCCCACTTGCCGAAGTACTGCTCGGCGACGCGACGAGCTTCGGAAGGCGTGATGTCGCCGGCGAGAAGCAGTGCGGAGTCCGCCGGACCGTAGTGGTTCTTGTAGAAGCCCGTCATGTCGTCGCGCGTCAGCGCCTGCACGCTCTCCTGCGTTCCCGATATCGACTGACCGTACGGGCTGTCGCCGAAGACCAGCTTTGGCCCCACGCGCTGCGCCATCGCCTGGACCGAATCCGTCTCCTGCGCAATGCGCACCAGTCGCTGCTTCTTGCGACGGTCCAGCTCCTCGGGCCGGAACGCCGGATGCTCGACGACATCGGCGAGCAGGTCGACGCCGCGATCGGTCTTGTCCGTCAGCACAGTCATGCCGGCAGAGCTTCCATCCATGCTCGCGCCGGGCGTGATGTGGATTCCGATCAGCTCCTGATCGTCGGCGAGCTTCTTCAGATCGCGGCTCTCGGTGCCATCGCCCATCGTCTCGGCAGTCAGCGACGCGAGGCCACCCTTGTCCTTCGGGTTGCGTTCGCTTCCCGCGCGCGCGACCAGCGAGGCCGAGAGAATCGGCAGCGCGTGGTCTTCGACGAGATAGACCTTCAGGCCGTTCTCCAGCGCGAAGGTGGAGGGCACAGGCAGATGCACAACCGGCAGAGGGCCGCCCTTGGGTGCAGTCTTGCGCCACTCCTGCGACTTCTCGAACTCAGCCGTGTACGGATTCGTGATCTGCACATTCGCATCGGTGTCGGCTGGGCTGCGCGGCACATCATGCAGCTCCTTGTTGCCCGGCACGCACGAGACAATCACGGTTGCGTTGCTGGCGAAGTACTTCACTGCGGCTGCCTTTGCACTCGCCGTCGTGACGGCCTCCGTCATCGCGATGTCCTTCGGCAGAAATCCCGGATTGCCCGTGTACTGGTTGTATTCGTCGAGCGTGTCCGCGATGCCGCCAAAACCGCCGAGGCGCTGCAGGCCGCTGATCTTGTCGGTGAGTGCGTTCGCTTTGGCTGCTTCAACCTCTTGCGCTGTCGGACCCTCCTGCTGCAGCTTCGTCAGCTCCTTCCAGAAGACTGCTTCAATGTCCTCGAGCTTTACGCCCGGCCGCGCGGTGACAATGCACTGCGCCATGCCTGTCAGCTTCATCGACTGACTGCCGCACGCAACGCTCTGCGCCATCTGCGACTTGTAGACCAGCGCCTCGTCCAGGCGACTCGCCTTGCCCTCTCCGAGTGCGTAGAGAGCGACGTCGGTGTCATACGCGGGCTGCGTGTACGCGGGCGGCGTGAGCCACGCGAAGCGAATCTGCGGCAGCTTCACGGTGTCGGTGACCGTCGCGCGCTTCTGCGAGGTGATCGGCGGTGTCGTCACATTCACCGGAGGAGGTTGAGGTCCGCGCTGGATCGGACCGAAATACTTCATCAGCATCTCGCGCAGTACCTTCGGATCGAAGTCGCCGGCAATCGCAATCGAGGCATTGTTGGGCGTGTAGTACTGCTGATGAAAGTCGCGTACATCGGCGATGCGCGCAGACTCGATGTCGGTGTGGCTTCCCATCACATTGCCGTAGTAGGGATGTCCCTGCGGATACAGCATGTGGATGACCGTCTCGTTCGCTACGTAGTAAGGCCGGCCCTCGCCCTGGCGGCGCTCGTTGCGCACAACGTCGCGCTGGTTCGTGAGCAGGGTGCGATTCAGGCCTTCCATCAGGAAGCCCATGCGATCGCTCTCAAGCCACAGCGCGAGCTCGAGCTGATTGCTCGGCATCGTCTCGAAGTAGTTGGTGCGATCAAACGAGGTTGTGCCGTTCACGTCCGTCGCGCCGGCGTTTTCAACGTACTTGATGTGCGCCTTTTCGCCCACGTGCTCGGAGCCTTCGAACATCATGTGCTCGAAGAGGTGCGCGAAGCCGGTGCGTCCCGGCCGCTCATTCAGCGGGCCGACGTGGTACCAGAGATCAACCGCGACCAGCGGCAGCCGATGGTCCTCATGCGTGATGACTGTAAGGCCATTCGGCAGCGTGTACTTCTCATACTTGATCTCGGGCAGCTTCAACTTCTGCGCGGATGCCGGAATGCCGGCGGCAAGAATCAGAAGCAGGGCAAGGGCGGCAGAGCCACCTCGTTTCAGAGTACGTCTCATCGTTGGTTGGTCTCCTCAGGAAGCCTGCAGAACGGCCGTGGCGTAGGTTGTGCTCCATAGCATAGCCTCGGCGGTGCACTCCTCGCCGCACAAATCTGCAGCAACTTCTTTCAAGCGGACTTAGGAAGTGGTTGCAGCGTTCGCACGCGTCCCCTACAGTTGATGACTCCTGCAAGGAGTCGCCAACGATGCCTCCCCGCTTTGGATTGACGAGCGCAACCTCTGCCGGTGTTCTCGCATTCGCCGTCGCGCAGGCCGTCTCCGCGCAGACGCCCGACCGCACAACGCTGCCCATCGCGCCGCCCCCGTTTCGCGGCGAGATCACGCGTGACTATCGCACCTCGACGCTTCAGCCAACCGAACTGCTGACCGCACCCAAGGGCGCGCCGAACATTCTGCTGATTCTGCTCGACGATGCCGGCTACGGGCAGACCGCAACCTTCGGCGGCATGATTCCGACGCCGACGCTCGACAGTCTTGCGCAGCAGGGACTGCGCTACACGCGCTTTCATGTGACGGCGCTCTGCTCGCCCACGCGCTCCGCGCTGATGACCGGCCGCAATCATCACGCGGTCGGCATGGGCACGATCACCAACTGGGCGAATGGATATCCCGGCTACACGGGATCGATTCCGAAGAGCGCGGCGTTCGTCTCGGAGATTCTGCGCGAGAACGGCTACGCGACGGCGGCGTTCGGCAAGTGGCATCTGATTCCCGACGCGGAGACGACGCTCGCAGGGCCGTACGATCACTGGCCGACGCATCAGGGCTACGACTTCTACTACGGCTTCATCGGCGCGGACACCGACCAGTGGCATCCGGAGCTGACGGAAGGAACGAAGCCGATCGCGATGGTGGCTCCGCCGGGGCGCGAGAAGGACTACACGCTGAATGAGGATCTCGCGACGCATGCGAGTGCGTGGATCGAGCAGCAGAAGGCGCTCGCGCCGGACCGGCCGCTGTTCATCTACTACGCGACGGGAGCGACGCACGCTCCGCTGGAGGCGCCCGAGGCGTGGATCGACAGGTTCAAAGGCAAGTTCGACATGGGCTGGGACAAGTACCGCGAGATGGTGCTCGAACGGCAGAAGCGCTTAGGAGTCGTGCCGCAAGATACGGTGCTCACTCCACGCCCTGCGGAGCTGCCGGCGTGGGACTCGCTCTCTCCCGATGAGAAGAAAGTCGCGGAGCGGTTGATGGAGGTCTTCGCAGGCTATATGGCGCAGGCGGACTTCGAGATCGGCCGCGTGATCGAGACGCTGCGAAGAACGGGGCAGCTCGACAACACGCTGATCTTCTATATCGCGGGCGACAACGGCGCGAGTCTTGAAGGCAACATCAACGGCACGGACAACCTGATGGAGCAGGTGAACGGCATTGTGCCGCCCGCGTCGGAGCTGGTGAAGCGCCTCGACACGATTGGACTCGATGGCTCGAACCCGCACTATCCGGCGGGATGGGCGTGGGCAGGGAACACGCCGTTCCAGTGGGGCAAGCGCATCGGCTCGCATCTCGGAGGCACGCGCGATCCGCTCGTCGTTGCATGGGCGGGCCACATCAAGGATCCGGGCAGCGTGCGCTCGCAGTATCAGGATGTGACCGATATCTTTCCGACGATCCTCGAAGCTGCAGGTGTGCCGAGCCGAAGAGCGTTGACGGTGTCGAGCAGCAGCCGGTGAACGGCATCAGCTTTCTTGCGAGCCTCACCAATCCGCAAGCGCCCGGACGCGAGACGCAGTACTTCGAGATGCATGGCAATCGCGCAATGTATGACCACGGCTGGATCGCCGCGCAGCGCACAGGCCTGCTGCCCTGGGCGTACACCTTTACGAACAACAACGGCCCGCTGCCGTGGGAGCTCTACGATCTCGACAAGGATTACTCCGAGGCGAACAATCTCGCGGCGAAGTATCCGGACAAGCTCGCGCAGTTGCAGAAGCTCTTCGACGACGAGGCGTGGAAGAACAAGGTCTATCCCATCGATCCGCGCATCGCCGGGCGCCAGCATCCGAATCCGCCGCCGCCGGGCGGCCGCGCGTTCTACACCTTCTACCCCGGCGCGACGCACCTCTACGACGCACTCGCCCCCGGCACGCGCAATCGCACGCACACCTTCACGGCGTATGTGACGACTCCTCCCGGTGGCGCCGATGGTGTGCTCGTTGCCGAAGGCGGCGAGGCTGCGGGCTATTCGCTCTACATCAAGGACGGTCACCCGGCGTACACGTACAACTACTTTCGGCTGAAGGTCACAACGATCACCTCGCCGGACAAGCTGGCCGAAGGGCACTCGGTGATTGAGCTGCACTTCGCCTACGATGGCGGCGGGCTCGGCAAAGGCGCGACGGTGACGCTGACGGTCAACGGCAAGAAGGAAGGCGAAGCGCGGCTGGAGCAGACCGTTCCGCGCGCGTACTCGTTTGAGGAGACGTTCGATGTCGGTGAGGACACTGCGAGTCCGGTCGGGCCATATCGTTCGCCCTTTCCGTTCACCGGCACACTTGAAAAGCTCGAGCTTCGCTCCGGGCCGCTGCCGCAGTTGAGCGACAGCCAGCAGAAGATCGAGCAACGGTACGCGGAGCGAATCGCGACCTTGAAGGACTGAGGCGCGGGCTTAATCGGCGCGCGGTCCACTAGAATGGAGGATGGGACGACGTGCGGGAATGTGCGTCGTTGAACCACTCGCGAGAATGAGTTTTACGGAACAATTCGACGTGCTGATCGTCGGCGCCGGCCATGCAGGCTGCGAGGCTGCGGCTGCTTCTGCGCGCATGGGTCTGCGCACGGCGCTGTTCACGCTGAACATGGACCTCATCGCGCAGATGTCCTGCAATCCTGCGATCGGCGGCGTGGCGAAGGGCCATCTCGTGCGCGAGGTCGACGCGCTCGGCGGCATCATGGGCGAGGTCGCGGATTCGTGCGGCATCCAGTTCCGCCTGCTGAATACTTCGCGCGGTCCGGCGGTGTGGTCGCCGCGCGCGCAGTGCGACAAGGCGCTCTACCGCGTGCGCATGCGCGAAAAGCTCGAGTCCATCAAGAACCTGTTCATCAAGCAGGCTGAGGTCGTGGATCTCGTCATTGAAGACGACGCACGCCCATGTATCACGGGCGTGAAGCTGCGCGATGGCCGAGTGATTCATGCGCATGCCGTTGTCGTCACGACAGGCACCTTCCTCAATGGCCTCATTCACTGCGGCGAGCAGCAGTACACCGCCGGCCGTTCGGGCGAGCCCGCCAGCGTTCTGCTCGGCGAGAATCTCAAGAAGCTTGGCCTGCGCCAGTGCCGCCTGAAGACCGGCACACCGCCGCGGCTCGACGGCCGGACGATTGACTGGAGCAGGTTCGAAGAGCAGCCCGGCGACGCAGATCCGACACCGTTCAGCTTCCGCAGTGCACCTGCCGACGGCAGACCGAAGTGGCAGCCGCCGCTGCCGCAGGTCTCCTGCCACATTGCAACGACCACGCCGGAGACGATGCAACTCATCCGCGACAACGTGCACCGCTCGCCGATGTTCACCGGGCAGATCGAGGGCATCGGGCCGCGCTACTGCCCGTCCATCGAGGACAAGATCGTCCGCTTCCCGGACAAGAGCTCGCACCAGTTCTTCCTCGAACCCGAGGGCCTCAACACGCACGAGGTCTACATCAACGGCATGAGCACCTCGCTGCCCATGGAAGTGCAGGCCGCGATGGTGCACTCCATCCCCGGGCTCGAGAATGCCGAGATGCTGCGACCCGGCTACGCGATCGAGTACGACGCGATTGATCCGACCGAGCTCGACCGCTCGTTGCGCGTGAAGCAGTTCACCGGACTCTATCTCGCCGGCCAGATCAACGGGACGTCAGGTTACGAAGAGGCTGCCTGCCAGGGGCTGATGGCGGGCATCAATGCCGCGCTCTTCGCGAAGTCGCAGCGCGATCAGACGGAGCTCGAAACCTTCACGCTGGATCGCACCGAGGCCTACACCGGCATCCTCATCGACGACCTCATCTCCAAGGGCACCGACGAGCCCTACCGCATGTTCACCTCGCGCGCGGAGTTCCGGCTGCATCTGCGCATCGACAACGCCGACGTCCGCCTTTCGCCGCATGGCCGCCGTCTCGGCCTCATCGACGACACCGCCTGGTCGGCCTTCGAGGCCAAGCAGTCCCGTGCCGCTGCCTTCGCGACCCTTCTCGAGACAGCCAAGCTGACCGACACCGAGGTGGCGGCGCTCAGCCCTCGGTGGCCGCCCGATTTAGGGCCAGTCCCGGCAAAGGGCGACCGCCCGGCCCAGCTTCTCAAGCGCCCCCAGGTCACGGTCGAGGGACTGCTCCCGGCGCTGTTCGACCGAGTCGCCGCCATCCCCGAGCTGGCGCCGTGGGTGGCCGCCCTGAACGCAGTGAACTACCGTGACGCGCGCAACCTCCCGGTCTGGGTCCGAAACGAGATGAAGACCGTCGAAACCGGCATCAAGTTCGCCGGATACCTCGTCCAGCAACAGCGCAGCATGGAGCGCCTGCGCCGCGACGAGGCGCGCTCCATCCCGGAGACCTTCGACTACACCACGGTCAGCGGCCTCTCCCGCGAGATGGTCGAGAAGCTCGGTCGGGTCCGCCCGTCGACCCTCGGCCAGGCCAGCCGCCTGCCCGGTGTCACCCCGGCGGCCCTCTCGCTAATCCAGTGCTTCTTGGAGATTCAGGCCCGGCGCACGGCCTGAGACAGACATCCCAATATGGGGCAGGTCGGCCCAAAACTGACCAGAAAAGCTACAGTCCACCGGCTTTTCGCCGATACCTCAAGTGACACTTGAGGTGGGTGTTAACCACCATGGTTCACCCGGCTGCAGCCCTTTTTGAGTCAAACAAAAGTTACTTACGGGCGTACCGTGGAAGTCCCACAAAATATGCAGCGGATACCTCTAAAGTGTCATATTCTCGTGTTGGGCAACCCGTATGCGCAGAGTTTTCCTAACGACGACCGGCGTTCTCACCCTGCTGCTCCCCGTCATGACGCCTGGCCTCTTCGGCCAGGCTCCCAAGACGACACAGCAGCCCGTCTCCGAGCGCCTTCCCTACACCTTCGCCAACTTTCCCTGGTGGACTGACTCTCAGATCCGCACCGAGCTCAAGCATCGCATCCCGAGCCTCGGTGACGAGGTCGGCCGCGGCTCCGCGCAGGAGGCACAGGTTCGCGATGCGCTGACGGCGATGCTGGCCGCGAAGGGCGTTCGCGCGACAGTGATCAGCGACGAGCCGTCGCCAACTTCCGTCTCCGTCTCGGCGTTCATGAAGACGCTGCCGTTCTATATTCCGGGTACTGCACAGCGCCCGCACATTGAGTTCAGCATCTCCGCTCCGCAGATTCTTGTGGGTGGCCTCGAGCTCGACTCGTCGCCCGAGGGCGACCTCGTTGGACGTGTTGCGCGCCAGATGGAGGGCAAGCCCTTCGACTCCGGCAACATTCTGCTCGCGGCACATCAACTCGCGGAGCCGCTGCAGCGCCACGGCTACCTCTCGGCCGAGGTCGTCGTCACCGCGGGTCATCCGATGCGGGTAGGCGATGACTATTACGTGCCGATGAAGGCTGAGGTTTCCGCCGGCCCGCTCTATCACGTGGGCATGATCAGCGCCGACGGAGGTCCGCTGCTCCACGGCCGTGATCTCTCTGGCTACTATGATCTTCAGACCGGCGAGATTGCGACGCCCTACGCCTTTGACCGGCTCGAGAGCTCGATCATGACGGTCTACTTCCAGTCCGGCTACGCCTCGGTGCACTTCGTCGATAAGCCGGAGCTCGATCCTGAGCATGCGACTGCGACCTATCATCTGCAGACGGTAACCGGACCGCAGTACCGCCTGCGCACGGTCACAGTTCGCAACCTTTCGCCGGCGCAGGAGGCGGAGGTCCGCAATCTGCTCGCACTCGCGCCCGGCGATGTTTATGACCAGATCGCGATCGACGAGCTGCACGCCAAGGTGCAGGAGAGTGCGAATCTCAAGGGGCTCGACTATTCCTTCGCGCCGTCGACCGACCGCAACCTCAACGTCATCGACCTTACCCTGGACTTCTTCAAGGACGCAGCACAGTCTTCGCTCTGAGAAATCAGAGATCAGAAATCAGAGATCAGAAATCAGGCTCCTCAATGTTCTGAGGTAACAGGAAAAGCGCTACAGCGGATGCTGTAGCGCTTTTCTGATTTCCGATCTCTGTTTTCTGATCTCTCAGTAGTTGAAGTTGACCTCTTCCACGTCCTCGGAACCGTAGCGGCGCAGCAGGTTTGGCAGGTTCTGGCTGAATGCCGCGCGCGGCATCACCACGTCGCAGCCTGCCTCCACTGCCTTGGCCTTCAGGTCGCCCTGCAGGTGCGAGAGGAATCCGATGACCGACACCGACCGCTTCAGCTTAGCCTTGATCTTTGGAATCGTCGTCAGCGGCTTGGCATTGGCGTTGTTCAGGTCGAAGACGATCAGCGACGGCTTGTTCTCATGCTCACCGCTCATCAGTTCGGCGAGTGCGTCCTTCTCGTTCTTCACGAAGGCGACCTTCACGCCGAGTTTGCGCGAGGCCTCGTTGATCTTCGCCGTCAGGAACAGGTCCTCGATGAAGAGGTAGATGTGCGTCTGCGCATCCTCGGCGATCGGTACCGGCCGTGGGCCTGAGAAGTCCAGCGGCTGGTTGTCGCCCTGGTGACGATGCCGGCGGTGTCCATGCACCTGGATCGTCGAAGGCGGGGAATCGGCGTAGTTCGCATCGCCCGCGCGGTAACTGTGGTCCATCGGACCCACGAAGCCGCGCTCCCTCTGCTGGCCGCCCTTGCTCTTGCGCTTGAAGCCGCCGACAAGGTTGCCGAAGTTATCCGGCAGGTTCTGGCGATAGCCGTTGCCGGCGCCGCCGCCATAGCCACCGTTGCCGTTGCCGGCGTTGTCGGAGCGGAAGTCATTGCCCGGGTTATCGCTGCGCGGACGCCGTTCGCGGTCGCGGAACTTCTTCTTCCAGCGCTTGCCGCCCGGCCCCTGTCCGAACTGCTGCTGGCCGCCCTGCTGCGAACGCCGCGGCGCCTGAGCAACGTTGCCGCCTGTAGCTCCGGCGGCAAGAGCCAGACTCTCGCCTTCCATCACGATCGTGGCTGGCGCGGCGCCTGCGTCGTCGGTTGCGACCGGCGCACTGCCCTCGGTGGTTGTGGCTATCAGCTTATTCTTCCGCTTACGACGCCGCCGGCGGCTGCTCTTGCTCTGCCCCATGCCTGGAGCCACCGGGCCACCACCTTCGTTGCCGCCGTCGAACTCTTCGACTTCAAATCCGTCCCCGCCAAACTGATCGGGAGCGTCTACTAAATTCTGTTCTGACATGGTTGCTGTTGTTTCCCCTTACTCTGTACTTCCAAAAAGCTTCTCCAAAGGCTTCGGAGACGCGGCCCCTTGCCTCGCGCCTGGGTGGTGCTTCGCGCGAGCCGCGGTCCGAACAGGAGAGTCTTCCGACGATCTCAAATCTTGGCTCTTGGAACGGCTTACTTACTCATCTACCGGCTGGGTTCGTCTCTGCGACTGCCTCTCGCACTCGCGCTGAGGAACTCCGCCGCACTCACTTCGACCTCGTATTCCACGGTCGTCCTGCATTATCCCTGCGGGCCTGCTCGGCCCAGACCGGACGGTTCTGTGCCAGCTCCGTTCCGGCACACCGTCCAACCCTTCGATTTTCCAGAGATATCCTTGTTCCCACTAAGGGCGTCTGCGAGTCGTGCAGCCTTTCAGGGGCCTTGTGCCCTCCAGCGGCTCATGCGCTCCGCGCCCGGAACAGCTTCAAGTATATCGCTCAAGCAACTTCTGTGCAAGCTCTTCCCACTCTGTAATCTGGCGCACCAAGTCCCTCCGTGGCGCGACTCTTCACTAGAAAGCCGTTGGGCCACCTCCCCTCCCCGGAAGATGGCCCTCGGACCCCTACAGGCCAGTCACTGGCCTCCGAAAATGCCCCCTTCGGAGCTGTCCCGCGGGCTGCGCCTCACTAATTGAGGTCTCTAACCACCGCTGGACGTTCGCCGCTCTGCTCCGCGTACGGCGCAAGGCTCGAATACCTTGGATAGAGCAATCGGCGTTCCAAACCTCTTTGCCCTCCAAATCCTTACAAATTCGTTGTCCCGTCCGCCCGACCTACCCAAAACCGGAGAAATTGTCGTCTCCCGCTCCGTTTTTCGGAAGGCCCCGAACCATAAATCGGAATTCTGGGACCCCCTCCGATCCCGGCCCCCGATGAAACGCCTGTGCCCGCCGCTCGTCTCACTCTCTGGGTGAGGGTCTTCGGACCGGCCGAAAGCAATTTTCCGTCGTTTGACCGACGGTACTTTCGTTCTTATATAATTTGGTGCAGTCGGCCCCACAGCAGTCTGCCCGCGCCTCTCTCGCCCGTTCCGCAGGCGAGACAGATACCAAAAGCAGGACGCGGAGGGTGGCCCTGCCGAGTGGCGCAGTCTTCACTCCATGAATTCAGATTTGCGCAAACTACGTTTTCGATCCCGAAGGAGCAACAATCACCACATGAACCGCACGCTTGTCCTTGCAACAGCGTTGGCCGCTGGCCTCGCCGTCCCTCCCATCGCCGCTCAGGCTGCGACCTCTTCCGCCGCGCCTGCGACTGCAGCGCCGAACGTGAAGCCCGAAGCTATTCCCGCGAAGGTCGCCATCATTGCTTTCGAGCAGGCTGTTGTCGCGACCAACGAAGGACAGCGCGCGATGGCCGATGTTCAAAAGAAGTTCGAGCCCCAGAAAACCAAAATCGACAGCCAGGCCGCAGAGGTCGACTCGCTGAAGAAGCAGGTCCAAGGGCTTCCCGCAACCACGCCCGATGACGAGCGTGCTCGCCGCCTTCGCACCATCGATGAGAAGGAGAAGGCGCTGAACCGTGACGCTGAGGACGCGCAGAACGCCTATCAGGGTGATCTGCAGGAGGCCTACGGCAAGGTTGCGCAGAAGGTTGGCGCCGCTGCCGTCAAGTACGCGCAGGACAACGGCTTCACCCTCATGCTCAACGTCGGTGGCAATCAGCAGACGCCGAATCCGGTTCTCTGGTTCAGCCAGACGACGGACATCACGCAGGCTGTTGTGAACGCCTACAACTCGAGCTCGGGTGTTGCAGCTCCGCCGCCATCGGCTCCCGCCGCGCATCGCGCCACGCCGCCGCCAGCTGGTGCTGCAACTCCGCACCCGGCGACGACGACCACTCACTAATCTCAACGCAAGCTTGACCAGAGAACGGGGGCCTTCGGGCCTCCGTTCTCTTTGCATGCGAATCCCTTCTGACTGTGGTCGCGCTTAAAATGCCGTCAGTGCTCAACGAAAACGACCGCAAGCCCGCCGTGCCGCGTCTGGATGGAATCGACATTCTGCGCGGGCTCTCCATCCTTGCGGTCATCCTGCTGCACATCCTCATTCGCTTTGCCGGCGTGCACGTGCGTCTGGGCTGGGACTGGCCGAAGTACACCCGCCACTTCGTCTTCTTCAACGGCGGCAATGGCGTGACCACTTTCTTCGCCGTCTCCGGATTTCTGATTACCCTCACCTCGCTGCGCCGCTTCGGCTCGCTCGATACGATCCGGCCGCGCGCCTTCTACCGCATCAGGTTTGCGAGGATCATGCCGCTGCTGCTGCTCATGCTCCTGGTGTTGAGCGCGCTGCATCTACTGCACGTCGAAGGCTACGTCATCAACGCGAAATTCTTCAGCCTTCCACGCGCGCTGTTCGCGGCCCTCACCTTTCATCTCAACTGGCTCGAGGCCGCGCGCAACGCGTATCTTCCAGCCTGTTGGACGGTGCTCTGGTCTCTCTCGATCGAAGAGATGTTCTATCTCTTCTTTCCACTGATCAGCCTCATGCTCTTTCGCGGCGGACGCGCTGGCCGCTGGACGTGGATTGCACTGACGCTCACGCTCTTTGCGCTTGGGCCGTTCGCGCGCGTCGTCTGGTCGAAGAACGATCTGCAGGCAGAGAACTCATACCTCGCCGGGATGGCCAGCATCGCGCTCGGCTGCCTTACGGCGTACCTCGTCGACCGTCTCTCCCACCGCCCGATGCGAACTGCATGGTTGCGTGTTGCGGAGATTGCAGGCTGGGCCGGCATTCTGCTCATTGCTATCTGGCCGCGCTGGGCGGTAACACGCACGCTCGGCCGCAGCGGCACGGACGATGCTCTCCTTGCGCTCTCCGTCTGCCTGGTGATGGCCGCCGTGACGCTGCGCCGCAAGCGCGGCTCCCGCTGGAGCGCTCCGCTACGCTGGTTTGGCCGTCACAGCTATGAGCTCTATCTCTCGCACGAGTTCCTCATCATCGCAGGAGTCGCGCTCTACGCACGCCTCTATCCGCACCACGCTTCGCGCAGCATCGTCGCAATATTTGTCGTCGCGATGCTGCTGGCAACGGTGCCTCTCGCGTGGGCGCTCGCACGCTGGTTTACCGAACCTGCGAACCGCTGGCTCCGTGGCGCTCAGATGGCGAAGCCAAGGCCTGCCGAGGCATCTGATTTTCTAAGTAGCCCGACACTTTAGGATCGGGCCGCCGGCTCTAACCCCGCCTCGCGCGTTCTGAATCGAGAACACGTTCCACGCAAGCAACCACAGGCGCAACATCTTCCGTCGATGTCTGCCAGTTGGAGACGCTCACGCGCATCGCGCGCACACCGTGCCAGCTCGTCGGCGTAAAGAAAGCCTCGCCCGTCGTACGCACGCCGACAATCACCGTATCGGTGACGCGGTCATGATCGGCTTCGGTCGCCTCCGGTCGCGGATCGAAAAAACGCACCATGCCCTGATTAATCAGCGGCTCGCACAAAGCCTTCGCTCCGGGCAGCGCGCCAATGCGCTCGACGAGTTCGCTTCGCGATCGCGCAGCAGCGGTCGACCAACTCCGCGACACCTTCGCGGCCCAACTGACGAAGCGCAGCATACGTCGCAAAGCCGCGTCCGCGCCGCGAGAACTCCGGCGTCCAGTCCACCTGGTCACGCGCTCCGGCCCCCTGCACCAAATATGACGAGTGCACTCCCTGCGACGCATAATGCGGCGCCGGATCCCGAACGAACGCATACCCGCAGTCATACGGAACGTTCAGCCACTTGTGCCCATCCGTGCTCCACGAGTCGGCGTCGTTCACGCCGTCGAGCAGACTTCTAAACTTCGGAGACGCCGCACACCACAGCCCAAACGCTCCATCCACATGCACCCACGCACCGTGCGCATGCGCGAGTGGAATCAGCTTGCGGAAGTCGTCAAAAGCGCCACGATTCAGATCGCCTGCCTGCAGCACCACAATCGTCGGCTTTCCTGCACGCTCCTTCAGCGCACTCTCTAACGCATCCGAGCGCAACCGTCCTTCGTCGTCGCATGGCAACATGTCGATGCATCCGGTCCCGAGACCAAGCAGCCGCGCCGCCCGCGGCACCGTCGCATGCTGCTCTGTGCTCGTCAGGATGCGAATTGAGGGCGCTCCTCTCAGCCCATCGCGCTCCACATTCCACCCGGCGCGCTCGAGCACCTGGTGTCTTGCCGCCGCGAGAGCGGTCACGTGCGCCATCTGGCATCCGGTTACCAGCGCAAAACTTGCACTCTTCGGAAGCCCGAAGAGATCCTTCAGCCACTCACCCGCAACCTCTTCAACCACTGCCGCTGCGGGTCCGCACGCATACAGCCCAGCGTTCTGGTCCCACGCCGAGGTCATCCAGTCCGCTGCCAGCGCCGCCGGCAGAGAACCGCCGATCACAAACCCGAAGAACCGCGGCCCCGCGCTGCCGACGATGCCGCCGTCAACCGCTGCCACCAACTCCTCAATCACGCGCTCCGCTGCAACGCCAGCGTCTGTCAGGGGAACATTGATTCGCTGCCGCAGATCGTCGAGCGACGCCGTTGAATCTACCGGCCGCTCGCGGATGCCATCCACATGCGCCAGTGCATGCCGCATCGCCGCGGCCAGCGGTTTTTGAAACGAAGACTCATCGCACATGACGAACCGATGCTACACCGAATGGAAGAAAATTTACTCTTCGCCGACCTTCAGCACCGCGAGGAACGCCTCCTGCGGAATATCGACCTTGCCGATACGCTTCATCCGCTTCTTGCCTTCCTTCTGCTTCTCCAGCAGCTTGCGTTTGCGGCTGATGTCGCCGCCGTAGCACTTGGCGATGACGTTCTTGCGGATCGCGGTCACCGTCGAGCGCGCGATGACCTTCGAGCCGATCGCAGCCTGGATCGCGACCTCGAACATCTGCCGCGGAATCAGCTCGCGCATCTTCTCCACGAGCGCCTTGCCGCGGTCGTAGGCGAAGTCGCGATGCACGATGATCGACAGCGCGTCGACGGGCTCGCCCGAGACAAGGATGTCCATCTTCACCATCGGCGACACCCACATTCCGGTGAGGTGATAGTCGAGCGACGCGTAGCCGCGCGAGACGGACTTCAGGCGGTCGTAGAAATCTAAAACAATTTCATTCAGCGGAAGCTCGTAGGTGATCATCACGCGTGTCTCGCTCACGTACTCGATGTTCTTCTGGCGCCCGCGCTTCTCTTCGACGAGCTTCAGGATTCCGCCGAGGTACTCGTCGTTGGTAAGGATCTTCGCCTCGATGACAGGCTCCTCGATCTGCTCAATCTCGCTCGGGTCGGGCCAGCGCGACGGATTGTCCACCGTGAGAACCTTGCCGTCGGTCATCGTGATCTTGTACTGCACGCCCGGAGCGGTGATGATCAGGTCGAGATTGTACTCACGCTCGAGGCGCTCCTGGATGATCTCGAGATGCAGCAGGCCGAGGAAGCCGCAGCGGAAGCCGAAGCCCAGGGCAACGGAGGACTCTGGCTCGAAGGTGAAGCTGGAGTCGTTCAACCGCAGCTTCTCAAGTGCATCGCGCAGCAGAGCGTGCTCGTGCGAGTCCACGGTATAGAGGCCCGCGAAGACCATGCTCTTGATGTCTTCAAATCCCGGCAGCGCCTCGGCAGCGGGATTGTCGACCGACGTAATCGTGTCTCCGACCTTCGTGTCGGCAACGTTCTTGATGGTCGCGACGAAGAAGCCGACCTCGCCCGCGGAGAGCTCCTGAAGCTCAACAGGCTTCGGCGTCATTACGCCCATCGACTCGACGTCGAACGTCTTGCCGTTCGACATGATCTTGATCTTGTCGCCCTTGCGCAGCCGCCCGTTGATGATGCGCGCGAGCACAATCACGCCGCGGTACGCATCGAACCACGAGTCGAAGATGAGCGCCTGCAGCGGAGCGTCGGCGTCGCCTTTCGGCGGCGGCAGCAGGTGAACAACAGCCTCGAGGATGTCCGCGACGTTCTGTCCCGTCTTCGCCGAGACAGGTACAGCATCATCGGCCGGTAGCCCGACAGACTTCTCGATCATCTCCTTGGTGCGCTCGATGTCGGCGCTGGGCAGGTCGATCTTGTTGATGACCGGGATGATGTCAAGCCCGTGCGAGATGGCGAGATAGGCATTCGCGAGTGTCTGTGCCTCGACGC
Source organism: uncultured Acidobacteriaceae bacterium (assembly GCA_963827415.1). Lineage (GTDB taxonomy): Bacteria > Acidobacteriota > Terriglobia > Terriglobales > Acidobacteriaceae > Granulicella. Next base: position 138,054 of record CAWHBA010000006.1, read on the forward strand.
CCTGCGAGGCGTCGACGACGAGCAATGCGCCCTCGCACGAGGCGAGCGAGCGCGAGACCTCGTAGCTGAAGTCCACGTGGCCGGGTGTGTCGATGAGGTTGAGCTGATAGGTGTTGCCGTCGCTGGCGTTGTACATCATGCGCACGGTGTGTGCCTTGATGGTGATGCCGCGCTCGCGCTCGAGGTCCATCGCATCGAGGACCTGCGCCTGCATCTCCCGCGCGGTCAGCGAGCCGGTGAGCTCAAGCAGCCGATCGGAGAGCGTGGATTTGCCGTGGTCGATGTGCGCGATGATCGCGAAATTGCGGATAAATCTGGGGTCCATGCTGTGGGGCCGAGGCAAAAGCCCCGAACCTCTAGGGTAGCATCCGCAACTGCGAGAGTTTAGATTCTAGGTTTTAGATGTTAGAGGTCGTGGGCGCTGGGCACGAGCTCTAACATCCAACATCTACTATCTGAAATCTGCCCTTAGAAGATCTGGAAGTTGACTTCGACGTTGAGGTAGACGGCGACCGGCTTGCCATTCTGCAACGCGGGCTTGAACTTATACTGCTGCACCGCCTCGATCGCCTTCTCGTCCAGGCCCATGCCAACGCCGCGCAGAACGTGCACGTTGCGCGGCTTGCCATCCCCGTCCACGATCAACGAGACCACTACGTTACCCGAGAACTTGGCCTTGCGGGCCTCTTCCGAGAACTCAGGATCCGGCGTGATAGATCGCAATCGGCGGGCGCACCGAGCCACCCACCTGGTAGACGCCGCCGCCGATGTTGCCGCCCGAGCCCGGCCCGATGCCCGCGCCGTCACCCGAACCGATGCCTGTCCCGTTGCCGTTGCCCATCGAGAAGCCCTTCAGGTTCGAGTTGGGCATGCCCAGGTCCGGCATCTTGTTGTCGGCGAGTTTCAAATCCGGCTGCACGACGACCGTCGGCTCAACCGCCAGCTTGGGAGGAATCGTAGGCGGAGCCTTGGGCGGGACGATCTGCGTCTGCGCCAGCTTGGGCAGGTGACCCTGTGTTACCGGGCCGAGATCGTGCTGGCCGCCACCGCCACCAATCTTCGTGTCCTTCGGAACCACCGGCGGCGGTGGAGGAGGTTCCATCAGCGAGACGACAGCTTGCTTCACGGGCGCTGCGATCGGCACCTTCGAGGCAATCAGGATCGCAATCAAGCCAATCGCAGCCGCGTGCACACCGACGGCTGTCCAGAGCGAAGCTGGACTGCGCTTTGTTGCGATGGTCTCCGCAAAGGCGAACGGGCGGCTGCTCCAGAGGACCGGCTGGGTCTCCTGAGCAATCCGCGCCACCAGCCGTTGCTCAAGCCCTTCGGACGCTGCCGCCTGAGCGCTTTCTTCACGCAGCACATCGTCGAGCAATTCATCAAACTCCATCGTCTCTGTCCGGTCGTTATGCATTTCCATTCCTTCTTGTCTTCCAAACTTTTTCAACGCGAGGAGATTGCTTCCCCTCGACGCGCTGCCCATCTTTCCCGCAACGCTGCACGTGCGCGCATGAGCCGCGTGCGCACCGTGCCTTCAGGCACACCCATCAATTCGCCGATCTCGCGCGAGTTGAGCTCTTCGAGCGCAGAGAGCCTCAAGGTGTCACGCAGTTCTTCCGGCAAATCGGCGATGAACTCCCGCAGCAGTTCACGCTCATCGTCTTCGGCCGCTGCGAACTCCGGCGTCGGACGCGAATCCGCGAGCTGCAGTGCTGCCTCTTCCTCCGCGGCAGGCTGCCGTACTCTGCGCCGGTCGAGCGCGAGCCGCCAGACGACGCTCGCCAGAAACGCGCGTTCGTTCGTCATCTGCCGCCAGCTCTCGCCGCGATAGAGCTTGAGCAGCGCCTCCTGCACGCAATCTTCAGCGTCTTCGGAGTGGCGCAGGACGCTCCACGCGACGCGATAGAGAAATCGCGCGTGCTCGGTTGCGAGCCTGGTGAAAGCGGCTTGCTTGTCGTGATCTTGAACCTGCGGTGGTTGCCGCATCATGTGCCTTCAACCGTATAGACCGGCTGAAGAGAGAAAATGTTCATTGAAAAGTAATTTTCTCCGCAAATGTCAGTGGCCGGGCGAAATGCCCGGCCACTTGGTTGCTCGCTCCGCAGTCAGCGTGCGCCCGCGTTCTCGTGAATGAACTGCGCGGTGCGGTCGTGCAGCGCTTTCAGCGCATCCTCGTTGACGTACACCATGTGCCCCGTCGGGAAGAACTTGTACTCGATGTTCTTCTCCAGTTGCTGCGGAATCGGCAGGTGCTTCATCTCATACTCCGCTCCAAAGTAGAGCGTGCCGAGGTCGAAGTATCCGCCCATCAGCAGCACACGCATGTTCGGATTGGCCTTCATGGTGTAGGCGATGTCACCCATCACGTTGGTGCTGGTGCCTTCCCATCCCTCGGGCCCGGGGCCATGGTGCTTCATGTCCCAGTTGAATCCGGGTTCGCGTGCGCCTGGTTTGTAGGTCATGTTTTCGCCGAACTTCAGCGTCTCGCGTGCGTAGGTGTTCATCGCCGCGACGATGGAAGACTCGACGGAGTCCGAGAATGGATCATAGGCCGCGTCGCGCTCCATCGGATCCATCACGGGGCCCTCATAGCGCGAGTCCAGGCGTCCCGTTGTGATGCCCGAAGCATCCTGAAGGTACTTCGAGAACTCGGCGCCCGTGAGACGCAGGTTCGCCTTGAGCCACATGGCGGCGGGAACGCCGGTGTAGCTCTCGAGCTTTGCGGCGACGGCAGACCTCTTGTCGGCGCTAAGGTCGGCACCGGCCAGGAGCGCCGTTGCGTAGTCGGTGAGCGCGTACTGCTCGACCTCATGGATCCACGGCTCGAGGGTGGCGGGCTGATTCGCGACCTTGTGGTGATACCAGGCGGTTGCGGCGAAGCTCGGCAGCGCGAGGAAGAAGCCGTTCTCTGTTCCAGGGTTGGAGTCGGAACCGTCGGCCGAGTTATCAAAGCTCAGAATCTGGCTGAGGAAGACGACACCGTTGAGGTCGACACCGTGCCGCCTCAAGACGGCAGCTAGTACAGCGTCGCGCGTGGTGCCGTAGCTTTCACCAAAGAGGAACTTGGGCGAACTCCACCGGTTGTACTTCGTCAGGAAGCGGCGGATGAAACGGTCAAAGGCTGCTGCGTCGCCATCGATTCCATAAAACGACTTAAAGGCGTCTTTGCCTTCGACGCGACTGTAGCCGGTCCCGGGAGCATCGATGAAGACAAGGTCCGCGGCGTCGAGCAGGCAATAGGGATTGGACGCAATCTGGTATGGGCCGCCGGCTGGATGCTGCAGGTCAGGAAGCTGCACCCGAACGGGCCCCATACTGGTCATCCGCAGATACATCGTGGCTGAGCCGGGGCCGCCGTTGTAGAGGAACACGATCGGACGCGTGCGTTGGTCGGCGTCCTTCGCGAAGTATGCGGTGTAGAAGATGCGTGCCGTCGCGGGGCGGTCCTCTGGTTTTGCCGGAAGCTCCACGCCGGAGCCGGGCAGGAGGTTGCCGTCGAGGCCGATGAGTGGCATCCTGGCTGTCAGTCGCGCCCACAGTCAGCATTCCGGCGACGGTGCGGAAGGCGATCGTCTTGCCGCCAACGGAGACGCTTCCCTCGGTGACGGAGTCTGGCGGAAGGTTCGTGGTCTTCTTCTCAGGCTCGGTGCTTACGGTCGAGGTAGTCGTCGCGGTCGTCTTCTGGGGCGCCTGCTGAGCGGCGGCAGAGAAGAGGCCAAACATAAGAGCGAATCCAGACAAACTCCACTTCACACAGTTCTTCACGCGCGCAAAATCCTTCCTCGAACCGCTTACAAATGACAAAAAATTTGTGGCTTGATTCTATGCGAGAGAAGGCGCGTCCAGCTTTTTAACTTCAACCAGGGTGGAGTAGAAGGTGGCGCCGCCGCCGATATCGGTAAGGCGCTGGCTGGTCAACTCGTTGACGTTGACGCCGTTGTGCGAGAACTTCTGCCAGTCCAGCTTCGACGCGACCGTGCCGGCGGGGATGGACTCAGCTGATGCGGGCGGTGAGCTGAATCTGGCCGCGGTCGTTCCAGACCCGCACGGCGTCGCCGGTGGAGATGCCGCGCGCGGCAGCATCGGTGGCGCGCATCTCCAGCACCCCTGTCGTGCCGCTCTCCATCTTGCGATGGTTGGGCAGGTTGGCGAAGGTGGTGTTCATGTAGTTGTCGCCCTTGCGTGCCAGCATCTCGAGCGGAAACTTCGCAGCTGCGTCGAGGTTCGAGCGTGACTCGGTTGCGGCGTGCCATTCGGGGAGCGGAAACAGCTCGGCACGGCGGTCCGGAGTCTGGAACCACTCGTGCGTGCTGAAGGGAAGCGACTCACCGCGCTCGTTCTTTGGCAGGGCAAGCGGGGCCATGCCTTCGCGCTCCAGGCGCTCCTTGGTGATGCCTTCGAACCACGGGTGCTTGCTATCGAGAGCCTGCGCGATGAGATCGTCTTCGCTTTCGCGGAAGGCCTGTTCCTGGAAGCCCATGCGGCGGCCGAGCTCCGCGAACATCTGCACGTTGGTGCGGGCCTCGCCCAGCGGCGCAATCGCGGCCTGCGAGATCTGCGCAAAGTAGTGCCCGTAGGCGCCCATGAGCTCCTTGTGCTCGAGGAACGTCGTGGCCGGAAGCACAAAGTCGGCGTAGTCGGTGGTATCGGTGAAGAACTGCTCGTGCACGACGGTGAAGAGGTCGTCGCGGCGCAGGCCCTCGTGCACGCGCTCGGAGTCGGGAGCGACAGCGGCGGCATTGCAGTTGTAAACGAAGAGCGCCTTCACCGGAGGGTCGTTGAATTGCGTGAGCGCGTCGCCGAGTTGATTCATGTTCACGAGGCGCGCGGCGCGGCCGAGCGGGCTCGCCTGCATGAGCTCCGGCATCTGCAGCCGCTGCTGATCGAACGGAAACGCAGCGCTGGTGGAGAGCAGAAGTCCGCCACCGTGCTGGCTCCAGCTTCCGGTGATGAGCGGGAGCATCGCAACGGCGCGCGCAGCGGTGCCGCCGTTTTCACCGCGCTGGATGCCGTAGTTCAGCCGGATCGCTGCGGGAGCGCGGCCGTCCCGTCCGGCACGGCCGTAGGCGAGCGCTAGCGATTCGATGGCTGCGACGCTGAGGCCGGTGATTTCTGCGGCGCGCTCGGGCGAGTGCTCGGGCCGCAGCGCGTGCTCGCGGAGTTGCTGCCAGCCATTAGTGAACTCGTTCAGGTAGTCGCGGTCTTCGAGGCCCTCGCGGAAGAGGATGTGCATGATCGCAAGCGCGAGGAGCCCGTCCGTGCCGGGGCGGATCTGCAGGTGCTCGTCGGCCAGCGAGGCAGTGCGCGTGCGGTAGGGGTCAATGACGATGAGCTTGCCGCCGTTGCGGCGCGCCTCTTCGATGAAGGGCCAGAGGTGCACGTTGTTGCCGTGCACGTTGCCGGCCCAGACGATGATGAGGCCAGCGAGCGCGAAGTCCTGCGGCGCGGTGCCAAGACGAGTGCCGTAGATGCTCTTGAGCGCTGCGGTGCCGGCGGCGGAGCAGATGGTGCGGTCGAGCTGCGAGGCGCCGAGGCGATGGAAGAAGCGGCGGTCCATCGAACCATAACCAAGTTGCCCGATCGTGCCCGCATAACTGTAGGGCAGGATGCTTTCAGGGCCAAACTCCGTGGCAATGTGCTTGAGGCGAGAGGCAATCTCGTCCAGCGCCTCGTCCCAGGAGATGCGCTCGAAGAACTCGGGCTCTCGGCCTTTGGGGAGCGGGCCTTTCGGTACGCCTGCGCGGCGTCGCATGGGGTACAGCAGGCGCTCGGGGGAGTAGACGCGGTCGAGGTAGCGCGCGACTTTGCCGCACAGGAATCCGCGAGTCACCGGATGCGCCGGGTCGCCGGCGACCTTGACGGCGCGGCCGGTGAGCTCGTCGACCGTGACGAGCACCGCGCAGGAGTCCGGGCAGTCGTGCGTGCAGACGGCGTGCACAGTTCGCGTCTGGTTCCCGTTCAAATGCTTGGCGGAATCTGCGGCCATAGCTATATTCTAGGCTCGTTAAACCTTGCAACCCAATACGTTTCTGTCCGGAGCCAAGCTATGCGTCTGTCAGCCCGTCCGCTGTTTGCCGTTGCCTTCGCCGTCCTGCTGCTGATCCCCGTTGTGTCGTCCGCCTCTGCTCAGGCGGCGGCGAAGCCCGCGGAGAAGGACGCCATCGTGGCGATGCTGAACAAGCAGGCCGTCGACTGGAATCGCGGAGATCTGGAAGCCTTTGCGACGGGATACAAGAACTCGCCGGACATCCTGTTCATGGGACAGACGATTCGGCGCGGATACGACCAGATGCTCGCCGGGTACCGCAAGTCATTTCCCACGCGCGATGCGATGGGGACCCTGACATTTTCGAACCTTGAGGTTCAGCCGCTCGACGAGCACTTTGCGACGGTTACTGGGCGGTTTCACCTGGAGCGCACGGCAGCGGGCGGAGGAAATGCCGGCGGGTACTATCTGCTGGTGGTGGAGAAGACGCCGTCAGGCTGGAAGATTGTCCGTGATGCGACGACTAGCGACCCGCCGCCGGCTCACTAAGGCGACGGTTGTTCGTCACCACTCGTATGATGATGTTGTTCCGAGGAGGCCTATGCCAGTCCGCCGTCTCGTTCCTATCGCTCTCGCAGCTTCTCTCTGTGCCGTTCTCTTTATATCGGCGCCCGCCGTTTCGCAGAAGGACGACCCGCTCTTTACGGCCACTCGTCAGCAGCTCGACGTGGTCAAGATCATCCTGGCGCAAGAGGGTGCGTGGAACAAGGGCGATCTGGATGGGTATCTGTCGCACTATAAAGATGCTCCGGACACGCAGGCAGTTCTGGCGAATCTCGTGCGTGGCATCGACAACATCCGCGGAGCCTACAAGCAGAACTTTCCCAGCAAGGACAGCATGGGGGCGATCGAGGACACGGACATCGAGGTGAAGGCGCTGGGGGACAACTACGCGTTGGCGACCGGCAAGTATCATCTGAACCGTCCCAAGAAGTCGGGCGGCCCCGTTGAGGGCACATTTATGGAGCTGTTCGAGAAGACACAGGTCGGATGGCAGATTATCTTCAGTCAAAGCTCATGATCTCTGGTTCGTCACCCAACTCTGAACTGCTGCTCGAAGCACACAACCTGTCGAAGGACTTTGGCTCCGCGCGAGTTGTCGACGACGTTTCGCTTGCTCTTTACCGCGGTGAGACGCTCGGTCTGGTGGGCGAGTCCGGGTCGGGCAAGAGCACCGTTGCGCGCATGGTGCTGCGTCTGCTGGAGCCCACCGAGGGGCGAGTCCTGTTTCACGACAGGCATTCGGATGGATCTCCGCGCACGCTCGATCTGCTGGCGTTGCCGGCCCATGCGATGCGCCGGCTGCGACGGAAAATGGCGATCGTGTTTCAGGATCCCTATGCGGCGCTGGACCCACGCATGACAGTTCGCCAGACTCTGTGCGAGCCGTTTGCCATTCATCGCGAGCGGCCCGAAGAAGGAGTCGAGGCACGGCTGGCGGCGATGCTTGCGGAGGTGGGACTGGATGCGTCGGCGCTGCGTCGGTATCCGCATGAGTTCTCCGGCGGGCAACGGCAGCGCATCAACATCGCGCGCGCACTGGCGCTTCGTCCGGAACTGCTGGTACTGGATGAACCGGTGAGTGCGCTGGATGTGTCGGTGGGCGCGCAAATTATCAATCTGCTGCGCGAACTGCAGCAGCGTCATGGATTGACCTGCCTGTTCATCTCGCACTCGATGCCGCTCGTGCGCTATCTATGCCATCGCGTGATCGTTCTTCAGCGCGGGCGGCTGGTGGAGGAAGGATCGTGGGAGCAGATCTGCGAGTCTCCTCGTGAGGTGTACACGCAGCAATTGCTCGCAGCGACGCCTGAGCTTCCAACCGCAGGCTAGCTCGGATGCTGCTTCTGGATCTCGACGTCGCAGACGTTGCGCAGGTAATCCCAGGAGTAGAGCCCGGTTTCGTGCCCGTCGTTCCACTTGAAGCGCAGAGCGTACTTGCCGACCGGCTCGACATCCGCAGGGCGCGGCGGGGCCTCATACATCGGAAGCAGTGACTTCGCCTTCGGCTTCGCGATGCCCGGAGCGCGGCCTTCTGCTTCGCGCGCCTCGTGGCATGTGGCGCAGGGACATGCGGCCCGCAGCCAGGCGAAGTCCCAATGGCTGGTGTGGCCGTCGCGCCATTCGATCGTCATGCCAGTGCCACCGGTCTTGTCGATCCGCACCTTTGCTGGACGAATGGCATCGCCGCCCTGTCTCGGCTGCTCCGCACGCGCGGCCGTCTCGGCGCTGACCAGGCGGAAGCCCTCGTGACTCATATGTGGACCTCCTCTCGTCGGCGTGTGAAGAGCGCGAACTCAGAAACTGCCATCAATCTCAATTCTAGTCGTCACAGCCCGGCGAGGCGCAGCGCTTCGTCTACATTGGTGGCAATCAGCAGCCGATGCCTGTTTCCGCGCAGCATTCCTTCGCTCTCGCAGACGTCGAGGAAGGCTAGCATTGAGTCATAGAACCCCGCGACGTTGAGCAGCACGACCGGCTTCGCATGGAGCTTCAGCGTCTGCCACGCGAGCACCTCGAAGAGCTCCTCAAAAGTGCCGAAGCCCCCGGGCATGGCGAGGAAGGCATCCGCCTTCTCACCGATGAGCCGCTTGCGCGTGTGCATCGTGTCGACGACATGCAACTCGCTGAGCCCGTCGTGTGCGATCTCCTTATCAACCAGCACGTGCGGGATGACGCCGACGACGTGACCGCCGGCTGCGAGTGTGGCGTCGGCGACCGCACCCATCAAACCGATCTTTGCACCGCCATAGATAAGACCAATGCCACGGTCGGCCAGCGTGCGGCCGAGTTCCTGCGCCGTCTCGCGGTACACCGGACGTGCACCATCCGACGCCGCGCAGAAGACAGCGATGCTCTTTCCAGATTCCCTCGCCATGACCTCAGGATACAAGGTGAGCGAGCACGGTATCCTGTGTCCCATGCGCGGACTGCGTTGCATGATCTCGGCTTTCGCTCTGGCGCTCGCAGCATTCGCGCCGACGTGTGCGCAGAACAAGGGCAAGCCCGGCAAGTTCGATTTCTACCTTCTCGATATGCCATGGGGACCGGAGTTCTGCTCGATCGCCGATGTATCGCCGCAATGCAAGCCGCAGCGTAGCTTTGTGCTCCATGGCCTTTGGCCGCAGAACAATGACGGAAGCTACCCAGTCTTCTGTTCGCAGGAACCCGGGCCGTTGAACCCTCGCGAGAATCTCGATCTCACGCCCGACCTGCGCCTGCTCGCGCACGAGTGGGACAAGCACGGCACATGCTCGGCGCAGGGGCCGCAGCGATTTTTCCAGATGGAGCGCGAGGCGTTTACTTCGATTGACGTGCCACTTGCGTTCGACCACATCGATCATGAAACGACCATGAGTCCGGCGCAAATTCTCGACCTGTTCTACAAGGCGAATCCGCAGCTGCCGGAGGGCAGTCTGATCGTGAGTTGTCGCGAGGATCACTTCACTGCAGTTGAGGCGTGCTTCACGACGAGTCTGAAGCCGATGCCGTGCCTTGGGCTGCACTCCTGCACGAAGCCGTTGCTGAAGATTGCGCCAGTACCTTCAGCAAAAAATTGAGGTTCGCGTCCCCGTCACGGTGGCGCGAACCTCGAAACTCGCTTAAGTCTGGTGCATCGCTCAGCGCAATGCGATTGTGGTGTCCTTCAGGTCTTGATTGACCGTTGCCAGAACCGTGCCCTCCGGGAACTTCGGCGTCGACTTCGAGACGGTTACGGTGTCCCCGACCTTCAATGTGACATCAACCGGCTTGCCCGGTTCCAGCGTCATCTCCTGGCTGCCCGCCTTGATGATCAGCGGATCCTTGGAGTCGTTGCGCAGATGGAAGCTCACCATCTGCTTGTTCTTCCCCATTGCCTGCACGGGTACACGCAGTGCAGTTAGCGGTGCAGCGTATACACTCTCGCCAGCCATCAATACAGCAGCCAGCACCATGGTGCTTCCCAAAACGCGACGGATCATTTCTCTACCTCTTCTCGGAGCGTAAAAGTTCTGCGCGCAAGCACTCGGCCATGGATCCGAGTACCACGCGCACTCTTCTATACGCACGAGGAGAGAGATGGTTCCTCAAGTTCACGAATTGTTGACGATATTCGTCACACCTATCTGCACATTCGTCACAGACTAGAATGGAAGCTGTGGCCGACCTTCTCGCAAACATGAATCCGCAGCAGCGCGAAGGCATCACATCCGTGGATGGTGCCGTGCTTCTGCTTGCCGGCGCAGGCTCCGGTAAGACACGTGTCATCACGCACCGCATTGCGTACCTGATACAGGAACGCGGAGTCAGCCCGGACAACATCCTCGCCGTCACCTTCACCAACAAAGCCGCGAAGGAGATGGAGGAGCGTGTCTCAAAAATTCTTGGAAACTCCACGCTCGCGAAGCCGACGCTCGCGACGTTCCACAGCTTTTGTGTGCGTGTGCTGCGGCGCGACATCGAAGCGCTCCGCGTGGGCGGCAAGGGACTCACAAAGAACTTCGCCATCTACGACGAGACCGATCAGCAGGCTGTCGTAAAGCAGGCGCTGAAGCGGCTGGGTGTTGACGACAAGCAGCTGAAGCCGCGCGTCGCGCTTGGGCGGATCTCGTGGGCGAAGAACCACATGATCGATCCGCAGGAGTATTTTCTTGCGTCGACGAATCCGCTCGAAGAGAAGATTGCGCACATCTTCAAGATCTATCGCGACGAACTCTTCAAGGCCAACGCGATGGACTTTGACGATCTGCTGCTCGAGACGGTGCGGCTGCTGAAGTCCTCGAGCGAAGTGCGCGAGCGCTACAACCGCAAATACAAGTATCTCCTCATCGACGAGTACCAGGACACGAACCGTCCGCAGTATGAGCTGATGAAGCTCCTTGGTAAACACGGAAACGTCTGCGTCGTCGGCGATGAAGACCAGTCGATCTACTCCTGGCGCGGCGCGGACATCCGCAACATCCTCGAGTTCGAGAAGGACTTTCCCAACACAAAGACGATTCGCCTCGAGCAGAACTATCGCTCGACGCAGGTGATTCTCGAAGGAGCGTCGGCCGTTGTTGCGCAGAACACGCAGCGCAAGGGAAAGAACCTGTGGACCTCGCGCGAGGGCGGATCGCTGATCGGCTACTACGAAGCGCCTGACGGAGAGAACGAGGCGCTCTTCGTCGCCGACCGCATACAGCGCTATCTGCGCGAGGCGGGGCAGACCGAGGATCAGCCGCGATGCGCTGTGCTGTACCGCACGAACTCGCAGTCGCGATTGGTAGAAGAGGCGTTGCGGCGCTATCAGATTCAGTACCACATGGTCGGCGGCTTCAGCTTCTATGACCGCGCCGAGATCAAGGACATGCTCAGCTATCTGAAGCTGGTGCAGAATCCGCACGACTCCATCGCGCTCGCCCGAGTCGTCAACTCACCGCCGCGCGGCATCGGCAAGACCACGATGGACACGCTGGAGCGCATCGCGCTGACGACAGGCATGAGCACGTGGGATGCGGTTGCGCGCGCGACGGAAGAGAAGCTGTTGCCTGCGCGCGCGCTGTCGGCGCTCGGCAGCTTTCGCAAGTTGATTGAAGACGCGCGCGCGATGCTCGGCCCGGATTTCGCGGCGGCACTCGCTGCGGACACGGCGCTTAACTCACAACTCACAACTGACAACTCGGAACTGGACGCAAACCCAACCGACTTCGACCCTGCAACATTCTCCGCCGATGACACGTCCTTCGACTTCGCCGTGAATGGTGAGGAAGCTGCTCCGCCGCCGTTCGCGAACGACGCGAACAGCGACTTCGACACGAGCTTCAACTTCGGCTTCGACTTCGGTCCGAGCGAAGAGATCTCGACGATCGCGCCGGAGAACGCCGGCAGCTCGGCGACAGAGACCTTCAATCCGTTTGCCCCTGTGCCATTCACCAAGCCTCGCTCTGCATCCGACACAGTGCGCGAGGCGAATCGCGCCAAGCTGGAGCGCCTCGCCGCGCGCGGAGTCCACCGAGCTCGACGCCGCGGGCAAGCCGGCCTTCCGCAAGCCCGGCGATCCGGCAACGCTGCCGGAGTTGATCAAGTTCCTGAACGATCGCTCCGGCTACATCCGCGCTCTGGAAGAAGAAGCGACACCCGAAGCCTTCTCGCGCATTGAAAACCTGAAGGAACTTGCGAACGCTGCGCAGGATGCAACCTCACGCGGCGAGACGCTGGCGGAGTTTCTCGATCATGCGGCGCTGGTCTCCGATGCAGATCAGTACTCGGCCGAGGCGCGCGTCACACTGATGACGCTGCACGCCGCGAAGGGCCTTGAGTTCCCGCTGGTCTTTCTCTGCGGCATGGAGGAGGGCCTGTTCCCGCACTCACGTACGCTGATGGATCCTCCGCAGATGGAAGAGGAACGCCGACTCTGCTACGTAGGCATGACGCGTGCCATGGACACGCTCATCCTTACCCGCGCACGCTATCGCCGCCGTTACGGCAACGATATGCCGGAGTCGAGCACGCCCTCGCGCTTCCTCGAAGAGGTTCCTCCGAAGCTCATCGAAGATCTCGGCTCGCCCGCAAGTTATGGTGGCGCCCTCGACTATCGCAACGCGTACGCGACACCATATCCGCAGCGCCGGCGGTCCGGCGGCGGTAACGACGAGGGCGCAGAGCGGCACTACTCCTATGAAGATGAGAGTCAGGATGCGAGCCATGCGCAGGGAGGTCCCGCTTCGGCGCGCAACTACGCTGCGCAGCGCTTCGGCGCGAATCGTTCGCGCCTGAGCGGCTCAGGCGCGCTCGACAACACCGCAGCGTTCTTCGGCAAGGGCGGTGCAGGAAGCTACAAGCCTGGCGAGAAACGGTATCCGGCCCGGCCGAAGATCGACATTCCCGCGCCCACCGGCCGCACCGGTCTCGGCAAAGGCGTGCGCGTCCGGCACCCCAAGTATGGCGAGGGCATCATCGCAGCGCGAGAAGGCGAGGGTGACGACGCGAAGATTACAGTACAATTTAGCGGGTACGGCACGAAAAAGCTGGTGGAGAAGTTCGCCCAGCTAGAGCGACTATAAAAAGAGCAGAACACGCTCTATAAGAAAGAGCAGAACCTGATATCTCTGCTCTCGCGGCCGGCAAAAAATTCTTTGGAAAGTTGATCGTCACGAACACATGGCAAATACCAAGAGCGTCACCGACAAGGCAGAGCGTAAGAAGGTAAAGCGGGCAGCGCGCAAGAAGGCCGCTCCCAAGGGTAAGCGCACCACTCCCCGCGGCGAGAACAAGGCCAAGGTGAAGAAGTTGTCGCGCGGCCAGTCGAAGCGATAGAACGACTGCCAAGAAGGTCCTCAAAGACATAGCTTCCAGCTTCCAGACGGGCGAGGCCACGGCTTCGCCCGTTTTGTGCTGCTTGCGGTGGGATTCCGCATACAATCGCTTCATCCACGCACCCATTCTTCCTCGACGAGGACGTGACACCTGCCTCCTGCAACCCAAAGCCGCCAGAAGACACAAGCCCGGCAGATCTTCGCCACCAAGTCCATCGACAAGCTGATCGCCGAGAGTGAACATCCGGAGACCGCGCTCAAGAAGACCCTCGGCCCCGTCTCGCTCACCGCCCTCGGCATCGGCGCGGTCATCGGTTCCGGCATCTTCACGGTCATCGGCACCGCGATAGGCGGCAACCCGGCGATCACGGCGACCTGGGCCGAGTCGCCGGTCATCGACCTGATCCTGCACCACGGCCACATCGCTGGCCGTCCCGGCGCAGGTCCTGCGCTCGCCCTCAGCTGATTCTCGTCGCCATCGTCTGCTGCTTCACCGGGCTCTGCTACGCGGAGCTCGCCTCGATGATCCCCATCGCCGGCTCCGCCTACACCTACACCTACGCCACACTCGGCGAACTCGTCGCCTGGATTATCGGCTGGGACCTCATCCTCGAGTACGCCTTCTCCAACATGAGCGTCTCCGTCGGCTTCGCCGCGCACTTCGTCGACCTGCTCGACTGGCTCGGCATCCCGCTGAGCCCCAAGTGGCTCTCGCCCGCATATCTTCCGCAGGGGCTGACCGACCTCACCGGCAACACCATCTATGCGCCCGGCTGGCACTTCGGCTTCAACATCCCCGCGTTCCTCATCGTCATTCTCCTGACGGTCATCCTTGTCCGCGGCATCCGCGAGTCCGCACGCACCAACAACATCATGGTGCTCATCAAGCTCGTCGCGATCCTTACCTTCATCGCCGTTGGCCTGCACTTCATCCATCCCAGCTACTACCATCCGTTCTCCCCCAACGGCTGGCCCGGCGTACTCGCCGGCGGCTCCATCATCTTCTTCACCTACATCGGCTTCGACTCCGTCTCGACCGCCAGCGAAGAGTGCCGCGACGCGCAGCGCACTGTGCCCATCGGAATCATCGCCACGCTGATCGTCTGCACCATCCTCTACATCGGCGTCTCGCTCGTCCTCACCGGCATCGTGCCGTGGCGATCGGTCATCGGGGATGCCGCACCTGTCGTCAACGCGCTCAAGCGCCTCACGCTGTCTACCCACAGTCCGCTCCTGCACTGGACGCGCCTCATCGTTCTGCTCGGCGCGATCATCGGCATGATCTCGTCGATCCTGGTCTTCCAGCTTGGGCAGGCGCGCGTCTGGTTCGCGATGTCGCGCGACCGTCTGCTGCCCGACGTCTTCTCGCACGTCCATCCGCGCTTCCGCACGCCGGCCTTCGCCACATGGGTTGCGGGCATCCTGGTCGCCATCCCGTCCGGACTCTTTGACGTCGGCACGCTCGCCGAGCTCTCCAACATCGGCACGCTCTTCGCCTTCGTGCTCGTCTCCATCGGCGTCCTCGTCCTGCGCCGCAGGCAGCCCGAGCGCCACCGCGGCTTCCGCGTTCCGGGCGGTCCGGTCTTCCCGGTGCTCAGCGTGCTCTTCTGCATTCTGCTGATGGCCGGCCTCCCCGCCCGCACCTGGGAGCGCTTCTTCATCTGGCTCATCATCGGCCTCTTCGTCTACGTCCTCTACAGCCGCAAGCGCAGCGAGTTCTATCGATCCTGAACTGCCCGCCCCTATTTTTGCTGATCCCTGGAATCAGCAAGTTACGGCAGGCGGTGTGTCCAAAAAATATTTTCAGTGGGAAAAAGAGCGCTTCCTCATTCGGCAGATCGCCAGCCTCTGCGTCTACTTCTTATAGCCGCAAGCAAGCGCGGCGAGTCTCTACCAGGGCCTGATATGTCTTTTTGGATCGATACAGCTTCACCGTTGCAACTTGCGATTGCTTCAAGACCGCAGGGCGGAGAGTGGTTGCAGGACGATGTTCGCCAGCTCAAGGACGAGGGCATCGATATTCTCGTTTCGCTGCTGTCGTTCAATGAAAGCCGCGAACTCGAACTTGATCACGAGAAGGCCGCATGTTCTTCGGTGGGAATTTCCTTCGTCAACTTCCCGATTCCAGATCGGGAGGTGCCTCCTTCGCGACTTGGCTTCCTGACGTTTGCGCAATTCCTTCACAAGCGCGCCAGTGAAGGGCTGAGAGTCGGCGTACATTGCAGAGCCTGCATTGGACGCTCCTCCGTTCTGCTGGCCACCGTGATGCGCCTTGAAGGATTTACCGCCAAAGAAGCATTTAGCCGGATCTCTGAGGCGCGCGGGTTGAGCGTTCCCGACACAGCCGAACAGGCGAAGTGGGTCTCTCGGCTGGCCATCTGAGGAAGTTCCGTTGAGGAAGTTCGGACACCTATACTTCATAGAAGAAGGTTCCGAAGGGTCCTCAAATACACATGCCTGCACTCATTGAAGCAATCAACGTAAAGCGCAAGTCCCTCTTCGAACACGAAAACGCTCCCTACGTCTGCCTCGACGCCGACGTCTCCACACCCACCGCACGCGGCGGCCAGACGCTCGTTCGCCTGAAGATGCGCAACCTGCTCACCAACGCGGTCTTCGACAAGACCTTCAAGGCCGGCGAGAAGTTTCGCGAGCCCGACCTCGTCACGGTCCCCGCTACGTTTCTTTACCGCGACGGTGACGGCCTCCACTTTCTCGATCAGGAGTCCTTCGAGACCCTCACGCTCTCTGAGCAGCAAGTGGGCGACGCCGCCGACTTCCTCATCGACGGCCTGCTCATCCAGCTGAACAAGTACAACGGCAACCCCATCGGCCTCGACCTGCCCACGCACGTCGACCTCACCATCACCTACACCGAGCCTGCCGTCCGCGGCGACACATCGAGCGGCGCCACCAAGATCGCCCGCCTCGAAACCGGCCTCGAGATCAAGGTCCCACTCTTCCTCACCAGCGGCGAACGCGTCCGCGTCTCCACCGAATCCCGCGACTTCGCCGGCCGCGCCTAGCTTGCCGATCACAACGACAACCTGTACCCATGGGGGTTGGGAACGTCGCAGGCGCATTCTCTTTGACCTCCAGATTCCTTCGTGACGGAGCGGCAGTGCCGATAAAGAACGCGGGTTGGACTTCGAAGAAGCCGTTGCAGATTCGTCTTCGTAGCGGGCGTCAGATTGATTCGAACAGAAAGTTCATCGCCATGATCTGTTTGTCTCATCCGCGTAATGATCTCGCGCGATACAGATACATTTCGCCAGATTGAATCCAGACCGATCGCACAGATGGACTAAGTCCGCATGAAGTCCACGAGATTCTGTTCGGCAAAGGCCGACACTCTCGATTCGGCCAATTTCACCGAAGTCCAACGCGAAGCTCTCCAAGACCCATTTGTCTGCGCTAGAACGCTTGTCGTTCAACGAATTCTTGGTCGGCGAGGGCGTCAGGCTCATACCTCGCATGGGCTGGTCCCCCGAGCGAAGATCCAAGTTCTAAATGCGGGAACATTTCGGGCACTGGCCGTAAATAGTCTTCGAAGCGCGGCGCGAAGGGTGCTGTGGGCGCGCTGATCATTCACCGACGACTCGAGAGCTATCGCTGGACGGTGAAGAACCAATCCGCAAAGCCGTATCTCAAGGAGGCAGAACCGCATCTTGGCGGCGAGTTGGCTCAGCTCAAGGTCGGTATCGAGCTTTGCGATGAGCGGCGTCAATAGCAAGGAGTTTGAAAGCGGCGGGTCGCGCGGGCTCAAGGCGAGTTGAAGGCAATCCTGTACGCTCTGAAAGCCAAAGTCGCCAGCACGGTGCGGCCGTTCCGGAGCCCGAACGTGGTTGGCATCCTTCCCGGACAACATTCGCCATTCATCGGGCATTGCGGGGCCGCTTTTGCTCACAACGGGACGATGGTGCGCAACCAGTGGAGAAGTTACTCGGTGGCCAACGCGGAACGGTCATCAGGCGGTGCTCTACACGGCGCACTTACGATCAGCTCGGGTTTGTGCCGGAGATCAGGCGACAACATCTACAACGGTGCGGCGGACAATGGCAGGAGTCGCATACGTTGAGAGCGTTCGTAGGGCGTTCGCCAATCGGTGTCCTTACGCATGCCGCACTTACGGTCAACTCCGGCCGTGGTAGAGCAGGGCTGCTGGCTCGGAATCTGGCCAGGTACCGTCCTGGATCGCATGATTCCCCGGAAACAATTCCGGTATGTGTTGCCGAGGCGTGCAATCAACGAAAACGGGGCACAGTGCATGATTCTTTCCCGAGGTAGTGGCGACGGCGAAGTCTTCGGCCTCGCGAATCGTTCCCGATCCACAATGGCCTGAGGCGGAAGCCACTATCTGCAGCGATCATTACCACTCTCGCGTCTGGGCATCCTGGCCTCGATTGACGCTGGGATCGCTATATCGGGCTACTAACGCCCGGGGCGACGCGCAGAGAAGGATTCAAGAGTCACCACTATCACAAGTTCTCCGACAACTTCGATTTCCCAGGTAGGACTTCCGGGGCGCTGGCCAATCTCCGTGAGCTCTCGCATGGACCCGGCTGGCAGGTATTCATTGCCTCAGCGGTGGAGTAGCGAAGCCCCGGCGATTAGTGGCGACATAGCCCGCAGCATAAGTCGTAGCGAGGGAATCATTCATGTTTGCGCACACTGCGTTCCAAACTAGGGCAGGTTACCATGTCCTCTACCTTCCTCACCGCCGAGTGGCGCAAGCTCATCATGGCGCAGTATGAGGTTGCGCCGGAGGAGCTTCGGCCCTACGTTCTGCCAGGAGTCGAGCTTGAACTGTGATCAGCCACCTACGAGCGGCAAGCTGCTACGTCTCGCTGGTCGCCTTTCTCTTCGACAAGGTGCGCGTCAAAGGCTTCGCCATCCCGCTGCACACGCGCTTCGAGGAGATCAATCTCCGTTTCTACGTTCGCCGCCGCGAGCCCGACGGCAGCATCAAGCGCGGGGTCGTCTTTATCCGCGAGTTCGTTCCGCGGCGTGCGATCGCCTGGGTTGCAAAGAGGTTCTACGAGGAGCCGTACCTCGCAGTCCCGACGCGCAGTGAAATCTCGTCGGACGCCAAAACGCTGACCGCAAAGTACGGCTGGAAGCTCGGCGGCCGCTGGCATACGCTCTCGGCTGCGGCGTACCTTCCGCCACAGGCCATCGCGCCCGGCAGCGAGGAGGAGTTCCTCACCGAGCACTACTGGGGCTACACCAAGCGCAGCGATGGCAGCACCTCCGCCTATCAGGTCGAGCATCCGCGCTGGCAAACCTATCGCCTGCAAAGCTATGAGATTGCAGTCGATTTCGAGACGTCTCTACGGACCGGAGTTCGCCTTCCTTACCGGACCAGCGGGTCTCAAGTGTTCTCCTCGCTGAGGGTTCAGCGGTTACGGTTCATTCCGGCTTCCGCCTGCGCTAGCGCAGAGGACGGGTTTGCGACCGAATGACAAAATCTGCGTCTATTAGACTAAGAAGTAGGGAAAAAGAAGATGAGAACGATCGACGCAACACAAGGCATACGCATCCTCGACAGCAGCGCCACCGCGAGCCTTCTCAGCAAGGTTCTGTGGATCACCACCGTCGGCTTCCTCTTCACGGCCTTCGGAGCCTACCTGGCGCCGGCCCTGATGGGCGGCATCAGCTACATGGGCCTCTTCATCCTCACGTTCGGCCTGATCTTCGCCATCAACTTCGCGACCAAGCGGTCTCCGGCGCTGGCGCTGGTTTTGTTCTATGCCTTCACCTTCCTCATGGGTGTTGAGGTCGGCCCGCTGATCAAGGCCTATCTACACGTTCCCGGCGGACAGGCGGTTGTCTTTCAGGCCGCTTTGACCACTGCGGCCGGCATGTTTGTGATGGGTCTCATCGCGCAGGTCGCCCGGTTCGACTACCGCAAGGTCTATAACTACGTCTTCGCCGCGCTGATCGGCCTGATCGTTCTCGGCGTGCTGAGCATGTTCGTGCACTTCATCAGCCCCGGCCTCTACGCCTGGGCGACGCTGGCTATTTTCAGCGTGCTGCTGCTGATCGACTTCATGCGACTGCGCGACGGTGCCATGGGCCTGAGCCCGGTGCAGATGTCATTGAGCATCTACCTTGACGCTCTGAACATCTTCATCGCTCTGCTGCAGATCTTCGGCAGCAGCAGCGGGAACCGGCGCGACAGCAGCTGGCGCTAACTCGCTGACGGTGGACGGCTGGACGGGATGCGTTCAGCCGATACACTAATCAGATGGCCCGCACCCAGCACGCCCCTCAGCCGGACCCCAGGTCATGGCTGCGCGGGCTTCCGAAAGCCGAGCTGCACCTTCATCTTGAAGGGTCCATCACCCCCGCGACCCTGCTCGAGCTCTCTCGAACCAACGACGCCAAGCCGCTCACTGCCGAGCAGGCGGGCGAGGCTTACCGCTACCACGACTTCCCCAGCTTTCTGATGAGCTTCAAAGCCGTGACCGAGCGCCTGCATACGCCCGCCGACTACGAGACCATCACCTACGCAATGCTGCGCGACCTCTCCGAGCAGGGCGTCCGCCACGCCGAGGCTTACATCTCCATCGGCATCCTGTATCACTTCGGGCGTTTCGACGTCGACGAGGTGATGGCCGCCATCGAACGCGGCCGCATCCGCGGCGAGCAGGATTTTGGCGTCTCGCTGTTATGGATCATCGACGCCGTTCGCCACTTTGGAGTCGAGGAGTGCACGCGCGTCTTCAGCAAGGCAGCCGAGCTTCGCCACCAGTACCCGAGCGTCGTCGGTATCGGTATCGGCGGCGATGAGGCGCGCGGTCCCGCGCATGACTTCCGCGATATTTACGCCGAAGCCAAGGCCGCTGGCTTACACCTGACCTGCCACGCCGGGGAGGCTGTCGGGCCGCAGAGCATCTGGGCGGCCGTGAACATCGGGGCCGAACGAATCGGGCACGCGCTCACCGCGCAGCAGGACGCCGACCTGATCGAGGTGCTTGCCGAGCGCCAGATTCCGTTGGAGCTCAACGTCACCTCCAACCTCCGGACCGGCTGCTGCCCCTCGCTGGAGGACCATCCTGTTCGCCGGTACTTTGAAGAGGGGCTTATGGTTACGCTCAACTCAGACGACCCGCCCTTCTTCGGCTCGAACCTGCTCGAGGAGTACCTCCTGGCCCACGAGCGGTTCGAATTTCCCCTCGACGCGATGCGCGAACTGGCCGCTAACTCCATTGAAGCCAGCTTCTTACCGCCCGAGCGCAAGCTGGAGCTGCTGGGCCAGGTGGAGCGGTACGGCTGGTAATCCAGACAGTCATTACCAAAGCCATACTGTGGCAAAGAAGACACAGTTATACGACTGATCCGCGGTGTACTCTGGGCAATGGCAGCCTCCCGAGCACCCGATCCTGAGCCCTGAACTCCAATTCGAGCACACCATCGAGTCACCGCTCTCGTTCAGCGGCATCGGCCTTCACTCCGGCGCCCAGGTCTCGCTCCGACTCATTCCCGCCCCCGCAGGTTCCGGCATCGTCTTCCGCCGTTCGGACCTCGACTCCTTCGAAATTCCAGCGATCGGCCGCAACGTCGCCAAGGTCTCCTATGCGACCTCGCTGATGCGGCAGGGCGTGCTGATCTCGACGACCGAGCACCTGCTCTCCGCGCTCATCGGCCTCGGCGTCGACAACCTCATCATCGAGATCGACAACCTTGAAGTGCCGATCCTCGACGGCTCCGCCAAGCCGTATGTCGACGCGATCCGCGCCATCGGCCGCAAGCGCCAGCGCCGCAAGCGCGAGTACATTCGCATCCTCAAGCCCGTTGAGGTGATCGAGGGCTCCAAGTTCATCGGCGTCTACCCCGGCGACGGCTATCAGATCGACTACACCATCGACTTCCCCACGCCCATCGGGCGCGAGAGCCTGCGCGTGGACCTCGACTCCGGCGACTACGACACACTGATCGCGCCCGCGCGAACCTTCGGCTTCCGCGAGGATGAGGCGATGCTCCGCGATATGGGACTCATTCGCGGCGCCTCGGCGGAGTCCGCCATCATCCTCACGCGCGACGGCGTGGAGAATGGCCCGCTGCGTTTCTCCGATGAGTTTGTGCGCCACAAGGTCCTCGACCTCATCGGCGACCTCGCTCTCGCCGGCCGCCGCATCTGGGGTCGCGTCGTGGCCGAGCGCGCCGGGCACGCGATGCATACTGCTCTTGTCCAGCGTCTGCTGCGCGACCGTTCCGCGTGGGAGTTCGCCAACCATGCTCAGTTAGCACCTGTAACCAAGCTCTCTCATGCGCGCACTTTGCAGGTTTCTGCAGCCTAGTTGTTGCACTGGCAGCCGTTGCGCCCTACAGTAACCTCGACTGACTTACCTGAACGACTTCTTCTTCCATGCATGCTGCCATTGCACTCGGGTCCAATCTTTCGTCGCGTTTCGGCCCACCCGCCGACAATCTGCGCGAGGCCATTCACCGGCTCGAAGATCTCGGGGCGGTCTCGGCCGTCTCGCGCTTTCACGACACTGAGCCGGTCGGCTTTACGCAACAGCCGCGATTCTTGAACGCTGTTGCGCTGCTCGACACTGACGTCGCTCCGCTCGATCTGCTTCGCGGGCTGCTCGCGATTGAGCACTCCATGGGCCGCGACCGCGCGTCCTCTCCGCCCAAAGGCCCGCGCATCATCGATCTCGACCTTCTCCTGTACGGAAATCTCGTGCTTGACGATCCGGCGCTGACGCTCCCGCATCCATCACTGCACGAGCGCCGCTTCGTCCTCGTTCCGCTGGCGGAGGTTGCGCCCAACTGGCAGCACCCCACGCTGGAGCTAAGCATTCTGCAGCTATTGCAGGCGCTTCCAGTCTGAACGTTGGATTCGCAGGACGTTAGTGCAGCGTTACGACCCACTGCCGCGCGTCTTCATCGCGAAAGCTCACAGCCTTCCCGCTCATCGACTGGACACTTACATTCAGAGGAAGTGTGCTCGCCGTGTCCGCATCCGTCAGGCATGCGATCCAGTGAATGCAGCGCAACTTCGTCGGCACGCCAACAGGCTGACCTTTTTCGATCAGCATCACCAGCATCGGCGGATTGTCGTTCTCAAGCAGCACATCGTTATAGAAGTTGATGTACACCTGCTCGCCGCTGACCTTCTCACCAGAGCGTGTGACGCTCGCCAGCGGATCGCGCACAAACACGCGCTTCCGTTCCACCACTACGAATACAACCAGCCCAAGTACCAGCAGCGCGATCAGTTTCTTCACTTCTTCTCCTCGTGGTATTCCTGCTCCGTATTGATCGACCACACGGCAGCCTTGTCCACGTGTCCGCGCGCCAGGCCATCCACCACCGTCATCGCCGTCAGCATCGAGTGGTCCTGGTTGTTGTACTTGTGCATACCGTTCCGGCCGATCAGGAACAGATTCTCCAACCGGTCCAGCCACGAGCGCAATTCATCGAAACGGTTATATGTCCCGAAGTACGCCGGATAGGTCTTCGGCACACGCGCCACATGCGCATCGAGCACCTCGCTGGTCTTCAGGATGCCGATCTTCTCCAGTTCGCCGGCCGCAAACTGCTTCAGCTTGTCATCCGCCATCGACCATAGCGGGTCCGTGTCATAGCAGAAGTACTCGAGCCCGATCCACACCTTCGACGGGTCGGCCACCATGTAAGGGCTCCAGTTGTTGAAGATCTGCAGGCGCCCCAGCAGCACGTCGGGCTCCTGGATGTAGATCCAGGTGTCCTTAATTAAACGGGACCCGCCCAGCCCGCCGTCCGGTTCCTGTACATCCAGCTTGTTCGCGAGGATGCCGACGGTAATGAAGTCGCGGTACTGAAGCCCCTCACTTATCTCGCGCACACTGGCCGGCACCCTCGCTCCGCCGACCTCCAGCGCACGCACCAGCTCCTTCATGGGCATCGTGGAGAAGAAGTAATCGCCGTCAAACCGTTCGCGGTCGCCCTGCGCGTTGACCGTCTCGACCGCGACGACACGCTCTCCTTCGACGACAACACGATCCACGAGGCGACCCATGTGAATCTCACCGCCCCCCGCAGTCACCTTGTCCGCAACATGCTCCCAGAGCTGGCCGGGGCCAAACTTCGGGTACAGAAAGCGCTCAATCAGCGAAGTATCTGTGCCCTTCTGCGCGACATCCTTCTCGCTTCCATGCGGCCGCCGCCTGAATGTCTTGCGGACGAAGTGCTTCAGCGCCGTCGTCAGACTCAGGCCCTTGATGCGTTGCGCTCCCCACTCGGCCGAGATCTGATTGCATGGCGTCCCCCACACCTTCTCCGTATAGCTCTTGAAGAAGGTGAGGTACAGCTCGCGTCCAAAGCGGTTGATGAGGAAGTCCTCGAGGCTCTTCTCCTCTTTGATCGGACTCACGCGCGCCGCCACGTAGCTCGTCCCTATCCGCACCATCCGCACGGGGCCGAGGTTCTTGATAGTGTTGCCGCTGAGCTTGATGGGGTAGTCGAAGAACTTGCGCAGATAGTAGATGCGACTCTTTCGTGGCCGGACGAGCATCACATGGTCACTGTCCTCCGGGTCCGGAGTCACGACGGTCGTCGTATGCCCGTGCTCCTCTTCAACCTCCTCATCGACCGCGTCGGTCTCTTCCGTCTCAGTCGCGACGGTCAGCGGCCCCAGTCCACGCAGCGGAGGTTCCTGCGGCAGATCGCCCGGGACCTCGACCTTGTGCCGCTTACCCTGGTACGTAATCTCGATCGTCTCGGGGACATCCGCATCCGTCGCCGGAGGCATCAGCTCCAGCCACCACTGCATCACGCGGTCACTCTTGGAGAAGAAGCGGTGCCCGCCGATATCCATGCGGTTGCCCTTATAGCGGATGGTGCGGGAGATGCCGCCGATCTCCTCGGTGGCCTCGAGTACGACCGGTTGAATCCCGGTATTGCGAAGCAGTTCCAGCGCCGCAGTCAGCCCAGCCGGTCCTGCTCCGATGATGATTGCTTTCTGCGCCATCGCCCCCATCTTTCACTGCGCATTTACGCACTCAAAGACTACAGCAGGTTGCATCCTGTCGAGTACGGTTCGCGGCCGGGGTCGCTTCGTGGTAACAAAGGCCGCTTCGCTATACTTAAGACGGTTCACCTTCGCAGGAGACGACGCTTCATTGATGCCAGCTACCGAGCGCACTAGGGCCTCCTTCGCCGAGCGCCTCCGCGCGCATCTCGCCATCGTCCGGCTCGATCACTCCATCAAGAATCTTTTTGTCCTGCCCGGCGTTATTGTCCCGCTCAGCGTCGATCCCAGCCTGCGCACCTGGCATCTGCTGCCTCAACTCCTCCTGGCCTTCGTCTCCATCACGCTGGTTGCGTGCAGCAACTACGTCATCAACGAGGTCCTGGACGCGCCGTACGACCGCCTGCATCCCATCAAGCGCAACCGTCCGGCGGCGCGCGGCCTCGTCAACATTCCAGTGGCCTACGTCCAGTGGCTTCTGATGATGGCCGCGGGCGTCGCCATCGGTCTGCGCATCTCCCGCATGTTCGCTCTGACCGCGCTCGTACTCTGGATCATGGGCTGTCTGTATAACTTTCCGCCCGTGCGCACGAAGGACGTTCCTTATCTCGATGTGCTGACGGAGTCGGTGAACAATCCGCTGCGCATGCTGCTGGGATGGTATGCGGTAACGAGTCTCATCGTCCCGCCCGTCTCACTGCTGATTGCCTACTGGATGATCGGCTGCTATTTCATGGCCCTCAAGCGTTTCTCCGAACTCAACGAGCTGCACAAGTCCGGCGACCATGCAGTCGCCGGCGCCTACCGCGCATCCTTCAAGCGCTACACTCCGGAGTCGCTGCTCGTCTCCGTGCTCTTCTATGCGTCGACGGCCATGCTGTTCCTCGGCGCCTTCATCATCCGCTATCGCATGGAGCTGATCCTCGGCTTCCCGCTCGTGGCTCTCACCATGGCGATCTATCTCAAGACCGCCTTCAAGGCCGAGAGCGCCGTGCAGAACCCCGAGAAGCTCTACCGCGAGCCGCTGCTGATGGCGTCCTTCACGGCGACGGTGCTCGTGCTGGGCATTCTGCTCTTCGTCCGGCTGCCGCGTCTCGAAAACTTCTTCACCCCGACGCTTCCGCAAAGCACAACCGCACCCAGTCCGGGCGCGCACTTTCTACTGCCTCTCGCCGATACGCTACCTCTCGCATGACTCACACAGCAGAGAAGTCCGCGCTGACTCCTTCACGCGATGGCACACGCCTCGCCGCGCTTCTCATTCTGCTCATCACCGCAGCCGTAGCGTTCACCTGGTCGCACGTCAAATTGCTCTCGCAGGACGAGATCTTCGTCCTGCAGACCGACAGCGTCTCCTCGTTACGAGAATTCATCCACATCCAGCGGAACTATCCGATCTCGCTTGACCCGCTGGTCTTTCACGCGCTCGCGCACGCATGCACCAAACTCTTCGGCCCCACTGCGCTCGCTCTGCGCCTGCCATCCATCTTCGGATTTCTCCTGATGCAGGTCTGCATCTTCTTCGCAACGCGCGTCATCGCCGGCTCGCGTGCTGCGCTGATTGCGATGGCCTTCCCTGCGCTCACGGCAACGCTGTTCTACGCTCCCGAAGCCCGCCCTTACGGTCTCCTGCTTGGCTTCTACGCTCTGGCGTTCCTGGCGTGGCAGACCGCTACGCGCCGCAGCAAAAACCGCACGGGCTCCCTCATCCTCCTCGCCGTCACCATCGCACTCGCGCTCAACACGCACTACTTCGGCATCCTGATCCTTGTTCCGATCTGCATCGCCGAAGTCTCCCGAACATTTCTTCGCCGCCGTCTGGATCTGCCAGTCGTCGCCGCAATCCTCATCGGAATGGCCGGTATCGTCTTCGCGTTGCCGTTCCAGAAGGCCGCGGGCGAGTTCCGCAAGCACTACTACAACGCCGGAGCCATCAGCCTCCGTGCCATCTCTCAGGCCTATCGCTCACTCTTCGTCAACTACACGACGCAACCGCTCTCCATTCAGCGCCTCGAAGCCATCCTCCTCATCGTCTTTGCTCTCGCGCTGATCGTTCTCTGCATCCGTCGCCTGCGGACGGACCCCGTCGCGCTGCCCACTCCCGAGCTCACCTTTCTACTCGCACTCGCCGCGCTGCCACTGTTTGGTGTGCTTCTGGCGGTCTTCGTAACGCACTCCATCGAGGTCCGCTACGTCCTCAGCGCCATCATCGCGATCTCCATCTTTTTCGCCCTCACGATCGAGCCATGGTCGCGCCATCGCCTGTCGTCGACCACCGTGACCGCGCTTCTAGCCTTCGGTATTCTCCTCGCAGGCATGCTGCGTATCCACAGTGAGCAGGCCAGGTCGACGCAACAGTCGGCTCTCCTCGTCCTCCCGCCGGCGATCAAGGCGCAACTCCTCGCCACCCCCGACTCTCACCTCTACATTCAGGACATGGGCAACTTCGAGCTCGCGAGCTACTACGAGCCCGACCCCGAGGTCCGCTCCCGCATCACGCTGCTCTACTCTCGAGAAGACGAACTGCGCTACGACCGGCACGACACAGCGTCACTCACTGCCGAACACATGCAGCATTTCACTGCGTTCCATATCGTCCCGTACGCACAGCTAAAGTCCATGCAGGGCGACCACATCCTCATCCTCTATCACTCCGGCTGGGACTGGACCGACCAGGCCCTCGCTGCCGATCACGCGCACGTCACGGCGCTCGGCGCCGCGCTCGGCGGCGATGTTGTGGTGCTTCGGATAGACCATTAGGCTAGACCTACACATCGACGGAGTTACGGTGTCAGCAATCTCCAGCACGAAAGAAATCCGCAACAGCTCACGCAAACCAGGCTACTCAAGAGCTAGGAACGATGCGCTGCAGCAATTGCCGTTGCCCTCCGCCAATCTTCGGCGTCTGGATGGCGTGCAGATGTTGCGTGCAGTTGCGGTCTTCGTCGTTGCCTGGTTCCATGCGGGGCAACTCAACCTTGTGCTTGGGGCCACACAATCTCTGCCCCATCTCGGAATCGCAGGGGTCGACCTGTTCTTCGTGATTAGCGGCTTCATTCTGTGCCTGTTGCCGTTGAGGGCTCGCAACCAGACACCCGGCGTGCAAACCGCCCGGCAATTCTTGCTGCGCAGGATTGCGCGCATTTTTCCCGTTTATTGGATATTCGCTGCCCCGGCGATCATCCACCATGTCCACCATGGTTTGGTAGACAGTTCTCCTTATATTCCTCCGCTCTTTCTGCTACCCAGTTACTCGTATCCAAGTCTTCTACTACTTGCCAATTTCAGCTGGACGCTCATCTTCGAGATGTTCTTCTATCTCATGATGTCGTGCATCCTGCTGTTTACAGCACGTCGAGCGCCGGTTGCGTTAGCCGGCGCGCTTACCTTGTTTGTGGCAGCAGGCGCAATCGTCGGAACCCAGCGGCCATTTCTCATGGTCTTCTGCAATCCGATCATTCTCGAATTTGCATTTGGCGCTGTCGTTGCGATGATCTACTACGAATTCGAATCGTGGGCTTCGAGAGCGGCGGGACGGAGAACCGGCTGGGCGCTGATATGTTTCGGGAGCGCGGCGGCGATCACCTTGAGCGCCGTTAATCCGCAGTGGATCGCACCATACCAGAATCAGATCCTTGCAGGCGACCACGTGCTGCCGCGCGCCCTAACCTGGGGTCTCGCCTCGGCCGTTGTCCTCACAGGTGTCCTCTTCGTCTCTCCCGCGCTGACATCCCGCACAGGAAGGCTGCTGATTGCGCTCGGAAATGCTTCCTATTCAACCTACCTGCTCTCAGGACTGGCGTTCATCTATCTGTCGGTTCTGTGCGGGCACCTGAGGCGCTGGTATACGGTCAACTCTCTCGAAGCTGTCGCGGCTATCCAGATCGGTGTCGTTGCTGCGTTGATGGCGGTTGGTGTCTTGTTCTACAGATTCGTCGAACGGCCGCTCATCCGCTACGCCTATCACCTGCTGGCCCGCAACGACAACTAAAGGTAGTGTTCACAAACAAAAGAGGCCGGAGCATATGCTCCGGCCTCTTGTTCTTCGGACAGTTCAGGCAGCTACGTGCTCGCCCTTCGTGAACTGCAGTTTGCCTTTCTTGTCTGCATCGATGACCACATGATCGCCATGCAGTACGTTGCCCTCGAGAATCTGCATCGCGAGCGGGTCCTGCACCAGGCGTTGGATCGCCCTCTTCAGCGGCCGCGCACCGTACACCGGATCGTAGCCCGCCTTGAAGATCGCCTGGCGCGCCGGCTCCGTAAGTTCCAGTGTGATGCGCCGGTCTGCCAGCAGCTTGCGCAGATCGTCCAACCGCAGGTCGACAATGTGCTCGAGCTGCGACTCGTTCAGCGGATGGAAGACCACGATGTCGTCCACGCGATTCAGGAACTCCGGACGGAAGTGCTTGCGCAACTCCTCCATGACGCGTCCCTTCGCCTCGTCGAAGCCGTCCTCGCCCTGCGCCCACGCCGTCGAAAGCTGGCCTGCGCCAATGTTCGAAGTCATGATCAGCACCGTGTTCTTGAAGTCCACCGTGCGTCCCTTCGAATCCGTCAGCCGCCCATCATCGAGCACCTGCAGCAGCACGTTGAAGACATCCGGATGCGCCTTCTCGATCTCGTCGAACAGTACGACCGCATACGGCCGGCGCCGAATCGCCTCGGTCAACTGTCCGCCTTCGTCAAAGCCAACGTATCCCGGAGGCGCGCCGATTAGCCGCGCGACAGCATGCTTCTCCATGTACTCGGACATGTCGATTCGCACCATCGCCTGCTCATCGTCGAACAGAAATTCCGCCAGCGCACGCGCCGTTTCTGTTTTGCCGACGCCCGTCGGCCCCAGGAAGATGAAGCTTCCAATCGGCCGCTTCGGATCGCTCAGCCCCGCACGAGAACGGCGAATCGCATTCGCCACGACCGTCAGCGCTTCATCCTGACCAACCACGCGCTCACGCAGACGGTCCTCCATCTGCGTCAGCTTCTGCACCTCGCCCTCGAGCATCTTCGCGACGGGAATGCCGGTCCACTTGGAGACGATCTTCGCGATGTCCTCCTCGTCAACCTCCTCCTTCAGCAGCCGGTTGCCGCCAGGACCCTCCGCAGCTTTCTCCGCTGCAGCAAAGCCATCCTGCTCCGCGGTCAACTCCGTCAGCTCTCGCTCGGCCTTCGGAATCTCTCCGTACTGAAGCTCGGCCGCGCGCTGCAGATCACCCGTACGCGTAGCCTTCTCGGCCTCGAAGCGCAACTGCTCCAGCTTTTCTTTCAATGAAGCGATCTCTCCGATAGCACCGCGCTCCTTCTGCCACCGCGCGCGCAATCCTGCGGCCTGCTCGCGCACCTCTGCAAGCTCACGCTCCACGTCATTCAGCCGCTCACGCGAATTCGGATCATCCTCGCGCTTCAGCGCCTGTCGCTCAATCTCCAGCGAGGTCGCACGCCGTTCGAGGTCGTCGATCTCCACTGGCACGCTGCCAATCTGAATCGCCAGCGCCGCCGCCGCCTCGTCAACCAGGTCAATCGCCTTGTCCGGAAGGAACCGGTCGCTGATGTAGCGGTGGCTCAACTCTGCCGCGGCCACAATCGCCGAATCCTTGATCCGCACTTTGTGGTGCATCTCGTAGCGCTCGCGCAGGCCACGCAATATCGCAATCGTGTCCTCGACGTTCGGCTCGCCGACGTACACAATCTGGAAGCGCCGCTCCAGCGCCGCGTCCTTCTCGATGTACTTCCTGTACTCATTCAAGGTTGTTGCGCCGATAGCCCGCAGCTCTCCACGAGCCAAGGCCGGCTTCAACATGTTGCTCGCATCGATAGCCCCCTCTGCGGCGCCAGCGCCTACGAGGGTGTGCAACTCGTCGATGAAGAGAACGATCTGCCCATTCGACTCCTCAATCTCTTTGAGCACTGCCTTCAGACGATCCTCAAACTCGCCGCGGAACTTCGCTCCGGCGAGCATCGCTCCCAGATCGAGCGAGATCACGCGCTTGTCGCGCAAAATCTCCGGCACGTCACCCTGCACGATGCGGCGCGCGAGACCTTCCACGATGGCGGTCTTGCCCACACCCGGCTCGCCGATCAGCACCGGATTGTTCTTCGTTCTGCGGCTCAGCACCTGAATGACGCGGCGAATCTCCTCATCGCGCCCGATCACCGGATCGAGCTTGCCCTTGCGCGCCAGCTCCGTTAGGTCCTTGGCATACTTCTCCAGCGCCTGGAACTTGCCCTCAGGATTCTGGTCGGTCACGCGCTGTGCCCCGCGCACCTCGGCCAGCGCCTTCAGGATCGCGTCATACGTCGCGCCCTGTGCCGCCAGCGCCGTCTGCACCGGCTCACCCTTCTGTTTCGCCAGCGCCAGCAGAAGATGCTCGGTCGAAACGTAATCGTCCTTGAAGTTCTCGGCTTCCTTGAACGCCTGGTCGAGCACCTTCGTCAGCGCAGCGCCCATCCCCGGCTGCTGGCTCGCGCCCTGTACCTTCGGCAGCTTCGCAATCGCCGCAGTTCACCGCCGCCAGCAACTGCTGCACACCTACGCCCACCTTCTCCAGCACCGGAATGACAACGCCTTCCTTGTCCTCCAGCAGCGCCGCCATCAAATGCAGCGGTAGCACCTCAGGATTGCCGTTCTCTGCGGCATGGCCTGCAGCGCCCTGAATCGCCTCCTGCGATTTCACCGTCAACTTGTCCCACTTGATTGCCATGAACACACCCTCACACACAGAAATTTACTCCCATTGGATGCCTGGCTAAGACCCCGGATGCAGAATCTTAGTCACTTACGCTCATATTTCAAATGTACTCGAAAGCGCTTCAAAATGGCTCAAAAGCCTGCCAAATCGATAAGAATCGACGAGTCCAAAACTGGAGATCCGCGCAAATGCCACACTTCTGGTGCACCGCGTTATGCCGCCATGCTGCACATTCCTGAGTCGAGGCGCCTCATATTCCTCCATCCCCTCATCTCTTGTATGGTGGACTCGTGTCCAGGATCGATCGCCGGGCCTTCTGCGCCCTGTCCGCCGCAGCCTTCGCAGCCCATCGCCTCCCCGCCATAGAGCCTCCACCGGCCAGCGCCTATAGCCTCGTCGCCGCGGTCGACCACGACCGCATTCTCCGCCTGGCGAACCAGTGGCTACCGGCTAAACCCCAGACCATCACAGACTTCCCGGCTCCCAACTCGCCCGGCGGCCCCCACGATTTCTTCTCCCAGGCCGACTACTTCTGGCCCAACCCGGCGAACCCAAGTGGCCCGTGGAAGGAGATCGACGGCAAGTCGAATCCCGCCAACTTTCAGGACCACCGCCGCGCAATGATCCGGCTATCCCAAGCGGTTCCCGCACTTACAGCCGGTTACCTGCTCACCCGCCGGCAGGAGTTCGCCCGCGCCGCCGCCGCCCACCTCATCGCCTGGTTCGTCACGCCCGCGACTCGCATGAACCCGAACCTGCAGTACTCCCAGGGCTTTCCCGGCGGCCCGACCGGCCGTTCGTACGGCATCATCGACACCTTGCATCTTGTTGAACCCGCGCGAGCTGCGAGCTTTCTCAAGGACGCCCTCGGCCCGGCGAACTTCGCCGGTGTGCAGCAGTGGTTCCGCGAGTATCTGGACTGGATGAAGACCTCCGCTCCGGGAATGAAGGAGCGCGACGCCACCAACAACCACGCGATCGCCTGGGCCCTGCAGGCGGCTGAGTTCGCGCGGCTGGCAGGCGACAATCTCACCCGCGATGAGGTGCGAACGCGCTTCGAGACCGTGCAGCTTCCCATGCAGGAGAACGCGCAGGGCGGCTTCCCGCGCGAACTTGCCCGCACGAAGCCGTACGGGTATTCCATCTTTCAGTTCGACTGTGCGACGGCGCTGGGTTGGTCGCTGGGGATTCTTGCAGCGAACCACAAATCGGCGAAGTCGATGGGATTGGAGGGTTCGGGTTTTCACGCAGCGCCCGCAGGCCCGGCGCCCGGCAAAGCCGGCAATGACGCAAGTGCACGCAATGCACTCTGCCGGGCGGCGGTGTTTCTGTATCCGTATCTTGACGACAAATCGAAATGGCCGTACGCGCACGACGTTCAGCACTGGGATTCGTGGCCCGTGCGTTCACCCGGCCTGCTCTTCTGCGGTCTCGCGTGTGATCACTCGGACTACATTGCGCTGTGGCGACGGCTCGATCCGGACCCGACCGATCCGGAGATCATTCGCAACTATCCGATTCGGCAGCCGCTGCTATGGGTCGCGTAGGGCAGCTGAGTGCAGATGTATTGATGTCAATGCATCGACCGCGAGTGATTGTTTACTGCTTTACGCTTTCGTGATCGTAGCTGATCGCGCGTGAGATCTTCCACGAGCCGTCCTTGTAGTGCCACAGTGTCACGAACTTTCCCTCGCCCTCGCCGATTTCCGGATGGCCGGGGTGTTGGAAGCGGTGCACGCCGATCTCTACCGCGCCGAAGTCCTTCAGCGGATAGACTTCAAGCGATGCCGGTACGAGCGTCCGTTGCGTCTGACCGCAGATGTTGTTTTTAATTGCGTCCAGAAACGGCTGCTTGCCGACGGTCAGGCCGGTATGGTCGTGATAGAACTCGAGCCCGTCCTCTACCATCGCGCTCAGCGTCGGAATATCGCAGTGGTTGTACGCGTCGAAGAATTTTGTATCCAGCGCCGAGACGGTCGCAAAGAGACTGCCTGACGCGTGTGTGATGGCTGGAGCAGGTGCGCCCTCGGGCCAGCGCCTGGCGTCCACGACGACCTTGGCGCCCGGGCCTACCGGCATGCCGGTTGCCGCGCCACGCAGGTGATCGCCGTCGATCACGAGATCAACGTGCACACTCATCTGCGGATTCACCACAACGTCGAAGTGCGCATGGTTTCCGGCGACTTCGCCGCTGGAGATTGGCGACTGATGTGTCTCGCTCTGTCCGGCTGTCCCCGTCAAGGTCTTGCCATCCTGCTTGAGCAGAAAGAGCGAGTTGTCCGGCTGGACGCTGCCGTCCGCCTGCACGACGTCAAACGAGCCCGACCATCGCCCGGAGAGATTGGGCGATGCACTCGTCTGCGCTGTTGCGAACCCTGAGATCGCCGCTGCACAGCAGACCAAAACGAGCAAACGCGCCAGGGTTTTCATCGCACACCGCTTTCGACAGCGCACAAATTTGCCGCCTGTTCTCCATACGCCCGCGTTGGCGGGGATGTTCCCGCTATCATTGAGTTTTCACGGACTCCGACCACTCGATGACCTTCGCACTTTGCCGCAAATTCCTCGCCGCTGCCACCCTGGCTCTCTTTACAACCGGCGCTCTCACGCAGACGCCGCCGCAGCCCGGCGACCCGATTCCGCCGACGCCGCCGGTGCGGACGCGCCACGCGATGGTCGTGACCATCCAGCACAACGCCACCGACGCGGGAGTTGAGATTTTGCGCGCCGGCGGCAACGCCGTGGATGCGGCGGTAGCTGTTGCCTTCACGCTGGCTGTGACGTTTCCGGCTGCCGGCAATCTTGGCGGAGGCGGCTTCATGCTGATCCGCCCTTCGTCGGCGCATCTTGCGCAGGGCGCGCCGCACTTCCTTGACTTCCGCGAGAAGGCGCCTGCCGCTGCCTCCGCCAATATGTATCTCGACGCGCAGGGGAACGTGATTCCGGGCATGTCCACGCAAGGCCCGAAGTCTTCGGGGGTTCCGGGCACCGTCGCCGGACTCGTCTACGCTGAGGCGCATTACGGTCGTTTGGGTCTTCGCCGCGTGATGGCACCGGCGATTCGTCTCGCGCAGCAGGGCTTCGTTCTTACCGATGAAGAGGCGCGGTCGCTGCACTCTTCGAATCTCACGAAGTATCCGACTTCACGGCGCATCTTTCAGCGCGATGGAAATTTCTACAAGGGCGGAGATCGTCTGGTGCAGCCGGAGTTGGCGCGCACGCTGCGGCAGATCGCGGCGAATCCGGCGAGCTTTTACCGCGGGGCGATCGCGCGACAAGTCGCGGCCTATGAGAAGGCCAACGGCGGCCTGATCACTGCGAAGGATCTTGCGAGCTACCAGGTGAAGGAGCGCAAGCCGCTCGTCGGCCATTATCGCGGGCTGGAGGTGCTGACCTCGCCTCCGCCAAGCTCGGGCGGCATCGTGTTGATCGAGACGCTGAACATCCTTGCCGGTTATGACCTGACAC
Source organism: uncultured Acidobacteriaceae bacterium (assembly GCA_963827415.1). Classification (GTDB taxonomy): domain Bacteria; phylum Acidobacteriota; class Terriglobia; order Terriglobales; family Acidobacteriaceae; genus Granulicella. Next base: position 172,497 of record CAWHBA010000006.1, read on the forward strand.
ACCTCAACGGGCAGGCGACAGGTGATCGCTCGCCTGCGCAGGTGCACTACATTGCGGAGGCGTTTCGTCGCTCGTATATGGACCGGGCTGATTATCTCGGCGACCCAGACTTCAATCCGCATATGCCGCTCGCGCAGATGGCCGACCCGGCGTACGCGGCTGCGTGGCGCAAGACGATCGATGCGGTGAAGCCGTCGCCGTCGGCAACGCTTGCGCGGCCAGCGGGTTTCATGCCCGAGCCTCCGAAGCTTGCGCCGATTGCGCCAGAGTCGAATGAGACGACGCACTTCTCTGTGGTCGACGCACAGGGCAACGCGGTTGCGATGACGTACACGCTCAACTTCGGGTACGGCAACGGTATGACTGTCGATAAGCTCGGCTTCCTGATGAACGACGAGATGGATGATTTCGCGTCGAAGATGGGCGTGCCGAATGGGTTTGGGCTTATTCAAGGGCCGGCGAATGCGATTGCGCCGGGCAAGCGCCCGCTCTCGTGCATGACGCCGACGATCGTGAGCGAGCCCGCGAAGCGTGATGCGCAAGGGCATGTGCAGCGTGGCAAGCTGCGGCTGGTGCTGGGCTCACCGGGCGGATCGACGATCATGACAACGGTTATCAACGACCTGATCAGCGTCGTCGACAACGGTCTCGACATTCAAGCTGCTGCTGACGCGCCGCGCTTTCACCATCAGTACCTGCCGGACACGCTGCAGTTCGAGAAGGCGTTTCCGCAGGACGTGGTGAATGCAATGAGCGCGGCGGGCTATGCGACTGAGCGCGCAGGAGCGAAGGACTTCAACAGTCCGGGGAACTGGGGAGACAGCGAACTCATCGCTGTCGATCCGGAGACAGGCGAACTCACGGGTGGACAGGATCACCGTCACCATTTTGGTAGAGCTGCCGGGTACTGACTCGTTGTTTCCACTTGCGCCTGTCGGCGACGTAACACACTGCAAACGCAAGACGCCCGTTGTCTGTGAGTCCCAGCGCGCAGCCTTCGCTGCGACTGTCGTAGTGAGACGACTTCCTCAAGTTACAGGTGGCGATGAGGCCGAATTGCTTTAGAACTGCATCGATAGATGGGGTAGTATTTCCCATTCATAATTCCCGGAGAATTGCAGTTATGAAGGTCCAAGGTTCGACGATCATTCCCAGTCTGCGCTATCACGACGCGCATGCAGCAATTGAGTGGTTGATACGTGTGTTCGGATTTAAGAAACAGGCAGTGTATGAGGGGCCGCATAACACTGTGGCGCATGCGCAGCTGACCTGCGGCGGCGGAATGCTGATGCTGGGGTCGGCGTCGAACGCTGGAATCTTTGCGAAGCTGTCGATTGATCTGAAGGAGACGGGCAGACGCGAGACGGTGGGGCTGAGCCTGATTGTGAGCGACGAAGAGTGTGTCGCCATGTACGAACGCGTGAAACGTGAACACGCGGAGATTGTGCAACCTCTGAGCTCGCCGGATTACGGCGGGAAGTCGTTCGGATGCCGCGATCTGGAAGGACATATATGGTGGGTGGGAAGCTATAACCCGTGGAACGAGTACCAGGGAGCGGCAGCGGAGGGCACGGCGTGAGTCTCAATCCATACGCGGGCGAGCTGGGCGAGCGCGAGCCTGTCGAAGTGATTGCATCGACACCGGAGAAGCTGGAGAGATTGCTTGCGAGGCTAAGCCCGGAGCAGATTGAGCGTCAGCCGGCGCCGGGCAAGTGGAGTGTGCGCGAGATTATGGCGCACCTCGCGGACTGCGAGCTCGCGTTTGGTTTCCGGCTGCGGCAGGGGGCGGCCGGCGTCGAGATGGTGCAGCCGTTCGAGCAGGATGACTGGGCGCGTAACTACGGTGCCTATGATTTCGCGGCGGCGACGAAGACGTATCGCGCGCTGCGGGCGTGGAATCTTGCGTTCGTTCGCTCGCTTACGGAGAAGCAGAAGGCGCAGGTGGTGACGCATCCGGAGCGGGGAACGATGACGGTGTGGACCATCGTGGAGACGATGGCAGGGCATGACCTGCATCATCTCGAGCGATTGGAGAAGCTACCGGGCTGAGGCTTCAGACTGCTGCTTGTGGAGTTCCTTCTCGAAGGCGGCTTTGCGTTCGGCGATGGCGCGGTGGTAGCCGTCAGGATCAATCCAGACGGAGTCGCCCTTGCTGCGGCATGCGCGCGAGCTTCGCCAGCATGTCGAAGTACATGCCATGCGCGCCGAGGAAGATGTCGCAGGGCAATGCGTTAAGCACGGCGAAGGTGTGGGCGAAGTCCTGCGCGATGCCGGGATAGGATGCGGGTTTGCCGTGCGAGGCGACGAGGCGATAGCCGGGGTTCACGTTCCAGCTGCCGACGATGACGACGTTGCGGAGCTGGGAGGCGGGCTCGCCGGGAAGGTGGACGCGCATGGTCCAGGTGGTGCATCCGCGCGTGTGGCCGGGCGTCTTGTGTGCGGTGAGCGTGACGTTGCCGAGGGTGACGGTGTCGCCGTCGTGCAGGATGCGATCGACGTGCGTGGCCGGGTACTGCGGCTTCGGGCCGTAGGCGAAGTCGCTTGCGCCGCCGGATTCGACGACGGGAACATCGCCGTCCATGACCATGTACTTCGCGTGGGTTTGGGCGAGGATGGCGGAGCTGCCGGCGTCGTGGTCAAAGTGTGCGTGGCTGATGAGCAGGATCTTGACGTCGCTCCAGTGGAAGCCGAGCTGCTCGACGCTGTGGCGGATCTGCGGAGGCGAAGAGTCCAGGTTGGAGTTGATGAGGATGTCGCCCTGCGGTGTGGTGATGAGGTAAGAGGCGAGGTCGCGGCTGCCGACGTAGTAGAGGTTGTCCGCGATGCGGAAGGGTGTAAGTTGTGTGGTCCAGTCGGGGTGCTCGTCGGCGTGGGCGGCTAAGGACAGGAGGGCGAATGTAAAGGCGAGGATCAGTCCGAGACGGCGCATGAAATATGGGTAGTCGATTCTGGGGTGCAGAGAGCTGTGAAGAATCGGTGGGAACCTTGGGCTGCAACAGGCGTCGGCGGCCTTGTGGAAGAAGGCTTTGACGCAACGGTCGCAGAGGGGCGCCAAGGTTCGCCACGGCTGCGTGCTATTCAAGAGCCGCGTTGACGTCGCGGACGAGGTTGCGGATGTAGCTGCGGCGGTTGAGAAGGGCGACCATCGATTGCTTGGCGGCGTCGCGGGCCGTGGAGTCGTTGGAGTCGTTGGCGGTGTCCCATTGTGACCAGAGAGACTCGAGCTGCTGTTGCGCGTCGTTGAGCATGGCCGTGAACTTCGTTCGCGCAGCTTCAAGGTCGGCGCGAGTGGAGGGATCGTCTTCGCCCATCTTGCGGGCCATGCGCATCTCTTCCAACTGCATGTTGAGTTCGAACGCCTCTTCGAGAAGATCGGGCGGAGCGACCTGCTTCTTCTCCGTGCCGGCGGCGCGGGCGGCGTCGGTCGCGGCACGAGACTGCTCTTCGAGCTGAATTCCCTCGAGGGCAAGCAGATATTCGGTTCTCGCGATGGGGTCGCGCAGGGTACGATAGGCGTCGTTCAGTTGTGAACTGGCGGCAAGCGCGCTTTCCTGCTCGGCGAGAGGCCGGGAGGCGAAGCGGTCGGGGTGCAGCTTGCGCGACTGCGCGTAGAAGGCCTTCTCGAGCGCGGCGGTGTCGATGTTGAGGCGGCGTGGAAGATCGAACTGCGCGAAGTAGTTGTCGTGTTTCTCCGGGCTCATACGTTTTTTAAGTTTATGGGCAGGCCGCGGGAATGGGCGGCCGAGTTCTCGAGAATGAGGAGCGAATCATGCCGAAGTTTGTGATTGAGAGGGATATTCCGGGACTGGGTGGCTGGACTGCGGAGCAGTTGCAGGCGGCTTCGCAGACCTCGTGCGGCGTACTGAGCAAGCTGGGGTCGCAGATTCAGTGGCTGCAGTCGTATGCGACCAAGGACAAGCTGTACTGCATCTATATCGCGCCGAATGCGGAGATGGTGCGCGAGCACGCTCGGCTGGGTGGGTTTCCGGCGAATTCGGTGGAGGAAGTTACAGCGGTGATCGATCCGACGACGGCGGAGTAGAGGCTACGCGGAGAAGCTGGAACCGCAGCCGCAGGACTTCGTCGAGTTGGGATTGATGAAGTTGAAGCCCTGGCGCATGAGGGTCTCTTCGAAGTCGAGGACCATGCCGGCGAGGTAGAGGAAGGACTTCGGGTCGACGAAGAGGCGGATGGGCTTCGCGCCGCTCGGGTCGTTGGGGGTTTCGACGCCAGCGCCGAAGACGAAGACGCGGTCGCGCTCACGCGGCTGCGTGTCGAAACGGATGTTGTAGCTCAGGCCGGAGCAGCCGCCACCCTGGATGCCGAGACGCAGGCCGCCGGCTTCGGGCGAGACGCCCTCTTTCGCCATGGCGATGCGGATGCGCTTGAGGGCGTTCTTCGTGATCTCGACCGCGGCCTTGGCGCGCGGCTGCTGGCCTTCGGCGGTGAGCAGAGTCATCCCTACGAAGGGATCCCTTGCGGCTTCAGCCGAGGCTCCCGGCTTGGGAGCGGAGGTTCCGGGTTGGAGCAGAGTGCCAGCCATCTAGTCGAAACGCAAGATTCCCTTCGGGAATGACAAAAAGAAAAGCGACATGCAAAAGCCGGCGGAGCTCTGAGACTCGCCGGCCTTTGGAGATTCGCAGGTTAGTTCGCGGCAACAGCGACAGCAGCCGCTTCGCCGACGTTGTTCTTCTTCTTCCAGTCACCGATGGCTGCGCGGATGGCGTCCTCGGCCAGCACGGAGCAGTGAATTTTCACTGGCGGCAGGGAGAGTTCCTTGACGATGTCGGTATTGGAGATCGTGAGGGCCTCGGAGACGGTCTTGCCCTTTACCCACTCGGTGGCGAGCGAGCTGGAGGCGATGGCCGAGCCGCAGCCGAAGGTCTTGAACTTCGCGTCCTCGATGACCTGGGTCTCCGGGTTCACCTTGATCTGCAGACGCATGACGTCGCCGCACTCGGGTGCGCCGACCAGGCCGGTGCCAACCTCGCTCGAGCTTTTATCGAGTGTGCCGACGTTGCGGGGATGCTCGTAGTGGTCAACAACCTTGTCACTGTATGCCATGGGTAATCCTCGATGGAGCCAGAACCTGTCTCGTTCAGCAGGATTCCTGGCTCGTTTCTTGTCTCTTAGATGATAACTCGGACTGTTTCGGTGCGAAAGGGAAACGTTGGACCCAGCCCAGATTCCCAGTTGGCACCGAAACTGAGGTATATGAAGGGCTTAGCGTGCCGGAGAGGCTGTGTGGCCGGCGGCAGGTGCCGTATCCGCCGCTTGAATCTTAGCCTCGGCGAGCTTAATGGCGGTCGGAAGGGCCTCTTCCCGTGAAGTTTTGTAGTCCGGAGTGATGCCGGCACCCTCCCAGTCGGTCTTGGTAACTGGGTTGATGGGCCGGGCGACGGGGAGGGCGATGTTGAAGTGCGCATCGATCGTCACCCCGCGGACCGGATGGGCGCCGCCGCCGGTCGTTTCGCCGACGATGGTGGCGCGTTTGAGGTTCTTGAGATCGTAGGTGAACTCCTCCGCGCCCGAGAAGGTTCTCTGCGAGGTGAGCACATACACGGGTTGCGTCGTCAGTCGCTCGCCGGGCACCCAGGGCAGCGTCCAGTACTGCGTTGTTTCGTTGTCGCTGCGGTTGTAGAGGTCATTGATGTGTTCGTGCGTGTCGAAGAGGTAGGAGACGATGAAGTCCACCATCGCCGGGTCGCCTCCGCCGTTCTCGCGCAGGTCGATGATCAGCGCCTTGGTATGCGCCAGCAGGTTCATCGCGGCGCTTGCGGTTGGTGCGCAGACGGCAGGCGGACCGAACATGTTGAACTTCAGGTAGCCGATGTTGCGCGGCAGAATCTCGACCTTCTCGAAGCCGCAGTTGTTGTCCGCCATCTGATGGCGCATGCGGTTGAGATCGTCGGGCGTGGGGTTCTCGTGGGGCGCGGTCACCGGCTGCTTGAACGGAGCGTAGTCGACGTGGAGGTGGCGGTCGTTGCTTACGGCGCGAAGGTCCTTGGTGAGTGCGTCGGCAAAGACGGCGCCGCTGGTGATGTTGTCGTAGTCGCCGTGTTGCGCCCGCGCCTGAACGTAGGTGTTCATCTTGGCGGCGATCTCGGGGTAGACATACAACTTCGTGAGGTTGGAGGTAACGCCTTCGAGAACGCGGCTGCGTTCGGTCGGCATCGAGCGGCGGGTCGTCGAACTCTGCGCCCGATGGAATGGCGCGCAGATTGAAGACCGCGACGGTTGGCGGGTTGCCGGGGGATACCTGAAGCGTGCCGAAGGCGATGGATGAACCGGCTTTCTCGTGGACGCGGAAGGTGATGAGGTTTGGTTCGCTGCGTTCGATGGAGAGGAGCGTGAACCCGCCGGTCTGATGCGCAAACGAGAGCATGCCGTCGAGGTGCTGATGCTTGTCGACGGTGTCGACGTAGTGCTGAATCTTTGCCTGATCCGAGCTGTTGATGGCCTCGAGCCAGGCCGAGAGCGTGTGTCCTGCAGGGGTATCGGGCGGGGTCGCGGCAGGGGCCTGGGCGTGCGACGAGGCTGTGAGAATGCACGCAGCCAACAGCAGTCGAGCTATCTCTGTGCGCGGCATGGTGCTTGGACGTGAGGATAGCTGATTGCGGATAGGTGAGTTCTCTCTTCTTACCTGCGGCGGGGCGGGTGGAATGGCGTGTAGCGTGGGTTAACCAGGGAAATGATGTTCCCGTCGGGATCGCGGAGAAGGGCCGTGGTTCTGCCATCGGCTGCGGTGTGCGGGCATTGCTCGAACTTGAACCGGCCGACTCGAGGCGCGAGACGGCCGGGGTGATATCAGCGGCTGAGGAACGAGAGAAGATGGTCGGGGCGGTGAGATTCTCGTCAAGCCTCAGATGGCAACTCGCCATTCGTAAGGACTGCGGAGCGGGAGCCGCGCTCGCCAACCGAAGTGAAGCCGAGCTGGCTGTAGAAGTCGATGGATGCCTCGAGGTTGGCGACCCTGAGAGCGAGTTGGAAAAATCCAAGGGTTGAGGTGGTAAGGCGCAGGGCATGCGAACCGGGACCGGGCGGTTCTCTTCGCGATCTCTTGACGTACTTCGTCGATTTTCGGTCCGTGCTGTTGCAGCAGTTCGCTGGCGGCAAAGAGTTCTGCTCGCGGAGAATGCCGAGCAGCAGGTGCTCGGTGCCGATGACTTGATGGGCAAGGCGTTCGGACTCCTCTGCCGCGTAGGCGAGGATGTGCTTGCACTCGTTGGAGAGCGGAAGGTCGACAGAGGTCGGGATACTTTCTCTCGGCGAGTGGTGCCGCTCGATCTCGCCGCGAAGCGCTTCCGCCGAGGTTCGGGGTGTGATGAAGCGCATCGAAATGCTCTGTCTTCGCGCAGGAGGCCCAGGAGCATGAGTTCGGACTCGATGTAGGGTGAGCCAAACGTGCTGGCCTCATAGCGGGCGAAGAAGATGGTGCGGCGGGCCTTTTCGTTGTAACGCTCGAACATGCCAGCTATTGTGCGCCTCGAAAGAGGCGCCGTGATGCAGAAAAAGGTGCGGTCAGTTCGTGGGTGGAGTTGTCGGGGCGGGAGACGGAACATCTTCGCCGTTCGTACCCTCGCCGTAGGTGGGATACGGGACGGGCCACGGGTTCTCGGGCATTGTCTGCAGGGTAGCGAGGTCGCGCTGCACGGCAGCCCAGGCGTCCGGGTTCTTCTTGGTTGCGAACGGCAGCGACATGTCGGCGTAATACGCCAGTATGTCGTCCTTGATCCCCGAAGGTATGGACGAGGCCGGCGTCTCCGTCAGCTTGTGCAGCAGGTAGGCGTAAGTCTCGTCAGTGAGCGGATACCCGGCCGGCTTCACCAGATTCCCCGTGTCGAGATCGCGGTTCAGCAGCGGGTGGTGCGGATCGTTGGACTCGAGTGGGATGTCCTGGTGGGCGCCGGGTTTGGCGGGTAGCGGGTCTGAGGGGGGCGGCAGCGAGTGTGTGTCCGCTGCCGCAGCCTCTTGTGCGGAAGGGCGTGTCGAAGGCGGCGGTGTGAACCGGCGAAGCGCGTGGTTCAGAATGTCCGTCGAGCGGATGACGGAGTGCACGTACTCAAGCTCGGTCTGCGTGGTGGGGCCCTTTACGGAGGTGAATTGGATCGGCCCCACCTTCGGCAGGATGAAGATCAGGCCGGCCAGCGTGTAGGTCATAACACCGGCGTGCTTGCGGTAGTCGTCCCAGTGGTTCTTCTGCTCGATGGCGGCTACCTCCCGGTTGAGCCGCTGCACGTCCGGGTCTGACGCGACGTCGGCCGGCTCGTGTTTACGGTGCAGAAGCGTAGTGGCGTAGGCGATACGCGGGATGAACCGGTGGACGGCCCAGCGGTACTCGCTCTCGTTCATTCGCTGATGCTGCGTCTGAGTGAAGTCCTCGCGCAGGCCGTAGGTCTGATAGAAGGCAAGAGCGAGCTGTCGCGTCGGAACCTCGAGGCCGACGTGGCGCAGGTAGTCGACCGGCGCGAAGCGATGGTTCGCAATCTCATCGATGTCGAAGCCAAACTCGGTCCGGATATGCTGCGGCTCGCCTTCGGCATAGTTCACGACATTGCCGTATCGCTTCTGCAGCTTTGGAAACTCGACCGGTACGGCGATATTCGTGGCCAGCGAGTGCCCGATGGCGTCGCCGATGAAGTGTGAAAGCGCGCCGGCAGCGAATGCGAGTTCATCGGCGTTGCCGGCATTGCGAAACAGGTTGACGACGAAATCACCGGAACGCACGTAATGTGTGAGGTTCGAGAAGTTCTTGTCGCCGAACGGATAGTAGCCAATGTCCTGGATGACGCAGCCGCCGTAGGCGTAGGCGCGGGCGTGCTCAAGCTCGGCCGGGGTCAGCGTGGGATAGCGGCTGAGCAGCAGCGGAACGATCGACGCATCCCACGTGAGATCGATGAGCTGCTCGTGCGTGAGGACCGAGTAGCCGTGAGCTGAAGTATCGAAGCCGAAAAGACAGACGAGCAGCGCAAGCGCAACTTGCAGGCGGAGACGCATAGCCGTGTGATGCCAGAAGCTTGTCGGGAGTACTCGAATCCCAATCACGTCAGCGACCCCCGTCAGTTCGCTTGCGCAGCAGAACGGCTGCGTAGGGCAAGAGTAGCGGCACGGACAACGGCGAAATCACAAAGAACGCGCCGAGCGCACTCAGCAACCGAAGCTTCCATCCGTTCAGCCCCATAATCCGCTTCAACTGGATATACTGTCGCGTTCCCGCCGTGCCGGAGAAAAGGTCCTCATAGCCCGATCCGAATCCTCGCCTCAGCTTCCACGGTGACACGCCACGTTCGCGCTGACGACCCGAGACCCGATCGAAGCGTCGCGGCATGTAGTTGTTGAACCATTCACGCGAGTGCATTTCCACGGGCGATAGCCGGTTGCTCGTCCCGAAGACGAGGAGCACTCCGCCGGGCCGCAAGACACGGTTCAACTCCCGCTGCACCCCGGCCAGCAATTCTGGCCGCACATACTCCAGCACGGAGTTGCAGGTGACGACGTCGAACTCCCCGTCCGCAAACGGCAACTGCTCTCCCTCATTCAGTAACTGGAAGCGAATCTCGTCGCTGCCATAGCGCCTCGCGTTCAGTCGAGCCGTCTCCAGGCACTCCGAGCTTATGTCGACTGCGGTCACGCGTGCTCCGTAGTGCGCAAGCACGACCGATGTTGCTCCGATATTGCAGCCGAACTCCAGGACCTTCCTGCCCTCAACGGGACACAGGCCTGTCGCAAACAGATGCCCGATATGTGCCATCTCGTGCTCCACATATCGCGCTTCGAACTCGTAGCTTTCTGGAAACTGCCCGCGGACCGCCAGCTGAAACTGCTGGTCTGCCGCCGCATCACAGATTGCCGGAAAGGCTGTCATGGAACCCTACCTAGGAGCCAGAATTCCCCGAGAAGGCCTTCCAGAAGATATACAGAAGCAGCAGCACGAAGGCCCAGAAGGCAACGTGAGCAGGAATATTGCGGCGAGCCTTCGATTCCTCTTTTGTCCGGACGCGATCTTTCATGCACCCTCCGTGAGCGCTGCCATGGTAACGCAATCAGGGGCCGGTGTTCGTTACCATCAAAGGGATGCTGACATTGAACGCCAACGAGGTTCGCGTCCTGGGCGCACTCATCGAAAAGGGGATCACAACGCCGGAGTACTATCCGATGAGCCTGAACGCCGTGGTAAACGCGTGCAATCAGAAATCGAGTCGCGATCCGGTCATGGAGCTGAGCGAGGCTGACGTGCGGTCAGCGCTGTTCGAACTGGAGCGGCTTGGGGTAGTGCGCGTGCTCTCCGATGCGAGAGTGTCGAAGTTCGAGCACCTGGCGTATGGCAAGCTCTCCCTCGGCCGCCCGGAGATCGCCCTGCTGGGCTTGCTGCTTCTGCGAGGCCCGCAGACACCCGCGGAGCTGCGTGCACGGGCAGAGCGGATGTACACCTTCGACGATACGGCAGCAGTCACCGCCGTACTCGACCGCATGGCCGCGCGGGAGGAGCCGCTGGTGGCGCAAATGGCCCGCCAGCCGGGTGCACGCGAGAGTCGTTGGGCGCATCTGCTGGGCGGCGGCGTTGGAAACGTGGAGCTGGTTGGCCAGAGAGCGTCGGATGCTGCGGGCGGGGATGTCGCGTTGCAGGATCGGATCGCCGAACTCGAGCGTCTGGTGAAGGTACTCGAGGAGCGGGTGCAGGCTTTAGAGCAGCAGCGCGACTAGCGGGCAGAAGCGCGCGCGATGAGCGTCGCGATGTAGGCTGCGCCGAATCCGTTATCGATATTGACGACCGATACGTTGGGACTGCACGAGTTCAGCATGCCCAGCAGAGCCGCGCTGCCGCCAAAGCTTGCGCCGTAGCCAACCGACGTGGGCACGGCAATGACGGGAACGCCGACCAGACCTCCTACCACTGACGGCAGCGCTCCCTCCATGCCCGCGCAGACGATGACGGCGTGCGCTTCACGGAGTTCGCCGCTGACAGCGAGCAGACGATGAAGACCCGCAACCCCGACGTCATAAAGCCGCGTGACACGCGCACCAAAGGTCTCGGCGGAGATCGCTGCCTCTTCGGCGACCCGCAGATCGCTGGTGCCGGCGCAGAGCACAGCGATGTGGCCGCTGGCTTCCATCGGCGGCGACTGACGCAAGGCGAGGACTTGCGCCGCAGCGTGGTACGCAGCCTGCGGATGGGCTGCGAGCACAAGCTCCGCCGTCGCTTCATTCACGTGGGTCGCCAGGACATCCACGCCAGAGGCAACGAGGCGGGCAAAGATGGCGGCTGTCTGTTCCGCCGACTTGCCGCCCGCATAGATGACCTCAGGCAGACCAGAGCGGAGACTCCGATGGTGATCGATGCGCGTGTGGCCGAGATCCTCAAATGGCAGCGTGGCGAGGCGCTTCGCGGCATCGTCAGGCGTTAGATCGCCCCGCTCGACCTGCGCGAGAAGTTCAAGAATGGAGGAGCGCTTCATGCCTTGTGCGCCGCAGCCGCTCTCAGCGCAGCCTGTTGGACTTCTTTGAGCGGAACCTTAGCGCGCTCCGCGGCGGCGCGGCAATCCTCAAACTCGGGTGCGAGGTTGCGGGCGTCGCCCTGGGCGGTGGTTGCACGCTTGACGCGAATGGGCCCGTAGGGTGTGTGGACGGTAAGGATCTCACGTGCAAGGATGAGGCGCGACTCGCGGCGCGTGCGAATACCCAGCGTGGATGTCTCGCGGAAGAGGAGATCGGCGAAGGTTGACTCAGTTCCCGGCGCGCAGAGCAGCGTGAGCAGTGTGCCGGGGCGGCCTTTCTTCATCTGCACCGGAGCGAGCATGACGTCGAGCGCGCCCAGCGCGAGCGCCTGTTCAGAGACGTAGGCGATGACTTGCGGCGAGCAGTCGTCGAGCGCAGTTTCAAGCACGATGACCTCGTCGGTCAGGTGTGTGGCCGTCGGCTGATCGAGATCGCTTTCACCCACCGTGAGTCGCAACACGTTCGGGAAGCCGTCAGGATCGCGCGTGCCGGCACCGTAGCCGATCTGCTCGACGCGCATGGCGGGTTGCGGGCCGAAGGTGGGCTCGAGCGCACGAAGCAGCGCGGCGCCAGTGGGAGTAAGAAGCTCCTTCTCAACGTGGGCCGAATAGGTGGGCATGCCGCGCAGCAGCTCCGCCGCCGCAGGAGCGGGCACAGGGAAGAGGCCGTGTGCGCAGTCGATCATCCCTCCGCCGACGTTGAGCGGGGACGAGTACCAGCGTCCAACATTGAGGTGCAGGATGCCGGCACATGACGCGACGATATCTACGATGGCGTCCACCGCGCCCACCTCATGGAAATGAATCTCGTCAATCGGCACGTTATGAATCTTTGCCTCGGCGGCGCCGAGCAGCTCGAAGGTGCGTAGCGCGAGTTGCTGCACGCGGCTATCGAGCGGAGCTCCCGAGATGAGCGCGCGGATCTCGGTCAGCGAGCGGCCGTGCGTGTGCTCGTGCTCATGTTCGTGACTGTGCGCGTCGTGATGATAATGGTCGCCCTTGTGCAGATGCTGTGTCTTTGGGGCATGACTGTGGGAGAGCTCATGCTGATGCGGCAATTCTGTAGATGACGACTCGCCGGCGTCCGCGATACGGCCGTGGTCCAGCACATGCACCTTCGTTGCCGTAATGCCGCTGCGATCGACCTTCTCAATCCGCAGCGATGCGCCGATGTTCAGAGCACGCACTGCATCTTCCAGCACGGCAGAGGGAACGCCCGCATCGAGCAGGGCTCCCTGGAACATATCGCCGGCAGCGCCGGCAAAGCATTCGAGATAGGCGAGACGCATGAGGCTCCGTGAGCTTGTGAGTGGCCGGAAGGCCATCTCCAGTTTGCCAGCTTTGTCAGTGGTGCGTCGTTGTATCAGCGGCGCTTAGCTCAGAGACCGGAAGCAGCGCGTTCATCGAGCCGGATCGAAAGCCCTCGAGGTCGAGCGTGATGTAGCGAAAGCCGAGTGCGCGCAGTTTGCGGCTGATGCGATCGAAGAGGTCGAGCGAAAGTGCGCGTGGAAGCTCATCGCGGGTGAGCTCAATGCGCGCGAGCTCTCCATGATGGCGCACGCGGAGTTGCGTGAATCCGAGCGCGTGCAGCGCGGCCTCGGCGGCCTCCACCTGCGCGAGCGCCTCTGCGGTGACCGGCCGCCCATACTCGATGCGCGAGCTTAAGCAGGCGGAGGCGGGCTTGTCCGCCAGTGAGAGGCCGGCAGCGTGGGCAAGCGTGCGAATCTCTGCTTTGCGCAGGCCAGCTTCGGCGAGCGGAGCGACGGCATGGTGCATCGCCGCCGCGCGCTGGCCCGGACGGAAGTCTCCGTCGTCGTCCAGGTTGCGGCCGTAAGCGATGTGCGAAAACCTGCGTTGGGCGCGGAGAGTCTCCATCTGTGTGAAGAGCTCGTCTTTGCAGTGAAAGCAGCGTTGCGCGTCGTTGCGCTGATAGTCAGGGTTGGCGAGTTCGTGGGTCGAGAGTGTTTCTACCGGGATCGCGTGCTCTGCCGCGAAGGCCAATGCCGCCGCAAGCTCTGCGCGCGGTAGGGATGCCGAATCGGCAATGACAGCGAGCATGCGCGGGCCCAGTACCTGGTGCGCGACGAATGCGAGATAAGCGGAGTCGGTTCCTCCGGAGTACGCGACGAGAAGAGACTCAAGCGCGGCGAGTCGCTGGAGAAGCGCGGTATGCTTCTGCGCGAGTTGCGGCGGAATGAGATTTGCGGTCATCAGGTGTCGCTCGCTCGATGCTCGAGTCAGCTTTGATTGTCGTCAGGGAACTGGTTTGAAGTCAAAGGAGGCGAGGTTCATATTGCCCTTGGTGAGGATGTGAACCGTGAGAACGTTTCCGCCTTGGCGAAGGGGGATTTTGAAAAGCTGCGGCGCTAGATTCCAGTGGTGCCACTGCCGCCAGGCGACTGGGTCTGCTGCATCGTAGGTTGATGGCACCTCGAGCGGGCCGGTGGCGTCTTTGCCGTTGACATCGATGGAGATCGTTCCACCACGGTTGGAGGTGTAGAGAAAGTCAGCGGCGTATGTTCCCGCGCGGGCGACGGTCACGGTGATGTTGAACCACTCTCCGGGCTCGGTCCAGCCGACGTAGAGGAGGTTGTCGGGAGGGACGACCTTGTCGAAAGGGTTATCGTCGATGGGCGTGGGCTGACGGTGGAACTTGGTGTACGAGGTGTCGACGCCTTCCTGGATGCGGAACTCGTTGAGGTAGGTGCCGTCGGCTGGGTTCAGCTCGCCGCTGCCATGGTTCTTGGCGTCGGTGTCGTGATAGGCGATTCCTTCGCCGCCGAGGTCGTAGTAGGCACAGAGCACGCGGCCCGGGATCTTTTGTGCGCCGCTGCGATAAGCGCTGTCGTGAAATGGCTCGCCTTTGTATTGGGTCAGGAAGGATTGCGAAGAGGCGGTTGCCGATATGGCGATCAAGGCGAGGACGAAAGAGTTGCGGCGCATTTCTTTAGAGCTCCATTGTGCAGAAGACAAACGTTATTCGTTGACGGTCCTGCACAGGGAAGCATACACTCGCGCCGGAAAGTTTTGGAGTGAGGGACATGAAGCAAAAGGACGCACCTTTGAATAGCCGGCGGAGTTTTTTGAAGTCGGGAGCGGCAATTGCTACGGGCGTGATCGCTTCTTCGGCGGCTGGCGAGGTGCCTTCTTCGCCGGCGCATGCGGCACCGCAGGACCTGATGCCAACTCGAAATCTGGGCAAGACAGGCTTTCGCGCCGCAATCTTTGGCCTCGGCGGACAAGGTGCGTTGGAGAAGCCGAACAACGAGGGTGTGGCTTTGCAGATGATTCAACGCGCGCTGGACTTGGGCGTGAATTACTTCGACACGTCGGCGATCTACGGCGGCCCGGCGCGGTGGAGTGAGCAGTATCTGGGCAAGGGACTCAAGGGCGTTCGCGATCAGGTCTTCATTGCGACCAAGACGAAGGAGAGAACCCGCGATGCGGCGCTGAAGAATCTCGACGTGTCGCTGAAGCTGCTGAACACCGATCACATCGACACATGGCAACTGCATGATGTCGGGATCCAGGAAGACATTGATCAGATCTTCGGCAAAGGTGGCGCGATGGAAGCGCTGATCCAGGCACGGGACCAGAAGATGGTGCGGCACCTTGGCGTGACAGGGCGATTTCGGCCCGAGGCGCTGATGGAGTGCATCCGGCGTTTTCCCTTCGACACGGTCCTGATGGCGGTGAATGCGGCGGACAAGTATACTACCCGTTCGAAAAGGACCTGCTGCCGATGGCGGTCGAGAAGCAGATGGGAATCATTGGGATGAAGGTGATGGCGCGCGGACGCATTCTTTCGAGCTGGACGCCGCCGCCGGTGGAGGAGCAGAAGCGGTCGTGGGAAGGCCGCGGTGCGATCGCTACGACGCCGGGGACGCTGACGAAGCGCGAGACGTTCTTCTATAACCTGTCGCTGCCGATCAGTACCGCGATTATTGGGTGTGACTCGGTGGAGCAGGTGGAGGAGTGCGCGGAGCTGGCGCGGGCGTTCACGCCGTTGAATCAGGCGCAGATGGCCGAGCTCGAAGCGAAGGTGGAACCGGTCGCAAAGCAGGCACTCTTCTTCCGATTAATGGAGCGCTGATCTGGCGCAAGCCGGGTTTTTCCATCCCCTAATTTATGTAAAAGGATTGCTCAGACGGTGAGGTCCATGCGAGGATTCGCGCATGCCGAAGACAGATCGAAGGTTTCAATGCAAACTGGCGGTGGCGGCCTGTGTGGTGCTATTGCCCGTGGCCGCGCCAGCGCAGACGGAGGCAACAAACGGACGTCCACCGACGAAGACGGCTGTTCTAAGCTCTTCGCGCCCGACCGATTCGCTCGCGAGAAACAGTCTACGAGATTCGCGGACGCAGTCAACAGGATCAACCGGCCGTTGCCGGGCGTTCACGATTCCGGTTCCTTTGAATCGGGGCTATCCCGGACTATCCGGAGAGCATGCGAAGAACGAAGGAGAATGGAGAGGTAGTAGGTTGAAGGTAGTCGTCGCCCAGGATGGCCGGTTTATCGATCTGAAGGCCACAACACGAGCGATCCGGCATTCAATGAAAATGCCATTAAAGCTGCGGCCAGATATGTGTTTCAGCCGGCCACGCTTGATGGAAGGCCTGTCGCTTGCCTTCTGCGAATCGAGATGACCTTCACTATCCACTAGTTGGGCAAATGCTCGGCACGACGGCTGACGAGCGCTTTCATATTGGCAAGCCTCAGTGCAGCAGCTAGGCTCTAGGCGGATGACACCGCAGACTGTGGATGATCGCGTAACGCAGCAAGGCTATGAGCGAGGCCTCGCGGGCACGCTGGTTGGTGACGGACGGCCTCTGCTTTCGCTGCTGGCTGTCGGGCTGTTCGTGTCCGGAGTCTTTGCGCTCTTCCTGGCTGCGACGGTGACCTTCCTGCCGCAGGACGTGGCGTTCCTGGGCATGCAGCCGCGTGACCTCTGTTCGCTGCATCAGTGCCGGCTGGTCCACTTCATCTTCCATGACCGCGTCAGCTTTGGCGGTACTCTGATGGCCATCGGTACGTTGTACCTATGGCTGATTGCGGTGCCGCTCAAGCGCGGGGAAGCGTGGGCATGGTGGACGCTGGCCGCATCGGGAGTCGTTGGTTTCCTCAGCTTTTTGACATGGCTGATCTACCACTACCTCGATACCTGGCACCTGACGGCGAGTGCGGCGCTGTTGCCGCTCTACGTCTTCGGCATGGCCGTGACGTGGAAGCGGCTGGTCGCAAACGGTAAGGGTGAGATCGGGCCGCGTACGCTGTTTGCGCCTGCAGAGAGGCTCGAATGGCGCACCAGAGCCGGTTTCGGGCGGGCGTGCCTGCTCTTTGTCGGGATCGGGATGACTGTGGCGGGACTGACGATTTCGATCCTTGGCTCAACAGTTGTTTTCGTTCCGCAAGACCTGACGTATTTCGGCTACTCGGCTAGAGAGCTGACTGTAATTAATCCGCATCTGATCCCGCTCATCGCGCATGATCGCGCAGGGTTTGGCGGCGGACTGGCGAGCTGCGGACTGTGTGTGTTCTTCGTGGTGTGGAAGGCGAAGCCGACGCGGGCGCTGTGGCAGGCTTTGCTGTTCGCGGGGTTGATTGGGTTCGGATGCGCAATTGGGATTCATTACCCGATGGGGTATCTGAGCATTTCGCATCTTGCGCCGGCGTGGGCGGGCGCATTGATTTATGTGGTCGGCATCGTTGGCCTGCGCGCCGCCCTGGTTAAAGTCGACGGAGTAACAGCGGGGGGAGCAAACGAAGAAAGGCGCAGCCGAAGCTGCGCCTCTTGATTCAATGATGAGTGAGGATTAGTGCGCTGCCCACTCGATCTTCGGTGAGGTCAATGCCTTCCTTCACCATCTCGTAGAGCGGCGAAAGCTCGCGGAGATGCCGGACGACATTGATGAGTTTGTCGGCGACGTAGTCGACTTCGGCCTTGGTGTTGAAGCGGCCGATGCCGAAGCGGATCGAGCTGTGCGCAACGTCGTCGCCCAGGCCGAGCGCCTTGAGCACGAAGCTGGGCTCCAGCGTCGCCGAGGTACAGGCCGAGCCGGAGGAGACTGCGATGTCGTTGATGCCCATCAGCAGGCTCTCGCCTTCGACGTAGATAAAGCTCATGTTCAGATTGCCGGGCAGGTGGCGCTCCATGTTGCCGTTGATCTGCGTGTAGTCGAGCGCGGCCTCGAGCTTCTTGCGCAGATAGTCGCGGAGCTCGATCTGGCGCTTGCTCTCGGATCTCCATCTCCTCGCCGCAGACCTCGCACGCCTTGCCGAGGCCGACGATGCCCGGCACGTTCAGCGTGCCCGAGCGCATGCCGCGCTCATGGCCGCCGCCGTTCTGCTGCTCGGCGATCTGCACACGCGGGTTGCGGCGACGAACATACAGCGCGCCGACACCCTTCGGCCCGTAGATCTTGTGGCCCGAGAGGCTCATCACGTCGATGTTGTCGTCAATCACGTTCACGGGAACCTTGCCCACGGCCTGCACGCCGTCGGTGTGGAAGAGCACGCCCTTCTCGTGACACAGCTTGCCGATCTCGCGAATCGGCTGAAGGACGCCGATCTCGTTGTTCGCGTACATGATCGAAACAAGGATGGTCTTGTCGTCGATTGCGCGGCGCAGGTCTTCGATGTCGATGAGGCCGTCAGCCTGCACGGGCAGGTAGGTCACGCGGTAGCCGTACTTCTCGAGCTTCTTGCAGGTGTCGAGCACGGCCTTGTGCTCCGTCACCTGGGTGATGATGTGGTTGCCGCGTTCGCGGTACATCTCGGCGATGCCCTTGATCGCGAGATTGTTGGACTCGGTCGCGCCGGAGGTGAAGATGATCTCCTTCGCGGTCGCGCCGATGAGCTTGGCCACCTGCTCGCGCGCCTTCTCGACGGCTGCCTCGGCCTCCCAGCCGAAGCTGTGGTTGCGGCTGGCCGCGTTGCCGAAGATACCCGTGAGGTACGGCATCATGGCCTCGAGCACGCGCGGATCGAGCGGCGTGGTCGCATGGTTGTCCATGTAGATGGGCAGCTTTACGCCGGTGGGCAGTGGCTCATTGGTGTGGGTGACGTTCATTCCGAGGGTCTCAGCCATGATGTGTACTCCTGAATCCAGATACGTGATGCGATTGGGAACCTAAATCGCGATGGTGACAAGTCCGCCTGCGACCGGCGCTGGCGGTGAAATAGTGTCGGGTGGCTCCACTAGATCGGCAATGCTGAGTCCGCTCAGCATGTCCTTGATCGAGTCGTTGACCTTGCGCAGCGGCTCTTTGATGGTGCAGGTGCCGTGCAGGTCGCAGGTGCCGTGAATGGTGATGCAACTGGTGATAAACAATGGGCCGTCGATGGCGCGGATTACCTCAAAGGCACTAATCTCTGAGGCCGGGCGCGCCAGCGAGTAGCCGCCGTTGGTCCCAGCCGTCGAGACCAGGATGCCGCCGCGGGTCAGCGTCTGCAGGATCTTGGCCAGCAGTTGCGGTGGAATGTGATACGCATCGGCAATGGCCTTCGCCGAGGCACTCGCCGAGTGCGCCAGACGCCTAAACCCGTCCGTCTCCGCCTGTTCGGCGAGGTACTTGAGGGCCATTAGGCCGTAGTCCGCTTTTTTGGTCAGGCGCAGCATGTAAGGTGTGGCCTAAACGCTGACGATGCGTCGATTTTCGGCCATTCTTAGTGTACGGCGACGCGGTAAGGGAAAGCAAGACCAATGCGGTCGTAGATTGAATCGCCGTTGGCGCTGACCGGGCGCAGGAGGCAGCCGATGAACGATGCCGCTGAAGTGGACATAAGGCCCATACGGCAGGAGGACGCCGGCGCGGTCGCGGAACTGGTGGCGCAATTGGGCTATCAGCGCACCCCGGAGCAGGTGGGTCACTGGGTCGGCGACCTCGATTCACGATCCGGCCAGGCCTGCTTCGTCGCCGAGCTCAACGGCGAAGTCGTGGCATGGATCGACGTCTCCCTGGAGCGGCATCTGCAGTCGGAGGTCTTCGGCCTCATCGGCGGCCTTGTCGTCCGGGAGGGCCTGCGTGGTGCCGGGATCGGCAGGCGACTCTGCGAACAAGCTGAAGACTGGAGCCGCGGGCAGGGGGCGAAAAAGATTCGGGTCACCTCCCGGAGCACCCGCGAGGCCGCGCACCGTTTCTACCTCCGCGATGGCTACCGGCAGACAAAGATCTCGATGGTGTTTGAGAAGCCTCTCGAGCCTTAAGCCGCCAGCCTGTCGCATCCCGTACAGGCCGAATCAGATACCATGCAAATCGTTGACCCCTGTGAGCAAGCTGCGACAAGTCCGCTCTGCGCCAAACGTCCTGACGATGGCGCGACTGTTCGCGGTGCCGTTTCTGGTGATTGAGATTCTTGACCGGCACTGGGTCCTCGCCTTTGTGCTTCTTTGGCTGGCCGGCCTCTCGGACGGATTGGATGGCCTGCTCGCGCGCGCGCTGAAGCAGCGGACGACGCTCGGCCAGTTCCTCGACCCCATCGCCGACAAAGCACTGCTCAGCACGCTCTTTCTCGTTCTCACGCACGTCGGAGTCATCCCGCGCTATGTCACCGTGCTTGTCTTCAGCCGCGACCTGGGCATCCTGCTGATCTCCACGCTGCTCTATGTGACGAACATCCTGCGCGACTTCCGGCCGACGTGGCTTGGCAAGATCAACACGTGTCTGCAGATCCTGACGGTGCTGGTGGTCATGACGGCGAAGGTGGTTCCCGGATGGGACCTCGGTCTGCTGACAGTCTGGCTGCTGAAAACAGTTGCCGTGGTGGCACCGCTCTCGGCCGCGCAGTACGCCTGGATCACGCTGCGCAAGGTGCAGACGCAGGGCGAGGTGCCCCCGCAGGTGTAGCCCATCCGGAATTGAAAATGCCTGGGAAACTCAAGAGAAACCGGTCTATCGCAGGACAGTGCAGGCGCTCGTGTGCGAACATGCGAGAGTTTGAAATTCACACGCCGTGAGTGCTCTCTGTTTATTTGAACGCATGCGCATTGTGGTGGGCCGGAAGTAGAAGTTCGGGAGGAAGTATGGAACAGGGGCAGAGCCGCGCGTTGTGGCTGCTGGTACGAAGCGCGCTCACGGGAGCGCTCGGTGGACTGCTGTTCGGTTTCGACACCGCCGTTATCGCGGGCACAACCCACGCTCTGCAAGTGCACTATGTGCTCACGGAGGCACAGAAGGGCTTCACGGTCGCTATCGCGCTGTACGGCACGGTGGCCGGAGCGATGTTGGCTGGCCCTCTTGGACAGCGCATTGGCAGCCGTACTGCTCTTCGCTGGATGGGACTGCTTTATGTGATCTCGGCCCTCGGCTGCGCGCTGGCGGGATCGTGGTGGAGTCTTCTCGCCTTCCGCGCATTAGGCGGCCTCGGTATCGGCGGCTCGTCTGTTCTGGGCCCGGTCTACATCGCGGAACTCGCGCCGGCGAAGTGGCGCGGACGCCTGGTGGGCCTCTTCCAGATCAACATCGTCATCGGCATCCTGCTGGCGTATCTCTCGAACGCGATCGTCGCGCATCTGGTGCCGGCGCTGGATATGCAGTGGCGCTGGCAGTTCGGCGTCGGCGTGCTTCCCGCGGTTCTGTTCCTGTTGTTGCTGCTTTCGGTTCCTCAGAGCTCGCGCTGGCTCGTCTCGCAGAGCCGCTTTGACGAGGCCCAGCGCATTCTCTTCCGGATGGGGTCGCCCGACTCTGAGGCTGAGGTCGACGCCATCCGGAAATCGCTCGAAGCCGAGAGCGGTGCGGCGCACGATCATCTCTTCGTCGGGCGCTACAAGCTGCTGATCTTCCTCGCCATCTCCATCGGGTTCTTCAATCAGCTCTCCGGCATCAACGCGATCCTCTACTACCTCAACGACATCTTCCGCAGCGCCGGTTTCAGCTCCGTTAGCGCGGATATGCAGGCGGTGGCCATCGGCGCGGCGAACCTCGTCGCGACGCTGATCGGCATCAGCCTCATCGACAAGCTCGGCCGCAAGACGCTGCTGCTGATTGGTGCCATAGGCGACGCGCTTTGCCTCATCGGCGTGGCGCTGGTCTATAGTTCGAACTCCCATCAGAATCTGCTGCTGCCGCTGCTCATCGGCTTCATCGCGTTCTTCGCTATCTCGCAGGGCGCGGTCATCTGGGTCTATCTCAGCGAGGTCTTCCCCACGAACGTGCGCTCCAAGGGGCAGGGCCTCGGCTCCAGCTCGCACTGGATCATGAACGCGGCGATCGCGAACGTCTTCCCGATCATCGCGGCGTACAACCGGGCGGCGCCCTTTTGGTTCTTCGCGGCCATGATGGTGCTGGAGTTCTTCGTCGTCCTGATGATTTACCCCGAAACCAAGGGGCAGACCCTGGAAGGAATGAGCCAGCACCTGGGCCTGCACTAGATTCGATCAGAGGTTGCCGCCCGGGCCCGGTCCACGGTAAACTATGGTGTACGCACTTTAGGCGCGTAGCTCAGTTGGTTAGAGCGCTACCTTGACACGGTAGAGGTCGTTGGTTCGAGTCCAATCGTGCCTACCAATCTCCTCTTTGAGCCGTCCGTTGTGACCTCGGGGGAATTGGTTAGTTCGGAAGATTTTGCGACACCCAAGTTTTGGAAGTTCTGGAGATTTGTGATGGCACAAGTATGTGAGTTTTGCGGTAAGGGACCGCAGTTTGGCAACAATGTCTCGCACGCGCACAACGTGACGCGGCGCCGCTGGAATCCTAACCTGCAGACGGTAAAGGCCGTTACCAACGGCATTGGCAAGCGGGTTCGCGTCTGCACCAGCTGCATCAAGTCCGGCAAGATCGTTAAGGGGTAACCGCCTCCGGCGTATAGAATCGGGCGCGGGTCACATCTCTTGAGTGAGGTTGCGCACTATGTCGGTGGATACGGAGCTGCTGGTTCAATCCCTTAGAAAACGTGGACACACGGTCGAGGGTGTCATCAAGGTCCCGGACAACGCCGGCGACTACGAGTTCATCGTCGATGGCGCCACGCTCAACCTTGACGAGGCCCGTGCGCTGCTGGAGCGCGATCAGGCGGAGAACCGGCACGCGCCAGTCGCCCCCAAGACGGCCGTCACCACCTGACGCAGGTTCCTTTTCGCAAAAAGAAACCCTCGCGAGGCGAGGGTTCTCTGTTGTGCCGCCACTCCAGCTTCACTGCTTCTCAAAGTCCAGTGAGGCCGAGTTGATGCAGTAGCGCTCGCCGGTTGGATTGGGCCCGTCCGGGAATACGTGCCCCAGGTGGGAGCCGCAGGTGGCACAGGTGGCCTCGACTCGGCGCATACCGTGGCTGTTGTCCTCGTGGAGTTCGACCGCGCCCGGCGACGCTGGCTCAAAGAAGCTCGGCCACCCGGAACCGGATTCGAACTTGGTATCGGATTTGAAGAGTGGGGCGTTGCAGGCGGCGCAGTGATACATGCCGTCGGCGTGATTGTTGACAAGAGCGCCTGTAAAGGCACGTTCGGTGCCCTTTTCGCGAAGGACGTGGAACTGTTCCGGCGTCAGGCGCTGGCGCCACTCCGCCTCACTGAGCTCAACCTTACGGGCCGAGCCAGCGCCGGCCTTCGTGTTGTCTTTGGCGACTGCGGCGTCGCTCAACGGTCCTGCTGCAGGGATCTCTGGCATGGTGGATCTCCTTTGTTGTCATTATGACGCCGACGAGTCGTAAGGAGGTCAACGAAACATTGGTCTGACAGCCTCCCGCGACAGGTGCCGTCGAAGATTCGGACTTCAAACCATCTGGCTCTTTTGCCAGTTTTCCAGAGGCATTTCAAATATTGATTAGACCGTAACCCTAACGAGACAATCGGTTTACCGAGGCAGGCCAAGGAATTTATAAGGTTCGAACTACAAACGAATGATTGAAAAATATGCATCTGGCGCGAAAAAGCGGTTGCCAAACGTGAATCTGGCAGCGTAATGTTAGCCCGCTATCAGTAAGCACAGAGTTGGTTATGAATGCTCTGGCGTCTTGTTGCATCGTTGCATCTTGTTTTTCTTTTCGAGGAGGATCACAGTGAACAGGTTCTTGCGAACTCTCATGTTGTTACTGGCAGGCTGCGTGTGGGGACTCACCGCGCAGGCTCAGCTTTCAACAGCCACCATGTTTGGAACCGTGACGGACAGCACGGGTGCCGCCGTGCCCGGTGCCACCGTCACCATCACGCAGGCCGAGACTCAGTCGAGCCGCGCGATTAAGACCGAGAATGACGGCGCCTACCGTGCCGACTTCCTTCCCGTCGGACCGTACAAGGTGGCCGTCTCGGCCCCGGGCTTCAAGACCCTGGAGCGTACCGGCATCACGCTGACCGTCACGGAAGAGGCGCACGTCGACCTGACGCTGTCGGCCGGTGGCGAGTCCACGACCGTCGAGGTCACCGCCGAGGTGCCGCTGCTGAACACCGGCAACTCCACCCTTGGCCGCACGGTCTCGAACGTCGAGATCGACAACCTTCCGCTCGTCGACCGCAACGTCTATACGCTGCTCGATCTGACGCCTGGCGTTCAGAACAACAACAACTCCGGCACGGGCGGCAACGGCGGTGTCATCAACCCGCTCGGCTACCCAGAGCAGCACGTGAAGATCAATGGCTCGTCGGACTCCGGCGTCGGCCAGGTCTCGTACTACCTCGACGGCGGCTCGAACATGACCGGCGTTCGCAACACCGGCAACCCGCTGCCGAACCCCGACGCCATCCGCGAGTTCCGCGTCGACACCAACAACTTCTCCGCAGAGTTTGGTCGCAACTCGGCCGGCGTGGTCACGGTCCTCACCAAGTCGGGAACCAACCAGTTCCACGGTTCAGCTTTTGAGTTCTACCGCTCCCGCAACTTCAACGCCACGCAGCGCGCCCAGGTCCAGAAGACCCCGTACAATCAGCATCGCTTCGGCGGTACGATTGGCGGCCCGATTCTGAAGGACAAGCTGTTCTTCTTCGGCAGCTACGCCGGCTTCCGGTTCATCTCGGACAACATCTTCAACCCGGTTGTTCCCAGTGCAGCCATGCTTCAGGGCAACTTCAGCGAGAACATCCCCACCGGAACCGCTCCGGCTGACAGCGCGAAGTGCAGCACCACAGCCCAGTCGTCTTCGAAGTTCTGGGCCTGCAATCCCTTCCTGCCGAAGGCCACGGCGTGGTGCCCCGGAAACGTCTGCAATCCCTCCACGTTCGATCCCGCCATCGCCGCCATCGTCAAGGCTGGTCTCATTCCTACCTCAGCCGGCAACGGCAGCTACCAGATCCAGCAGTTCAGCCCGTTCCGTCAGAAGACCGACGAGCAGCTTTACAAGGGCGACTACCAGATGACGGCGAAGCAGCGTCTGGAGTTGAGTTACTTCCACCAGTCAGGCGACTTCGTCGTGAACCCCTCCGGCAACAACATCCTCGGCTGGATTACGCACGACTACAAGTTCAACCAGCACGAGGCCAACGTCGCGCACACCTGGACGATCACCAACAGCACGGTCAACCAGTTGATGCTCAACTACACACGCCTCATCGGCGGCCGTATTCCCTCCCCGACCGAGAGCCTCGCGAACTACGGCTCTGCCTTCGCCGAGCAGTTGCCCAGCGGTCAGATCTGCGGCGTTCCCGCGCAGGCTGGTTGCGCGCGGCCTGACCTCAACGTCAGCGGCTGGTTCCGTGGAGCCAATGCGATCACCGGTCCCGTCACCGGCAGCAACGTGTATGCCGTCCGTGACGTTGTCAGCACCACGCGCGGCCGCCACACGCTGTACTACGGTGGTGAAGCGAACCGTGAGAACGACGCTCAGCAGACGACACTGAACAACTACGGCGTCTTCGGCTTCACGGCCGGCAGCACCACCGCGGCGAATCGATCGGTTTCTGCCATCGTGAACTTCATGTACGGCTCGCCGAACTCCATGGGCCAGGACGTCCCGGTCTATGCCAACGCGAACTATTTCAACTACGGCATCTTTTTCCAGGACGACTGGCGCGCGACTCCGAGCCTGACGCTGAACCTCGGCATCCGGTACGACGTCCAGACGACGCCAACCGACACACTCCGCAGGACCATGAACTTCGTACCCAACGCGGTGTCGACCGTCGCTCCGGGCGGATTCAAAGGCGTGCTGTTTCCCGGCGACCCCGGCGTTCCCGCGGGCGGCGTCAATACACGGTATGACCATGTCTCACCGCGCATCGGCCTCGCCTGGACTCCCTTCCCTGACGGGCGCACGGTCATTCATGCTGCGGGTGGACTCTTCTACGGCTCAGTCGGCGGCAATCTGTTCACCTATCCGTCCAACGGCGAGCCGTTCTCCGGCCGGCCGTCGTTCGCCAACGTGATTCACGTCTCGAACCCCTACGCGACGGATCCGAAGGACTTCTGTAACGGCGACCCGGTCTGCATCGCCGGCGGCGTCGGTCACTCGCCCTATCCGTTCATCTACGATCCCAAGAACCCCAAGTACGTCGTCACGCCGGCAGCCATCATTCCGATGGATCCGAACTTCCACTGGCCGGTGAGCTACCAGTTCAACCTCGGCTTTGAGCAGCAGCTCGGCGCCGGCTTTGCCTTCTCCGGCAGCTACGTCGGCGCGCTGTCGCGCAAGCTGCCCACCGAGTGGGACGTCAATTATCCGCAGTTCAACGTCACCTCAACCGGAGGCTCGGGTGCTACGTGCACGGACCTGACACAGGCGTGCGGCTACGCCAATGCCAGCGGTACGGTGAACAATCGTCGTCCGTTCAACGCGAAGGCATACGGCGTGACCACGACGGCTTCCGCGTCCAACCCCATCCTCTCCTCGATCTCGCAGATTCAGTCGTCCGAGGGTGCAAACTACCACGGCCTGCAGATAACCATCCAGAAGCGGCTCACCAAAGGCTTCAGCGCTCAGGGCTTCTACGTATGGTCGAAGGCGCTGCAGAGCCTGGACCTCGACACCTCGGGCAATACCGGAAACAGCACGACGACGACGCCCGAAGACAACAACTTCCACTATCTGGACAAGATGCGTTCGGACTATGACCAGCGTCACGTCGTAGCGGCATCGATCGTCTGGAAGCCGCACTATGGTTTCGACAACCGGTTCCTTCGTGCCGTCGTGAACGATTGGACCATCACCTCCATCATTCGTATCCAGAGCGGTCTGCCGGTTAACGTCACTACCGGAACCGACACGAACGGAGACAATGTAAACAACGACCGTCCGAACCTGGTCGCGGGTGTTACCCGCGCGAATGTCACGGATAATGGCAGTTCGCGGTCCGCAATGATCAAGAACTGGATGAGCCCGCTGCAATTCTGCGCCGCGGACAGGTCATACACGTGGAACGGCGGCGCAAACGTCATCCAGGCTTGCCCGCAGCAGGGTGCTGGCCCAGCCGGTTACGACGGTACCGTGCGTCAGAACTCGCTGGATGCTCCTGGCCGGCGCAGCATCGATGCTTCGATCTTCCGCGACTTCCGGATCTACGAGCGGCTGACCTTCCAGCTCCGCGGCGAGTCGACCAACGTCTTCAACCTCACCAACCTGGTGGCTCCGACGGCGACACTGAGCTCCGCCACCTTCGGTCAGATTCCCAACAACGCCATCTCGGGTGGAAGCTTCAGCAACCGCGTCATCCAGGTTGGCGGACGCATTCTGTTCTAACAAGATGTTGCGCCCCCTTCGCGGCAGACGATCCAAATCGTCTGCCGCATTTTCTTTTGGCGCTCATCCCTTCGCGATGCACTCAATCTCAACGAGGGCATCCTTCGGCAGCGCGGCGGCCTGCACGGTCGAGCGCGCAGGTGCAATCACACCCTCGCCAGCGAACGCGCGCGCGTACACCTCATTCATTGCGGCGAAGTCGCGCATGTCTTTCAGGAAGACCGTAGTCTTCACAACGTTCGCGAAGCTGAGTCCTGCAGCAGCGAGCACGCCGCGCAGGTTGGCGATCACACGCTCCGTCTGTTCGGTAATGCCGCCCGAGACCATCTGGCCGGTGGCGGGGTCGATCGAAATCTGACCGGAGGTGAAGACGAGGTCGCCCGTGCGGATGGCCTGCGTGTAAGGGCCGATGGCGGCGGGAGCGTCGGTAGTAGCGATGGCAGTCTTATCGATGGGCATAGGCCGGATTGTCAGCGAGTGACCACTGTGGGCGCAAGCGTGGCCGCGACGCCGGCGCTTCGGAAGCATCCCATTCCAATAGTGGACAATAGAGGATGGCGCGTTTTTGAGTAGCTGCGCGCCCTGAAGAGGAGTCTCGTGGCAGAACAACAGCAGCGCGTCGTCGGCATTGACCTGGGCACCACCAACTCGCTTGTCGCCTATATGCAGGGCGACACGCCGCAGGTGATTCCCGGTGAGGATGGCGCTCCGATCGTGCCCAGCGTCGTCGCCTTCGATCAGGACACGAAGGAAGGTTTTGCCGTTGGCAACGCCGCGCGCGACGTTCTGTTGAAGCAGCCGGCGAACGCCGTGTACAGCGCGAAGCGGCTGATGGGGCGCGACATCGACGACGTGCAGTCCGAGCTGAAGCTCTTCCCGTTTCGTGTCGCCGATGGCCTCAAGCCGGGCGAGGTGCTGAAGCTGGACGTCGGCGGCCTGACGCTCACTCCGCCGGAGATCTCGGCCTACGTGTTGCTGCAGTTGAAGCGCAACGCGGAGCGCTTCTTCGGCGCTCCGGTGACGAAGGCCGTGATAACAGTTCCTGCGTACTTCAACGATGCGCAACGACAGGCCACGAAAGATGCGGGACGCATCGCTGGGCTCGAGGTGCTGCGGCTCGTGAATGAGCCGACGGCGGCGGCGCTCGCGTACGGGCTCGACAAGCTGCATGGCGGCAAGGATGGCGTGATTGCCGTCTACGACTTTGGGGGCGGAACCTTCGACATCTCGATCCTCAAGCTGCACGAGGGCATCTTTGAGGTCATCTCCACGGGCGGTGACACGCACCTCGGCGGCGACGACATCGATCAACTGCTGCTCGGCGTGGCGATCGATGATATCCGCGGCGACCTTGGCATCGATGTGTCCACTCAACCCGAGACGATTCAGGCGCTGCGCAAGGCAGTCATCGACGCGAAGATTGCACTCTCGTCGAATCCCACTGCGCGGCTTCAAGTTGAGCTCTCGAGCGGCAAACAGTATCTGCGCGAGATCACGCGCGAGCAGTTCGAGCAGTTGATTGCTCCGGTGATCGAGCGCACGGCAGGACCAGTGAAGCAGGCGCTGAAGGATTCGGGGCTCAAGTCGGAGCAGATCGACGAGGTCGTGATGGTCGGCGGCTCTACGCGCATTCCGGCCGTGCGTGCGCTGGTGACGAAGCTCTTCGATCTCGACGCACGCGGAAAGAAGCTGCACACCGAGTTGAATCCGGACGAAGTGGTTGCGCTCGGCGCTGCAGTGCAGGCGAAGATTCTCTCGGGTGAAGCCAGCGCGGCAACCGACGATCTACTGCTGCTCGATGTGACGCCGCTGTCGCTGGGTATCGAGGCGCTCGGTGGTGTGGTCGCAAAGATCATTCAGCGCAACTCAACGATTCCTGCGAGCGCAACGGAGCACTTCACCACTGGAGTCGATGGGCAGACGAACGTCGCGATTCACGTCGTGCAGGGCGAGCGCGAGCTGGCGAAGGACTGCCGCTCGCTGGCACGTTTTGACTTGAAGGGCATTCCGCCAATGGTGGCGGGGTTGCCGCGGATCGAGGTGAAGTTCCTCATCGACGCCAACGGCATCCTACAGGTGAGCGCGCGCGAGCAGCGCAGCGGCAAAGAGGCGCAGGTAGAGGTGAAGCCGACGTATGGGCTCACCGACGAACAGGTGGAGGCGATGATCCTGGAGAGCTTCGATATGGCGGAGGAGGACATCACCGCGAGGCAGGTGATCGAGGCGAAGAACGAGGCGCAGACGATCCTCGACGCGGTGGAGAAGGGCGAGCAGTCGCCTGTGTGGCAGCAACTGACCTCCATCGAGCACCAGGAGATCAAGGCTGCGGCGCAGGAGGTGAAGGCGTCGATCAGGGGCGGCGACTATAAGGTGATTCGCCAGGCCATCGAGCAGCTCGACAAGAAGACGCGGCGGTTTGCGGAGATCATGATGGACTCGGCGGTCTCGGGTGCGCTGCAGGGCAAGACGATGAACTCTGCGGGCGAGTCGATGGGCGAAGGACCGAGTGCTCCACATCCGTTCGCGAAGGCGCAGATTGAGGAGTCCGCGCCGAAAAATCTGGTTGAAGCTGCTGAAGCGAATCCAGAGACTGCGGGCGAGTCGGAAGAGGATTAGCGCGGACGCGACAGCGCAAATTGGGAGTAGACTTGCGTCCATCTCGGGAGGCGCATCGTGCGTGTGAACAGGATCCTTGCCTTTGCCCTCTTGCTGTTCTCAACTGTGTTTGCTGCCGCCAAAGAAAAGAAAAAAGTCATTCTGCCCGCAGATGTTCTTCGGGCTGAAACCGTGTTCGTGATCATCGACCCCGGTGCAGGCGTCGCATCGGATGCTCCGCTCGCAAACCCGACAGCCCGGGATGATGTAGAGAAGGCCTTGATGAAATGGGGCCGGTTTCGGCTGGCGAACGACCTCTCCACAGCCGATCTCGTCATCACGGTTCGCAAAGGCAATGCGAAGTTCGCTCAGCCAACAATCGGCGGTGTGCCGTCTAACAATCGCCCGGTCATTTTCCAACCCACAGATTCAGATACCCGCATTGGCGGCAGCCACGGAACCCCGCCCCCGGCTGATAATCCAACCCATTCTCAATACCCGGATCCTAGTCCGCATCCGCAGGTTGAAGTTGGAACCACCCAGGACATTTTCGCCGTCTATCGCGGCGAACGTGAAGATGCGCTCGATTCTCCAACAGTTTGGCGCTATCAGGCAAAAGAAGCGCTTCGATCACCGAGTGTTCCGGCGGTGGACGAATTCAGGAAAGCAATCGCGGAGGCCGAAAAACAACAAGCAGCCAAGCCGTGATTCCGCTGTCAAATTCCCGGCGGACACCTGGCGTTGTGGTTGGCTAGCGCAGTGCGTGAGCGAGAATGCCGTGGGCGGCATCGAGCTTGGCGCGTGCGGCGGTGGCGTCGAGTTTGAGTCGCGACATCACAATTGCAACCTTGACCTCGTCGCCGGAGTCCTTGAGGAGCTGGGCGGCGGTGGGGCGGTCGACGCCGGTGGCGGCGGCGATGATGCGTTCGGCGCGGTCGACGAGCTTGGCGTTGGTGGGGCGGACGTTGACCATCAGGTTGCCGAAGGTCGCTCCGGTGCGGACCATCACGCCGGTGGAGAGCATGTTCAAAACGAGCTTGGTTGCGGTTCCAGCCTTCATGCGGGTGGAGCCGGTGAGGACCTCGGGACCGGTGGCCGGGGTGATGGCGATCTCGGCGGCGCGGGCGAGCTCGGAGTTGGGGACGCAGCTGAGGCCGATGGTGAGGGCGTTGTGCCGGCGGGCGTAGTCGATGGCTCCGAGGACGTACGGTGTGCGGCCGCTTGCGGCGATGCCGACGAGTGTGTCGGGATGACCGTCAGCCGCGAATCCTGCGGCGGCGAGGTCCTGGGCTCCGAGCTCGGGGCTGTCCTCGGAGTGCTCGCTGGAGAGGCGAAGGGCGCTGTCGCCGCCGGCGATGAGGCCCTGGACGAGGTCGGCGGGGACGGAGAAGGTGGGAGGGCACTCGCTGGCGTCGAGGACGCCGAGGCGGCCGCTGGTGCCGGCGCCGATGTAGAAGAGACGTCCACCGCGGTTGAACCGGGCTGCGATTTCGTCGACGGCGCGAGCGATGTTGGGGAGCTCGGCGCGGACGGCGGAGGCGACGGTGGCGTCCTCGTCGTTGATGAGGCGGAGCATGTCGAGAGTGGAGAGCTCATCGAGGTGCTCGGTTGCGGGATTGCGGGATTCGGTGAGGAGCGTGCCGAGGGCGGCGGTGTCGTGAGGTGGCATCTGGAGTAGTATCCCTCTCCCCATGACTTTTTGAACCTGTCGTGAGTTTTCTGCGAGTTTTCTGTCTGCTTTGTGTGGGTTGCGAGGGTTTGCACGGGCGCGGGGGCTAGACAAGAAATTTTGTGGTTCGGCTGGCCGCGATGTGGTTTACTGCGCACGTCCGATGGAGTCGTGGGAACAGCATCTTGTGCGGTGGGAGACGGCCGGCGTTGTCGATGAGGCGACGGGTCAGCGGATTCGTGCGTTTGAGGCGGAACAGGTAAATCCGGCGCGGCAGCGATGGCAGGTGGTGACTGCGCTGATCCTCGGCGGGATTCTGCTGGGGGCCGGGGTGCTGCTGTTTGTGGCGGCGCACTGGGATGAGGTGTCGCCGACGGGACGGTTCCTGCTGGTGCTGGGGGTGCTGGCGGCGCTGCATCTTGGGGCGGTACTGAGCGGCGATAGATTCCCTGCGATGGCGACGGTGCTGCACGGTGTGGGTACCGTCGGGGCGGGTGCGGCGATTGCGCTGGTGGGGCAGATCTTCAACATGCAGGAGCATTGGCCCGCGGCGATTCTGATGTGGGCGTTGTGTGCGGCGGCGGGGTGGCGGTTCCTGGGCGACCAGTTTCAGCAGGTGTTGTTTCTCCTGCTGGTGCCGGCGTGGATTATTTCGGAGTGGAGCTACTGGGCGAACACCTTTGGAGGCTTTGAGGTCTACCTTGCGCGAATGATCGCAGTTGTCGCTGCGGTGTATCTGACAGCGTTCATTCACTCGAGACGTGAAGTGGTGTTTGGGATTTTGTTTGGGGTCGCGGCGGTGGCGTTGATCGTGGCGGTTGGCATTGACAGCGATGGATGGTCATCGTGGGTTGGTCGCACGCATCTGCCGGTTGGCCTGCGGCTTGCGGCGCTTTGCGTAATGGTCGCGACAGGTGTCGTCGGATGGATGCGGGAGCGGAGAAGTACGATTCCGGTAGTTGCGGTCGCAGCAATGATGTTTGTGTTGCCATGGCTGCAGGCGATGGTGCGATCGGATGAGCTCCGATATCCGTACGAGGCGCCGAGCTTGCTCGCTTATGTTGTCGTTGCGGCGACAGCGATGGTGCTGGTCTGGTGGGGAGTGCGGGAGCGTTCGCGCGCCGTGGTGAACTTCGGCATCATGGCGTTCGCGTTGACGGTGGCGTGGTTCTACTTCTCGAGCCTCATGGACAAGCTGGGACGGTCGCTGGGGTTGATCGGGCTGGGTATTCTGTTTTTGTTGGGTGGATGGCTGCTGGAGAGGTTCCGGCGGCGGCTGATGGAGCAGGTGCGCAGCGGGCCGAGTGCGGAGGCGACGGCATGAGCGCGCGCAAGGCGGGACTGACGGTTCTGGCAATTCAGCTGGCGTTGGTGCTGAGCATCGGCGTGAAGTATGCGTGGGAGCGGCATCGCTGCCCGATGGTGTGGGTTCGGGCCGGGCAGTACGACCCGTCGCAGCCGCTTCGCGGGAGATATATTGCGTTGACGCTGCATGCGAGTGCGTGTGGGCTGACGGCTAACGAGAGTTTCGATTATGGAACATTGGGGGGGGCACCTACTCCGCGGCCGGAGGTGTTCCGGAAGTGGCGAGTGGTACCGGCTGAGCGGGACGGTCAGCTGGCGCCGATTGCCGTTGATGAGACACGGGCGGGGCCTACACAGCAGCTCCTGCTGAGTCATGACGTTCCATGCGAATATGCGCGGTTGAGCGGGACCAGCGACTTCTTTATCCCTGAGCATGCCAAGTCGCCGTTCCCGCTGAAGGATGGTCAGATGCTTTGGGCGCTGGTGACGGTGCCACCGTCAGGGCCGGTGCGGCCGGTGAAGCTGGCGATCTCCGACGCCAAAGGCTTTCATGTGCTCAATCTCGACTGACCGGTCGTGGTGTGGAGGGCTGGTCAGATGCACCGGCAGTCACTGAGGCTTGCGAGTCATCGTCATCGTTGCGGGTGTGGTGTTGGAGGGCAGGCTCAAGGGCGAGCCTGGAAGCAGGGTAAGCCTGCCGGTTGACGGGTCGATGGCAAAGCCTGAAATAGAAAAATTCTGGGCGACAGATCCGGGCTGGGTCAGCACGTAGAGAAATTTGCCTGAAGGGTCCGCGGCCATAGGGATCGCAGAGGTGTTGGGAGCTGTTGTGATGGCGATTTATGGATTGGGACTCGTCAACGGAAATTGAAGCAGGGTCAGGGCACCGGTGCTCGAATTGATACTGAAGCAGTCGATGGCGGTAAAACCGTGATCTACCCACAGGAAGCGGTCCAGCGGGTCTGCCAATACCGATGTGGCTGCCGTTGCGGCCCCGAGCGTATACGGTGAGCCCGACAACTGAGTAAGCCTGCCATCCGATGCGATGCTGTATGCGGAGACATCACCGTCTGCGGTGAAGAGGAACTTTCCGAATGGGTCTACGGCCACGGATCGCGGAAAGAGCGTGTTCTGGCCTGGGGCGTTCACAGCGAACGGGGATCCCGCGGCCGGTTGGAGGTTGCCCGAGGGGCCTATTGAGAAAGAACAGATGCTCGCAAGGGCGGTTGAGGCAAACAGGAATCCTGCGGCTGGGTCCGTGACCACGAAGTTCGCCAGGTCCGAACTGGTAGAGATGCAGGCTCCGACCTGAGTGTCTAAGGTCAGTGCACCCGTCGTGGCATTGATGGTGTATTCCGAGATGCTGGTGGGCAAAGCGGGGAAGGTACCGTCGCCCCCGGAGTTTGCGGTGTAAAGAAATTTGCCTGTGGGATCGATCGAGACCGAGAGGGTCCCGGCCCCGGTTGCGAGAGGCGAGCCGGAGATCGGAGTGAGAGCCCCGGTGGAAGGGTTGATTGCGAAGGCGAACAAGTTGTTGGTCGTCGCCCCGTTCTTATCGTTGACCTCATACAGAAATTTGCCGCTGGGGTCCGACGTTAGTGAGGTGGGATTCGCTCCTGCCGGGAAAGGCGAGCCCGGAACCAGAGTGAGGGTGCCGGTGTTCGGGTCGACGGAGAAGCCCGAGATGCTACCCGTCTGCACGCTGCCGAAAAGACTGTTCGCCACATAAACGAAGCCAGGAAGTCCGTTGATGATGAAGCTGACAGGACTCGACGTTCCGCCGCTCGATGCAGGGTTTACGACGGTTATCTGCGCAAGACCAACTGCAGCAATATCGGCCGGTGGAACTGTGGCGGTCAGCTGGGTGCTACTGCCAGTCGTCGTGAGGTTGACCCCATTCCAGCTAATGGCCGAGGAGGACACGAAGCCGGTTCCGTTCACTGTTAGGGTGAAGCCGGTGCCGCCCGCGGCTGCATTTTGCGGCGTGATGGAGGAGATACTCGGAGCCGAATTGCCGCCTCCTGAGCCAGAACCCCCGGAGCCCCCCGAACTCCCGGAGCCGCCAGAGGAACAGTTCGCCAATGAGATCAGAACTGCCGCAGCCACGGCTATCAAGCACAGGCGCGAAATCCTGATAGAGGCTTGCACAGAGCGCTTCCCCGCCTGAAAGGACTTGACTCTTACCTAGAGGCTGGCATGAGATTCTACGCCCTATTGCATATCAGCAGCGTTCTTCCAACCCGCTGGAGGGCAGGTCAGAGGCGGGACAGAGCTTCGTTGGCGAGGGATTTCAGGGCGGACTGGGCCTGGCCCGCGGAGAACTTCGTCACGTTCAGGTGAATGATGATGAAATGGCTGCCTTTGAGGGCGTAGAGCCATGGCTGGCTGCCCATGTCGGCGAAGAAGGCGTCGTCACCGACACCGCTTACGGGTTGGGCGTGGCCGCTGGCTATGAACATGGATTTGCCGTTCTTCCAGGCGGCGCCGTCGCGGATGGTGAGATAGATGCCGCTGTCTTTGCCGCGCCAGATGCAGTTGCTGGGGCCGGGCGAGGTGGTGGTGACGGGGTCGCTGGTGGCGGCGGAGATTTCGGCGGTGGTGAGCAGGTTGCAGGTGTCGTTTGCCGCACGCGCGAGTGGGGCTGCGACGAGGAGAAGGACGGCGAGCGAGAGCAGATGGGCGATACGTCGCATTTCGGTGGAGAGCATGAACGAGCCTCCTAGCGAGGATGGCGGCGCAGACCGGAGAGGCCTAGGCGAGACGAAGCGGCGCCGCAGTACGCGAGGATTATCGTGCGGAGCGGGCGGGGTTCGCAACGGGGATTTTTTTGGGCGTTGTGGCGATGTAGCTGCGCTGTGTCAGCATAGAGAGAGATGAGCGAGACTGAGGAACGGCGGACCGCCGCGGCGGCGGCGTGGCAGCATCGCGACTTCCGCTTTTATTCAGGCGCGCGGCTGGTGGGAATCCTGGGGGCTGAGGCCCAGGCGGTCGGCGTGGCGTGGCAGGTCTACCAGATAACGCACTCGGCGCTGGCGCTGGGGTATACGGGGCTGGCGCTGTTTCTGCCGGGGCTTTTCTTCACGCTGCCGGCTGGGCATGTGGCGGATATGTTCGACCGCAGGACGGTGCTGCTGGCGTGCTATGTGCTGCAGTTTGGCGCGACGCTGTGGCTGCTGGACATGACGATGCACGGCGTGACCAATGTGGCGTGGATTTATGGAGCGCTGGCGTTGATTGGGCTGGGCCGGTGCTTCAGCGGGCCGGCGGCGGCGGCGCTGGTGCCGATACTGGTGCCGAAGGAGCACTTCGTCAATGCAGTCACGTGGGGCTCGGCGATCTTCCAGATTGCGACGGCGACCGGGCCGATGTGCGGCGGCATTCTATTCACGATCTCGCTGGCGGGGACGCGATGGGCGAGGTGGACGGGAGCGCCGCTGGTGTACGTGTTCACGCTTGCGCTCATCGCGGTGTACCTGGTGATGATCGCGATGATCCGGCCGCGCGGAGCGGCGGTGGAGAAGAAGGGTTTCACGCTGAAGACAATGGCGGCGGGACTGCACTACGTGATGCACACGCGGCTGCTGCTGGGGTCGATCTCGCTGGATCTGTTTGCGGTGCTGCTGGGCGGAGCTGTGAGTCTGCTGCCGATCTTTGCGGATACGATCCTGCACGCGGGGCCACATGGGCTGGGTTTGCTGCGCGCGATGCCGAGCCTTGGAGCGCTGTCGGTTTCGATGACGCTGTTGCGGTCTCCGATGAAGCGCAATGCGGGGAAGAAGATGCTGGCCTGTGTGGCGATCTTTGGAGCGGCGACGATTGTGTTCGGACTGAGCCGCAACATCTGGCTGAGCTGCGCAGCGCTGCTGGTGGTGGGCGCGTCGGACATGATCAGCGTGGTGGTGCGGTCGAGCATTCTGCAGCTGGCGACGCCGGCGGAGATGCGTGGGCGGGTGTCGAGCGTGAACTGGCTGTTCCTGGGCGCAAGCAACGAACTGGGTGAGTACGAGAGCGGATTAACAGCCCACTGGTGGGGCGCGGTCCGCGCGGTGGTCATCGGGGGCGTGGCGAGCATGGCGATCACCGGGCTGTGGGCGGTGTTCTTCCCATCGCTAAGAAGGGCGGACAGGTTGGACGCCGATCATCTCATTGCGTTGGAGCAGGAGTTGAGCGCGACGGAGCACGTTGGTTGAGGCAAAGGCAGTAGTTAGTGGTTAGTGGTTAGTAGTTAGTGGTTAGTTAAAGGCGGGCTCGATTGGCGATTTCATCATTGAGAAATTCGGTTGCGTGGCAGAAGGCGATGGAACTCTCGGCGGGTGTTTACACGGTGACGCGGATGTTTCCGTCGGATGAGCGGTTCGGGCTGACGAATCAGTTGCGCCGGGCCGCGGTTTCGGTTCCAAGCAATATTGCTGAGGGCCGGGGGAGACTCACGCAGCGCGAGTTCTTGCACTTTCTGGGCATCGCGCGCGGGTCGGCTTTGGAGGTCGAGACACAGTTAGAGTTGGCGATGACACTCGGTTTCGGGAATCGCGGCGAGATCGAGTCAACGCGGCGACTGGCCATGGAGGTCGGAACGATCCTGAACGCCTCCATCGCCACCTTGCGTGAGGGTATCTCCGCGAAGAAATCACTAACTACTAACGACTAACCACTAACGACTGTCTTTTCAGTACTGGCCGTAGCGGCCTTTGACGGAGTCGAGGAGTTTTTGGGAGTCGAAGGCTACGCCGTCTTTGAAGATGAGGACGGTGTTTTCGATGTCGTTGATGTTTTTGCTGGGGTCACCGGTGACGACAACGAGGTCGGCGTTCTTGCCGACGGCGATGGTGCCGATGTGGTCGGCGCGGCCCTCGTAGGTGGCGCCGTTGAGGGTGCCGATTTTGATGGCTTCGAGGGGCGTGAAGCCGGCGTCGACGAGGAGCTCGATCTCGCGCTGGTCGCCGAAGCCGGGGAGGGTGCCGCCGTCGCCGGTGGGGTCAGGGCCGGCGAGGAGAAGGCCGCCAGCTGCGGCGAAGGCGTGCTCCATGGCCATGTCGTTCTTGAGGAGCTGGGCGCGGGCGGCGGCGGCTTTGGGGTCCAGGGCTGCGCGCTGGAGCTCGAGGCTGCGGGTGGTGAGGTAGGCCTGGCGCGTGGGCGGGGACATGGTGTCGAGCACGCGTGGCTGCACGTGGAGGTGAACGGGGTCGTCGCTCTGGAAGACGGGCAGCGTGGAGGTGATGGCGACGTGGTGCTGCACGAGGAGATCGATGAGCGCTTTGCCCTCGGGGGTGTCGGGCGTCATCTTCGCGATGGTGGGGTTGCCGGAGGAGCGCGGGCACTGGTCGGGCTGCTTGCCGGGGTCGAGCTGGGTGTTGACCATGAAGCCGTGCTCGAGGTTGTCGATGCCGAGCTCGACGGCCTCGGGGTAGGTGACGGAGCAGAGGTGGCCGGTGAGTTTGAGGCCGCGCTTGTGGGCTTCGTCGATGGCGACTTTGAGCTCGGCGCGCGTGATGTTCATGTACGCCTTGAAGCTGGTGACGCCCTGGTCGGCCCAGAAGTCGACGGTGGATTTGGCGTCGGCGGCGTCTTTGAGCTCGTGCATCTCGAGGGCGAAGGCGCCGGGGCCTTCGAGGTAGGGGCCGGTGACGTCGATGTGCGGTCCGAGGATGCGGCCGTCGTCGATGGCGCGGCGGAGGTTGAGGTCGAGGTAGGGCTCGATGGAGCCAGTGGTGCGGAGGGTGGTGACGCCGGAGGCGAGGTACAGGCGCGGCGAGGAGAAGGACATCTCGGGGACGACGACGGGAGGCTCGGAGGCGCCGGTGATGTCGAGGTTGGGGCGCGTGAGGTAGTACATGTGGTCGTGCATGCCGACGAGGCCGGGGAAGATCGTGTGGCCGGTGAGGTCGAGGTGGAGAGCGGGCGGGCAGTCCTGGCATGACCATGAGGCCATGTGGCCTTCGTTGGCCTGCATGTGGTTGGGTGGGAGGATGGCGGCGATCTTGCCGTCAGAGAGAACGACGGTGGCATCTTCAAGCGGCGCGGCGCCGGTGCCGTCGATGACGCGAACGTGCTCGAGCCAGAGGGTGTTCTTTGCGGTGTCGTATTTTACGTAGCGCGTGACGGCGGGCGAGAGGTGCTCGGGTGCTGCGGGAGTTTGCGCAGTGGAGAGGAGTGGGATCGAGAGGGCTGGAATCGATAGAGCCAGAAGCAGAGGGAGAGTTCGCGGCTGGAGTCGCATCGGCGTTCGCATCAAACCTCACGTGCAGAGAATGTGTGCGGCGATGATATCGCAGCAATGGTTGAATGCAGGGGTGAAGGCTGGGAGAATCTAGAGGCGCGGAGGAATGCTGATGGCGAAGATGACGAAGGGCTTGAAGATTGCGCTGGCGGCAACGGCGGCGTTCGTGGTGGCGATTGGCGTGGAGCTGCTGTATCTGCACCACAGGAATGCGGCGGACGAGAATGCGCCGATCGTGCTCAAGGATTCGGCTACAGAGCCGAAGCTGACTGAGGACCAGTCTGTGTTCCTTCGGAAGCTGCGGCCGGACTCGTTGAAGGATGAGCGCGAGCTGATTGGGAAGACGATCTGGGTGAGCGCGGGCGGGCAGATGGACTACTACAAAGACACGGGCAAGCACGTGGACTACGCGAAACCGGTGGGCGCGCTGCTGGGTGCAGAGCCGCTGGTGATTCGGGACGTGTTCGAGGAGAAGGCGCCGCCGAACAACCGTGCGGTATTTCGCATCGCGCCGGGGCAGCGGCAGGTGCTGCTGGCGTTCACGATGCCGAATTCTTCAGACCCGAAGGCGATGTACGCAGTGCCGGTGGGGAACTTCGATGAGGGTGTCTACAACTTCTTTACGGATGAGATTTTTTTCTATGACGATCCGCATGTGCTCTACAAGCACTGGGGACCGGAGATGTGGGCGCACGTCGACAAACATGAGCCGGCGCTGGGGATGAGCGAGAACCAGGCGATGATGGCGCTGGGTCAGACGATCACACCGCACGGCGATAACGTGGGCGATCGCAGTGTGACATTCAACAACAACGATCACCCGGTGACGATCGATTTCGAACACAACAAGGCCGTGAAGATTACGCCGGGGGAGTGAGAGCGAGAGATCAGAAATCAGAGAACAGAGATCAGGTGTGAGATCGACTGTGGGCTGATTGTGATCTCTGGTCTCTCATTTCTGATTTCTGAACAAAAGCGGTGTGAAGTGGGTGAGGTTGTCGCGCCAGACGAGCCAGTTGTGCTTGCCGGGGGTTTCGATGGGCGTGACGGGGAGATTCTTTGACTTGGCCCAGGTGACGAATTTGCGATTGGTATTGATGAGGTCGTCGCTGGTGCCGCAGGCGACCCAAAGGAGGCGGAGGTCGCGCGCCATGCCGGGGTCCAGGATCAACTGGTTGAGATCGGTGTGCACGAGCGCCGAGCTGAAGCCGCCGACGTAGGCGAAGTAGTTCGCATGGTTGACGCCGATGATGAGACTTTCCAAACCGCCCATGGAGAGGCCGGTGATGGCGTGGTTGTCGCGGCCCTTGGCGATGGGGTACTCGCGCTCGACGGCAGGGACGATCTCCTGCATGAACATCTTGGAATAGAGAGTTAGATTGTTGTTGATCTTGGGGCCGTCTTCCCAGACACCGCGGCCGGCGGAGACGAAGCTGTACTCGCCGTAGCCCTGCGGCATGACGACGATCATCGGCACGATGCTGCCGGTGGAGATGAGTGAATCGAGCATGAGGTCGGCCTTGCCGACGGTGAGCCAGCCGTCGCCGTAGTCCGACCAGCCGTGCAGCAGGTAGAGCACTGGGTAGCCGCCCTTGTGTTTGGGGTCGTAGTTGGGCGGCGTGTAGACGAAGTAAGGCTCCTGATCCATGGGCAGGCCGTGCGCGATGTAGGTGGTGAGCATGTGGCGCGTGACGGTGCCGTGCGGGATCTGCGTGAGCTCCCAGGGCGCGGGCGGCTTGCCGGGGACGAGGACATTGCTGTAGAGCGAGACGAGGTTGGGGCGAACGTCGTCGTTGTAGGGATCGAGCTGCTCGACGCCGTCGACGACGAAGGTGTAGCCGTAGATCTCGGGCGCGAGCGGCGGGGTGGTGACGGACCAAAGACCGGAGCTGTCCCTCTGCATTTCGAGCGGCTTCATGGCGGCGTCGGTGTCGACCTCGACCTTGGCGGCGCTGCCGTTGAGATAGCGGAAGGTTATGGAGCCGTCAGAGTTGACCTGGCGAGAGTTGATGGTGGGTAGGTGACTGGTTCTCTGGGCGAATGCGGGGAGGGCTGCCAGCAGGAGGGCGAGGGGCAGAAGGCGACGCATGGGCGCCAGTATATCGTTCGCGTGCGGGAATGCGCTGCTACGCTAGCAGCAGAAACCCGAGAAGGTACAGCGATGATCGACGTCCATCCTCCGCAAAAGCGTATCCATGGTGTGGGTGAGTTTTTTCTTCATCTGTTCACGATCACGATTGGGTTATTGATCGCACTGGCGCTGGAGAACGCAGCCGGGGCTGTACATCACCGGCATCAGCGGCAGGAGGCGGAGACGACGATCCGTGAGGAGATTTCGGAGAATCGCGCGGAGCTTGTGAAGGCGGATGCGGCGATCAAGGTCGAACTGGATAACATGATGGCGGTGCTCGGGTACCTGCAGGCGCGGAGCCAGGGGGAGAATCCGTCAGCGGCGAGCATCTCGATGGGCTTCGCCATGATTCATCTGCAGAACGCAGGATGGCGGACGGCCGCGGCGACCGGCGCGGTGCAGTACATGGACTACAAGGCTGTCCAGAGGTTCGCGGAATCGTATGACTTGCAGGAGGTCTACAACGGGCTGCAGAATCAGACGCTCAATAACTATCTGAACCTGAACTCGCACGTTGCGGCGAAGAAGGATCCGAAGAGCCTGACTCCGCAAGAGGCAGAGGCGACGATGCCGGATGTGCGCGTCACGATGGCGCATCTTGGGGCGATGCGGGATATGAGCCACGGCCTGTTGCAGAGCTACGATGAGGCGCTGAAGTAATCGGCCGGTGTTGCGGAGTCCTCAGCCGGTGTTGCGCAGCCCTGCGCTGATGCCGTTGATGGTGGCGGTGATGGCGCGGTCGAGCTCGGCGGCGTCTTTATGGAAGTCCGGGTCGTTGCTGTCGGTCCGTTTGCGG
This sequence comes from uncultured Acidobacteriaceae bacterium, assembly GCA_963827415.1. Classification (GTDB taxonomy): domain Bacteria; phylum Acidobacteriota; class Terriglobia; order Terriglobales; family Acidobacteriaceae; genus Granulicella. The sequence goes on from CAWHBA010000006.1 coordinate 214,302, forward strand.
GTCAGGAGTTCGAGCTGCAGCAGGCTCATGGGGTCGACGTAGGGATTGCGCAGACGGATCGAGTTGGCGAGGACGGGGTTGCGCTCGAGCAGTGTCTGCTGCTCGGTGACCGCGAGCACCATGCGGCGCGTGCGAGCGAACTCTTCTTCGAGCAACGTGTAGACGCGATCGCGCAGGGCTTCGTCATCCACGAGGGTGGAGTAGAGGCGAGCGACGCCGAAGTCTGCCTTGGCGACAGCGAGCTCGACGTTGCGGATCATGTCGATGAAGAGCGGGAAGCTGCGCATCATCTGGCGGAGAAGATCGAGGCCCTTGGGCGAGTTGTTCGCGAGTTGCTCCAGTGCGTAGCCGACGCCGAAGTACGCGGGCACAACGTGGCGCGACTGCATCCAGCCGAAGACCCAGGGGATCGCGCGGAGGTCGGCGAGCGAGCGCTGGCGCGTTGCGCTTTTATCGCCGCGCTTGGCGGGGCGTGAGCCGATACGGGCGTGCTCGAGTTCGGCGACGGGCGTGGCCTGCTCGAAGTAGTCGAAGATCTCGGGGTTTTCGAGGATGTTCTGCTGATAGAAGCGAAGCGAGGTTGCGGAGATCTCGTCGAAGACGGCTTCCCATGCGGGGTCGATCGCACCGGTGAGGTGCGTCCTCGGTAGTTGCCCGTCGCTGTTGGGAATGGCGAGGTCCGGGCGCGCGACAGCGTCGATGGCGGCGGCGATCATCAGCTCGAGGTTGCGCTCGGCGAGCACGACGTCGGAGTACTTCCAGTTGAGGACTTCGCCCTGTTCGGTGAGGCGGAGCTCGCCGTTGAAGCTGTTGAGCGGTTGAGCGTAGAGCGCGCGATGGGTGGGTCCACCGCCGCGACCCACAGTACCGCCGCGGCCGTGAAAGAGCCGCAGGTTCACGCCGCATTCGCGCGCGACCTGATGCAGCTCGCGATGCGCCTTCCAGATCTCCCATGTGGAAGCGATCATGCCGCCGTCCTTGTTGGAGTCGGAGTAGCCGAGCATGACTTCCTGGCGGCCGCTCCAGGCGTCGAGCAGCGGAAGGAAGGAGGGGCTGGTCCAGAGTTCGCGGCAGACGTCGGGCGCGTTGCGGAGATCTTCGATGGATTCGAAGAGGAGGACGGGTTGCAGGCCGGGGTCGGCTTCACCCCAGCCAGCAAGCTGGCCGGGGACCCCGGCGCCGCTGCCTTCAACATGGACGCCGCCGACGCGCGCCAGCCAGAGGACGCGCAGTGCGTCTTCTGCGCAGGTTGCACCGGAGACGACGTAGTTGGTGATGGCGTCGGGGTCCTGCTGCTTGAGCGCGGCGAGCATGCGGAAGGTCGCGAGGACTTCCGCCGTCTGCGGCGAGAGCTCTGAGGGAAGCTGCAGCGAGCCTTCGGCGAGTGAACGCTGCCAGGCGCTGAGTTCTTCGACGGCTGCGGCATGCACGCGTGCGTGCTGGCGGAGGTCGAGCGTGTGGAGATGCAGACCGAAGGTGCGGACGGAGAGGATGAGCGGGTCGATGTACATCGCAGCGAGGCGCTCGCCGTGGTTCTGGGCGAGCGAGTCGCGGAGGAGCTGCAGATCCTCGGCGAGCTCGGCGGCGTTGGTGTAGCCGGGGAGCGATGCGTCCTGCGCGAGCTGCAGGTTGCGGTACATAACGTTGGGCGGGTCGCCGCCGAGACGAAGCGTGAAGCAGGCGATGGCGAAGCGGGCGGCTTCGTTGGGGATGGTCTCCGAGGAGCCAGAACCAGAGCGGCGCAGGTGTGCGAGATAGCCGCTGAGGCGCTCACGCAGAGCGGGTGAGATGGCGGCCTGATGCTGCGAGGAGGCAAGCTGCTCGAAGACGATGTGCAATTGCTCGAGGTAGTACGAGCGAAGCAGATTGCGGGCCATGGCGAGTGAGTCGGAGGTGGTGGTCGCGGTGACGAAGGGGTTGCCGTCGCGGTCGCCGCCGATCCATGAGCCGAAGCGAATGAGCGTGGGCAGGGCGGTGAGGCGCGTGTGCGATGCGGGCGCGTCTTCGCCGGGGGCATCGCCGGAGAGTGCGGCGTGATTTTCGCGGGGCGGGAATTCGGCGTCAAGTGCGGCGGCGATCTCGCGGTAGAGGACGGCGATGGTGCCGAAGAGCGAGGCGTCGTAGTAGTCGAGGCCCATGCGGATCTCGTCGCGCACGGTGGGGCGCGCGTCGCGGACGTCGTCGGTCTGCCAGAGCGCGGTGATCTCGGCGAGGAGATCGCGCTGGAGCGAGGCGAGTTCGGCGGGCGGAACGCCGACCTGGTCGAGCTGTTCGAGGAGATCGGAGATGCGGCGGCGCTTGAACATCACGCTGCGGCGCGCGACCTCAGTGGGGTGCGCGGTGAAGACAGGGATGACGCAGATGCGCGCGAGGAGCTCCAGCGCGGACGAGCGCGTGTAGCCTGCTTCGCGGAGGCGGCGGAGGGTTCCGCGCATGCTGCCGCGCTGGACTGTTTCGCGCTCGACGAGCATGCCGGCGCGGCGGCGGCGTTTGCGGTGGTTGGTTTCGGCGAGGTTGATGAGTTCGAAGTAGAAGGCGAAGGCGCGCGCGAGTTTGTGCGCGGTGGAGGGATCTTCAGCGGCTGCGCGGGTGAGCGCGCGGGCCTCTTCGAGACGGGCGCGGGCGGCTTCGAGATCGCCGGCGAGCTCGGCTTCGCGGCGCGCAATGCTGGCGCGGCGAAGGGTTTCGACCTTTTCAAAGAGCTGGTCGCCGGCCTGCTCGCGAAGAACCTGGCCGAGCAGAGCGCCGAGGGAGCGGATGTCGCGGCGCAGAGGCGCCTGCTTGGAGTCGAAGTCGCGCGCTTCGAGGTCGGCGAGGCGGTCGGTCCAGCGTTCTGGGGTCCACAACGAGGGCATCTCTTGATTATGCAATGCCGGGCGTGGGGACCGCGGGTTTCGAGCTCAGGCTGCGGTGCTGGGCCGTTGAGCTTCGTAGACCTTGAGCTGCACGTAGGTGGCGCGCAGCAGCGGGGCGGCAACGTTGTGAGCTTCGCCGCGAGCGAGCAGATCGCCAACGATGTGGTCGGCTTCGACGGCAGCGTTCTTGGTCATGTCCCGATACATGGAGGAGGTCAGGTCGGAGCCGGGAAGCGTGACGCGCTTGCGATCCCAGGCGATGAGGTCGTCCGGCGGAGGATAGCCGTTGGCGGTGGCGATCGCGATGCACTCGTCGATCGCAGCGTTGGCGAAAGCGAGGCCTCGCGGCACAGCGACGACTTCGCCGACGGTGCCCTGCGGAAGGACGCAGATCGTGTTGAGGCTGGCGAGGATGTACCACTTGTGCCACATCGCGGCGAGCACGTCGGGAGAGAGGATGACGTCGAAGAGCGCGCCGGTGAACTCGGCGTGAATTTGCTCGATGCGCGGCGTGCGCTCTCGATTGCGTTCGCCGAAGGTGACGTCGCCGAGTTTGGAGAGTTGAAGAACGCGGCCGTCGGCGTCGACGTCGCTGTTGATGCGACAGGTGCCACCGATGACGCGTTCGGCGCCGAAGCGTGCGTCGAGCATGTCGAGCTGGCGCATGCCGTTGAGGAGCGGAAGGATTGTGGTCTCGGGGCCGACGGCGGGTGCGAGGTCGTCGATGGCCTGGTCGAGCGAGTAGGCCTTGGTGGCGAGGAGGATGAGGTCGAAGGGTTGCGGCTTTGCGCGGAGTTCGCCGGCGGTGATGAGCTTGGCCTGGATGGTTGCGTCGCCGAGCGGACTGATGATCTCGAGGCCATCGCGGCGAAGCTTTTCGGCGCGCTGGGGGCGGACGAGAAAGGTGACGTCGCGGCCGACCTGTGCGAGACGGCCGCCGAAGAATCCGCCGGTCGCTCCGGCGCCGACAACGAGAGTGCGCATGAGTTCGATGGTAGCGGAGAAGCTAAAAGCAGATTCCCTTCGGGAATGACAAAAAGAAAGACAACGACAAAAAGCAAAAGCGAAATACAGGGATCCTTCGACTACGCGCTGCGCGCTCCGCTCAGGATGACGGCATCAAGGGGTCAGGCGGTGGTTTGTTCTTCGAGTTGTGAGGCGAGGTCCTCCCACTCGGCGGTGCGGGTGGCGCGCTGTTCGCGGAGGGTATCGAGTTCGGCGGCGAGTGCACGGGCGGCCTCGGCGGTGGTGAAGACGGCCTGCTGCTGCTCGGCCTGCGCGATGCGCGCGTCGAGGTCGGAGAGTTCGTCCTCGATGGCGGCGACGCGGTCTTCCATCTGCTTCAGCTTGATCGGATTCAGGCGCTTCGTCAGTGTGCTTCGGTGCGGGCGTAACGGGAGCGAGTGAGCCTTCGAGTTCGTGTGTGGACTCCCAGGCTTCGCCGTCAAAGTCGTCGGAGGCGATGACGAGCGTCTCTGCAGGCTTTGGTGGTTCGGAGGCCGGAGGTTCTGTCTTGCCGAGTTGGGCGACAGGTTTCAGCATGCCTGTGGCGGCGTCGATGCGCGCGCCCGTGGCGGTCTCGGTGCGGAGCAGTGTTGCGGCCTGGTCGGCGCCGGTGGGGATGGTGCCGGTCTTGCGGAAGAGGTAGTCCTCGTAGTTGCCGGGGTAGATATGGACGCGGTGGTCTTCGACTTCGAAGACGCGGGTGGCGAGTCCGTCGATGAAGTAGCGGTCGTGCGAGACGAAGAGGACTGTGCCGGTGAACTTCTGGATGGCGTCGAGGAGCACGTCCTTGGCGCGCATGTCGAGGTGGTTCGTCGGCTCGTCGAGCAGGAGGAAGTTGGCGGGCGAGACGAGCATGCGGGCGAGAGCATAGCGGTTGCGCTCTCCGCCGGAGAGCACTCCGAGCGTTTTGAAGACGTCGTCGCCGGTGAACATGAAGCAGCCGAGCAGCGAGCGCAGGGTGACGGTGTCGACGCGTGGGTTGGCGCCGGTGATGTCTTCGAGCATGCGCGCGGAGCCGTCGAGCACCTTGTACTGGTCCTGCGCGAAGTAGTCGGAGATGACGTTGTGGCCGACGCGGATTTCGCCGGAGGTGGGCTTCTCCATGCCGGCCAGCATGCGCATCAGCGTGGATTTGCCGGCGCCGTTGATGCCGACGAGAGCGATGCGGTCGCCGCGGTCGATGGTGAAGGAGACGTTTTCGAGTACGCGCTTTTCGCCGTAATTTTTGGAAATGTTTTTGACATCGAGTACGGTGCGGCCCGAGGCGATGGGCTGCGGGAACTTGAAGTGGATGGTCGCTTCTTCGTCGGGCACTTCGATGCGCTCGATCTTGTCGAGCTCCTTGATGCGCGACTGCACCTGTTTGGCCTTGGTGGCCTGGTAGCGGAAACGATTGATGAAGATCTCGAGCGCCTCGATGCGCTCGCGCTGATTTTTGTAGGAGTTCATCAGCTGCGTGCGGCGCTCTTCTTTTTGCACGAGGTACTTCTCGTAGTTGCCGTGGTAGACGTGCATTCGCTTGTTCCAGACCTCGACGGTCTTGTTGACCGTGACGTCGAGGAAGTAGCGGTCGTGCGAGATGAGGACGAAGGCGTGCTCGTAGTTCGTCAGATACTCTTCGAGCCAGTTGCGCGATTCGAGGTCGAGGTGATTCGTGGGCTCGTCGAGGAGGAGGAGCGAGGGCTTCTGGAGAAGAAGCTTGGCGAGCGCGATGCGCATCTGCCAGCCGCCGGAGAACTCTTCGGTGCGGCGCTGCCAGTCTTCCTTTGAGAAGCCGAGGCCGCTGAGGACGGCGCCGACCTGCGCGTCGAGCGTGTAGATGTCATGCGCGTGCAGCAGATCGGCGATCTCGGAGTAGCGGTTGGCGGCGGCGTGGTACTCGGGGGACTTCGGGTCGGCGTCGGACATCGTGTGCGTCAGCCGCTCATATTCAACTTCGAGCGCGCGAATCTCGTCGAAGACGGAGAGGCACTCGTCAAAGACGCTGCGGCCGGAGAGCGCGAGGCCGTCCTGCGGCAGGTAGCCGAGAGTCATGCCCTTGGTGTGGGTGCGCTGGCCGTAGTCGAGCGACTCGATGCCGGCGAGGATCTTGAGCAGGGTGGACTTGCCGGTGCCGTTGCCGCCGACGAGGCCGGTGCGCTCATTCGGCGTGATGAGCCAGTTGACGTCCTCAAAGAGCAGTTTCGGGCCGTATCGTTTGCCGGCGGCGGATAGTTGCAACATTCAATAACCATTTTCGCATCTGTCGCAGCGGCTCGACGCCACGCACAAGGGTTTCAGCGCATCGAAAGGGATTGGGAGTAATTGTGGCGGACCGTAAAGAAGAGCCGATTGTGTCCGCGAACGATACGCCACGCCGAAAGCCAAGATGGTGGCGACGCACCTGGTTCAAGGTGGTCGTGGTGCTGGCGATCGTCTGCGTGGGTGCACTGGTGTTCGCCGCGGAGTATTTGATTCATCATGCGGAGCCGATTCTGCGGGCGCGTGTCATTGAAACTCTCTCGGCTCACTTCCACGCTCCGGTGGAGCTTGACCACCTCGATATCTCGCTGATCAAGGGCGTCGAGATTGGAGCTACGGGGGTTGAGGTGGAGGGGAGCGGGCTGCGGATTCCGTACATAGGCGACACCGATCTGCTGCAGACCGACAACAATGCACCGATGGTCTCGGTGAAGCACTTCGTGTTTCATACGCGGCTCCGCGGGTTGATTCATCAGCCGACGCGCATTCTGGAGGTGGATGTCGACGGCATGGAGCTGCACATTCCTCCGGCGGAGATGCGACGGGAGATTCTCGGACCGAAGGACAAGCGTCGCCAGCCGAAGGTCACGCTGCTGGTGAGCCAGATTCGCTGCAAGGACGTGAAGCTGTTCATCGATACGACGAAGCCCGGCAAGGACCCGATGGAGTTCGATATCCAGAAGCTGGATCTGCAGGACGTCGGGCAGTCGCAGCCGTTCACATACCAGGCGGAGCTGATCAATCCGAAGCCGATCGGCGAAGTCCACGCATCGGGACACTTCGGGCCATGGGATGCAGACAATCCGCGCGACACGGCACTTGATGGCAGCTACAGCTTCAGCAACGCGGACCTGAACACGATCAAAGGCATCAGCGGCATCCTGTCGTCGCACGGACAGTTTGAGGGCGTGCTGGATCACATCACGATCGACGGCGAGACGCAGACGCCGGACTTTGCGCTGGATGTGAGCGATCATCCGATGCCGCTGCACACGGTCTTCCATGCGTATGTGGATGGCACGACGGGCGACACGTATCTCGACCCGGTGCAGGCGCGGCTGAAGAACTCCGACTTCACGGCGCGCGGCAAGGTGGTGCTGGTCAAGGGACAGGGTCACGATATCGCGATGAACGTGGACGTTCCGCACGCGCGCATGCAGGATTTTCTGGAGCTTGGCGTGAAGACGCGTCCGCCGCTGATGAATGCAGTGTTGACGATGAAGGCGCAGCTGCACATTCCTCCCGGCGAGACGCGCGTGCCCGAGAAGATGCAGCTTGCAGGCAGGTTTCAGCTGCGTGAGGTGCGGTTCAACAATGCGGGGATCCAGGACAAGGTGGATGGGCTGAGCGCGCGCGCACAGGGCAAACCGAAGGAGGTCGCGGAGTACAGCACGGATAAGCAGGCCGAGGTGAGCTCGAGGATGTCCGCGCAGTTCTCGCTCGCGCACGGACTGATGAGCGTGAATGATCTGGACTACCAGATTCCCGGCGCGCTGGTGCTGTTGAACGGCGTGTACTCGATGGACGGCAATCTCTTCGAGTTCAAGGGCCATGTTCGCACGGATGCGACGGCCTCGCAGATGGTCACCGGATGGAAGAGCTGGCTGCTGAAGCCGGTGGACCCTTTCCTGAAGAAGAACGGCGCCGGGCTGGAGCTGCCGATCTCCATCAGTGGAACGCAGAGCGATGTGCACTTTGGGCTGGCGCTGCACGGTACTGTGGAAGAGAGCAATCAGGCGATGGCCGAGGACCTGCACGCGAACCGGAAAGACATGCTAGCGGATGCCAAGGTCAAGCAAGCATGTGAAAGCCTGGCAAAGGAGCGACAGAAGGCGAACGAAAGCGCCGACGGCAAACAGACGAAAGCAGAACGTAAGGCGGAGAAGGAATGCGAGAAGGCCCAGCGGCAAGCCGCCGAGGCGAAGGCAGCGCAGGCGGCAGCTGCACCCGTGGCTCAGGCGCCGCAGCCGTCAGGCGATCCACAGATGCATCGGCGGCCGCCCGAATCACCGCAGTAACGGGGCAAGACATTCTTTGCCTCCCCTGCTAGCCTTGTGGGATGGCGACGCAGGGCGAGCTCTTCAATCGAGAGACAGCACAGCGTTCGGGGCAGCGGACTGATGGTCCGCAGGCTGTTCCGGAGCCGGCGCCCGTGTGGTTGCAGCGGCTGAGCCTCATCGTGCTGGTGTTGTTCTGCTTCTATATCGGTGGGCTGCTGACGATTCTGCCGTGGTCGCCGCGGTATTTCGACTCCAATGCGTGGCTGCTGGCACACCCGTCCGTAGGGGCATTCCTGGGCAAGAGCTGGATGCGCGGAGTCCTCAGCGGCATCGGGCTGATCGATATCTGGATCGGCGTGAGCGAGCTGCTGCACTACAGGGATTACAGGCGCTAACGGGCCGGGGCGATTACAGGCCCTAGGGCGATACGATGCGGGCCTTGGAGTTGTGCGAGTGGTGGTGTGTGTTCGTCGTTATCTTGCGGAACACGAACTCCTGCAGCACAGCGCTGATGATGCGTGCGCCGGTGATCTCGAGCGCACCCTTCACGACGAGCCCGCCCCCACGATCGATCTCCGGATAGTAGAGGTTGGTCATCGCGCTGGAGCTGATGTCTCCGACGAGGCTGGAGATGTTCATCTGCAAGTGGCCGTTATCTCCGCGGGTGACAAACGGCGACGACATGGCGTGCAACATGCGTGACTTCTTGGTGCCTGTGCCCTTGTAAAAGTAGCGCGGGTCCTGCTTGAACAGTGTGGGGAAGACTGCGCCACCCAGAACGATGTCGGTGACGGCTCCTGTGTAGGCGGCGCCGACACGCTTCGCGTAGCCGATGGCCCCCTGCTCGTAGTGCGGCGCGACGTCGGAGGCCTGATCGATACCGGCGAGAAACCCCGCGCCGAGGAACGTCGCGGGGTCGACAGAGGTTCTCGCCGCGAGACGAAATTTCAGTTTGGGCGTCAGAGGAACGAAGCGTGTGTCGTAGGCGACGTAAAAGTTGGGGAGGATTCCGAAGAGGCGCTGCCTCTCGGCAAGCTGCACCTGCTCGACGGCAACCTTCTCCGGCGTGGCGGCCGAGACAGACGTAATCTCCGCCGCGACGATCAGCTTGATGTTCGGCAACTCGAGCATCTGGCCCGGTGTGAGGACGATTGCCTCGGAGTTCCAATTGCCAAACCCCGAGGCTTTGATCGTGACACGGAGCGTGGTGCCGGCGGGTAGTTCGTTGAGGGCGAAGGCGCCGACCTCGTTCGTCTTCGCGGAGCGATTCTTCGACGCTATCGCCGGCCACCTCGAACGCTTGCTCCCGGAATCAGCGCATCCTGCGGGTCGGTGACAACCCCGACGATGCTTGCGGTGCCAGGATTCGGCGGCGCTGCTTTGCTGTCCGGCCGCAAGGGTTGCGAACAGAGAAAAAACGAAGAGGCCTATCCATCGGCGAACACGCATGGGCACAACTCGACTTCGATGTGGCTGCCGATCAAGGCGCAGCGTGGTATGAGAGGCAATCCACTACTGACTCAGCGTAGCCTCAATGCGCGGTGAAGGAGGCTGGGAATTCATACAGTCGGTCGAGAGCCGCCCTATGAATTCATGTCCGGACGCGAGAGAATATCTCTTGTGTCCAACGAACCCGAACCTACGACTGCTACTGAACCCGAGCCGCTGGAATCTGCGCCGCTAGCCTATGAAAATGGAGCCTTTCTCGACTCCCCGGATGGCCGCTGGCTGCGAATTCTCGCGGAGTATTCCGAGCCAATGGCGAGGTTTCGCCGCGAGCGCATCCAGGACACTGTGGTGTTCTTCGGATCCGCACGCTTTCGCGCTCTGGATGTCGCGAACGATGAACTGGAGTTGTTGGACAACACCGGCTCAACGCAACCCGCACCTGAGGCCGAACAACCAGCGACGGGCGACGAACTTGAAAGCGGCGAAACCACGGAGCTGAAGCGCAACCGTGCGGAGGCCGCCGTCGAGATGGCGAGCTACTACGAGGATGCGCGCAAGCTGGCGCGACTCGTGACGGAGTGGGCGAAGGGTCTGCCTGGGCGCAGGCACCGCTTCGTCGTGACCTCCGGCGGCGGCCCAGGCATTATGGAAGCCGCCAACCGCGGGGCGTGGGAGGCCGGCGGCAAGACGATCGGGCTCAACATCAAGCTGCCGTTCGAGCAGTATCCGAACCCGTACATCACGCCGGCGCTCAACTTCAACTTCCACTACTTCTTCATGCGCAAGTATTGGTTCGCGTATCTGGCGAAAGCGCTGGTGGTCTTTCCCGGCGGCTTCGGAACGCTGGACGAGATGTTCGAGCTGCTGACGCTGGACCAGACGCATAAGCTCGCGAAGAAGATCACGATCATCGTCTACGGCTCGAGCTACTGGAAGCAGGTCATCAACATGGACATGCTTGTGGAGAAGGGCGCGATCTCACCCAAAGACCTCGATCTCTTTCAGTTTGCCGACACGCCGGAGGAGGCGTTTCGCATCCTGAAGGAAGGCCTGACGAAGTATCACCTCGAGGGCGTGACTGCGGAGCCAAGCGGGACGGGGCCGATTCCGAACGAGCCGGCGCCGTCGGCAGAGGAGTTGCTCGGTCCGGGCATTGCACGCACGCGTTAGCGGCGACTAGCGATGATAGAGCTCGCCGACGTAAACGCTGTGCGGTGAGAGCCGAAGGTAGCCGGTGGACTGCGCGATGTGGTCGACGTGCAGCGACGTGAGCAGCGGACGCAGTGTGCCTCCCGCGATGCGCAGATGCGCGAGGTCCGCGTCGAGCGAGATCTCGATGGGATGATCGGTCAGGTTGCAGGCGACGAGCACCGAAGCGACCGTACGCGCTCCCGCAGGCGCTCGCCGCAGCCACACCACGGCGCCCTCGCTGTCGTGATTCAGGAACGAGACGGAGCCTGTGCGCAGCGTCGCGTTGCTGCTGTGCAGCTCAAGAACATGGCGATAGAAGTTCAGGAGCGATTCGGGATCGTTGTCCTGGGCGGCGACGTTGGTCGTCGCGTCTGCTGTATTCGCGGGTGAAGTGAAAGCGCGTGTACTGAAGCCGCGAAGCGTGTCAGGATCGACCGGCGGCGGAGCGGACTCCGTGTTGAGCGCAACGCTGGGCAGGTGCGGCTGCCTGCCGATCATCGACGAGGGCGCAGGCGGAACATACGGGTGGTAGGCGCCATACACCTCTTCCTTCGGCTTCGGTGCGGCGGCTACCTCCGGCTTCGTGACGTTTGAGGGCGTCCAGCGCATGATCGCTGACGCTCCGGCGTTTGCAAGGCCGATCTCCTGGCCGTACGTAAGCCCCACTGCACCGCGAGAGCTGAGGAGGAGCGCCGCGAGAATCTTGTCGCGACCGCGCTGTTGTTCCTCATGCGGAGCGATCTGCAGCAGAGGCTCGCCGGCCGCGGGTGAGTTGGCGAGTACGAGCTTCGTGCGCAGAGTTGCTGCATCCCACGTGGAAGGATTCACAGTACCGTCGACGATCTCCGGTCCATTGCGCGGCGAGTTCGCCACGGCCACACCGACAGCAGGCGAATCCCCGGAGATCACGATGCGCTCGCCGGGGAAGCTGTCGGCTAATGTGCGAAGCTCCTGCAGAAGGAACACGGCCTCGTGAAAGTTGGCAGCGCGAGGTGATCGTGTTCAGCATTGACGATGGAACATAGATACCGGCGACACCGCGCCGCAGCCAGGTGCGCGCTTCAGTCATCGCCTGCGCTGCAGTCAGCGATTGTGCGGGCGTCTCTTCGCCGAGTTGCAGGAGGATGCGAATGTGATGGCGGCTGGCATCACTGAGCAGATCGTCGAAGCCGGGATCGCTCGTGTGCGATTCAACCAGCACCGCATCCACGCCGATGGATTGCAGGTAGTCGAGCCGCTGCGTGAGACCGCGCAGATCGCCCACGCCATCGCCGTCGGAGTCCTGGAACGATTGCGGCTGCACGCGGTAGATGACCGCCGACTGCCACCACGCCTGTGAGCTGAGACCCGAGCCAACCCAGCCGGGACGAGCGAGCGTCTGCGCGGAGGTGAAGGCCGAGAGCAGCAGCGCAGCGGCGAGTGCGCTAGCGGGGCGAAGCCGGGTTCTGTTGCAACGCTTGTGATGGGCTATGGGCCGGGAGAAGATCTGCATATACAAATCCGTCGCGTTCGACCACGTCGCCGCGCCGTACTTCGATGCTACGCGAGCAGCCGCCGCGTGCAAACATGGGCCCGGCGCTGACGAAGGTGTGGAACTCGCCGCGCTCGCCGCAAGGATCGACGGTAGATGGCAGCTCGTTGAGGAGCGCTTTGTCGAAGAGCCGTCCGGCGAAGCGCGCGTCAAGCTGGTGCGGGTCGACGCAAACGAGATGCGCGCGGAGTTCCGCGGCGATCATCTCTTGTGCAAGCTGGTCCGTGGGAATCTGCCAGCAGGGGAAGAGCGGCTGGAGGCCTGTGCCAGCGAGCCGTGCCTCGCGATAGGCACGGATGTCTTCGAGGAAAAGGTCGCCGAAGGCGATGGTGTCGACGCCATCAGCAACCGCACGCGCACAGACCGTGGCCATCGCTGCCTCGTACTGCTCATTCGAGCATGGCCATGGCAGCGGAACGGGCCAGAGCGGAAGTCCCGCTGCTTCGGCCTGCTGTTCGAGTAGTTCCTGACGGAAGCCGTGCATGGCGACGCGGCCAAAGTGCGTGTTGATGGTGGTGAGCAGGCCGACCACTTCGAACTCGGGCCGCTGCAAGCAGCAGATGGAGCGCCCATGCGCTGTCCTTGCCGCCGCTCCAACTCACGAGAACGCGCTTCGGCATTCGAAACTAGAGTCCCGACATAATCTCCGCAGCGCGCGTGCCGCGGCGGATGATCTCGTTGTCGCTTGGCGTCAGGTCGTAGCCAATCTCCAGCATGCCGATGGGCTTGGTTTTCAGCGCGGCGATGTGCGCGTCGACGGCCTTGAAGTCGAGTGTGCCGTCGCCAGGCCACAGGTGCTCGTCCTTGCCGCTGCCGGAGTCGCCGCCGTGATTGTCGTGCACATGGAGCTCGACCAGGCGGTCGGGAATCGAGGTGAATGCCTCGAACGCAAGGTCGACACCTGTCTTCGCGGGTCCGTTGCTGGTTGCAGGTACGCCTTCGGCAAGATGCGCGTGGCCGAGGTCCAGGCAGAAGCCAACGGTCGAGAAGTGGCCGACCTTCACGATCTCAACGAGGTGCTCCGGTGTGGCAACGGCGTTCGACAGATTCTCCAGCAGCAGCTTCACGCCGAGCGGCCCAGCGAACGCCTTCAAATGCTCGATCGCAGTCAGTGAGTCGTCGAGTGACCGTGTGTCCCAGTGGTCGTCTTTGCTGCCGAGGTGCAGCACGCAGGACTGGATAGGAATCTGCTCGGCGGCTTCGAGAGCCCGCTTCACCTCGTCCATCGCGACGATGCGCGAGGCCTTGTGCGCGTCGATGAGGTTCAGCGTAGCCGCGGTGTGGCGGCTCCAGGCAGACTCGTCGTCCGCGGTGAAGAGCGGCATGTGGAGCGTCGGCGTGACAGAATTGGAGCGGAACCAGGCGGCGATCTCACGAATCGTATTGCGGTCCGTGTAGTCGAAGTGATGGCGCGAGGCGAAGAGTTCGATCGCCTGCGCACCGGCGGAGTGCAGTGTGTCCAGCAGTTTGACGGTGAGCTGCTGTGGCAGAAAGATGTGCGTTGAGATTCCAGGTTGCATCGCCTCTTGAGGGTATCGCGGAGAGGCGTGGATGCGGGAGAGGATTGTGACAAAGATGAAAACGCTTTGCACAGATAGAATGCGTGCGGAGGTCCGAATGCGCATTTGGATAAGGCTGATGGCAGTGTCTCTTGTGACGACGCCTGTGGTGGCACAGGTGCAATCGACCGCGCCAGTGGCGGCCCCGGCCCAATCGACGGCCCAGGTTGCGCTGAGCGCGAAGCCCGCGACGGATGCCTGCGAGGCGATGCGGAAGAAGCTCGATGACTGGCCGCAACTTGGCCGCTACGACGGCGCAAACGCCGCGCTGCCGGCCACCCAGCCCGGACGCGTTGTCTTCTACGGCGACTCCATCACCGACGCATGGACGCGCAACGGCGGCACGTTCTTCCCCGGCAAGCCTTATGTCAATCGCGGCATCAGCGGCCAGACGACCGAGCAGATGGTCGTACGCTTTCGCCAGGATGTCATCAATCTTCATCCGCGGACGGTGGTAATCCTCGCCGGGACAAATGACATCGCCGGCAACACCGGGCCCGAGACGCAGGCGATGATCGAAGACAACTTTCGTTCGATGGCGGATCTCGCGCGCGCCAACAATATTCGCGTCGTGCTCGCCTCGGTTTTGCCCGCGGCGGCGTATCCGTGGAAGCCCTCGGCAGGCAATCCCGCGGAGAAGATTCGCGCGCTCAACGACTGGCTGAAGAGCTATGCGGCCTCACAGGACATCACGTATCTCGACTACTACAGCGCGATGACGGGACCTGATGGCGGCATGAAGCCCGGCATCAGCATCGACGGTGTACACCCGAATGCCGCGGGCTACGCGATCATGGAGCCCCTGGCTGAGAAGGCTCTCGCGCAATAAAACGCGAAACAAAAAAGACCGGCGAGGCATTCACCTCACCGGTCCTCGTTTTTCTATTCAGAAAATGCTTAGTTGCTGCGGCGGCGTTTACGACGGCCTGCGCTGCGTCCGCCGCCCGCTGACGATCCGCTCGAACGGCCATCGCGCTGCTGCTTGCCGGCATGCGAGCGCCCGGTGTCCGAGCTGCTATGTGTGTGATGCGACCCATGCTGACGAGCATGATGCGGATGCGCTGCGCCGTCTGCCTTCCACGAGCGCGTCTCCATCGCCAGCAGAGCGGAGATGTCGTCGATCGGCTGCGCACTCAGGTCGATCGGCTGGTTGCGCTCTTCCTTGGCGAGATCCTTATCGGCTTCGCGCCACTCGAAGCTGACCTTCAGTTCGCGCTCCAGCTTCTTCGCGTCCTTCTTCTCGAGCGGCGTGACGAAGGTCGTCGCAACGCCCTTCGCGCCCGCGCGTCCCGTGCGTCCGATGCGGTGGACAAAGTCGTCCGAGCCATTCGGAAGGTCGAAGTTCACCACGTGCGCAATGTGCGAGATGTCGATGCCGCGCGCGGCAACGTCGGTCGCGACCAGCACGCGCGCCTTGCTCTCGGAAAACTTCTTGAGAGCTGAAGTCCGCTGCGCCTGCGTGCGGTCGCCATGGATCGTCGCCGTCTTGTGGCCAAGTTTCTCCAGCTTGCGGCCAATGCGCTCGGCGCCATGCTTCGTGCGCGAGAAGACGAGGAACGATCCCTCTTCCTCATTCATCATGCGGTCCAGCTGCGCGAGCTTCTGGTCCTGCATCACGGTGTAGACGCGCAGCGTGACGCGGTCGCTCGGGCGTGAGGTCTGGCCGATCTCCACGCGCACAGGCTTCTGCACGTAGTCCTTCACGATCTCGCGAATGTTCGCATCGAGCGTGGCGGAGTAGCACATCGTCTGGCGGTCTTTGGGCAGTGCTCCAACGATGCGACGGATCGCCGGCAGGAAGCCCATGTCGAGCATGCGGTCGACCTCGTCGAGCACCAGGATGTCGACGTCACGCAGACTAATCAGCTTGCGCTTCAGGTAGTCCTCGAGCCGTCCGGGTGTCGCGACGACGACGCGCGGTCCGCGCTGAATCGCCTCGACCTGCGGGCTCTCGCTCAGTCCGCCGCACACGAGCACGGCATCGTTCTTGTTGACCGGCGAGATGTTGAAGTAGTGCTCCAGCACCTGCATGGCCAGCTCGCGCGTCGGCAACAGGATCAGCGCCAGGATCGGAGACTTCTTCGCCTTGGTCGAAGGCTGCGAGATCTCTTCCAGGCGGTCGATCATCGGCACAAGGAAGCTCAGGGTTTTGCCGGTTCCGGTCGAGGCCGTGGCGAGAATGTCATCGCCTTCGAGCGCCGGCGGAATCGCGCCCGCCTGCACCGGCGTGGGCTTGATGAAGCCCGCTGCAGTCAGGCGGTCCTTCAGCGACTGGGTGATGCTGAAGTCCGTAAAGTGAAGGGCCGAAGCCTCGGTTTGTGTAATGTGGCGCGCAACCTGCATGGGCGCGGGGTTCAAAATTGATTCAAGAGTCAATGAGTTCGACAAGTATTCCTCTGTTCGTAGCTGGAAGAGAGAGTGTCGGCAGAGACGCAGCTGCGTGCAAGCGCACGGTCGGCGTCATGGATTCCGGGTTTCAGCAAGGCTTTGGTTCTCTTCAGGTCCAAAGGGTCTCTATCAAGCTGCTGCTGCACGGCGAGGCCTGTCCGATGACGGCCTCCAAGCCAGAGCAACCAACACGCTAAGCCCTTACGATGCTTGGCGGAAGGAGGAAGCGCTCGCGGTCTCTGGCCAGACTCGAATCCATCGGGAGTCCGTTCCCGCGGCGCATGCGTAGTTTTTTACGCAGTTTTAGTATAGCACAGGCAATGCACCATCCCCGGTGCAGCGTTCTCAAGCTGCTAACCTACCCTCATACCCTTTGGAATCCAGCACTCACGAGCAGGCATGAGACTCCTCCACACTGGTTTCTTGATCACGATCCTTCTCGCCCCGCTTGTCGCGCGCGCCGGGAATCCCTGGCCCATCCGCGCGGTCATCGTCACCACCTTTGAGACCGGCAACGACGCCGGCGACTCTCCGGGCGAGTTCCAGTTCTGGGTCGAGCGCGAGCACCTGGATCAGGTCATCGAGTTCCCTGGCGGAGTGCACCCGCTGCGGACGAATAAAGATCACACCATTCTCGGCATGGTCTCCGGCACAACGCTCGTCAACGCGACAGCGAGCATGATGGCGCTCGGCCTTGACCCGCGCTTCGACCTCACGCACGCCTACATCCTCATCAACGGCATTGCGGGCATCGACCCGCGCATCGGGTCGATAGGTTCAGCGGCGTGGGCGCGTTACGTCATTGGGGACGTCGCCCGCGAGATCGATCCGCGCGAGGCCCCGAAAGATTGGCCCTACGGCATCTTTCCTACGAACGCGAAGCGGCCAAACCCGCCTACGCTCGACGACCCCATCTGGCACCGCTCGAATCTCTTCACGCTCAATCAAAGCCTCGTGCAGTGGGCCTACGATCAGACCCGCTCGCTCAAGCTGCCGGATGATCCTGCCGTCGCCACCTTCCGCGCCGAGTACACCGACATGCCTGACGCGCAGCGCCCGCCGTTCGTTCTGCTCGGCGACACCTTCGCCTCCGACTACTACTGGCACGGCACCATCATGACCACCTTCGCCGAGGACTGGGTAAAGCTGTGGACGCACGGCAAAGGCGTCTTCGCCACGACGGAGATGGATGACTCCGGCTTCCTCAACGCCATCGGCCGCCTCGACGAGATGAAGCGCGTCGACCGCAACCGCGTGCTCGTGCTGCGCACCGGCAGCAACTATTCGATGGAGCGTCCCGGCCACGACGCCGTCGAGTCCGTCAGCGCGCCGTACGTCGGAAAGAACCTCGCGCTTGAGTCCGCGTACCTCGTCGGCAGCGCAGTGCTGCACAATCTGCTCACAAACTGGTCCACTAGTCGCGACCACATCCCCGGCAACTGAGCGTTTCTCTCGCCTTCGCTTTGCTCTTTTGGGAGCGGTTTTGAGGGAATAGGATGATAAGGAAGCGAAGAGAGGAGACGGCATGAAACTCCGACTCGCGATCTGGACGGGAGTGGGTGCGCTCGTCGCGATCTTCTGGACTCTCTGCATCCCTGCAATGTCTCCAACTCCACTTGTGCGGGCGCTGGTTTATCTGAGTTGTCCGATTGCGTTGGCTGGCCATCACGCTATCAGTTTCTACGTTGCCCTTCTAGCGAATGCGGCTACATACGCGTTGGTCGGTCTGGTCGTTGAAACCATGCGGCAGCACTACAAGCCCGCTTAATTTCAAACTGCCGCCATCAGGAACCGCTTCGCTGTAGTCGACTCACCGCTCAAATAACAGCTGTTCATAGATCTCCGCCGTCCGCTCGTCGAAACAGCAGAACTCTACGCGCTCCACGCCGCAGGCGTCGGCCATCTCGCGACACACGCGCACGGCAATCTCCGCCGCTGGCCTGCTCGGGTAGCCGTAGATTCCCGTCGAAATCGCGGGAAACGCAATCGACCTCGCGCCGTGCTCATGGGCGAGCTCCAGCGCGCGGCGATAACACCCGGCCAGTTTCTCCGCCTCGCCGCGGCCGCCTCCATCCCACACGGGCCCGACTGCGTGAAACACCCACTTGGCTGGAAGTCGGAATCCCGGCGTCGCCTTGGCATCTCCCGTCGCACAGCCGTGCAGCGCACGACACGCTGTCAGGAGCTCTGGCCCGGCTGCGCGATGAATCGCTCCATCCACGCCGCCGCCGCCCAGCAGTGACGTGTTCGCCGCATTCACAATCGCATCCACCTCGAGCCTCGTAATGTCGCCTCGCGTGACTTTCAGCTCCGCCATCACCAACACCTCTCTCAGCTAGAAGCTAAGAGCCAGCAGCTAAAAGCTCAATACGCCAGCGACACTGCATCGCATCGCATCTCGCTCGCTGCCGTATACACGCGGTCGCTGTGCCCATCGTAGTGGGACTCGCTCACCTCGATGCACTCGTAGCGACCGAAGCCGCCTTCGCTCGCGCCCATCGGCCATCCGAGAGCGATGAGCTTGTCGCGCGTCGCCTTCGGCACGCCCGCCTCCAGCCGCAGAATGCCCTTCGGCCCCAGTCCGTGCGGGTCCTCTCCCATCGACTGCGACGAGCCCTCGTGGTGCCACCGAGGGCTGTCGCTGGCTGCCTGCGCATCCAGCCCGTAGTCCACGCGGTTCACGATGATCTGCGTCTGTCCCTGCGGCTGCATATCGCCGCCCATCACGCCAAAGCTGATCCATGGCTTGCCGTTCTTCGCCGCGAATCCAGGAATGATCGTCTGGAAAGGCCGCTTGCCCGGAGCATAGATGTTCGGGTGTCCCGGCTGCAGAGAGAACAGTTCGCCGCGGTCTTGAAACATAAAACCTAAACCGTCGGGTACGAGTCCCGAACCCATGCCGCGGAAGTTTGACTGGATGATCGACACCATCATCCCGTCCTTGTCTGCAGTCGTGAAGTACGTAGTGTCTCCATGGCTCGGTGCCTGCCCCGGGTAGACCGGCGTCAGAATCGAGTCCAGCTTGATCTGCTTCGCGCGCTCCTTCGCGTATTCCTTCGAGTTCAACCACTCGACCGGCACCTTGGAGAAGCGCGGGTCGGCGTAGTAGCGCGCGCGATCCTCATACGCCAGCCGCTTCGCCTCAATCATCACCTGCAGCGCCTCGGGCGACTGGAAGCCGTATCCGCGCATATCGAACTGCTCAATGATGTTCAGCATCTCGAGCGTGGCGAGCCCCTGGGTGTTCTCGCCCATCGCATACACCGTCACGCCGCGATAGTCCGACTCGAGCGGTGTCGGCCACACAGCCTTGTGCGCGGCAAGGTCAGCTCGCGTCATCCATCCGCCGATACGCTTGAAGTACTTCTCGATCGTGTCCGCAATCGGGCCGTCATAGAACGCATCGCGCCCGCCCTCGGCGATCATGCGATAGGTCTTCGCCAGGTCCGGATTGCGCCGCACCTCGCCTTCATTCGGCGCGCGTCCGCCCGGAGCATAGGTATGCAGCATGTTCTGCGTCTCTTCCACGCCCGCGCCCGGCCGCAGAAACGCCGCCACATTCGCCTTGATGGACCGGCCGATAATCTGCGGCACCGGCGAACCGTTCTCGCACGCATGAATCGCCGGTTCGAAAAGCTCCGCCCACTTCAGCTTGCCGTAGCGTTCATGCAGCGCCCACCATCCGCCCAGCGCTCCGGGCACCGAGACCGAAACCGCGCCATTCGGCGGAATCACATGCTTGCCATCCACCACCACCGAGCGCTGCTGCACCGTCTCCAGGCTCAGGCCCTTCGGCGACGCACCCGAGCTCGCCATGCCTTCCAGCTTCTGCGTCTTCGGGTCCCACACGAACGCGTAGCAGTCGCCGCCCAGCCCGGAGCTCGTGGGCTCCACAAAACCCAGCACCGCATTCGCCGCGACGGCGGCATCGGCCGCACTTCCGCCGCGCTTCAGGATGTCGATCGCCGTCTGCGTCGCCAGCGGATGCGCCGTCCCTGCCGCGCCGTTCAATCCCATCGCCGCCGAGCGCGTCGCGAAGCTCGCGCCCGCTGGCCGGTCGCCCGCATGCACATCCGGCCGGATGAACCGCTCCTGCCCTGCCGCCTGAAACTTCGGCAGTTCGGCCTCGCTCGGCGCTCCGTTAGCATTCTGGGCGTCCAAATCCACACCCGGCAGCATCGCCGCTCCTGCGGCAGCGGCGGGCAACGTTTGAAGAAACTGGCGGCGGCGCATTTCGGTTGCGATCTCCTCAGACAAGTTTTGCTGTCCAAACTAACACCCCGTCGGCGTTGATACACTCAAGCCTGTCTCGCATGAGTCTCAAAGCCAAGATCGAAGCCGTCATCTACGCCTCCGAAGAGCCCGTCACGCTCGTCCAGCTCGTCAGCCTGCTCGGTGAAGAGGGCCAAGCCGAGCTCGACGCCCTTGCCAGCCGGCAGGAGTCGCTGCCCCTCGACGAGCCCGCAGCGGAAACCGCCGCCGACGCCGAAGCGCTCAACGCCGAGACCCTCGGCGAGCCGGCTGAGCCAGAACCTCAGCTTCCCGAGCTGAATGTCGGCGAGGAGTCCGCCGCGCCTTCAACCGTGGCCGCGTCTGCGGAAGCGCCCGCCGAAACGACTGACACGAGTCCCGAAGCCGACTCCAAGGCCGATGCCGTTGCGACCGCGCGCAAACAAAGCCAGGACGCCCGCCGCCTCCGCGACTATTTCCGCTCCATCCTCGACCAGCTCATCGCCGACTATGCCTCCGACGAGCGCGGCCTCGAGATTCGCGAGGTCGCCGGCGGCTTCCGCTTCGCTACCAAGCCGGAGTACCACGATGCTGTCCGCGGTTTCGTCAAGTCGCTCAAACCACCGCTGAAGCTCTCGCTCCAGGCGCTCGAGACGCTCGCTGTCATCGCCTACAAACAGCCCGTCACCGCGCCCGAGATCTCCGAGATCCGCGGCGTCGACTCCGGCGGCGTCCTCGGCTCCCTGATGGCGCGCAAGCTCATCAACACTGCTGGCCGCAAGCAGGTCATCGGCCGCCCCATTCTCTACAAAACGACGAAGGACTTTCTCGTCCGCTTCGGCCTCAAAGACATCAACGAGCTTCCCAGCATCGAAGAGTTCGAGAAGATGTCCGCCGAGTTTGCGGAAGCTATCCAGGAGGAGATCCCCATGCCATCTGCCGAGGGAAACATCCGCCGCTCCGAAGAGGACGCCAGCGCGAACATGCATGAGTCGCAGGCGGACGGCACGCCCTACAGCGAAGAGAACCTCAACGACGAGGGCTCCTCCGGCGCCGTTCCTGATGATGCGGCGGACGAGGTCCTCACCGACGGACGCCTCTCCGGCCTGCCGCCCAACTATGCCGCGGAAGATGCCCCGCTCGACGAGGCCGAGGACAGCCCCGCCCTCGACGCCGAAGTCCAGTCTCAGGAAGAAGACGACGGCGCTTGATTGCGGCGTCATTCCATTGCTGCTGCAGAGGGCAAAGACGTAAACTTCCTCCCAAGCCGCAACCCGGGCCTCGCGCATCCCAACTCCGATGAAGCCCTACTCCGACATCCCGCCGACCGACCCGCCTGACTTCGTGCCCGATGACGAACCCGACATCCCCCTCGCCACCCCCGAAGGCGACGGCGACGACAGGCCGGACCAGCCACTTGATCCCTCGAAGATCCCACCGCTGGAACGCCCGCGCGGCAACGAGCCGCATTACACTCTTCCACTCCGCAAAGCCCTCGACTAAGCACACGCCTTTGTGCCAATCCGTTATCCGGTCCCTCAGCTTGCTATTGCCTGAACCAGCATCACCCGCCTCGCCAACACACGAAAGGCGCAGCCAAAGAGGCTGCGCCTTCGAGTTTTTCGCCTGCTCCGTTGCTTCTATCGGGGAACTGGAGGCGGAGTAGGCGTCGGGTTGGACTCCGTGTGGGTCTGGGTCTCGGTGTGGGTCTGGGTCTGCCCGTCCGGGGTTACCGTGTCCTGAGAGTTCGATGTGGTGCGCTGGCCGGCGACGGGATTGCCGTTGGCGTCAACGTGGCTGGCATCGGTCTTCTGCTGCGTGGTCACGGTCGTGCCGTCGGGCATGGTCGTCTGCTGGGACTTCTTGGACCTGTGGTGGGTTGAGGTCTGGGTCTGTCCATAAGCATCCGTCGACGTCGTGCTCTGCGTGGTCGACTGGGTGTTCTGGGTACTTTGGGCCAGCGCGGCCGCCGTCAGAAACGCGAACGAGAGGGCGGTTGTTGCAATAGGCTTCAGCAATCGCATACGGGTCTTCTCCTGATGCTGCTTCCGGGGGCCCGGCGATTCGTGTCTTTTCCGGAAACGGCTACCGGAGCCCCGCTTTTCTTATGGCCGGTTTCGGCCATTCTTTCTATGGCTCGATTTCAGCCACGCCTTGCTTGGATGGCTGTTGGACCGCGGGCGAGGCCCGTAAAACGGGCTATTTTGTCCCTGTCGCGGGGCGACAGACCGGCGATTGGTTGCCTCTCTGCACTGCGGTCCTCAAAGGCTCCGCCACGCGAACGATTTGCGGAGCCATCGCGCGGCATTGAGAAAAGGAGAAAGGCCGCATAATGATGTTTATGAAGCGGTCAGTAGAGCGAGCGGACGAGTCTTCCCAGACGGGCGAACGGCTACAAAAGATATTGGCGCAGGCTGGAATCGCCAGCCGCCGCGCCGCCGAGCAGATCATCCTCGAGGGTCGCGTCCAGGTGAACGGCCAGACGGTGACGGAGCTCGGAACAAAGGCCGATCTCAGCCGCGATCACATTCGCGTCGATGGCAAGCTCCTCCACGGCCGCGAGCCCGAGCGCTACTTCCTCCTGAACAAGCCCCGCGGGTACGTGACCACCATGGAGGATCCCGAAGGCCGTCCGACGGTCGCCCGCCTGCTTGGCGAATCCGCCCAGAAGAAGGTAACGGGCGAGCACAAGAAGCTTCCCCGGCTCTATCCAGTGGGGCGGCTCGACTATCTCAGCGAGGGCCTGCTGCTGATGACCAATGACGGAGGGCTCGCGAATCGGCTGTCGAAGGCCAGTAACGCCGTGCAGAAGACCTACCTGGTGAAGGTTGCCGGGAAGCCCTCGGGCGAGGCGCTGGAGCAGTTACGGCAGGGCATCATGATTGACCGCGGGCGACTGAACGAGATTCGCGCCGGACGCCGCGACCGCATTATGACGCAGCCGGCGAAGATTGCGCAGGTCCGCAGCGGCGATAACCCATGGTTCGAGGTGACCCTGACGGAGGGCCGCAACCGGCAGCTGAGGAAGATGTTCGAAGAGATCGGCCACCACGTCGAGAAGATCCGGCGTATTGGCTACGGAGCGCTGGTGCTCGATGTGCCGCCCGGAGGATTCCGTGAACTGACGACCGGCGAGGTACAGGCTCTGAACAGGGCCGCGGCAGGCAAGTCAGTTGAGCGGAAGAAGACGCTGCCCGAGGCTGCACAGCTCAAGAAGCCCGTCCCACCCAGGAGATCGAAGAAGCGCAGCCACAGCCAGACCGGCTCGGTCCGTTCAGGCTCATGGCGTTCAGGTAATGGCTCCCGAGGGTCCCGCCGCTAGCCTGCGCGCGGCTCGCGAAGAGGCTTCGCGAGCCGGACTTCAGACGATTAGCGAGCCCACTCGATGTGGCTGACGACCAGGGTCGACGGGCACTTGCCGGTTTCGGCGCCAAACTGCGTTGCACCGCCAACCTGGCGACCGGGCTTGAGCGGTTCCATGAGCAGATCGCGGCCGGTGGCCTGGTTCTGCTGCACAGCCTGCGTGTAGGTATAGGTGAACTCCAGCGACCGCAGCGTGGTGCTGCCGCTGTTGCGGATCATCCACGTGCACATGTTGTCGTTGACCTGGCTGAAGCTGACCTCAACGCCGTTAGCGTTGGGGAGCGCCATCCAGGGGCTCCAGGTGGCGCGGGTCGCGGCGTTGGCCAGCGAGGGGACAAAGACGGAGACCGCGAGGGCGATAAGAGCAGCTTTGACGAGTTTGAGCATAAGAGCCTCTCCTTGGGGCAAATGAAGACGTTCTGAATCCGGCGGTCCTGACCCAAACTGGGAACCCATCCGGCCTTAGAAGCCTTGCCGAGCGAACCAGGATTTGTTCCCGGCATTGGCGAGTGTGCTTCAAAAGGTCAGCAAATACGAGTAACCCTCGTGAGCCCTGGACCTTGGTGGTACTTGTTAGTCCGAATTGGGGGTTGCCAAATTCGTTTGTTCGTGCTTCTTGTGATTCTGAGTATAGAGGGGCTGTGTCACGGCGCAACATCTCTCTTGGGCACACTTTGGTACTGTCACCAGAAAGTGACCTCGAAGAGCAACCTTTTTCGTGTCGTCGTCGCGGAATGTTGCCGAGGTCACGGCGGACTGGAACAACCGACAGGTCGTATTGCCCTTCCAATTCTGTCGAGGTGATTTATGCGCAAGTCGAGCAAGTTGAATCTGTTGGTTCCTGCAATCGCCGCAGCTGCCCTTGCTTTCGGCACAGCGGTTCCCGGTTCGGCCCAGGTGTCGCTAGGGGTGAATATTGGTCCGGCTCCGGTGTGCCCGTATGGTTACTACGACTACTCGCCGTATAACTGCGCGCCGTACGGCTACTACGGACCGGAGTGGTTCACGAATGGCGTTTTTATCGGCTCAGGCCCGTGGTATCGCGGCCATCAGGAGTTCTACGGCCATGTAGACAACCGGTACGATCCGCATTATGGCTATCACGGCTCCTACCCGAAGCACGAGGAGCACTTTGACTCGCACCGCGACTTCCACGAGTTCCACGGAAACTCGATGCGCGACGGTCGCGGGCACGAGCGCGAGCACGATGGTCACGATCGCTAAAGATCGCTGCGCATGAGGGCAACATGGCGGGGTGACCTGAGGGTCACCCCGTTTTTCTGTGGACTGATATGGGGAAGCCGTTAGCTCCAGTCGTCGCGGACTGAGGCTTCGTCGGCCATGATCTGGTCGAAATGCTCGGCCTTCTTGATGAGGATGTCGCCGAGTCCCTCCGCCTGGCGCAGCAGAATCGCCTGCAGCCGGACGAGTTCGAGCATGGCGAGGAAGGTGCAGATCAGAGCGCGCTCGGAGCGGGTGTTCTGCAATAGCTTGCGCAGACTGATGGGACGGTCCTCCATCGTGAGGCGGCGCTTCACGAAGTCGATCATCTGGCCGACGGTGACGGTGTCCTCGTCGATGCTGTGGACGGGGCGGTCGCGAAGGCGCTGCAGAATCTCCTGGAAGACCCGGACGAGGTCGACCGTGTCTGCGGCGATCTCGCGCTCTTCGTCGGTGGATTCGAGGCCCTGTTCCTTGAGGAACTCTTTCATGCCGGGCTGGGTCCAGGTGGCCTCTTCGATCTGCTGCTTCTGGCTGAGCATCTGCGCGGCGGCCTTGAAGCGTTCGTGCTCCAGAAGGCGCTCGACGAGCTCGCGGCGCGGGTCTTCGGCGTTGCCCAGGTCGCCGAGCTCCTTCGGGTCGCGCGGGAGGAGCATGCGGGACTTGATGTGGATGAGCAGCGAGGCGGTGTAGATGAACTCGCCGGCGGAGTCGACGTCCCTCTGCTGCAGGTGGCGCGTGTACTCGAGGAACTGCGCGGTGATGCGCGCGATGGGGATGTCGTAGATGTCGATGTTCTGCTTGCGGATGAGGTCGAGCAGGAGATCGAAGGGACCGTCGTAGACCAGGCCGACGGTGACGGTGAAGGGCGACTGCGAGGCCTCTTCAGCGGTGGGCTTTGTGGAGGGCTTTTTGGGCTCTTCTGGAGCGGGGGTCTGCGGCGACTCGAGGCGGAACGGCTGCGTGGGGGCGGCGTTGTCCGTCGTCCGTTCTCCGTTGTCCGTTGCAGCAGATGGTTCGGCGTTCAGCTGCGAGCTATCAGCTTCGAGCTGCGAGTTCTCTTCCTGCGGAAGGGCCGGGTTTTGATCTTCTGCGGCCATGTTTATGCGAGTCCCATGGCGTGTTCGACTTCGGCAAATGTTTCGGTTGCGCGTTTCGTTGCGCGTTCCTTGCCGTTGGCGAGTACGTCCTTGACGACCGACGGACGGCGCTCGAGGTCGCGGCGGTGCTCCTGGATGGGAGCGATGGTGCGGACGATCGCGTCGGCCACCCAGCTCTTGCATTCGATGCAGCCGATGCCGGCGCTCGTACAGCCATCGTAGACCTTCGCGATGGTCTCCTGATCGGAGAAGACCTTGTGGAGATCGCCGACGGGGCAGAGGTCGGGACTGCCGGGGTCGTCACGGCGGATGCGCGCCGGGTCGGTGACCATGGTCTTGAGCTTGGACGCGAAGGCTCTCCTCGGGTTCGGAGAGCGAGATGGTGTTGTTGTAGCTCTTGGACATCTTGCGGCCGTCGAGCCCGGGGAGCTTGGGCGAGGGCGTGAGCAGGACGTTGGGCTCGGGCAGGATCTCGCGGCGGCCGAAGGGCGAGAGCTTCTTGGTCTGCTGCGCGGCGGTGAAGAGCTGGTGGGGCGTGAAGTCGGTGCGGGTGGAGTCTTTGGGCTCGCCGGCGAGCTTGCGGGCCTTCTCGAGGATGGCGGGCAGCTCCCAGGGCGCGGCTTCGGGCGACATGTAGAACTCGCCGGGGTAGAGGCCGTTGAAGCGGCGGGCGACCTCGCGGGTGAGTTCGACGTGCGCGACCTGGTCGGCGCCGACGGGGACGAAGTCCGGCTTGTAGAGCAGGATGTCGGCGGCCTGCAGGAGCGGGTAGCCGAGGAAGCCGTAGGTGTTCAGGTCCTTTTCAGTGAGTTGCGCCTGCTGGTCCTTGTAGCTGGGCACGCGCTCCAGCCAGCCGAGCGGCGTGAACATGCCGAAGAGCAGCGCCAGTTCGGCGTGCTCGGCGACGTCGCTCTGCTTGAAGATGACGGAGCGGCCGGGGTCGAGGCCGGCGGCGAGGAAGTCGAGCGCGATCTCGAAGATGTTCTGCTGCACGCGGCTGGGGTCGGCGTAGTCGGTGGTGAGGGCGTGCAGGTCAGCGATGAAGAAGTAGCAGTCGTAGTCGTGCTGGAGGTGGACCCAGTTATGCAGAGCACCCATGTAGTTGCCGAGGTGAAGGCTGCCGGTGGGTCGCATGCCGGAGAGTACACGGGGGCGCGGTGCTGTGCGGGAAGGATGCGGAGAGCTCATGGATTCAGAAGCCTTAGGATAGCAGCGGCCGGGGCGCGACTGTTGGGGTCAGAGCGTGAAGAGGAGGCGGTTGAAGATATTCATCAACGGTGCGAAGAACATCATGATTACGCCGAAACCGAGAAAGAAGAAGGCGATCATCATGTACATGCTCAGGCCCTCGTAGGTCTTGGCGGCGTTGTAGGGCAGATAATGCACGAGGATTTTGCCGCCGTCGAGAAACGGGAGAGGGATGAGGTTGAAGACGAAGAGCAGCAGGTTCACGAGGATGCAGAAGTAGAGAAAGAGGAAGAGCGGGAAGATCGCCGGCAGATTGTCCATGGGCACGGCGAGGTTGCGCTGCGCGAGCTGCGAGGCGATGACCAGCGAGACGGTGGAGTCGTGCTGAACGTAACGCAGGATGACGAGGAGGATGAGCGCGACGATGGCGGCGAGCAGTTGCACGCCGGGACCGGCGAGGGTGGCGACCATCTCGTCGCGTGACGGGTTGCGGAAGTTGCGGGGCGTCATGGGAACCGGCTTGCCCCAGCCGAGCACGAGCGGCGAGCGGAAGATGAAGAGAATCGGCCAGATGGCCATGCCGAAGAGGTCGAAGTGTTTGGCCGGGTTCATGGAGATGCGGCCCATCATGCGGCCGGTGGGGTCGCCGAGGCGATTGGCCATCCAGGCCTGGGCGGAGTCGTGCAGCGAGATGGACAGGACCATCACGACGAGCTCAAAGAGGACCAGAGCAAAAGTGAGAGGCATCGTCTCCTAGAGTACCGGAGGGTTTCCGCCTGGATGAGGATGTCAGGTCGAACTATTTTGTTGTGAGGAACATTCGGCAGCAGGTAGCATCCGGCGATGACCTCAAATTCTCTACAGGTTTTTCAAAGCTACGCAGACGCGTGGAACCGGCACGACGCGGACGGGATTGTTGCGACCTTTGCCGAAGGCGGAACCTACACCGACCCGACCACGCCCGGGCCGCTCACAGGAGCAGCCATCGGCGAGTATGCAAGTGGGCTGTGGAGCGCGCTTCCGGACCTCACGTTCGAAATGGGACGGCTGATGGAGGGTGAGGGCGGCGCGCTCTCTGCTGAGTGGGTGATGCGCGGAGTGAACAGCGGGTCGATGATGGGCCTGCCGCCGACGGGGCGCGCGGTGGAGGTGCGCGGAGTCGACATCGCGATGGTTGAGGACGGCAAGCTGCGGTCGGTGCAGGGGTACTTCGACGCGGGGGCGGTGCCGCGGGCGCTGGGGCTGGATATCATCGTGCAGCCGCACGCGATCGGGCCATTCGAGTTCGGCACCGGGCTTCGCGTAACCGGCGGAAGCAAGGCTGTACCGGGAGCGTTCAGCGTCACCTTTATCTCAGCGCGCGACAAACGGGACGAGATGGCGATTAGCGAGAGCAGCCAGAAGATTTTGCAGGAGCTGCTGGCGATTCCTGGATTCATCAGCGCCGTGACGGCCACGGTCGGCGACCGGATGATGACGATTACGGCGTGGGAGACGCCGGAGTCGATGAAGCCGCTGATGCAGATGGGCGAGCACCGCGCGGCGGTGGGGCGGTACTTCGGGTCGTCGGACTATGGCTATGGAGGGATGACGGGCGTGTGGGTTCCGCATCATCTCGGTGCGCGGCGCGTACGGTGCCTGGAGTGCGACAAGATGGCCTCGGTTGAGGTGCCGGATGGGAAGTGCACCTGCGGGACGGTGCTGCCGGAGCCGCTGGCGTATTGGTAGGGCGCCGGATGGACTATTTGGTGAGTTCGGGTTGGCCGGGATGCCGCGGGTAGCGAGGCCGGGCGCGCCGCGCATCGCGGAGGATGGAAAGGATTCGCCTGGGAAGGCGCGTCGGGGAGAGGTTGTTGTGAGGGGCATGCGCGCGGAGGTAGTCTAGGCCCGACCGGCTCCCTGTAGCGGAGGTCGCGATGGACAAGAACGCCTCCCCGAACGCAAGCAACGCGCAGAGGCCACCTGAAACTCCCTTCACAACGTTTATCCAACTGAATGCAAGGTCCTCCGTTCCCTCGGAGTTCCATACTCCCGGGACGTTTGCGATCACTCGGCTTCAGTCGCCGAATGGGCTTCCCGATCGAATCACAAAGCTCTCGCCGATCCCCGCGATACTCGTGTCGGTCTCGCTTAAGTCACTGCCTTCATCGAGTTATCAGCTGTGGACGGCGGACAAGCTTCTACCCACTTCGGTCGTTCATCCCTTTCATTCCAACGTCATCGACTTTGATTCGCAGCCAAGGTGCTGGGCAGGTTGTGCCTTCGATTACATTCACTATTCTGTCCCTCGTAAGGGGCTTGATGACATCGCCGAGGATATGGGCTTTGGCCGGGTAAGCGACTATCGCCTCGCAGTGCTCGAAGACGATCTCGTTGTCGCCCAGATCACCAGGAGCATCCTTCCCTTCCTCGGGCGAAGCGATGGTCTATCCGTGCTTGCGCTCGATCAGTTCAGCCTCATTCTCGGAGCACACCTTCTGCAGCAGTACGGCGTGGTCCAGAAGACAGGCCGGCATTCAAGAGGCGGCTTGGCAGCCTGGCAGATGAGGCGAGCCTCCGAGCTTCTTCACGAGAACCTGCATGGCCACATTCAGCTCTCCGAAATTGCCCGTGAGTGCGGACTTTCCGTGAGCCATTTTGCCCGTTCCTTTAAGACCGCTTACGGTGTTTCCACTCACCAGTGGCTGACTCAACATCGCGTCGAGCACGCTAAGGAGACTGATGAGCCAGACGAGAATGCCGCTGATGGATATCGCGCTTCAGTCAGGATTCAGCGATCAGCCTGCGTTCACACGTACGTTCCAGCGTCTGGTTGGCGTGAGTCCCGGAAGATGGCGGCGCCGCTACACAAGCGGGGCCAGCTTTTTGAAGTAAGAAACAACAAAACGAGCAAAACCCTGCAAGAGAGCACATGCGCACGAGCGTAGGGTGGGGCGGACGTCTGCATATTCGTCTGAGTGGATCTTTACTGCAAAGGAGAATGGTCGTGAAACAGCAAATTAAGAACGTGGTTCTGGTGCATGGAGCTTTCGCCGATGGCTCCGGCTGGAAAGCCGTCGCTGACATCCTCAAGAAGGATGGCTACAAAGTGTCGGTGGCGCAGCCTCCCGAAACTTCTTACGCGGACGACCAAAAGTACACGAAGGCCGCAATCGACGCCATGGGCGGCCCAGTGGTTCTGGTCGGCCACAGCTACGGCGGGTCCATCATCACCGAGGCCGGCAATCATCCAAACGTTGTGGCGCTCGTTTACATTGCCGCCTTTGCTCTTGATGAGGGTGAAAGCTGTGCGTCGATCGAACAGGCCCTGCCGCAAGCGTCCAAGGCGTTCCAATCGGACAGTAACGGGCTTTGGTGGATAGACGAGGCGCATTTCGTGGCTGACTTCGCAGCGGACATTCCACGGGATGAGGCGGAGTTTATGGCTATATCGCAGGTGCCGATCTCGACCGACTCGTTCACCCATCAGGTTAAGGATCCCGCGTGGAGGCACAAGCCAACCTGGTACATGGTGGCCACCGAAGACCGATCGATCAATCCAGACCAGGAGCGCATGATGGCGAAGCGTGCCAAGGCCAAGACGGTCGAAGTAAAGGCGAGCCATGTGGCCTATATGTCTCACCCGAAGGAGACAGTTCAGCTGATCGTAGAGGCTGCCACCTCCGCACACGTCAACGAGCAATCATCGGCGGCCGTTCAGCAGAATCTGGCAGCGGTGTAAACCCGAATCCCACCGCTACTTTTGCAGCTTGGGCTTCGCGGGGATGCCGAGCGAGACGGTGTGGGCGGGGATGTCGCGCGTAGCGAGGCCGAGAGCCCCGAGCATGGCGTCGGGGCCGACCTTGGTGCCGGCAAGCACGGTGGCGTGGTAGGTGATGCGGGCGCGGGGGCCGATCTCGGTGCGACGGTTGGAGATGTCGCGCTGGTTCACGATGTCGTGCGTGTGCGAGTAGATGTTGGCGTAGTCGCTGATGCTGGTGCCCTCGTGGAGGGTGATGCCGCCGCGGTCGTCGAGCAGGACGTGGCGGTGAATCCAGCAGTCGTCGCCGATCTCGAGGTTGTAGCCGTAGCTGAACTGGACGTGCTGGAAGATGCGCACGCGCTGGCCGATGCGCGCGAAGATGTGGCGGCCGAGCATAAGGCGCAGGCGCTCGCCGAGCCATTGGTTGGGGCCGAGCGGGCTGGCGTCAAACTGCAGCCAGAGCCAGATGAGCGGCTTGCGCGGGTAGTAGCGCGCGGGGTCCATGTCGCCGTAGTACTCGGGCTCAAGGGTGACGTTGCGGGGGTCGAGCGTGGCGCGGACGATGGCGCTCGCTGACTGCGGGAGGATGTTGCGAAGAGTGTCGCGGACGATCTCGGAGCGGGCCTCATACGTCGTCTCGCGGGTGAAGCTCGAGTCGAGGGAGGCGAGCCATTCGGTATAGAGATGTTTGGCGTCGGGGGTGGGGTGAGGGTCGCGGTAGTCGAAGACAGGCATGAGGTCGGTTACTCGATGGCGAAGACGGCGTAGACGGTGGCGGATGTCTCGATCTGGCGGTTGTTGATGGCGAGCGGGGGAGCGGCCTTAGCTTGAAGTTGGGTGGCCATCATCGGCATCGGACGGATGGGCTGCGCCTGCACTTCGTTGCTGGCGTAAAGCAGCTGGCCGAGATGGACGCTCAGTCCGGAGGCCATGGCCTGCGCCTGGGCCTTGGCGCGCTGCAGGGCGTGGGCTGCGGCCTCGGCGGAGGCGGCGTTGGGGTCGCTGAGGCTCCAGTCGATGTTCCCCGATTTGTTAGCGCCGGCTTTGGCGGCGAGGTCGATGATCCGCGCGGCTTCGGCGGGCGTGGAGCGCACGGTCCAGCTCTGCTGGGCGATGAAGGCATGGGCGGCGCGCTCGGCGGGTGTGAGCTGGTTGAGTTGGTACTGCTCGGCGGGGCCGACGGATTGCTGCTCGCTCTCGATGGAGTCGTTGGAAACGCCGGCGGCGCGGAGGGCGTCGATGATGGCGTTGGAGGTCTTGGTGGCCTGGGCGTAGAGGGGCGCCTGGTCGGGGCCGTGGATCTCATAGCCGATATGCACGGTGGCGACGTCGGCCGGGTGGATGACGCGGTCGGTGGCGGTGATGGCGATGGAGCGGACATTTCTCGGCTGGGAGGACGACTGCGAGGGCATGGGGATGTCCTGAGCGTGTATCGCCGGAGGGGCGAGAGAGGTCAAGGCGAGCAGCGCGGGGGTGAGAGCCGCGAGAGCTTTGGTCAATGGTCTGCTGGTCATTGGTCCTCCTTGCGTTCGAGAAGGTCGGAGAAAGTCTCCTTGTGTCTGGGCTTGGCGCTGGCCTTTTGCTTGGGGTCCGGTAAGGCGCGGGAGGGCGGAGGCGTGCCGAGGCGTTCGCGGGCGTTTGCCTTGACCGCCTTGGTGGCCGAGAATGTTGCCTTCTTCGCCTTCGCCATTTGCCAGTCGACCTCCCCGAAGATTCAGCGTACCCCAGAGTTGCATGGGGGATGTAGCATACTTCGCGGAACTTCAGGCGGGGGAGGCGCAGCATCCAACCGCTTAAATACGAGACGCTCGGAGGGGAGCATGGAGGAGCGCGACTTTTTTGATGAGAGGACAGAACAACGGAGCCACACGATGACCTGTCCTCATTGCGGTCAGTCGGCTGAGTATCAGCTGAGCTGGCTGATTCGCAGCAAACGGGCCCAGCTTCCGCGCGGGGCAGACGAGCGCGATAAGGCGCGCTTTGCGAAGGCGCAGAGCTACATGGTGCGGCGGGACGACATGGTGGGTTGCAAGAACATCCGCTGCCGCAAACGGTTTGATGTGATGGGGATTCAGTCGGTGGCGTTTTTGTAAACTGCGGGCGCTGACCGGCGCCGCGGGCCTGTGGTGTAATAGAAGGCGTTGGGACGCCTGCCGCGCGGACGCGTGGCGGGCGACGAGAGTATTTCAAAGGAGTCGTAAAGAGAATGGCGAACACCGTCCTGCCTGCAGAAGAGCGCGACCTTAGCCCGGCGCAGATCGATCGACTGGACCGCCGCCGGCGGCGTGGGCAGTTGTTGCTGGTGATGGGCACGCAGTTTCTGCTGATCGCGCTGCTGGTGACTTTGTGGGCGGGACAGGATGCGACGTACTCGCCGGGCTGGGCGCACCCGATGCTGTACTGGGACATCCTGCTGTTCCTGCTGGCGGCCATCTGCTACGTGTGGGGTGTCAGGCTGCGGCGCGGACTCAACGAGTTCTTCAGCTATTGAGAAATAAGCAGAACAGTATTTGGTAATTTAGCGCGGCGGGCTTCGGCTCGCCGGTTGCTTTTGGAGTGGGCAGAGGGGCTGCGCGTTCTGTGGCGGGCCTGCTATTGTGGCAGCGATGCGCGGAGGAGTATGTGGTCGTTGAGATTGCGCGGGTGGGCGCGCTTGCGTCGATAGAACTGGCCGAGCCGCTTCACTTTTCAGTCGCCGAGATGGTGGCGCTGGTTGGGTTGTGTCTGACTTCGCTGGGGATTTTTCTTTGGCGGTTTTGGCCGATTGGAAAAAATATCCTGCGCGCGAAGAAGGATGTTGGTTTTTCGCTGACGCATGTTGGCCGGCGGCTGTGGGAGTTCGTCTCTGAGGTGGTGTGTCAGAGCAAGGTGATTCAGCAGCGGCCGCTGCCGGGGCTGGCGCACGCGTTTGTGTTCTGGGGATTTCTGGCGTTCGCGCTGGTGACGACGAACCATGTTCTGACCGGGTTGCGGATAGGCGTGCTGCAGCACGCGGGGATCGTCGGGGATTTCTACTTCGACTTCGTGGCGTTGTGGGCACTGCTGGTTGCGGTGTCGATTGCAGGACTGTTTGTGCGGCGGTTTTTCGTGCGGCCGCGCTGGCTGGGAGAGAAAGTTTCGATTGAGTCGGGCGTGATTGCGGGCCTGATCTTTCTGCTGATGGTGAGCTACCTGGCGGCGTTTATGCTGCCCGCAGACAGTGCTGCACTGAAGGCGTGGTGGTGGGTGCATACGCTGACGCTGCTGGCGTTTCTGCCAATCATTCCGGGCACGAAGCACCTTCATCTCGTGCTGAGTCCGCTGACCGTGTTTCTGAAGCGTGATGGGTTCTCGGATATTCCGAAGCTGAGTGAATCGGAGACGGAAGAAGACTTCGGATTGCTGGCGGGCAAGGACCTCACGCAGATCATCGCGCTGCAGGCGTACAGCTGCGTAGAGTGTGGCCGATGCACGGAGCACTGTCCGGCGGCGAATACGGGGAAGGTGCTCAACCCGAAGGAGATTGCGCTGGGTGTGCGCGGATATCTGAATGAGTTTGGGCCGGCGGGCGACAGGCCGCTGCTGAACGAGCTGCGCGAGGGCGCGGCTCATCCTTCGAATCCTTCGCCGGATAATCCTGCGGCCAACTGGTTGTCGATGGAGGCGGCGTTTGAGTGCACGACGTGCGGTGCGTGTGAGTTTCAGTGTCCTGTGGGCGTGCAGCATCTGCCGATCATCGTTGGTCTCCGGCGCGGTGCAGTGAACACCGGTGCGTGGGAGGACAAGTACGGCACGAAGCTGTTTCTCGCGCTGGAGAAGCAAGGCAATGCGCTGGGCATGTCTGGGATGGAGCGCGACAAGTTCATCGAGCGTGAGCAGCTTCCGATCTTCGATGGCACGCAGGAGTACTGCCTGTGGCTGGGATGCATGGGTGGCTACGATCCGAAGGGGCGCGAGATCATCGCGGACTTTGCGCGCGTGATGCGGCACCTGGGCACGAGCTTTGGCGTGCTGCGCAAGGAGAAGTGCACGGGTGATCCGGCGCGGAGGCTGGGGAATGATCTTGTGTTCGGATCGCTGGCGGAGCAGGGATTGAAGGCGTTTGCGCAGGCGAAGGTGCAGAAGATCGTGGCGATCTGCCCGCACTGCGTGCGCACGATTGCGACGGACTGGCGCGAGTATGGTGTGGCTCCGGAGATCGAACACCACTCGGAGTTCATGGCGAGGCATGCGCACCTGCTGCCGCAGAGCGATGGCGGCGCCATCGTGTATCACGATCCGTGCTACCTCGGGCGGTATCGAGACGTGTATGACGAGCCGCGCACGGTGGTGAAGAAGAGTGGAGAGCTGGTGGAGGCGGAGCGGCATCGCGAGCGAAGCTTCTGCTGTGGTGCGGGCGGTGGGCTTGCGTTCCTGGGAGAAGAGCCCGGCGAGCGCGTGAGCAATGTTCGTGCGAAGGAGTTGATGGCGACGGGAGCGAAGACGATAGGGACGGCGTGCCCGTTCTGCAACACCATGTTCCGCGATGCGACGGCTGCGGTTGCCGGTGATGCGCCGCCAGCCGTGCTGGATATCGCACAGCTTACGGCGCGTTCCCTCGTGAATGCCGGCACAAAGACAGACGAGACGGCGATAGGGTAGCCTTCGTTTGCGTGTGAAGCGCAGGGTGGAGCATAGATGAAGATTGTTGTTGCGGTGAAGCAGGTGCCTGAGCGCGATGCTTCGGTGCGTGTGGCAGCGGATGGGCGCGGCGTCGACGCAGGTGACGCCTGGACGATGAATGAGCCGGATGCGTATGCGCTCGAAGAGGCGCTGCAGTTGAAGGAGCGCGTGGGCGAGGGTGAGGTTGTGGTGTTGTCGGCCGGACCGCAGCGCGTGGAGTCGACGCTGCGCGAGGCGCTGGCGAAGGGTGCGGATCGCGCGCTGCACATCGTGACGCCGGAGCAGGGTGCAGGATCGCTAGCGGAGCGCGACACCCTGGGTGTGGCGCAGATGCTCGCGGAGGCTGTGCGCGAAGAGTCCCCGGATCTTGTGCTGACGGGATTGCAGTCGGATGATCTGGGCGCGGGGCAGACGGGTGTGGTGCTGGCGGAATTGCTTGGGCTACCGCACGCGACGCTGGTGCTGAGCGTGGAGGCGAGCGCGGGTGCAAAGCAGATTCGTGTGAAACGGGAACTGGAAGACGGGTGGTTTCAGCAGATCGAGATGCCCGTGCCGGCGCTGCTCACGATTCAGTCCGGCGGCAACCGTTTGCGGTACGCGACTCTGATGGGCATCAAGCGAGCGCGGTCCAAAGAGACGAAGCAGGTGGATGCTGCTCCGGCGACTACGCGGCATGATGAGGTTGTGCGCGTAGCGATTCCCGAACGCACAAGACAGACGGAGATGCTGACGGGAGCCGCCGACCAGATTGCAGCGAGGCTCGTCGAGCGGCTGAAGGCAGAGGTGGGAATCTGATGAGCAGCGTTCTTGTGGTGATGGAACAGACGAACGGCGGAGGGTGGCACCGCATCAGCCGTGAGGCGCTGGCTGCGGGCAAGCGGCTGGCAACGGAGATGAAGTTGCCGTGCGCGGCGGCGGTGCTCGGAACATCCGATGCGCTTGCGACGCTGACGGCGCAGCTTGCGGGCGAAGGTGTTGCGACGGTGTGGGCGGCGGAGCATCCGCTGCTCGAGCGCTATACGGCGGACGCGTTTGTGGCGGCGTTGCAGCAGCTTGTGGCGGAGGTGAAGCCGGCGTTTGTGGTGTTTCCGCATACGTACCAGGTGCGCGACTATGCGCCTGCGCTGGCGACGCGGATGAACGACGTGCTGGTGAGCGATGTGATTGCGATGCACGCCGATGACGGAGGCGCGACCTTCACGCGACAGTGGATGGGCGGCAAGCTGAATGCGCAGTATCGGCATGTGGGCAGCGGGCCGTGCTTCGTTTCGGTGCAGGCGGGAAGCTTCAAGGCGGAGACGGCCGATCCGGGGACTGCCGCTGGAGAGGTGCGGAAGTTTGCGCCGCAGTTGGAGGCTGCGCAGATTCGCACCAAGCCGGGAGACCCGTTCCGCGAGGCGGCGCGCACGGTCGATCTGGGTTCCGCGCAGGTGATTGTGAGCGTGGGACGCGGGATCGGCGAGCAGGACAACCTGAAGATTGTCGAGGAGTTAGCGAGCGCGCTGGGCGCGGAGCTGGCGGCATCGCGGCCGATCTGCGATGCGGGGTGGCTGCCGATGGAACGGCAGGTGGGCAGCTCGGGACAGACGGTGGCGCCGAAGGTCTATGTCGCGGTGGGAATTTCGGGGGCGATTCAGCACCTTGTAGGCATGAAGGGCGCACGAACGGTGATCGCCATCAACAAGGACCCGGACGCGCCGATCTTCGAGGTCGCTGATATTGCAGCGGTTGGAGATCTGTTTGAGATCGTTCCGGCGGTGACGCGCGCGCTGAAGAAGTGAAGAGCGTGAATGTTCGCGACGCGACGCGACTCAAATGTCGCAATTTTGTAGCATTCATGGCAATTGCGTCCGTTTGTGGGCAAAACGCGTCATACTTGAAGTAGCGTGCGACGGATGACCCAACGCGAGCTTGGCGCGGGACCGCGGCCTATCTGGCTGCGTGTCGCTGCGTTAATTTGCGTGCTGCTGGTCGGCGTTGCCGGTATTGCGCAGGCTGCGCATATTCATGGCCAGTGGCTTCCGAGTTCAGCGGCCCAGGTGGCGGCGCATACGACGCTCTCGCCTGCACTGGGTGAGGATGCCTGCCCGCTGTGCGTGGCGATGCACTCGGCCCTGCCGGTGACGGGTTTCGCTGCGCTGCTGGTGGCACTGGTGCTCGAATGCAACCTGCTGCTGGTATCGACGCATAAGCCTCGAACTCTCTGGTACTTCGCCGCATTCAGCCGGCCGCCGCCCTCCCGCTAACTTGTAGAGCCTTTCCTGTGACGCCGACGCCGCTCGCACTGAGCGATGCGTCGGCAGCACCGTCCGCTCTTCCGACCCCCGCGAAAAGACGCTGGGTGCTCGGCGCCGGTAAGTGATTGAAAGCTGTCCGGCTTCTGCCTGAATCGAGAGACAGAGGTCCCTCCCATGAAGAGATATCGAATTTTCGAGCTGCTTGGCGCTATCGCCAGCGCCCTGCTGATTGTTGCGGGGAGTGCGGCTCATGCGCAGAGCAACTCCGGGTCCATGACGGGGACCGTTGCCGACTCGACCGGCGCGGTGATTCCCGGCGCGACCGTTACGATTGCGAACGCCGTCAGCGGCTACACGCGCAAACAGAAGACCGACAGTGCGGGGCATTTTCAGTTTGTGAATGTGCCGTTCAATCCGTATCAGCTAAGTGTTTCAAGTACGGGCTTCCAGAGCTTCACGAAGCGCGTCGATGTGAATTCAATGGTTGCGCAATCCATCACCGTGACACTTGCGGTTGCGAGTGAGTCTACGACGGTGACAGTGGAAGCGCCGGTGGATCTGACGGAGCAGGCGCCGAATGCGCACACGGACATTGACCGCTCCACCATCAGTCAACTTCCCGTGGCGAGTTTCTCGTCGCAGCTTAGCGGCATCGTCACTGCGCTTTCGCCGGGCGTCTCCGCGGACTCAGACGGACAGATCCACGGGATGGGCGACCATGCCGAGGTCTCTTTCTCAGTCGATGGGCAGCCGATCACAGATCAGCAGAGCAAGGTGTTTTCGAACCAGGTGCCGGCTTCGGCAGTGCAGTCGATGCAGGTGATCGAGGGCGCGCCGCCGGCAGAGTATGGCGATAAGACGAGCCTGGTCGTCGTCGCAACGACTCGCTCCGGACAAGGCGTGACGACGCCTACGGGAGAGGTCACGCTCTCCTACGGCAACTTCGGAACCAGCAACCTGGCCGCAGATCTGGCGTACGGCGGGCCGAACTGGGGGAACTTCATCTCTGCGAGCGGGCTGCAGTCCGGCCGCTTCCTCGACGCTCCTGAGTTTGACGTCTATCACGACAAGGGCAACGAGGAGAATCTGTTCGATCGCATCGACTTTCAGCTGAGCCAGGCGGACTCGATTGCATACGAACCTGCAGTTCACGCGCTCGTGGTTTCAGACGCCGAATACGTATGACACGCAATACAGCTACCTGCAGCAGGGCTTGACGTCAGGGGCGACAGACCAGCGCTCGAAGATTGAGACCGTCGACGTGGCGCCAACGTACACGCGGACGATCAATGACAAGGCCGTGCTGAATTTCGCGCCGTACTTCCGCCGCGATGGATACACCTACTATCCGAGCAACAATCTGCTGAATGATCTCGGTCCGATCCAGCAGGAGAGTGTGATGCAGGATCGCTCGCTGACGAACGTACGGCGTTCACGCGGACGTCTCCTATGTGAGCGGGCACAACAATGTGAAGGTCGGCGGCATGTATCAGCAGACCTTCCTGCGCGAGAACAACACGCTCGGGATCGTCGACCCTGCGTTAAATGCGCCGGATAGTCCGGGCTACAACCCGGTGCTCGTGCCGTACGATTTGACGCGCGGTGGAACGACGTACACATGGCACGGACGCACGGACATTAAGCAACTTGCACTGTACGGCGAGGACCAGATCACCGCCGGGCATTGGCTGATCAACGCCGGCATTCGCGGCGACATCTACAACGGGCTCGCGATTCAGCGGGTGGCGGAGCCGCGGTTTGGCGTTGCGTACAACGTGCCCAAAGAGGGGAACGGTGCTGCGCGCGTCCTATGCACGCACACAGGAAACGCCGTTCAACGAGAACCTCGTGCTTTCGAGCCAGGGATGCTATGACCCGGTGCTCAACGCGATCCTGAGCAACCTGGGCCCATG
This sequence comes from uncultured Acidobacteriaceae bacterium, assembly GCA_963827415.1. Lineage (GTDB taxonomy): Bacteria > Acidobacteriota > Terriglobia > Terriglobales > Acidobacteriaceae > Granulicella. Next base: position 254,156 of record CAWHBA010000006.1, read on the forward strand.
CAATCCAGCGCCGTTCAACCCGGGCTTCCGCAATGAGTTCCACACCGGCGTGCAGCAGAGCGTCGGCCGCCACTTCGTGCTCGACGCCGAGTACATCTGGAAGTACACCCATAGCGCATTCGACTTCAGCGTGCTCGGTGCGACGCCCATCACCTTCCCGATCGAGTGGCACAATTCGAAGATTCCTGGCTGGACGCTGAGTGGAACGCTGACGCCCGTCAGAGGCCTCTCGGCGCGGGTAACCATGTCGTCCGTTGCGGCACGATTCTTCAATCCGCAGATCGGCGGCGTCGGCGCAACCGTTGGTTTGCCCGGCGGGTATCCGTTTCGCATCGACCACGACGAGAGGTTCAATCAGACAACGCACCTCCAGTACAAGATGCCCTTCAAGAAGAGCCTCTACTACTCGTTCAACTGGCGGTATGACTCGGGGATGGTTGCGGGCTCGGTCCCCTGCTATGGGACGGCCGACCCGAATAGCCATTGTGATCAATACTCGATTACCGTCAATGGGCAGCCGGCGATTGACCTGAGCGGTCTGACGGCGGATGAGCAGTTCCAGTCCGGCCTTACGTGCAACGGCGTGAAGGCCACACAGACGACGGCCATCCCCGGCGGCTACTGCCTGGCATCGCAGCTTACGTCGAACCTCGTGAAGATTCCTGCGCCTGGGACCGAGAACAACGACCACAATCCGCAACGCATTCAGCCGCGGAATCTGTTCGACATGGAGATGGGCGACGACAACATCGTGCACTTCGGGCCGAACGAGCGCTACAAATTCGGCGCGAAGATGACGGCGATCAACGTGACGAACATGTATTCGCTGTACAACTTTCTTTCGACGTTCTCGGGCACACACTACGTGACACCGCGCTCGGTGACCGGCGAGTTGGATTTCCGGTTCTGAGCGTGACATCGGCGTGAGACCATACAGTCTTAATGGGCAAGCAGCTACCCAAAAAAGAAACGTCAGCGAAGCTGCGACTGCTGAGCCTTGCGGGCGTTGCAGTTGCAGCTTCGCTGTTGTTGCTGATTCGCTACGGACATAATCCTGACACGACCACGCTGAGCATTTTGGGCCATGCTCTTGTCTCGCCCGCTGGAACAGACTCCACTTTCTACATGCAGATGGGTGAGTCTGCCTTCCGTTCAGGACATCGGATCTATCCTCAGCTTTTCTTCAAGGATCACCAGAAGTTCATTTATCCGCCAACGTCCCTTTTTCTCATTGAAGGGCTCAATCTGCTCGACGGCCATGGGTTGTCGTCGGAACTGGTGTGGAGGGCTGTCCTGTTGATCGCATGGGCCGGATGCGTGGCGCTTGGCGTGATGTTTTATCGCCGACAACGCTCGGATGCGACGGTTCTTGAACTTACAGCTGTCGCGGCGCTTGGGATTGTGTTTCTTCCGTTTGCGGAGGCTTTGTATCGGGGGCAGATTCAGATACTGCTGACCTTTCTGTGGGAACTGAGTGGGTTGTTTTGGCTGCTGCGCAGGAAAGGCTCAGCGGGCCTTGTGCTTGCGTTGACCTGCATGTTCAAGCCGCAGTTGGCAATCTTCCTGTTGTGGGGCGTTCTGCGGCGCGAGTGGCGATTTACATCTGCATTCGTGATTACCTGCAGCGTCATTCTCGCGTGCTCAATCGCACGCTTCGGAATCACAAATCATCTGGACTACCTCCCGGTACTTAGCTATCTCAGCCGTCACGGCGAGGCGCTCTGGGCGAATCAGAGCATGAATGGTCTTCTCAGCCGGCTGCTGCGGAACGGCGATCCCGTCTCGTGGAGCTATACGGTCTATCCGCCTTACAAACCTGTTATCTACATTGTGAGCAGTTGCTTTTCGGCACTCCTCGTCACTGCAGGGCTCTTCCTGCCCTGGTTTCTTGATTGGGCTAGAACGATCGCTGATTTTCTGCTCTTCGGATGCGTAGCAACACTTATGTCGCCCATCTCATGGGAGCATCACTACGGCTATTTCTTCTTTCCCATAGTGCTCCTGCTGACCGCCGCGAATCGCCTGCCCCGGCGGGTGTGGCTCGTGCTGTGTGCTTGTGTGCTGGCGGTCGCGAACCGCTGGCCGCCGCTTGATCATCGCCAGCGTGGGTTAGTGAGCCTCGCTGGGGATTATCTGTTCTTTGCGGGCATCCTGGTCTGTTGTCTGCTGTGTGTCTATGCTTCACAGTTGACGATGCGATTCCGAGAGAATGTTAGCGCCTAGCAACGCTTCCAGCGCACACCGTCCTTGGAGTCCTCGAGAAGAATTCCCTTGGCGAGAAGCTCGTTGCGGATGGCGTCGGCACGGGCGAAGTTTCGTTGACGTTTGGCCTGTGTGCGCTCGTCGACCAATGCTTCGATCCCCGCGTCGGTGAGACCTTCATTGCCGAACTTCGCGATGACCTCGGGGTCGGCATCGTTGAGCCGGCCTTCGGCCTCGGCCCACGCGAGTGCGGTGCGCGTCAGATCCGCATCGCGGTCTTCCAGGACGGCGAAGATGGAGTCGAACTTCGCGAGAAGCGCAAGTGTGGCTTCGGCATCAGCGCGGGTAAGACGGTTCTGATCTGCCGCGGCATTGACGGCGCGAAGTACGTCGAAGATGGCAGCGCGCGCCTCAGCAGTGTTCAGGTCGTTGGCGAGCGCGATGAAAAACTTCTCGTCGCCTGTGCGAATCGCCTCGCCGACAGTGGGGTCGCCGGGGGCTTCGGGCCAGCGGCCGTCGCGAATGCGTGCGTGAAAGGTGCGCAGGCGCTCAATGGCGTTGGTTGATTCGCGCAGGCCGTCGAAGGTGAAGTTGAGCTGATGGCGGTAGGGGACGCTGAGCAGCAGGAAGCGGATTGCGGATGCGCGATAGCCCTTCAACAGCAGGTCGCGAAGGGTGTAGAAGTTGCCCTCCGACTTCGACATCTTGCGGCCTTCGACGAGCAGGAAACGCACGTGAAACCAGTGGCGCGCGAAGGGCTTGTGCGTGGCGGACTCGCTCTGTGCGATCTCATTCTCGTGGTGCGGGAACATGAGGTCCTCGCCGCCCGCATGGAGGTCGAAGGAGTCGCCGAGGAACTTCATCGCCATGGCGGAGCACTCGATGTGCCAGCCGGGCCGGCCATCGCCAAGAGCGGTTTGCCACGATGTCTCGCCCGGCTTGGTCGCCTTCCAAAGTGCGAAATCGCGCGCGGCGTCCTTGTCATACTCGTCGACGTCGACGCGCGCGCCGTCCTCGATGCCTTCGAAATCCTTCTTGGAGAGCTTGCCGTACTCGGGAAAGCGCGCGATGCGGAAGTACCAGGAGCCATCCTCAGTGCGGTAGGCGATGTCTTCCGCTGCGAGTTGCTCGATGAGGCGCACCATGTCGTCGATGTTTTCAGTGGCGCGAGCGATGGCTTCGGGGTGTTCGATGTCGAGCGCGTCGAGATCTTCGAAGAAAGCCTTCTCGAACTTCGCGGTGTACTCACCGATAGGCAGGTGTGCCGCGGCCGCGTTGCGGATGATCTTGTCGTCAACGTCGGTGACGTTCATCACGTGATGCAGCTTCAGGCCGTCGAGACGTGCGGCGCGGCGCAGGACATCGACATGCAGAAAGGTGCGGAAGTTGCCGATGTGACCGTAGTCGTAGACGGTGGGCCCGCAGCAATAGAAGCGGAGCGCGTCGCCGTCGGCTGCGTAGAGAGGCTCGATTTGTCCAGTGAGAGTGTTGAAGAGTTGAAGGGCCACGCGCGAGTCAAGGTGCCTGAGGGATGCCTTCTTGTAGCGCTGCATCCGCTGGCTGCTTTCGATGTATGTTGCTCCGTCGATTCTAGCTGAGGTGAGGCGAAGCAGTCTCAGCCGAGACGCAACTGCGGTGTAGGTTCGAGCGTATCTTCGGCAAATTGGTGCGCGAGAAGCTTGGGCCACGCGGCTGCAGCGATCATGGCGGCGTTGTCGGTGGCGAGCGCGATTGAAGGAAAAGATACCGCCAGGGAGCGCCGCGCGGCCGCCTCTGCGAGTTGGCGTCGCAGCTCGCGGTTCGCCGCCACGCCGCCGCTGACTACCAGCCCCTGCGCGCCGAAGTGCTCCGCCGCAGCCATCGTGATTCGGGTCAGGTAGGCGGTGACGCTCGCCTGAAAGCTCGCTATAAGGCCGAGGGTCTCCGGGTCAAGACAGCGCAGGGCTTCGGTTCGTGCACTTTCGTCGCTCGGCTTGGCGGTGAAGACTCCGGCGGCGCGCAAAGCAGCCTCGCGCTCCGCAATGCGTGGGCGCATGTCGTGAAGCTCAACATAGCGCCGGACGGCGGTTTTGATCCCGCTGAAGGAGAGGTCGAACCGCAGGCTATCACCGTGGGATGAGGCTGGCTCGCGCGCGAGCTTTACCGGTGTGCGTCCGCTGGCTTTTTGCTTGATCTGTGCGAAGGAGAACGGCACGGCAGCTGGGGTCTCCATGCGCGGCGAGCGTGTCCATCCACGGTCCGCCGGGATAGGGCAGGCCGAGGAGCTTTGCGACCTTGTCGTAGGCTTCGCCGGCGGCGTCGTCGAGCGTTTTGCCGATGTTGCGATAGCGCCAGGTTCCGTCGGCAGTGCGGTTGGCAAGATAGAGATGGGTGTGGCCACCCGAGACGACAAGCGCGAGCAGTGGATCGGCGGCGGCAAGAGAAGCCTCGGCTTCCATCAGCACAGCATGGATGTGGCCTTCGAGATGATTGACTGCGATCAGCGGGCGGTCCGCGGCAAGTGCGACGGCCTTGGCGAAGGTAATGCCGACCAGCAGCGCGCCAGCCAGGCCCGGACCCTCAGTGACGGCGACCGCGTCGAGTTGCTCATAGCTCGTGTTGGCGCGGAGCATCGCCTCACGGACGACCGGCACAATGGCGCGCAGATGTTCGCGGCTGGCGAGTTCCGGGACGACGCCGCCATACTCCGCGTGCACGAGCTGGGAGGCGACGACATTCGCGAGCACCTCGCGACCGTTGCGCACAATCGCCGCCGAGGTCTCGTCGCAGGAGCTCTCAATTCCGAGTATCAGTCCGTCGCGCACCCTTTCCATCGTACAAGCGAGCCGCCGCGGTGATACGTTGTCTCTGGTTGCGCATCGAAATCATATGGCTCGCCTTCACAGTCCGGAGTACCGCGCCGCGCTCGCGATTGCGCAGCGTTTGCAAGAGTTCGGCTATGCTGCGTACTTCGCCGGCGGCTGCGTGCGCGACCTGCTGCTCGGCCGCTCGCCGCAAGACTTCGATGTTGCGACCTCTGCGGCTCCGGATGTGGTGCAGAGTGCGTTTCCGCGCACGGAGGCCGTCGGCGCGCACTTCGGTGTGATCCTGGTCATCGATGAAATAGACGGCCGACGAATTGCAACGGAGGTCGCAACATTTCGCAGCGATGGAGCGTACTCAGACGGGCGCAGACCGGATGCGGTTCAGTTTTCGTCAGATCCTGCCGAGGATGTGCAGCGACGGGACTTTACGATCAATGGACTGCTGCTCGATCCAATCGCGTTTGAGCGCGGCGATCCGCTGCCGAACTGCATCTTCGATGTTGTTGGTGGGCAGGAGGATCTCAAGGCCGGAATCATCCGTGCGATTCGTGAACCCTTGCTGCGCTTCGCCGAGGACAAGTTGCGCATGCTGCGCGCGGTGCGTTTCGCTGCGAGGTTAGGATTCACGATTGAACCGCACACCTTTGCTGCAATTCAGGAGCAGGCGGCGTCGATTCATCAGGTGTCGAGCGAGAGGACTCGTGATGAGCTCACGAAGATTCTTACCGAGGGCGCAGCGCGGCGTGGTTTCGAACTGCTGGATGAGACGGGCCTGTTGGTGCAAGTACTCCCAGAGGTCGCGCGGCTGAAGGGTGTTGAACAACCTCCACAGTTTCACCCGGAGGGTGATGTGTGGGTGCACACGCTGATGCTGCTGGAGTATCTGCCCATAGATGCGAGCACGACGCTGGCGTGGGGGATGCTGCTGCACGATATCGGCAAGCCCGCGACGTTTACGCCCCCCGATCCAAAGCGGCCCGGCGATCGTATTCGCTTCAACGGGCACGTTGAGGTCGGCATCGCGATTGCACGATCGATCCTGAATCGTCTGCGCTTCTCCAATGAAGAGTGCACGCAGATTCTTGCGCTCATTAAGCACCACATGCAGTTTGGCGATGTGCAGAGGATGAAGCAGTCTACGCTGAAGCGCTTCCTTCGCCTGCCGCGATTCGATGAGCACCTCGCCTTGCACTATGCAGATGTGATGAGCTCGCACGGCATGCTGGACATGTACGAGTACGCGAAGGAGAACTATGAGCGTCTGGGCGACGATGAGATTAAGCCGCCGCTGCTCGTTACCGGAGAGGACCTAATTCGTGTGGGCTACAAGCCAGGGCCGCGCTTTCGCGAGATGCTGACTGCGGCCGAAGACGCGCAGCTTGAGGGAACGGTTACGACGCACGAGGCCGCGCTGAGCTTGGTGCGCACACGCTTCGGCGAGCCCGCGGTGCAGCAGGTGAGATCCTGATGGGTATGGTGGGCGGAACATCGTCTGAAGGTTCGTCCGCGCAGGCAGCCGGACGTGCTCATACTCGGTGCGGGGATCGCCGGGCTTGCGGCTGCACGTGCGCTGGCGGAGCGCGGGATGCGCCCGCTGGTGCTTGAAGCACGGGATCGCGTCGGCGGACGGATCTATTCAGTGCAAACGAGCAAAGGAGTGGTGGAGCTTGGTGCTGAGTTTGTGCACGGAAGAGATGCTGATCTCTGGGCGCTGATCAATGAGGCTGGTGCGGAGACGGTCGAACGTGACGGCGCGATGCTGCGCGAGAGCGCGTCCGGCGAGCTAACGCGTGATGAGGACACGGAGCGAGGCGGGTTATTTGACCCTTTGGCTCAGCTCGCGGATCTACCGGAGGATAAGAGCTTCGCGGAATGGCTCGCGTCGAGCGATGTGCCGAAGGAGCAGCACGCTGCGCTGCGGGGTTACGTTGAGGGCTTCAATGCAGCCGACGCAAACCGCATCAGTGCGCTGTCGCTCGGGTTGCAGCAAAAGGCCGAGGAACGAATTGAAGGTGACCGAGCGTGGCATGTGCGTGGCGGCTATTCACAGTTGGCGACCTATCTTGCGAATCGCGTGCGGAACCTCGGCGGTGAGGTTCGACTCGGCGTTGTTGTGCAGTCGGTGCATTGGACTGCGGGCGAGGTTGCGGTTGAGACGAACAGCGGAGCGTGGCGTGCTCCACGATGCATCGTGACGCTGCCGCTGGGTGTGCTGCAACGCGTCAATCGGGACGGCGGCATACAGCTTGTGCCGGAGCCAGCGGCAATAGCGCACGCGCGACGGCTCGCTATGGGTTCAGCGGAACGGTTGACGATGATCTTTCGGGAGCGATGGTGGGAGCGGTCGACGCGTGTGAATGAAAAAGCTCTGCAGACGATGAGTTTTCTGTTTACCTTTCGCCGATCGCCGCCAGTCTGGTGGACGCCGTATCCGGAGCCTCAGGCGCTGCCGACACTGACAGGATGGGCAGGTGGACCGCGCGCGGCGAAGCTGATTGGTCGTGATGCAGATGAACTTGGTGAGCAAGCTTGCCGTGAACTTGCTGAGGTGTTCGGTCTTCCAGAGGAGCAGGTTCGCGGCGCATTGCTCGCAACGCATAAGCACGACTGGGAACTCGATCCGTTCTCGTACGGGGCGTACAGCTACGTGCCGGCGGGTGCTCTGGATGCTCCCGCAGCGATGGCTGAGCCGGAGTGTGGCACGCTGTTTTTCGCCGGGGAACATACCGATATGACCGCGAACTGGGGCACGGTGCATGCGGCGCTCGGCACCGGGCTACGCGCAGCGCAGCAGGTTTTCAGCTCGTTGACATCAGAGCGCTAGACTCATTTTTGCGTCCATCCCCTGGGCTCCCGAATCCAAAGGCGCAAAGGAGAACATCCGCATGGCGTTTCTTACCGTTGGAAAAGAGAACAGCGCAGACATTCAGATCTATTACGAGGACCGTGGCTCGGGCCGCCCGGTCGTCCTGATTCACGGCTGGCCGTTGAATGGTGGCTCATGGGAGCGCCAGGCAGCTGCATTGCTGGGCGCGGGCTATCGCGTGATCACCTATGATCGTCGCGGGTTCGGCAGGAGTTCGCAACCGGCCGAGGGCTATGACTACGATACGCTGGCGAAGGACACGTACCACCTGCTGGAAGCGCTCGATCTGAAGGATGCGACGCTGGTCGGCTTCTCCATGGGCGGCGGAGAGGTGGCGCGCTACATGGGCAAGTACGACAACGGCCGCGTCGGCAAGGTCGCCTTTACATCCTCGATTGCGCCAGCGCTGCGCAAGAGCGGAAGCAATCCCGACGGTGTCGATCCCGCGATCTTCGAGAAGATCAAAGGAAACATTGAGAAGGACCGCTACAGCTTCCTCGAGTGGTTTCTCGCGAACTTCTTCAATACGGACAAGCTCGGTGATCGTATCTCTGCGGCGGCTGTGCATGCGAACTTCAACGTGGCTGCAGGATCGTCGTATCACGGGATGCTGAACTGCGTGGATGCGTGGCTGGAAGACTTCCGCGACGACGTGAAGGAGATCAAGGTGCCGACCCTGGTCACCCACGGAGATGCAGACAGGATTCTGCCGATCGAGGCCACGGGCGCGCGCACCGCAAAGCTGATTCCGGGCGCGAAGCTGCACATCATCAAGGACGGCCCACACGGCTGTAACTGGACCCACGCGACGGAGTTCAATGAGGCGTTGCTGAAGTTCCTCGAAGGCAAGTAGCAGATAAGTGTTGACCAACGAAAAGGAGCCCGGATCACCGGGCTCCTTAGTTTTTAGTAAGCGGAATCAGCCTGTGATCGCTGTGATCGCGGTCTGCCCAAGTGCGTACAGCGCCCACCAGCCGAAGACGATCACCGCGGCGGCGCTTCGCTTAATGCCGGCAACGATCGAAATTCCCATCGTGAGCAGGATTGCACTCCAGATGGCGAAGACATCGAAAGAGGACAGCAGTGTGACGAGCCAGTGGGGTGAGTCGCCGCCCTGCAGGAAGTAGCCAATATTCGTTCCGACGGTATTTTTGATGTTGAACGAGTCGCTCTGCATGCCGGCAAAGAGCGTGATGATGGTCAGCAGAGAGATGAACATTAGAGGGAGGGTTCCGTAAAACCAGACTGCCAGCATCTGGCTATAACCCGCGCGCCCGCCGAAGGCGAAGTTGGCTGTTCCAAGAAAAATGCCCGAGATAATGAGCGCAGCGATAAGGACGATGATCGGTGCGACGTACATGAAGCGGAACTGCATCTCGATGCTCGAGCGAATCCTTGCGGCCTGATCGGGCGGTGCGTTGGCGATGCGGTCCGAAAGAGATGCGTTGGAGTGGATCACCGAATCCACGAGTGTCGCTAACCCGACCTTGTGCAGCACGGTGTAAGCGAACACGAAGGTGACGATGCAGATGAGCACAAATGGAAGCCACCAGCTTGCGTTCCGACGGATGTCATTGAACGTCTTGCTCGGTGCAATGAAGACATCGACAATGCGGGCTACGGGGGAGAGCGGGGGGACTTCGGTCGTGGCTACAGCGTCCGGCATAAACAGTCTCCTCAGTGCTGGCTGAATGAAAGTTGTCTGGCAGTGTACGCGAGGTGCCCCCACCCCGTCACTTTTTGTGCAAGGTCCTCCAAAGACAGGACTTAGTGGCGCCCATCGACGAGGCTAGATGGGTTAGATTATTTGTTTTCTGTAATTTGTAAACTGGCGCCCCTGCAAAGTGCAGATAACATGCAGGTTATCCATACAAGAAGTGCTCTGTTAAACGAGGCAGACGCAGGAGCGCGACTCAATAACTTGGGCAGCTAAACCGGTCAGGGCTCGCGGGTGGCGGCGCCCACAACTGCGAGGAGATCGAGTCCGTAGGCGAGGCCGCGGCGCGTGTCTTCTGCGCGGAACTGGCGGAAGAGCGAGAGCAAGCTGGGCGGTTTCTCCTGGGCCGTCGGAACCCTGGGCGGGTTGCGATCGAGAGCGCGGCTGACCTTGTAGAGCATCTCCGGATCCAGCGCGGCGATGATGCGGCCGAGCGCCAGAAGATTGCGGACGGCGTTGACGCCGTCAGGGGAGTTGGCGGCTTCTGCGAGTTTACCGGCGATGATGTCACGTCCGCCGATGACGCCCTGCGCCAGGTCGAGAACGCCTTTGCGGTGTGAGGCCTCGAGGAGATCCCACGCGGCGAGCAGAGCTTCGGCGTGCTCGCGCGGAGCGTTCTCGACGCGCTGCATCAGTTCCCTCTGTGGATCGACGGGTTGCGGCTGGAAGGTGATGGGATGCGCCATGGGGTCCTCGGGAGTTGAAGTTAGGAGTGAAGAGTTAGGGAGTGAGGATTAGGAGTCTGAGCCGATGCCCTAACTTCCTAACTCTCACTGCTACTAACTCAAGTTGGTCTCATCGTTTCAATCTGCACGAGCTTGTCCTGCGGGCGTGTGCCGGGCACGTGGTAGTCGGCGCGAGAGCGGCGCGCAGCGACGTCGACACCGTCCTGCGGCGTGCGGGTGCCGAAGCGGAAGTTTGCCCGCGGTAGAGGGGACGGCCCCTTCTCGGGCAGCACGGTCATCTTCACGGAGAGCTCCTTGTAGGCGGGCGTATGTGTGGCGCGGTCTACGTGTGAACTCGTGAGTTTGTTAACGGGTTCGTTGATGGAGTTGAGCGGCATGTACATCTGCCGGCCGTGGACGCGGTGCGTGACGAGCACCTTCACGCGCACGAAGCCGTAAGGGCTTTCGAGCTGCACGAACTGCCCGGACTCGAGCCCGCGCTCGGCCGCGAGCTCAGGCGAGACTTCGACGAAGATCTCGGGCGTAATCTCCCGGATGCCGGGGACGCGGTAGCTGAGGTTGCCCTGTTCGAAGTGTTCGAGCAGGCGGCCGTTGTTCACGTGCAGGTCGTAGGTCTCGTTCTGCTCTTCGCAGGGCGGGACGTATTCGAGAGGATGAAAGCTGGCTTTGCCGTCGGGAAAGGGGAAGGTTGTTTCATCGGCGTAGAGCAGCGGTTGGTCCTTGCCATCTTTGGCGACAGGCCACTGCAGGCTCTTGTAGCCTTCGAGGCGGTCATAGCTGACGCCGGCGAGTGTCGGCGTGAGGCTGGCCACCTCGTCCATCACCTCGGAGGGATGTTTGTAGTCCCAGCCGCCTGCGCCGCCGAGCTTCTGTGCGATGAGCTGGAGGATCTGCCAGTCGGGCTTCGATTCGCCGAGCGGTTCAAAGGCCTGGTAGAAACGCTGGATGCGACGCTCCGTGCTGACGAAGGTGCCTTCCTTCTCGAGGGATGGTGCGGCTGGAAGAACGAGGTCGGCATAGTGGCAGGTTTCGGAGAAGAGGATGTCCTGCACCACCAGGAAGTCGAGCTTACCGAAGGCTTCGGCGAGGTCGTTGACGTTGGCGTCCGAGGTAATCGTGTCTTCGCCTTCGATGTACATGGACTTCAGCTTGCCCGCGTGGATGGCATCGATCATCATGCGGTTGTCGAGCCCGGTGGTGATCGGCAGCGTAACGCCCCAGGCGGCTTCAAACTTGGCGCGGATGTCTGCGTTGTCAATCTTCTGGTAGCCCGGGAAGACGTCGGGCATGGAGCCGAAGTCGCTGCACCCCTGCACGTTGTTGTGGCCGCGCAGAGGATAAGCGCCGGTGCCGGGGCGCTTGAAGTTGCCGGTGGCGAGCAGCAGGTTGCAGATGGCCGTGGCGGTGTCGGAGCCGCCACAGTGTTGTGTGACGCCCATTGCCCAGAGAAAGCAGACGCGCTCGGCTGCAGCGATCTCGTCGGCGACCTGCATGAGAGTAGGTACGGGGATGCCGGTGATCTTCTCGGCATATTCGAGCGTGCAGGGCTCGAGTGATTTGCGGAACTCGTCCCACTTGTTCACCCAGCGATCGATAAAGGGCTGGTTGTGGCGGCCGGTGTCGATGAGGTGCTTGGTTACGGCCTGAATCCAGACTTCATCGGTCGAAGGATTCGGATGAAGGTGGATGTCGGCGCGTTCGGCCATCTCATGCTTGCGAAGGTCAGCGACGATGAGGCGCTGGCCGCGATGTTTGTGCGAGCGCTTGATGCGCGTGGCGAGCACAGGATGGCTTTCCGACGTGTTGGAGCCGCACATGATGACGAGGTCCGCGATCTCGATGTCGGCGATGGAGCCTGAGTCGCCGCCATATCCGACGGTGCGCGAGAGGCCTTTGCTGGCGGGCGTCTGGCAGTAGCGCGAGCAGTTGTCGATGTTATTGGTGCCGACGACGGCGCGCGCGAGCTTCTGCATGAGATAGCTCTCTTCATTGCTGCACTTCGAGGATGCGATGAAGCCGAGTGCGTCGGGGCCGTGCGCGTTTTTGATTTTGGTGAAATTGTCGGCGACGAGCTGGATCGCCTCGTCCCACTCGATCTCGACGAAGGTCTCTTTCCCTTCGGAGTGAACGCGTTTGAGGGGCTTGCGCAGGCGGTCCGGCGCGTTGACGAAATCCCAAGCGAACTTGCCCTTGATGCAGGTGGAGATGCCGTTGGCGGGGCCGTGCGCGGGTTCGACCTTGAGAATGTCGCGGTCGCGTGTCCAGATGTCGAAGGTGCAGCCGACGCCACAGTAAGTGCAGACGGTCTTGGTGCGCTTCACGCGCTGATGGCGCATCTCGGCTTCGATCTCTGAGAGCGCGAGGATCGGTGGGTAGCCGGTGGACGGTTCGATGCCTTTGATGGCTCCGATCATCTCGTCGAGAACCTTGGGCGGCAGTGAGGTGAGGTAGCCTGCCTTCCCAAGCATGCCCTTTTCCATGAGCGCGTTGCACGGGCAGACGGTGATGCAGTGGCCGCAACTGACGCAGCTGGAGCCGGCGATCTGCTCGGTGCCGTCCCACATGACGCGCGGGACTTCGCGAGCCCAGTCGATGGAGAGAGTCTCGTTTACCTGCACGTTCTGGCAGGCTTCCACGCAGCGTCCGCAGAGGATGCACTGGTCGGGGTCGTAACGATAGAAGGGGTTGGAATGGTCCTGCGGGTAGGGCTTGTGCTCGAACTTGCGGACCTGGGTTTTTACTGCAAGTTCTTTAGTGGTGTTGTGGACGGTGCAGTTCTGGTTGTTGTTGTCGCAGACGGTGCAGTAGAGATCGTGATTGTGCAGAATGCGGTCGAAGGCGTCACGCTGTGCAACGTCGGCGCGGTCGGAGCGCGTGAACACGACTTGTCCGGCAGCGACGCGGGACTCGCAGGCGCGGACGAGTTCGCCGTTGAGCTCGACCATGCAGGTGTCGCAGGAGCCGATGTGGCCCATCGGCTTGAGGTAGCAGACTTGCGGCACGCTGACGCGGCCGTGCGCGGCGGCGGCGCGATTGACGGCCTCGATGAGCGGCTCGCCGCTTTCGGCTGCGATGCTCTGACCGTCGATCTCGATGGCCGTATCCGGCGTCAGGATGATCGGAGTATTGAGCAGCGGCTTCGCGTGATACTTGGCACGGTCCATAACCGCTAGGATGCGAGCGCATCACCGAGCGGTTGCGGTGGGGGCAGCGTCAGCCGAGCGAAGCGTTGCGCGCCGGAGCTAGTCAGCGCCCCAGCGCTTGAAGACCAGCGAGCCGTTCGTCCCGCCGAAGCCGAAGCTGTTGGAGAGGGCGTAGTCGATTTTGGCGGACTGAGGTTTGTTGGCGACGTAGTTCAGGCGGCACTGCGGGTCGACGTTCTCGAGATTCATCGTCGGCGGCGCAATCTGCTTCTGCATCGCGAGGATGGTGATGACTGCTTCGAGGCCGCCGGCGCCACCGAGGAGGTGGCCGGTCATCGACTTGGTGGAGCTCACGAGAAGCGTGTGGTTGAGCGCGCGCTCGCCGAAGACGTTCTCGATGGCCTTCGACTCCAGGGCGTCGCCAAGTGGTGTCGAGGTCGCGTGCGCGTTGACGTAGTCGATCTTGTCGGGCTCGATGGCTGCGACCTTAAGCGCATGCCTCATGGAGCGGGAACAGCCCTCTCCTTCGGGAGCCATGCCGGTCATGTGGAAGGCGTCGGCGCTCATGCCGTAGCCGATGATTTCGGCGAGGATGTTGGCGCCGCGGGCCTTGGCGAACTCGAGCTCTTCGAGGATGAGAATGCCGGCACCTTCGCCGACGACAAAGCCGTCGCGGTCCTGGTCGAAGGGGCGGGAGGCGTGCGTGGGGTCGTCGTTGCGGGTGGAGAGGGCCTTCATGGCAGCGAAGCCGCCGACGCCCATGGGTGTGATGGCTCCCTCCGCGCCGCCGGCGATCATCGCGTTGGCGTCGCCGCGCTGGATGATCCGGAAGGCGTCGCCGATGGAGTGTGCGGAGGTTGTGCAGGCGGTTGCCGTGGCCTCGTTGGGGCCCTTGGCTCCGTAGCGAATGGAGACGTGGCCGGCGGCCAGGTTGACGATCGACGCGGGGATAAAGAACGGCGAGATCTTGCGCGGCCCGCCGTTCATCAGGTTGGTGTGCTCGCGCTCGATGACGTCGAACCCGCCGATGCCGGAGCCGATGTGCACGCCGACGTTATCTGCGACCTCCGGTGTGACCTGCAGGCCGGAGTGCTTCATGGCCTCGTCTGAGGCTGCCAGCGCGAAGTGGATGAAGCGGCCCATCTTACGGGCCTCCTTCTTGTCCACGAACTGGTGGGGATCGAAGTTCTTAACTTCGGCCGCAAACCGGACGGGATGTCCGGTTAGGTCGAAGGCCTTAATTTCGGCCATGCCACTGCGGCCGGCCATCAGGCCTTCCCACACCTCAACTGCGGTGTTACCAATCCCGCACAGGGCGCCAAGGCCGGTGACGACAACGCGTCGCTCGTCCATCATTACTTTCCTTCTGGATTACTTTCCGTCTGGGCGTAACTCTCCCCGTAGGCGCTACTTTTCCTTCTGGTGCTTTTCGATGTAGTCCGTGGCGTCCTTGACGGTCTTAATCTTCTCCGCGTCCTCATCCGGAATCTGGATGTCGAAGGCCTCTTCGAACTGCATCACCAGTTCGACGACGTCGAGCGAATCGGCGCCGAGGTCTTCCTGGAAGCTTGCACCGGGCGTCACCTCAGCCTCGTCCACCTGAAGCTGCTCGACGATAATCTGTTTCACCTTCTCATCAACTGCTGCCATTGTTTCAATCTCCTATGGATTCCTTCTTGAGTCACGCGGACTAACGTATGTGTCCTGAAACGACCGTCCCGGCAACTGCCTCAGTGTGCAAGGATACTTAGGCTCCCTCAAGGTGTAAAGAACGCCAACCTTCCGACGCTGTGAAAGCGGGTGGCCGTGGCGACGATTCACCCGGCCGGAGTGCCCGCTGCAACCTTCTGTGATGATGCGCTCCCCTCGTGGGATGGTGCCCGTAGCTGCCTGACAGCAAAATTGTCCCTATCAGTAGTGGCAGGGCATATCAAACCGGATTCCCTGCCACGCAATCTCCTGTTCCTTCCGACCGTCTCCACCTAGCATGGGGCCACCAAAAACAGGCACCCCTTCGTGGGGTGCCAATCACATGAGGAGGTCAATCCGTTGAGTACTAGGGTCTGCAAGCACTGCGGCTCGAGCTACCTTCGTCGCCTGAACCGCAGGGGCTGGACACAGCTTCGACTGCTGACAAGCCTCGGATTTTTTCCCTGGGAGTGCACCCTTTGCCGTGCCCGACTCTTCCGCCGGGATGACGGCCATCGCACCCGTCGCGAGGCGGTCCTGCACCCGCAGTTGTAAAAAGCTCAGAATTCTATGGGCCGCGGATCCCCCAGGCGACCGCCAGCCCCGCTAGCCCAATTCCCGATCTCGCTGTCCTTCTGGCTATTCGTCGTCCTCGGCCGCCAGCAACGGCAGCATTCCCGTGAGAGCCCCGCGTCCGGCGAGCGCAAGTCCGTTCGGCTCGACGCTGACATCGCGCAGCGTGCGATTGATGGCGCGGGTGCGAGTCGCTACGTCGCCGAGCGTGCTCTGCACCTTCTCCACGTCTTTGCTCATCTTTCCCATCAGATCTTCAAACTTACCGAACTGCGTGCGCGCGCCAGCGAGCACCTTCCAGACCTCGTCGCCCTTCTCCTGCATCTGCAGCATGTGGAAACCCATCTGGAAGCTGTTGAGGATCGCTGAGAGCGTACTGGGGCCGGCGATCGTCACGCGGCAGTTCTGCTGCAGGTCGGACTGGAGCCCGTCGCGCCGCATGACCTCGGCGTAGAGTCCTTCCGTCGGCAGGAACATGATGGCAAAGGACGTTGTTGTGGGGGGTGCGATGTACTTGTCGCAGATGCGCTTGCCCTCGATCCGGATTGCCGATTCGAACGCTTTGCCTGCGGCGGCAATCTCCGCGGCTGAGCCGGTCTCGTAAGCTGTCTCGAGCCGCTCCCATGCTTCGCGCGGGAACTTAGCGTCGATGGGCAGAAGGGTTTCGCCCTGCGGTGTCGGGAACTTCACCGCGTACTCGACGGACTCCTGGGTGTTCGGCTTGACCCGCACGTTCTGCTGGAACTGGCTGGGCGCAAGCATCTGCTGCAGCAGCATTCCGAGCTGTACCTCGGCGAAGCCGCCTCGCGATTTCACGTTGGTGAAGATGCGCGAGAGGTCGTCGACGCCGGCGGAGAGCTTGCTCATCTCGCCGAGCCCGGCGTGCACTTTGGTGAGCTGGTCGGTGACTTGACCAAAGGTTGCCGTGAGGCGCGTCTCGAGCGTCGCGTGCAGCTTCTCATCCACCGTCTGCCGCATCTCCTCGAGCTTTTCCGCATTCGCCTGGTTCAGCTTCTCCAGCCGCTCTTCGACCGAGCCGCGCAGCTTCTCCTGATGCTCGGCATGCTGGCTTCCCAGTTCCGTCAGGCGTGCGTGGAGTGCGTCCCGGTTCTCCGCGTGTTGTTGCGCCATGTCGCTGGCGAAGCCCATGAAGCGTTGATTTAGCGCGCCCATTTGCGCTTCGACCGCCATTCGCAGCGTCTCGGCTCCGCGCGTGTTGTCGGTTCGAAAGCTGTCGAGTCCGGAGCGCAGTGTGTCCCCGAGTGCCTGGACACTGCCCATGACCTCAGTCCGTAGCGCCGTCGCGGAGCGCTCTGCCGCATCGCGGCCGGCCTGGGCCTCCGCCGAGGTGTCCGTGCGCAGCTGTGCGACGCCACTGCGAAGATGCTCATCGACGGCAGCAAGGCGCGCCTCGAGCCGGGCGAACTGAGCCGGTAGATCGGTCGCCAGGGCCGCTACCCGGGGGGCGTCCTTACCCTCACGACGCCGAAGCAGCAGGACGACGACAGCGATCAGTGCCAGAATCTGCAGAACCGCAAGAGCGAGCGTCATTTCGATTTTCCTTCGCTTCAGAGGATAGCACCGGAGGGCCCGGAAAACGCGTCGGAATTGGCGCTGGATGGGCCTTGGTGATTCAATAGACAGAGAGCAACACTTTGCTCAAAAGGGTTCAATCGAGTGCGTTCTTCCGGTCTTCGCCGTCTCCTTGCCATCGCCTTGTTTGGTTCCTTCGCCTCGGCAGCCGCCCTGGCCCAGACCTCCATGCCGCCGAACCAGGTGGACCACTTCACCGACACGTCGATGCTGAAGCCGCCCGCCGGCGCGAAGCTTGCCATCGTGGAGTGGGAGGACCTGGAGTGCCCGGCCTGCGCGCACGCCTTCCCGTTCGTGCACATGGCCGTGAGCCAGTACCACATCCCGTTGGTGGAGTATGACTTCCTCATCCCGGGCCACATCTGGAGCCACCAGGGAGCGCTGTATGCGCGCTACATGAAGGACAAGATCTCGCCGCAGCTTGCTGAGGATTACCGGCGGCAGGTCTTCGCTGCGCAGTACCGGATCGCGTCGCAGGACGACCTCATGAACTTCACCAAGCAGTTCATGGCGCAGCACGGCAAGCAGATGCCCTTCGTGGTCGATCCGACCGGGCAGTACGAGCGCGAGGTGCAGGCCGAGGTGGATCTCGGCAAGAAGCTTGGCCTGCAATACACGCCGACGATCGTGATCGTGACGCCGCACCGCTGGATCCAGGTGAAGGACGTCTCGCAGCTGGATGCAGCCATCGACCAGGCGAAGACGTTTGTAGCTGAACCTGCGACTGCGTCGGCGCACCACACGGCTGCTGCCGCAACGCACGCGCACTAAGCATCGATTCAGTGAAAGAAGGGCCGCCCTTGGCGGCCTTTTCTTCTTCTGCCGGCATCGTCGCTGTCGTCGCTGCGTGACCTGATCTATCGCGCT
Source organism: uncultured Acidobacteriaceae bacterium (assembly GCA_963827415.1). Classification (GTDB taxonomy): domain Bacteria; phylum Acidobacteriota; class Terriglobia; order Terriglobales; family Acidobacteriaceae; genus Granulicella. Next base: position 272,296 of record CAWHBA010000006.1, read on the forward strand.
TTGAAGCTGATCCGTGCGGTCGTGTGGACCTCAACAGGTGCGCCTGACAGAAGGAATGGCTTGAACTTCGATGCCCGCACAAATGTAAGCGCCGCCTCTTGCAGCAGGGGTGTTCCGCGGACCAGCTTCGCCGACGTGACACTCCCATCCGGAGCAATCACCACGGTGATGTCCACATCTCCTGCAATGTGCTCCTGCAGAGCGCCGGCCGGGTACTGCGGTTCAGCAGGATCCGGAAGCCGGTAATCCTGCATCGTCTCCCATGCCACCGTCACAGGCGGCGTCAGCTTCGTCGCACTCGCTGACGGTTGCATCGGCCCATCCGGCGAGGGGAGGGCGCTTGCCTCAAGCACATGCACCTTCAACGTAGTTGATTGCCCGGAGCCCACCACGATCTCCTGCGCGATCAGATGACCATGAAGGTTCGCGATCTTCGACATCTCGACGACCTCGGATCCGCCGATCCCCGCCATGAATCTCAGGATTGGCGCATTCGGCTCAAAGCACATACGCGGCGAGCGATCCACGAACGCGTCTTCGTCCTTCTTCTTCAGACCGGCCGGCATCGCGCGCAGCTCGTACAAGCACGGCAGGTCGATTTTTCCGAAGTTGGCGTCTTTCACGCGCAGCGTGGTATCGGCCGGCAGAGTGCCATTCAAGGGGCCCACCAGCAGGGTCCTCACACGCCCCTCTTCTGGCGTTTCCCATGCCTGATCGCCCTCGCGGTACAGCCCGTCCGGCGTGGCCACGTCTGTGTGCGTAACACCTTTGTAACTGTAAGAGCGCCGATAGTTCTGGGGCGCATACCACGTCTCTTCGTAGGTCCCGGTTGCATATTGTGCGCTCACCTTGCTGGTCAGCACCTCGAACGTTGCCTTGATGTGCCATCCATCGCCGGGGACCTCTCCCGCGCCATTGTGGGCGGTTGCAAAGACCAGAAGCTTTCCGGGATCCATCGAATCCGGTGCCAGCGAAGAGGCTCCGCTCTTAACGGTCTGTTGTGCAGTGAGAAGCAGTGCAGGCGTCAGGCCCGCCACTAGAAGCGCAATATTCCATCGCATGATTCCTTCCAATGTACGAAGGTCTCGCGGCGTCGTCTAGTCGTTCTTGCCTCGTGAGCGCTGGCCGGTTCTAAGGGCTCGATCAAGTTCTACTGAATCTGCACGAGTCCCGACTCGCTTGCGCCGCCTGGGGTGGTGCTCGCGGTCTGCGGGGCGCGCCAGTGGTCGATGTAGCTGACCTGGTGCACGCAGGAGATGGTGCAGTTGGGAGCGCAGCTCTTCTCGGTGAGGAACTCGCGCTTCACGCGCTCTGTGGTGTAGTCGGCGATGGGGATCGCGGGAAAGCCGCGCTGCTGGCTGCAGTAGTGCACCAGGCCGTCCTCGCAGACGTACAGATAGCGCGACCCTGCGCGGCAACGCCAGTCGTTCGGCTGGCCATTGGCGATCGCTTCCTGAAAATGGTTGAAGCGCGAGTAGCTGCGGCGCGTAAGGCGGCGCACCTCGTCCCAAACCTTGCGCTCGCGTTCACCGAGCGGCTTCAGTTGGCCAGTGCCGTCGTGGATGATGCCGATGGTCGAGCTGAAGCCCAGTTCCAGCGCGCGCTTTGAGATTGTCAGTGCATCTTCAGGCTGCGAGATGCCACCGCCGACAACCGAGTTGATGTTCACGTGAAAGTCCGCGTGCTCGGCGAGCATGCGGAGCTTGGCGTCGAGAACCTTCAGCGATTTCTTGGAGACCTCATCCGGCATCACGTTGTCGATCGAGATCTGCATGTGATCGAGGCCGGCCTTATTCAGGCGGTGAATGCGATCGGGCATCAGCAGATAGCCGTTCGTGATCATGCCGGCGATGGCGCCGGTCTTGCGGATCGCGCGAATCACGTCGTCGAGCTCGGGATGCAGCAGCGGCTCGCCGCCGGAGATGGTGATGACAGAGGTGCCGAGACGTCCGAGCTCGCCGATACGACGGCGCATCTCGTCGATGTCGACCGGATTCGAAAAATCGTCGAACTCATTGCAGTAGGTGCAAGCCAGATTGCAGCGCCGCATGGGCACGATGTGCGCCATATAGGGGTGCGCGGTGTCTGTGAGTGCCGAGCCGATGCTGCGCAACTCGCGGAACCTGCGCGAGGCCGCGATGAGGCGCCGCTGCGCCGTCATGCGGCGGCGGACTGGCTTGGCTCCGGGGGTACTCTTCTGGGGGGTCTGGGCTATCATTCCTGTCTTTATTTTACCGTGAAGGGGCTGTACAGGCCCGGGTTGGGCTCTAGCGCTCGAATAGACTGAACCTCAGACAAAGGAGCGATACGATGCCACGCGAGATCAACTGGAGTGACACGCTCGAGATTGCGATTCAGTTGCAGGAGAAGTTTCCCGACCTCGACCCGTTCACGGTGCGCTTCACCGACATGCACAAATGGATTACTGAGTTGCCTGGCTTCATTGGAGATCCTCAAAAATCCAGCGAGGGTTTGCTCGAAGCGATTCAGATGAAGTGGCATGAAGAGTATGAAGATGCGAAGGATGCTTGATTTCGCAAAGATGCGAGACCACGCGCCCTCCCTGCCTGTCGTCTAAGGCTGAGGAGGAACGTTCCTATGAGATTTATGAAACCCGAAGGTCTAGGGATTTTGGCAGTAGCCTTTGCAATCAGCGCGGGCCCGGCTCTTGCGCAATCGGAGACCCACCAGCAACAGACGACGACGGAGACGACGACCACAACCAGCGCCACAGCATCTGCACCGGTCGAGCCGGTCACCCATCATCAGCTGAAGAAGGCGGAGAAGGCCGACAAGGCGCAGGCCAAGGCAGACCACGCCGAGGCCAAGGCAGCCAACAGCGACAAGGTGCGCAAGGCCAACGAGAAGCAGGACGAGGCTGATCGCGCTGCGGCGAAGGCTAACAGCCCGTACTAAAGCGATCGACTAGCAGGACAATACGACAGCTTTTGAAGTGGACGCCGCGCGTTGAGCTAAGCTCTCGCGCGGCGCATCAGTTCAGCGGGAAGGTGGGCTTTTGTGAGCCGCAGAACGACCCGGCAGACGTCTGCCAGGACGCAGATCGTCTGCGGATAGCGGTAGCCGCCATATAATTTACGAGTTTGGACAAGCCATCCAGGAATACCTCGACCAAAGCACATTCAGCTGCCGTCGCGTCCGGCATCCTGCTGAGCCGCCTCGTGGGACTGGTGCGCGATCGCGTCTTCGCGCACTATTTCGGTAATTCGGACGCCGCCGATGCATTCCGTGCCGCGTTCCGCATCCCGAACATATTGCAGAATCTCTTCGGCGAAGGCGTCCTCTCGGCTTCCTTCATTCCTGTCTATGCGCGGTTGAGGGCGGAGGAGCGCCACGAAGAGGCTTCACAACTGGCCGAAGCGGTGTTCGCGCTGCTGCTGCTGATCACTACGATTCTGGTCACGGTCGGCATTCTGGCCACGCCGTGGCTCATTGACCTGATCGCCCCCGGCTTTCACGGAGCGAAGCGACAACTCACAATCCGGCTGGTGCAAATCCTCTTTCCGGGCGCCGCACTTCTGGTCTTTTCGGCATGGTGTCTGGGCATTCTGAACAGCCACCGAAGGTTCTTCCTCTCCTACGCGGCGCCCGTGGCGTGGAACATCGCCATGATCACGACGCTGGTTTGTGGAGGACGGCATCACACGGACGAGCGGCTCGCTGTGCTGTTGGCGATCGGCTCGGTGATCGGCAGTGTGCTCCAGTTTCTCGTGCAGCTCCCCACGGTGCTGCGCTTCCTCTGGCCGCTGCAGATGAATCTTAACTTCGCCAGCTTGCACGTGAGAGCCGTTGCGCACAACTTCTTTCCCGTTTTTCTCAGCCGGGGAGTGGTGCAGGTCAGCGCCTACGTCGACTCCTGGCTGGCCAGCTTTCTTGGAACGGGCGCAGTGTCCGCTCTGGCGTACGCGCAAACGTTGTATACGCTGCCCGTGAGTCTATTCGGCATGGCCGTCTCCGCTGCGGAACTGCCAGCGATGTCCAGTTCGCTGGGAACTGAGGATCAGATTGCGGCGGACCTGCGGCGGCGCCTCCAGCAGGGGCTGTATCAGATCGCCTTTTTTGTGGTTCCTTCGGCCGTTGCCTTCGTGCTGCTGGGCGATGTCGTCGTCGCGACCGTCTACCGCTCGGGGCATTTTCAGCATGCGGATGTGATCTTTGTCTGGGGAGTCCTGGCCGGTTCTGCGGTCGGATTACTGGCATCTACTTCAGGGCGTCTCTACTCTTCGGCCTTTTATGCTTTGCGCGACACACGCACACCCCTCAAGTTTGCGTTGATTCGGGTCAGCCTGACGTTTGGTCTCGGCTACCTCTGCGCGCTGCCGCTGCCCCGCCTGCTTGGACTGGATCACCGCTGGGGAACGGCAGGGCTAACCTTCTCTGCAGGCATCGCCGGCTGGCTCGAGTTCGCGTTGTTGCGGCGTGGGATGCACCGGCGCATTGGGGACGTGCCGGCGGGCGGGGCCCGGATTCTGCGCCTGTGGCTGGTGGCTATCCTGGCAGCAGCTATCGGCTATGGCATCAAGCGAGTGTTGCCCTTTCACCAGGCACTCCTGATCGGCCCCTGCGTACTGATTCCCTACATAGCGCTCTACGTGGCCATAACGCAGTGGATGGGCATCGCCAGTATGGGCTCTCTGAATCGCCTCTTGCGACGCGGACGTTAAGAGGTGGAGGGAGGGGAATCAAGGAGCCAACAGGCTCATTCAATCGGGAACAGGTCGCCCTGCCGACGCTCGACAATCTTCGGTTCAGGCCTTGCAGCTGGCTTCGGTTCGGGCTTCGCAGCTTTGGGTTCGGGCTTCGCAGCCGCCGGCCGGGACTCGGTTACGAGCCGTGGCCGCAGCGGCTTCGGCCGAGCCACCGCATCAACCGTCGCGGCGGGAGAGTCCAGCATCGCCACTAATTCCTGCATCTCTTTGCGGAGAGCTTTCAGCCGCGCCTCGATCCGTGTCGACTTGTCTGCCGTCGCCGGGCTCGCACCCGCGTCCATCGGGACGAGGGCTGGCGTAGGCGCTGTTCCGGGTGTGACTTCGAATGGATTGGTGGCTTCGCGTGCCTTCGCTTCGACTTTGAAGACCTGTCTCGCGCCCGGAATTGTGTAGCCCTGGTCGTAGAGCAGGCTCTTGATGCGGAGGGCCATCTCCACGTCGCGCTTGCGATAGAGCCGCTGCCCGGTGCCGCCCTTGTTGGGCTTCAGTTGCGGGAACTCCGTCTCCCAGAATCGCAGCACGTAGGCCGGTACCTCGCATAGCCGCGCGACATCGCCGATGCGGAAGTAGAGCTTGTCCGGGATCTCAGGCGTTACAGTCTTCCGAATTGGCTGGTGGGTTCCCATGCGATCAAAGCAGCCCGCCTGCCGCCCAAAGGGGCGGTTCTCCGAGCTTGAGCCAAAGTATAGGTCTCCCAGCCACCGGGAGAAAGTAGTTTCCGCGATTCCCTTGACGCTTCTGATACTTACGCGGAAGTCTCACAACCCCGGAACCACGAGAGTTAACCCCACCTTCAAGCGCTGCTTTAGGTTTTTGAGCCCACGTCACCTGCGGGCGGGGGTGAACCCGGGTCCGTCAGCCAGTATTGGAGGAAGTTCAAATGAAGGTAGCGGCCAAATTTGTACCCCACTTCTCTCAACTGGCCGGCGTGTACGAATCCTTCGTGCTCGAGGAAACGGAGCGACGCCTCGTTCTCGGAGTCCACGCCGGCGACAACGACATGCTTGCCCATCGCCTGCGCCCGGGTCAGCAACTCAGTCAGCAGCAACTTGCCGATGCCATGTCCGCGCACGTCTTCGCGAATGTGCACCGTTCCCTCTACCGTGAAGCGATAACCGGGCCAGGGCCGGAACTCACCAAAGGACCCATACCTCAGAACCGAGGTCTCCTCGACGGCCACGATCACGGGGAAGCCTTGCTCCACCCGGCGGACCCACCAGTCCGCGCGCTCTTCGGCAGTCGAACACTGGTCGTTGTAAATCGCGGTCGAGGTCAGAACGATCGAGTTGTAAATCTCCGTGATCTGCGCGATGTCAGAGAGAGCCGCGTCACGAATCTCCATTGCTCACCTCGCCTGATTTCACTTCGCGGCGACCGAGCCGCGCGCAGCGGAGATAAAGCTGCGCAACCGCTGCGGATCTTTGCGGCCGGGCTCCGCCTCCACCCCGCTGGCTACATCGACGCCCCAGGGCTCCAGCACATCGATGGCGGCCGCGACGTTGCGCGAGTGCAGGCCACCGGCCACGATCAGCGGCGGCAGATCAGGTCCGGACGTAGCAGCCGCGCTGTTGCAGGCAAGACGAATCTCCTGCGCGGCGAGCTGCCAGTCAAACGCCATGCCCAGGCCCCCGGCCTTTCCCCGGCGCGCTGCGTCGACCAGCACAGCCCACAATCCCCGCGTGCTGAGCGTGCGCGCCAGCGCCGCAGAGAAGCCGGCGTTGTCACCCGAGTGCACGTTGAAGGGAACGGTCTGGATGAGATGCACGCGGCCCTCGAATGCATCGTTCAGCCGTGCGATGAGCTCAGGGTTCGGATCATTGTGGAGCTGCGCTGCCTGCAGATGGGTTTCACGAACGGTGCGGATAATCTCGTCGGCGTCGCTTGTGGCGAAGACGCCAACCGTAAGCACGCTGCCGGGAAGATGCGGAGTGATCTCGGCGACCTGCGCCGCATTCATGCGTCGCCGGCTGGGCGCGAAGACGAAGCCGACTGCATCTGCACCCAACTCCGCAGCGAGCTGCGCATCTGCGAGATTCGTGTTGGCGCAGATCTTGATGAACATGAGCGGTCACGCCTTTCCGTCGAGCAATCTCTTCAGCGCCTCGCCGGGCCGCGGCTGCTTCATCAACGACTCGCCGATCAGAAAGGCCTCATAGCCTGCCTTGCACAGCCGCTGCATGTCCTCGTGCGTGTGGATGCCGCTCTCTGCAACGTGCACAGCAGAGTGTGGCAGGCGTGCTGCGAGTTCGCACGCGCGCTCGAGCGAAACCTCGAAGGTGCGCAGATCGCGGCTGTTCACGCCCACGCACTCGCATTCGAGCGGCAGGGCTCGCTCCAACTCTGCGGCATCATGCACCTCGCACAGCACGTCCAGCTCCCACCGTCGCGCTTCCTCGCGCAGCGTTCGCAGTTCCGCGTCGCTCAACGCCGCGACGATGAGCAGAATCGCGTCCGCTCCGTTCGCACGTGCCTCGACGATCTGAAACGGATCGACCATGAAGTCTTTGCGCAGGCAGGGAATTGTGGTTGCAGCGGATGCTTTGCGTAGATTCTCGAGCGAGCCCTGGAAGAACTTTTCGTCGGTAAGAACGGAAAGTACCGCGGCGCCCGCATCCTGCATCTCGGTCGCCAGCGCAGCGGGATCGAAGTCGGCGCGGATAAGGCCCTTGGAAGGCGAGGCCTTCTTCAGCTCCGCGATGATTGCGGGGCGGTGCAGAGCCTTCGCGCGCAGCGCCAGCGCAAAGCCGCGCGGCATGTGCGCTCCCGCCGCGCGCTCCAGCGATTGCAGATCGGCGATCTTCTTGCGCTCCGCAACGACGGTGCGCGTGTGTGCCAGAATCTCTGGGAGATACATTGTGCGTTCGCCGGCCACAGACATGCCTCTATGCTACCGAACGCGGCGATCGACGAGTAGTGGCCTACGCGAGCGCACTCTTCGGCTGCGCCAGCACGAGTCCACGCGGAGTCGGCAGCAGCAGCACGGAGATCAATCCCTCGCGCTCCATCTTCTTCGCGGCCTCGCGCACCGTCTTCAAATGCGAACTGGCGTCGTGGATGACAATGAGCCCGTTGGGATTCATCTGCGGCAAAAAGCGCTTCACCTCGGCCTCACGCAGATCAGGGTCGGAGTCCGAGAAGAGCAGATCGATGGTTCCGTCGACTTTCATCTCCAGCGAGCTCTCGTTGCGGAGATCGATGAATCTCGCGAGCGGATTCGTCGCAAACCGCTCCTTCGCCCGCGCGAAGACGAGCGGATCGTACTCGCAGCTGATGACCTTGCCCGCAGGAGCGCCGCCTTCTGCATTGCGTTCAAGTCCGCGCGCAATCCACTCGGTTGAAACTCCCAGGAAGCTCCCCGTCTCGACGATGAGCTGCGGCTTCAGCGTCGTCACCAGCGTCGCCAGCAGCTCCAGCACCTCGAGCTCTGCCGTCATCGAGTCAAACATCGACCACTGCTCAGGATGTGGGCATTCAGGAGTTGCGCGGTGATACTCCGGCTGCAGCACGCCGCCGGAGCGGTCGTGCTGCAGCATCACCTTGTGTTCCTGTTTCAGCTTCTTGCGGAAAAGCCCCATTGTTACGCCTTGCCCGCAAGCTGCCGCAGCACGTACTGCAGAATGCCGCCGTGCTGGTAGTAGAGAATCTCCTGCGGTGTGTCGATGCGCACCGCAACCTGAAACTCCGTTGTCCTGCCCTGGTCGGATTCCGCAATGATTGTGAGCAACTTGCCTTCGGCGAACTTCCCGTCCAGCATGGCACGCAGCTGTCCGGGCCGATCGCCAACCTTGTAGAGCTCTTCACCCGTCAGCTCCAGCGACTCGGCGTTCTGCCCCTGCAGGAACTGCAGCGGAAGGATGCCCATGCCGACAAGGTTGGAGCGATGGATGCGCTCGTAGCTTTCCGCGATAACGAAGCGGATGCCGAGCAGCCTGGGCCCTTTAGCGGCCCAGTCTCTCGACGAACCAGACCCGTACTCCTTGCCCGCGAGAATGCACAGCGGCACGCCACGCTCGGCATACTTCACTGAAGCGTCGTAGATGCTCATGCCCTCACCTTCAGGTAGCAGGCGCGTCACACCGCCCTCGGTTCCGGGTGCAAGCTTGTTGCGCAGCCGCACGTTCGCAAAGGTGCCGCGCACCATCACTTCGTGGTTGCCGCGGCGCGAGCCATACGAGTTGAACTCGAACGTCTTCACGCCATGCTCGGTGAGGTACTTACCCGCAGGTCCGTTCTGCTTAATTGAGCCCGCCGGCGAGATGTGGTCCGTCGTCACCGAATCACCCAGCACGGCAAGCACGCGCGCGTTCGCGATGTCTTCGACTTTGGCGGGCGTTGCGGTCATGCCGTCGAAGTACGGCGCCTTGCGGATGTAGGTCGAGTCGCCCTCCCATCCGTAGGTGTCTCCGCTTGGGAACTTCAGGTTCTGCCAGTTCGCATCGCCGTCGCTCACCGTGCTGTATTGCTTGCGGAACATCTCGGAGTCGATCGACGCGGCAACGGTATCGGAGACCTCCTTCTGGCTCGGCCAGATATCGCGCAGATACACCTCTTTGCCGTTCTTTCCTTTGCCGAGCGGCTCGGTGTCGAAGTTGTGCTCGATGTGCCCCGCGAGCGCATAGGCCACGACAAGCGGCGGCGACATCAGGTAGTTCGCGCGAACCTCCGGCGAGATGCGGCCCTCGAAGTTGCGATTGCCGCTGAGTACACTCACCGCAACCAGTCCGTGCTCTTCGATCGACTTCGACACGTCTTCCGGCAGTGGGCCGGAGTTGCCGATGCACGTCGTGCATCCATAGCCGACGACCTGGAAGCGCAGCTTATCCAGATACGGCAGCAGCCCCGCGCGCGTGTAGTAGTCAGTGACGACGCGCGAACCCGGCGCCAGCGAGGTCTTCACCCACGGCGGCGTATTCAGTCCAGCTTCGACCGCCTTCTTCGCGAGCAGACCCGCAGCGACCATCACGTAGGGGTTGCTTGTGTTGGTGCACGAAGTGATCGCTGCAATCACAATCGAGCCGTTGCTGAGGTACTTGTCCGGGTCGACGCCGAAGCGCGCGCGTACCGTGTGCTCCGTCGAAACGTCTTCCTGCTTGCCGCCGGCCGGCTTCTCATGCGACGTCGCCGTCACGGTCACGCTTACCGGAACCTCCGGCGTTGGCGCGCCGACGGAACTCGCGAGGTTGCCATCTGCGGATGCATGGCCGCCCTCGCCCTCCCAGCGGACCATCTGCCGCACTTCGTTCTTGTTCGCGTTTGGTCCCAGCAGACTCGGGAGCACCTTCGCGAAGCTCTCCGGCGTCTCGCGCAGCAGCACGCGATCTTGCGGGCGCTTCGGCCCGGCTACGCTCGGTTCCACGGTGCTGAGGTCGAGCTGCAGCGTACCCGAGTACTCTGCCTCCGGCGCGTCCGGCGTGTGGAAGAGCCCCTGCGCCTTGCAGTACGCCTCGGTCAGCGCGATGTGCTCTTCGCTGCGGCCGGTGAGGCGCAGATACTTCAGCGTCTCTGCATCCACCGGGAAGATGCCGCACGTCGCTCCATACTCCGGCGCCATGTTGGCGATCGTCGCGCGGTCCGCGAGCGGGAGCTCGCTGATGCCAGGGCCGTAGAACTCGACGAACTTGCCCACGACCCCGAATTTGCGCAGCATCTCGGTCACGGTCAGCACGAGATCCGTCGCCGTCGCTCCTTCGCGCAGCTTGCCGGTCAGCCTGAAGCCGACGACCTGCGGAACGAGCATGCTCACCGGCTGGCCGAGCATCGCAGCCTCGGCTTCAATTCCACCGACACCCCAGCCGAGCACGCCGAGCCCGTTGATCATCGTCGTGTGCGAGTCCGTGCCGACGAGCGTGTCTGGATAAGCGACCGTCACACCGTTCTCTTCCTTCGTAAAGACGACGCGCGCAAGGTACTCGAGATTTACCTGGTGGCAGATCCCCATTCCCGGGGGCACTGCAGAGAAGTTGCGGAACGCCGTCTGTCCCCACTTGAGGAACGCGTAGCGCTCGCGGTTGCGCTGAAACTCGAGTGCGGCGTTGAGGTCGTAAGCCTTCGCGCTTCCGTACTCATCCACCTGCACGGAGTGGTCAATTACAAGCTCCGCCGGCACGAGCGGGTTGATCTTCTCCGCATTGCCGCCGAGCTGCTTCATCGCATCGCGCATCGCAGCGAGGTCAACGACTGCCGGCACGCCGGTGAAGTCCTGCATCAGGACGCGTGCGGGCATGAAGGCGATCTCGCGCGAGGGCTCAGCCTTCGCGTCCCACTTGGCGAGGAAGCGGATGTCGTCGGCGGTCACGGTCACGCCGTCTTCGCGACGCAGCAGGTTCTCCAGCAGAATCCGCAGCGAGTACGGCAGCCGTTCCAGCTTGGCGCCGCTCGATTCCAGCGCACTCAGGCGGAAGTACCGCACCGTCTTGTTGCCGGACTTCAGTTCGCCGGCGGCGTGAAAGCTGTCAGGATGAGCAGTTGAGGTAGCCATGACAAATCTCCTTGAAGCTCCTTTCGGAGCGCTGCCTTTCACGTCAACTCAAAGACGCTGGCAGTGGATGAGGCCCGCATCGGCGCGCGGCTCATCGGAGAGCACGTGGGCGCGAATCACAGGCGGAACAATTCTGGATGATAGCGAGGAAAGGTGCGCGGCGTTCAGCAGAGGAAACGCCCGCGGTCATGACGGCCACGGCGGAAGCGCTTGATGGCGGAGCGCAACATACCCACAGTGTAGCCCTTTTGCCACATCCGCTGCATCTCCCAACCCCTGCCATTCCCACAGTTAAGAAATGGTTCGTGATACGCTTCACGATTACCGGGCGCACCGCATCTTATACATAGCTGACGTGTTTGTACTTATCAGCAAGAGGACCTGCTTCCGGACATTCAGAGGGCAGGCCAGGAGCCAAGGGAAATGCAAGTCAAAACCACCACAATTCGTCGCGCTTTGGGCGCGATCACTTTGTCGGGCGCCATTGCGCTCGCAGCCGGGTGCCACAGTAATCCGGCGAACTCCGGGCCCGATCCGGCGCAGGCGAATCTCGCGCCGTCCAACGGGCAGCCCCAGGTCCTCGCAGAGAACACCTCCTACAGCCCGCAGCAGCAGGGCGAGTACTACCCTCAGCAGCAAGCACCGGCGCCTGTCGAGCAGGCCTACCCGCAGCAGTCCGGCGGCTACTATCCCACTGACACGGAGCAGGCCGGCGAAGAGGCACTTGAAGAGACAACGCAGGCTCCTCCGGCGCTACCCGAGTACGACCAGCCACCAGCGCCGGGTCCTGATTACATGTGGACTCCCGGCTACTGGGCCTGGGGATCCTACGGCTACTACTGGGTTCCGGGCGCATGGGTTGAAGCTCCCTACTACGGCGCACTTTGGACACCGCCTTATTGGGGCTGGTACGGCGGTCGTTACCGCTTCCACCACGGCTACTGGGGACGGCACGTCGGCTACTACGGTGGCATCGACTACGGCTTCGGCTATATCGGCATCGGCTACTTCGGTGGCTACTGGAGCGGCAACAACTTCTACTACAACCGCGCCGTCACCCATGTCGGCGGCGGAATTCGTACGGTTTACGAACGTCCTGTCGTGTACAACAACGTCCGTTACGGAGGGCAACCCGTCAGCCGCGTGAGCTACAACGGCGGCCGCGGCGGCCTCAACGTGCAGCCTCGCCCGGCAGAGATCGCAGCGATGCATGAGCGGCACGACGCGCCGATGGCTGTGCAGAGCCAGGCGCGCGTCGAGGCCTCGCAGAATCGGTCACAAACGTATGCTGTGAACCACGGTCGTCCGTCGGAGGCCTACGCGCAGCACGGCTTTGCGAACTCACATGGCATCGCACCTGCGCCACGTGGCGTTGAAGCTGCCCGGCCTACGCCTGAGGTTCGTCCGGGACAGCCCAACGCGCCCTATGGGAACGAACGCGGTGGGAATCCGCACGGCCAACCCTACGCCAATGAACCGCGCGTCGAGAACCATGCGATCCAGCCTCAGCCCTACGCCGGGAACCCGCATTACGACAACCGGCAGGCCCAACCCCAGCAGCAGACGCAACCGGGCCACTTCGACAACCGCGCTCAGCCCTACGCGGGGAATCCGCATAACGACAACCGGCAGCTCCAGTCCCAGCCTTACGCAGGGAACCCGCATTTCGACAACCGGCTCAGGCCCAACCCCAGCAGCAGGCGCAGCCGGGCCACTTCGACAATCGCGCTCAGCCTCAACCCCAGCCGCAGCAACCTCGCGTCGAGCAGCCGCGGACGGACAACCGCGCCATGCAGCCACAGCCGAACGCTCCGCGTTTCGAGCACCAACCGTCGCCACAACCTCAGCCACGAGCCGAATACCGGCCTCAGCCTCAGCCGCAACCTCAGCCGCAACCGCGCATGGAGAACCGGCCGCAACCCCAGCCGCAACCTCAGCGTATGGAAGCTCCGCGCCCTGAGAACCGGCCTCAGCCCAGCAGCCGCAGCAGCAGCCGCATCCCCAGGGACCGCCGCCGCAGGCTCATCCTGCTCCGCAGCAACAGCAGCCACAACAGCCTCATGGCGGAGGCGACCATGGAGGCGGCAATAACGGACACCAGGGTGGCGGCGACAACGGCCATCGCTAACCAGCGCCACGCAATGAAAGAGTGCCCGGGCTAACCGGGCACTCTTTTTATGCGGTTTCAGCCGTCAGATCAACTGGGAATCTCTGCCGCCGCCGCGGCGCTCCACCGCTACGCTCCTGTCGAACCAAATCCGCCCTGCCCTCGCTGCGTCTCTGCGAGCATGTCCGTCTCCTCGAAGCTCGCCTGGATGCGCTCCACCACCCGCAGTTGCGCAATCCGGTGGCCCGGCGCAATCGTCTGCTCCTCCGGCGACAGATTCGTAACGATCACCTTCAACTCACCGCGATATCCAGGATCAATAACGCCAGCCAGAGTCGTCACGCCACGCAACGCGAGCCCGGAGCGGTCCTCCACCAGCGCGCCATGCGACGAAGGCAACTCCAGCGCCAGCCCTGTGCGCACTGCAATCGTGCTGCCCGGCTCACCGACAGGCGCCAGCGTCGCCGATTCCGCCGCAAAAATATCTGCGGCCAGATCACCATACGGCCCGGTGTGCGCATAGCGCGGCAGTTGCGCTGCAGGCAGCAACCGCTGCACAAGAATCCTCGGAGAAGGCTTCGCTTCACTCATCCCAGTCAGTCTCTCATCTCACGAAATCCACTTCAGCAGCCGGATCACGCCCATCGGCGCGGCCTTCGAGTGCGCCGAAACATCCGTGCGCTCATGAATCGCCTTGCGGTTCGCGCGATAGTACTCGAACGCGCGCAGCATCATCTGTTCGTTCGTCAGCGTTGGCCGCCACCCGAGCTCGCGCTTGATCCGCGTCGTGTCGAAGACAAAACTCTCCGCGATCATCCGGTAGTGATACGGCCCCAGCGGCGACACACCCAGCTTGTGCGCGACCTTCATCGCGGCAATCGTCGGCGCCTTGGGCAGGCTCGCTACACGCGAACGGCTTGCCGCCTCGCGAATCACCGACTCATACATTCCTCGCATCGTCGGCACATCATCCGACCCGACGTGAAAGAGATTCGACGACTCATAGCCCAGGCACGCAATGCATGCCGTCGCCAGGTCCTGCGCAAAGATGAACTGGTAGACGCTGTCGCCGCTGCCCACCACCCAGACCTTCTTGTTGTCCTCGATGAACTCGAACAGAATCGCCAGCAGTCCCAGGCGCCCCTCGTCGATGATCGTCGGCGAGCGCAGCGTTACTACCTGCAGCTCAGGATGCTGGCGATGCAACTTCGTCCAGCACACGCTCACCCTCCAGCTTCGACTGCCCATAGATCTCCACCGGCGACGGCGTCTCGTTCTCTGCCACCGGATGGCCGAGATTCTCGCCCCACAGGCAGTTACTGGAAATGAAAACAAACTTCCTCACCCCCGCTGCAATCGCGGCCTCGCCCAGCCGCCGCGTGCCATCCACATTCGAGGTCCACAGCATCTTCTCGTCGGTCACATCGTGCGCGAGCATCGCTGCGCAGTGGAACACCGCCTCGAACCGATGCTCCGCAAACAGCCGCGCCAGCAACTCCGCATCGCGAATGTCACCCTGTACGCTCGTCAGCGCCGCATGCGAATCCTCATCACGCACCAGGTCGATGTTCGTGACCGCGAATCCCTCGCTCAGCAGACGCCGCTTCAGCACGCCGCCGAAGAATCCCGATCCGCCCGTTACCAGAACTTCACGCGCGCTCACGCTGCAACCTCGTTCGTCTTCTTTCGCGGTCCCGTCTTTCGCGGTTCCGTCGAGCGGAAGAGATACACGCCCAGCACGGTAATCAGCGGCTCCAGCGGATGTCGAAAACGTGCCTGCACAGTAACCAGATAGTACGGCAACGGCAGCAGCAGAAACATCCATCCCATCAGCGCCGCTGCCGGCACGCGCCGCCGCAGCGCCAACCCCAGCCCCATCAATCCCGCGAGACTCAGGAAGGCATAGTTCAGCCGCCGTCCATACTCCCGCATCGGATGATTCTCCAGCGGATGCGGCACGTTATCCCAGAAGAAGAAAAAGCGGTCGACCGTCCACTTCGCAATCTGCTTCGGATCTTCCCGAATCCGTTCCACGGCCTGCTGCTTCCGCATCGCCGAGTACGGTATCTCGCCCATGTGCACATAGAGCTGAAACTTCGGATCGCCCGGCCACATCGGCAGTGTCGGCCCCCATGGATATCCATCGTGCGACGGAAGCGTCGACTCATACAGCTCCGCGCCAAAGTTCGAGCGTGTTGCGACGAACGTGTGCAGCGTGCGCTCATTGCGCACCCACCACGGCATCATCACCACGATCAACGCAATCGCCGCGACGAACGGTCCGGCCCACACCCGTTTGACTTGGAACGCTCGCAGCTTCGGCCAGATCACCCACAACCCCATCGCCGGCAGGCCGACGAGCAAGGATGCATTCGAAAGTGCCGTCAGACCCCAAATCGCGCCGAACGCCGCCCACCGTCCCCACTGCGCTGCGCCATCTCGCTCCACTTCGCCAGTGCCGCGGAGCCGCAGCGCCAGCACAACCGTCCATGCAAACAAGAACGCCGACAGCGATGTGTCCCACAGCCAGTGCACCGCGAACTGCAGCGCCGCGGGATACAGCGCCCAGAGCCATCCGGCCCACAGCGCCACCGGGGCGGCCTTCGTCGAAGCTCTGCGAGCGATTCCGTTCGCGTCGAAGCACCGCGCCGCAATCTCATAGACTGCCGGTGCGATCAGCGCGGAGAACAGGCTGTCGACCGTCATCACGAAAAACGCCGCCGCGTTCGTGTACACGCCGAAGAGCTTGAACGACAGCGCCAGCAGCAGCGGATACAGCGGCGGAATCCACGCCGTCGGCCCGCTCACTCCATTGAATGGATTCGCATAGCCGTGCCCCTCGACGAGCGATCGCGCGATACGTCCACCCTCGAAGCCGAAATCAAAGTGATTGCCGATGACGCGAATGCGGTACGTATGCCCGATCACAATGCAGGCAACGCGCAGCAAAAACGCCACCCAGAAGAGGCTGCGTGGGGCACGAAACGATCTTGGTGTGACGGAGACTGTCGACACGAGGCGAGGAAGGACTACGACGTTTCTTTAGTCTAAATTGCGCTGTTGTTCCGCTTGAACCACAGTCGCAGTGACACCCACCACGATCATCCCGACGACGGAGCCAGCTCATGGCGCAGCCGCGCCAACACGCGCCGGGCGCCCTGCATCAGCCAGCGTGTCAGAAGGACGATCGCTACCAGCGCCACCGCCACAATCGCCGCACCGATATACGGATGCACCGTCGCGATCCAAGTGATCCCCGCCGCCGCAACGTCTTCCGCCGTGCTCAGCGCCGCATTCGTGAATGGCTCCGGCGTCGCAGATACCGCTACACGCGCCGAGGTCTTCGCAGTGTGCGCGACTGCGGCAATCGCAGCGGCCACCACAGTTACCAGCACATGCTCGGCTGGCGACAACCCATTCCCCGCCTGATAGGCCAGGACCGCCGCCGCCGGCACACGGATAAACGTGTGCACCGCGTTCCAGGCCAGGTCGAAGTACGGAATCTTGTCCGCGAACGCCTCAATCAAGCTCAACACGATCGCCAGCGCAATCACCCAGGTCTGATCGAGCGCCGACAGCCCGGGTGGGAGCTGCAACACATGAAATCGACCCAGCAGGCCCAGCACTGCGACCGTGACATACAGATTCAACCCGGCCGCAAAGCTGACGGCCACGAGCAGCGCAGTAAGCCGGCCTGGATCGAGCATCACATTCTCCCGAGGTGTCAGGATTTTAATCCCCGTTGGGCTCACCCGTGGTAACTCGTCGGGTTATTTCCAAACGGCCGGCCACTCGGCTAGCCTTCAGATACGTTCCAGTCGTTTCCGCTGGCCGCTTGCGGCTCAACGGGTTTCACTCTCTCGCTGCGTTTCAGGAGCTCCGCCTCTTCCGGAGCAGGGTCCGTTTTGCCGCTCGTCTGCTTCATCTCTCTCCAAGCGCTCGCCGCGCCGCTCGGCTGCACGGTCCGTGCTGCGCGTGCTTGCATCTCTCACGCTCAGTCTCTGTCTTGCGCCGCAAGCCCTCGCCCAGAGCCCGGTCGACGGCACACTTCGCGGGCGTGTCTTTACGTCATCACACATCTCTCCGGTCCCCGCGAACGTGCACCTCCGCCGCGACGACAACTCTCGGCAGCAGACCGTGAACACCGCTCGCGACGGATCCTTCACGGTGCTTGATCTCGCGCCCGGCGATTACACGCTCCAGGCCGGACCTTGCTCGCCGGAGCGCATCTCCATCTCTTCCGGCACAATCACCGAAGCCGAGATCGATCTGGCCTCCTGCCCTTCTGGTCAGTCGAATGCGCCGCAACCTCACGCCGACTTCAGCTCCCCACACTGGACCCAGCCGAGCTCTCCGAGCTCGACTCCGCCGCACACGACGCAACCCTAGCGGCTGCTCCGTCCGACGAAGCCACCGGTGACGAGTCCACTACACCTGAAGCTTCCCGCGAGACCACCAACCTGGGTCTCGCCGGACCGAGCGTCAATGGCCTCTCGCCGACCGCTAACTCCACGCTTCTCGATGGCCTCTCGACCACCCAGAACTTCCACTCGAGCCCACGCGCCTCCGCCGGAAGCCCGCGTACCTCGGCCACCTTCGGTGAATCCGCCACGCGCTCCTTCCAACTCCAGCCGCGCTCCTTCTCCGCGCAGAATGGCAGCGCCGGGGGCCTCATCGCAGTCACCTCGCGCGGACAAGCCACGCGCCTTCACGGCACCGCCTTCGCACTCACTCGCGAGAGCGTCTTCGCCGCAACCAATCCGTTCTCCGTCGTCACCCACTACAACAACGGCGCGATCACCTCGCAACTCCTCAAGCCTGCCGACAGCTTCGTTCAGGCAGGTGCTGCTGCAGGCTTTCCACTCTCGCGAGCTCCCTATCTTTGGCTGCAGCACGCATCACTCTTCCTCTCGCTCGAAAGCCAGATCCGTTCCAGCCAGGTTGTCTCGACCCCCGCCACCGCGAGCTTCTACACCCTCACCGCAGAGCAACTCGCACTTCTCGCCAACCGCGGAGTCTCAGCCTCCGCCGCCAACAACGCGCTCAACTTTCTCGACAGCCTCACCGGGGCACAGTCACGCAATGCCTCCCGTCTTCTTTGCTTCGTGCGCATGGACCTCGTCCCCACCGTGAAGCAGCAGCTAACCCTCGGCTACATCGGCAACCGTTTCAATTCGCCCACCGGTTCAAGTTCCGGCGCGTCAGCGGCCGTCGTCCCTCGTGGCCGCGCCAGCCTCGCGGCCAGCATTCTGCATGTCGACGCACTCACCGGCCGCTGGCTCTACCGTCTCTCTCCACTCGCGGCCAACGAACTCCGCGGCCAGTTCGCCCGCGATCTCGAGTTCGAGACACCGCACACGCCGCTCCCACAGGAGCCCGCGATCAGTGTCGGCGGCTTCGCCCCACAGGTCTCTATCGCACCCAATGGGTTCAGTTACGGCACACCTTCGAGCATCGGCCGCATCGCCTACCCCGACGAGCACCGCCTCCAACTCGCCGACACCTTCACCCTGTCGCACGGCCGCCATCTCTTCACCTTCGGCGCCGACTGGAGCCGCATCACCGACCGCATCGCCGCCGCCACCAACGCTGAGGGCACCTTCCTCTACGACAGCGGCACCACCAACGGCCGCGACGGCGGCCTCGTCGACTGGATCACCGACTACACCTTCAACGTCCACGCCTATCCCAACGGCGCCTGCCCCAGCATCAACGCCGCCGTCCACCTCTTTTGTTTCCGCAGCTACACCCAGGGCTTCAGCGCGGCCTCGACCCGGTTCGCAACCCACGAACTCTCAGCCTTCGCCGAAGACGCTCTCCGCCTCCCGCACTCACTGTCGCTCACGCTCGGCGCGCGCTACGACTACACACTCCTCCCGCCACCGCAAAACCCAAACCCCGCACTCGACCAGGCCCTCAGCGCCATCAACTCGCCCGTCGCTGGCGCAACATCAGTCATTCCCGAAGACCGCAACAACGTCGGCCCGCGTGTCTCACTCGCCTGGTCGCCTGCACGCGGCCGCATCCTCACCGCGCGTCTCGGCTACGGTGTCTTCTACGGCCGCATCGCCGGCGCCACCGTCAACGCTGTGCTCACCGACACCGCGCTCGCCTCCACAACGCGCCGCATCCGCATCACACCTTCCACCATCACCGCGTGCCCGCAAGTGGAAAATCAGGGCTTCGGCTACCCGTGCGCCTATACGACGATGCCTCCCGGCGCAGTGGCCCAGACAACTTCCTCGCTCGTCTTCTCGAACCGCTTCCGCCTCCCCGCCGTGCAGCGCGCCACGTTCTCGCTCGAGCACTCCGCCCGCTCTCTCGATCTCCGCGCCGGGTACGCCATGTCTATCGCCACGCAACTCCCGCAAAGCGTCGACCTCAACATCGCGCCGTCGACAACCACGGCGACCTTCATCCTGCAGGGTGGCGACGGCCTGCGCGACCTCTCCTCCGGTCAGACCTTCGCCGTCCCGCTCTACACGGCGCGCCGCACGACAGCCTTCGGTCCCATCAGCGCTCTCGTCTCGAACGCCAACGCCACGTATCACTCCTTCAACGCCGAGGCGCGTCTCCACTCCCGCGGCCTGCGACTCCGCGGCAGCTACACCTTCGCCCGCGCCATCGACTACGGTCCGCAGCTATCCGCCACTCCACGCACAAACGGCCAGTTCGATCCCTTCACTGACGCGTACGACAAATCCCTCTCCAGCCTCGATGTCCGCCACCGCTTCAGCGGCGATCTTCTCCTCCGCTCCTCGCTGCACACCGGTTCCGAGTTCCTGCGCCACTCATTCTCCGGCTGGCAGTTCGCCACCATCGCCACCGCCGGCAGCGGCGCACCATACAGCTACGTCCTCTTCGGAGGCAACGCGCTTTCCGGCGGCCGCGTCACCATCAATGGCTCCGGCGGCGCCACGTACCTCCCCACCCTCGGCCGCAACACCCTCCGCCTGCCCATGCGCAGCCGCGTCGACCTTCGTTCCGGCCGCGGCTTCGTGCTTCACGAGCACGTCCGTCTCAACGCCTTCGCCGAGGCCTTCAACCTTCTCAACACCCAGAGCCTCTCCCGCGTCGAGACCCGCGCCTTCCTCGTCGGCACCCCCGCCGCCCCCGGCGCACCCACTCCGCTCATCTTCCAGGATGCCGCGACTGTCGCCGCTGAAGGCATCGCCACCGCTCCCTTCGGCACCCCAACTTCTTCCACTGCAGGCCTTAGCCGCGAGCGCCAGATCCAATTCGGCCTGCGGATCGAGTTCTAGCGGCTTCCACACGACCGCGCGGCTTGCACCCGCATCCAACCATTAGGACTCATTTCGGGGGAAACGCAAGGGGCATGAACGTGCTGGCCGCAGTGGAGAACCATGGATATGCGGCGACGGCGGCCCTTCTGCTGCTCTCCGCCTGTGGACTCCCCCTGCCCATTTCCATCGTCCTTCTCACCGCTGGCGCCGCCGCGCACTCCGGCTCTCTGAACCTGGCGCTAGTCATCCTCTGTGCCGCCGGCGCCGCGCTTGTCGGCGACACGATTCTCTACCTCGGCGGCAAGTTCACCGGATGGTGGCTGCTCGCCGGGCTCTGCCGCCTCAGCTTCAACCCCGAGACCTGCATCTTCAGCTCCGCACGGTCCTTCTATCGCCGCGGCCCGCGCACGCTGCTCTTCGCGAAGTTCATCCCCGGCCTTGGTACCGTCGCCGCTCCGCTGGCCGGCAGCCTCAACATGCGCTTTGCGCGCTTCCTCAAGCTGGACGCCTGCGGTGTCCTCTTCTACGCCGCCGCCTGGAGCACGGTCGGCTTCCTCTTCGCGCCATTTCTTCGCATCATCATCGGTTGGGTCGTGCGTGCCGGCCACCTCACAGCGGCCACAGTCACCGGAGCCATTGTGCTCTATGTGCTCTGGTTGCTTGGCAGCTCACTGCATGACAACCGCTTCAGCAACATCGAGCGCGTCGCCGCCGAAGATCTCAATGAGCGCATGAAGGCGCCGTCCAACGACAGGGTCGTCGTCATCGCCGATGTCCGCTCCCACGGTTACTACGACCCCGCCGCGCAGCGCATCAAGAACTCCATCCGCGTCGAGCCCAACCGGCTGCGCGAAGAGGTCGAGGCTCTGCGCGAGTTCATGGCGCCCGAGTGCGAGATCTATCTCTACTGTTCCTGCGCCCGCGACGCCACCAGCGTTCGCGTCGCCCGCGAACTCGAAAAAGAGAACTGCGCCACCAAGGTGATCACAGGCGGTCTCAAAGCCTGGATCAAGGCCGGTGGCCCGCTGGAGCCCGTCCCGCCCGCCGACGTCGAACACCTGCCCAGGTTCAACTGATCTGTTTTGGGAGGGACGGCTTTAGCCGGCCCCTAAGAGTGCGCGAAAAATGAGGCGTTAGCCCCTGAGGGACTGCTGTTTACGCCAATGCATTGACATCAATGCATTCCGCATCCCTAACTCCTCACTCCCTAACTTCCTAAGTTCCTAACTCCTAACTCCTAACTCCTCACTCCCTACTCCCACGCCCACCCCTCACGCCACCTGACGAGCCATTGCTCGTATCCCTGCCAGCAGCTGCGCATACGGCAGCCCATCCGCATACGTCTTCAGCATTAACTGCTGCAGGATTCTCTTCCGCACCACGCGAAATCCGCGTCCCGGCTCGCGATAGAAGCTCCTTGCAGCGTCATAGGAAAATGCGAGCATCGCCTGCAGCTCGCTCAGCCTCTTCGCATACTCTCCGCTGAGCGACGCTGCATCGGCCTCCGCGCCCGCCAACACGGCGCCAGCCGCAGCCTGCCCGCTCACAATCGCCGAATGGATCCCCTCGCCCGTCAGCGGATCGACCAGCCCCGCCGCATCGCCGGCCAGCAGAACGCGCCCGCGCGGCACATACGCGTGCCCACCCAGTCCAAGGTGCTGCCCCGAAACCTGCGCCCGCACCTCATTCAGTTCCACGCCGAGCTTCTCGCGCGTATAGCTCTCGAGCAGGCTGCGCGTGACACTCTCGCACACTACCTCGTCCGAGCCCGCACCCTCGTCCTTCGGTACAAATCCGCCGACGCCCACGTTGATGTGGTCGCCCTTCGGGAAACATCCATCCATAACCACCTGCGATCGGCGCAAAGTCAAATACGAGATCGTGCGGGCCATCGCCGGCGGGCAGCGTCGGCGGCAGAACTTCAAAGGGAACCATTGCCTCCAGCGCGAACCCACGCGCATACCAGGCGGGCTCGGCGGCTAACTCCGCTGTACGGCTCTCGATCGCCGTTCCCTCGCGCATTCCATCACGCTGCGCATCGAGCCCCGCCACCAGCCGCCGCATCTGCCCGTTCGATCCATCCGCGCCAATCGCCACTGGAGCCCGCAGTGTCTCGGTCGCTCCATCGACAATGACCTCGATCTCCACCCACGCTGCGGACTCACGTACCGCAACCACGCTTTCAATCTTCTTCAGCTCCGCACCCGCGGCCAGCGTCTGTTGAAGGCAGAACGCATCAAACTTTTCGCGCACCGCCATCGCGCAGATCACCTTGCGCGTCCGCAGCCGCACCTCGCAGCTCTTGTCCGCGACGCGCACGCCCTCAGCAAACTGCGGTCCGGCCTCTTGCAGCACCACCTCGCGGCACTCCCGCTCCAACACCGGCTCCACCGAATACCGCAGCGCCCGCAGCGTCTTCCGCGTCAGACCGCACGCGCATGCCTTGGGCCGCGGAAACGTCCTCCGGTCCAGCATCAGCACGCGCTTCCCCGCGCGCGCCAGATCGTACGCCGCAGCGCATCCCGCCGGCCCCGCGCCGGCAATCAAAACGTCGTAGTCCAAGGGCATGTCGCTTCCAGTTTATGCGGCAGCCGATCCAACCGCACCACTCAATCCCATCGCCCCCGCCAGCAGCGCATAACTCCGCTTCCGCGCCTCATGCGAGTGCGTAATCGTATTCACAATCAACTCACCGATCTCCAACTCCCGTGCAATCGCCGTCAATTCTTCGGCCACACGCTCCGGTGTCCCGACCACATACCGTGGAAACTCCGCCTCCGGCTGATCCATCGACCCTGCCGTGAACGGCAGCAGCGGATTCGGCACCGCTGGCTCACCCGCCAACTCCCGCAGCGCATCTTCCGGAGTCGCCACCGGCCGCCGGTCATCTCTGCGAATCCGCCGTTGCAGCAGCCGCACCGACGCATGCAGAAACTCCGCCTCCTCCTGCGTTGGCGCGCAGATCGCACCAATCGCAATCGTCGCCTCGGGCTCGCTGCGGTCCGGCCCCGGCACAAAGTTCCTCATGTAGTACTCGATCGCCTGCCTCGTCCCCAGCGCTGAAAAGAAGTGTGCAAACGCATACGGCAGTCCTTCCTGCGCCGCCGTCACGCTCGACCACATGCTCGACCCCAGCAGCCAAACGTCCGGCGCGCCCTCCGCATCCGGCGCCACCCGCAGCCTTGCAAACGGATGATCCGCCGCAAACCGTTCGCGATGAAGAAACGCCCGCAACTCGGCAAGCTGTTGAGGAAAGTCATCGACCATCGGCCCCTGCCTCGTGCGCCGCAGCGCCTGCATCTCCAGCTGTCCACCGCCCGGCGCGCGTCCTATCCCCAAATCGATCCGCCCCGGAAACATCGCATACAGCGTGCGAAAGACCTCCGCCACCTTATACGGCGAGTAGTGCGGCAGCATCACACCGCCCGACCCCACACGAATCCGTTCCGTCGCCGACGCCGCCCGCGCCACCAGGATCTCCGGCGCCGTACACGCCAGCAGGTCCATCGCATGATGCTCCGAGTACCACAGCCGCGTGTACCCCAGCGCGTCTACATGCCGTGCCAAATCCAGCGAGTTCGCCAGCGCCGTCGCAGGTGTCGCACCCGCAGGCACCGGCGACTGGTCCAGCACCGACAGACGAATCGCTCCACTCATGCGCATTGGATGTCGCAACTCCACCATCGGCTCCACGCGACATCCGCACATCCGCTATCCTCGGCTGAATGGCTCCTGAATCCCCCGCCTTACCGGCCCCACTGCTCGCCGTACGCGACCTCAGCATCGCCTTCTCCGGGCGCGAGGCCGTGCACGGCATCTCCTTCGACATCGCGCCCGGCGAGACCCTTGGCCTTGTCGGCGAGTCCGGCTCCGGCAAGTCCGCAACGTCTCTTGCTCTGCTCCGGCTCCTTCCGCCCACCGCGACCATCACCGGCAGTCTGCAACTCACCTGCGAGCCAAACCCCAAAACCGAAGATCTCCTTGCCCTCAACGAAGACTCGATGCGCGCCCACCGCGGCCGCTCCCTCGCGATGATCTTTCAGGAGCCCATGACCGCGCTCAACCCGGTCATGCGCGTCGGCCATCAGATCGCCGAAGCTGTCCTCGCGCACACACCACGCATCTCGCGCGCCGAACTCAACGCACGCGTCCTCGCCGCCCTTCACGAGGTCGCTCTACCTGACCCCGAGCGCCGCCTCAACGACTACCCGCACCAGTTCTCCGGCGGCCAGCGCCAGCGCATCATGATCGCGATGGCGCTCATTAATCGCCCGCGCCTGCTCATCGCAGACGAGCCCACCACCGCACTCGACGTCACCGTGCAGGCGCAGATCATCGCTCTGCTCAAACGCCTCCGCCGCGAGCACGGCCTCTCCATGCTCTTCATCTCGCACGACCTCGCCGTCGTCGGCCAGATCGCCGACCGCATCCTCGTCATGCGTCACGGCCGCATCGTAGAGCACGGAACCACGCACCAGGTCCTCACCGCGCCGCAGCACGACTACACGCGCCAGCTCCTCAGCTCCGTTCCCTCCATGCGCACCCCGCGCGACTCCCCACTCGCCACCCTTGCAGCGGTAAAGTAGACTGACCTTCCCGTATGCGTGCCCTGGTCGTCTCCGATGTTCACGGAAATCTTCAGGCCCTTCAGGCTGCACTCTCCGCTGCCGGCTCCTTCGACGAGCTCTGGAACCTCGGCGACATCGTCGGCTACGGCGCCAATCCCAACGAGGTCATCGACACCATCCGCCCGCTCGCGCGCATCAACGTGCGCGGCAATCACGACCGCGTCTGCTGCGGCCTCACCAGCTCGGCGGGCTTCAATCCAGTAGCCGCCGAAGCGGCCGACTGGACCCATCGCCATCTCACGCCTGACAACCTCCAATGGCTGCGCGCCGTTCCGCAAGGCCCCATCCTTGCGTCAGAGCGCGCTCTCTGCGCTCACGGCTCGCCGCTCAATGAAGACCACTACATCATCTCCATGCGCGACGCATGGTCGCCGCTCCAGCGCATGTCCACGGAGATCACCTTCTTCGGTCACACGCACGTTCAGGGCGCCTTCTCGCAGCAGGCGCCGGAGTGGCAGGAGATTCGCCCGCTCTACAGCTCGGAAAACGAAGCCGAGCACTTCTCCATCGAAGTCCCAATCGGCACGCGCCACCTCATCAACCCGGGCTCCGTCGGCCAGCCCCGCGACGGCGACTGGCGCGCAGCCTTCGCCATCTACGACACCGCCGCCGAACGCGTTACCTTCTATCGCATCCCCTACGACGTCGCCTCTGCGCAGCAGGCCATTCGCAGCGCCCGCCTGCCGGAGCGGCTCGCCTCCCGCCTCAGCACCGGAAGGTAGAAAAGTTAGGGGGTGAGGAGTTAGGAAGTTAGGCAGTCGCTCCTCTTAGACTGGCAAGTTCGGAGGATTGTCAGCGTCAGCCATCAAGGACGACTTGACTGCCGGCCTAACTCCTAACTCCTAACTCTCTAACTCCTAACTCCTAACTCCTAACTCTCTAACTCCCTATCTTCACTGCCCTCAGAAAAACTTGCCGATCGTGAAGACCAACTTGTGGTCTCCATTGAAGCCGATCGCTGGGGCGACCGTAATCACGCCGAGCGGCGTCTCCGCGACAATGCCGAAGTAAACATCCTCACGCGTGACGGTGGGTGCGTCCGGCGCGCGCATCTGTCCGGCCTCGAACGATCCGCCCAGGTAGACGCCCCCGCCCAGCGGCGGGTGCATCGCGTAAATCCTCCTCAGGTATCCCGGCGTCACCAGCCAATAGTCAGTACCGCGCAATTGGTCGATCGACAGCGAGGCCAGCCGTAACGGTCCACCCAGGGTGTACCGGAAGGGCTGCGCAACATTGCGGTCGAGCATGGTTGCGCCCTCAATCATCCCCAGAAGAAGATTCTTGTCGCCCCATGTATGTGTGCCATCGATGTTCGCGAAGAACTGCGGCGCAGACGGACTGTTCGCTGTGCCGTACAGATATGCCGCGCTTGTTGTCACCCTCACTCCATAGCGCGGTACCAGCGCCCGGTTCTGCGAGTCATAGACGTACTGAAGTTTCGCGGTTTGCGAGTTGCTGGCATAGTCCGGCAGGCCGTCGGAGCCCGTGCTCACTTTCCACTGGACGTTTTCGAACTGCCATCCTAGCCGCAGCTCCTGGGTCTTGGTGTCGGTCCATCCCAGGTCGCCCGCGAATCCCCCGAACTGCGACTGCCGCTCTGCGATCCTGGTGTCCGAATCCGGCGAGGCGTAGACGAAGTAAGGCTCGCGTCGCAGATTGGCCCGTGGCGCGACGAAGTATCCCTTCTGCGAAAAACGATAGAGGTATTCGCCATTGAGGTTTGTCAGGAACCCCAGGTCGAACTTTGCTCTCAGCTCCGATCCATACCCGCCCAGGTCCTGGTACAGGAAGATGCCGTCGATCGTCGCGCGTGTCACGCCTCCCGTCTGCGCCTGGATGTTGAAGCCGATATTCAGGAAAGGTGGCCCGGTCTTCTTGTCCTCTACATCCACCAGAAGAATGGGCCGGTTCGATCCTGCGGAGTCATATCCCACGGTGTAGTCCGCGTTGTAGCGTCCGTCCGACCGAACGTCTGCCAGTAGCGCCTGTACTTTATTGGTATCCACTGGCTTGTTCACCAGCGGATCGAACTTGCGGTGCACAACCTCTGCCACCTGAGGTGTCGGTGCCTTTACCTTTACTTCAAGCACGGAGCCGACTGGTGGCCGCTCCTTAGCCCGCCGCTTCGCCATGTACGCCTCCCATTGATCATCGG
The DNA here is from genome assembly GCA_963827415.1 of uncultured Acidobacteriaceae bacterium. GTDB lineage: Bacteria > Acidobacteriota > Terriglobia > Terriglobales > Acidobacteriaceae > Granulicella. The sequence goes on from CAWHBA010000006.1 coordinate 299,635, forward strand.
GGAGCGCATACTTCATCAACTCTGCTTTGTGCGCTTCGGTTGCCTCGTAGCCTCGCTGCGCCAGCTCCACCGTTTTGGTGTAGCTCGATCGCCGAGAAGCCGCTGATGTCCGGCAGGATCACTATGTCGGCTAACAGGCGCTCGCGTTCCTCGTTCACCTCAATGCCCACCGAAAACGCGCGGCTCAGCACGCCAAAGATCGAATCCAGATCCCCCTTTTCCGCCGGGGCCAGCGGCAGGGTGAAGGCGATGATCACATCGGCCTTCATCTCTTTCAGGTCCACAGTCGGCAGATTGTTCAGAATCGCGCCGTCCACATACTCGTGTCCACTCATCTCAAACGGTTGAAACACTCCCGGCAGTGAAGCTGATGCCCGCACGGCATCCTGCAGCGACCCGCGCACAAACACAACGCTCTTGGCGTCGGTCAGGTCCGTTGACCGGCAGCGGAAGGGAATCGGCAGATTGTTGAACTCAATCTGATCGTTGTAGCGAATGAACTCCTTATCCAGCAGTTCATTCAGTCCGACATCCGTCAGCAGCGCATTGCGCAGCGAGATGCCCTTCTTCAGTCCGATGCCCACTCCGTTCGGAAGCTCTCGCGCATCCTCCCGTCGGCGAAAGCTCCTTGTCGAGTACGCCGAGGCAATCCGGAAGATCCGGCTCACCTCCTCCGGACCCAGCACCTGTTTCATCTACGCCGGTGTCACACCCGTCGAGTACAAAGCCGCCAGAATCGAGCCCATGCTCGTGCCCGCAATCACGTCCACTGGAACGTGGTGTTCCTCCAGCCACTGGAGCGCGCCGACCTCGGTGATCCCCAGGGCGCCGCCGCCTCCCAGCGCCAGCCCGATCACCGGCCGGTTCGTCGGCAAGCCCGTCGGCGGAGGAGCCGGGTCCAGCGGCCCAAGCTTCAGCTTTTTTGTACTCGCCGCCTCTTCGGCCGCGCCCGCCGGCTTCGTCCCCGAGGTCTGGTCCTGTCCCGTCTTCTGATCCTTGGTGGTCGACGGCGTGGTCTTCTGCCCCAGCCCTGTCTGCGCGTCAGAGGTCTGCTTGTCCTTCCCCCCGAGCTGCTCCAGCGTCTGCTGCCCCATCACCGCTGGCTGCGCCGCCGCCGGCGCCTGCGCCGAAATCCACTGTGGTCCCACCATCATTTCCACAGCACAAAAAGCGCACAAAACCGCCTTAAAACCCCTCCAACGCCGCTCAAAATGAATCATCGTTCGTCCTCGCTCTTGCAACGAAAACAGATTCTCGGGCGCAAAGCCGTTGATTCTGTTGGCGTTTCAACGCGATTAGACGCAAAAGCGCCAGCGCCCGGATGGTTCAAGCCCAACTCTAACCCGAATTAAATCTGCCAACTTCAGCGCAGAAGTCCTCAGGTTCAGGGTTGGTAGTCCTGAAAAAGCGCCGGAAACTGCCGCTCCAGCTCCGCAATCTTGGGGATATCGCACACCTGGATATACGGATTCTGCGGGTTTTTGATCGCATAATCCTGGTGGTACTCCTCGCCGGCGAAGAAGTGTTCCAGGGGCACGATCTGCGTCACGATGGGTCGAGGAAAGATGTGCGCCTGGTCCAGTTGTTTCACATAGGCTTCGGCCACCTCGCGCTGCTCTTCGTCCGTATAGAAGATGGCCGACCGGTACTGCGTGCCGATGTCGTTCCCCTGCCGGTTCATCTGGGTAGGGTCGTGAACCACCGAAAAAAAGACCCTCAAAAGCGTTCCAAAACTCACTTTTTCCGGGTTAAAAACGATCTCAATCGCTTCCGCATGCCCCGTCTCGCCTGAGCAAACGGTCCTGTAGTCGGCCGTATATTGCGCTCCGCCAGAGTAGCCAACTGTCGTCTTTTCAACACCTTTCACCCGTTGAAAGACCGACTGCACGCCCCAGAAACAGCCCCCGGCAAACACCGCCGACTCCCGCTGATCCGCATCCCACCCACTCTCCGGCATGATTACGTCATGCAACGGAGCTGGAATCGGTTCCTTGTGTGTTCCCGCGATCGCCATAGCACCTCCCAAACGCTCTCGCTATTCGATGGGCACCGCTGGCCTGTCGATGCGTTCCACGTGGAACCATAGGAGTTAACCCCACCCTCAACCGTCACTTCAGCTGTTACTCAACGGTCAACATCTCGGACGAACCACGGGAGTTAACACCTGCCTCAACCCCTACTTTAGCTGTTACTCGTCGGGTATTAGCGCTCGTAAAACTGACAGGCTCATCCCGGTGGCCAATGCATCGGCCGCCCACCGAGCAGGTGCAGATGCAGGTGATCGACCGTCTGCCCGCCATCCGGCCCGGTATTGATCACGAGCCGGTATCCGCGGTCGAGCTTCTTCGCACGAGCCACCTCGCCAACTGCCCAGAGCAGATGTCCCATAAGATCGGTGTCGCCGGCTGCAGCCTCCGCATGCGAGCTGAGGTGCTGCTTCGGAATCACCAGCACATGCGTCGGCGCCTGCGGGTTGATGTCCGGGAAGGCCAGCACGCGGTCGTCTTCGTAGAGTCGCTCGACTGGAATGGAGCCTGAGGCGATTTTGCAGAAGAGGCAGTCCATGGGAGAAAGATACGAGATTCGAGAAGCGAGATGCGAATTTAGGGGAAAGATACGAGATTCGAGATGCGATTTTCAGCTTGCTCTCTCGCATCTCGATATCTCGCGCTCTATCACTTCTTGAAATACTTCGGTTCCATGCCCGGCGCCCATGGGTTGTAAGCTGCTGCGAAGGCTGCGCGCCGTCCGTTTGCCGGATGATCATATGACCAGAACTCTACGAACCGGCTTGGGTTCGGATCGGAGAGGCCGGTTTCGCCGAGCACATCGAAGGCGCCCTTCGCCGTGGCCTGCGGGTCGGCGACGATCCCGTGAATCGCCTCCTGCCCGTACACATCGGCTGCGTGTTCCTGGTTGCGGCTGACTGCACTTGTCACAGGCTCGGTCAACAGCGCTGAAGATGCTGAACGCCAGGAGGAGCACCGCCAGCGCTCCCCAGTCTTCCTGCGATGGAATTCTCCAGCGCGCGCCGAAGCGCGCAATCGCCCACTGCACGAACCGGAAGCCGAGGTAGAGCAGGATGAAGCTGCCCACAAAGCTGAGCGCGAGCCCGCGCACTATGTGCTTGAGCACGTAGTGTCCGCTCTCATGCCCGAAGATGAAGAGAATTTCGTCCGGTGAAGCCGTGGTGATCGAGGTGTCCCACACTACTACGCGCTTCGAGTGCCCGAAACCTTCTACGTCCGCATTCAGCGTCGTCGTCTTCGCCGAGGCCTTCATCAGGAACATCCGCTCCGGCGGAATATTCATGTGGCCCTTCTGCGCCACTTGTTCGAGTCTCGCCACGAGCTCCGGATGCGTCTTTGCGAGCGGCTCATAGTGATTGAAGATCGGCTCGATGTAAGGCATCGCGAAGATACCGAAGATCGTGATGGGAATGGTGAAGACCCAGAACAGCAGCCACCACCGCCGCGGCAGCTTGCGGATCACCCAGAACAGCAGCATCAGCAACAGGCCACCGATGATCCACTCGAGCAGAAACTCTTTGCCGAGATCGCCGAACCAGCTCGCCCAGCTCTGCACGGACAGGCCGTACTTCAGCGAGAGATGGTGTGAATAGAGGTCGAGCGGAAGCTCCAGCAGCGTCGTCAGAACAAGAAAGAGCAGCAGAAACACATACCCTTGCAGCCAACGATTGCGTCCCGCCCGAACAGCACGATCGCGCATCCATGCAATGACGCCCAGCCACAGCAGCAGCACAATCTGAACGATGCCCCAGACCTCATCGGCGAAGTGCATCGTCACATGCACGCCGGCGAGATGCTGCGCCTTCGCCAGTTTGTCGGGTGGCAGCGAGTAGTCGGGCAGATTGCCGTGGACAGGCGCGGCGGCAATCTGCTGCGCTGCGTGTTCATTCGCCGAGCGCTCGGCTGTCGTCTCGCGAGAGCAGCCTGTGACAAGCAGCGGGCACATGAGGCAAATCACCATCAACCAACGTCTCAGCAGCATGCAACTCCTTCCACGGCAATCCGATGGGACCGCTCTAATCGTGCTCCGAGTCTCCCGCACCTGTTGGTCGCATGCAAGCTCTTTGTGCTCCCGCCAGTCTGTTGTCTCGTCAAGTACACTTGAAAACACCTTTGCTTCAGATTGGTCCCCGTTGAACTCCGCTTCGTTGAACGTCCCTCTCTCGTCGGTTTCGGGCCGCACCGTAAAATCTCTTCGCGGCTCAACAGCCATCCTTGCGCTTCTATTGGCAGCGTCTCCTCTGCTGGCTGCCTCGTCCGGCAAGGAAGTCAAGCTGCCGGTAAGAGATCCCTCCGCGCCGGCGGCCGACACGGTTCTGCTGGACGCGATGCAAGCCGAGATGCAACGGGCGATGTCGTCGTTGGGTTCGGTAGCTGCGGCCACCTCCAAGGTGCCTGCGATCAAGCCCTACTTCGTCAGCTACTCGGTTGCCGACAGCCAGAACGTCACCATCACGGCGCAGTTCGGCGCTCTTACGAACTCCACCGCAACGCATAACCGTGTAGCGGATGTGCAGGTGCGCCTGGGTACGCCGGGGTTGGACAACACCCATGGCGACCACCGCACCAGCGCGCTTACGACGCTGCCTCTGCCGCTCGGCGACAATCGTGCCGCCATCGAGCGCACGCTGTGGTTCGCGACCAATCGCGGTTACGGCAAGGCGCTCGACGCACTGGAGAAGGTGAAGACGGAGCAGCAGGTTCGTGCGAAAGAGGAGGACACCTCCGCGGACTTCTCCGCGCAGAAGCCAATCGATGATGTGCTCGCTTCGGCGACGACGCTCGAGATCGACCGCGCAGCGTGGGCCGATCGCCTGCGCTCCATCAGCGCCGTCTTCCGCAATCACGAGAACATCCTCTACGACATGGTGATTCTGCAGGTCGCGCACGAGACCGACTACTTCGTCTCGAGCGAGGGCACGCGCATTGCGGCACCCGCGCAGGTGGCGCGTCTCATCGTTCTTGCGCGGACACGCGCGAAGGATGGCATGGATTTGTTCCGCGCGGAGACGTTCGAATCGGACGCCGATGGAAAGCTGCCTGACCAGGCGTCCATTCTTGCCAAGACTGAAGCGATGGCGAAGAACCTCGACGACCTGCGCACCGCGCCGATCACCGAACCCTACAACGGGCCGGCGATTCTCTCCGGTCGCGCCGCCGCCGTGTTCTTCCACGAGGTTCTCGGCCATCGCCTCGAGGGCCAGCGCCAGCGCGGCGACGAAGAAGGCCAGACCTTCACGAAGATGCTCGGCAAGCCTATCCTGCCCAGCTTCCTCTCGGTCGTCGACGACCCGACGCTCACGGAGATTAACGGCTCCGCGCTCAGCGGCCACTATCTCTTCGACGACGAAGGCCAGCCGGCCGAGCGTGTGGACCTGGTCAATAACGGCGTCCTGAAAGACTTCCTGATGTCGCGCCAGCCGATCGCGAGCTTTGCGGAGTCGAACGGCCACGGCCGCGCACAGACCGGCAGAATGCCGACCGGCCGCCAGGGCAACCTCATCGTGACGTCGACCAAGACCGTGCCGGACTCTGAACTGCGCGAGATGCTGAAGGCCGAGGCGAAGAAGCAGGGCAGGGCGTACGGTCTGTTCTTCGAGGACATCAGTTCCGGCTTCGCCGTCACCACGCGGCGCTCGCCGCAGGCGTTCCAGGTGATTCCGCTGGTCGTGTATCGCGTGTATGTCGATGGGCGGCCAGACGAGCTGGTGCGCGGTGTCTCGATTGTCGGCACACCGCTGGCCGCGCTCAGCCGCATCATCGCAACCGGTGACAAGCAGGACATCTTCAACGGCGAATGCGGCGCAGAGTCGGGCACGATCCCGGTGAGTGCCGTCGCTCCGGCGATGCTCGTCAGCGAGATTGAGACGCAGCGCCAGGCGCAGGGCACAGCAAGGCCCCCGATCGTTCCGCCACCGCCGATCGACGAAAAGCCACGACCTGCGGCTTCGCAGAAGGGCGGCAACTGATGCGCACGATGCCGCTGTTTCTCGCCGCCGCTTTCGTTGCCTCCCCTTTGATCGCGCAGCACAACGCTGCACCCGCGACGAAGCACACGGCTGACTCCGACCCGCTCCTCAATGCCATGAAGGAAGAGCTCACGCGCGAGCAGCAGCTTCTCGTGCTGCCCGGCATGCAGAGGCCGTACTTTATCCAGTACCGGCTTGATGACGTTCAGACCTACGAGGCGGTGGCGAACTACGGTGCGCTCACTCGCGAGAGCGAGAACCATCAGCGCGCTGTGCGCGTCGAGGTTCGAGTCGGCGACTACACAACGGACTCGAGCTCTTCGCGCGGCGATGGCGCGGTGGAGCTTGCGCCCACTGACAATGATTCGAACGCGCTGCGCTTCGCGCTCTGGAGCGCAACGGACGAGGCTTACAAGAACGCCCTGCGCGCCTACGCTGCCAAGCAGGCCGCGCTGAAGCAGTTCCAGACGCCACCGACGGCGAACGATTTCTCGCCGGCCAAGCCAGTCACCCGCATCGAGCCGCTGGTCGCGATTGATCTCGACCGCACGGAGTGGAAGCGCCGCATCGTGGAAGCCAGCGGCCTCTTCGCCAGCGATGCCGCGGTCAAGTCCTTCGCTGCGGATGTACAGGTTTCGAGCGCGAATATCTCGGCCATCGCCGTCAATCGCTACCTCGTCAACACCGACGACACGATGTTGCGACACGGCTACGCCGGCTACCAGCAGATGATCAGCGTCGGTGGCCAGGCGGCCGACGGGATGCAACTCAGCCGCGACAACGGTACAAGCGCGACCAGCGCTGCAGGCCTCGAGGCATGGCCGGCGATGCGTCAGCGCGTCATCAATAATTTGCTCAGCTACAACGAGCTGCGTCATGCGCCGGTCGTCGACGCCGATGATTATCACGGGCCCGTGCTCTTTTCCGGGGACGCCGCGGCCGATGTCATCAATCGTCTCTTCGTTCCGAACATCGAGGCCGACCGCCCGGAGATCGGTACCACCGCGCGCACGCAGGGAGCGTACCAGTCCAGCCTGCACAGTCTTGTGCTGCCGAACTACATCTCGGTCATCGATGACCCCACACTGCGAACGTTCGGAGGGCAGTCGCTCCTCGGCGCTTATAGCGTCGATGACGAAGGGACCCCCGTCGCTCCGGTCACCCTGGTGAAGGACGGCGAGCTGGTTAATTACGACATCGGCCGCGAGCCCGTGAAAGACTTCCCGGCGTCCGACGGTCACGGCCGTGCGATTCCGGCGCAGGCAGCGCACTCGCGAGCGGGCGTTGTGATCGTCAAGTCGACACAGAACCTCACCGCGGAACAGATGCGCGCCAAACTTGTTTCGCTGGCCAAGGAGAAGAACAAGAACGTCTATGAGGTCGAGACCCTGGGTGGTGGAGAGCTGATGCCGCGTGTGCTCTACCGCATCTCACCTGATGGCAAGCGCACGCTCGTGCGCGGCGCGGCGTTCGACGATCTCGATCAGCGCGCGCTGCGTGCCGACATCATTGCCGCCGGTGGCAAGCCGTGGGTCGCGCAGTCCATCGCGCCCGTCCCTCAGACTGCCATCGTTCCGTCGATTCTCTTCGACGACATCACCGTCAAGCGCGCCAACCAGGAGCAGCAGAAGCTTCCGTATTATCCGCCTCCGGCGCTCGCAACAAACTAGAGCGATCTCCTGTCGAGTCCATGTACGATGACTCGCACAGGAGATTTGCATGCTGATGAAGCCGTTCGCCGCCGTCGCGGCCGCAGTCCTCTCTGTTGCTCCGCTCGCTCTCGCACAGCAGGCCGTGCCCGCGCCCTCCGTCCAGCCGCTCGAGCAGATGCCATACTCTCCGTCGCTCGATCTCACGAGCATGGACCGCTCTGTCGACCCCTGCGCCGACTTCTACAAGTTCACCTGCGGCGGCTGGATGAAGAACAACCCCATCCCTGCCGATCAGGCTTCGTGGAGCGTCTACGCCAAGCTTGCCAATGAGAACCAGCAGTTTCTCTGGGGCATTCTTGAGGCCGACGCCAAGGCTGCCAACCGCACGCCCGTGCAGCAGAAGGTCGGCGATTACTTTCAGGCGTGCATGAACACGGCGGCCATCGACGCCGCCGGCCTCAAGCCCATCGAGCCCGGCTTCGCGCACATCGACTCGCTAAAGACCCGCGAAGAGCTCGTCGCCGCCATCACACCGCTGCACCATCTCGAGCCTGGCAGTTTCTTCTTCGGTTCTTCCACAGGTCAGGATGCGGTCGATTCTTCGCTGATGATCGTGGAGCTTCGCACCGGCGGTCTCGGCCTTCCCGATCGCGACTACTACCTCAAGACGGATCCGCGCAGTGTCAAGCTACGGGATCAATACCTCGCCTACGTGCAACAGATGCTCGTGCTCTCCGGCGAATCTGCTGACAAAGCCAAGGCTGATGCCGACGCCATCGTGCGCATCGAGACAGCGCTCGCCAAGGCTTCGCTTACACGCGTCGAACGCCGCGATCCGCACAAGACCTATCACCTCATGACCGTTGCAGAGCTCTCGCAGCTCACGCCTTCCATCGACTGGCCGCACTACTTCACGGTGCAGGGCGCTCCGAATGTGGCGAAGCTCAATGTCTCGCAACCGGAGTTCATGAAGGCTGTTCAGACGGAGCTCACCAACGAGCCGCTCGACGTGCTGAAGGCCTACCTGCGCTTCCACCTCATCTCCGCCACCGCGCCCTTCCTCGCGCACAACATCGAGCAGGCCAACTTCGACTTCTACTCGAAGACCCTTCGCGGTGTTGCGGTCGAGCCGCCGCGCTGGAAGACCTGCGTGCGCGCCGTCGACCGTTCGCTCGGCGAGGCGCTCGGGCAGGAGTTCGTCGCCCGCACCTTCTCACCGCAGATGAAAGAGAAGACGCAGCTCATGACGGAGCAGATCGAGACTGCGATGGGCGACGAGATCAAGGGCCTCGACTGGATGAGCCCTGAGACCAAGGCCGAGGCGCTGCGAAAGCTCCACGCCATCCGCAACAAGATCGGCTACCCCGACCACTGGCGCGACTACTCTACTCTGGAGGTGAAGCGCGACGACTACTTCGGCGATGTCCTCCGCGCCTACCGCTTCGAAGACGCGCGCGAGTGGAACAAGCTTGGCAAGCCTGTCGATCTGAACGAGTGGGGCATGACACCGCCGACGGTCAACGCCTACTTCAACCCGCAGATGAATGACATCAACTTCCCCGCGGGCGTCCTGCAGCCGCCGCTCTACGATCCGAAGCTGGACGACGCGCCCAACTATGGAAACACCGGTTCCACCATCGGGCATGAGCTTACGCACGCCTTCGACGACGAGGGCCGGCAGTTCGACGCCAAGGGCAACCTGCGCGACTGGTGGACACCCGCAGACGCCAAGGGCTTCGAGGACCGCATCAACTGCGTCCGGGATCAATACGCGCAGTACATCATCGTGGACGACATCCACATCAACTCGAAGCTGACCAGCGGTGAAGATGTCGCCGATCTCGGCGGCACGCTCCTCGCCTACATTGCGTGGCAGCGGCAGGAGCAGGGCAAGCAGCTTCAGAACATCGACGGGTTCACGCCGGATCAGCGTTACTTCATCGGCATGGCTCAGTGGGCCTGCGAGAACGAGCGTCCGGAGAATCTCCGCGTTTCTGCCGTCACGAACCCGCACTCGCCGGGTTTCGCGCGTGTCAACGGCGTCGTCTCCAACATGCCCGAATTCCAGAAGGCCTTCAGCTGCAAAGCCGGCCAGCCGATGGTCCACGCCCCAACCTGCAGAGTCTGGTAACGCATCTCTCCTGTTGAAGACACACGTGGGGGTGCGAACGGGTCGAAACCGCCCAAGGGTCACGCACCCATGCTCGTTCTGCGTCGCGTCCTGCTGCCGCCGCACAAGGGATTACCGCCGGCAGCACTGTTTCGGCTGGAGCGCCGAGCCCGCAATCCGTCCTCCAAATAACCCTTGAAGATTCGCCAGAATTTCGCCTTCGGAGGTATCGCTTGAGAGCCCTTCCCGGGTCTGTCCAGCGCCGCCCGGAAAGGCCTCCGGCGTGGTATACTTTGAGAACGGGAGAGATTGCAAAATCCCCTGTATTCACAGGGGTTTGCGAGTGCTCCGAGCACCTCTGCTCCCGGTCCTGACTGGAGCCTTACTTCGTGCCTGAAAACGTTGCCGCTGGAACCTCGACATCCTCCCCGTCCACGCCGCCGCCGCCTCCTGCCGGCAACAACTACACGGGCGAAAACATCACGGTGCTAGAAGGCCTCGCGGCCGTCCGTCTTCGCCCGGCGATGTACATCGGTTCTACGGGCGACATGGGCCTGCATCACCTGGTGTATGAGGTCGTCGACAACTCCGTTGACGAGGCGCTCGCGGGCTATGCCACGCGCATCGACTGCACTATCCACGCGGACAACTCGATCACCGTCGTCGATGACGGCCGCGGGATCCCGGTCGACAACAAGACGCTGCCCACCGGCGAGACGATGCCCGCCGTGCAGGTCGTTCTTACCAAGCTTCATGCTGGCGGCAAGTTTGACGCGAGCAATTACAAAGTCTCCGGCGGTCTGCACGGCGTCGGCGTCTCCTGCGTCAACGCGCTGAGCGAAGAGTTCGACGTCGAGATATGGCGCGACGACTTCGCCTGGGAGCAGGACTATTCGAAGGGCGATCCCGTCAGCGAACTGCGCAAGATGGGTCCGTCCAAGCGCCGCGGCACCAAGGTCCACTTCCTTCCCGACCGCAGCATCTTCACCGTCACCGAGTACAACTACGACACGCTGGCGCAGCGACTTCGCCAGCTTGCCTTCCTCAATAAGGGCATCGAGATCACGCTCACCGACGAGCGCGCCACCGACGCCAAGAGCGGCGAGTTCAAGACCCAGAGCTTCAAGTACAACGACGGCATCGCCGGCTTCATCAAGCACCTCAACAAGGGCAAGCAGGTGCTGCACGATAAGCCCATCTACATGGAAGCCGAGAAGGGCTCGCTCGTGATGGAGATCGCGCTGCAGTACAACGACTCCTATTCCGAGACGGTCTTCAGCTTCGCGAACAACATCAATACGGTCGACGGCGGCACGCATCTCTCCGGCTTCCGCACCGCGCTCACGCGCACCATCAATGCCATCGGCCAGTCCATGGGGCTTTTCAAAGACGTCAAGGAGAACCTCTCCGGCGACGACGTTCGCGAAGGTCTCGTCGCGGTGATCAGCGTCAAGCTGCCGCAGCCGCAGTTCGAAGGACAGACCAAGGGCAAGCTGAACTCCGACGTCGCGGGTGACGTGCAGGCCTTCATCAACGAACGCCTCGGCGCGTTCCTTGAGCAGAACCCGCCCGTTGCGCGCAAGATTATCTCCAAGGCCATCGACGCTGCCCGCGCTCGTGAGGCTGCACGCAAGGCCCGCGATCTCACCCGCCGCAAGGGCGCACTCGATGGCGGCGGCCTGCCCGGCAAGCTCGCCGACTGCTCCGAGCGCCGTCCCGAGATGTGCGAGCTCTACCTCGTCGAGGGTGAGTCGGCCGGCGGTACCGCCAAGCAGGGACGCGATCGAAAGTTCCAGGCGATTCTTCCGCTGAAGGGCAAGATCCTCAACGTCGAGAAGGCACGCTACGACAAGATGCTCGGCCATGAAGAAATCCGCGCGATGATCACGGCGCTCGGCACCGGCATTGGCAAGGACGATTTCGACATCGCGAAGCTGCGCTACGGCAAAACCATTCTGATGACCGATGCCGACGTCGACGGTTCGCACATCCGCACGCTTCTGCTCACGTTCTTCTTCCGCCACATGGGCGAGCTCATCAAGCGCGGCAACGTCTACATCGCGCAACCGCCGCTCTACCGCATCAAGAAGGGCAAGTTCGAGCAGTACATCAAGGACGACCGCGAGTACGTGACCGTCATGATCAAGCGCGCGGCTGACGGGATGGTCATTCGTTATGGCGACGCCGGCGCCCGGCTCGAGGGCAAGGAGCTGACGAAGTACATGTCGCAGCTCAACGACTACCTCGGCCACTTCGACAAGGTCGCCAAGAAACTGCGCAACGAAGAGGTCGTGCAGGCCTTCGCCGAGATCTTCGCCAACGAGGGCAAAGACTCCGTTCGCCGCACCGATTTCGAATCGCCGGACAAGCTGAAGAAGATGCGCGCGCGGCTCACCGAACTCGTCAAGCCCTACCAGTTCAAGGCTGTCTCCGAGGTCGAGCGCGATGAGGAGCACCAGACGTACTCCGTCTCCTTCACCGACGCGCAGGGTGCTGTCCGCCGCATCGACTGGACGCTCGCCGCGGCACCGGAGTCTCGCCAGCTTCTCGCCAAACAGGCGCAGCTCGGCGAAGCGCTCCACGGGCCGTTCCTCATCGAGTACGCCGGTAAGGAAACTGTCGCGGCCTCGAAGACCGCCGAAGAGCAGGCCGAACATGATCTCGAGAACACCGAAGAGGTCGAACTCGAAGGCGCAGTCGACGTCGGCGCTGCACCGGCCCCTGCCAAGCCCGCCAAGCGCAACGCAAAGGTCTCGCAGGATCCCGTCGAGAAAAAATCTCCGCGCGAGGTCTTCGAGTACGTCATCGAACAGGGCCGCAAGGAGTACCAGGTGCAGCGCTACAAGGGCCTCGGCGAGATGACTGCGCCGCAGCTCTGGGAGACCACGATGGATCCCGCCCGCCGCACGCTGCTGCAGGTCAAGCTCGAGGACATCGCCGCCACGGAGGAGATCTTCACCACGCTCATGGGCGAAGACGTCGAGGCCCGCCGCAAGTTCATCGAAGAGAATGCTCTCGACGTCAAGAACCTCGACATCTAGTCGATGCCGCAAATCTCACAAGGCCCGGCGCTGCTTACAAGAGGCGCGGGGCTTTCTTTTTCTCTTCAGCAACATCCAGTCGTCCGCACCATCCATCCTTTCCAGGACACAGTTTCCTGCGTCTAAACACCTGATGATTTCTCGCACCGCACGGTTTTCGCCTTTGAGCTCTCTGCTCGTCACGGTACTCACTGTTCTGTTGCTTGCGCCTGCTTTGTCAGCGCAGCCCGGAGCTTCCATCTCCGCGAAGGCGGGTGCGCCGCAACAGGCTGCCGCAGGTCAAGCCCCGCCCGCGAGCGCTCCTCAACCTGCGCCGGGCAACGGCGCACAGCCGGCGCCCGCCCAAGGTGCTTCTGCGGCCAGCACTTCCTCATCGGCGCATGCTGCTCAGGCGCATGCCGCGCCAGATCTCACGCTTGAGCAGCAGATCGCCCGTCTGCCGCCCTTGAACGGCATCAACATCGATGTGAAAGCGCAGAGCCAGGCGATCCTTCAGCACCTCACTGAGGTTCTCCGTTTCTATCGCGCGGCCACCACGAAGATTCAGAAGGCGGGCGAGCCAAGCGACATCCTTTACGCGGAGCAGTCGAAGGCGCAGGCCACCCAGATCGCGCAGCTTGCGTTTCAGTCCGCTCGTAATGAGGCAGTTCTGCTCACGCGCGTGAACGTGCCTGCCAACGGCACGCCCGAGGTTCAGGACACAACCGGTACGCAGCCTGAAAGTCAGCGGCTAGCCGCAGCACGCGCTCGTATCCTCAGCCAGATTGCCGCGCTGCAGGCCGTGGACGTTGCCAACGATGCGGCAATCGCTCACTCCAATGCGAAAACGCGTCCGCCGCTGCTGCAGAGGCAGGAGCAGATTGACGGAGAGTTCAAGCTCCTTCAGGCCACACTCGACGCACTGAACCGCGTCGCCAAGTTCACCGACACACAGGGTGGGCGTACCGGTCTCATTGGGGATATCGAGCGCCTTGCGAACTCGGCCCCGGAGCTTAACGCTGGAACCGGCAAATCGATCACGGCCCCGCCGCTGGAGAATCTCGCAGCCATGGAGCACGCCGGCATCGTCACGCAGGGATCCGTGCTGTTTGATCTGCTGTCGGTACGGCGCTCGATCGACGAGCAGATCGCCGAAACCGATCGCCTCCGCAACCAGGCCCACAATCTGCGCGACCCGTTCACCAACGTGCTGAGCAGATTGTTCAAGCAGGGCCAGACTCTCAGCCAGCAAACAGTGGATCTCAAGGCCACGCCGACCAACGATACGCAGGACATCCTCGCCACGCGCAAACAGTTTGACGAGTTAGCGTCCACCTTCCGTGTGCTCTCCGACGCGATGCTTCCGCTAAGCCAGGAGGTGTTGCTCCTTGAACAAGAGCGCGGCACGCTTTCGAGTTGGCGCATCGCAGTGCAGGAGGAGTACAAAGCGATTCTGCGCTCGCTCCTTATCCGAGTGGCGCTGATCGCGGTGGCTCTACTGCTGCTCGCGGTCGTCGGCCAGATATGGAACCGCGCTACCGTGCGTTACGTGGCCGATCTCCGCCGTCGGCGTCAGCTCCTTCTTGTCCGCCGCGTCGTCGTCGGCTTCCTCGGCGGCCTGATCGTCATCTTCGGTTTCATCACACAGTTCAGTTCGTTGGCTACCTTCGCGGGCTTTCTCACGGCGGGCATTGCGGTGGGCTTGCAGACGATCCTGCTCTCGGTCGCGGCGTACTTCTTCATCATCGGCCGCTATGGCGTTCGCGTCGGTGACCGCATCACGGTCGCCGGTGTTACCGGAACCGTCATCGAGGTTGGCATCGCGCGCTTCTACATGATGGAGCTCGTCGGCTCGGGCACGGAACTGCACTCCACTGGTCGCGTCGCCGTCTTCGCGAACTCCGTGCTGTTTCAGACCGGCACGCCGCTCTACAAGCAGCTCCCGGGCACCGAGTACGCATGGCACGAGCTCACCGCAAAGCTTAAGCCTGACGCCGATACTGAAGCCGTCAGCAACGCGCTCTGCAGCATCATCGAGGGCGTGTACCAGACGTACAAGTCCGCGATCGAGGCGCAGCAGCATCAGATCGAAAGCTGGATCGGTGCGGCTGTCGACCCGCCGCGCGTCGATTCACGTCTGCGCATGGTTGACGACAGTCTTCAGATCGCCATCCTCTTTCCCGTGCAGATTGACGGCGCCGCGCGCGCGGACGCCGCGATCGCCTCCCAGATACTCAAAGCCATGCAGACGGAGGGTCCGCTCAAGCAAGGACTCGTTGGTGTGCCGGCGATTAAAGCTGCGATCCAAACGTAGCGAACCGCACAGCGCTCTGCTGTATGCTCGGAGGCAAGTTTTCCCGTGCCATCTGACATCAGGAGATTGCCGTGCCGCGTTCTGTGACCGCTGTCCTGCCTCTGCTCGCGTTTTGTGTCACCTCTGCTCTGGGGCAAACCGCGGCGGCGCACCCGCCCACGCCCAAGGTCATCGTGGTTCATGCTGCGCACATGTTCGACGGCGCCTCCGACAAGCTCACGGGCCCGATGACCGTCACGGTGACCAACGGCCGCATCACCTCGGTTGCTTCCGGCACAACCACCGCGCCCGGCGCCGAGGTTATCGAGCTCTGCGACCAGACCCTCATGCCCGGCCTCATTGACGTGCATAAGCACATGGGCGGCTCGCCGTCGCTCGGCATGAATGTATTCCAGTCGCGCCTCACCATTTCCGAACTTGAGACGGCCATCGGTACGGCTGCCATGGCTCGTAAGCTGTTGCTCGAGGGCTTCACGACCGTGCGCAACATGGGCTCAACTGGCGGCGTCGATCTTGCGCTCAAGCGTGACATCGATCGCGGCTGGATTCCGGGCCCGCGCATCGTCGTCTCGCTCGAACCCCTCTCCGTCACGGGCGGCCACAGCGATCCGCGCAACGGCATCGACCCCGCATGGACCAGCCGCACCTGGGGCGGCTCGGTCGCCGACGGCCCCGAAGAGTTCGCCAAAGAAGTCCGCGAGCATCGCCGGCGCGGTGCCGAAATTATCAAGATCATGCCCTCCGGCGGCGTGCTCTCTATCGGCGACGACCCCAAGGTGCAGACGATGACCGATGCGGAGATCAAGTCCGCTATCGACACCGCTCATAACCTCGGGCTCAAGGTCGCCGCACACGCGCATGGCAAGGCGGCGATTGACTCCGCAGTCCGCAACGGCGTCGACTCCATCGAGCATGGCACTTATGCCGATGCTGAGAGCTTCCGCCTGATGAAGGAGCACGGCACCTACCTCGTACCTACGCTGCTCGTCGCCGACCAGGTGCATGAGCTAGCACTGCACCACCCCGACCAGCTCAATCCTTCCGCGGCGCAGAAGGCACTCGAGGTCACTCCGCTGATGAAGGGCATGCTCGGCGGCGCTTACAAGGCCGGCGTCAAGATTGCGTTCGGCACCGACACCTCGCGCGGCACCAACGCGCATGAATTCGCGCTGCTGGTCTCCGCCGGCATGACGCCCGCCGACGCGCTCTTTACCGCCACGCGCAATGCCGCCGACCTGCTCAGCATGACTGGCTCGGCCGGGTGCCTGCGCGTCGGCTGCCTCGCGGACATGATTGCCGTCAACGGCGATCCACTGCGCGACGTCACCACGATGGAGCACGTGCAGTGGGTGATGAAGAACGGCACTGTCTACAAGCGCGATGGCCAGCCCGTCGCCCAGCCCGTGCCCGCAGGCGCCTCTATCGACGCAGCCGACATGGACGACGAGTAACCGCGGCGGCTTCAGCCGAACCGTTAGCATAGCCATCATGGCTGCTCACCAGAAGCGCGCGCTCGTCACCGGAGGGGCGGGTCTCATCGGCTCGCACATCGCTGATCTTCTCCTCCGCGAAGGCTGGCGCGTCCGCATCCTCGACAACCTCGAGCCCAACACCCACAAGCTCGGCCGCCCCGGGTGGATCAACCCCGCTGCTGAGTTCGTCCACGGCAACGTGCAGGATGCCGCCACGATGCTCGCCGCGCTCGAGGACATCGACGTCGTCTTTCACGAAGCAGCCTACGGCGGCTACATGCCGGAGATGGCGAAGTACGTCCTCGTCAACAGCTTCGGCACCGCGCAGATGCTCGAGCTCATTCGCGACCACAAGCTTCCTATCAGGAAAGTTCTCGTCGCCAGCTCGCAGGCGGTCTACTCCGAAGGCGCCGCGCTCTGCCCGGCACATGGTCAGGTGGTGCCTCACATCCGCCCCGTCGACCAGCTCCGCCGCGGCGACTTCGCCGTCCACTGCCCGCTCTGCAACAAGCCCACGACTTCCGTCCCGACACCGGAGTCCACACCCGGCGGTGGCGAGACCGTTTACGCGCTGACAAAAGTCGATCAGGAACGGCTCGTCCTTCTCTGGGGCAAGCAGACCGGCATTCCCACGGTCGCGCTGCGCTACTCCTGCACCTACGGTCCGCGCCAGTCGCTTTTCAATCCGTACACCGGCGTCATCGCCATCTTCTGCACGCGACTGCTCAACAACCAGCCGCCCATTCTTTACGAAGACGGCAACCAGACCCGCGACCTCTGCTTCGTCGAAGACATCGCGCGCGCAAATTTGCTCGCCGCAGAAAGCGACAAGCTTGACGGCCTCCCCGTCAACGTCGGCTCCGGCCGCGCCACATCTGTCCGCGACCTCGCGCGCATCATCGCCGAGCAACTCAACATCCGGATCGAGCCGCTCGCACGCGGCGAGTTTCGTCCCGGCGAGATTCGCTCGCTCATCTCCGACATCACCCGCGCCCGCACGATGGGCTATGAGCCGTCGGTCACGATAGAGCAGGGGATTGCCCGTTACATCGACTGGATCCGCACCCAGGGCGCCGTCAAAGACTACTTTGCTGAGATCGAAGCCGGCCTCCGCGCGAAAGGCATCGTCCAAAGCGTCGCAACAACCTGACGTGCGCTGCGAATCCTACTTGTGCATGAAGACGCGTATGGGCATCACATCAAACTTATTCATGCCTGACTTCACCGTCGGATCTCCATCAGCCATCGCGTGTGCCTCTGCCTCGGTGCACTCCACCACCACGACGCCGAACGCGCCGCTCGGGTCCATCACCGGTCCGAGGAGCAGCACCTTCCCGGTCTTGAACTGTTCCGCCCAATACGCGGCGTGTTGCTGCATCTGTGCACGCTCCGTCGGCGTCATGTCCTTGGCAAACGTCGGCCGCGGGAAGGTCAGCCGCAGATAGAACTGCTGCGGTCCCGCCTGCGCCGCAGCCGGAGCCGCTGCGGCCGTCTGAGCCTGCATCATCCCGGGCCCGGCCAGCGCCATCACCACCAGCGCTGCGCACACTAACCACGCGCGAAGTCGAGAGCTGTACATGCTCAGCAATCTACCATCTCTACAGCGTGCAGCGACTATCATCAGCCCATGCCCGATGACGCCATCTCAGCCAACTTCCTCGCCTTCTCCGCCGACAAGATGCAGGACCTTTACGGCGACATCGCCACTTGTCTCGGCAAGCTGACTGAAGAGCAGATCTGGCAGCGTGGCGGCCCGCACGAGAACTCCGTCGGCAATCTTCTCCTGCATCTCGAAGGAAACATCCGCCAGTGGATCCTCCACGGCATCGCCGAGCAGCCTGACGTCCGCCGCCGCGACGAGGAGTTCACGCTCACTCCGTCGATCCACTCCAGCGCCGCCTTCGCAAACTTCACCGCCACGCTGAACGAAGCTCGCCAGGTCATCGCCACTCTGCCGCCCGCCCGCCTCACTGAAATCATCGACCCCCAGCCCACCGGAACCTGGCGCCACACCCCCATCCTCGTCGCTATCTACAAGGTCGTCAGCCACCTCGAATACCATGTCGGCCAGATCGTTCTTCTCACGAAGCAGATGTACGGCACCGATCTCGACCTCTCCATGCCTCGCCGCCGGTGACCTGCTCATCAAGCTCACGATTTGCAGCTGCGATAGCTCTCGCAACGACGCAAAGTTACTCGCGAATTACCATAGTGCGCACCAGATTTATGCCGTATTGCCGCGTTTCCGGTGTAGTGTGACGCATCTACACCGGAGGGATTTTATGCTCAAGTTCGCAAGACTCGGGGCCGCTCTGTTGCTGTTCGCCGCCATCCCAGCTTTTGCGGATGTGGTCACGTTCAGCTTCGAAGGCCTTGCCGACACCGGTGGCACAGGCCACTACACGAGCCTTTCGCAAACGGTCAACGGCGTCACCATGACGGTCACTCGAGTCGGTGGCAATCACTTCGACATCTCTGACCTCTCCTCGTTTATGCCGAGTTCTGATGGCTGGGGCAGCAGCTCACTGAGTCCCTTCTCCGATGCGTCAAATAGCGCCTTTATCTTCACTTTCTCGCAGACCGTATCAGCGTTCTCCGTTCAGGTTGGCGATTTCGACGGAGACTCTGACGCTCAGTCCGGAACCGCATACTCTGGCGCGAATGGAACCGGGAGCGTTCTGGGAACATTCGGCGGGATGTGGGGTGATGGTGACCTGGGAGGCGGCACTCCGCCAGAGACCGATAGCATATCGGCGGCCGGAATCGAGTCGATTGTGTTCATTGGCGGCAGTCCCGATTTTCCGAACTCGCTCTATTACGACAACATCATGGTGACCACCAACGTGTCGGCGGTTCCCGAACCGAGCAGTGTCCTTCTTCTTCTTACCGGTGCCGGCGGCTTCGCGGGCATGCGGCTTCGTCGTCGTTCCGCCTAGATACTCTCAGCGCGCGCCTGCGTACACCGGACGACCACCCGCTCTAGCGTTATCGCATGGAGCGGGTGTTGCCCGTTCGCTCTGTTGCGAATCCCACGCTCATGCTCCTGCTGCGGTAAAATCAAGCATGGGCGCGCGTTCTCTCACGCGCGAACCCATCCTTCTGAGAGCACACCCCTCGTGAACAAGAAGCAGTCCGCCGTCATTCTCGGCGCCCAGTGGGGCGACGAAGGCAAAGGCAAGATCGTTGACGTCCTCAGCGAAAAGTTCGACATCGTCGCCCGCTACGCCGGGGGTCACAACGCCGGCCACACCGTCATCATCGGCGGGCGGAAGTTCGTTCTGCAGCTCATCCCCTGCGGCGTGTTGCGCCCGGGCTGCAAGGGCGTCATCGGCAACGGCGTCGTGCTGGACCCGGCAGCCTTCCTCAACGAGGTCAAGAAGCTCAAGGACGCCGGCCTTCCCGCCTACCGTCCTGAGGAGAAGCAGCTCTTCGTCTCCAACCGCGCGCAGGTCATCCTCCCGTACCACCGCATGATCGAGCTCGCCGCCGAGACCGCGCCCGGGCGCCAGACCATCGGCACCACGCGCCGCGGCATCGGCCCCGCGTACGAGGACAAGATTCACCGCAACGGCCTCCGCGTCGCCGACCTGCTCAACTCTTCGCTGCTGCGCACGCACATCAACAACGCCTGCCACGAGAAGAACACCATCGCGCACGCGCTCTTCGGCACAGAGCCCCTTGACCCCAAGCAGATGTACGAGGACTACGTTCGCTTCGCCGAGCAGGTGGCACCCTTCGTCACTGACACCGCCGTCCTGCTCAACAAGGCCATCGACGAAGGCCAGAACGTCATGTTCGAGGGCGCCCAGGGCGCTCTGCTCGACATCGACCACGGGACCTATCCGTTTGTTACGAGCTCTAACTGCACGGCCGGCGGCGCCGTCACCGGAACTGGCGTCGGCCCCACACGCATCGGTACCGTCATCGGAGTCACCAAGGCCTACGTCACCCGCGTCGGCGAAGGCCCATTCCCCACGGAGATCTCCGACAGCCAGGGCGACCTGCTGCGCGCCCGCGGCCAGGAGTACGGCGCTGTGACCGGCCGCCCGCGCCGCACCGGCTGGCTGGACCTCCCGCTGCTGCGCTACTCCAACATGATTAATTCCACCGAGTGGCTCGTCGTCACCAAGATGGACGTCATGGACGAGTGCGCAGAGATCCCCGTCTGCACGCATTACAAGATCGACGGCAAGATCACCGACGTGATCCCCGCCGACATCCGCGGGTTCAAGGCCATTCAGCCCATCTATACGACGCTGCCGGGCTGGAAGTCCTCGACCGCCGGCATCACCGAGTACGACAAGCTGCCCAAGGCTGCGCAGGATTACCTGAGCTTCATCGCCAAAGAATCCGGAGCCCGCATCGGCATGATCTCCACCGGCCCGGACCGCGCCGAGACGATGATGGTCAATGGCTTTGATCAGGTGCTCGGGTAAGACGAGATTTTAGATTCTGGATTTTAGATGTTAGAAAAATGCCCCAGTGCTTCGCGAATGGGCGCACACTTCTAACATCTAAAATCTAACGGTCAAACATCTGCCCCTATGGTCTCCTTCACCGTCCGCATGACTTTCCGCCCCGAAGACCGCGAAGAGATCGCGACGATCCTCCGCGAGCTGGCGACCGCCTCCCGCACCGAACCCGGCTGCATCAGCTATATTCCCCACCGCATCGAGTCCGATCCTGACACCATCGTCATCTACGAGCAGTACCGCGATATGGCTGCCCTGGACGCCCACCGCGCCGCGCCGCACTTTGCTCTGTACGCCATCGGCGGCCTTTACCAGCGCATGCTGGTCCGCTCGGTGGAAATGCTCGACTCCCTCGCCTGAGCGGCAAGGGCGAGAGTAACCTGAGCGGCAATCGAAAAAGTAAATGTCTTGTCACGCTTGTAGGCGCCCGTTTTCGCCGTGCAGCCAATCCCCGCCGCCCCTCGTCCAACCCGTGTAACCCTCGCGGGATCGTCTCATCCCACCATCGGTCTTTGACTCATCGCGCGGGTCGTTCTACCATCCGGTACGCAAATGCGGCTTGTGTTTCGACCAACGCGTGCTTTCCTGCTGGGGCTCACCGTCGCGCTCATCGCGCTGCCGATGCATGCGGGCCCGCACCGTGGTGCGCGCACGATGCGCGATCAGATTGAAGCCCTCGAGACCCAGTGGAAGAAGGCCGTTCTCGCCAACGATACCGAGACCATGGACCACCTTCTCTCGGACGATTACCTCGGCATCACCGCCAGCGGACAGGTCGTCACCAAGCCACAACAGCTCGATCGCATGCGCAGCCGCAATTTCTCCATCAAGTCGCTCGACGTCACTGACGTCAAGATTAAGTTGATCAGCCAGCACGCTGCCATCGTCACCTCGCTCGCGCAGGTCGAAGGCACAAACGAGGGCCGCCCGCTCCACGGCAGCTTCCGCTATACACGCGTCTATCAGCGGATCCCCAACGACGGCTGGAAGATCACCAGCTTTGAAGCGACCCACGTTCCGAAACACCTGGAAGCAGACGCCGCGCCGCCCCAGACACAGGACCGCTAACGCTTCATCTCTTGCTTTTGCAATCGAGCGTTGCCTGAAAGGGAAGGCCTACGCGACTTGCGCGTGCGGCTTTGAGGCCACCGGCCGCGGCTGGGCCTTATGCGTTCCGGCTAATGCCGTCACGTTCAGTCCCATCACGCGCCGCATCAGCGAGCGCGTGCCGCCGGTCAGTCTTGCATCCTCGGGTTCGCGAAGCGCCATACGCGTCCGCGCTGTAAGGAGAGTTCCGGTTTCCTGTGCGCCGTCCTGAGGTTGATGAAGAGTGTCGGCCTTCGCGGTAGCGGTCCACGCCGATCCGCCATGTCCATTCCGCTTCCAGCCAAACGCTTGGCGCATGCCCTGGCGCACAGGGAGTTCGTTAGGCGCAGATCCAACGAGCGATTTCTCTACCCTCATTGGGGACTCCTTCTGGGGGGGTGGGAGTCGTACAGCCCCTATGCCTTTTCAGATGACATTACCTTCGTAAGGGTTGTTCTTTTTGTAACGGGTGCGCGTCAATCTCATGCAAAATCCATGCACAGCAAATCCACCACGTACTCACAACGAATCCGTGCGGATCACGATGGATTTGTCTTAAGACTTTTTCTATTCTTCGAGACTCGGCACGGCCACGCCGCTGACCTCGGCGGGCTTATCCTTCTCATCTGCCGCCAGCGCCTCGCGCAGCCGGCGCCAGCTCTCCGCCAGCATCTCCGGCAGCACACGCGTCTCGCTCACGACGGTCATAAAGTTCGTGTCTCCCACCCACCGCGGAACCGCATGCAGATGCAGATGCTCCGCAATCCCGGCGCCGGCTGACTCGCCCAGGTTCAATCCCAGGTTCAGGCCGCCCGGCCGATATACCGTGCGCAGTGCCCGCTCCGCCCGCCGAGCCGCAATCATCAGTTCGAGCGCATCCTGCTCCGGCAATCCGCTCAGCGTTGCTTCATGCCGGTACGGCACCACCATCAGGTGGCCGCTGTTATAGGGAAACGCATTCAGCATCAGGAAGGTCCGCTGCCCCCGCTCCAGGATCCCGCTCGCCTTCTCTGCCTCCTCGCGCGCCATCCCGTGGTCAATTGCGTAGTCGGTCGAGGCCAGCAGGTTGCAAAAAACACATCGATGGTCGCCCGGCCATGCCGCCAGGGCGTCCGGAACACCTCGCCGAGCGCCCTCCGCCTTGTCTGTTACATACGCGTAGCGCCATGGCGTCCACAGCTGATCCATGAGCAAGAGTATAGGTGTAGCGCGGCGAAAGACGTCTCTTCAGAAACCGCTTTCCTCAAGGTTCCACAGGGCAATCCACCGTTTCTTTCGCCTCACGATATTTGACCCGGCAGGCTTGCGCTGCTACACTTGATATTGCACCGCTGCGTGCGGGATCCAGTCGCAGACGGTTGTTCGAAATCCATTCCCGCCGAAATCCTCGAGAAGTGTCTTTTGCAGGCCGCAACGACGGCGACGCCCCGTTGCCCCCGAAAAAAGATGCAACTCGAATCGGCGTCGAGCCGTATCGAACAATAGCATTCCACTGGATTCCGGAGCAGTTTGAATGGCCTACAACGACCAGAATCTAGTCCAAACCGAGAGCACACCCCTGAACACCACACTTGAACCCACCACTACCGAAGAAGTGACGACCACCGAGACAACGCCGACCGAAGTCTCCACCAACCCCGAGACGGCTCAGGCCACACCTCAGGCGACGAATCATGCCGCCGAGGCAGTTACGCCACAGCCCGCTCCAGCCTCACATCACGAGCCCGAGTATGACGCCGATGATTTTGCCAGGGCGCTCGAGAGCTTTGACCGTGAGCAGGCTGCCGAGAAGGACGCCGCCCAGTCGCTGACCGCCGAAGAGGCGATCGTGACCGGAACCGTCGTCAAGATCACGGACAAGCACGTCGTCGTCGACATCGGGCTTAAGTCTGAGGGTCTCATTCCTCTCGAGCAGGTCGTCGACCACACCGGCACGCCCAAGTTCAACGTGGGTGATGTCGTTGAGGTCGTCGTCGAGCGTGAGGAGCAGGAAGGTGGCTACCTCGTCTCGTACGAGAAGGCGCTGCGCCACAAGGTGTGGGACAAGCTGGAAGAGGCTGCCAACACCAAGACTCCGGTGAAGGGCATGGTCGTCTCGCGCGTCAAGGGCGGCCTCACGGTCGACATCGGCATCAAGGCATTTCTGCCTGGCTCGCAGGTTGAGGTTCGCCCCGTGCGCAACCTCGACGGCTACATCGGCCAGGAGCTCGAAGTCCGCGTCATCAAGCTCAACAAGAAGCGCGGCAACGTCGTTGTCTCCCGCAAGGAGATCCTCGAGGAAGAGCAGAACGTCCGCAAGACCGTCACTCTCGAGCATCTCGAGGAGGGCGCGGTCTTCACCGGCGTCGTCAAGAACCTCACCGACTACGGCGCGTTCGTTGACATGGGCGGCCTCGACGGCCTGCTCCACATCACCGACATGAGCTGGGGACGCCTCACGCATCCGCGCGACCTCGTCAACGTCGGCGATGAGATTCAGGTCAAGGTCCTCAAGTTCGACAAGGAAAAGCAGCGCGTCTCGCTCGGCTTCAAGCAGCTGACGCCTGATCCGTGGCTCGACGCCACCGAGCGCTACCCCATCGGTGCGCAGGTTCGCGGCCGCGTCCTCTCCGTCACCGACTATGGCGCGTTCGTTGAGCTCGAGCAGGGCATCGAGGGTCTGGTCCACGTCAGCGAAATGACCTGGTCCAAGCGTATGAAGCACCCCTCGAAGATGGTTCACCCCGGCGACGAGGTCGACACCATCATCCTCTCGGTCAACCCGAACGACCGCCGCATCTCGCTGGGCATGAAGCAGCTCCAGGAGAACCCCTGGGAGCACCTCGAGAACAAGTACCCCACCGGTGCTATCGTCGAGGGCCGCGTCCGCAACCTTACGGACTTCGGCGCCTTCATCGAGATCGAGGACGGCATCGACGGTCTCGTCCACGTCAGCAATCTCTCGTGGACCAAGCGCATCAAGCACCCGAGCGAAGTGCTCAAGAAGGGTGAGAAGGTCAAGGCTGTGGTTCTGGGCGTCGAGCCCGAGAACCGCCGCCTGTCCCTCGGCATCAAGCAGCTTCAGCCGGATGTGTGGGATACCTTCTTCGAGCAGCACCGCAGCGGCGACATCGTTCACGGCAAGGTTCTGCGCACCGCGCAGTTCGGCGCCTTCATCGAGATCGCCGAGGGCATCGAAGGTCTCTGCCACGTCTCCGAGGCAGTCGACGAGAGCGGCCACCAGGTCACACTCAACGTCGGCGACGAGCACGACTTCAAGATCGTCAAGATGAGCCACGACGAGAAGAAGGTCGGTCTCAGCCTCAAGGCGATTGGCGAGGAAGCCTCCCGCGCTGAAGTCGAGAACTACAAGGAGACCAAGACGAAGAGCCAGTCCAGTTCCTCGTCCTCCTCGTCCACCACGCTCGGCGACCTCATCAACTGGAAGCGCGAGAACCAGTAAGGGCTAGCAGCAAGCAGCGGATAAGCCAATAACAAAGGCCGCCCACCCGGGCGGCCTTTGTGACATGTGTTCTGCTTTTAGCGGTTGGGCTGTGTGGTACTAGACCTTCAGTTTGCGGCGCGCAACACCGGCCAGGCCCAGTATGCCAGTACCCAACAACAGCAGCCCGCTTGGTTCTGGCGTTGGAGTGCCGACGTCAAATGACAACGAATGCAGAAGAACGTTGCCATCTAGCGCCGTGATGTCCAGATATTGGTCCGGCGGATCGATCGTGAAGGCAACTTCATTAAACCCGGTCGCTTGGACCGGTCCCGACGTGGCCCCAAACGTGTTGGACTCATAGAGTTCCCACTCATCCGGACTCGTGCTGCTGTCCATGATGATGGTAAGAGGAACGATGGGAATGAAATTGAGATCGAGCTGGATGAACGAGCCGGCGGTGATTTCGTTGTCGGTAGTTGGATCGTTCGTCAAACCCAGCCCTAGCTCGTCGCCTCCCGTGTTCTTCGCGTACAACGTTCCCGAGCTTCCCGGAGCCGGGAAAGCAGTCGCCGTGATGGTGAAGCCACCCGAGCTGTAGGTGGTTGAGCTGCCGCAACTCGCATTTGTGGTGACGCCGTTGCCGCAGGTGTCGAAGTTGAACGTAATCGTCGCCGCGCGTCCTGTCGCGGGAAGGATAAGAAGAAGCAGTCCCGACAACCCAACGAAGCCAAATGGCTTCAAGAAGCGTGGCATAAGTGTTTCTCCCTTGAGGAAGTTCTTCAATACCGACAGCCTCTCGATAGGGCAATCTTCAGAAAGCTCATGGAAGAAGACCTGGGTATTGATGTAATAAGTACCAAGCAAACGTTCTGCCATTCCGTCGCGTTGCCGGAGAATCAGCCAAGCCACATAGAATCAATGGATTAACCACAATCCCGAATAGCTCCACCGCGCTTCACCAATGGGGAATATGCAACATTCCGCAGGGCAAAAGGAAACCGCTAGTCCTTGGAACTGCTTCATTTGGCTCAACTAGACCTGAGTTCGCCCCACGGTAACCACTCCAGCGGAATCGCACTGCCCAAGCCCCCAGGCTCCCGAACCGGAATCAGCCACGTTTCCTAGCTCGTCATCAACTGCTGTCACCGCTGAAACGCGAAGCTCTCGATCCCTACGTGCGGCGCTGCCAGTGTCCTCCCAAACTCCGGCTTCACCTTCACCGTGATCTCATCAAACGGCTTCCTTGATCCGCGCGGAATCTGAAACGTCAGCGTCTCGTGCACGGGCGCGCGCTTCAACGGCATCGGCGACACCGTGCTCGACACCAGCACCTTGTTCCCCAGCGACACGCTTGCGCCCGTCTTCCGACTCGAATCCTTGAGCACCACCTCCACTGAGATCGAGCCGGGCACCGCATCCGCATTCACCACATTTAACTGGAGCGTGTGGCAGCAGTTCGCCTCCATCTCCTTCGGCAGCCTCTGATGAGCCTCCATCATTACCGCCAGGTAATTCGTGGACTTGATCCGGTCTTTCGTCGGATCACCCTGCACCACATGCGCATCCGGGCCCGGCTGATGATCGGGAGGTTGAAAGTACCAATACTGCCCATCAAACGGAATTACCTTCGATTTCGAAAAGGCTTCAGGATTTGTCGTCAACACCGGCGTCACAATCTCATGATGCAGCTTGGGACGCGTCATAATGATCCCCAGCCAATCCTTCGCTGACGCATGAGCTGCCCGCGACACCGCGTTCGCCGCCTGCACCGCCGGCATGCCCAGCCACCCGCGCATCGCCACACCTATGCCGGCGAGGAAGGGAAGCAGCGCAACCACCGTCAGCATCCACACCGCCACCGAATTCCCCGCGGCCCCACGCCTAACCGAACCTTCACGCACCTTCACCTGCGCCGCCGTTCTGCTCAGGAGCCGGTCGGCAAAGTACGCCGCGGCTACCGCAAACAGCACACCAGCCATCCACGCATGGTTCGCCGCATACATCGCCACGCCGCCATCGATCACCACAGCGATCAGCAACGAAGGCAGCAGCACCCTCCAGAGCCGCGGCGACTCATCCATCCACAACAGCCCGCGTCCCGCTGGCCGCTCAATAAGAGTCGCAAGCTCGTCGCCTTCATCCCGCCGCCGCGATACGACAAACAGCGTCAGAAACACCGCAGCCAGTGGCACGATCACCGCAACCCAGTGCGAGCGTTCATACGTCAGCAACGCCACCAGCGGCAACCACACCACTGCAATCCACGCACCCCACACCACGGGCCACACCAGCGCCCACTCGCGCACGCCCTCACGCTGAATCCGATAGATGCTCCACACGGCCAGCGCATGCACACACGCCGCCACCAGCATGTACACACACGCAAGCCACAGCAAGCGTCCCCATGAATGCAGGCCGGGAAACGGCGGCACACAAACAATCGCCACCACGATTGTTGTCAGAATCAGGCTGCCAATCAGCGGCCACGTAACCGGCGCAAAGCTCTGCGGGGAAGACTCTCTCGTGTCCACGGCGTGTCTCCCGGACAACGCACTACAGTGCCCCGCATCCTTCCACACCTGCGCGCCGCACGCAAGGCGTTAGCGCGAGAACCTGTGATCACTCGCAACTCGTGGCTCACAGCCCAAAGCTGACAAGCCAAACCAAAAGGGCGGCGATACAGGCCGCCGTTGGTCTTAGCTCATAACTGGCAACTCGCAACTGAACTGGTGGTGCAAGCGTGAACCTTCGGCACCATGACCCACACTCAATGTCCGCCCGTCGACCCGAGTGGGATCGTCCCGTCGATGCGCAGGCAATAGGGCATCTCCGCTGAGGATTTCGCTTCGTTCGGCAGTGTGACTTCGAGCGCCTCCGCCGTCTGCACGAACCGTAGCGGTTCGTTTGTCCCGAGCAGCATCACGCGCTCCACCTTCGCCCTCCCGGCTGCGAATGTGAGGATCCGTGCCCGCCTGGGCGGCAGCCGGTAGCCGAACGCGTACACAGCCCGCCACCCAGCGGTGAAGCGGAAGTCGGATTCGCTGGCTGCAGGGATTGCCTGCCGCGCCAGCTTCGGTCCCGGCTGGTCCGTCGAGCCACCCTTCCAATCGCCAGGAGCCTCCCTTGGCATCATCGGCCCCTCCCCGAAGGGAATCCATACACGCGTGCCGTACACGCCTTCCCCATTCACCCGAAGCCAATCGCCTATCTGTTTCAGCACCCGTTGCTGCTCATCCGGCACCGAGCCATCTCCTCGCGGAGAGATGTTCAGCAGAAGATTGCCTCCCGTGCTCGCGGTCTCGAACAGTTCGCGCACCACGCTCTCTGCGCTCCGCACCGTCATATCAGTGGTGTATCCCCACGTGCTTCCCAGCGCATCGTCGATCTGCCATCCTGCAGCGGGATAGATCCACTTCGGGGCACGTTGCTGCTTCTCAAAGTCCTGTACGCTGCCGAACAGGTAGGCGACATCCTTGCTCGCGATCGTTGCCTGCTTCCCCCAACCTGTTGCCTGGTTGTAGTAGTAGGCAGCAGCACGCAACTTCACGTCGTCGTAGCTGCGCGGATTCACTCCGTTATCGAAATAGATCATCTGCGGCTGGTACTTATCTACCTGTTCCTGCACACGCGCAAGCCAGTCCTCCTGGAACGGCTTCGAAGCATTCCCCTCGTTCATCGCTCCCGGGATCGGAGGCCCGTAGAAACCCGCGTAACGAGGGTCGAACTCATCGTTCGGCACTCCCGCCGCCGGGTAGCCAAAATCGTGATGTTCCATGCGGTGATTCGACAGCCCGAAGATCAGATTTCGTTCGCGCACAGCGGCGGCAAGTTCGCCAATCAGGTCGCGTTTCGGCCCCATCTTTCCGGCGCACCACGGCGTCAGGTCTGAATCCCACATTGCGAATCCGTCGTGGTGCTCCGCTACCGGAACCACGTACCGTGCGCCAGCCTTCACGAAGATCTCAGCCCATTCGTGCGGATCATATTTCTCCGCCTTAAATAACGGAATGAAGTCCTTGTAACCGAATCTGTCGGGCGGTCCGTAGTGTTCGGTGTGCCACTGCACATCCGTTGTGTACATGTGCCGCAGGTACCACTCATTGATCCTTGCCGGGATCGAGTAGAGCCCCCAGTGGATGAAAATCCCGAACTTCGCCTGGTTGAACCACTCCGGCACGCGATAGTGTTCGCGCAAAGACTCCCACTTGGGTGCGAACGGTCCCGCCGGCAGCGGCTTGGGCGTGGCGTACGCGTCCGGAGATCCGGCAGGTGCGCCCGTCTGGGCGCAACATCTCCCGCGGAAGCGCTGAGCTCACGA
Source organism: uncultured Acidobacteriaceae bacterium (assembly GCA_963827415.1). Taxonomy (GTDB): domain Bacteria; phylum Acidobacteriota; class Terriglobia; order Terriglobales; family Acidobacteriaceae; genus Granulicella. The sequence goes on from CAWHBA010000006.1 coordinate 329,501, forward strand.
GCGCACATCCAATGGTGCGGCTTGCGGAGCTGACAAAGTCACGGCGTGAAAACGGCATTTGAAGGGGAACCCCGGGCTGCAACGTCAACCTCACCCTCATTTCAGCATGATCCGGTCCTAAGCTCTTACTTGAACCACTCCAGCGGAATCGCATCGCCCATCGCCTTATACCCCGCCGGCCCCGGGTGCAGATGATCCCCTGAGTCATACGCCGGATTCAACTGCAACGGATTCGCCGGATCCTGCGTGACCTTGTCGAGATCGATGACACGATCGAAGTGCCCCGGCGCAAGAATCCACGCATTCACCGCCTGCCGCGCTGCGTTATCCATCGCGCTTGGGTTGTAGTATTGCCCACCGCCGTCCGGCATAATCGTCGACCCGTACACCAGAATCCCGTGCGCATGCGCGCGCAGAACAATCTGCTCCAGTGCACCGATCATGCGCTTTACCAGATCATCATGCTGTTCCTGCGTCGTGTTCGGCATGCGCCCCAACCCGCCCAAGATCATTGATGCCCTCCAGCACGATCACATACTTCACACCGCTCACTGCCAGACACATCGCGGTCAAACCGTTGCAGCACACTCTGCCCCAGCCCATTCGTCAGCAGATGATTCCCGCCGATTCCCTCGTTCACCACCGCGATATTTTTCAGCTTCTTATCCGCGACCACGCGCTTCGCCAGCACATCCGTCCACTTGTCGTTCCCATCCGTCGTCGCCGCATGCCCGTCCGTAATCGAATCTCCGAGCGCGATCACCGTGCGCGCATCATCATCCGCAGTCACGTCGACCTCGGCAAGTCCAAGCCATCGTACCGTCTTCTCCGCGCCGGCTAACTCCGCATCCGCCGAGTGCACGCCATGCACCAAATACGATGTTGCCCGCGACCCCGGATGACTCGTCTGCACGCTCGGCGGCTCCGCATAGTGAAAGCTGATCGCCAGGTCACTCAACGGCTCCATCGGCATCGCAATCGGGTCCGATACATATACCGCGCCCGTCGGAACCACCACACTGTCACTGCCGCCGAACGTCACCGCATGATCCGTGCTCACATCAATCGCGCTCGACGCCGGCGACTTCGCCTTCGCCACGTGCACCGCATCAAACTTCAGCGGCCGCGTCCCAAACGCATTCGAGATCTGCACACGCAGCGTCGCTCCACCCATCGACAGCCGCACGATCTGTCGCACTGTCGTGTCGGTCAGTTGGTCATCCGTCAGCTGCGGCTGGCTCGGCTCTGGTCCCACCTGCGAGGTCGCCCACGTCGCCACCCAATGCGGCTCAATCTTCGCGTGCTTCTCAGCGCGGCACACACTCACCGCGCACATCATCAAGCCCACTGCCATCGCGCCAGTCAATCGCATCCGCATCATCCTCTCCACGAGGAGAATGCTATCCTCCGGCATGCGCTTTTTCGTCGTCGCCGCTTTATTTTTCGCAGCCTCGGTAAACTGCTCCGCGCAACTCTCTCCGCAAGCCGAGCAGCAGGTCGCCGACCTCGCCACCAAGACCCTTCACGACACCGGCGTTCCTTCGGCTTCTATCGCCATCGTTCAAGGCAACCGCGTGGTCTACACGCACGCCTTCGGCCTCGCCAACGTCGCGCCGCCGAAGCCCGCGACCGCCGACGTGGCTTATCCGATCGGCAGCATCTCCAAACAGTTCACGGCGCACGCCATCCTTCTTCTGCAGCAGCGCGGCAAGCTCTCCATCGACGACCCCGTCGCCAAATACTTCCCCAACTTCACCCGCGCCAATGAAGTCACCCTGCGCAACCTCATGACCATGACCTCCGGTTACGAGGACTTCGCGCCGCAGGATTACATCATCCCCGCCTGGCGCCGCGAGACCGATCCACTCACCAACGCCACCGCCTGGGCCACCAAGCCGCTCGACTTCACGCCCGGCACCGACTGGCAATACTCCAACACCAACTACGTCATCCTCGGCCTCATCGTGCAGAAGGTCAGCGGTGAACCGCTCATGCAATTCATCCGCGAAAATGTCCTCGACCCGCTGCAACTCGAAGGTGTCTTCAACACGTACACCGAACGCGCGAAGCTTCAGGTCACCGGCTACGTCTCCAACGCGCTCGCACCGGTGCGCGTCCTCCCGCTTGAGGGCAACGGCTGGTACTTCGGCGACGGCGACCTCGCCATGCCGGCCTCCGCCCTCGCCGCGTGGGACATCGGCATCGTTCAACAGAAGCTGCTCTCACCCGCAAGCTACAAGCTCTTCGAGACACCCTTCGTCCTCGCCAACGGCGACAGCTCCCACTACGGCCTCGGCACCTTCGTCTACGATCGCAACGGCCACCGCGAGCTCGAGCACTCCGGCGAGGTCGGCGGCTACGTCTCTGAAAACATCGTCTTTCCTGACGACGGCATCGCCATCGTCGTCCTCACCAACCAGGTCGCATCGGGCGCAGCGTCCACCATCGGCAACGGCATCGCCCGCCAGCTTCTCCCGTCAACCGCCCCCGCTTCTGCGACCGCGGACACCTTCGCGCCTACACTCAAAGCCATCCTCACCGGCCTTCAACAAGGCAAGATCGACCGCTCACTCTTCACGCCTGATACCAACGACTACTTCAACGCCGACACGCTTTCCGACTTCAAACTGATTCTCGCCCCACTCGGTACAATCACCACCATCATTCGCAGCTATACCCACCAGCGCGGCGGCATGACCGGGAGCGCCTACCGCGTCACCTACTCCAACGGCACCATCATCACCGTCAGCACCTACACCCAACCCGACGGCAAGATCGAACAGTTCCTCATCACCGGCAAGTCGTGAAGAAGTAGTTAGTGGTGAGTATTAGTCTTTAGCGTTGCAAACCCGGCATCAGGCTTCGCCTTCATAACACTAACCACAACGACTAACCACTAGCACTAGCCCTACCTCATCTCCGCCGTCCAACTTCCACCCGGCTTACAACTCCCGCCTGACGTTCCATTCGTCACGCGCCCGCCTACCAGCTTGCCTGTCCGGTAACATCCGCCCTCACTTGGCACAATCAGCACGGTCGAATCGTTCGCCACCATAATCTTCGCCTCCTTGCCGGCGTCATCCGTGAAGACCGTCACTCCCGGATCCGCATTCGGCTTCAGCTTGTACGTCATCGTTCCGCCCTCCGTAAAGTGCAGCGTCCACTCATTGCCGGAGCGCGCCATAAACTGCGCCGCCTTCTCTCTGTCGGCCGAGCGATCCGTCGCATTCACCTGCGCCTGTTCCTCATCCGTCAGTCCCACCTCCACCCACGTCGACACGCTTCCCGCCGCATTCTTCACATGCAGATTGCAGTAGCCATCGCGATCCGCCACCGCGCGCTCCGCTGCCAGTTGCATCACAATCTGGCTCTCAGTCGCTGTATAACCCACCAGCGAGCACGCCCCATCCACCGTCAGCGTCGCGCCCGCCAGGTGGAATCCCGGCAGCACAACCTTCGTCGTTTTGTGATTCTCGAGCAACGAAGGCTGGGCTCCGCCGGCATGCAGATCCGGCTTCTGCGCCGCTGCGGCAACACAGCTCGTCATCAGCACCGCACTCATCACCGCACATCGCGCAGCCATATGACCCGCATTCCGCACTCGTAGATCCTCCGCAACAAAATTGAGCTCTGCTCTGAGGAAGAAGTTGCCTCCTTTGTAGTTAGCTCTCTCCCGAAAGTCCAGCCCCTCCGGTAACAAAGGTTCGCCATGACAAGCTGAAAAATCGTGCTCCGCTACATTTGCAAAAAGAAGTTGCGATACGCTGACAATCGCGTGACAACGCTCTTCTCTTGCCTCACTACCCTCGAACCAGCCTGATCATTCTGTCCCGCCCCCGAGCCTCTGTCCGAACCCCCGGGGGGAAACGTGAGGCATCATGCGACGCATCATCCTTCTTCTGCTTGCTTCCCTCGGCATCCTTATCCTCGGTTCCGTGCCCTCCTTGCACGCACAGGCCTACAAGGTCACCAATCTGTTCTCTGACGGCTCCGTGACGGCCACCACGATGGACCCCAACTTCCAGAACCCATGGGGCATCTCCGTCAGTTCCACCTGGTGGGTCAGCACTGCCAATTTAGGCTTCAACTTCGTCATTTCCCCCGCGACCAGCACCAGCCCCTTCAAGGTCGCCGTTGCTCCCGGCAGCACGGCGTTCCCTAACGGATCACCCGCGGGCTCGGTCACCACCGGCGGAGCCAGCGGCATGGTTCTCTCCAACGGAACCAAGGCATCGTTCCTCTTCTCCACACTTGACGGCACCATCTCCGGCTGGAACGGCCTGCTCGGCCAAGCCACGCCAACCACGCTGATCGCGATCAACAACTCATCCACCGGAGCCTGCTATCCCGGTCTCGCTCTCCTCAACGCCAACGCGACCACCAGCTACCTCATCGCGCCCAACTTCGGCACAGCCAACACGATCGAGGTTTACGACCAGAACTTCAAGCCCACCAAGCTCTCCGGCTCCTTCACCGATCCCACCCTGCCTTCCAACTACGGTCCCTGGTCCGTTCACATCCTCAACAACCAGATCTGGGTCGCCTACGCGCTTCGGTCCACTACAAGCCGTTGCCAGCAGGTCCCTGGCGCAGGTGCCGGCATCGTTGACATCTTCGATCTCAACGGTAACTTCGTCGCGCACGCCGTCACCGGCGGCAATCTCAACGCGCCCTGGGGCGTCGCCTTCGCTCCCTCCACAGGCTTCGGCATCTTCTCCGGCGACCTCCTCATCGGCAACTTCGGCGACGGCAAGATCAACGTCTACGACCCCAAGACCTACGCCTTCCTCGGCCAGCTCATGGACTCCACCGGCAAGTCCCTCGTCTACGCCTCTCTCTGGGATCTCCTCACCGGCGGCACGCCCGTCCTTAACAGTGCCACCCCAAGCGGTGGCAGCAACACCACCGTCTACTTCACCGCCGGCCTCACCAATGAAGCTCACGGTCTTCTCGGAGCCATCACCAGCGCCACCACCGCCGGCGCCACTCCCACCTTCAGTCTCACCGCCGCGACCCAGGCCATGTCAGTCACGAACGGCAGCACCTCCGCTCCGGTGAACGTCACTGTCGCTCCGGTCAACGGCTTCAGCGGCGCCGTCACCTTTTTCTGCACCGGCCTTCCCTCGGGAGCCAGCTGCCTCTTCTCTCCAACCGGCGTCACCGTCGCCTCCAACGCCGTTTCCACCACGCAGGTGACCGTCGCCACCTCCGGCGCGAAGCAGACGATGGGCAGCCTCGGCGAAACGCCGCTTCACCTTCACCCAACCATGGTTCTCACTCTCGCATCGCTGCTTCCGTTCTCGCTGTTCCTCCTGCGTCGACGCCTCAGCTTCAGCGAGAGAATCTCTCTTCTCGTTCCTCTGGTTCTGCTCAGCCTGGGCTCAGCCGCGTTCATCCTCGGCTGCGGCAGCAGCAGCACGCCGCCCCCGGTCACCACACCTACCGGCCTCTCCCAGGTCAGCGTCGTTGCGATGAGCGCGAACACCGGCATCCAGCAGTCGTGGAACATCGCCCTCACCGTGCAGTAAGAGGATTGGTCGGCCATTTGGGTTGAATTTGTGCGCTCGGCTTCTGGGTAGCCCGAGATAATTTCGAAGTACTGCGGGTAAGTTCTGATTGCCCATCACTCGGGAGCGACCCACGGTGGACTCCCTGGGCGCTCGATGCCTGCCTATTGTGTTTCTCGCCGCGTGCCCCATTCATCGCACAGGTTCATCGTGCGATGAATGGGGGTATGACTCGGGTGGTGCACTCCTTCTTCACGTACGCCGCAAAACCCACCGGCGTCGTCTCGATCCGCGTCTCCTTCCATCCAGCTTCCGCCGCCATGCGACGTATCTCTTCCAACGGATACGCGCGCTTGATCAGCATTCCGCGAAACGTCAGCATCATGAACTTGCGGTCGAACCCCTTCAACCATCACGACGGGGAGGGATCCTACCGCCCGCGCCGCCTCTTGAGCTTCGCCTTCGGCCGCTTCTCCTCGCGCGGAGTCTTCCGCGACGATCCAGACGCCACCGGCTCCGTCCCCGGTAGCAGCGCAAACTGCAATCGCATCTGCTGACGGTCGATCCGGTCCAGGATCACCTCGACCCGCTCGCCCACGCGGAAGCAGTGTCCCGTCCGCGCCCCGCAGATCGTCCTATCCGTATCCCGGAAACTATAGTGGTCCCCCACCAGCGACCCGATCGGCACCATCCCCTCGATGAACAACTCATCAAGCTCCACAAAAAATCCATACTTCGTGACCGAGAGGATGATCGCCTTGAAGTCATCGCCGACCTTATCGGCCATGAACCTCATCTTCTTCCACTCCATCAGCTCGCGCTCCGCGTCTGCAGCTCTGCGCTCCGCCTGCGAGCTCTCCACCGCAATATCGCTCAACTCCTGCGCTGCAATCGGACCATCACTGGCCTTTCTGATCCCTGCTCTCTGTTCTCTGTTCTCTGATCTCTCCGACTTCCAAGGTTGAGGATCATCACTCCGAATCGCTCCACCACGCGCATCAGCTCCGTCGCGCAGCATCGCCCGCAGCAGCCGATGCACAATCAAATCCGGATACCGCCGAATCGGAGACGTGAAGTGCGTATAGCAAGGGCTCGCCAGCGCGAAGTGTCCTTCGTTCTGCTCTGCATATCTCGCCTGCTTCAGCGAGCGCAGCATCAGATACGCGAGAATCCGCTCCTCCGGATGTCCACTGATCCGCCGCACCAATCGCTGATACATCTGCGGAGTCACCGGAATGCTCTCCGGAACCTCATGCTGCCGCACGTCGCGCTCCCCTCGCCCACGCGCTGAATTCCGCAGCGATGATCTGCGGTCCGCCTTCATCGTCACGCGCTTCACCGGCAGCGCCCCGATGCCCAGCGTCTGCCCAAACGCCGCTGCCGTCTCCTCGAAATCCATAATCCGCTTCGGGTCCGGCATCTCGTGGATGCGATAGATCGACGCAATCCCCTGGTCGCGAAGCCACGTTGCAACACACTCGTTCGCGCTCAACATGAACTCTTCGATGAGTCGATGCGACCAGCCACGCTCGGATCGCACGATTGCCTTCATGTTCCCGTCCGGATCGAACTCCACGACAGGCTCCGGAAGATCGAAGTCGATCGATCCTCGGCGCTGACGCTTAGCGTTCAACCGCAGCGCGAGCTCCAGCATCGCGTCGAACGCATCGGGCATCTCCGGCTGCTCAGCGGCAACGCGCTCGCGCTCGGCGATGTCCTCTGGGGTCGGTTCGGGCGTAACGCTCGATCTCTGATCTCTGTTCTCTGATCTCTTCGGCGATGCATTGAGACAGAGCTGCACACTCGTGTACGTGCATCGCCGCACGCTGCAGATGATCCCCTCGCACACCCGATAACCCACGATCTCGCCGCGCGGATCGATTTCCATGATGCAGCTCTGCGCGAGCCGATCCTCATTCGGCAGCAGCGAGCACATCCCGCTGGAGAGCGCGTGCGGCAGCATCGGCACGGCGCGGTCCGGGAAGTACACGCTCGTCCCGCGCACACGAGCCTCGGTATCTAACGCGGACTCGGGCTGGACATACCAGCTCACATCCGCGATATGCACCTGCAACTCGGTATTGCCGTTCTCGAGCGGGCGGACCAGCACCGCATCGTCGAAATCCCTCGCCGTCTCGCCGTCGATGGTTACGATCGGCAAGCCTCGAAAGTCCTCGCGGCGCGCCAGTTCATCCGCATCTACGCGCGCGACGGTCTCCTTCGCCCGCTCGTGTGCTTCGGCGATCACCTTCGTCGGGAACGTGTGCGGCAGGTGGTGCTTGCGGATAACGATCTCCACATCCACGCCGAACGCATCCGGTGGTCCGAGCACCTCGATGATCCGCCCGCGCGCCGGCCTTCCCTGCGAAGGGAACTGTGTCAGCTCAACGTCGACCGCAAGACCCTCGAGCGGCCAGCGAGAGTCCTTGGGCTCCCACTGCACACGCTGTGCACGAGCCTCGTCGCCGAGCATGCGATGTTCCGACTCCGCGGCTGCCGCGACGACCTCAGCTCCCTCGGGAATCTCGATCCATCCCGCAACCCGCTCGTCGAACGGGCGGACAAAGTTCCCCCGTGGCTCGTTCAGGCCGAAGTCGCGTAGGTCTCGCGCGCCACGCCGGCGACCCTGGTTCGTCGCGTAGTGAAAGGCCCCGACGACCGTCGGATTGCGACGCGTCAGCACGCGGACGATTCGCCCCGACCTGCGCCCGTCGCGCCCCGGCGGAGCCTCGTCCACCAGCACCAGGTCGCCCTGCATCGCCCCGCTGATCTCGTTCGGCGGGATGAAGATGTCCTCGCCGCCCTCGGGCCGCACAAACCCGAAGCCGTCGCGGTGCAGGTCCAGCTTGCCGCTCACCAGCCGCTCCCGGCCCGAACGGCCCAGACTACCGGCTGCCGTCTCCGGTCGCGGGGCACTCGCCTTCGCCGGACGTACCGCCTCAGGTACCGCCCATGCCTCGCCCTCTACCCGGACCAGCTCCCCGCGCCCCATCATCCGGGTCAACTGTTCCAAAAGGAGACGCCGCTCCCGCCCGCCGCCAAGGCCCAATTCGCGGATCAATTGCTTGTATCCGGCCCGGCCGTTGGCTGAGCGCCGGATCCGCGCGAGCAGCTCCCGGTCCGATCGATTGTAGGGGCCGCCACTCATCTGCTTGAGAATACCCGGCTTTCAGGCAGCGGTGCACCAGAGCGAGTGACCGCTCTGGTGGAGAAATGCCCCGCCGGCCTCTGATTACCTTAGTAACGATAACTAAGTAATACCTGTGTATACAGTTCAATCTAATGGACTTAGTGTCGTGCTACCGCTAAGGTTGTAGCCGTCTGGGAAAGCCAGAATTTCACTCACCAGCGTTGAAGTCATACCAGGAGACCCCATGAAGAGCACATTCGTCCGCGCCGTCGTTCTGTCCCTTACCGTTGCAGGCCTCGCGGCCCCCTCGATGACCCATGCGAAGACCGCTGCTCCGGCCAAGGCCGTTTCGAGCAGCTTTAGCGGTTATCCGACGCCGCTCTGCATGCCGGGCACCGGCAACTACTGCGGAATGCAGTAATACATCTTAAGACGTACACGGAAGTGCTTGTTGGAATGGCCCTCGCGGGGTAGCATATCCCTCGCGAGGGAGTTCTATGAGCAACGTACTCTGGCTGCGAGACGTGAGCATCGCCGAATGCGCGATAAGTTTTTGCGTCGCGGGGATCTTCATTTACAAGCGCTTATGGGGGAAGTTTTCCCTTCTTTTTGCGCTCATCTCTCTTCGTGCCCTCTCGGGTTCGATCCTGATTCCTCTGCTGTTCTTTCGCAAGGACCTCGGGATCAGCCTGCCGATTGCGTATAACACCTATTTCATTACGGCGTGGATCTCAGGAGCGGTGCAGACACTGCTTCTTATCGGAGTTATCTACCACGTCTATCATGAGGCCATGCGCCCTCTCCAGGGTCTGCAACGAATCGGCAAAATCATCTTCCGCTGGGTTGCAGTGGTTTCGCTGGCCGTCTCTCTCGCTTTCGCTGCCGGACCTCATACTTCAGCCATAACTTTCGCGAGCTTTGCCACAGCAATTGCCCCGCAGGTTCAGCAGGGTGTCTTCGTCCTGACCCTCTGTCTCCTGCTTTTCGTATGTCTGGCGATTCGTCCGTTGGGTCTGACATTCCGCAATCGCATCTTTGGTGTTGCACTGGGGCTTGGTGTGACAGCCACGACTTTCCTGGTCCAGGCTGCATGGCTGGCGACGGTTGGAGCGCAGTCGCTTTATTCCCCGATTTACCTCGTTGGAACGATCGGGACTCTTGTTTCGGTCTGCATCTGGGGTGTTTACTTCGCACTGCCAGAGCCTGAGCGCAAGATGATTCTGCTGCCGACCACATCCCCTTTCTTTACCTGGAACCGCATCTCCGAGGCGCTGGGTGATGAGCCGGGGTATGTTGCGATTGCCGGATTCAAGCCGCAGATGCTGGCAGCTGCCGAGTTGAAGGTTCTGAGCTCGGCGACGCACAAGACAGAGAGGCTGCCTGCACCTGCGCCGTCCGGTCAGGACGCGCTTCCGCGGACGGCACTTCAGCAACGGGTCGCCGTCTCGCAGTAGCTGAACGATGGAGCCGGTGACGCATGTCCTGACCGGCGCCTGTCTCGCCAGAGCTGGCTTCAATCGGCGTGCGGCCTATACGACGTTCGCGATGGCTGCGGCTGCCGAACTTCCTGACATCGATTCGCTCTGGGCATTTCGTGGGCCCGTCGAGACGTTTCAACATCATCGTGGGATCACGCATACGTTTCTCGGCGTGCTGTTCGAGGCCGCGTTCGTTGTCCTGGTTGTGTACGGAATCCATCGCTGGCGGACAGCACGCCATACGAAGCGCGCGAGGCCGGCTCCGGTTGGTGATCATGTTCCGGTGGAGCGCCCGCTGACGGCAGCTCCGGTGCGTTGGGGACTTCTGTATGGCTTCTGCATCGTCGCGTTGCTGAGTCATCTGCTGCTGGACTACACGAACAACTATGGCCTGAGGCCTTTCTATCCGTTCAATCCACATTGGTATGCAGCGTCGATCGTCTTTATTTTTGATCCCCTGATCTTTGCACTGCTCCTGATGGGGTTGATTGTGCCGGCGATCTTCCGGCTGGTGAGCGCCGAAGTGGGAGCGCGAAGGCAGCCGTTCACGGGCACGGGATGGCCGCGGGTCGCGCTGTTCCTGATTGTTGTCTTGTGGGGCGTTCGGTGGATTGAACACGACCGCGCGATGCAACTGGCGATGGCGCAGAGCCTGGAGGCTCCTCCACCGCCCGAGAGTGCGCGGCAGCGGGGTGCTGCGGCCAATGCTCCATCGGAGCAGAATGCACAGCCGCTGCCGACGTATCTGTCAGCGCGACGGGCGCTTGCAAACCCGGACCCCCTGAGCATCTTTCGCTGGTACACGGCAACGGATTTCGGCCCGCTGTATCAGCTGGAACGCGTGGACACGCGCGAGCAGACGATCGAGGCGACCGAGGGAACTTATAGCAAACCGGAGCAAAGCACCGCGCTGATTGCGGCCCAGGCGAGTTCACTGGGGAGGACGTATCTCGACTGGTCATCGATGCCGATTCTGTCAGTGGACAGCTCGAGTGCCGCGCGGGAGCAGGCGATGTCGGCTGCGTATGCGTACTCGATCTCAGGCGGCACGGTGGTGACATTCCGGGACCCGCGATTCATGGGAGTCCTGCCGTGGCTATCGCGGGGAGGATCGAGTCCGCTGACGGGAGTAGTTGTTGTGGACCCGCAGAACCGCGTGATACTCCAGAGTATGGACGGACACGCGGAGCCGGAGCGCTAGAGTTCGCGCTGGAATTCGGTCGCGGGAGCTTCAGTCGATGATGTCGCGGACGATGCTACGGACGCGTTCGGCGACGACGCCGAAGATGAGATGGGTGGCCGCCTCACTGGTCTGCTCGCGTTCGCTCTGCTGCTCTGCGGGTGCGCTGAGGCCCATTGCGGGCAGAACACCTTGCTGCGTGAGCCCCATGAGAACGAGGCCGAAGTTTGCGCCCTCTTTAGAGGTGGCGGCGGGGTAGAACTCGGCGAGAGCGCCGTAGAACGCGCCCGCGGCGGCGCCGAAACCCCAGTGGATGCTTTCGGCGGCGACGAGTTCTGTTGTGTGGTCGAGCGGATGGCCGGCGACGCGCTCCGTGAGTAGCTCCTCAGGTTCGGGCTCACCGTGGATGCGCGGAGGGTAAAGCTTTTCGGCGAGCGTCTTGGCTGCTGTGGCCGCGACTCCCGCGACGAGGCCCGCTGCAAGGCCCTTCCAAAGGGATGGTGCTCCATTCGGTGATGTGCTGCTCAACGAAACCTCCGGTCTGGTTGACGCGATCGGGCTCGTCCGGAGACGAAGCCGCGGGAGGAGTTATGCGGCGCGCCTGAGGATGAAGCGGGAGGGATCCGACAAGCCGACCTCATCTTCGTCGTCCTCATCGACCTCGTCTTCGTCATCGTCGTCGTCGAACTCGTCTTCGTCTTCGTCTCGTCGTCGGTTAGCTCGGCTTCTTCTTCTTCGTCTTCTTCATCGTCATCTTCGTCATCTTCGAGTTCGTCGTCGTCCTCTTCGTCTTCGAGTTCGTCGTCGCTCTCCTCTTCGTCATCGGTATCGCGAAGGGCGGCGAGGTTCTCGCTGGAGGCGTTGGCGGAGGGGTTGCTGTCGACGAACTTCGGATCGGTTTCGAAGTCGGCGGTCACGTCATCGCCCACCAGGTTGCGAAGGTTTCGGGCGCTGTCGGTTGCAGGCATAGGACTCTTATTGGGCATGGGAAAGGCTCTCCTCGGGCGGCAGCTTGCCTGCCCGTTGGATGCAGGTTGCCGGAAAGAGGAGCGCGCTCTGAAAGATTTTTACTCGGTAAACGGCCGGAGCTTTGCCTCGGTGGGCCGGGGCGTGAGGAGGCTGACCAGGCAGAGGCAGATCAGGGAAGCGATCAGCGCGGGGAGAATCGCATCACGCGCAGCCACGGACGCGGGCAGGTGCTGGCTGACCAACGGCTTATCCCAGAAGAGGGTGACGAGAGTACCGGCTGCGATGCTGGCAACCGCGCCGGCGGCCGTCGCACGACGCCAGAAGAACGCGGCAAGGATGACGGGCGTGAGTGCGGCGGAATAGATTGTGTAGGCGTAAAGCGACTGTTTCAACACCGAGGTAGTGCCCAATGACTGCCAGAGAGCCCAAGCACCGAGTCCGACGACGATGAGACGCGAGACGATAAGAATCTCGGAATTTGAGGCGGAGGGTCGAACGTAACGCACGTAGACGTCGTTGATGAGATTTGTGGCGGGCGAGAAGAGGTAGTTGTTCGCCGTCGAGACGACTTTCGCGAAGATGGCGCCGACGAGCAGCGCGCCGAGAAGCATCAGCGGCTTCGACCCGCCGAAGGAGTGGATGGCGGTGTAGGCGAGAATCTCGCGCGGGCGCTGGCTGACCTCGCCGCTGCGGTAGAGCGCCGATCCCACGACTGCGAGCGCCACGATGACCGATTCCAGAATGAGGGTGCCGATGACCCAGCCGACGGTGGCGCGGGTTGCGTCCTTCTCGCTCTTCGCGGAGAAGAACTTCTGGTACATCGACTGGTTGCCGAGCATGAGCAGGCAGGTGGGCAGGAAGATCTCGAGCGCCGATTGAACGACCTGTTTCGAGCCGTCGGGCATCGTCATCTCGTAGTGGTTGAACGGATGGATGTCGCCGAAGATCTGGAAGTGGGTGGCAGGCAGAACCGCGCGAACGCCGCTCCAGCCGCCGCCGAAGTGCACGAACACGGGAAGCGCGACGATCATCGTGATGGTTGCGAGCATGCCGATGAAGACGTCCATGTAGGCGACGGAGCCCATGCCGGCGATCATCGTGAACAAGGTTACGAAGCCCGCGAGAATGCACTGGCCTTCGACGGCCGAGATGGTTGACGGGAAGATGAGGTGCAGGATGTCGCCGCCGCCGATGAATTGATAACTCGTGATCGCGGTGTAGGCGAAGAGCACGGCGATGACGCCGAGCACGCGCGCGATCTGGTTGTAGCGCGCTTCGAGGAGGTCGGGGATGGTGAACTGCGCGAACTTGCGCGCCCGCGGAGCGATGAAGTAGATGAGTGCGAGACCAGCCCATCCGCCGGCAGACTGCCACAGGGCAGCGAAGCCGTGCTTGTAGGCGTTCTCCGCGCCGCCGAGCAGCGAGCCCGAGCCGATCCAACTGGAGAGCAGTGTGAAGACGAGAACGAAAGCCGGTAGCGAGCGGCCTGCGACGAGGAAGTCCGCCTTGGTCTTTACCTTGCCGAGCCGCGCGACCGACACGCCGAGCAGCGCCAGGACGATCAGGCCAAGAACGATAACGTAGAGGTTCATTGTGTGTGGGTCATTTTAGCCGAGTAGCAGCTTACGCTGGCTAGCGGAGGCGTGGCACACGCGGCTCACACCGGTGCCGCTTATCGCAGCACCGGGCGTGAGAAGGCGCTAGTGCGCTTCAATCTTGACCCACTCGTCAGTCGTCTCCCAACGGACGTGTAGCTCGGTTGAGTTCTTTGTGGTGTGCTCGAAGCTGATGCTCATGTTCTCCTGCGGCGAGGACAGGGTGGAGTGTTGCATCGGCGTGCGGCCGAGGTCCTGGCCCTCGTTGTATTCGGTGCCCCACTGGCCGGTCTGCTTGTTGATGATGAGCTGCCACGGTGTGCCGGCAGCCGCGGGCAACGTGTAGAGCGTGTACTTGCCAGCCGGCACGTGCACGTCGCCGACCATGAGGTCGCCTTCGGCGACGAAGCTGGTGGCGGGGTTCGCGCCGGTGCGCCAGACCTTGCCGTAGGGCACCAACTCGCCCATGATCTTGCGGCCGCGCATGCGCGGCGAGTTGTAGTGGATGGCGACCGCTTTGCCGTTGAGTGTGACCTCGGCTTGAGCGGGCGGGCTGGGCATCGGTTTGGCGTTCTGGTCCTGACGCGCATTCATCTCAGGCATCGAGGCCGGTTCGCCTTGGGCTGAGACTTGGCGGACATAGAGGAACGTGGCTGCGGAGCCTGCAACCAGGAGTGCAACGAGAGCTGAACGGAGGGAGGTCTTCATGGCCCACCATGCTACCCTAGAAGCAGGGCTCATGGCTCCCCGCCAGCCCATCCACCAAGCGCCCGTAGCTCAGCTGGATAGAGCAACAGCCTCCGAAGCTGTAGGTCAGACGTTCGAATCGTCTCGGGCGCACCACTCCTCAAAATTCATTCAAACTGCCGGTAAGGACGGGCCACGGCTGCTCGTTACGCAGGCTTGACCGCGTACCCCATGTAGAGAATGTTCAGGTCGTTGCTCTCGACGAGCTTGAAGTTCTGGCCGAGCTCCTTGTAGCCGATCTTTCCGCTGGCCCTTTGCCGCAGCAGGCTGATCATTTTGGGAAGGCTCACGTCCGGCGACGTGCCGCGGAATTCCTTAAACTCGAATCCGGACTTCGTAAGCAGCCCTTCAGCTCTTCGGGCTTGATAAACATTTTCCACTCATGGAGACGTGGCGGCATGAAGGCCGTGCTCTTCCATTCCTGCCAGATCTTGATGGCGACCAGTTTGCTGATGAAGGTGCGGTTGAGCGTGTCGAAGAAGAAATAACCACCGGGTTTGGTGACCCGGTAGATTTCGTTAATCACTTTGGGCAGGTCGCGGACGTGCTCCAGCACATCGCAGCAGTAGACGACCGGGAAGGTGTTGTCGGCGTAGGGAACGGATTCGCCGGTTCCCTGGTGGTAGTCGATCGTCAAGCCCATGGATTGGGCATGTTGTGTGGCTGTGGCCAGCGATTGCTCTGAGGGATCGATGCCGACCACATGGAAGCCCATTCCGGCAAACTCCTCCGCGAGGATGCCGCCGCCGCAGCCTACATCGAGGGCTGGTTCGTCATGGCATTCGAAGTGGAGTACTTCATTGAGGAGCCTGCGGAAGTAGGCGACGCGAGCCGGATTTACCGACGATTTGAGTAAGTGCAGAAACTGATTTTCATCCCACCAGATGTTGGCCTGCTCGTTGTAGAGAGCGTTGTCGATCTGGTTGTAGATGTCGTTCGAAGTAGCTCGCATGTAGCGTGGCTCCGTGCGTCTTTATACGGTCCAATGGGCCCGAACGCTCTCGCGAACGGTTGCCAGCAAGCTCCACAAGTTCGTTCTGGCCGAAGTGGCGATTGGAAATCGTCGCAGATTCTACACGGGCTACGGAATAGGACTAAGAGGTCATTACGAACGCGTCATGATTTGGTTCGGTCTCAGGACCAGGACGTCGACCGTGACGAAACGGCTGCCGCTTGCTGTGAGCTCGGTCAACAGCCGGTCCGTGGCTTCGACGGTGGCGGAGCGGTCGGCGCCCATGCGTTGGTCATAGCCGTCATGGAGAAGGATGTTCGCGCCACGTCCGCGCGCACGTACGACTTGCGAGACCGCCTTGCACTTTATGAAGAACGCCGTCAGGGCCGATAGGTGCCCAGTCATTGCCCATCACGTTCCATTGCACAAGCGTGAGGCCGAGTTCGCGGGCTGTGCGGAGCACTGCGGGGCGATGGGCGCCGTGGGGCGGGCGCATGTAACGGACGGGCGCGCCCAGCACGTCCTCAAGCGCCTGGTTGCAGCCGCGCAGCTCGTCGCGGATGATTCGCTCGGGCTGCCAGGCGAGCCAGGGGTGAGTCATAGTGTGGTTGCCGATGAGGTGTCCGGCAGTGTGCACAGCGCGGACAATCTCGGGGCGCTGGTGGACGAAGCGGCCGATCATGAAGAAGCTGGCGCGGACGTTGTGGCGCGCGAGGACGTCGAGAAGTTGCATCGTGGCGGCGTCGTTGGGTCCGTCGTCGTAAGTGAGGGCGACCTCGGCGGGGTCCCGGCCGGCGATGAGCGTGCGGCCGAAGAGCTGCGATTGCGGGGAGAGCGCGGCGTAGGCCAGGGTTCCGCCGGCCGCGATGGCTGAGGCGGCGGCGGTTGCGAGGACAACGCTGGAGGTGTGCGGCATCCTGCTCAGGATATGTTTCGCGGCAGGACGGGGCAAACGAGCTTCGCGCGTGTGTGCTAGCTAAACCCTGCGAATGATGCAACATGGAGGCGCTCGGCCCTCGTCCAAGACAGTGGCGTGGCGCGGCCCGCCTCAGGAGAGCTGTGCGTGATGCGAACGACGACATTCCGGGTCCCCATAGCGTGGCCGCTGGCGGTTGCGGCAGCGCTGGGCGTGGGTTTTGCAGCGACGGCGCAGAAGGCGCAGAACGAGCCTGCGACGGACTCCGCCGCACAGTCCAGCCCGGTACAGCCGACGCCGCGGGCACCTGCCACCGATTCGGCAGCGCAGGCGAGCCCAATTCCGTCCAGTAATGGGCACGACATTTCGATCGCGCCGCATACTGAGATCGACCTGATGCTTGGTCGAAGCATTGATTCGGGCCACCTGAAGAATGGCGACACGGTAGCGGCGAGGCTTGCGAAGCCGGTGGCGCTCGTTCCGAAGGGAATGCTCAGTGCCGGAACGACGGTTCAGCTTACGGTGATCGAGACACTGCCTGCGGGGCGCATCTACGCCGCCGGTGAGTTTTCGCTGCAGGTGGAGCGGGTGGGATCCGTTCCGGTATACACGGACACGCTGACCTATCGGGGCAAGCCCGGGCATAAGGATCTGCCGGACAGTGCGCCGGCTGCGGGGACGGATGCGGGCCTGGCAGCTGGTGCGGAGCTTGTCTTCCATGTGCTTCCGCCACCTGTGCCGGCGAACGGGCCTCCGAAGGCGAACAATAAGGGGCCGGGGTCGGTGAACGGTGTGGCGAGCGGAACTAGCTCGACGGGAACGACAGCGCCTCACCCGTAGCGCCGTCTTCGGCATGGGGGAGTGGAGTGCGTCCGCCTTCGCCGAGCCAGAGGCACAGGCCAGCGAATAACAGGGCGCCGACGGCGAACTTCAGCGCGTTGGGAGCGTGCGTCGGCGACAGGAAGGCTTCGAGCGTGCCGGCGATGGTCAGCAGCGGAATCGTGCCGGCAACGAGCTGGACCGCTTCCAGGCCGGCGAGCGCGAGGGCGTCCTTGCGGCGCAGCATGCCGGGGAAGAGCATGCCAGCGCCAAGCCGGAGCCCCGCTGCTCCGGCGAGCATGATGCTTGGCAGCTCGAGCGCGCCGTGTGCGGCGATGAAGCTCCAGAGGCTGAGCGAGAGATGGTACTTCGCGCAAACAGTGGCGATGGTGCCGAGCATCAGGCCGTTGAAGAAGAGCAGGTAGATCGTGCCCAGCCCCGCGGTGATGCCCATCGCGAAGGCCGCGAAACAGACGCCGATGTTGTTGGTCATGATGGCCGACGACGCCTGCGGCTTGACGCTGAGGATGCTGTCCATCCAGAGGTGATGCTGGCGGATGCCCTCCATCTTTTCTGCGCCGAGGAAAATCTCGCCGAATTGCGGATGTACGAGGGTGACGAAAACGCCGAGGGCGGCGGCGGCGAGCGTAATCGCGGTTGCCAGCCAGACGTAGCCGGAGAGCTGCCGCAGCAGGCGCGGATAGCCGTGGACCATGAACCGCCAGAGGCCGGCGAACGAGGTGCGCGGGCCGGAGTAGACGAAGTTGTGTGCGCGCGCGACGAGCTTGTTCAGGTACTGTTCGAGCGTGCGCGAGGAGCGGTCGGCGCGCACAGCGCTGAGATCCGCGGCCGCCTGGCGGTAGAGCAGGCCGAGATCGCGCAGTTCCGGCTGGCTCAGCGAGCGCAGGCCGTGGCTCTCCACCTGCCGGAGGAGCGCATCGAGCCGGTTCCAGTTATCCTTGCGGAGATCAATCCAGAGGTTCGAGATCATGGCTGCAGCTGAACAACGCGGGTTCGCCGACCAGCTTAACATCGAAACGCCCGAGCAGGTCCAGCTCGAGTTCGCGGTTGCGGGTCTCGGCAGCCGGTTCGTCGCCGTGCTGCTCGACCACCTGATCCAGGCTGGCTTCTATTTTGTATTCATCCTATTTGGGGCGATTGTCTTTGGCGCAGTCGCGAACAGGATCAACCTGCTGGGCAAGTGGGTTCTGGCGGCGTTCATCGGATTGAACTTCCTGGTCATCTGGGGCTACTTCACGCTTTTCGAGGCTTTCTGGCGTGGGCAGACGCCGGGCAAGCACATCATGAAGCTGCGCGTGATCAAGGATTCCGGCCGCCAGATCACGCTGTTTGAGGCGATGTCGCGCAACCTGCTGCGCATCGTTGATTATCTGCCGTCGTTCTACCTTGTCGGCGTGATCACGATGCTGTGCACGAAGCGGCATCAGCGGCTCGGGGATCTCGCCGCCGGGACGATTGTGGTTCACGAGCGCAGCGATGAACAGCCGCTGCTGATCGAACGCGGGACGAGCATTATGCCTGCGCAACATGCGCCCGGGTACGACCCGCTCGCCTCCGCCGCGGCTGCGCAGGATGCGAGCAGCCTGCCGGCGGATGCTGTTGCGAGGCTGGGCGCGGATGATCTGCTTATTGATTGAATCGTTTCTTTGCGCGTGCGCTCGATCTCAGCCTGGCGACCCGTGCCGAGATTGCAGCCCGCGTTGCCACGCAGATGGCGGCAAAGATGAACATCGTCGCTTCCGCCGGGTAATCCTGAGCGCTTTCTCGAGGCGGTCGCCTATCGATGCGCTCGAGCGCGCGCTCGCGTCGGTGACTCAATCGGCCGCGTCTCGGTCTGAGAGCTTTAGGTCGCAATTGGATTCGGTGAAACTTGCCGGCACAAGCCAGCTCTCGCCTTCAGCGAGCGGATGCACGCAGTCGTCAACACCCGCAGCTTCGGCCGCTCGCATCAGCCGCGGCAGTGGCTCGTCCATCGGCTCGCGACCTAGCCGGAAGGTGTTGTAGTGCATCGGAATCATTGTGTCGGCGCCAAGGTCAAGGAACGCCTGCAACGCCTCCTCAGGGCTGGTGTGCACGGCGCGATAGCTGTCAGGGAAGTAGGCCCCGATGGGCAGCAGGGCGATCTCCGGCTTGAGCTTCCGCCCAATCTCCGCAAAGCCCTGAAAGTAGGCGGTGTCGCCTGAGTGATAGAGACGTGGGGAGCCGGGTGATTCGAGCAGGTATCCGCCGAAGCCGCGATGCGTGTCGTTGAACATGCGCGCGCCCCAGTGCTTTGCCGGAGTCATCGTGATTGCGGAGCGGTGTGGTGTCGCCGAGCTTGCGTCGACTGCCACCAGCGCAGCGACTCGATGGCACCAAAGCCCAGATCAGCGACGAGATCTTCGACGCCGTGGGGAACGATCGCGACCGGAGCAGGAATTTTGCGCCGCCGCATCTCGCGCGTGACGGCGCGGAGTGACGGACGGTTGAGGTGGTCCATGTGCGCGTGCGTCAGCAGCACAGCGTCGATGCGAGGAAGATCGCCAACGCGTACACCGGCAACACGCTTGCGGCGCAGCAGAATTAGCCGCGTCGCGAAGACCGGATCGATCAGCACATTGTGGCCGCCGAGTTGCAGCAGGAAGGAGGAGTGGCCGATGAAGGTGATCGCCGCCTCGTGTTCGGCGACTGCAAGCGGCAGGCGCGGTTCGCCTTCAAGCGGATCCGCGTGGCTCTCGCGGACGAGCCGCCAAAGCTGCCCCAGCTTGCGCATCCAGAAGGGGATTCCTCGTGCGCTCCGTGGGGCCCTGCTTCTACGGCGTCTCATGTGTATTCTTGTACTCCTCTAAATCAGATGCGCGAACGACTGGGACGATGCCTGTCATGATGCTTACGTAAGTTACCGGCCAATCCGCGGCGGCATCAGAGAACAACAGACGTCCTGCCGAGGCCCCACGCCACCCGCAGAGGAACAGTTGCGCATGCCGCAGAGCGTACCACTCCCGCCGGCCGCCCAGGCTACAGACCGCAAGGACCATCGAACGAGCGATCCGCTCGCGCAAAGGATCTGGGACTATGTCTCGCACTCGGAGTTGGGGAGCCTCTGGAACTTCGAAGGGACCCCGGTGATGGTTGTGCTGAAGCGGACAGCGAAGGCGTTTATAGAGGACGACCTGTTCTCGCGCGCCGCCGAACTAGGTTTCTATTTTCTCTTCGCGCTGTTTCCGATGCTTATCTGTGCGAGTTCCGTCCTCGGGCTTGCTGCGCGAAGTGCCTCCATTTTCTACGACAGGCTGCTGCACTCTCTTGCGATGGTTGTTCCGCCAACGGCCTACACGCTCGTTATCGATACCTTCAACCAGACGGCGCCAGGCCTCGACCAGCGGCAAGGTCACGTTTGGGCTGGTGGTGGCCTTGTGGTCAGCGTCGATGGGCTTCTCCGCAATTCAGGACACGATGAATCTTGTGTACAAAGTGCGCGAGACGCGACCGTACTGGAAGGCGCACGGCTCAGCAATCCTGGTTACGATGCTGCTCGCAGTGATCGCAACGTTCGACCTGGCGGTATTGCTGGGCGGCGATGTGCTGGCGCATCGCGCTTACGTACACATCTGGCATCGACCTTTGAGTATTGGCGTCGCAGTCTCCATTCATCTGGTCACGTGGCTGATTGCGACGGCCCTGCTGATGCTGATCTTCAGCACGATCTATTACTACGCGCCGAACGTCAAGAAGAAGTGCTGGCACTGGCTTACGCCGGGCGCGGCCTTTGGCATCATCACGTGGATGCTTGCCTCATTCGGCTTGCGTGTTTACCTGCACTTCTTCAACACGTATACGCTCACGTATGGCTCGCTCGGCGCCGTCGTCATCTTGCTTATGTGGTTCTACATAACGGGTCTCACACTGCTGATCGGGGCAGAGCTCAACTCCGAAATCCAGGCATCACTCGCCGAGCATAGAATGGCCGCGGCTGGTGTCCTGCCGCCCGACGCCGTGGGTTCGATTCGCATCTAACGGGAGAGGACGCGCCACCTGGACGATGACGCGTCCTCTTTCTTTTGCAATTTGCTTACTTCACCATCGGCTGCAGAATGTCATCGAGCCGGGCGGGCGTTCCCTCTACACGCTGCAGTTGCGGGTAGCGTTCGCCTCCGTGATAGTCCACGCGAATGACCTTGTAGTAGTTGGTGTTCTCGACGATGAACTCGATTGCTGGGCCGCTACCCTGCGCGTGTTGAATCGCTGCGCGGAGAAGCAGCGGCGTAAAGCCGCGTCCGTTCACCGCGATGATCTGCATGTCGGGACCGAACCCCGCCTTGTCCGCAAGGCCTCCGACGATAACGTCATGCACCTTGCCATCCGTGCCGGCTGACATTCCGAGCGAGTAGCGCACGTCAACGTAATTATGCTGGCTCTCGAGAAGCTGCGACCAGTAGTCCGGCTTGTCCGTGTAGATGAGCTTGTAGCCCGAGAGCGCGTTAATGCCATCCATTTCAGGTGCATGGACATCGTTCGAGTCGAGTCGGGTGCGCAGGAACGTAGCCCAGTCGTTTGGCACGACTGCGTTCAATCCGTTCACGATGTCTTCGAATGTGTACGGCACAACCTTCGGACTGGTGTTGCCACCGAGCCCCTCGAATGCCGCAGCGAAGTCGTTCAGGCTCTTCTTGCCGTTCGTCTTCTGGCGGATCGTGAGGTCGACCTCGAGCCACAGCAACTCGCCCTCATCGTAGTAGTCCACGTCGCGGCGCCAGTTATCGTAGCTTCCGGATGCGTTGTAGAGTAGCTGTGCGGAAGTCGCTGTGTCCTGCAGATCGCGCCACGTGCGTCCGGGCCGCAGATCATTCAGATATCCGGCAATGGTTGCGAGGCGATCGCGATAGACAGAGGCTGGCCAGATGCCGCAGCGCGAGGCGAGCACATCGCCGAGGTATTCCGTGAGACCTTCGTAGACCCACAGCAGGTCGCCCTTCATCGGCTCCTGGTAGTTCGGTGTCGCGAGGCCCGCAGGACGGCGATACTTGCCGTTCCACGAATGAGTGAACTCGTGCGGCAGCAGCAGACCAGCCTCGATAAAGGTGTTGTCGTCAGTGAACGTCTTCTCGCTGACGCGGTCATCAGAGGACTGATGATGTTCGAGACCGAAGTGCGCAACCTGATCGCTGAGCGTTACGAGAAAGTGATACGAGCCGTAGTGTCTCGACTTGTAGAGTGCGCCCGTCTCGCGCACGAGGCGGGAGAAGTCGTCGATGTGCTCCTGCGAGAGGTCAAGGTCTTCGGGACCATCGCCGGCGAGGTCGAGGAAGTGCTTTGGAGTCACGTCAGTCGCGAGCGGGATCTCCTTGAACCAGCGTCCTGCAAGTACCGGGGAATCGACGAGTTGCTCCAGCGAGACTGTTTTGAAGCGGGACGGTCAATTTGCCATTGAGCGAACCGCCGTATACGTGTAGGTCAGAGGCATCTCGAGCGCCGTTCCGAACTTCCATCCGCTGGGAGGGTACAGTGAAGGCGTCACCATGACGTCGGCAGCCTTCGTCCCCGCCGGATAGACGACCAATTCGTTCCAGCTCATCAGTGCAAGGTTCGCGCTCGTCGAGGCACCGGCCGAGAACCCTTCCGCGCTGGCTGTGGCGAGGAAATCCATCTTGATGTCGAGCTGCGTCGCTCCCTGCGGCACCGTGATATTGAAGGCGTACATGTTCACCGGATCGCGCTCCCACTTCACGCGCTCTCCCGATTGCGTGGTGATGATGAAACCCGCCTGGTCGACAATGGGTCCGGTCGGCCCGTGCTCACCGGGAATCCACTCGGGGTACACCAGCGTCATCGGCCCTGGCTGAACGGGGAGGGTCTCCTGCGAGTGGAAGATCTTACGCGGAGCGTCGGTCAGATCCACGGCGAGTGTGAAAGGCGTCTGAGCGCTTGCAAGACATGGAGAAAGAAGCACAGCGCTGGCGAGCGCCGCGCATGAAAGGCGCGAAAGATACATGTTTAGGAGAACTCCTGGGCGGGTTTTCAAGTGGGTTAAGTGTACGTGCGGGGCGTCGGTTTTAGCGATTATCCTTTGGCTGCGCAGATGATCCATGGCGTCTGCCACCAGCTCTTTCGCGCCGCCAATCCCTGCCAGCACAGCCTGCAGATCCAGCTTGGGCATCGGCCGGGTTCCGGTTGCTCGTGCAGTAGACTCCGTGCTGGCCAACTAACGTGAGCGCATCCGTCAGCGTGTCGAGCGCGACGGCCAACCGCCCGGCCGCCTCGCCGCGCATGAAGATTTCGCGCTCCAACTCTTCCCCGCGCGTATGCAGGATGTCACCCTGCCGATAAAACGGGCGTGGCTGCCTTGACTTCCTCGGCCACCAGCTACCACTCCTTCGCCGCGGTGTCCGGCGTTAGCGAGGATGGAGGCTTCGGGAGCCTTCCAGCGCAGGATCGGCTTGCGGGCAGCAGTCGTCTCGTCCAGCCGGCGCATCCGCGTCGTGTGCGGAGCCGTCTGCACCAGTTCGGGGTTCTCCTCGGCCTCGCGGGCAATCTGCTTCAGCGCGTCGACGAGCAGATCGAGTTCCTCGCGGCTCTCGCTCTCCGTGGGCTCGATCATCATGGCACCCTGCACAACGAGTGGGAAGCTCACGGTGTAGGCGTGAAAGCCGTAGTCGATGAGCCGTTTGCCCATGTCGCCGGTCTTCACGCCGTTACGCGCCTGCAGCTTGTCAGAGAATACGACCTCATGCAGCGACGGCGACTTATACGGCAGCTCAAACGTTCCCTCCAGCTGCGAACGCAGGTAGTTCGCATTGAGCACGGCGTCTTCGGTCGTCTGGCGCAGGCCGTCGGGGCCGTTGGCGAGAATGTACGCGAGTGCGCGGATGAACATGCCGAAGTTGCCGTACCACGCACGCACGCGGCCCACGCTTTGCGGGCGGTTGTAGTCGAGCCCAAGCATGCCGTCGGCCTTGGTGACAACAACCGGCGTCGGCAGGAACGGCTCCAGAATCTTCTTGCACGCCACAGGACCGCTGCCCGGTCCACCGCCTCCGTGCGGTGTGGAGAAGGTCTTGTGCAGGTTCAGGTGCATCACATCGGCGCCGAAGTCGCCCGGCCGCGTCTTGCCGCAAAGCGCGTTCATGTTCGCGCCATCCATGTAGAGCAGCGCGCCCTTCGCGTGCAGGATGTCGGCGATCTTGTGAATCTCGCTCTCGAAGACGCCGATGGTCGAGGGATTCGTGAGCATCAGCGCGGCGATGTCATCGTTCACGAGCTTTTCCAGCTCGGCGAGATCGACCATGCCCTTCGCGTTCGACTTCAGATTCGCCACCTGGTAGCCGCAGACCGCCGCAGTCGCCGGGTTGGTTCCATGCGCTGAGTCGGGAATCAAGATCTTCTTGCGGGGATTGCCCTGCGCCGTGTGATACGCCTTCGCCAGCAGGATGCCGGTGAACTCGCCGTGCGCTCCGGCTGCGGGCTGCAGCGTAATCGCGTCCATGCCGGTGATCTCGATCAGGCACTCGCTCAGAATCTTCATGATGCCGAGCGCACCTTGCGAGAGCGACTCCGGCTGATACGGATGCGCCTCGGCCAGGCCTTCCAACCTTGCTACCGCCTCATTGATGCGCGCGTTGTACTTCATCGTGCACGAGCCGAGCGGATACATGCCGAGATCGATGGCGTAGTTCCACGTCGAGAGCCGCGTGAAGTGGCGGATGATCTCGATTTCGCTCAGCTCCGGCATGACGCCGAGGTCTTCGCGCGCAGCGTCACCCAGCAGCTTGGCCGCGTCGACTGCGGGCACATCCAGCTCCGCCAACCGGTAGCCCTTCTTGCCGGGCGAGCTCTTTTCAAAAATGAGGTTCTCGTCCTGATTGACGTGCGTCGTCGCCTTGCGCGGCGTTCCAACAAATCGTTCGTCTGCCATGAGTATTCTCGTTGCGAGCATCCACGCGGCCGCACATTCGAGCAGGCCTGCAGGCGGAAGCTGCCTATTCAGGTTCTCACATCCCGCACGGCTCAGTCGCCGCCCGCTGTGCTCCAATCGAACCTCCGACTGAGGGTTGTCCGAAGAAGATGTTCCCCTCGTGGTTCGGGTTTTCCGCGCCCTTGTGGTGCAAAACGTGCCGAAATCCCGGCTCGGACGTCCAAACTTAGATTAGGCAAAAACTGCCTCCTCCGCAGAGGAACTCCCTCGGGCCGCCGTGCCCCTGCCTCTGCAACTGATCTCTGGGACATGGAGCGTACCCGATGCAACTCTGGACCGAATACGAAGGAAGAAAGATCGCGGGGGCCTACACCCTCGGCAAGCTCCTGCGCTCTGAAGGCCGCAACGGCTTCTTCGCCACTGCCGATACCACCGGAAAAGCGGCCGTCATCCGCCTCACTGAACCCCACTACGATGAGGACGAACTTCTCAAGCGCTGGCGGCAGGTCGCGGACATGCGCCAGGCGAATCTCATTGGGATCGAGCACTTCGGACAGACCGACTTCGACGGCGTGGCCATTACTTATGCCTTGATGGAGGCGAACGACGCCAATCTCGGCGACGTGCTGCACGAGCGCCCGCTGACGCTGACCGAGACCACGCAGGTCGCGCGCGCGGTCCACGGTGCGCTGACCGCGTTGCACGCAAGCGGCCTCGTGCACGAGCATATTGAGCCGGTCAACGTGCTCGCCGTCGGTGAGACCGTGAAATTACGCAGCGACTGCGTTCGGGAGTGCATTGCCGACATCGAGTTCAACACGCCCGAAGGCTGCGCTGAGCTTCGTCGCCGTGATGTGCACGACTTCGGCATGCTGCTCCTCGAGTGCCTGACGCTCGAGAAGCGCTACAACCCCGGGCTCAACCTGCCAGACATCTTCCGCCGAATGATTCCTCACATGCTTGACGGCACGTGGTCACTCGAACAGGTCGGCCAACTCGTGAACCCTCCGGCTGCTGCGCCCGCACCGTCGACTGTGGCCGCAAGAAGTCAAGCAGCGATCCCGAAGACGCAATCCGAGCTCGTCAAGGCGAAATCCGCGAAGCCAAATCAGCCGGAGCAGGGAACTCTGCCTCTGGATGTGCCGCGCGCCGGTGGTGAACCTGCTGCTGATCCTGCGCTTCGCTATCGCCGCGAGGTCGCAGACGAGTCCGGGGCGTTTCAATCTGCAGTCCGTGGATTCTGGGCGGCGTTGCTGCAGTCATTGTGTGCATCATCGTCATCTGGCACTTCATCGCGGCGAAGCCAGCGCAGCCCGTCCAAACCCAGGCACCGGTGCAGCAGGCTCCGGCAGTTTCGACCGCAACTCCGCGGCCGACGCCTCAGCCCGCCGTACAGCCGGTTACCAAACCTGCTGCGAACCGGGCGTCTGCGGCCGCGTCGCACGCTCCGGGCTGGTACGTTATCGCGTGGACCTACAACCATCAGGCGCAGGCGCAGACGAAGGCAGATCACATCAACGCTCGCAATCACGGCTTCCATGCCGAGGTCTTCAGTCCGCACGGCAGCTCTCCGTATCTCGTCAGCCTCGGCGGCCCCATGAGCGAGTCCGACGCGAAGACACTGCAGCAACGCGCGCGCCGTTCTGGCCTGCCGAGCGACACATATATTCGCAACTACCGATAGCGCATTCGTTACAACAAGAGGCGTCCTTCGGGACGCCTCTTCGCTTGAGGCTCAATAGAACCGCGTTCGCTAAAACTCTTCCTCGTCCTCGCCGCTCGCCGCTCGCCGAGTAACTCCCAGCCTCCGGACCGTCCATGTCCTCTTCGCGCAGACTCAGAGCAATCACAGTGCCCGATTCAAACTCGATCGTCAGCGAGTCCAGCTCCTCGAGCTTTGCCTTCGCGACCATCTCGCCAATCTGCGCGCAGAGTGCATTGCGATACTCCGGTTGCCCGAACGCAAGTGAGAAGTCCTCAAGCAGGATGTGCGGCCACGCGTACAGCGTCAGCAAGGGCCCATCAAAGCGCAGTCTCAGGAAGTCGCTGACAAACTCGATCGCCGTAAGCTCCTGCCCTTCGATGGCGCTAACGTCCATCGCTATTGCGCTCCCGTGGCCTGCGCTGCAGCATCGATCTGAGCCTTCGTTGTCAGCTCCGTGGCGCACCAGAGCGCCGCGCCCTCGCCAAGCTCCGGATACCATTTGCTCAGCGCGAGTCCGCCGACGATCTCCTTCGCCAGCAGCCTCGTGTTCACGCTTTCCGCCGAAGCTGGCAGCGCGACAGCGAATTCATTAAAGCTCGGAGCAGAGAACAGCGGCTTTGCTCCGGCCTTCGCCAGTGCGTCGCGAAGGTACGTCGCCTTCGCGAGATTCTGCTCTGCCAATTCGCGCAAACCCTGCTTGCCGTAGACGGTGAGGAAGATCGTCACCATCATCGCCACCAGCGCCTGGTTGGTGCAGATATTGCTCGTCGCCTTCTCGCGCCGGATGTGCTGCTCGCGCGTCGAGAGCGTCAGCACGAAGCCGCGCTTGCCGTTCATGTCCTTCGTCTCGCCGACGAGCCGCCCAGGCATCTGCCGCAGAAAACGCTCCTTGCAGGCAATGACGCCGCAGTACGGGCCGCCGAACCCGACTGGCACGCCGAAGCTCTGGGCCTCCATCGCGACGATGTCGGCCTCCTTCGGCGGCTTCACGATACCGAGCGACACTGCTTCGGCGATGGCGACGATGAGCAGCGCGCCCTTCGAGTGCACCAGTTCGGCAATCGCTGCGACATCTTCGATGGTTCCGAAGAAGTTCGGCGACTGGATCAGTACACAAGCGGAGTTGTCGGTGATCGCGCGCTCGAGCTCCAGCGAGGTCGACGCGCCCGGTCTTGGCGTCGTAGCCGCACTCGGCGACGGGAATCTCCTGGTGCTGCACCGTCGTCTTCAGTACCTCGCGATACTCCGGATGCACCGTGCGAGCGACCACACAGCCGTCGCGTCCTGTCACGCGCACCGCCATCATCACCGCCTCCGCGCAACCGGTCGACCCGTCGTACATGGAGGCGTTAGCGATCTCCATGCCCGTCAGCTCGCAGATCATCGTCTGGAACTCGAACATCGCCTGCAGCGTGCCCTGCGAGATCTCCGGCTGGTATGGCGTGTAACTCGTCAGGAACTCACCGCGCTGCACCAGCGAGTCGATGATCACCGGACGGTAGTGTCGGTACGCTCCCGCGCCCAGGAAGCTCGCCGGCAGTTTTGTTGCAGGCTGCTTCGCAAGCTCCGCTGCATCGCCACTCGCGATGTTCGCCGCAAACGCGCGGAAGCGGTCCAGCACCTCGGACTCCCCATGCTGCCGTGGGATCTTCAGATCGCGCTGCAGCCGGTACTCGCCGGGAATGGTTTCGAACAACTCGTCAATCGATGCAACGCCGATCGCGTCGAGCATCTCTTTGCGATCGGCAGGGGACTTAGGAAGATAGCGCATGGCAGCTTTCTATTTGGGAACTCAATGCGAAGCCACAACTTCTGAAGATGTGAACCTGCAGCGGACGGGATATTAGTGGCCTGTCTCTTCGCTCACGAACTTCTCGTAGTCCGCGGCGGAGAGCAGCGCGTTCGCCTGACCCGGATCCGCGACGGTCATCTTGATCAGCCACGTGACATTCGCTGCGGTGTTGATCGTCTCGGGGGCGGAGTTCAGACTCTCGTTCACCTCGGTCACAGTTCCACTCACAGGGGCGTACAGATCGCTCACCGCCTTAACGCTCTCGACGGAGCCGAAGCTCGCTCCGGCCTCCAACTGCTGCCCCACCTTCGGCAGCTCCACAAACACAATGTCGCCCAGCGACTCCTGCGCGTAGTCGGTGATTCCCACCGACGCTGTCTCGCCGTTCATAGCCAGCCACTCGTGTGACTTGGCGTACCGATAGCTCTCCGGATAGCTCATTCCGTCATTGTAAGGGCTTTCGGTTGGCTCGCTCCCAGACCGTTTTTGTTCCATCCAAAGGGCTTGTCGCAGTGCCGGGGGGCTGGCAAATGGTGCGTGAATCTTTTACTTCGATATCGAATCTTATGATGTAGAAGTAAACGGCACCCCCGAAAGGAGCCACCCATCATGCTCGAACCTATTGTCGGGCTTCACCACGTTACCGCCATCGCGTCCGACCCGCAGCGCAACCTCGACTTCTACACCGAGGTCCTCGGCCTGCGCTTCGTCAAGCGCACCATCAACTTCGACGATCCCGGCACCTATCACTTCTACTTCGGCGACGACGCCGGAACGCCCGGCACCATCCTGACCTTCTTCCCCTGGCCGCACGCCCATCGCGGACATGCTGGCGCCGGCGAAGTCACCCACACGGCCTTCAGCGTCCCGCAGGGCTCCATCGATTACTGGGAGCAGCGCCTCCGCGACAAAGGTGTTCTCATCGAACGGACCGGAACGCGCTTCAACGGCGCCGAGGAGGTTCTCACCCTCGCCGATCCTGACGGCATGAAGATCGAACTTGTCGCGCACGCCGACGCCCCGGCCATAACACCCTCACGCTATGCGGATGTGCCAGCGGAGCACGCACTGCGCGGCTTCTTCGGAGTCACCTTGCTGGAGCGCACGCTCGACAGCACGGCGAAGACGATGAAGCTTCTCGGCTTCGAGCCTCTAGCAACCGACGGCAGCCGCACGCGCTTCGTCTCGCCTGCAGGGAGTTCGCTCGGCAATCATATCGATGTCGTCGTCGACCCCAACGCCAGCTACGGCCGTTCGGGCGCGGGCTCGGTACACCACATTGCCTACCGCGCAAAGGATGACGCCGCACAGCTCGCCTGGTTGGATGAGATTGGTAAGCACCTGCAGGTCACACCGGTGCAGGACCGCACTTACTTCCACTCCATCTACTTCCGCGAACCTGGCGGAGTGCTCTTCGAACTCGCGACGGATCCTCCGGGATTCGGGTTGGACGAGCCTGCCGAGACGTTAGGCGAGGCGCTCCGGATCCCAGCGTGGTTCGAGCCGCGGCGTGCAGCGATTGAGGCTCGGCTAGCGCCTATCGAGCTGCACCGCAGCTCGCAGACTGCAAAGAAAGAGGTGACCGCATGACGAATCATCTTGATCCTCACGCCAACCAGCCGGTGCGCCACCTCGGCGCACCGCTCGCCGAGGCCAGGGGAGCGGTCGTGCTGCTGCATGGCCGCGGCGGCTCTGCCGAGGACATCTTGTCACTGGCGCAGCCGCTCCATCGCGAAGGTCTCGCGTACCTTGCACCGCAGGCTGCCGGCCACACCTGGTATCCGAACTCCTTTCTAGCGCCGCGCGAAGCCAACGAGCCGTACCTCAGTTCCGCGCTCGCGAAGATAGCTTCTGTTGTCGCGCGTATCGAGTCCGCGGGCATCACGCGAGATCGCATCGTTATCGCTGGCTTCTCGCAGGGAGCGTGTCTCGCGACGGAGTTCGTCGCCTCGAATCCCGCTCGCTATGCCGCTCTCATTGCTTTCACCGGCGGCCTCATCGGTCCTCCGGATGCGGACCTGCATCATGAGGGCTCGCTCGCCGGTACGCCCGCGCTTTTTCTGAGCGGCGACCCCGACCCGCATGTTCCGTGGCAGCGCGTGCAAGCCTCAGCTGCCGAACTTGAGCGCATGGGAGCCGTCATCACGGCGCGCCGTTACCCCGGCCGACCGCACACGATCACTGCGGAGGAGGTCGAACTCGCGCGCACCCTCATTCGGGAAGCCTTTCCGCTCACGAACAAGGTTCATGCACGATGAAGCGAACTCACGAGCCAGCCATGCCTGCAAAGACCTCGCCCACCCACGAGACGTCGAGCGCCGCCCTCTGGGTGGTGCTCGCGCGCGCCTACCGCTCCATGGCCGCCTTCGTCGAGCGCTCGGTTCGTGCACTCGACATCGGCCTCTCGGACTTCATGATCCTCGAGGCCTTGCTGCACAAAGGCCCGCTGACTATGTCTGAGCTTTGCGACGCCGCTCTGATCACGAATGCGTCGATGACTGCGGCAATTGATCGCCTCGAAGAACGTGCTTTCGTGGAGCGTGCCGCGGATAAGAAAGACCGTCGCGTCCGTCGCGTGCAGCTCACTGCGCAGGGAGCCGCGCTGATCAGGCGTCTCTACGCTCGACACGAACGCGATCTGGAGGAGGTTATGTCCGGCATGCCTCCCGCAGAGCGCGTCGAACTCCGCCGCGGCCTCAAGGCCATCGGCCTCGCAGCACAGTCGAGGTTGTCCTAGCTGACCGGCACGTGCAACTCCGCAACGTTTTGCGGTGGCTTCGGACGCTTGTAGAACGGCGTCGGAACCACCTTCGCCTTCACCAACTGCCCGCGAATCTCCACGCCGACCTCTGTGCCGAGCTCGGTGTAGGCGACAGGCACATACGCCAGCGCGATGCTCTTCTTCAGAAATGGCGCCGGCGAGCCCGACGTGATTTCGCCGATCCGTTCGCCCTCGAGCGACAGCACCGGATAGCCATCGCGCCCAATACCTCGCTCGATCATCTCGAGTCCTACCAGCTTGCGCTTCGGTCCGCCGCTCTTCTCAACTTCCACCAGCGCTTCGCGTCCAACGAAGTCCGAGCCCTTATCGAGTTTGCAGTAGCGCCCCAGCCCGGCTTCAAAGACGTTGATGGTGTCGGAGATCTCGTGCCCGTAGAGCGCCATCGCGGACTCCAGCCGCAGCGTGTTGCGCGCGCCCAGACCGCACGGCATGATCCCGAACTCCGTCCCGGCCTCGAGCACCTCGCCCCACACGCGCGCGCTCGTCGGTTCGTCGGCCGGAATGTAAATCTCGAATCCGTCCTCGCCCGTGTAGCCCGTGCGCGCGATCAGCACATTGTGGCAGCCGGCGACGGTGCCCCACGTGAACCAGTAGTTCTTGATCGGCGTCAGGTCCACCTTGGTCAGCTTCTGCAGCGTCGCCTTCGCCTTCGGTCCCTGGATCGCGAGTTGCGTGTAGTAGTCGCTCACGTCCGTGATGTGCAGGCCGCTCATTCCGCCGATCGTCTGCCGCACCCAGCGGACATCCTTCTCGCGCGTGCCGGCATTAATCACAATGAGGAAATCGTTGTCGCCCAGCTTATGCAGCACCACATCGTCGACAAACGTGCCGTTCGGGTACAGCATCGCCGAGTAGTGCGCCTGTCCTGTCTGCAGCTTGTTCGCGTCATTCATCAGCAGCCGCTGCACTGCGGCGAGAGAGCTCGGTCCGCGCAACTGAATGTCGCCCATATGTGAGACATCGAAAAGCCCGACCGCCGTGCGCACGGCCATGTGCTCGTCAATCAGCCCCTTGTACTGCACCGGCATATCCCACCCGCCGAAGTCGACCATTCGCGCCTTGTGCGCGTGATGGGTCGCGTGAAGTGCGGTGCGGCGGAGAGGAGTCTGTACTGTTGTGGATTCCATAAAATCTACGATGCCTCGCGCTTCCAGATACTAAATGGCTGGGGCTACAGGGCGCTCGACTAGCGCCGCGCAGCGCGTACGAAGCTGCTCACCGTGAAGTACGTAAACAGCGCGCAAACGGCGATGTAGGCATACACCTTCATCGCGCCCAGTGAGTTCGCCGCAGCGTGAAATCCTGCCCGTGCCTTCCATGCCGCCATACCCATCGTGAATGCGACGAGCGCAAAGAACACCCCTGTCACCTGCAGCCACACGACGCTCGAAAATCGCACAACCGGCGTTACCAGCGAGCTCTTCGCCTGCTTTCCTGCCGCTTTGACAGTCTCCACATCGGGGATGCGTCGCACCCCGGCTGACGCCTGCGTTCCAGGCGGAGTGACCATCTGGCGCGGCGGGTTCGGGGGCTTGCGCGGTGTGGGGTCCGGGGCGCTCGCCGCCTCTGCCGCCTTCACCAGTGTCTTGGCGGCATGCCGAGCCCCATATCCCAACGCCCGTCCGAACTTCACCCGATCCATGACAATCAGTTTACTGTTCCCCGTCCTTTCTCTTGTCGCAAAACGAATTCCAGACACCTGACATCCAAGCTCCTGTGAAGGAGATATCGAAGCGAATGAAAACAGCATTTTGGATGGCAGGAGCAGTTTGCGGCGCAGTGGCAGGCCTCATGATCTGGACCCGTCGGCGCGGCGAGCCCGTGGAGGATCTCGCGCACCGTTTGGAGTCGGCCTGGGCCGACCACCACACCGTGGCCTGACCCTCCCGTCTTTCATCTTGGCGGAGCCGCTACCTCGGCGTAGTCTGTATCCAGAATTACCTCGCAATTGCCGTTCCCGCTGTTTAGGGAATACCCGATGCGTGGTTCAGGGGCATTCCAACAGATGACCGGGAGGTGGCGTTGAATCAACAGGTCAAGGACCTCATTCAGAAGCTCGGCGAAGCCATTCACGAGTCCGTATCTGAAAGCGAGCAGATTGCGGGCGTTGTCCGCGAAATCAGGGAGCAGGGCTTTGATGTGCTCCTGATGCTTGAGGCGACCATCGGTCTGAACGAAGTCGAGGACGATCCGGCCGCCAAGGAGAATGGCGACGAACCAGCGCACGGGCCCTTCACGCGCAACGACCTCACGTTCCTTAAGTCGCTGCGCATCACCACCGAAGAGCACGACGCCGGTTCGTCTTCGTAACGAGCCGCAGTTCCACGCGCTCTTTCAGCCGCTGTCGATTGCGGCTCTACATTTTCCGTGCGTTGCGTGCTAGACTCGTGCGTCCCGGCCCTTGAAATTTGCGTCTGACGGGAATGGATAGCAAGAGGTATCTGCACGATGAGAGACACGCTCGGTGTTTTACTCGCCGGAGGTGCCGGCGAGCGACTCTTCCCCCTGACGCGCGACCGCGCAAAGCCTGCGGTTCCGTTTGCGGGTCAATATCGCATCATCGACATCACACTCTCCAACTGCATCAACTCTGACCTGCGCCACGTCTACATCCTCACGCAGTACAAGGCACTGTCGCTCAACCGACATATCCGCGAAGGCTGGGGCACCGTCGTCGCGGGTGAGCTCGGCGAGTTCATCGAGATTCTTCCTCCCATGCAACGCGTCTCCAAGTCCTGGTACCAGGGCACAGCCGACGCTGTCTTTCAGAACATCTATTCCATCGGCTCTGAAGAACCACAACACGTCCTCATCCTTTCCGGCGACCACATCTACAAGATGAATTACGCGCTGATGAAGGAGCATCACTGCAACTCCGGCGCGGATATCACGATCGCCACCCTCCCCGTCACACCGGATCAGGTGTCTCAGTTTGGCGTTGTCGAGGTCGCGAAAAACGGTGAGGTTACGGGTTTTGTCGAGAAGCCCAAAGAGACCAACATCCGTTCGCCCTTCGACCCCGAGATGGTCGATGTCTCGATGGGCATCTACCTCTTCAATACGGACGTCCTGATCCCCGAACTTCTTCGCGATGCCGATGACCCCGAGTCGCGGCACGATTTTGGTCACGACATCCTGCCTAAGCTTCTCGGCCGCTTCAAAATGTGCGCCTACAACTTCGTCGACGAAAACAAACAGCGCGCGCTCTACTGGCGTGACGTCGGCACGCTCGAGGCGTACTACGAGGCCAACATGGACATTGCCTCGGTCACCCCGACCTTTAACCTCTATGACAAGGCGTGGCCGATGCGTACGCGCGCCTATCAGTACCCGCCTGCAAAGTTTGTATTCGGAGAGCCTGGCCGCACGGGCATGGCGATCAATTCCATCGTCTCCGCCGGCTCCATCGTCTCTGGCTCGGTCGTGCGCAACTCCGTGCTCTCGCACGATGTCCGCATCAACAGCTACGCCGA
Source organism: uncultured Acidobacteriaceae bacterium (assembly GCA_963827415.1). Taxonomy (GTDB): domain Bacteria; phylum Acidobacteriota; class Terriglobia; order Terriglobales; family Acidobacteriaceae; genus Granulicella. The sequence goes on from CAWHBA010000006.1 coordinate 364,458, forward strand.
TGTCGACTCGAGTGTCATTTTCTCGCACAGCAACATCGGCCGTCACTGCCGCATCCGTCACGCCATCATTGACCGCGACGTCCACATCCCCGACGGCACGGTGATCGGCTACGACCCGGCCGAGGACAAGAAGAATTACTTCGTCACCGGATCCGGCCTCACGGTCGTCACTCGCGACTACTCCCAGTTCGAAAATCCGGTCTCCCAGGAATTTTTGCAGGTAATGTAGCCGCTTTCCACAGGCACGGACGCAAGCCGCCTGCGTCCAAACACCAAAGTTCCACCTGCACTTGCCGGAATCCTGCGCGGTTCCTCCCCTCAAATCTGCTGTAGGCAAGTTTCCGGCCAAATGGAGTATGGTGGACTGAGCACGGGGCCAGAGGCTGTGTTACGCGCATCGGCGTGGGCGGCTCGAAACCTGCGAGAGAACCCCTCCTGTTGAGGAAAGGAAAAGCAAATTATGTGGAAACCGAACCAGCCTGGCAGTCAAACGCCTCCTACCCCCGAGCCGGCGCGTCCCCAGCCCCCGGCTGGAACGCCTGCCTTTGACGCGGGCCGCGCGCCCGGCGCCACCGCCAGTGTCACCGGCGAGCAGGCGACCATCGGCAAGAGCCTCGTCGTCAAGGGCGAGCTCTCCGGCTCCGAGTCGCTGTACGTCGACGGCAAGGTGGAGGGCGCCATCAACCTGCCCGGCAATCGCGTAACCGTCGGCCGTAACGGCCAGGTCGCGGCGAACATCATGGCACGCGAGATCGTCGTGCTCGGCAAGGTCCGCGGCAACTGCCAGGCCTCCGATCGCGTCGACATCCGCAGCGAAGGCTCGCTCACCGGCGACGTCGTCGCGGCCCGCATCTCCATCGAGGACGGCGCCTTCTTCAAGGGCGGCATCGACATCCGCAAGCCCGGCGCCGAGGCCAAGGGCGGCAGCACTCCTGCGGCCAACAGCTCGAGCACCACCAGCACCACCACCACCCCGGAGCCGGCGGCGGCAGCCTCGCACAGCTAAGCTTCAGCACCGGACAGCCAAAGGCCGCGCTCGCTGCGCGGCCTTTGTGTCTTTGCGCCGCCGCGAGCTAAAGCGCCGGCATACTCATCCGCAACATCCGCTTCTGCTCGTTGATGCGGTTGAAGTGAAACTGAAAGTACAGGCCGCCGAAGAGCAGCGTCCAGAACGCATTCAGCCGCAGCCCCAGCGGCTCCGGTCCATTGAAGTGCCGTAGTAGCTCGTTGCGAAAGACGAACCGCGCCGCAATCGCCAGCGCCAATCCTGCCAGCCCGAGGCTCTCCCCCAGCGGAGTCGCCACGACCAGCGGTCCGTTGAAGGCGTTATAGGCCACGATGTGCCACGCCTGCGGCAGCCGCAGCACGTAAAGGATTGCGACCACGACGTACAGCCCCAGCGCCGCACTCCGTTCCGATATTCTGCGCATCCAGGCTGCCTCAACGATGTCCCAGATCACAAAGAACAGGCCGCCTGTCACAATTCCCAGCAGCAGCGCCACCCACCATGGCAGGTCCGGAGGATCCGGAATCAGCAACGCCGCGCCGATATGCGGAGCAGGGAACAACTCACCGACCGGCTGCCATTCCTGCATGCCTTCGCCCTGCGCAAGGTCCGTCGGCACAATATTCCCGGTTGCCAGTAGCCGATAGACCTCTTCGGCCGCGTACGGTCCAAAGACCTCCGCGCCGCGCGCGATCCTGTACGTCATTCCCCTATGTTAGCTTTCTTTCGCAGCCGCCTCTAACGCCGCGATGTCCAGCTTCTTCATCGTCATCATCGCGCGCATCGCAGCCGGATGCCGCAGCAGTTCCCCGATGTTGTCAGGGACGACCTGCCACCGCACACCAAAGCGGTCCTTCAGCCAGCCGCATGCGATCTCCGCCCCGCCATCCACAAGCTTCGACCAGTAGTGATCAATCTCGGATTGGTTCTTGCAGTGCACGAAGAATGAAATGGCCTCATTGAACTGGTGCTCCGGCCCTCCGTTCAGGGCCGTAAACGGCTGCCCATCCAGCTCGAAGCCAATCGTTATGACGCTGCCCTTCGGTCCCGGTCCCCCATCGCCCGCACGCAGTTCATTCGTGCGCCGCGAGTTCGGAAACACACTCAGGTAATAATCAACCGCCTGCTCAGCATTGTTGTCGAACCACAAGAACGGCGTGATCTTCGGCATCGCTCACCTCAGAGTTCCAACCTATACCACCTGATCGCTCGCGGTATCCAGCGCTGTATCCTTCGCAGCGCGTGACCAATGGATTCGCAGGTCTTTCACGTTATGCAATGAAAAGTTCGGCTGCGGCGGGGCTGTGATCGCGAAGAAATCCGCGCGATTCACATCTTCGAGCCAGAACGCCGGCCTCGCATCTGGAGCCTGCGGCGCAACTTCGACGTGGCTCATCTCCAGGTTCTTCAGATGCCGAATGAAAAACCCATTGCACGGCGTCGGTCCAAAGCGCAGCAGCTCAGGATACGCATCTTCAATCTCCGGAACCTTGATGGTGTGCCAGTCAGGCATCGGCTTCGACGTCTCGCCCCACCCGATGCGCATATCCTTCGGCAGTCCGCGATGCCCGAAGTAGCAGTTCGAAAGCTTCACATCCTCAATCAGGTTTTCGGGAATCCCCGAGAAGAGCGACGAAGTCGACGACGCCGAGTCATGGCTCACCAGGTTCGAGATCACTACGCGTCGCAGCGTCCCCGGCCGCATCGTCTCCTTGGGTCCGCGATTGCGCCGGTTCAGCCGCAGAAACAGCGGCGCATCGATAATCTCGCGCATCGTGTTCCCGGTAATCGCAATGTCTTCGAGGTACGCTCCGTCGCTCGTCTCCAGCGAGATCCCCTTGCATCCCTCGAGCACATTGCCGGTGATGGTGATGTTGCGGAATCCGCCGTTCGATTCCGTCCCGCACTTGATGCGCCCGTTGCGTGACACACGCGCATCGTCAGCGAAGCGCTTCCACGTTCCCGCGTACACCGAGCCCAGCTCATAGATGCCCGTCACAAAGTTGTTCGAGATCGTCACGTTGTCCGTCGACCGCGCATATCCCAGCGCGTAGCTCGACTTCGGACAGATGCCGTCATCCCATGGCGAGTTCACCGTGCAGTTCGAAACGCGAACATTGCGGCAGCAGTCGATATCGAATCCATCACGGTCCGTATCGATCAGCAGATTGTCGAGCGTCATGTTGTCGACGCCCGTCGCCAGCAGCGCGAAGTGACCACCCTTCAGAATCGAAAAGTCGCGCAGGATGACGTTGTGGCAGTTCTTCAGCGCAATTGCCTTATTGGCCACGCCCGCCTGCTCGGCCTTGAACGTCGTATACTCGCCGCGCGTCCCGCCTGATCCGAACGACAGTCCCTTGCCGTAGATCAGCCCCGTGCCATAGATGCCGAAGTCGTGTTCGTTCTCCGCCCACAGCAACGAGTTGTGCCAGTGGTTATGCCCGTAATCCTGGTACGGCGTCCACGGATCATTCGGCTCCGCCGCGTCATACGTGCCACCGTTGTATCCGGTCGTGTCTCCAGGCTTCGGCGAGTCCGCCGCAAGGATCGTGCACCCGCGCTCGAGAAACAGGTCGACATGGCTCTTCAGATGAATCGAAAAGCACAGATACGTTCCCGCCGGAAACACCAGCATCCCTCCGCCGGCCGCCGCCGCAGCTTCAATGGCTTTGTTGATCGCTGGCGAGTCGACGGTCTTGCCATCGCCGGTCGCGCCAAACTTGCGCACATCCCATAGAGCATCATGGCTCGCCTCGGCGGCACGAGGCTCAACGGTTGACTGGGCCAGCGCAACATGACCCACAGTGGAGGCGAGGACGAGGGGGGAGGCCTTCAGAAGATCGCGGCGTAACATAGAAAGCCATCCTACCAGTCAGACAGATTCCAGCTAAAGTCCGCCGTTTCTTCTTGCACCGCCCCAGCCCCCGGCATACCCTCATGGAGCATCGGATTCAGACATCGGCCGTCTCACGTTCGCGGAGGTGCCATGCGTTCAGGCATTCGAGTTGTGAACCTCGTTCTCCTCGCGTCCACCGGCCTCTTCGCCGCGTGCTCGCTCTCAGCCCAGAGTCTCTCGCCCTGCGTACGGCAGGTCCGGTCCAACATAGCGCGGGGGATCTTCATCTCTTCCCGCGCGAACGTGATTCCAGCCTATACCGCGATGGTCAAGCAGACCTTTGAGCAGACCCTCATGGACGGCAACACCATCCGCTGGACCATCGAGACTATTCAGGCGCGGGACGAGGCTGGTCGGACGATGGCGCAACACATCGAAGGCTGCCAGGCCGACAGCGGCGGCCAGCAGCAACTCCTCATTCAGACGAATGTCTATGATCCCGCGTCGAAGACTTCCTTCAACTGGGCAACCGGACCTGGAACGGCGGCTCTCACCTCGATCTCTCACCAGCAGGGTCCATTTGTTGAACCGGACTGGAAGGATCTTCCACGCGCACCTTCAACGCCCTACAAGCCCGAGATAACACGCGAGGATCTCGGCACCCGCACGATCGCCGGAATGCAAGCCACTGGTACGCGAATGACGGAGATTATTCCATCTGGGCGGGAAGGAAATGACATGCCTCTGAAGATCGTGCACGAGACCTGGATGAATCGCCAAAACCAGACAGCTCTCCTGACCATCGAGGACGATCCACGTACCGGCCATCGCACTTGGGAGGTCGAAAGCCTCACCGTCGGCCCGCCTGATCCGGCACTCTTCACTCCGCCCGCCAACTACAAAGTCTGGGACCAGGAGCCGCGGTCAGAGGCCAAGCCTCAATGACCGGCTGCTAGTCCAGCGCGATCAGCAATCCCTCGCCCGCTTCCAACGTCACCTCGTCCTCCACATGCGCCCCTGCGCCATCGAGCAGCGTCGTCAGCACGACTGTTCCCGGCGCGCAACGCACCCTCGCCACTTCCTTCCCCAGGTTCAGCAACACTTGAAAGTCCGTGCTCTCACCATCCGGCAGGCCACACGCCGGTAACGCAGCACATCGCCCTCCGCCGCCACATCCCCAATCGCACCCGCATGCAGCGTGTCGTGCTGACGTCCGCAGCGCCAGCAGCTTGCGATACAGGGTCAGCATCGACTTCGAATCGCGCCGCTGCGCCGCGGCATTCTTCGTCGGCCAGTCGCTTTCAATCGGCAACCACGGCGTCGCATCCGGTGCCGTGAAGCCCGCATTCGGCGCATTCACCCACATCATCGGGGCCCGCTCCGGATCGCGTCCGCGCCCCTTGCCCGGCTCGTTCTTCTCCGCGGGATCCTTCACTTGCGCAGCCGAGATAGCTACATCCTCCATGCCGAGCTCATCGCCGTAGTACAGCGTCGGCGTCCCTCGCAGCGTCAGCAGCAGCATCGCCGCCGCGCGCGCCTGTTTCGCTCCAATGCGTGACGCCAGCCGTCGCTGATCATGGTTCCCCAGCACGTAGTTCGGCCAGCCACCCGGCGGCAGCAACTGCTCGTACCTGCGAACGATCTCCGCAATCGCGCTCGCCTTCCACTCCGTCAGGATCAGGTGAAAGTTGAACGGCAGGTTCGCTCCGTTCAGCTCCGGCGTCTCCGGAGCCGGTGTCTCCGCAGGCCCGCGCTTCTCCGGTCGCCCGTAGTACGTCACCAGCTCCGGCAGCGGCAGATAGATCTCTCCAATCAGCACGCGGTGCGAGCGCACGGACTGTCGCTCCATCGCGGACTCCGCGGCCTTCACATCGACGTGCTCCGGTAGCGTCGGTCCGTAGCTGTCCATCAACTCGCGCATCTCCGCGACGATATCGTGCGTCTCCGGCCGGTTCGCGTTATACAGCGGCAGCGTCGACGCGAAGTCGCGCATCCCTTCGTGATACTCCGGGTTCGGCGGGTTGTTCCTGAACTCCTTATCTTTGATCAGCAGCCACAGCACGTCCATGCGGAAGCCGTCGACGCCTTTCTCCAGCCAGAAGCACATCGCGCCATACATCGCCGCGCGCACCTCCGGGTTGCGCCAGTTCAGATCCGGCTGCTCCTTCAGGAACGAGTGCAGATAAAACTGCTCCGTCTTCTCATCCCACTCCCACGCCGGCCCGCCAAAGTGCGACATCCAGTTGTTCGGCAACCGCTCACGCACAGGCCTCGAATCATCACCGGCAGGCAGAGGTTTGTGCCACAGATACCAGTCACGCTTCGCGTTCTCGCGCGACGACCTCGACTCCACAAACCACGGATGCTCGTCCGAGCTGTGGTTCGGAACGAAGTCCAAAATTACGCGCAGTCCACGCTCATGCGCCGCCGCCAGCAGCGCATCGAAGTCCTCCATCGTCCCGAACAGTGGATCGACGCCCGTGTAATCCGCCACGTCATACCCGAAGTCCTTCATCGGCGACGGATAGAACGGCGAGATCCAGATCGCATCCACGCCCAACCCCGCCAGGTAATCCAACCGCGCCGTGACGCCGGGCAGATCGCCCACGCCGTCGCCATCCGTATCCTGAAAGCTGCGCGGATAGATCTGGTAGATAACTCCTGTCTGCCACCACTGCAACGCTGCCATCGCACTCCTCACCAACCTCAACTTGGATGCATTAACAGGCGTAGCATCGATCTCATGAGCGCCGCAACCTCCATTGACACCGCCCCTTCCGGAGACCAGCTCGACGAACTCCTCCGTGAAGCCGAGATCGCGCACGGTCATCTCTGCGCCGGTCAGATCCTCGGCGTGCGCATGGCGATGCTCGCGATGAACCGCCTCGGCATCCGCTCGCCTCGCAAGCGCACACTCGCAAACGGCGAACTCAACCCCGACCGCAAGCGCCCCGTCGTCTTCGTCGAAATCGACCGCTGCGCCACCGACGCGATCGGCGTCGTCACCGGCGCCCGCGTCGGCAAGCGCGCTCTCAAGCTCCGGGACTGGGGGAAAATGGCCGCCACCTTCATCGACCTCGACGCCAAACTCAGCGCCCGAAGAATACAAGGGCATCCGAATCGTCGCCCTCGAAGGTTCGAAACAGCGCGCCCGCGAGCTCTATCCCGAACTCGAAAAGAACGAAGCGCAGATGCGCGCCTACCGCGAGCTCCCCGACGACGAGCTCTTCAGCGAGCAGTGGGTTCGCGTCCCGCTCTCGCCCAGCGAATTTCCCGGCTACAAAGGCGAACGGCTCGCCTGCGCGCGCTGCGGCGAAGGCATCAACTTCGACCGCTTCGTCGAGCGCGACGGCGAGCGCCTCTGCCTCGCCTGCGCGAATCCTTCCTCGCTCTACTACCACCCACTCTGATCCCAAACGCAGCAAAGCCGCTCCATCAAGGAGCGGCTTTCTGCATCTCACCCGGAGATCTGTTAGCGGCGGTCGAAGCGTCCGTCACGATCACGGTCGACGTGCCGGTCGCGGTCGAAGTCCCGGCGGTCGCGCTCGAAGCCCCGGTCGCGGTCGAAGCGTTGATCGCGCTCCCATACCTCATGTGCGCGCCACGCGTTGTAATCCCGGTCGTAGAAGCCGTTGTAGTAGCCGGGCCCTCTGAACATTACTTGAGGCGCGGGAGCCACATACACCGGCGCGCCAATCGTCACGCCAAACCTCACATGCTGCGCCTGCGCCGCTGGGACTGCCAACATCAGGGCAGCGCCGGCAACCGCCGTCCCTGCCAGTACCTTCGCCTTCATGCCTGCAAGCTTCGTGCTCAAAGTAGTGAACATCATGGCCTTACCTCCTGTTGGCGACCTTAATCGCCTTACAAATAGGTAAACGCTGGCCCACATCGCGAGTTGCGCGCAACCTTCCCGCGCAGCCCGTGTTTCACCACAGCTTCTGTGACCCTTATCGCTCGAACGTAAACCGCATCCCCGCCTGCACCAGCCGCGGAGCCGCCAGGGTCAGAATGGGCGTTCGCCCTGCATCGATCTCCCGGTCCAGCAGATTCTGCGCGCCTGCAAACACACTCAGCCCCCACCGCAGCCTCCGCTCCGCCGACACATCGAACCGCGCATACGGATGCAGCCTGAACTGATTCTGCGCATCGTCAAACTCCTGCCCTGCGTAGCTCGCGATCAGGTGAAAGCTCGCCACGCGTTCCGCCGTGTAGTTCGCCGTCGCCGTTACCGAGTGCCGCGGCACCTCTGGAATCCACTTGCCCGTCAGGTTGCTCTGCGCCGGGCTGCTTGAGTTAAACGCCGTCACCGTCGCCACCGCAAACTGATACCCAAGACTCGCATCGAAGCCTCGCCACCTCGCGCTTTGCGCCTCTATCATCAAGCCGCGGCTGCGAATCTGTCCCAGGTTCTGCCGCTGCAGCAACTGGCTCGTCGCGGTCTGCGACAGAAGCACCGCCGAGATAGGCCGGTTCACCTCCGTCCAGAAGTACGCCGCACGCATCCGCCCCAGTTCGTGATCCCTCACGCGCATCGGCGAAAACTCCGCACCGAACTCAAACCCTGTCGCCCGTTCTGCCAGCAGCGAGTTGTTTGCAATCGTCGTCTGCTGTCCTACCTGGCTTGTCCGGTACAACTCATTCATCGTCGGCCCGCGAAACGCCCGGAATGCCGTGCCGGTCAACGCCACACCATGCGGCAGATACCGCACCAGCCCCACGCGCGGGCTCACCATCACCTCGTCGATCTCCGGCAGCATCATCGGCCGCATCCCGGCTATCGTCTGTCGCACATCGAACGTCCGAAAGCTGTCCACGCGCACCGATCCTGACACCGACCATTTCTTCGGCTGCCAGATCGCATCGCCGTATCCGCCCAGCTCCCGCTGTCGCGCACTCACTGTCGTTGGCGTCCGCACCACGCCACTCACCACCAGCGACTCATTATCCGTCGCGCGCACATCGCGCATATCCGTTCCCAGCGCGGCGGTGACCGCATGCGGAAACGCGCGCGTCACCTGCAGCACGAACCCAAACTCATCCGTCGGGACACGTTGCAGTCTCGTAAGGGTCTCGCTATTGCGATCCGGCGCAACCGAAGAAAAGCTCTGCCTGTATCCCTCCCTCGATCCGAACAAGCGCAGCGCCCCATGCGTCTCCGCAACATCCGCGTCGCCTCCGCCCGCATACCGCCAAAGGCGGGTCGCGTTCGTTTGCAGCGGCGTGCCGTTCTGTCGTGACTCGTTCAGCACATTCCCACGCAGAAACGCCGTCCATCCACTGATCGCCGGTGGAGTCCTCAACTCCAGCCTTCCACTCTGCGCATTCACATTCGTCGGCACATCCACCGATCCGCGCAGCGCAGGCGCAGTCGTTATGTACCCATCTGTTTTCAATTCGCTCGCTGCTGCCAGCGCCGCAATCCACCGCGTTGCAGACTCAACCATCCCATCGGCGAGCACCGTGTTCTCCGTCGCTCCGCTCGCATCCGCTGCAATCTGAATCGTCTTCGCCTCGCGCGGCTCTACTGGTGCAACATCAATGACGCCGCCAATCGCGCTCGACCCATACAACTCCGCCGATCCTCCGCGCACCAGATCCACATCACGAATCGCCGGCTCCGGAATCTCGGTCCAGTGCACCCATCCGCCAAACGGATCATTCATCGGCACTTGGTCGCTCACCACCAGCGTGCGGCTCGCCGCAGTCGATCCCAGCGCGCGCAGACTCACGCCGCTGCTCGTCGGGTTGGCCGTCCACGAACTCGTCCTTCGAAACAGCTGAAACCCAGCAATTTGATGCAGGCGATCATCGAGCGTCAAACCAGGCGCAGCCTTCAGTCTTCTCCGGTGTCAGCACCGCCACACTCGAGGCCGCATCGTTGATCCCCGCGAGCCCGCGATCCGCCGTGACCGTTACACTCTCCTGCGCCGCAATCGGCCGCATCACTACGCGGTCGATCGCACCGGCAACGAGCCCCGTCACGGTCACCGGAGCGAAGCCTTTCATCGTCACATTCACGGCCGAGCCTGCCGTGCACATTCACGCATGCACTTGCATCCACCGACGCTGGTGATCCACTCTGCGTCGTCTGCGCGCGCACCATCACAGTCGCGTCCTGCAGCGGCTGCCCTGCTGGATCCACCACACACACGCGCGCCTGCTGCGCATTCGCCGCCACGGCGAACACAACCCACCCCATCCACCGCGCGACGCCCATGCCATCAGCGTCTCATACAGCTCTCATGTTGTTGGAGCGACCCTCAGCGGCTCTTCTGCGCCGCCTCAATCGCCGCGCCCACACGCAGCACCGTCGACTCGTCAAAGTGCCGTCCCAACACCTGCACTCCAATCGGCAGCCCAGCCGCAGTCTCTCCCGCGGGCACACTCATTCCGCAGATCCCCGCCAGCGATGCCGCCACCGAGTAGATGTCCTCGAGATACATCTGCAGCGGGTCATCCGTTTTCTCCCCAGCTTGAACGCGGGTGATGGTGTCACCGGGCACACAATCGCGTCGACCTTCGCGAACGCCGCCAGAAACTCCCGCGCCAGCAACGTGCGAACCTGCTGCGCCTTGCGGTAGTACGCATCGTAGTATCCCGCTGAGAGCGCATACGTCCCCAGCAGAATCCTGCGCTTCACCTCTGCGCCGAAGCCCTCGTCACGCGTCTTCCGGTACATCGCTGCCAGCGTATTCGAATCCTCAGCGCGCAGCCCATAACGCACGCCATCGAACCGCGACAGATTCGCGCTCGCCTCTGCCGTTGCGATCACGTAGTACGTCGGCACCGCATACTTCGTGTGCGGCAGCGAGACGCGCTCGATCGTGCATCCCGCCGCGCGCAGATCATCGAGCGCGCGCTCTACTGCCGCGCGAATCTCCGAATTCAATCCCTCGCCGAAGTACTCCTCCGGCACGCCGATCTTCAGTCCGCTCACCGGCTTCTTGAGCTCACTCACATAGCTGCCGACCGGCAGCTCCGAACTCGTCGCATCGCACGCGTCCTTGCCTGCGATTACCTCGAGCACAGTCGCGGCGTCTTCCACCGAGCGCGCCAATGGTCCCACTCGATCCAGAGATGACGCAAACGCAATCAGCCCGTATCTCGACACGCGCCCGTACGTTGGCAGCACACCCACCACGCCGCAGAACGCCGCCGGCTGACGAATCGATCCGCCCGTATCCGTGCCGAGCGATGCCACGCACAGCCCCGCTGCAACCGAGGCAGCCGATCCACCCGAGCTTCCGCCCGGCACGCGGTCCAGAGCCCGGGGATTATGCACCGGTCCATACGCCGAGTTCTCGTTCGACGAACCCATCGCGAACTCATCGCAGTTCAGCTTGCCCAGCACGACCGCACCGGCGGCCTCCATCCTCGCCACAGCCGTCGCGTCATATGGCGGATGGTATCCCTTCAAAATCTTCGAGCCCGCCGTCGTCTCCACGCCGCGCGTCGTCAGCACATCCTTGATCGCGACCGGAACACCCGCCAGCGGCCCCAACGGTTCACCCGCTTTCACCGCTGCATCCACGCGCGCCGCCTTCTCCAGCGCACGCTCCTTCGTCAGCGCGAGATAGCTGTGAATCGGTCCATCCGCCGCGGCAATCCGTTCGAAGTGCTGCTCCGCCAGGCTGACGGCCGAAACCTCGCCCGTCCGCACCTTCTCCCGCGCCGCGCTCAGCGACAACGACTCCAACTCAATGTGAGGCGCTTCAATCATCTCGTACCTGAACTCCCGAACTGAAACCTGATAGCTGAGAGCCCACAGCTATCAGCAGAAAAGCAGACCCGCGGTCTGCAAATTGTCTCTACCGCTCAATCACCTTCGGGACTTTGAAGAACCGTCCATCCGTCTCCGGAGCCTCGCGCATCACCTCTGCACGATCCGTCGACGGCCTCACCTCGTCCAGCCGCAGTGTCTCGCCGTGCTCTGCCGGAGCCAGCCCCAGCACCTCACTCGCCTGCGCCATCGCCGGCACGTCGCGAGTGTCCAGCTCATTCAATTGCGCGATGTAACCAAGCACGGCATTCAAATCCTTCGCCATGTGTGGCAGTTCCTCAGGCGTCAGCTCCAGGCTGGCCAGGTCTGCCACATGCCGCACATCTTCGATCGTTACCGTCGCTGCTCCGCTCATCGATCCTTCCGCTGCTCCTTCCGCCGCGTCACGGTCGGCTTGCCCGCCGAGCCCTTCGCTCCTGGCGCCTCAGCCTCGCGTCGCCGCTCTCTCGCTGAACCCTGTCCTTCAAAGTGTATCGTCTGCACCCTGACGCCTGAGATCTTGCGCAGATCCTCCGTCAGCATCGTGCGCATCTGCGCAAACTGATCGCGCCATCCCGTCTGCAACACGCGCACGTGAAGCAATGGTCCTCGTCCAGCCCCAACACCTCTGCACGCTCTGCCAGTGCCGGCCCGCAGGCCACGCCCAGGCCGCCACCAGCCGGTCTTCATCCGAGAGAGTCCGCAGGCTGCGCCCCAACGTCCCGCGCAGCACATCCCGCATTGCTTGCATAGGTTCGATTGTAAGCCGCGGCCCCGAGTCGCTCAGTGCAGCACAGTCGCCGCCGCCTCGCCTAAGGGAGCGCAGACCTCAGCCGCCGCCGGCACCTTGCTCAGTACGAACGCGCGGTAGCGCTCGAGGAAGAGCGGCGTTGCAAACCGCGCCGCCCATCTCCGTGCCGCCTGCGGATCGAATGCCCCTTCCATCGATGTCTCCCACCGCCGCATCGCCTCTGCGATCGCCGCAGGGGCCTGCTCATCGAAGTAGGCCCCGGTCGTTTCATCTGTAGCTTCGCCTACGTTCCAGGCGCCCCGCACCGTCTCCAACGATCCCCCCACGCCATACGCGATGACTGGTCTCCCGCACGCCTGCGCCTCCAGCGGTACCATCCCGAAGTCCTCGTCTGCCGCAAACAAAAGCGCCCGGCACCGCGCGTACTCCCGCCACAGCTCCTCGTTCGAAAGCTCACCCAGAAATTCGATCCGCCCATCGCCCCCTGCCAATCTGCGCAGGCGCGGCTCCTCAGGCCCAGCCCCCGCAATCCGGAGTCGGCGGTTCATGCGCTGGCATGCCTCGATCAGAATCTCCGTGCGCTTATAACCCACCAGCCTCCCCGCGCACAGGTAGTGCTCCCCCGGAGTCTCACCTGCAACTCCGGCGGCTCTGTGCAGGTCGATCGGCGGCGGAATCACATCCGCCTCGCGTCCGTAGTAGCGTTGAATTCTTTCCGCGACATAGTGCGAATTCGCGATGAAGTGGTTCACTCGCTCCGCGGCCGCAGCGTCCCATCGGCGGACACCGCCGGCAATGGCGGTGAACGCCAGCCGCGTCACTCCCCGCATACCCTCGCGATACGCCTCATACCCATCCCACAGGTAGCGCATCGGCGAATGGCAGTAACAAATGTGCGTTGCGCCTTGGGAGAGTCGCACTCCCTTCACGGGTCCGCTGTCCGACGAAAGCACCAGATCAAACCCGCGAAGATCCATCCGTTCAGTGGCCGCCGGATAAAGCGGCAGAAAGTGCCGGTGTCGCCTTCGTGCCAGCGGTATCTTCTGCAGGAACGACGTATGCACTGTTCGGTTGGTCAGCGTCTCTGGTAGTCCTGCAGGGCTCGCCACCAGCGTGAAGATTTCGGCCTGCGGAAACAGCGCGGCAATGCACTCAGCCACGCGCTCCCCTCCGCCGCGCGTCACGAACCAATGGTGCACGACGGCAACCCGCATCCTCTAGCTCTCCAGCCCGAATAGTACGTGAAGCAGATCGGCCTCTAGTAGGCTCCGTCGCGGTTCACCACCGACGACCACGTGCGCAGCAGGATTTTCGCGTCAGACGATAGTGACCAGGTTTGTGCGTACTGGCGGTCCAGTTCCACCCGCTGCCGATAGCTCAGTTCACTCCGTCCCGAGACCTGCCACAGCCCCGTAATACCCGGCTTCACCGCGCAATAATCCCAGAACTGCTCGCCGTACTTCACCACCTCCGCTGCCACAATTGGCCGCGGCCCCACCAGGCTCATCGTTCCATTTAACACATTCCAAAGTTGGGGCAGCTCATCCAGGCTGGTCTTGCGCAGGAACCGGCCTACGCGAGTTACCCTTGGGTCACACTTCAGCTTGTGCGTCGCTCGCCACTCCGCGCGCGCTTCCGGATGCGCCATCAGGTATCGCTCCAGCACCTCGCCGGAGTTGATGCACATCGTCCGGAACTTCCACATCGTGAAGAACTCGCCATGACGCCGGATGCGCCGATGCGAGAAGAGAACTGGTCCGGGCGAACTGAGCCACACCGCCGTCGCAATCACGAGCAATATCGGTAACAACACGGCGCACAGACACACCACCAGCGCCACGTCGGCGCTGCGCTTCACAAATCGATAGCGAAAGAGATGCTCAGGGCTGCCGGCCTGCGGCCGCATCCTCAACGTGTTTGCCGAACCGCTTACGTCCGGAAGGTCAAACGCCGTCGAGCTAAAGACGGCTGCATTCGGTTCGTGACTTTGCAGATCCAGCGACATCCAACCCTCATCTGCTGCCCCCGGGCCGTTCCGCGCTCTGCTCTGCTTCCGCAGACCGCATATCGTTCATGACTGGAGACCACATTCGTCTCACAGCCCATGCAACCTAAGAGTTTGCACCGGCAATGGGGGCCTCGCCGGCGGCTTCCTCTCAGGCTTGCGTTCTCCCGTAACAAACACAGGGCAATCAAAGGTAAGGATTAATGCCCTCTCAGTCTATCGTCGGGTTGCCATGTTGCGATAACTAAATTGGTTAGACGGAACGTTCTCTATAGAGTTGCGGTTCCAAAATGGGAATCATTTACGACCCTTGTTCCTCTGATTCGTCGTGGTGCCCTATCCTCGTCTTATGACCCTACGTGATACCTCTCTGCGCGATGTAAAGATTCTGCAACCCACGCGCTACGGCGATGCTCGTGGCTGGTTCGCCGAAGTCTTTAATGCGGATACCTTCGCCGCGCTCGGTCTTCCTTCTACCTTCTCTCAGGACAATCAGTCGTTTTCCGCACGCGGCGTTCTCCGCGGTCTCCACTACCAGCTCGGGCATCCGCAAGGAAAGCTCGTTCGCGTTCTCTCCGGCCATATCTGGGATGTCGCCGTCGACCTCCGTCGTGCCTCGCCTGACTTCGGGCGCTGGGCCGCATTCGATCTCAAGCCCCGTAACGACGAGGGGGAACTCGAACTTCTCTGGATTCCCGAAGGCTTTGCCCATGGCTTCCTCGTTCTCTCCGATACCGCTGAAGTCCTCTACAAAACCACTCGCGGCTACTACCCTCCGGGTGAACGTTCCGTCATCTGGAACGATCCCGAACTCAGCATCCCCTGGCCTCTCGATCAACTCTCCGGTATCGAAGTCTCCGTTTCTGCCAAAGACGCAAAGGGCGCGCTGCTTCGCGACGCCGAACTACCTTGATGCACGGTATGCAAATGGTTAAGAGGCTCGTAACTGGTAAATGAGGAAAGCGATATATTCAGCCTATTAATCCAGAGAAGCATTCTAGCGCATCTCGCGGATCCACCACTCCGCCTCGGCAAGCGAGCCAATCGCCATATACTCACCCGGGCAGGGAACCGTCTCGTCTTCACTCGGCGCAACCCCGCGCAGCAGAAACGCCTGGCGCAATCCCGCGGCATTTGCGGCGGCCACATCGGAGCAGCGGTCGCCCACCATCACCGACTGCGCCAGGTCCAGCCCATGCTCTCGCGCTGCGCGCAGCAGCATACCCGCTCCTGGTTTGCGGTCCTCATGTTCTCGCCGGTACTCGCCGACGCCATGCTCCGGGTGATAGGGACAGAAGTACACACCATCCACCCTCACCTGCTCTCGCTCGAACTCCGCACGCATCCATTCCATCAGCGAATGAAAGTCCGCCTCGCTGTACATCCCCCGCGCAATGCCCGACTGGTTCGTCACGACGATCAGCTTGTAACCAAGCTCCATCGCCGTCCTGCACAGGTTGAACGCACCCTTCACCCAGCGCACATCCTCCGGCCGGTACAGATACCCCACCTCTTCGTTCAGCACGCCGTCGCGGTCCAGAAACAATGCCCGCACCGCGCTCGAAGCAGCAGCCACCTAATACACCTTCTCGCCGACCACGCGACGAAGATACTCTGCATAACTGCTCTTCCCGAGCTTCGCGGCCAATGCCTCCAGCTGCTGCGCATCGATATATCCCAGCCGATACGCAATCTCCTCCGGCGACGCCACCTTCAGTCCCTGTCGCTGCTCAATCGTCTGGATAAAGTTGCTCGCGTCTAACAGCGAGTCGTGGGTTCCGGTGTCCAGCCATGCCATGCCGCGCCCCAGCACTTCCGTGCGCAGTTGCCCGCGCTCCAGGTACCACCGGTTCACGTCCGTAATCTCCAACTCACCGCGCGGTGAAGGCTTCAGTTGCTCCGCCACACCAATCACCTGGTTGTCGTAGAAGTAGATTCCCGTCACTGCATAGCGTGACTTCGGCTTCGCGGGCTTCTCCTCAAGGGAGATCGCCCTACGCTGCGCATCGAACTCAACGACGCCATAACGCTCCGGATCATGCACCGGATACGCGAACACTGTAGCTCCCGTCTTGTGCTCCGCTGCAGATCGCAGCGTATCGGCAAACTCGTGCCCATAAAAAAGGTTGTCGCCCAGCGCGAGGCAGCATCCATCGTTCCCGATGAACTCGCGCCCAATCAGAAATGCCTGTGCTAGTCCGTCCGGCGACGGCTGCACCGCGTAGCTGAACTTCACACCCCACTGTTCGCCCGTGCCCAGCAGTGCCTCGAACCGCGGCGTGTCCTGCGGCGTCGAGATCACCAGGATCTCGCGAATCCCCGCCAGCAGCAGCGCCGACAGCGGATAGTAGATCATCGGCTTGTCGTACACCGGCAGCAACTGCTTGCTCACCGTCTGCGTCACCGGATACAGCCGCGTGCCCGACCCGCCCGCGAGAATAATTCCCTTCATTAGCGAGCCTCCGCCGGTTCGCCCGCATTTTTCGCCTCGCCGCGCGCGCTGTAGTTCTGTTCCATCCAGTGTTGATACGCTCCGCTGGTCACATCCTTCACCCACGCGGCGTTCGCAAGGTACCACTCGACTGTCTTGCGCAGCCCGGTCTCAAACGTCTCCGCCGGCGTCCATCCCAGCTCGCCCGAGATCTTCCGCGCGTCGATCGCATACCGCCGGTCATGCCCCGGACGGTCCTGCACGAACTTGATCTGCTCCGCATACGGCCGCGCCCCCGGGCTCAGCTCATCCAGCAGCGCACAGATCGTCCGCACCACATCCAGGTTCGCGCGCTGATTGTTCCCGCCGACGTTGTATGTCTCGCCCAGCCGCCCGTTGCGCAGCACCGTGCGGATCGCCGTGCAGTGATCGACCACATACAGCCAGTCCCTCACCTGCTGCCCATCGCCGTACACCGGCAGCGGCTTGCCCGCCAGCGCGTTGCTGATCGTCAGCGGAATCAGCTTCTCCGGAAACTGAAACGGCCCGTAGTTGTTCGAGCAGTTCGTCACCACCGTCGGCAGCTTGTACGTGTGCTGCCACGCGCGCACCAGCATATCGCTCGAAGCCTTCGAGGCCGCATACGGCGAGTTCGGCGCAAACGGCGTCGTCTCGCAGAACGCCGGATCATCCGGCTCCAGCGTTCCGTAAACCTCGTCAGTCGACACATGCAGAAACCGGAAGCTCTCGCGCTCCTCGCCCGTCAGCGTCTCGTAGAACGCACGCGCTGCCTGCAGCAGTCGAAACGTCCCGTCGACATTCGTCTGCAGAAACGCGTCCGGCCCCAGGATTGACCGGTCGACGTGGCTCTCCGCCGCGAAGTGCACCACCGCCCGCGGCTTGTGCTCGCGGAAGATCTTCTCCAGCAGCTCCGCATCGCAGATGTTGCCGTGTACAAACGTGTAGCGTGGATCGTCCGCCACCGAAGCCAGGTTCGCCGGATTGCCCGCGTAGGTCAGCGCGTCCAGATTGACCACCGGCGCGTTCTCATTCGCCAGCCAATCCAGCACAAAGTTCGAACCGATGAAACCGCAACCCCCGCTCACCAGAACGGAATTGCAAAAAGGATGGTTGTTTGAATCGTCTTTGGAATCAGTCATGTCCAACGGCACTTTCACCACAAGCGAACTTGTAGACTCCTGAGCGCAAACGACGCTTCAGGGCTCTCCTTGCGACGGTGATCTGAGAAGGTCAGCATGAACTGGAGCCTGGGCCTCTGGATAACTATCGCTTTGGGAAAACAGGGGCATCTATCTTTCCTTGGCTGATCTTATCGTAGTAGCCAGCGCGGACGCTGTGCTCCACATAGCCGGCTTTCCTGATGCCACGCAGGCCCTGATGCGCTGAAAGTTCCACCATCGCCGGCTTTCGGCCAAATCGACCCAAAATATCTCGAGTCCGATTGCTTTCGGCTGCTCGTGTTGTGCCCCGGATTGATAGGATTAGGGGTTAGGGAGCGGGTCGCGATGAAGTCGGAAGTACTGGAAACCTACGCAGTTGGAGAAGAAGCGGAGGCTTCAGGTGCGGGCCGTGTCCATCTCGTGGATCTGCTGATCGTTCTGGCGCGCCGTAAACGGTTCATCGTCCTTTTCACCCTGATCGTGGCGGTCCTGACTGCCGCGGTTGTATTGATCTTGCCAAGTCGATTTACGGCGGTTACGGTCCTGATGCCGCCCACGCAGAACTCTTCGGTTAGTACGGCATTATTGGGGCAACTGGGCAGCACCGGAGGTTTGGCATCGCTGGCAGGATCGAGTCTCGGCCTCAAGAACCCCAACGAGATGTTCGTCTCGCTCTTTCGCAGCCGCACGGTTGAGCAGGCTATGCTGCAGCAATTCGACCTCATGCATCGCTACCATGCGAGGAAGGATTCGCAGGCGCTGAAAGCGTTCGAAGATCACACCTCGGTTGAACTGGGGGCCAAGGACGGTCTGCTGCGGATTACAGCGTCAGACAGTGACCCGAACGAGGCGGCAGCAATCGCAAACGGGTACGTAGATCAGTTCAAACAACTTTCTGAGCACCTGGCAATCTCGGAAGCCTCGCAAAGACGCGCCTTCTTTGAGCAGCAGCTGCTCGAGGCAAAGAGCAACCTGGCTACAGCCGAGGAGGCGATGAAGCATACTGAGCAGTCGACCGGTGTGTTGCAGATCGACAGCCAGGCACGGTCGTTGATTGAGTCTGCGGCCATGCTGCGGGCACAGATCGGCGAGAAACAGGTGGAATTGCAGGGATTGCGCGCATACGCGACGGATAACAATCCGGCGGTCGTAGTGGCGGAACAAGAACTGGCTGCGTTGCGCTCTCAGCTTGCGGGGCTTGCTGGGTCCGATCAGGGCGCGGGGCAGGGATTGATTGTTCCTAAGGGCAAGGTCCCGGAAGCCGGACTCGAGTACCTTCGCCGGCTTCGCGATGTGAAGTACTACGAGACAATCTCGGAGCTGATTGCCAAGCAGTATGAGATTGCCAAGCTGGACGAAGCGAAGCAAGGCGCAACAATTCAGGTGATAGACCAGGCTGTACCCCCGGATGCACGATCGTTTCCGAAGCGCAAGGTTAGTGTGCTTCTGGCGGCAATTGCCGCGCTATTTGCAGCCTGCATATGGGTGGTTTTCTCAAACCACCTGGGTGTGAAACGGGACGATCCTGAGGCACGGCAACGCCTCCAGGATCTGCGTCGAGCGTTGCGCAGCTAGCGCCCGGCTTTCGTGAGAGTCCTAACCTCTTCACTAACTGCTCAATTCCCTAGACACATGAAATAGACGCCGATGTATGGTTGGCCGAAGACTACGATCTGGTTCGGATACGGGTTGGAAGATAGAGCTTGCGGCTGCTGGAGCTGGAAGCTCGTTTGGTAGCTGACGCTGCATGCGGGCGTCTGAGAGAAGGCGGAAGCACCCAGGAAGCTGACCGTGGCCGTACCGCTGGGCGGAAGAATTACCTTTCCAGTGGTAATGTGCGGATTCTGAATTTGTGTTCCGGAAGGGTCAAACGTCGCCGGCCACGCATTCAGATTGGTGGGCGGCGTATGGCTCTGAACTGAGAGCGGCGGTGTCCCGTCCGGGACACTGCTGGTAAAGACGCCATTGACGATGCTGGCCTGGCAATTAGGCGTGCCGCTCCCGGCGGGCCCCAAACCGGTGGAGCAGAAGTCCAACTCGGAAGGCCCGTTCTCTTGAATGCGCATCCCGTAGTAGGAGTTTCCGGTGCCTGACCACCGATCGAACCCGACATACGGAGCATAGCCATCTCCACCTACCTGGACGATCGGAGATTGATCGTTCGGGCCGTACGTCTGGCTAAAGCTGAGTGGCGCTTGCGTTGTGACCTGGTTGTTGGAGTCTTGCCCCCCCATGACCCAGACGAGCGGGCTTCCAGACGCGATTGTGTACTGGCGTTGGGCTGCGCGTAACGGTGCGCTGCCTATCATGGTGACGGTGGCCCAGCCGTTGATGACGACGTTGGTCGGCACATTGGCAGAGCCGTCGAGATTGATTGACCTCATTTGCGTGATCGTGACTATTGCGCCGCCGTCGATTTCGATGAATGCGGGCGGGTAGGGATTGTTCTGATCGTTATAGAAGTCCGGGCCGTCCATCACCACGTCGGTGCCCGCCGTGTAGGCGCTGATCCGGACGAACGGCTCGGTTCCGGAGCCGAGCCCTGCATTCTCAAAGTGGGGTGAATAGAGACGAATACCGCCGGCTCCGTTGTTGATGACAAGCTGGGCGCTGTCAAAGTTGCAGGAGACGAGCGTCAGGTTGTTGAGGTTGCTGAAATCCGTGTTTGTGGCGTCGTCAAACTCGACGGAGTTTGCGAAGGTCGCGCCGACAAAAGTGACGCCATCGAATTCGAGATTCTCTCCGCCGAAGTGGAGCGACGACGCCCAGTGGACGCTCTGTCCGTTCCCGCCGAAGATGGAATGCTCCATCTTGAAGTTCCAGACGCCACGTCCAAACTGAAGTCCGAGGCCAAAACTACTGATCGTGATTCCTGTTGCGTAGAACCCGACTGTGCTCGCCGTTCCTCCTAGAAGGACACCTGTCTGATTGCCTGAAGAACCTGAACCGACGAGCATCAGGTCTCGGAGGCCGAACCCGTCGACGTAGCTCCCTTTCGGCGAAAAGCTGCTGGTGCCGCCGGCAAAGGTGATCGCCGCGCCGGCTCCTGCGAAATTCAGGCAGGTCGATGGTCCCTGTCCCTGAATGATGATCGCCTTCGTGATCACGATCGGAACCGAAAAGACGTAACACTGTCCACTGGGCTCCGGCTGGAGAAGAATCTTCCCTCCGTTTGCGGGGAGCGCCGATGCCGCAGCGTTGATCTGTGCACCCAGGTCACCGCCGCCGTTTGGCAGTTTGACTTGGGCATGAGCGGCGAGAGGGGCGAGAAATCCCATGAGGGTGATGACAGAAAGGAAACGCATCGCAGAAGTGACCTCAAAGAACTAAGACGTAAGAACCACGGGCGTGAGCGAATTAAGACTTAAGAATCGTGAAAAGAGGCTTAAGTGATGCCGGCCGCGTGAGAAGTCTCGCAGGACATGGAGAAGCCAAATCTGCCGTGAAACCTGCGAGTCATGTTTCTGTGCGAAGCGGAGCGCCAGGGAGAGTGCGGCGCACGCGCACAGGAACTGAGAGATCTCTGGCGGTAGCTGGACGGCAAGCAGTTGCCATGGACATGCCGACGATAAGCCAGAAGTTCCCGAAGGGCAGGGGGAATTCGATGAGAATGCTGGTGAGGACAAAAGAAACAAGGCTCATCAGCCACACCTCTCTCGAGAGTTCGAGAGGAGAGTTGCGTGAGGATATCTTCTGCCAGTTCGACCGAACAATAGAAAAGATCGCACAAAAGAAGACGACCGTCCCCACGACGCCGACATTCGATAGCAGCTTGACGATAACGTCGTGCGAGGTCGCGCTGCCCCATCCGATGCCGAGTATCGGATATTTCTGGAAGTATCCAAAGGCAAGAGAGATGGTCATGGCTCGTTCAATTCCGGAGCCGGAAGAGGCCTTGCTCAACAACACCGAATTGACAAATTCACTAACGAAGGGCACTGAGACGAAGGCCACAGCAACGACTGCCGTTGCGAGGATGCCGACTGAGCCAAACACAAATACTGCCTTCGTTCTAGAGAAGCTGCCCGTTCGAACCGAATAGACGACGTACGTGAGAGCCAGTATCGCGAGCCCGACGTAGGCGGCTGAGGACGTACTCAGAAAGAGAACGATGATGAAGAGAAGAGCCACCAGGCGATCGCGTCGGCGCGAAAAGACGAATCCTCTCTTTAGCCACGCAGGTAGTGTGAGAGGCAAC
The DNA here is from genome assembly GCA_963827415.1 of uncultured Acidobacteriaceae bacterium. GTDB lineage: Bacteria > Acidobacteriota > Terriglobia > Terriglobales > Acidobacteriaceae > Granulicella. Next base: position 386,628 of record CAWHBA010000006.1, read on the forward strand.
AACGTGAGAAGCGCCTGAGCGAGTACCGACGGCTCAACTGCAGCAGAAGAGACACGATGGATGCCGATCTCGAGTGCCTCCTTAAATCCCTTGCCTGACTCGGAACCCGAGTTGTTTAGCAGGAAGTCGGGATAAGGCAGGCCGGTGACGTTGCAAAAGAACTGCAAGATACCCCAGCACGCGAGGAAGATACCCGAGTAGAGGATGATGCGTTCTGTCTCCTCCCTGCTTTCATCGTCGAGGTTTGCGTGGGCGACGCAGATTGCAACGAGTCCGCCAAAGATGAGATAGAGGACTTGCGTGATGTTGTGACTCGAAAGAACTAACGGGGTTTCCGTGTTGTCGCCAAAAAAGGGCGAAGCTATTTCGAGGCTCCCGTTGATGAGAATCGGCATCACCAGTGAAACCGCTGCCACGCATAGAAAAGCAATCATCCAGTACGACATCCGCTTAAGCCGGTTATCGATGCTGAAAGAGATCAGGGAAACGCGCTCCAGACCGAGCCGCAGGATCCAGAGAGCGCCAAAAAACATCCACACCTGAAGAGCGGAGCCATTCTCAGCCCCACCTACATTGAGAACCGCGGTCGCCGAAAAGAGCGTCCAAAAGACGAAGAAGCGATAAAGCCATCGGGCAGATGTTAGTAGTCCGACAAAGCCGATAGGCAGCAGGATGTATCCGATAGGAGTTATGGACCACCTCCTACAGTTGCAATCGCCGCTGTCTGGATACAATCGCGGCGCAGCGACAAGATCTCACGGACGGACCCTGCCCGCGGATGACTTCTGTTCTTTGATGAGCGAGGGATTGCAGCATAGGGTATGCATCCTGACGGTCAGCGGGAAGCCGGAAAGATCTCCTTCTGATTGCGCAAGACAGAGATGAAACCGAAGTACTTCATTAAGACAGTGTAGCGGTCGACCCCGCCGAAGCGCAGAACCAGCCTCAAGAAGGAGTTAACCAGCCTGACTTTGGGGTCAAATGCATCCATCGTTTGCCTGTTGTATTGAGCCGCGGATTCCTGGACGCCGAGCAGGTGCTGTTTTTCAACCCAGCGGTAAAACTGGTTCGAAGTCTGGAACGGGTTGCCTGCGCCTTGAAAGACCTGAAAATGCGCAGCGTACAGAGCTCTCTGAAGCTTGTTGATGAATTGTCCATTGTCATAGCGCGCGAACGAGTATTGAAACTTCCCTAGTTCACGGTTTCCGTTCTTTAACAGTTGAGCACGGTAAAACTCGAAAAGTTCGGCCAATTCCGGAAGTGATTCCAGGGTGAACTGGTCGTAACCCTTCGAGATCAGGGCGCCGCCGTCCACTGAAACACCACTGAAGTGATAGAAGACGAGCGGCGCAGTTCCATTAACGGTCCATCGCTGCCCGTCTTTGGCGACACTTCGCTCATGAAGATTCCAGTACGCAACGTTGCAGCCTGGGTGTTTCAGAATTGTGACTTGGTCGTAATAACACGGCACGAGATTGATCCATTTTTGATCGACGAAGAGGCCGCTCCGTCGCTCGACGAATCCTTCTGTGAGGCAGCGATCCTCCCACCATGAGAGAAAACGCAGAGACTCCTCGTTGTTTGCAACCGCGATGAATCCAAGGTTGAAAACCCCCGAGTAAAGAAGGATCGCCTCGCCCGCTGGTACAGCATTATTGGGCGAGAGTGCGTGTGGTGTGACGACGATAGAACTTGATCGCAGTAAGTCAAAGATGAAACTGAGGCTGGAGCAGATAAGGATGTCGGGATCGAAGTAAATGAGTTCATCAATCCCACCGGCAAGAAGATGCTTCAGAAAGGTGGGTTTGACGTTGGTGTTCAGTTCAAGAATGTCAAACTTGAAAGCGACAGATGGAAAATCGGGAATGCCGAGATCCTCCACCCAGATGGGCCTGAAGCGCTCTCGCGAAAGATCGAGATCCGGTGATGGACGGTCGACGATCAGCACGTAGAAAGGTAGCTCAGGATGCTGCTCCAGAAAGGAGTCGCACAGCGTTCTGGCGTGCGAAAGATAGTTCAAAGAAACGATGGTGCATGCAGCCCGCGTCATTCCGCTCCACTCCACTGATTTGTAGAAAAATCAAATCTCTTTTTGACAATCGCAGGCGCACCGACGGCAACTGAAAACGGTGGGATGCAGCCTATAACGACCGAATTTGCTCCGATGACCGAGCCTTCACCGATGCTCGCTCCAGGTGCGACCACGACGCCATCTCCGAGCCAGACGCGGGCGCCGATAGTGATCTGCAGGTCTGAATCGAGAGGACGGCTTGCGGGAGAAGTCATCGGCGAAGAAGGTCTGCCCCTATATTGGCCATGATTGTGATCGATGATAATGACATGGCTGCCGATAAGCACATCATCCGCAATCTCGACACTGTTGGTTGCGGCGATATGCACAAACTGGCTGATGCGAACGTGGCTCCCGATGGTGATTCGCGGGGTGAAGGTCTGGTCGTTGTAGCGGGTGATTGCTTCAAGCCACAGCCCTGTCTCGGCGGAGAAGTCGTCCCCAATATGGATTGAAGAAAGGCCGCGAAGATAGGGGCGAGGGCCAATGTTGAGGTTCTTCACTTTCAGCTTTTTTGATAGGCAGTAGTTGCGCACGAGGCCTGTTGCCCTGCCGCCGAGAAGCTGCAGCAGGAGATAACTTCCGTTCTCGGTGCGAAACCGGCGGATCCGATTCAAAGAGCACCACAATTGGGACAACCAGCGATCATGCAGCTGAAACGTCCAGCCGCTCGATTTGAGTCGCGCACGAAGGACCGTGTTGATGGTAACAAACGGTAAGTCTTGACCGGTGGCCGTTCTGAATCGTCATTCGCGGCTCGAGTTGGACAGGCGTAGACGAAGCAGGAAGAACCCGCAGAGGCGGTCGACTCGGTTGATGATTCTCACCAGCACAAACCAGGCTTGCGCTAGCCTCGATGGCATGCGAATGATGGGCACAGTGAAGACCCAATAGCGCCAGTTTCTGCGAAAGACCGGACCAAGAACAACCTCGGGTGCTGCTTCCTTGCTGAAACTGCTCGCATTCAACCTGTAGGTCATCAGCATGCCCGGCCAGAACCGTTGTATCGCCCCGTTCATGATGATCGCTCTAAGGTGTGGGTCTTTCACTCTGTCCTCGGTGATGGCAGAAAGCGAAGGCCCGAAGACCTCGAGCAACTTATACCCGCCTGCGTTGTCTACCCGTGCTCCAATGAGTTGGTCCTTTATGACAAGACCGTGACGGTATTGGTTAAGCGCAGCGTAGGTCCACCCGAGTTGCAGCAGGTTGCTGTTTCGCAGCTCCGAAGGCGAACGTTCGAGGCCGTGGAGCGCCGCTTGTTTGTGAATAATATTGCCGGTAATGAAAGTCAGATAGACGTGAACGTTACTGGCAAATACGCTGGCACTCCGTGACTCCTTCACTCTCAAGGGTCCCTGGACTTCATGTAGACCGGTCGAAGTCTCCAGAGGAAACGATTTCACGTAAACAAGATCATAGGTGTCCGATGAAAGACGTTCGACGATCAGCTGAAGAGCGCCAGGCAGGAGAATGTCGTCGTCTCCGAAAAGCCAGAAATATTTGCCGCGGGCTTGTTCAAAGCATTGTAGGAAGTTGCCATCAGCACCAATGTTTTCCTTGTTGCGCAAGTAGTGGACGGGAAGACCTCGCTGCTGGAATTCAGCAACGACCGACGGTGTGTCGTCCGGTGAGGCGTTGTCTGAGATGATCAACTCTACCCGCGATTCTCTGACCACTTGATCGTGCAGGACCGAGAGAAGCTCGCGCACGTGGCGTGAGCGGTTGTACGTGGGAATGGCGATTGTCAGAAGCGGTTGGGTGCCGAACTGTTCGCTAGCAGGCTCATTCATGGACTCGGGACCCGGGAGAGAGATATCTTGGCGCGGATAGGCTGACGATGCCGTTCAGTCTTCACGTTCTCTCCAATCGAACGGGAACACTGCCCATCCATCCAAATATGGAAGTGACAGCGATGCGAGTTATGGGATCGAGACAAGGTGGCCAATTCTCCTAGTCTAAATGTTGTCGCTGGAGGATGTCCGTACCGCCCTGCGGAGCGATGTAACGCTTCATCGAGTTCAATGGAGCACATCAGGCGCGACAATGTTGCGATGGCACTCGGCCGTTCCGTTTTTCAAATCGAAAGTCACATCAGAGGAAATAAAGAAAGCTTCCCATGCAAAGTCTAGTCGTGGCTTGGTCCTACGTAGCCTCGCTGGTCATTACATCCTGCATTTCTTGATGCCATCGCACTCAAGTCATTATTTCGCAATAACAGCGATCGACGCTGCGCTCAGCGCAAGGTTCCCGACAATCTGCGCGATGCTCAGCGTACGCAGCAGCGTGTTCTTGGGAAGGGCCTGTGGCACGACAATGGTGTCGCCCGGATAAATCGTGGACTTCTTGACGTCCGTATACTGCTGGCTCACCACGGACCCATCGGCACGCAGAATGAACATGCGCTTGTGGTCGGCCTGCCGGTCCGGCCCGCCGGCCTCGTGCAGATACACCCCCGCGCGCTTGTCGGGCGTGTAGATGAACGCGTTCGCGCTGTACACCTGCCCTTCCACCGTTACGTTCGAAGGAACCCGCGGCACAATAAAGCGGTCGCCGTCCTCGAGCGCAATATCCGGCACACTATCGATCCCCGTATCGTTCGGTTTCAATCTCAGCACGATTCTGCCAACCGGCTGAATCTCCCGCAGCCTTTGCACCGTCGCCCGAATCGCAACTTGCGCCGCAAGCTGCGCGGCCTGGTCCTGCGCACTTACCGCCTGGTTCGACACGCTCGCCAGTGTCAACTGCGATTCCAGTTCGTCGGCGTACTCATTCAGGCGCTGCCGCTGCAGCCTCCGCGTCGACTCACGCGTGAACTCCGACGCATACAGAAATGCATCCGGCGTGAATCCGCCGGCACGACGCAGCAGACTGCGCAGCGTCTCTCCCGCCTGCACGCTGTACACGCCCGCCTGCTCGACCTCACCCTCCAGCCGCACATACCGTGTCTGCTGCTCGCTCGGCACGCGAATATCCGCCTTCGAGAAGATCGTCACCACGTCGCCCGGCAGCAGTTGCACATCCTGCGACGCGTCCCCGTTCAGCACAATCTTGCCCAGGTTGAACGGGATCAGTGAGGTCGTCAGCGTCTTGTCATCCTGCCGCTCGATCACCGCGTATCCCCAGTCGATGTCCGGCGCACTCAACAACACGTCGTTCTTCGGTTGGAACCGTCCCCCGCCTCCTGTCAAAGCCGTGGCCGCCGAGTTTCCGCCTCCGCTCGACGAACCCACTCCCCCGTTCTGCGTCTGCTCACCTCTCACGCCCAGTTGCAGCGAGCCCTCGTTCTGCCGTGCCGCTGCCGCTCCCGCGCTCGTATCCGTACCCGGTATCGGCCGGCCCTGCTCGTCATACAGCGGCCTGCCCCCCAGAGGCTGATTCTCGTCGCCTTGCCCACCCTGTTGCTGCTGCGCTCCCGGAACCTGCTGTACTGGTGTCTGCGGCGGTCCCGCCTGCCGTAGTTGCTGCAACTGCTGTTGACGCAAAATCTCATTCTGGAGCACACGCTGCTCCCGCACCTCAGCCGGCTCTTCGCTCTGATCCAGCACAAACTGTCCCATCTGGTTGCGCTTGCGCCAGTAGTCACGCGTCACCAGCGATTCGCGAGTCGGAATCAGATCACTCACGCGCATGCCCGGCTTCCACGAATACCGTCCCGGGTTCGCCACGTTGCCGCGCAGCGTCACCGCATTGCGAAAGCGGTCCACGACAGCACGCACCGAGAGGATGTCTCCACCCTGCATCATCTCCGTTTTGCTCTGGTCCAGGCTGACGTTCTCGACGTTGCGGTTCGCGTGCTCATACACGCGCTCCAGCAAAACGTCCGCGCCGGATGCCAGGGAGCTCTCGCCGCCCGCAAATACCAGCGCCTGCTCCACACTCGTCTGGCCCTTCAACTCGTAGATCGCCGGATGATTCACGCTGCCCACGACCGCCACCTGCGGCCCGGCAAACGGAATGAAGATCACATCGCCCGTCACCAGCCCGATATCGCGCGACTTATCGCCGCGCAGCAGCAGGTCGTACAGATCGAAGTGGTCAATCGTCTGTCCATTGCGCTTCACCTGGATGTCGCGCAGTGAACCCGTCGTCAGCGGTCCCCCCGAGGCAAACAAAGCATTCAGCAGCGTGCTCAGCGAGCTCACCGCGAAGCTGCCCGGCCGCCGCGCCTGTCCCACCACAAACACCTGGATCGTGCGCAACGCTCCCATTTGCACGCCCAACGTAAAGTTGCGGTAGATGCGTCCTATCTGCTTGTTCAGAAATCCTGGCAGCTCGCCGTAGGTCAGTCCTGCAACGTGCACGGCGCCCAGTTCGGGAATCTGGATCTCCCCATCGCGGTCGACCGTCAATCTCATCTGCCGGTTGATCTGTCCGGACAGTTGCAGCACAATCTCATCGCCTGGTCCCAGAACGTAGGCCGGTCCTACCGGTATGTTCTGCACCGGCGAAAAGGTCGTCGGCACGCGCCGGAACAGCGAAACGCCGTAAACCTCCAGCTTCTCTCCCGTGGTGGCTTCTACCATCTGCTGGAAAGGACTCGGCGGCTCTGGCGGCAGAGGCGGCTGATTCTGACTCGCCTGGATCTGCCGCTGTTCCTCCTGCCGCATCAGCTGTCCCTGCGCGTCGGTACCGCTCGTCTGCGAACCGTACTGGCTCAGCAGATCGGCAATCGTCGAGCTCGAAGGCGTCGACATCGGTGAGGAAGACGGAAACGTCGATGGGGACGACTGGTCGGGTATCTGCGCGTGCAGCCCCGTGCCGGCAAGCATGCCAACGGCAGTAAACCCGCACAGCAAAAGGCGAAAACGAAACGGTTGCAGCCTCAATCGGAACTGATTCACGCCTGGCGTCGTCCCCTTCACGAACCCTTCACGAAGTCAGCTCGCACTGCGGCGGGCCGGCATCTATCCGCCTACCCTTCCTTCGTCTGGTTACAGCTGCCAGTCTATCTGAAGCCGATACGCGGATGTCACAACCGAAACATACGGTTGTCACGGAATTATCGCGACCGCCAGCGCACATAAAGCGCCGCACCCACAGTTCCAACCACACCCAGAATCGCCGTTGGGCACTCCGGCGAGTCCACGCAGGCCCCCTGCGCATGCAAAAGCGCGGGAACCAGGAATACGGAGCCGAGAAACGCGATGCGGGAAAGAATCTTCATACTGAAAAGGAGTCGCGTTGCTGTTCCAAAATGGGACAACCCCGAACCTGAGCCAGCATAGCAGCCGCCCCCCACCCCGGCAACAAAACTCACCCCACCCCTCATCCACCTCGCCACCCTCCACATCGCGCGAAGCGCGTGGGCGCTCCGGCTCGTCGTAAATCGCTCCCAGGAACCTCTCAGGGGCGATTAGCGAACAAGCAACAGCCGCAATCCACAGAAAACGTCGTTTCCCACATTTCTTAGTGACATACAAATGAATGTTCCACGCGGAACATCGCTGTTCCACGCCCAATCCCCGAACTGCCGGGTGCCCCATTCATGCGCAGTCTCATCGCGCATGAGTGGGACTAACACCGCCGCATCCTCCGCCTCAACTCCGCCGTCGCCTCCCGGTGGCACATCAGGCACAGCGTCCTTAGATTCTCGAGGTCACATTCACCGCCACCCTCAGCCACCGGCAGAATATGGTCGGCGTCCCACAATGACAGCCGCGCCGTCACGCTGCGCACTCCCCACATCTCCAGCGCCTCGGACTTCGCCTCCCCGCGGCTGCGCTTCAGCTCCCGATACGCCTTCACCGTATCCACCCCGCACTCCGCGCAAACGCCTGCGTCCCGCAGGAACACCTGGTCGCGCAGATACCCCGGGTCCGACCTCAGCCGCCACTGATGCACGCAGTAATCCGAGCAGAACGTCCGCCGCCGCTTGGCCAGGATCTCCATCAGGCACCACCGGCACAGCGGCCGCCCATGCGGTCCCAGCGGAAGCGCCTCGCGCTCCGCCACGCCTGCGTCCGCTAGTCTTCGTCCCGGCTTCTTCACCGTTCCAGCGTAGCTGCCCTACCGCACCGTCACGCTGAAGCTGGTGCTCTCCGTGATACTCCCGCTCTTGCCGGTGACGGTCACGACATAGCCGCCCGCATTCGTCGTCGCCAAAGCCTGCGCCGCGCAGTTTGGTATCCCTGCCGCTGCGCCTGCCGACCCGCCGCCACAGCCCATCATCATGCTCATTCCAGCCGCCGCCGCAACCACCATCAGCAGCCCGCGCAAGTCGCGTCTCCGAGCCACCGGCAACAGCAGAACGCACAACCCCGCCAGCGCCAGGGCGCTCACGCGCACATTCGCCGCGCCGCCACTCGATCCGCAGCTGCTCCCCGCGCTGTTCGCCCCCGCCTGCGACGACACCGTCACTACACCACTTGCGCTGGGAGCAGCAGCACTCAGCACAATCGTCCCCGGACTCACCGTGCAGCCCGGCAGCAGCACCGCCGTGCCTGTCGCCGTCACCGTGCAGCTCAGCGACACCATGCCCGTAAACCCGTTCGCCGCCGTCGCAAACACCGTCACTGTATTGCCCGTCGTCGCGCCCGCCGCCACACTCAGCGACCCCGGGCTCGTCCCCATCGTGAAGCTCCCCGCGCCCGCCGAAGCCTGAACTTCCGCCTGCCGCCATCGCAGCCGCAATCAGCTTCGCCGCATCCACCGATCCCCAGCCCGTCGACTGATCAAACCCCGCGGCAACCTCAAACCCCGTCAGGCCTCCTGTGAGTCCGGCGGAAGAGGGCGTGCTGTTGTTGCACATCGACGGCACCGCGACCGAGCAGCCCACAATACCCGCCGTCGCCTCCGTCACATCATGGAACACATCCGATGAACTCGCCGCCAGCCGGTACAGCAGCGGATTCACATTCCCCGCTGCGCTTCCCGACGCCGTATTCATCAGCGCGATAATGCCCGCCATCCCCGGCGCCGCCGCCGACGTACCGCCAAACACCTCGAACTTCTGCTGACTGCAATCTCCGCCTGCATACGCCAGGCACGCCATGTACCCGTCATGGACCGCCGAGCTCAACGAGACATCCGGCACATCGCGCATCCCATCCGCCGGCACACCCGCACCCGTCTGCCAGCCTGGCTTGGCAATGTACGCACTCGCTCCGCCGCCTGTGCTCGAAGCCGCATACGTCGTCTTCGCGCCTGAGGTCGACGTCGGCTCATTCCACGCGCCCTCCGGAATGTAGCTCACCGCCGAGCTCTCCCCACTTCCGTTCTGCGCGCTCCAGTAGCTGCCCGCACTGCTCGTATCCGCAAACTCCGTCCCGCCCACGCAGGTGACGTAGCTGCTTGAGCAGATGTAGTTGATGCTCGCCTTCTGCGTCAGCGGCAGGGTCGAGCTATCGCCATCGCATCCCGCCGCACCCGAATCCCCACTCGACACCAACACGCTGATGCCCTCCGCCGCTGCCGCCGAAAACAGCGTGTCCCATACACTCACGCCCTGCTGTCCGACATTCGCCTCGCAGTCGCCGAAAGAAATGCTCATCACAGGATCGACCAGCGTATTCACCTCATACGCTGCGGCGGTATAAATCCCGCTCACCGTTTTCGAGTCCCCGCTCACCACAAGGTCCACACCCGCGCCCGGAGCCGTGCCGATCACGCGATCCACATCCAGCGTTGCCTCGTCCTGATCGCCGCCGCTCGTGGTCCCCGGATCGATCCCACCCGTCGGCACAATCACATTCGGCTGAGCCGTCGGCAGCCCCGTCATGTTCTCAAACTGGCTGATGTCCGTCGCCGCCACGCGCGACCGTCCCACAATCGCAATCCGCTGCGCCTTGCCTGCCACCGTCGCGCCCGTGTTGCCGCCGCTGTAGACGGAACCCAGGTCATAGATCGTCGCAAAATCATTCGGCGTCAGGTAATGCCCTCCGCCCGTCGAGGTCATCATCGGCTTCGCCGTCAAGCCACCGCCACTCACCTGCGCCGTCAGCTTCCCCTGCACCACCGTCGCAATGCTCTGCGGATGCAGCGTGCTCTGCGACAACCCATGCACGCCCGCAATCACAGCCTCGAGCGCCTGCGGCACCGAAGGTTCTGAAGTGGCTGAAAGCCTCGTCTCGCGCCCCACGCGAAACTCGGCAAAGTTCGTCCGGAAGGCCCCGCTCACCGCCGCCACGCTGCCCGTAACATCCAGCAGCACGCCATTCGGCTCCACGCGCGTGACCTTCAGTCCCTGCGACTCAAGCCAGCTCTCCACCGCCTGCAGGTCCGCCGGAGCCACCCCAAACATCTGCCCTACCTGCGCCGGCGTCAGCCACTGGTGATACAGCGCCGACCCCGGCGTCTGTTGCTCCGCTAGCAGTTTCTGGAAGGCTGCCTCGGTCGCCGCATCGCGCTTCAGCACCACCGTTACATCCAGCGGAGCGCTCACCGGCACCACCGCCGAGGCCGTATTCTCCGCCCGCACCCACCCAGGCAGATGCCCGCCCAGCCGGACCTTCGCGCTGAAATCAGGATTCGCCGCCACACGCCGTTGCAGCGCCTTCGGCCGCAGCTGTGCCAACGCCGTCGCCGAGTCAGATTGCGCGTGGGAGGGAACTGCAACCAGAGCTGCGGCTGCAAGCAAAAGCATGCCGAAGCTCCTCAGGGGGCCGAAAGAATGGGGTCGCAAGCAGGAGGTCTCGTATTTGGGGATATAGGTGGGCGTGGACGGCGCTTGAGGGATTGGACGGGGGTCCCACATAAAGGTTACAGTATGCGACTTTTGGGGAGCAAGCCACGTTACTCGGGGGAGGAGCGAGGTTACCTTCGGGTGAGAAGCGGCCTGTTCCCACAGGGTTGCCCGCATAGAGACGGCTGCGGTCCTTCGACCGCTTTCCGGAGGCGCTCCGGGCTCGCCCTGACCCATCTAAAATGGCCGAAGCCCAGGAGGCTCCTTCATGTCCCGCACCGAATCCACCATGGTGCAGCTCGGCACCACTGCCCCTGCCTTCGAGCTGACCGACGTCCTCACCGGCCACGCCATGTCGCGCGACGACGTCTTCGCCCTCTCCTGGGACGACAACCTCTCCGACGCCGCCAATACCGCCGTCACCGGCGGCCCCGCGCAAAAGCACGGCCTCCTCGTCATGTTCCTCTGCGTCCACTGCCCTTTCGTCATTCACGTCGAGCAGGAGATCGCCAACATCGCCCGCGACTACGCCGGCAAGATCGCCTTCTGCGCGATCATGTCCAACGACGTCGCCGCCTACCCGCAGGATTCCCCCGACAACATGCGCGCCCAGGCCCAGCGCCTCGGCTGGAACTTCCCCTACCTCTACGACGAGACCCAGGAGGTCGCCCGCAGCTACAACGCCGCCTGCACCCCGGACCTCTTCCTCTTCAACGGAGCGATGGAGCTCGTCTACCGCGGCCAGATCGACGACTCCCGCCCCCGCCGGGCAGATGGCTGGGGCAACGACACGCCCGTCACCGGCAAAGACCTCCGCACCGCGCTCGACGCCGTCATCGCCGGCAAGCGCCCCGACCCCAACCAGCGCGCCTCCATCGGCTGCAACATCAAGTGGCGCGAAAGCTGACTTGGTATTCTATGAAGTCTTCAAAAATAGACGGCGAATCGACTGATGAGGTGAGCGTTGACACAGTGTTTGTCCATAAACTCGGCCGTTCTCGGACTGGAAGAAGAAGTCGAGGCACTCCTGCACGAATCATCGAACGCAGCAATCGCGCGTGAGCGTAACGAGTTTGATCGGATAACACAGTCTTACTCTGACAAGATTGTCCTGTTTGGCGCGGGCGGAATGGGGCGTCGGAAGCTCGCTGGTTTGCGCCGGGTTGGGATTGCTCCGATCGCTTTTGCCGACAATAATCCGAGCATTCAAGGCAAAAACGTTGACGGTATTCCTGTATTGTCTCCGATTGAAGCTGCGCGGCAGCATGGCTCAAATGCGATATTTGTAATAACGATCTGGAGCTCGTTTTCGAAGGACCGGATGCGACACCGCATTCAGCAACTGGAGAGCCTAGGTTGTGAGTGTGTAGTTCCCGCAGGTTTGCTCTCTTGGAAGTTCCCGGATGTCTTCTTGCCCTATTTCCCGATGGACCTTCCCCACAAAGTTCTCTCTCATGCTCAGGAAGTTCGAGCGGCTTTTAAATTGTTCGAAGACATGGAGTCTCGCGAGGAATTCGTTGGTCAATTGCGATTCAGATTGCTAATGGATTTCGACCGGATGGGTAATCCGAAGGGTGCAGACGCTTATTTTCAGAATGAATTGTTCGAGCTAAAGCCGGATGAGGTATTCGTAGACTGTGGTGCTTTCGACGGCGATACCATTGCAGATTTTTTACGCGTCAGGGGATATTCCTTTCATGAAATCGTCGCCTTCGAACCTGATCACATCAATTGGGAAAAACTGCAAAACCGGCTTTCGAAATTGGATCCTGGACTGAGAGAACGCATCACCGTTCTCCCTTATGCATTGGGAGCAGAGAAGGGCGTAGTGCTGTTTCCCTCAAGTGGTTCTGATCAGTCCAGGATCGGAGAGGGAACCGACTCAATTGAAATGGTGACTCTTGATGAATCCCTTGGGAGCAAGCACCCTACGTACATCAAGTTCGACATCGAAGGGGCGGAACTTCAGGCTTTACGTGGAGCACGACAGATCATTGAGAAATTTCGTCCAGTGCTCGCCGTGAGCGCATATCACGAGCAATCGCACCTGTGGCAGATCCCGCTTCTACTGGCGGAACTCTGTCCTGACTACGCTTTCTATTTGCGTCCACATGGCGCTGAAGGGTGGGACCTGCTGTGCTATGCCGTTCCGAAGGAGCGACGTCTGGCGTGATTCCTCTTCCTTGCAGCACTGCTCTTTGAACCGAAGCTGAAACGGAAGATGACTCAGCCGGACAGACTTGCTGTTCGGGTTGGGCTAGTTGCGTTCCTGAATTGATCTTTCATAAACGTGGAAACGAACGGCTGCATGTGCGCCAGCTTTTCCGCCCTTTATCATCTCAATTCAGGCTTTTGGATTCTCTAGGAGACACGGTTGGCAAGGCATTCGATCATCGAGGAAGACCTAAAGCGCATAATTTCAGCACCCGTTGATTGGGAGCGGCTCTTCGGAAAATCCGTTCTGATTTCCGGAGCAAACGGATTTCTGCCCGCTTATATGCTCGAAACGCTGTTGTATCTGAATGACGTGCATAAGGCGCGAATTCGTGTCACAGGGATGGTACGCAACCTTGAAAGGGCGATGCGCAGGCTGGGCCATCTCACTAATCGTTCGGACCTGACCCTTGTCGTTCAAGACGTGCGTGATCCTTTGAATAGCTCCGAGCATTCGGAGTTCGTTATTCACGCCGCCAGCCAGGCCAGCCCGAAATACTATGCGACCGACCCAGTGGGCACATTCGAATCCAACGTGCTTGGGACGCAACGCATGCTCCGGCTTGCGAATCATCCGCGCTGCGAAGGGTTTCTCTTTTTTTCTAGCGGGGACGTTTATGGCCAGCCGATGTATCTGTCCGTTCCGGTTACAGAGACCTCGTATGGGCCTCTGGATCCTTTGAACATACGATCCTGTTATGCGGAGGGAAAGCGAGCCGGGGAAACGCTGTGTGTGTGCTGGCACAGCCAGTTTGGGATTCCCGTGAAGATTGTTCGGATTTCACATACGTATGGGCCGGGCATGGCTCTGGATGACGGACGAGTCTTCGCAGATTTCGTCGCAGACATCGTCAGCCGCCGGAACATCGTTCTCAAGAGTGATGGAAGTGCCCGGCGGGCCTTCTGCTATCTGGCGGACGCGACGATCGCGTATTTTACGGTTCTACTCAAAGGCAAAAACGGTGATGCATACAACGTAGGGTCTGACACTGAGACCTCGGTACTGCAACTGGCGGAGATACTCTGCAACATGTTTCCCGAGCGGAACTGTAAGGTGATCCGAAAAGAGCGGACTGCAGATGACCCTTATCTACCGAGCCCCGTGATCGGGGGACGCCTTGATATCTCGAAGGTACGGGCGCTCGGTTGGGAACCAACAACCAGCGTGCAAGACGGCTTCAGACGGACTGTGTTGAGTTACGAACAACCGGACGCAGCTCGGGATCGCTGACCCTCTTCAGCGGATAATATTTGCTCGTCCCCGCAGATGCTCAGCTCCACGCAATCGTAGATGCCAAGCCATGTCAAAGTCTGCTCCGTTGCCCGCAAGGATGCTTGAGAGTGTCTCGAGGATCCTCAGCCAGCGGCACCGCGGCAGTCATCAGCCCTCCAGCGGAGGAATGATCATTTCGGAAAGCAGAACCTCTCGCGGAAGCCGTGGCGCCATATCCTCCATCGGGAGGCTAACGATCGTTCCGTCCGGTCGAGCTGACGAAGTCGTACGTGGTGCCGTCACTTGGTCTGAGGAGACGTGCACAGCACACAGCACCGGACCTGGACGGTCCAGCACCTCTTGTACTTTCTCGCGGATTCCCTCGTGAGTCCTGATCTCATCACTTGGAATTCCGTAGGCCTCGGCGACCCTTCGAATATCAGGAAGAGTCAGATGACTCGACGGATCACTGCCCACCATCCTGCCCTCGAAATAGTTGCGTTGGCTCGCGATAATTGAAGCATACGTGCCGTTGCAAAGAATGAAGTACTTGATAGGCAGGTTCAGGCGGCGAACTGTTTCCAGCTCCTGAATATTGAGTTGGAAACCACCGTCGCCATTCACACAGATAGTGCGTCGGCGTCCAGACGCCAGGCAGGTTCCAATGGAGCCCGGTAATCCGGTGCCCATAGCGCCAAGCGAGGGAGAGTTGACGACCCGCTGGCCCCCTTTCATTCGGAAACACTGGAGGAAAACATCACTGCACGCACCCGAACTGCCGGGAGCGAGGACATCTTCAGCGGTACAAAGATCGGAAAGAACATCGACGAGGACGTACAGATTCACATTATCCCTGTTCTCTTCCCAGTACTCGCGCAGGACCACCGGATATCTGGCAGCCCACTCCTTTGTTTTCGCAACCCATGGACTCACGTCCGGCAGAGAAACGCCCTGGAGTTGATTCAGCAGCTCTCGAAGAAAATCGGTCGCATCCGCCAAAACCGGAACATCGATAGGCATCTCGAATTTCGAGATCTCTTGAGGGTCCACATCAATCAGCACCTTCCGGGCAGCCCGCGCAAAATTCTTGTGGCTGAACGCGATCTGTGGCATGTCCAGCCTGGCGCCTATAACAAGAATGCAATCGGAATTCTGTTGAGTGAAATTGGCGCCGCGAGATGCCACCGAACCCGGTCGGCCCGCAAACCATGGATAATCTTCGGCCAGCATATCCATCGATTTCCATGTGAGCAGGACAGGGATTTTCAGCAGCTCAGCCACTCTCCTGACAAGACCCTGGTCATGCGCCGTGCGCGCGCCGTTCCCGATAAAGAGAACCGGGCGTTCTGCTTGCTGCAAAAGATCGATCGTCTGGGAAACCTGTCGGCGCAACTCACCGTCGCCTCGCGGTGGTTCTGGTGTGAAACCTCGGAGCATCGTCTCATCGATCATTTGTGCCTGCACATCAAGCGGAACATCAAGCCACACTGGCCCGCGGCGGCCCGTTGTTGCCAGGTGGATCGCTCGTTCCAACTCGTACCGAACGTCCTGTGGGTTGATTAGCGTCTTGGCGTACTTTGTCAAAGGCGAAACGACAGAAACAATATCTACCTCTTGAGGCCCCATGGAACGGACCCCACGACTGGTCAGAAGGTCTGCACGTTTGACTTGGCCTGAGAGGAAAATACATGGCGAAGAATCTAGCCACGCAGCCGCAAGTCCCGTGACTGCGTTCGTACCTCCAGGCCCGGTGGTAACAAGAGCTGCAGAAAGGCCGCTCGTGAACTCGGCGTGCGCCTGCGTCGCAAACGCGACGGCCTGTTCATGAAGGGGGCAAACATATTCGAGACCAGGCTGGCGACCCACTGAGTCGACCAGGTGCATGCAGCCACCGCCTGTAAGCATGAAAATGCGTTGCACACCAGCGTCGTTCAAAAAGCGGACAACATAGTCCGAAAGTTTTATCAATGTCCACCTACTATTTGAGAAAGCTCTCGTAGCACAATACCGATACTTAACTTGCTGTTGTTCCAGGGTTGAGCGGGCTGCAGGGTCCTAAGCCCCAGTGACGCTGCTTGAAGGATGTTCTCGGTGGAATCGTCGACAAGCACGTCTCCGCGACCAAGCCATGCAAGGAACTCTCCCTTGGATGCGTCATAAATGGGAACATCAACTCCTGCACGTGTGGGCACAACTCCGAAGCAACGGATCCACGCGCCGAAATGACGCATCACCCATGACGCCACATCAGGAGCAGTTTCCAATGGTCTAGCCGTCAACGCAATGTGGCGGCAACGGTGCCCCTGCTCGCGAAACCACCGAAGCACCTCCGGATTCGGTGTCATGTTGCAGGCCCGCTCTGTTCGGCGGAAGCGATCCATCGATTCTAGATATTCGGTTCGCTCCACGCCGAGAGCAGTGTGAGGTGGGTTGCAGCTCAAGTCACCAAAGGAGATACCACAATCGGGGTGCTCCCTCAGCCATCCATAAGAGAACCACTGGTACATCAGATCATTCAGGATGTCATCCACATCCCAGATTACGGTAAGCATCAGGCAAGCCAATAAGTCACAAACGTTTTGCGATTTCCGTTTGAGCTGATTGCCGGATCTGTGTAATAAGAATCGTCGGAAGAATAGTTGGACGAGATCTCTTCAATCACGGCTCCGCTTTTGGTCCAGAACGAGTGTTTGATTCCGTGCGGAATTGTGACGACGTCGTTTGCCTTGCGAGTGGTTTGCTCGCCGTCGAGTTCCACGGTCACATCTCCGTAAAGGACATGATATGTCTCGTCTTTCTGGTTGTGCCACTGCTCTGGATGTTTTTGTCCGGGCAAAACTACCATGAGACGTTTGCAATAGTTACGATTGACGACCGTGATCGCTGTGAGACCAAATTCTCGAAACTTTTCGATCCCGTAGTGATGGGAAATTTCAAGATCGCATTGTCCCGGAACCTGAACCTTGCTCTTGCGCAGGAGCGCCTTTACCTCTTGGACAATTCTATAGACGGCCTCGCGGGTGTTCGCCTCTTTCATCCGCTCGCGCATGATCGGACCATTCGCCGGGATGTCCTGGCACGCAATAAATTCAGCGTATTTCGAAAAGTTCTGCGCTACCAGTTGTCCCTTAACATTCGGCATTGCATAAAAAACATTTGACGGACGAATAGCTTCACCGGCGGAAACGGCCTGTCGCACAAAGGCGCCACGTGCAAGATCAGCGAGGGCCATCTGCTCCCCCGGAGGGGCCGGATACCGTGTTTCGGGATCGCCGATCATCGTGAGCGCATCGGCTGCCGACTGAAGCCATTGCCGCACCTGTTCCGGATTTGCGCTGTAGGTATTCAGCGCGTACTTCTCTGTCGCAACGCCAACGTGCTTCTCAAGCATGACGGCGCCTAGAGCGAGTGCAATCTTGACTGCTTCGAAATTATTCGGCCGTTCGTGAGTGGAGTAACCGATCGGAACCTGTGGATACCGCTTGCGCAGCAAGGCGATTTGACCTAGATGCAAATGGTCATCGGGAGCCGGATATTCTCCGACGCAGTGCATTATGGTCAGCGACTTGTTGCGATTTCTAAAAAAGCTGACCACACGGTCGATTTCTTCCAGAGGTTCGCCCGCTGTCGAAGCCACAATAGGCAGGTCATATTTTGCGACCTGCTCTAGGATCGGCCAATCTGTCATATAGCAGCTGGGAATCTTCATGAAGTCGAAGCCGTGTTCGACGATCTTGTCGACCGATATCTCGTCCCAGGGAGTGCACATGGACAGAAAGCCCGCGTCTACAATTGCATCCTTAATCTGTCGATATTGATCCCACGACAGGCGCGTTTCTGAGAAGCGTTTGACATACTTCAGGTCGTAACGGTCCTTGAAGTCCGGATGGATGCAGGTGTCAATGTCACGATATTGAAGCTTCACGCAAAAGCCGAATGGAAATCCCTCGGACGCCTTCTTCAACTCACGGACGATACGGATACCGTGCTCTACATCTCCCATGTGGTTGTTGGCCATCTCGTAAATGAAGAGTGGCCTCCGGTTGAGATCCCGCATTTGTTTCTCCTGTTTTCTTGGATCTGATTTCAATCGAGCTGGGCAAAAGCGGCCTGCAACTCTCGGTTCTGTGCTACTCCATTGATGAAAGTTGTCATTTTGTCCGCCGCAAAATCCAGCATGGGCTTTGTCAGGCCCGGATACACTCCGACCCAAAAAACATTGTTCATCACGAAGTCTGTGTTCGGAAGGTTGCCGATGACACGATATTCACAACCCTCATACGCAGGTTGGCGCAGCAGATTGCCGCCAAAGAGAAGCCGTGTTCCGATCTTGCTCGCGTCCAAAGCGCGAATCAGATCGTCCCGTCTAAAAGGCGCGTTCTCGCGCACCCCGATGGGGAGTCCAAACCAGGACGGATCGGAACCTGGAGTGGCTTCGGGCAACACAAGATACTCCTCTAATGGCTGCAGCGCAGCGCGAAGGTATTGGAAGTTTTCCTTCCGTCGCGCGATGAATTGGGGCAGCTTCGCAATCTGCGAGGCGCCGAGTGCAGCCTGCATATCGGTCGCCTTTAGGTTGTAGCCGATGTGCGAGTAAGTGTACTTGTGATCGTACCCGCAGGGCAGGCCGCCGAGCTGCCAGTCAAACCTCTTCCCACAGGTATTGTCCCTGCCCGTATGACACCAGCAATCGCGGCCCCAATCGCGGAATGATTCAATGAGCACCTGAAGGTTCGGCTTGTCCGTCAGGACTGCCCCACCTTCGCCCATCGTGATGTGGTGTGCCGGATAGAAGCTCACGGTGGCGATGTCGCCGAACGTGCCGACATGACGGCCCTTCCACGTAGAGCCCAGCGCGTCGCAGCAGTCTTCGATCAGCCAGAGGTTGTATTTCTCGACGAAAGCAGTCACTGCATCGAGATCAAATACATTGCCCAGGGTATGGGCGATCATGACGGCCCTTGTTTTTTCGCTGCGTGCCGCCTCCAGTTGAGTCACATCGATTTCGTATCCAGGGATTGTGACATCGACAAATACGGGAACAAGTCTGTTCTGGATGATCGGATTGACGGTGGTCGGAAATCCAGCCGCTACTGTGATCACTTCGTCGCCTGGCATAAGACGGCGATCTCCCAGTTTCGGCGAGGTCAGCGCGCTTAGAGCGACCAGGTTTGCCGAAGAACCGGAGTTGACCAGCGAAGCTGAACGCACACCAACGAAACGGGCCAACTTGCGCTCGAAGTCCTCTGCAAATCGGCCGGTAGTGAACCAGCAGTCAAGGGCTGAATCGATAACATGCGCCAAATCATCGGCGTCGATCACTTTGCCGGAAACTGGAACTGGTGAACTTCCTGGTTTGAACTCGCTCGGCGGAAAGGCCTCTTGGAAATACTGCGAACAAAGCGTGAGGATTTGTTGCCGAACCTGTGCTGCGTGATTTGTCATCGAGATCCCGTAAGTGAGAATACACAATCGAGAACCCACAGTGTACTCTTACAAATGGTTGAGTGTACTGATCATAAGGAATAGATCATAGGGAATGATGGCCGACGGAACGGACAGCATCTTAGTTCTCTCATCTGCTTGTTCCTGCGGAGACAAATAGGACTGAAATGAAAGCAGTTATCCTGGCGGGCGGGCTGGGCACCCGGCTCAGCGAAGAGACGGGAATACGCCCAAAGCCAATGGTAGAGATTGGTGGAAGACCGATTCTCTGGCACATCCTGAAGGGTTACTCCCAGCACGGGATCAATGACTTCATCATCTGCTGCGGATACAAGGGCTACATGATTAAGGAGTACTTCGCCAACTACTTCCTTCACATGTCTGATGTCACGTTCGATATGCAGGGGAATCGGATGGAGGTACACGAAAGTGTGGCTGAACCATGGCGAGTCACCCTGATCGATACAGGCGACAATACCGGGACCGGCGGGCGGCTGGCGAAAGTCGGCAAATATCTTGCGGACGAAGAGATGTTCTGCATGACATACGGCGATGGTGTCAGCGACCTCGATATCGGCGCCACGATTGATTTCCACCGCACGCATGGCAAGCTGGTCACCCTCACCGCGGTGCAGCCCCCGGCGCGTTTTGGCGGACTTTCCCTTGATGGATCGACCGTTAGTGCCTTTCAGGAAAAGCCGAAAGGCGATGGAGGATGGATCAACGGCGGCTTCTTTGTGCTTTCGCCTCAGGTTCTCGAGGAAATTCACGATGAGTCGTGGATGCTTGAGAATGAACCAATGCAGAGCCTGACAGCGAAGAATCAGGTAGAGGCCTTTTTCCATCACGGGTTTTGGCAGCCAATGGACACTGTTCGCGATAAGCACCGCCTGGAAGAACTCTGGGCCGGCGGGAGAGCGCCTTGGAAGAAGTGGTAAACCCCTGGAGAGGCCGCCGGGTTTTTCTGACCGGACATACCGGATTTAAGGGCGGCTGGCTGGCACTATGGCTGGCAAAACAGGGTGCTCAGGTTCGCGGGTATGCTCTCGATCCTTCGACCGAACCGAACCTGTTTACCGCTGCTGGTATCGCCAGCATTGTGGATGACGTTCGCGGCGATATTCTCGATAGGCCGCGACTTGAAGCGTCCTTGCAGCAGTTTGCTCCGGATGTAGTGCTTCACCTCGCCGCACAGCCGCTGGTGCGGCGTTCGTATTTCGACCCGCTGGGGACCTATGCAACCAACGTTCTCGGCACAGCGCATGTGCTCGAGGCAGTTCGCAAGACATCGTCAGTCCGTGCTGTTGTCTGTGTCACCACGGACAAATGTTACGAGAACCGGGAATGGGTCTGGCCATATCGAGAAACCGATCCCCTCGGCGGCCATGATCCCTATTCTTCGAGCAAAGCTTGTACCGAGATCGTCAGCGCAGCCTATCGCAGCTCCTTTTTCTCAGTAGGAGAACGTCGGGTTGCCCTGGCAACAGCGCGAGCTGGAAATGTGATCGGCGGCGGCGACTGGTCAGAGGACCGGCTTATCCCGGATCTCATCCGAGGATTTCAATCAGGCAAGCCGGTGCTCATTCGTCGGCCGAAAGCCATTCGGCCCTGGCAGCATGTATTGGAGCCGGTGCATGGCTACCTGTTGCTGGCTGAAAATCTTCTTGCGGACGGCGACCAATTTGCTTCGGCTTTTAACTTTGGTCCGGGAGACGACGATGCCTGGCCTGTCGATCGGATCGCTGATCGCATGGCCACGACTTGGGGTGATGGCGCAACATGGGTTCGGGACAGCGATCCCGGCGTTCATGAGGCGGGAGTTCTACGTCTCGATGCCAGCAAGGCACGGGCGCAGCTTGGATGGCAGCCACAGCTAAACATTGAATCGGCACTCGATTGGACTGTGAACTGGTATCGCGCCTGTCAGCAGCACGCCAACATGCAGGATTTCACCTGGAGCCAAATTGAGGCGTACAAGGCTTTGCGAGCACCGCACTGAATCGGAGACGTGTGACGCCCGAATCGAGATTGAAAACTACGGACTGCGGCTACAACTCTTGAACCTAAGAGATGAATTGTTTTTTCAGGATTTCCTTCCAAGGGCCCTGACAATTCGCGCCTTGATCCACCCGAGGTCAACGATCTCCGATCGGGCATCAATCAGGGTTAGGCCGACGGATTCAACAAGCTTGGCGGCAGAACTAACTGTGTAGTAGTTGATGTGTTCATGAATGTCTACGCGTATTCTCTGGTCGGCATTTATATCGCCCTTTGAAAGTTGAGCAATTTGCTCATCGCTCAGTTCCTGGGGAACCTCGACATATAAATAGCCTCTTGGGCGGAGATGCGAACATGCTTTGCGCGTCAGCTCGAGGGGAAATGGCACATGCTCGAGAACCTGGGCGATTTGAACATAGGAGTAGAGCCCTAGTGATGCTTCGTCCCTCACTCTCTCGATACCTGCAATTGGCGGGATGTCGGAGACGTCGAATACATACTTGCGGGCCGGCAGATCAGGTAGAAATCTCCCATCTGATCCTCCATAATCAAGCATCGAAAAGTCACTGTCGATATTTATCTTGGAGGGAAGCCAAGCCATGAGACTATCTTGGCGGTTATTGATTTCCTGCTCATCGTTACCAATCCGAGACGCTATCGAGGCAAACTCGGGTTCAAGACGGATTCGCTCCTGGTTGTAAGAATCTGAGCGATAGTCGGCGTAATGCTTTGCTAGACCTTCCTCCGGAAGAGGAACCTTGGTCTGAATAAACGAACATGCCGTACAAATCTGAATGTCCAGAAGCACAGAGTTTCCGTAGATTTTCATGGCCGTTTCGCCCATCAAAGTAAATTTGCGCAGGAAACGCTTTAGAGGGTGTTTTGCGGGTGCAGGTCCAATCTCGAAATTGAAAATCCTTTTTAGCACCCATGGTGCAACAGCTCCGATCGGTCCAAGATCTTTCAGTGCAACTGAACCACAGTTTCTACAAACCATTAAAATCTCCCTGCAATTTGTATCTTGACATCCATCCAGTTGGCCGTCGTTGCTCTACCCAACACTAGATCCAGATTGGCTGCTCGGTTGTAAGTAGGAGTAGCAATGTTGAGGAGAGGACGAAATGGCGCAGAGGAAAACTCAGACAGCATGCCATAGTCTCCGATATTTGAGAAAAGCGTAAGAGCCAAGGCCAAGGCCAATTATGACAGTGCCGGCGAATTGTCCTACCGTGATGCCGAGTGGTCCGAACGCACGACCGAGAACGATGGCTGTAGCAGCAATGTAGATGGCACCTAGTACTGAGTTGAGTAGAAACTTCTCCTGTTTATGCGCTCGTAAATAAAGCGCCATGGAGCCTACAACCTGATTAATATTCATGGATAACAAAAGCAGCCCGAAGGGCAGAGGCGAGAGAAGGCGTTGCGCGTAAGGAGAATGGAGGCGGATCAGCAGCAAGGTGCCTAGCCAGACTACGGCCGACAGAAAGAGAGAGAGACCGACCGACTGCCGCAGCGCGCCAAAAAAGGTGGAATCGAGTTGACGATAATCGCGACGCGCAATCAACGATCCGAATGGGGCGGCCTTGGTATTAATCCAGGCAATAGCGATGGCTGCAATTGCATTGGAGATATTGAGCGACATGCCCATCCGCCCGGCAACTGTTGGTCCCCAGTAGTGGAAGAGAACTGGATTGAACAATTGAAAGATGAAAAATCCACAGACATAACTAACAGCGATGCGCCATTGGAAGGGCCAGACTTCTTGCCACCAATCGATGTGTATGTCACCGCCGAAATGTCGAAACAGGCCAAACAGAAGAGCTCGGCGGCGAGACAGCCATACGATACCGGCAGTGGCCTGACCAGCAATAAGCAGGGCAGGAGCGAAGAGCCCGAAATGGAGAAGCAATGCGCTCCAGGCAAAAACGCTGCCGAGTATGGATTGCGCGAAGCGAGCGCGAGCCACGCGAGCAACCATGCCGCAGCCTTCGAGAAAAGAGAAGACAGGGTCAATCAGAAAGGTGATGCCAGAGGCGAGCACGACACAAATCCAGGGCAGCCGCCAGCCTACGGCACCAGACATTCGGTTCGAAGCAAAGAAATGCCAGCCAACGGGAATAAGAACGGATACCACCAGGATTGCGGCGACGCCGTACCACTTAACCGCTTTACGCAGGATTGAGGCGAGGCGGCTATGCGCTGCCTCGGGGCCTGTGATATTACCCTCCGGAGAAATGGTTAGGTGCGTAGCCTCGTGTGCCGCAAGCTGGAGGATGACCACTGAAAAGCCAAGCTCGAAGATGATCTGCAGAGCTACGAGCGAGCCAAAGGTGTAGTAGTAACCCTGCTCGGCAGGCGAAAGTGAACGGGCGATCAGGACAACCGTTAATAGACCAGCGACGGAAGACCAGCCCCGAGCCAGAATCGTATATCCAATGGCACGATCAACGCCCGCAGCATGAAGCAGCTTACGCAAGAATGGCCTACGTGCAAGACTGGGCCGCGATAGATTAGCAAGCATAAAAAGCGACCGAACACCGGGCGAAGGCTAAAGGCGTCCTTTTGTACCAACTCCAAGGTTGCAACTATAGTCCAGGTAACAATGAGTATATCAGTCTACCGCGCGGCGAGAGGGTGATCCTCATGGCCCGCAACGTCCTCGGCCAGCCGCTCTTTTCGCCGGTGTCGCTGATCTTCAACCACATGCTCTCTTGTTACTGGCACCACAACTGCATCTGATACGCCTTAAACGGCGCGCTGGTCGGCACGAATCACGGCCAACGACTAACTCCTTCCACTCTCGCACCAGCTATCCTGAACAACACATGGATCCTGTCCTCGAACAACTCATGAACGGCGTTCGCCGCTTTCGCTCCGAGGTCTACTCGCAGCAGCCCGAGCTCTTCGCGCAGGCCGCCTCCGAGCCACAGCGACCGCACACCCTCTTCATCACCTGCGCCGACTCCCGCATCGACCCCAACGCTCTCACCTCCACCGGTCCCGGCGAGGTCTTCGTCCTCCGCAACATCGGCAACATGATCCCCGCCTATGGCGAGATGCTCGGCGGCGTCTCCGCCGTCATCGAGTTTGCCGTCACGGCGCTCGGCGTGCGCCACGCTGTCATCTGCGGCCACACCGACTGCGGCGCCATGAAGGCCCTGCTCGATCCCTCCAGTATGGAAAAGATGCCCAGCGTCAAGAACTGGCTCAAGAACGCCCAGACCGCGCTCGCCGTCGCCAACACACTTCACGAACACGAGATTGAAGCCCACCACGAGCGGCCGCTCGTCGACGTCCTGACCGAACAGAACGTGCTGCTTCAGATCCAGCACCTCAAGACCCACCCCTCGGTCGCCACGGCCATGACGCTCGGCAACCTCACCGTCTCCGGCTGGATCTACGACATCGGCACCGGCAACGTCCGCATCTCCGAAAACAGCGACTCCCCCTTCACGCCGCTGAGCTAGCTCTACGAAGATGTAGACACCGCACAGCGCACACGATAGCCTTCCTTAAACTTTTCAGGGAAGGTAACAATTATGGCGGGAAGCTTAGGCCTCTCCTCTGCAATTCATGTCTTCACGTGTCCCGGTTGCAAGGAGACGATCAACACCTCCGCCTCACAATGTCCGTTCTGCTCCACTCACGTCGATCACGATGAGGCGGAGGCGGCAGCAGAGTTGATGGCCAAGATCAATCAGGCCTGCAGCGACGGCAGCTATCTGAAGATCATGGCGGGCATGCTGCTCACCTTCTTCCTTCTCCGGTATGTGCCATTTCTCGGGCTTGTCGGCACGGCCGGGTTTTACTTTCTTCTGATCGCTGTCCCCGTAATGGCAATTCGCTGGTGGATCAAGTTCGGAACCATCCGCACAAAGGATTCGGGATTCCGCACCGCAAGGTTCACCGTCATCGTTGCGGGCATCTTTGCCGTCGCTATCGCCGTTGTCGTCGCGACGGTCCTCACCGCGACCTGGGGAAATTGAAGGCACCATCCGGGCCACTGCATTTTTTCCTGCAGCCCAGACCGAATTCTCCATTACTCTGGCTCGCGTGAATCCCCATCGCATTTCCTTTGCGCGAACGCTGCCGATCCTCGCCCTTCTGCTTTCGTACATCATCATTGCCGTCCCGGCCACGATGACCTACATGGGTTTCACGCGCCTCTTGCGCGACGGACGCCGCGTCACTTTCCGCTCGCCGGCCAGTTCAAGATTCCGCGCTGAGCACATCTTCCGCGCGTCTATCCTGTTCTCTACACAAGTCACTTCCTCCTCCGTCCAGGCGCTCAACACTCCCGGGATTCATCATCGAGTTTGGCGTAGACCGTTTTCTACACAGGCGTGGCCAACGGAATGGGTTCCGCCCGGGAATGGACCTACGCACTATGGCGAGCCATCATCCTCCCGGTTTGCTGCTACCCTTCTGGTGGATCCGCAGGCATCGGGCTCGACGCTCTCACGGCCAGGCGCCGCCGTCGATGGTGGATGCTGCTGCTTGGTTCGACCCTCTGGACCTTCATGGTATATCGCGACCGGCCTGTGGTTCGTAACTGCGGGAGCGGATCGCGAAGAGAACTCGTCTTTCTGCCTCGCCCTCGGACTTTGGCTCGTGCTCCTCGGCGCCTTCCCGATCACATGGGTGAGGCAATGGCTTGCACGTCGGCGAATCAGAGCAATCCTCCAGGCCCGGCTATTCGCGGAATTGCGATAAAAAGACCGGGACGGTACTTACTGAAAAAAAAGCACTTCTGCCTGACAACCGGCCGAAACAGAAGCCAACCCCACAGTGAACCTGCAATCAACAGTTTGCCACTAAAGTCCTCCCTCAAGCCCTATGTTTTGAAGATTTTGTGGAGATTTACCCAGGGAGGGAGTGCACCGAATTGACATCCAACGCCCTCACCCTTAGCCTAAGAACTCAGTGAGCCTTCGCCAGCACCATCACGGACACCACCACCACGCGCATTGCGCGACGGCGGCTGTCCTGAATACGGCAAAGTAAACGCCCAACAGGATTCGGAACCCAGCCCGCCACCGCGCTCCGCGAGCGGGCTTTTTGCTGCGCGGGCGCCCACTCCCTCACAATCACTTAAGGACTCCATGACCACCGCAGCACAACCCACACTCGACTTCGCCAAGGCCGGCGGCCTCATCGCCGGCATCGTCCAGGACGCAAAAACCGGCCAGGTCCTCATGCTCGGCTTCCTCAACGAGCTCAGCTATCAAAAAACGCTCGAGACCGGCTTCGTCACCTTCTGGTCGCGCACGCGCAACAAGCTCTGGATGAAGGGCGAGACCAGCGGCAACCGCCTCCGCGTCGTCTCCGCCTCCACTGACTGCGACAACGACGCTCTGCTCTTCCGCGTCGAGGTCGAAGGCGACGGGCTCGTCTGCCACGAAGGCACCGTCAGCTGCTTCACGAAGAAGATAGATACGAGAAGCGAGACACGAGATACGAACAAGACGTCTTCGCACCTGTGATTGATACTTCTCAAATTCATAGCTCACAACTGAACGGAACCACTCGCATTTCGTATCTCGAATCTCGTATCCGGACTCTCTATGACCAACAAGCTCAAGCTCGGCATTCCCAAGGGCAGCCTGCAGGATGCCACTATCGCCCTCTTCGCCCGCGCCGGCTGGAACATCTACGCCTCCGGTCGTAGCTACTTCCCGTCCATCGACGACGCCGAGATCGAGTGCATGCTCGTGCGCGCGCAGGAGATGGCCCGCTATGTCGAGCACGGCGCTCTCGACGCGGGCCTCACGGGCAACGACTGGGTCCTCGAGAACCAGTCTGTCGTCGAGCGCGTCACCTCGCTCACCTACTCCAAGCAGTCGCGCACCCCCGTCCGCTGGGTGCTGGCCGTCCCCGAGGATTCGCCCTTCCAGAAGCCCGAGGATCTCGCGGGCAAGACGATCGCCACCGAGCTCGTTGAGTTCACCAAGCGATACTTCGCCGAGCGCAAGATTCCCGTCACCGTCGAGTTCTCCTGGGGTGCCACCGAGGTCAAGCCTCCCACCCTCGCCGACGCTATCGTCGAGGTCACCGAGACCGGCAGCTCGCTGCGCGCGAATCGCCTGCGTATCATCGAAACCCTCATGGAGTCCGAGACGCAGCTCATCGCGAACAAGAAGGCGTGGTCTGATCCATGGAAGCGTTCTAAGATTGAGACCCTCGCGCTGATGCTGAAGGGCGCGATGGCTGCGCAGAATCAGGTTGGACTCATGCTCAACGTCGAGAAGAAGAACCTCGATGCCATCCTCAACGTTCTGCCCGCACTCAACTCGCCGACGGTTTCGCACCTGCGCGATGAGAAGTGGGTTGCGGTGAACACCATCCTCGAGCAGTCCGTCGTCCGCGACGTCATCCCCCGTCTCAAGGCTGCAGGCGGCACAGGCATCGTCGAGTACCCGCTCAGCAAAGTGGTTCTGTAACAGGGTTGTGTTGTAAGGAGTAGCTCTATGAAGATCTCCAGCATCGTCATCATCGCGCTTTGCGTCGCGTTCATCGCCTGGCGTGTCACTGCCTTTCTGATCGAGCGGCGCCGCCAGAAGAAGGCTGACCGCGAAGGCGTCGTCGTCTACGCTACGTTCGTCTCGTCGGAGCCCATCAAGTTCTTCGGCCGCCCGCAGACTGACGTCGAGAAGGTCACCCTGCGCGTACAGGAGCCCGGTAGCACCGAAGCGCGCGACGTGGTCATCAAGACGCGTACGCCGCCCGGCCAGCGGATGAGCCCAGGCATGCGCATACCGGTCGTCCTCGACGCCAAGAACCCGAACCGCGTCTACCCCGCGTCCGAACAGGCGGCCAAGCGCGCGGTTGTTACAGGCTCGCGTCTTGAGCGCCGCGTAATGCAGCAGCAGATGCGCAAGCCTGGACGCGGCGTTCCGCAACCACCCTCCGGCTACCAGCCCCCGCAGTCGAGCATCCGTCCGCGCCGCTAACCTCAACGCTTCAACCCAAGGAACTGCATTTGAAGATCCTGAAGACATTCGGCGAGAACGCGAAGACGACCGAGGTGGTCATTCGTCAGCTCGAGACGCGCGGAGCGACGAACACCGCGAAGGTGGACGCGACCGTGCGCGAGATTCTCGCCGCAGTACGCGAGCGCGGCGACGCGGCGCTCCGTGAGTACTCGGCCCGCTTCGATGGACTCTCGGAAGACTGTCCACTGCTCGTCTCCAAGCAGGAGATGCAACACGCGTGGGAGTCGACGAGTGAGGAGTTGCGCGCCGCGATGCGTCTCGCGCAGGCCAACATTCGCACCTTCGCCGAGCGCCAGCTTCCGCATGCGTGGAGCTTCCGTCCGACGGAAGGTATGGAGGTCGGCCAGATCGTTCGCCCGCTTGGCTCCGTAGGTTGTTACGTTCCCGGAGGCCGATATCCGCTGCCCTCCACGCTGCTGATGACCGCTACGCCCGCGCAGGTCGCAGGCGTCGAGCGCATCGTTGTCTGTCAGCCGAAGCCAGCCCAGGAGACACTCGCTGCTGCGTATCTCTGCGGGATCACGTGCTTCTATCGCATCGGTGGAGCGCAGGCGATCGCCGCGCTGGCGTACGGCACAGAGACCATCGAGCCGGTCGATAAGATTGTGGGTCCCGGCAATCTTTACGTGACTGCAGCGAAGGCGATCGTCTCTGCCGAGACCGGCATCGACATGCCCGCGGGTCCGACGGAGATTGTTGTTACGAGTGAGGCCGGTGATTCCAACGGCATCGCCGCGGACCTTGTTGCGCAGGCCGAGCATGACCCCGAGGCGCTCGCCATCTTCATCACGTCGAAGCCTGACCTTGCGGAAGAGGTCGTGCTCGAAGCCAAGCGACTTGCAGAGGACAATGAGATCGCGCACCAGTCGCTCAGCGCACACGCTGTTGCGTTCGTCACTGCGAACGCTGAGGAGGCGCACGCGCTCACGAATCGTTTGGCGCCCGAGCACCTGACGATCGATACCGGCGCCGATCTGCGCTGGGTGAAGAACGCGGGTTCGGTGTTCGTCGGTCACCACACGCCGCAGTCGATGGGCGACTACATCTCCGGACCGAATCACGTGCTGCCCACCGGACGCAACGGACGCATCCGCGGCGGCCTTAGCGTGATGGACTTTGTGAAGGTAATTACCGTGCAGCAGTACACGCGCGAGGCGCTTTGCGAGGTGGGTCCACACACCATCGCACTCGCTGAAGCGGAAGGCCTGAAGGCCCACGCCGAAAGCGTTCGCGTGAGAATGCGCGACCGTCAGTGAATAGTGAGAAGTGAATAGTGAATAAGACAACAACAGCATCGAACGGACTCGACGGAAAGGTCGCTGCAACAGTGCCGGAGCCGCGCGCTCGCGTGCTTGCGATGCCTGAGTATCATCCGCCGCTCGCCGGTCGCAGCGCGTTGCGACTCGACTTCAACGAGAACACGTTCGCGCCCAGCCCACGCGTCTTCGCGAAGTTGCAGCAGCTCACTGCCGAAGGGCTGACGGTTTATCCGGAGCGCGAACCTGTCGAACGCGTCGTCGCGCAACATCTCGGCGTGGAGTCCAACCAGGTGATCCTCACCAACGGCGTCGACGAGGCGATTCACCTAATGGCGTGTGCGTTCCTCGACGAAGGCGACGAGGCGATGATCTGCACGCCGACCTTCTTCATGTACGACGTCTCGGTTGGCATGATGACTTCCGGCCTCATCAAAGTGCAGACTGACGACTCGCTCGAGTTTCCGTTCGAGCGGTTCCTTGCCGCGATTACGGCGCGCACAAAGCTAATTATCATCGCTTCGCCGAACAATCCCACGGGCTCAACTGTGAGCCGTGGACACCTGCTCGCCATCGCTGCGGCTGCGCCGCAGGCCGTGCTGATGGTGGACGAAGCGTACTTCCACTTCTTCGGCGACACGGTTCTGCCGGACATCGCGAGTGTCCCGAACCTAATCGTTGCACGCACGTTTTCGAAGGCGTACGGTCTCGCGAGTCTGCGCATCGGCGCGCTGTTCGCAAACGCACGGCTCATCGGCTTTCTGCGCAAGGTCAGCTCGCCGTACAACGTCAATGGAATCGCACTCGCAGTGCTTCCGGAAGCGCTTGCGGATGCTGATTACCTCAACTGGTACATCACGCAGGTGCATCAGGGGCGCGAGCGTATCTTTGCTGCTCTACGCGAACTCAGCGTGCGCACGTGGCCGAGCGCGGCGAACTTTGTGCTGATGGATATCGGCCCGCGCCACAAGGAGTTGTGCACACGCATGCGGGAGCGCGGCGTGCTGCTGCGCGACCGCTCTGCGGATCCTGGGTGCGATGGTTATGTTCGCATTACCGTCGGCGTAGAGGATCACGTCACGCGCGGCATTGAGGCTTTGCGTGCAGTGCTCGCCGAGATGAAGTGGACGCCCGCGGAGTCGCGACGTCCAGCTACGACGTCCACCGAAGAGCGGGAGTTTGAATAAGATGCCGCGCCGCAGCAAAGCTCTGGTGGTCGCACCGCTTATTCCGCTGCTCGGGATCATCGGGTTTCTTGGCGTCGACCGTTTCGAGCACACGCGTTACCTTGCACCGTTTGTGATTGTGTGGTGCATGCTCTTCGCTGTGCTGTTCATCTATATTGCCGCGCAAATGATGGAAGCGCGGCGTGCGCGAGGACGATAGGGAGGAAGCATGAGTGACATCGTTCAAGAGGTCGGAGTTTCGCCCCAGCCCACGAACGCGGCGCGCGTGGCGACGATTGAGCGCAATACGCTGGAGACGAAGATCTCGCTGCGCCTGAATGTTGATGGAACCGGGCAGTACAGCGTGTCGACAGGTATCCGATTTTTCGATCACATGCTCGAGAGCTTTGCACGGCACGGCGGATTTGATCTCGAATTGAAATGCGTTGGCGATCTCGATGTGGATCAGCATCACACGGTCGAGGATGTCGGCATTGCGTTGGGCGAGGCCTTCGCGGAGGCGCTTGGCGACAAGCGCGGCATTCTGCGCGCGGGATACTTCGTGATGGCAATGGATGAGACGCTCGCGGTGTGCGCGATTGATCTTTCGGGACGCGTCGCGTGTGTTGTCGACGACCATGTGAACGTGCCGGTTGTCGGCGACCTGCAGAGCGAGCTGGTCCCGGACTTTTTTGATGGGTTTGCGCGTGGATCGAAGGCGAACGTGCACGTGAAGACGATGTACGGTCGCTCAAACCATCACAAGATCGAGGCGATCTTCAAGGCGTTTGCGCGGGCGATGCGTGGCGCGTGCTCGCGCGATGAGCGGATGCGCGACCTGCTGCCCAGCACGAAGGGGCTGCTATGAGCATCGAGCTTTCGAAGGAAGCGCGTGCTGATGCAGTCGCTTCGATTCAGCAGTACTTTGAGCGCAATTTGCCGGAACCGATAGGCGATCTGCCGGCGGGTCTGTTGCTGGACTTCTTTCTTGAGGAGATCGGGCCGGTCATCTACAACAAGGCGATTGCCGATGCGCAGGCACGGCTCGGTGCGCGCGTCTCCGATTTGTCCGGTGAGCTCTACGAGGATGAGTTTCAGTACTGGCCGCGAGTGGAAGCGAAGCGAGCGCGCCGATGATCGCGGTTATTGATTACAAGGCGGGAAATCTCACGAGCGTCGTGAAGGCGCTGCGGTATCTCGGTGCGCAGGATGTTGTCGTTACGCAATCGCCGGGTGATGTGGCGCGTGCGGATAAGGTTGTGCTGCCGGGTGTCGGGCACTTTCAGGCAACGCAGCTGTTGCATGATCTGTGTCTGACGAAGGCAACGCGCGAAGCCGCTGCGAAAGGGACACCGTTCCTCGGCATTTGCGTTGGGCTGCAGTGGCTGTATGAGGGGTCGACGGAGGCGCCGGAAACGCGGGGTTTGGCGCACTTTGCGGGTGCGTGTGAGCGCTTTCCGGCAACGTTTGATGGTGAGGAGTTGAAGTCGCCGCACGTCGGGTGGAACTCGCTCGAGAATATTCGCCCGAATTCTCGTCTGCTTGCGGGGATTGAGCCGGGGAGTTTTGTGTACTACACGCACTCGTGGCGCGCGCCGGTTTCGGCGGACAGCGCGGCGACGACGAACTATGGTGGGCCGTTTACTGCTGCGGTCGAGCGCGGGAATGTTATGGGCGTGCAGTTTCATCCGGAGAAGTCGGCGGAGACGGGACTGCGCGTGTTGAAGAATTTTCTGGGGTTGTAAGCGTCGCACATCGTTGGGAACGCAGATTCCCTTCGGGAATGACAACAAAAAAGAATTAGATTCCCTTCGGGAATGACAAGACGAAAGTAAGAGATGTGAGGATGGTTTTTGGATGCTGACGAAGAGAATCATTGCCTGCCTGGATGTGCGTGCGGGGCGCGTCGTCAAAGGGATTCAGTTCGTGGACATCGTCGATGCCGGTGATCCGGCGGAGCTGGCGCATCGCCATGCGGCGGCGGGGGCGGATGAGATTGTGCTGCTCGATATCACGGCGACGCACGAGGGGCGCGGAACGCTGCTCGATACGGTGAAGCGTACGGCGGCGAATCTGTTTGTGCCGTTCACGGTTGGCGGTGGGATTCGGTCGGCTGAAGAGGCTGCGGCGGTGTTCGATGCGGGCGCGGACAAGGTTTCGATTAATTCGGCGGCGATTGCGCGGCCGGAGCTGATTGGTGAGATTGGGTCGAGCTTCGGAGCGCAGGCGGTGATTGTCGCGATCGATGCGCGTCGGGCGAAGGGATCAAGCGATCCTGTTGGCGAGGCGGAGGTTTATGTTTCGGGCGGGCGGAAGCCGACGGGACGGCGTGTCGTCGAGTGGGCGCGCGAGGCCGAGCGGCGTGGCGCGGGTGAGATTCTGTTGACGTCAATGGATTGCGACGGGACGCGTGATGGCTTCGACTGCGAGCTGACGCGGCGGGTCTCCGAAGCAGTGCAGATTCCGGTTATCGCGAGCGGCGGTGCGGGGAACGCGCAGCACTTCGCCGAGGTCTTCAAGGCTGGCAAGGCTGATGCTGCGCTCGCCGCTTCGATATTTCACTTCGGCATCACCGACTCTCGCGCACTCAAGGCCGAGGTTGCGGCTGCCGGTGTTCCAATGAGATTGCCATGCTGATTCCTTCGATTGACCTTATGGGCGGCAAGATCGTCCAGCTTGTTCAGGGCGAGAAGCTGAAGCTCTCGTTTGATGATTTTGATTATTGGATTGAGCGGTTCTCGAAGTATCCGCTGGTGCAACTCATCGATCTCGATGCTGCGATGCGGCAGGGATCGAATCGCGAGCTGATCACGATGATCTGCAAGCGGATTCCGTGCCAGGTTGGCGGCGGTATCCGCACCGCTACTGATGGCAAACGGCTGCTGGATGCTGGAGCGAAGCGCGTCATCTATGGGTCGTCGCTGTTCGGTGAGGAGCCCGTGCGTGATGCGGATGCGCTCGAGTTTGCCGATGGCGCGGAGGAGTTCGCGCCGATCACGCAGCGGAGGCACAAGCTGATTCGGCTCGAGTTCGCGGCACACTTGAAGAAGCAATTGGGCGAGGACGCGCTTTGCTTCTCGGTGGATACGAAGGATGGGCGCGTTGCGGTGCGCGGATGGAAGGATTCAGTCGACCTGACGCCGGAGGAAGCGATCACGTGGCTGGAGGACTCCTGCGCATCGTTCCTCTACACGCACGTGGATACCGAGGGCACGATGCAGGGATTCCCGATGCACGTTGCCGCGACGCTGCGCTCGACGACGGCAAAGCAGCTGATCGTCGCGGGCGGAATCAAAGAGCGCAAGGAAATCGACGAGCTCGACGCGATGGGCGTCGATGCGGTCGCGGGGATGGCCGTGTACTCGGGCGCGATCGAGGCCTAAGCAGAGCTACTCGGTGCTGCTGGCGCCCTCGCTATTGCCGGGGACTGCGTAGTAGCCTTTGCGGGCCTGCACTTTCAGGCCCTTGCCGCAGTCGAGCTGGATCTTGCGGAAGGTGCCGTCGGCGTTCTTGTTGGTGGGCGTGTAGCTGAGCAGGTACTGCGTGCGGAGCTCGTCCTGAATCTGGTCGAAGGCGTCCTCGAGCTTGCGTCCACTGTTGCCGACGTTGATGACACGGCCGCCGGTCTGATCGGCGAGCTGCTGCATAACGCTTGAGCCCATGTAGATCTCACCAGCGGCGAAGTACTGCTCGCGGTCGGCGATGAGGATGGGGTAGACGATGACGTTGGCCTTCTGTGCGGCTTCGATTGCGTCTTTGATTTTTAGCTGTGAGCCTTCATCCTGGCCGTCGGTGAGGATGATCATGATCTTGCGGCCGGTCTGGGACTGCAGCTTGTCGTGCGCGGCGAGGTAGACGGCGTCATAGAGCAGGGTTCCACGTGGATTGCTTGTGGGGAACGGACCTCCGCCGATGCCGGGCACGCCAGCCGAGGAACTCGCGCTGTTGATGGTGGCCTTGTTGATGGCGCGTGCGAGTTCGCGCGGCGAGTCGGTGAAGTCCGAGAGCAGGTCGACGTTGACATCAAAGGAGATGAGGAAGGCCTCGTCCTTGGGCGTGAGCACCTCCCGCAGGAAGCGTGCGCCGGAGTCCTGCTCGAGGGGCAGGACGTTCGTCTGGCTGCCGCTGGTGTCGAGCAGAATGCCGATGGTGAGAGGCAGGTTCTTCTCCTGCGTCAGGCGCTTGATGATCTGCGGATTGTGGTCCTCGGCGACCTGGCAGTCGTCCTTGCGCAGGCTGGTGATGAAGCCGGTCTTGTCGCGCGCGGAGAAGTAGACGTTGACCAGGTTGACGTTGACCTTCAGCGTGGGGGCGTCGGGGCCCATGGGCTCGGGAGCAGCGGCGGCCGCCTTGCTGGGCGGCGGCGGCGCGTCGGGCGTGGGGGCGTCCTGGGCGCAGAGGCGCGCGGCCGGCCACAGGAGCACGAACGACAGGACTGCGAGACGGCGCAGAGACACGGAGGGCATACACCTATTAGACGCCTAAGCCGTGCAATTCGGCGACATGGATGTCTAACTGGCGACCAACGATCGGTCGCAAGCCAGTGCAACAACCGGTGTTAGCCGAGCGTCTGACGGAGCAGGACGCAGGGGTGCACCCAAACGGTGCGGACTGATAGTCTCAATAGGCAGCATCCGCGCAAAAGGACCGGCTGACAGAAGGCCGGGTTAAGTGCGCGAGGGAAGGGAAGAGCAACGGATGGTGTTCGGACGACAGAGTTTCGGGGCAGGTGTGCTGGCAGTGGCGCTGGCAGGAGCAGGCTCCGCCGGCGGTGGGCAGCAGACGTCCCAGCAGAACACTACCCAGACGGCTCAGAAGCAGAGCATGCCGAATGCACCGTCGGCGTCGATTCCCAATGCTCCTACCCCGCAGGGGCTCTCGAATATCAACACGATAACTCCGCCCGCGCCGATGGCTCCCGAGCCGCCACGTAGCGGAGAAGCGAATCCGGACGCGGCTGATGCCAAGGACAACGGCGGGGTAACGCCCACGAACAAGCTGCCATCGTCCGCCTCCGGTCAGCAGCCCGGTGGGCAGGAACAGGCACCGTTGATTCCCGCTCCCGGCCAGGGAGCGCAGGCGGCCTACACCATGGGAACGGTGCACGTTGACTTCGTGCAGATTCCGTTCACGGTGAAGGACTCGAAGGGCAACTTTGTGCCGGACCTGACCTGGCGAGACGTCCGCATCTTTGAGAACGGCCTGCGCCAGCAGATGCGCTACTGGAGCCCCGATCCGTTCCCGCTGTCGGTGGCGTTTGTTATCGACCAGAGTGTGACGCAGGACACGATGGACAAGATCAACTCCTCGCTGAGCGCTTTGCAGGGGGCGTTTGCGCCGTACGACGAAGTGGCGATCTACACGTACAACAACGGCGTGAAGGAGCAGACAACATTCACCGCTGCGCAGAGTAACCGGCTGGGCGTGATCCTCGAGCGCTCGAAGAGCGAGGGCCGCGCTCCGTTGATGGGCTGGGGTGGGCCGCTGTCGCAGACGACGACCAAGAACAATCAGCAGGTGGATCCAAACACCGCCCCTGTCCGCAACCAGCAGAGCATGAACCCAGTGATTCCCAAGGAGTATCACCTGCTGTACGACGCGCTGTTTACCGCCGCGCAGTCGCTGGCGAAGGTGGACTCGAAGCGCCGGCGGGTGTTGTACGTCGTCTCGGACGGCAAAGAGTACGGTTCCAAGGTCAAGGAAAAGGAGCTGATCCGCTACCTGCAGACGAACAAGATCTCGGTATACGCCACGCTCGTCGGCGACACGGCTATTCCGGGTATGGGCTTCCTCGACCGCATCCATCTTCCGCTGACGATGCGCGATGACGCACTGCCACGCATCGCCGCAGCGACCGGCGGGCAGTGCGATCCGGAGTTTCGTCCGCGCGGCATCGAGAATAGTTTTGCGGAAATTACAAGGACCGTTCGCACGCTCTACACCGTCGGCTACTACACGCATGAGAGCCCGCTGGATGGAAGGTTCCGCCACGTGGAGATTCGCGTGATGCGGCCGAACCTCACGGTTGTCGCGCCGGACGGTTACTATCCGACACCGCGCAACGTGCACCAGGCGCAGCCTGTGGCCGGAGCGGACCAGACGCCGCCACCGGATAACGAACCTGTCGCGCCGGCTCGGCCGCCAACTTCCACGAAGCCGTGACCGCTGCGTTCGCGATGACGCCGATTCTGTCGGCCAACATCCTGCTTGCACTCGCCGCCGCCGCCTCCTGGGGCGGCGGTGACTTCTCTGGCGGCATGGGCGTGAAGGCCGCGGGTGGCACGACAGCGGGCGCGCTGCGCGTTGTGCTGATTGCGCATGCGTCGAGCCTTGCGGTTCTGCTGGCGATTCTCTCTCTACAGCATGCAGCGTTGCCGCATGGAGCGCCACTGGTGTGGGGACTCGTCGCCGGGGTGACGGCGGGAATTTC
This sequence comes from uncultured Acidobacteriaceae bacterium, assembly GCA_963827415.1. Taxonomy (GTDB): domain Bacteria; phylum Acidobacteriota; class Terriglobia; order Terriglobales; family Acidobacteriaceae; genus Granulicella. Next base: position 424,033 of record CAWHBA010000006.1, read on the forward strand.
GCTGACGGCGTTTTACATCGCGCTCGCACGCGGAGCGATGGGGGGATCGGCGGCGCTCAGCGGGTTGCTGGCTGCGGCGATTCCTGCGGCAGTCTCGAGCGTCCTCGAAGGTCTGCCCACGGCGCTGCGCATCGTGGGGTTCGTGCTGGCGCTGGCGGCGATCTGGCTCATCGCGGCTGGGCCGTCGCCAGAGGCTGATCATGCGGTCGATGGCTCGGAGCCGAGCGAGAGCTCGCGTGCGACGCTGGTGCTCGCGCTCATTGGTGGCATCGGCTTTGGGATTTACTTCGTTGCGCTGCGGCTGGCAAACCCGCTGGGCGTGCTGGAGCCGATGGCGGTTGCGCGCTCCGCGAGCCTCGTCACCTGTGCGCTGCTGCTGGCGGTGGTGAGTGTTCGCTCTCGCGCTTCTGCCGTAGGGCAGGCTCAGACGAGGCTGACGCGCATGGCTGTGGTTTGGGCGATGGGCGTTGCGCTGCTCGATACCGGCGGCAACCTGCTTTTCATCGCCGCGACGCGCACCGGGCGGCTGGATATCGCGGCGGTGCTGGCTTCGCTGTATCCCGCGGGAACGATTCTGCTGGCGGCGTGGCATCTGCATGAGCGGCCCACGCGGCGGCAGCTTACGGGCATGGCGATCGCGGCTGCTGCGGTGGTCATGATTACAATCTGAGCGACTCACCTGAGGTGCTCATGACCAACCGCCAAGTCGCGGTCCTTGCCAGCAGAATTTTCTGTGTGTGGTTCGCCTACAACGCGATAGTTAGCCTGATATTTCTGCCGAACTTCCTCTCGCTGCTTCAACAGGGAAGCGCATACTCTTCATTCGCGGGTCGTCGAGGCGCGATAGGGGCTAGTGCTGGGTTCGAGCGAAACATGCTCATGGGCGTGTTGGGCGATCTCTTCCGGTTGTGTCTCAACGCTGGGGCCGCAATCTTCTTTTATCGCTGTGGTCCGGGCCTTATCCGTTTTCTGACCGGCGACCCCTCAGACGAAGAGATTGAAGCGGCTCGATAGCTTACTTGCGCCCTGAGCTTGACAGAATTTCATTCGCGCTGACGACGCCGGGGTTCACCTTGGCCTCGACCTCTTTCGCGGCCTCCTGCGGGGTCTCGTCTTCGAGGTTGATGCCACTCGGGTCGAAGGTTGGCTTCGGGTACTGGAGCTTCAGGCGCTCCATCGCCTCAACAATGACGCCGGAGATGACGACGTTGCGATACGCCTTGTGGTCCGAGGGAATCACAAACCACGGCGCGAACTTCTTGCTCGTGTTGCTCAGTATCGTCTCGTAGACGCGCATGTAATTGGGCCAGAACTGCCGCTCCTCGAAGTCTGCGGGCGAGAGCTTCCAGTGCTTCTTCTTCTCGTCGATGCGCTCCTGCAGGCGGCGCGTCTGTTCGTCGCGCGAGATGTGCAGGAAGAACTTGAGGATGACGACGTCGTTGTCGGAGAGCATGCGCTCAAAGTCGTTGATCTCCTCCATGTGGCGCGCTGCCTCTTTCGCGCTCATGTGCCCGTGCACCCACGGTGAGAGCACGTCCTCATAGTGCGAGCGGTTGAAGATGCCGATCATGCCCTTCGGTGGTACCTGCGCGTGGCAGCGCCACAGGAAGTCGTGCCGCTGCTCGAGCTGGGTGGGCACTTTGAATGAAGCCACCTGGCAGCCCTGCGGATTCACGCCGGAGAAGATGTGCCGGATCGTGCCGTCCTTGCCTGCGGTGTCCATGCCCTGCAGCACGACCAGCAGCGCCTTGGATTGCGACGCGTACATCAGATCCTGCAACTCGTCGAGTCTTTTGGCGTGTGTCGCCGCGGCTGCGTCCATCGCGGCCTTGTCGTTGAAGTCGCCCTTTTCCTCTGTCGGCAGGTGTGCCAGCCGGACCTTCGTGTGCGGTTTCACCAGATACGGCGACTTCAGCTTCATCGGCGGCGGACCTCCTAAATGCGAAGACGACGGCTGCATCGCAGGCCGTCGTCCTTGGCTTTGCGCGAGAGATTCTCGCGCCATGAAGATTGGTTCGTCTAGACCGAAGCCGGCGGCTTCGGCGCCTCATCTACCTTCGGCGTCACGGTGTGCGCGGTCTCGCCCGGCTTGGTGTTGGAGGTCGGCTCGTCGGTGATGCCCTTCATGCCGTCCTTGAAGCCGCGCAGCCCTTCGCCCAGTCCTTTGCCGAGCTCCGGCAGTTTCCTTCCGCCGAAGAGAACGATCACGATGATCGCAATGATGATGAGGTGAGACGGTTGGAAAAGATCGCCCATTGCAAATGCTCCCTGATGGCGCCCTCTGCTTACAGAGGCCGCAGCTATCATTGTCGCACGTCCAGGCCCCCTAAGTGGCGCATAAACCCTTCCGGAAGGCAGCCTGCACCTCCGCCGGTATATCCTTGAAAACGACGCACCGTTTCGGCGCGCACCTGAGGGAAACCACGCGCGCACAAGCGCCCCAAACGAGGAAGATGCTCTTTACGAATCTGACGCCTGTTTCTTCTCCCCGGCGCTGCGCCGGACGCTTTGCTACCTTTGCTCTCGTGGCGCTTCTCGCCGGCGTGACTGCCGCTGCACAGAACAATCCTGCACCTGCCCAGAGCAACCCTGCTCCCGGCACGGCGCCCATGCAGAAGCAGCCCTCGAGTTCGAGCAGCCAGTCTTCCAGCAGCTCTTCCAGCAGCCAGTCGACCGGACAATCAGCTCCCGGCACGGCTCCGATAAAGAGCAACAGCACCGCCGCGGCGCTCGCTCCCGGTAAGGGACCCAGCTATGAGAACCGCTGGGACCTCTACGGCGGTCTCGCGTTCCTGAACGGACAGGCCGGTCAGAACCTTCCCAAGCGCTTCAACATGGGCGGCGGCGAAGTGCAGTACACGTACTGGATCCCCGGCCACCTCGATGACCGCCTCGGCATCTCCGCAGACTACCGCTTTGGCGCCGGCACCACGCCCGTGCTGCCGAATGCCACCTATAACCGTCCGCTCGTGATGGAGCATATCTTCGCCGGCGGCGCACAGTGGCGCGGCCCGCGCAACCGCTACGTCGCGATCAACTATCACGCGTTTGGCGGCGGAGCCTACGGCATCTTCGACCACTCGACGAACACGTATCCGCTGGGTCCGAGTCCGTACTCGGCCTGCCCGGTGCAGGAGCCACACCAGATTGGGAACCTCGGAATGTATTGCAACCACTTCGCTCCGTGGGGCGCCTTTGGTGGCAGCATCGACTTCAACCAGGGACAAAAGTACGCCGTTCGCCTTTCGCCTGACATGACGATCGAGCACTTTGGCACCGAGACACGCATCTTCTTCGGCATTTCGCTCGGCGCACTGTACCGCGGCGGACGTTAGTCGGTCCCGGCGGGCCCAGTCGTCGCCGGCCGCCAGGCTACTCGTCGCCGGACTCGCCCTCTTCAACGAGCGAGCTGACGCCCACCACATCAAACGTCATGGGTTGGCCACCGGTCTGCTGGATGGTCGCGCGCATCGGCGTTCGCTGCCACTTCGAGGTCGCACAGACAGGATGCGAAGCGTTCGGCTGCGGCCACGCGCTGAGCTTCTGCTGCAGCACTGCCTTGCGCGCGCCTAACTCGGCGACTACAGCCATCAGCCCACCTTTCACCGTCGTCGCAATCCCGCAGTAGGCGGCGTAGTCGCGAAACCAGACGGCGTCCGAGACCTGCGGATCGAAGTCCGGCAGGTGCAAGGCTGTGATGTGTCCGGTGACGCGATCGACCATCAGCCATGGCCCCGGCTGCCAGGTCCAGTGCACGGCCTCACCGGGAAGGCCGTCGTTCAGACGCAATGCACGCTGCACGACGAAGGTCCGGTCGGTGACCTCGTGAATCGGCCCCACGGTCCACTCGCGCTGCTTGTCGTCCACCATGAGCGGACGCACACGCAGACTGGTGGAATCGTCGGATTTAGTTTCGGGGGTAGCTTCGGGTGGTGTGTAGGGAACCTTGTGTATTGGCCCCAGAGCAACTGTATGGATCTTAACTGCCGTCGCGACCGAAGGGCACAGCACGGCAATCAGCAGTGGCACAACAGCCAGGCGAAAAGTCTGCATGGCGTGAGGCTAGCAGAGGCTGCTCTGGAAGCGCGCTGACACGATGGCGGCATGCGCACAAAAGGAAAACGCCTCTGCTGCTTAGCTCAGCGAGTGAGCAGCAGAGGCGAAGTCCGCGCTCTCCAGAAGAGTCGCGCGGATCTCGTCGATGTTCGGGCCCGCAGGCGCACTGCGCCCGCCGCGCCCAACATTCCAGTGCCCAGCCGGCACCCTATGGGGCCGCGGTTCTCCGCTCGAGCGGAAGACTTTGTTTGCAGGACAAGAGCGTTGAGAGCAATTCAGGTTCCAATCGTTCTGCGACCATTTCGACTGCAAGTCCCAGAAAACGGCCACTCTGTGGAAAACGGATGGCCGGTAAACCCTGTCGCTGCAAGTCTTTGCATAGCCACAAGGCCATCGAGTGCCCATGGCATCCGTCGCTAGCCGGGCAGCCCGGGAGGGTCGATCTGAATTCTCGGGCCGAAAACGCGAGTTGGGCTTCCCTCGCGGGCCGGTTTTCGATAGACTTGCAAATGGTGTCTGTGTCCTGCGCCTGCCCTCTTGAACTTTGAATGGGACGGGCCCACCAAGTCAGCAAAACAGGTCATTCGGCGAGGGGTTGGTACGAAATCCGGCCCCTTCGAGGAGAGCGTTTGTCGAAGGAAGATGCGATTGAGGTAATGGCAACGGTCGTGGAGACCCTGCCCAACGCGCTGTTCAAGGTGGAGCTCGAGAACAAGCATCAGGTTCTCGCGCACATCTCAGGGCGCATGCGAAAGAACTTCATCCGTATCCTTCCCGGCGACCGTGTAGCCATCGAGCTCAGTCCGTATGACCTGAACCGCGGCCGTATCGTCTACCGCTACAGGTAGCAAAGAGTTGTCCGTTGTCCGATCTCAGTTCTCAGTGAGTCGGAGAAGCGACAGGCAACAGCTATTTGTAATTGGGAATTGAAGTCTTTTAGTAACTGAGAACTGGAGTTTTTCAATGAAGGTCCGTGCATCCGTAAAGCCGATCTGCGATAAGTGCAAGGTGATTCACCGTCGCGGTGTCGTTCGCGTTATCTGCGAGAACGCCAAGCACAAGCAGCGTCAAGGGTAAGAGAACAGAGATCAGAAAACAGAGAACAATTCGATCTCTGATTTCTGAAACCTGATCTCTTACCGTAAATGCGGCCCCACCGGGCGAGTTCGCCGAAGTCAAGGCGTGCGATGAACCCGGAGGAGACAGTAGCCAGGTCAGCCGCATAACAATCATCACCGCTCTCTGCCAGTCAGACGAGCCCCAACCGAAAGGCACCCCATGGCACGTATTGCCGGCGTCGACCTGCCACCCAACAAGCAGGCTCGCATCGCGCTCACGTACATCTATGGCATCGGCCAGCCCCGCGCCCTGAAGATTCTCGATAAGGCCGGCGTTGACCCTCACGCCAAGATGACCACGCTGGACGAAGACCAGCTCAACAAGATTCGTACCGTCATCGAGCAGGAAGGCGAGATCGAGGGCGACCTCCGCAAGGAGATCGGCCTGAACATCAAGCGCCTGATCGAGATTCAGTCCTACCGTGGCCTGCGCCACCGCCGCAACCTGCCGGTTCGCGGCCAGCGCACCCACACCAACGCTCGCACCCGCAAGGGACCCCGCAAGGGCACCGTTGCCGGCAAGAAGAAAGCGACGAAGTAACCCATGGCGAAATCACAGAACAAGGGTACCGGCGCGAAGGTCGGCAAGAACAAGAAGTTCAAGAAGCGGGAACGGAAGAACGTTCCGTTCGGGCTCGTCTACATTCAGGCGAGCTTCAACAACACCATCGTCACCATCACCGACCAGCAGGGCAACACGATCAGCTGGAAGAGCTCCGGCTCGCTCGGCTTCCGCGGCTCCCGCAAGGGAACCCCGTTTGCCGCGCAGCAGGCGGCGATCAACGCGGCCAACGCCGCGCGCGATCACGGTCTGCGTTCGGTCGATGTGCGCGTTGCCGGCCCCGGCTCTGGCCGTGAGAGCGCGATTCGCGCCCTCGCCGCTGCGGGTATCGAGGTTCGCTCGATCCGCGACGTCACGCCGATGCCGCACAACGGCTGCCGTCCGCCGAAGCGCCGCAGAGTGTAAGTACAGAAGTTAGGTAGTGAGGAGTTAGGAAGTGAGGTTTACGCTTCCTAACTCCCTAACCCCTAGCTTCCTAACTCGTTTCATCGGATCGTGACGAAGGGCCAGCCAGCCTGTAAAGCGATCGACAACCGAAGTCAGGAGATAGAAAGAAATGGCACGTTATACCGGACCCGTCTGCCGCCTCTGCCGCCGCGACGGTCAAAAGCTGTTCCTCAAGGGCCCGAAGTGCTTCACCGACAAGTGCCCCGTCGAGAAGCGCAACTTCCCCCCGGGCCAGCACGGCCAATCGAAGAAGGTGAAGAAGCTCATCGGCTATGGTCTGCAGCTCCGTGAGAAGCAGAAGACCAAGCGCATGTACTTCACGCTCGAGACGCAGTTCCGCGCGTACTACGAGAAGGCCTCGAACAAGACCGGCGTCACCGGCGAACTGCTGCTGCAGCAGCTCGAGACCCGTCTCGACAACGTCTGCTATCGCCTCGGCTTCGCGATTTCGCGCCGCCAGGCCCGCCAGATCGTGCGCCACGGCCACGTGCAGGTGAACGGCCGCAAGGTCAACATCCCGAGCTTCCAGTGCAAGGTCGGCGATGAGATCGCGATCCGCCAGGGTTCGAAGGAGCTCGTGCTGCTCGCGACGGCGAAGGACTTCGCCAGCGGTCAGACGCGCGTCCACTGGATCGACGCTCAGCCCGACAATCTCTCGGGCAGGATCATCGCTCTTCCGAAGCGCGAGGACATCAACCTGCCGATCAACGAGCAGCTCATCGTCGAGCTGTACTCGAAGTAAAGATCTGGGTGTCCCGTCCATCACACAGCTCATCGTGCGATGGACGGGTTCACACTCCGCCTCACACCGCAACACCTCTGAACCCGGGCAGAATGCTTCGCTCGGGCAGGGAAGAAAGGACTCACCATGCTTTGGAGAGGTTTCCAGAAGCCCAAGCGTCTCGCCGTCGACAGCGAAAGTCTAACCAACAACTACGGCAAGTTCTCCGCGCAGCCGTTTGAGCGCGGATTCGGCACCACGATCGGCAACGCGCTGCGCCGGACCTTGCTCAGCTCGATCGAGGGCGCTGCCGTCACAGCCGTCAAGATCGAGGGTGTGCTGCACGAGTTCCAGTCGATCACCGGCGTCGTCGAGGATGCGACCGACATTATCCTCAACCTCAAGCAGATTCCCTTCAAGCTCAACGGCGACGGCCCCAAGGCGCTGTATCTGCACGCCGACCAGCCGGGCGTCGTCACCTCGGGCATGATCGAGGCCGACTCCGACGTCGAGATCCTCGACCCCGATGTCTACATCTGCACGGTTAGCGAAGGCGGACGCATCGACATGGAGATGCGACTCAAGCGCGGCCGTGGTTATGTCTCGGCCGATAAGAACTTCGACTCGGACCTCGGCATCGGCTTCATCCCGGTCGACAGCGTCCACTCGCCTGTCCGCAAGGTGAACTACCTGGTTGAGGCTGCACGTCTCGGCCAGATCACCGACTACGACAAGCTCACGCTGGAGATCTGGACCAACGGCACCGTGCTTCCGGCCGACGCGCTCGGCCTCTCGGCCAAGCTGCTGAAGGACCACATGAACATCTTCATCAACTTCGAGGAGGAGATGGAGACGGGTGGTCTTGCGGACCACGATGGCCCGGCGATCCGCAACGAGAACCTGAACCGTTCCGTTGAGGAGCTCGAGCTTTCGGTGCGCAGCTACAACTGCCTCAAGAACGCCAACATCGCGACCATCGGCGAGCTGATCCAGAAGACCGAAGCCGAGATGCTGAAGACCAAGAACTTCGGCCGCAAGAGCCTCAACGAGATCAAGGAAATCCTTGCTCAGATGGGTCTCTCGCTCGGCATGAAGATCGACGAGAACGGCAACCCGGTTCCGGGCCCGACCTCCGTGCTTCCCGCCGCCACACTCGCCGCCAGCTACGGCGCGTTCGACGACGAAGAAGACGAGGACGAGGACTTCGAGCCCGTCAACGAGACCGAGACCTTCTAGTTTCGGCCCATTAACTTCGGTGCCCATTCATCGCGTAGCCGCACCGCGCGATGAATGGGCGACCACTAACATTTCGTAGACCGACCGACGGCATAAGCCGGGTCGAAGGAGATCACCATGCGCCACCGTAAAGGCGGATTCAAGCTGGGTCGCAACACCAGCCATCGCCGCGCCCTGCTTCGCAACCTCGTCACCTCCATCGTCATCCACGACCGTGTTCACACCACCGTGACCAAGGCCAAGGCCGCCCGCCCGCTGGTTGAGCGCATGATTACGCTCGGCAAGAACGGCAGCGTCCACGCCCGCCGCCAGGCGCTCGCATACCTGATCACCGCTGAGTCCGTCGATCGTCTCTTCGGCACGGTCGCTCCACGCTACGCCGACCGTAACGGCGGCTACAGCCGCATCGTGCGCACCGGCCCCCGCAAGGGCGACGCCGGCGAGATGGCCTTCATCGAGCTGCTCGGCGCCGAAAAGGAGCTCGACGCCAAGGCCGAGAAGCGTGCCGAGGCCCGCGCCAAGCGCCGCGAAGCTCTGCAGAAGCAGCTCGAGGAGCAGAATGCAGCCGAAGGCGGCGAGTCCAAGTCCTGATTCGGGCTTCAGTCAACTGTCCTTACCAAAGGCGCGCCGTAAGGCGCGCCTTTGTACCCTCCGGAAATTTGTCGAATCTGAGACGATGAAAGAGTGAGCTCCGCCCTTCATACGCATAACCCCGATGAGTCCACCACCGGGAAGCACGTTCCTGCGCTGGATGGAGTTCGCGGCCTGGCAATTCTCGGCGTGCTCTATTGCCATCTTTTCTGGTCTAATCCCTACCCTGTTGGCTCACCGCTGATACGCTTCTTCGCCCAGGCCCGCGCTGCTGGTTGGATTGGTGTTGATCTCTTCTTCGTACTTTCCGGTTTCCTCATAACTGGAATCCTCTATGACACGCTTCCGTCACTGCACTTTTTTCGTAACTTCTATGCACGCCGCGTTCTGCGCATCTTTCCGCTGTATTACGGCTTTCTGCTGCTCCTCTTTCTCATTACATCTCTTCGCGGAGAGCACTGGACGCACGCTATCTTCGGATACCTCACGTACACGGAAAACCTTTCGCTTACTGGGCAACCACTCACTGATGCCTCGTGGGTGAATATTAATCACTTCTGGTCGCTTGCGATCGAAGAGCAGTTCTATCTCGTTTGGCCACTGCTTGTCTTTCTTTTGAAGACTCGGCGCCGCATCGCCATTGCTGCTCTCATCGGTGTACTGGTGTCGCTGGGCATCCGGACTGGTTTCGTGCTCTCAGGCTTTACTGTTTCGCACCCCTACTCCATCTACGGGTGGACACCGGCTCGTCTCGACGGGCTCTGTCTTGGGGCCATCCTGGCGATGGCGATACGCTCCCGTTTTCGTCAACAGGTGATCGCCTGGTCGCTGCCGATGTTGCTCACCTGCTGCGTCCTGCTCGGTATCGTATGGCACTTTGATCCCGCCTTCGAGGTTCTCGAACAGCCGATGTTCTCCACATGGGGCCTTACGCTTCTCGCCTTCGCCTTCACCAGTTTGATCGCGGTTTGTCTCAAGCCTGGCGGGTTTTTGCAACAGCTCGTTTCGGTACGAGTACTGCGCTTCTTCGGCCGCTACAGTTACGGTCTCTATGTCTACCATTACACGATCGCCAGTCTCATCATCTACCGACTCCGTCCGGAACTGCTTGGCCGATTTGGTTCAAAGGCAATCTCCGTAATCATTCCGGGACTTATCGCCACAGCTGTATCGGTAATCGTCGCATGGTGCAGCTATACCTTCTACGAGAGCCGGTTCCTCCGGCTGAAGGAACATTTCCACGACAGCTCGCGTCGGCGCAAGCTGGAGGAGTTCGTGCAAGAGCCCCCGGCTCCTGCGCTACACTAACCCATACGCAATGCCCATCGTTGAAGCATCCCGCGGAATCCTGAAATCTGCGCTTCAGCAGACCCTCCGTGGATGAGCATGAGCACCGTTCCTTCTCCAAGACATCTCGCCACCAAAACCCTCCGTCGCGAGATCGAGCTCGACTTCATTCGCGGCATCGCGATCCTGATGGTGGTGGACTTCCACACCAGCGGATCGCCGTTCCGGCCGCTGTTTCTCTGGCTCGGCTACCAGGATCATATTGGCGTTCTCGGCGTCGACATTTTCTTTGTGCTCAGCGGATTCCTTGTCGGCGGCCTGCTCATGAAGGAGTGGAAGGTCCGCCGGGGCATTGACGGCAAGCGCTTTCTCATTCGCCGCGGTTTCAAAATCTGGCCTCAGTACTACTTCTATCTCGGCGTCATGCTTCTGAGCGGGCACCGCACGTTCTCCTTTTTGTGGGGCAACCTGCTCAACATTCAGAACTACGTCGGCGGCGTCGCGCACACGTGGAGTCTGGCCATCGAGGAGCACTGCTACCTGCTCCTTACTCTCTGCATGGTCATCGCTGCGCGCCGCAAATCAACCGTGCGCGGCCTGTTCTGGTTTCTCTTCGCGGTCTGCGCGCTCGAGATCCCCTTCCGTTACTGGCTTGTGACCCACGGGCATCTCGTCTTCCTTCCCACGCACGCCCGCCTCGACAGCATCGGAGACGGCGTCCTGCTCGCGATGCTCTTCCACTTCGCCCCGGAGTGGTTCGATCGTGTGCGCTCGCTCACGTGGTTTTGGCTGCTCTGCCTCATCGTCGGCCTGGTCGTCTATCGCGGCCATTACGACTCGCGCTTCATCCTCGCGCAGCAACACGATGCTGCCACATTGATCGCCATCTCCACTCTGCTGTTGCTCTACCGCCCACTTCCCGCCGGCCGAACTCACAACTGGCTCTATCGCGCGGTCGCCTGGATCGGGGTCTACTCCTACGGCATCTATCTGTGGCACCCCTCCGTCGTCGAGCCGACCGAGGCGTTCTTTGCCCGTCATCCCATCATGCCCTTCTGGGTATCGACCGTCGTCGTCCGTGTCGCAGAGATCGGCATCGGTGTCCTCACCACGCGGCTTTGCGAGATTCCTGCGCTGCGCCTCCGCGACCGTCTCTTTCCGCGCCGTGTCGACACGCCGGTCGGCCCGCCAGCGCTGGAGGAGGCCCCCGATGCTGCGACCGCCCATCTCTGAGCTCTCCGTTCCTGCGCTACACTAACCCCGGATGCCCATCGTCGAACTCCACAATATTCGCAAGGTCTACGACACGAAGGTCGCGGTCGAAGGTCTTTCCCTGACCATCGAACCCGGCACCATGTTTGGATTGCTCGGCCCCAACGGCTCCGGCAAGACCAGCTCGATCCGCATGATGATCGGCATGACCGTGCCTGACTCCGGCACCGTGCGCCTCTTCGACCAACCTTTTTCGCGCAACCTGCTCAACCGCGTCGGCTATCTGCCGGAAGAGCGCGGCCTCTACAAGAAGATGAAGGTGCTCGATCAGCTCACCTTCCTCGGCCAGCTTCATGGCCTGGACGAAACTACCTCGCGCAAGCGTTCCCGCGACTGGTGCGAGCGTTTGCAGATCACCGAAGCAATCGACAAGAAGACCGAAGAGCTCTCCAAGGGCATGCAGCAGAAGATTCAGTTCATCGCCGCGCTGCTGCACGAGCCCGAGCTCGTCATCATGGACGAGCCCTTCAGCGGCCTCGACCCGGTCAACGCAGAACTGCTTATGAGCACACTCGTCGAGGTCCGCGCGCAGGGCCGAGCGGTACTCTTCTCCACGCACCGCATGGACCAGGTCGAGAAGCTGTGCGATTCCATCGCGCTCATCTACCAGGGCAAGCTCGTTCTCTCCGGCTCCATGCGCGACGTCAAATCGCGCTACCCGCGCAACCACGTGCAGGCTGTCTTTACCGGCGACGACACCTTCCTGCGCAGCCGGCACGTCGCCGATGCACGCAACTACGCCGGCATCGCCGAGATCAGGCTTCACTCGCCCGAAGGCGCACAGCCGTTGCTCGCCGAGGCCGTCTCACGCGGCACAAATATCACACGCTTCGAGGTCATCGAGCCCACGCTCGAAGAGATCTTCATCACCACCGTAAAGGGAACGCCCGAGTTCGCCGAGGCCGGAGGCAAGGTCCATGCATAACATCTGGCTCATCGCCAAGCGCGAGTACATGGAGCGCGTGCGTACCAAGGGCTTCATTCTCGCCACGGTGCTCATCCCGTGTTTCATGGCCGCACTCGTCGGTGGCAGCGCGTTCTTCATGGCGCGCACCAAGACCACCTCGCACATCGCGGTCGTCACCTCAGACGGCAAGCTCGGCCAGGACATCAAGCAACAGCTTGAAACCGGCAAGAACAGCCAGATGACCGTCGACTTGATGGAGCCCTCGGGTGCTACGCGCGCCAGTCTTGATGCACAACTGCACACGCATGCCGCACAGCTCGCCGGCTATCTCTGGATCACGCCGCCTGCACAGCCCGATCAGCGGCCACTCTTCGCTTACCACGCACGTTCAGCAGGCGACATCTCCACCGAAGACGCCCTTGAACACGGTGTGAACGCCGTCCTCACTCGCGAGGGCTTGCTCAGCCACGGCCTTACCAGCACACAGATCGACCAGATCACTGCACCCGTTGACATCGACACCAGCTCCAGCGGCAACAGCGCAATCGCATTCGGCATCGCCTATCTCTTCTTCTTCCTCATGTACATGGTGATCATGCTCTACGGCATGAACACCGCGCGCAGCATCATTGAGGAAAAGACCAGCCGCGTCTTCGAGGTCCTGCTCGCTACCATCCGGCCGGACGAGCTTCTCGCCGGCAAGATCATCGGCGTCGGCGCCGTCGGCGTCACCCAGGTCGCCGTCTGGATGATCGCCGCTGCCGCGCTCGCCTCCAGCAGCATGGTTGCGCATCTCGCTGGCACCAATGGTATGCACGGCGTCCTCAGCGGAGCGCAGATCGGCTTCTTTGTTCTCTACTTCATCTTCGGCTTCCTGATGTACTCCGCTATCGCCGCCGCGCTGGGCGCCATGACCAACTCCGAGCAGGAGCTCCAGCAGCTCAACATGTTTTTGGTGCTCCCGCTCGCCTTCTGCATGGTCATGCTGTTCCCCACCGTCCGCGCGCCGGACTCTACGATGGCTCAGGTCATCTCGCTCATTCCGTTCTGCTCGCCGTTGCTGATGAACTTCCGCACTGCGCTCACGAGTGTTCCAGCGTGGCAGATCATCCTCTCCGTCGTACTGATGTCGATCACGATCGGAGTCGTCATCTGGATCTCCTCGCGAATCTACCGTGTCGGCATCCTCATGTACGGCAAGCGTCCCAACCTGCCGGAGATCATCCGCTGGCTGCGGTACAGTTAGCCGCAGGGCCTTGCCTGAAGCATGGAGATCGACCTCGCTCAGCTCGACAGCAGCGCAACCGGCGGCGATCTCCTTCGCGCACACATCTGCATCATCGGCGGCGGCATCGCCGGTCTCACGCTCGCGCACAAACTAGTCGCGCTCGGCCACGAGGTTCTGCTCCTCGAGGCGGGCGGTCAAACGCCCGACTCCTTCGAGCCGGTTCAGCAGACCGGTCATCCTCACCCCGGCACTTCAGAGCCACGTTCCCGCGCACTCGGCGGCACGTCGCTTACCTGGGGCGGACAGCTTCTCCCATTTCCGAACGACAGCACCGCATGGCCCATCTCAAGCGTTGACCTCGACTCTTTCATTGCTGAAGCCGAATCACTCCTCGGCGTTGACTCGCTGCCCTACAATGCCCCAGCCTTCTTCACGAAGCTGGAACAGCGCGCGCCAACACTTCTGAATCAGCTCCCGCAGCTCGACGCCTCGCTCTCGAAGTTCGCTCCCTTCTCACATCGCAACCTGGCGCACACCTTCGGACACAAACTCCGCACGCACAGCAAAGCCCGCATCATCCTCCACGCGCAGGCCACCGAACTCCTCCTCGCCTCCACTCGCGACACCATCGCAGCGGTCCTCGTCCGCACTCCTTCAGGCCAACCGCACCGCATCGACGCGGGCCACATCATCCTCGCCGCCGGAACCATCGAGACCGTCCGCCTTCTGCTCGCCTCGCGATCCGCCGCACCCGAAGGTATCGGCAACCAGAACGACCAGGTCGGCCGCAACTTTCACGACCACCTCACTCTCACCGCTGCGACACTCCGCGGACCCGCGCGCAAACAACTCCTCGACGCACTCCGGCCATGGATTTATCGCGGCACGCTGCACAGCCTCAAGCTCTCCGCCTCACCTGAGCTCCAGCGTCAACTGAACCTCACGCCGATCCTCGCTCACCTCACCATCGACGAGCCCGACAGCTCCGGTATCGGCGCGCTGCGCACTCTTCTCCGCGCTCGCCAGCAGAACAACCTCGCGTCAACCCTCCGCGAAAACCTGCCGCAGATACCACGCGCTCTCGCCGACGCCGCACGTCTCATGCTCTCCGCCCGTACTCAGCACCGCCGCTACGTCTCGCCACGCGCCACCGTTCAGCTCCGCCTCAACGCAGCCCAGCGCACACCTTCAGCCTCCCGGATCACACTTTCGCCCGAGCTCCAGCCCATCCTCGATTGGCACATCGATCCCAGCGGAGCTCGCCACGCTCCGCTCCTTCTCTCAACATCTCCGCACACACCTCAATCTCAACGGCCTCGACTGGAACCCCGCGCTCTTCACGTCTGATCCCGCGGCTCCGTCCCAGATCTCGACGACGCACGCCACGCCATGGGCGGAGCCACAATGGGCACAGACTCACGCACGAGTGTCGTCGACGCCGACCTGCTAGTGCACGGCCTGCGCAATCTCTTCATCGCCTCCGCCGCCGTTTTCCCCGACGGCTCCCCCCAACTCCCCACACTTCCGATGATGGCGCTCACCCTCCGTCTCGCGCAGCACCTCCATAAACTCACTCGCTGACTTGCAGACGCGCTCGACTAAACTCATCCTCGTGCCCGTCTTCACGCGCAAGCAGCGACTCCTGCTCGCTATCATCCCGCCCGTTGCCGCGTTGCTCATCCGCGCACTCGGCGCAACTTTGCGTTACCGCGACGTCAGCGCGCCCGGCACACCGGTCGGCATCGAAATCTCCGGCCCAACGATCTTTGCTTTCTGGCATCGCACGCTGCTCATCTGCGCCCACCGCTTTCGCAATCACGGCATCGCGATCCTCATCTCACCTTCATTTGATGGTGAGCTCATTGCGCGCACCGTCGCTCTCCTTGGCTTCCATCCCGTGCGCGGCTCCTCCTCGCGCGGAGGCGCCTCCGGTCTCCGCGGTATGGCGCAGGCGTACACCGAAGGCCACATCTGCGCCTTCACCGCCGATGGTCCGCGCGGCCCGAACATGATCGCCAAACCCGGCGCGGTCCAACTCGCCGAACTCACGGCGGCCCCATGGATCGGCGCCTACCACGCCCACCCCGGACGCTCCTGGCAGCTCGATTCCTGGGACCGCTTCCTCATTCCCAAACCCTTCTCGACGATCACCTTCAGCTGGCCCGCGCACGTTCCACCCAACCTCGCCGCCGTTCAACACGCGCTCGACGAAGCCGTGCTTATGACCGAAACCACTAACTAACCACTAACCACTGCTTTCATGCTCGTCTCCGACTTCCACTACGATCTTCCACCCGAGCTCATCGCGCAGCATCCGCCCGCCGCGCGTGGCGCATCTCGGATGCTCACACTCTCGCGCTCGACGGGAGCCTACGCCGACCATCTCTTTACCGAGCTGCCTCAACTCCTCTCGCCGGGCGACCTCCTTGTCCTCAACAATTCGCGCGTCCTTCCTGCGCGCCTCTACGCCACACGAGCTGGTTTGCACACGCAGCACAACTCGCCCGAGCCGACCGGTGTAATTGAAGTTCTCCTCACCGAACACATCGCGAATCCCGAAGGTCACAACGACTGGCGTGCGCTCGTCCGCCCCGCAAAAAAGATTCAACCCGGCGAGACCCTCCACTTCGCCGCAGTGCCCGGCGAGATCCCATTCCTCCAAGCCACTGTCCTCTCCACCGGCGACTTCGGCGAGCGCACGCTTCGCTTTTCGTCCCACACCCGATTTCATCTCTATCGTCGAGCGCATCGGCCACATGCCGCTGCCGCCCTATATCCATCGCGACAAGCTCAAACCAGATACAGTCGAAGATCGCGAGCGCTACCAGACCATCTACTCGCAACAGTCAGGGTCCGCCGCTGCGCCCACCGCCGGCCTGCACTTCACTCCGGAGATCCTCTCGACACTCACCGCGAGCGGCATCGAACTCGCGTATGTCACGCTGCACGTTGGTCTCGGCACCTTCCAGCCAGTGCGTGTCGCGGACACACGCGAGATCCACCTGCACTCCGAGCCCTACACGCTCCCGGCCGAAACAGCACTCGTCCTCAACAATGCATACCAGGCCAACCGCCGCATCATCGCCGTCGGCACCACCACCACGCGCACACTCGAACACCTCGCCCGCAGCTTCGAATCGACACACGGCCCACTATCTGCAAGGAACCCACTCGCGCTCGCGCCGCACTCCGGCAGCACCAGCCTTTTTCTCTCACCGGCCCCCGACGGCGACGACAACTTCAAGCTCGTCCGCGGTCTCCTCACCAACTTCCACCTGCCCGAGTCCACCCTGCTGATGCTGGTCAGCGCCTTCGCGGGAAGAGAATCGGTGCTCCGCACCTACGCACACGCTGTCGCCGCGCGCTACCGCTTCTTCAGCTACGGCGACTGCATGCTCATCACGTAGCGCTTAGTGCTTCTGCAGACGATCGTGAAATTGCTGAATGAGCGATTGCACAGTTGAAGGCCACGGCCTGTCCGGCTGTCCTGTGTACGTCTCCGCCCACAGCAGCGTCCCGCGTGGCGTTCCAGGTAACGAGGCATAGATTCGCAGGGTCGCCAGCGGCTCACCCGCAGGCCCAATGTGCACGCCTGTCGACTGCATTGGAATCAGCAGAAATGTCAGATCGCCCAGCTGGTCTTCCGGCGCAACCGTCTTCCCAAGCTCTCCGACCAACTCCCGCAGTTGCTTCGCTGTAAACCGGTCAATCTGCTGCGTCTCAATTGCAACTGTGTGTGCCTTGTCCAGCCGCTGCACAAACGCTGGCCAGTCGCACGTGTACACCTGCTTCTCCAGCGTGCACCCTTGCTCACTCGGACGCTGTGCTCGTGCCATCCCACCCGCGGCAACCAACGCTCCCAGCATCACGACAACGCAGCCCATCCGAAAGCCCGACATGCCTGCACTCTAGCGCAAATACCGCGCATTTGCATCTCAGTGCGAGGCGCTCGGTGGCACCTGTTCCGGAGGAACCCGCGTGCTGTGCAGAAACCCCACCTTCCACGCCTTGCCATCCCACCTCATCACCACGGACTCCAGCCACGTCATGCTCGTCAGCGTCCCGTCGGGCTGACGGATCGATCCCTTGTTCACATACGTCACCCATGCGAGATCACAGTTCACATGCACCTGCGGCTCCGTCACGCTCCATATGTACTGGTAGCCCTTCGCCTGGTACTGCTTGATCGTCTCCATCAGCGCATCGCCGTCGAAGCGTTTGCCGTTGTCATAGGCATAAAAGTCTCTCGTTGTGGCTGCATGAAACCTGTCCAGATCAGCGTGTTGACCCGCCGAAAACATCTGTTCCAGCGTCTTCACAATCGCAACCTCATCATCCGCCCGTGGAGCGCGCGCCGCGTTCTCCTGCGCACTCAGAGCCATCGCCGCCATCACCACCAACAGGCCCGCACACCACGTCATCATCCGTCTGCGCACGCGTCACCTCGGTCGGGAGATTCCAAAGCCTCGTGCGGTCATTCTCGCTCACGCCGTCCCACTCGTCGAGCGACAGGTCTGGGCCGTACCATCAATTCATGCCTCGTGCGCCGCATACCGACTCAAAACCCGGAACCTCCGCCAAACCGCCCATCTATCTGCTCGATACCATGGCGTTCATCTTCCGCGCCTACCACGCCATGCAGCGCTCGCGCCCTATGTCCACCCGCACCGGCATTCCCACCGCGGCCACCTACGTCTTCGTCAACATGCTCAACAAGCTGCGCAAGGACTTCAACCCCGAGTACCTTGCAGCGGTCTACGACGTCGGCGCGCCCGTCCACCGCGACATCCTCGCGCAGCAGCTCAAGGACGTCAAGAAGTTCAACATCAAGACGCAGCAGTTCGAAGCGGTCGAATACGGCGGCTACAAGGCCAACCGCACCGAGACTCCGCCCGACCTCATCCAGCAGCAGCCCTACATTCGCCGCGCGCTCGAAGCCTTCCGCATCCCCATCCTCTACTACGAGGGCTACGAGGCCGATGACGTCATCGGCACGCTAAGTTGTCAGCTGTCGGCGCTCGGCCATCGCGTCTTTGTCGTCTCGTCGGACAAGGACATGATGCAGCTCGTCAACGAGAACGTCTCCATCCTCAACCCGACCAAAGACAACCTCATCCTCGATTCCGCCGGCGTCGAGCAGATCCTCGGCGTCCCACCCCAGCGCGTCATTGACGTCATGGCACTCCGCGGCGACTCCATCGACAACATCCCCGGCGCGCCAGGCATCGGCGACAAAGGCTCCGTCGAACTCATCCAGCAGTTCGGCACCGTCGAAGCGGCCATGGATGCCGCCGTCGAAACTCCTGACGCCATCAAGCGCAAGACCTACCGCGAGTCGCTGGCCAACAATCGCGACAACATCCTGCTCTCCAAAGAGCTCGTCACCATCCACACCGCAGTGCCCATCGAAGCCGACCTTGACGCGATGCGCACGCAGCCCGTCGACAGCTCAGCCGCGCGGGCTCTCTTCACGGAACTCGAGTTCACCACGCTGCTCAAAGAACTGGCCCCCGCGACCGACACCGCGCCGACTACCTACACCCTAAACGCCACCACCGACGATCTCGCGCAACTTCTCGCCGAGGCCCGCAAAGAAAATCACCTCGCACTCGCCCTCGCCGAAACCGCACAGACGATCGCAGAAGAATCCGCCGCCGAAGCCGCCGACCCCAACGCCAACCCCGACATCGAAACCGAGCCAGAACCCGAACTACCGCAAACGATGTCCCTCTTCGGTTCAAGTCCGTCGACTGAGACGGTGCGGAACGAGGCAAAGAGTCTTATAGCGGAGCCTGATCCCGCCTGCCGCCTCGGGCTCTCCGTCACACCCGCTCACGCCATCGAAGTCTCCCTCGACACCCCCGGCCTTCGCGAAGCTCTTGCTGACCCCACCCTCCCCAAGCAGGTCCACGACCTCAAAGCCGTGCTCCGCGCACTTGAGCCGCACAACGTCACACTCGCCGGTCCTGTCACCGACGTGATGCTCGAGAGCTATCTCCTCAACCCCACGCACGGCTCGCACACGCTTGTCGACATCGCCGCGCGCACCACCAGCCTTGCGCTCACACACCAGCCCACCAAAGAAAATCGCAACGACCCCAGGCGCCTTCCCGAAGCTGCGTCCGCCATCGCTCGCCTCGTCTCCGTTCTCAGCGAGCAACTCGCCGAAGCCGCACCCGCCGAGCATCACATTCCGGCCGACCAACCCGAACTCGGCGGCGCCGTCACCACCGAGATGCTCTTCGCCGATGCGCACAAGCCCGCAAAAAAATCCGCAAAGAAATCTAAAACACAAACCATCGCAAAGGAATCAGCAACCCTCAACGAGCACTCCACGCTCATCGACGTCTACAACGCCATCGATCTCCCGCTCGTTCCCGTGCTCCTCCGCATGGAGCAGACTGGTGTCCGCGTCAACCTCGACATCCTCCGCGAGCAGTCCACGCGCCTCGGCGTGCAGATCGACGACCTCGCCGAGCGTATCTACACCGCCTCAGGCCACCGCTTCAACATCGCTTCGCCCAAGCAGCTCGGTGATGTCCTCTTCAACAAGATGGACCTCCCCAAGCCGCTCAAGTACGGCAAAGGCAAAGTCATCTCCACCGCGCAGGACATCCTCGAAGACCTCGCGCAACATCATGAGGTCCCCGCACTCGTCCTCGAGCACCGGCAGTTCTCCAAGCTGAAGGGCACCTACCTCGACGCGCTGCCCGCTGCTCGCCGACTCCAACCAGCGCATCCACACGACGTTCAATCAGGTCGGCACCGCCACAGGCCGCCTCAGCTCAACCAATCCCAACCTGCAGAACATCCCCATCCGCACCGCCGTCGGCCGCGAGATCCGCGCCGCCTTCATCGCCGCGCCCGGCAACCTCCTCATGTCCGCCGACTATTCGCAGATCGAGCTCCGCCTAATGGCGCACTTCTCGCAGGATCCTCTGCTGCTCGACGCCTATCGCACCGGCAAAGACATTCACACGCTCACCGCTGCCGAGGTCTTCGAGGTGGACCCCGCCACCATGAGCAAAGAGACGCGCGCCCGCGCCAAGGCCGTCAACTTCGGCATCGTCTACGGCATCTCGCCCTTCGGCCTCGCTGCGCAGCTCGGCATCGATCAGAAGACGGCGCGCGCCTACATTGATCGCTACTTCGAACGCTACGCAGGTGTCGCCGTCTTCATCGAGCGCATCCTCGATCAGGTCCGTCGCACGCAATCGGTCCGCACTGCTTTCGGTCGCATCCGCCCCATCCCCGACATCCAGTCGCGCAACCCCAACCAGCGCGGCTTCGCCGAGCGCACCGCTGTCAACACACCGCTGCAGGGCACCGCTGCCGACCTCATCAAACTTGCGATGATTCGCATCGACGCCGAGATCGCCCGCCGCAAGCTGAAGTCCGTCATGACCCTCCAGGTCCACGACGAACTCCTCTTCGACGTCGTCCCAGAAGAAGCCGAAGAGATGACCGAACTCGTCCGCACGCAGATGGAATCCGCTGCCGAATTTTCCGTGCCCATCGTCGCTGACGTAGGCCTCGGCCAGAACTGGCGCGACATCAAATAGCCATGACCTACAATCGCCCCATGCGGCGCAGAGTCGTCCTAATCGCAGGAGCGCTAGGTCTGATCCTGCTGCTCGCCTGCGCCTTCGCACTCGGCAGGCTGAGCGTTCGCCGCTCCAGCACAGCCATCGTCTCCAGCACTGACGCCGCCTCTGCCAGCGCCGCCAGTGCGGGTGCACCCACCACCACCGTCTACGCACACAACATCCTGCTCCGCAAAGGCCCGCACTTCCGCGTCTACATCCGCTGGGTTCGCGGCCAGATGCTGCGCACGCGCCGCAATGTTGACCCCTCCCTCGACGACCCCAACTCCTTCCTGCTCCTCATCAACAGAGGCGTCATCATCGTTCACCTTCAAGACATCGTCGACTTCCTGAACTCCGGGTCGACCAACACCACGCCACTCAAGAACATCTCCCTCCAATCCTCCGGCAACGAGATCGAGATTCACGGCACCGTGCACAAGTTCATCTCGTTGCCCGTGAAACTCAACGGCGAGCTCTCCCCGCTCCCTGACGGCCGCGTGCGCTTCCACGTCTCCAGCTACAGCCTGCTCAAGGTGCCCATGAAGGGCCTCTTCCACGTCTTCAACGTCAAGCTCGCCGACCTTGCACCATCCGCTGGCGTCCCCGGCGTGCAGATCACCGGCAATGACATCCTCTTCGACACTCAGCAGCTTCTCCCGCCGCCGCATATTCACGGCTCGATCACCACCATCCGGACCACGCCGCAGGAACTCACGGTCATCTATGGCGCCTCGCCCGACGACGAAAACGCGCTTGCGCAGTGGCACAACTTCCTGCGCTTCAACGGCGGCAGCCTCGACTTCGGCAAGCTCACCATGCACAACGCGGACATCACTATGATCGATGCCTCCAACGATCAGTGGTTCGATCTCGATCTGGTCAACTATCAGGCGCAGCTCGTCAAAGGCTATACGCGCATGACCGCGCAGGACGGCCTCGAAATCTTCATGCCGGACCTTGATGAAATGCACACTAAACCCACCGTAAACGAAGACATCACCCTCGAGTGGCTAAAGAACCGCAACAGCACGCTCCCCGCCGACGTCACCAAGGCCGTCCAGTCCTCCGGCAAGTAACGCCCTGCAGTGTGCAGCATCTGACTTGACAGCAAAATGTCTCCGCCGCCACTCGACGATCGTCCGCGCCCAGCGCGAAACACCGCAAATACAACGTGGGTGGACGCCTCTCTCGGAGCATCCAAAGGGCAATTCGCCAACGCATGATGTCCCCCAAATCGCACCCAAGAAATTGGTCGATGCAGGACTCAAGTGCAACATATTGCATGGCATCGGAAGGGCTTTTCCCTCTAGCTGCAAACCATCGGCGGCTTTCACTTCTATTGCGATTGACGTCTTCTCCCGAAGCGACTACCGTACTTCGCACCGGGACCCACTAAAATCCACTCTCGTCAGGTGAGCGATGATTCTCTCCTGGTTTCGCCGCGTCCTTCATTCCGCGCTGTTCCTCATCCTTTCCACTCTTGCGTTCTCTGCCGCCGGGCAGACAACCAACCCTGCCTACCTCGCGGACATGCCCTCCATCGATCGTGTCAAGGCGCAGATCCAGGGCAAAGACCCCACCGACACCGCCGCCCGCCAGGTCGCCGTCTTCGCCTATCTGCAGGAGTACATCAAGCGCATCGCGTACAACAAGGACCCTCGCGCAAACTTCACACCTGACGAGCAGCGCATCTACGCTGCCTATTGGACTGCCGGTGACCAGATCCTGAAGGACTACAACAAGTCCCACACGCCTGAAGAAGCGAAGGCCTTCGACACCCTGCAGTTCAACTACACGCTCAACAACGCCAACACCTGGATCAAGGGGCTCATCGGCCCGCAGACCGCCAGCGCCTACAACGGCGCCACCAGCGAACTCGCGGCTCGCCAGAAAGCGCACGTCGACTCCATCAACCGCGCCAACGAGCAAGCGAAGGCCGCTGCTGCATCTTCATCCGGCCCCGGCGGGCGCTGGAATGATCCCACAGCCGTTGCCACCCGGCGCTGCGCGGAGCTTGGTGGAACCGCTGGCGGCTGTGCCACAAAGTCCTTCGGGCAAGGCCTCATGAACATGATCGGCGGTCCGGAGATCACCGACATGGCCGAATCGGTCGGTACCATCGGTGTCTACCTCAGCGGCCCGTATCACAATCCCGGCACCGCAACATCGCTGGGCTTCGATCTCACCGCTGCGCACGTCCTCAGCTGCGGCAAGCTCGTCGCAGACGACCGCGGCTACAGCCTCCACCGCACTCCATCCGGTGTGCAGGTCACGCTGGCGAACGAACCGAAACCAATCACGTTCACGCTTCTTCCGAACGGCTCGCTCGTCGGCCCTGGCCTCGTTGACGTCAAAGGAAAGGTAATCACCGGTTACAGCAGCCAGACCACCACACTCGTGCACCAGGATGGCTCAGAGGCCACCGGTTGCAACGGCGCCTACGGCAGTTGCAGAACCACCACCTCAACCCCCATCTACGGCCCGGCGATGGCACGCTGCACCCTCGGCCCTCTCACCGCCCCCGCACCCCAGCATCTCCAAACCGGAGCCGCCGCCGATGACGGCAGCCTGATCGGTGGCCTCACCGGCTTCATGACCAGCGTCGTGAACGTTGCAGATCCCGGCCTTCGCATGAACGGAAAGTTCGCAAGCCCCACCGGCCTCATCCTCGACTTTGAGGGCGACGCCGTCACGCTCGACTGCGGCCAGTCCCACGTCAAAGCCCCGTACATCGTTCAGAACGCACCCAACGAGTTCCGCATCGGGGTCAACAATGCAGGTGGGCCCTTTGTCCTGACGCTCGCACCCGACAACACACTGCGCGGCTCCGGCTCAACCACCGTCAACGGCCGCATCTTAGTCAACCTGGACTCCAACTCAAACCCCGTCTTCCGTCCCGTCTCCGCCACCTGCAGCGTCAACACCTTCAGCACCAAATCCGCGGCCGAGTACAGGGCACTCATCACCAACCCACCCGCACCGAGACCATAACAGCGGTATTGCAGACAACGCCGGATTCCACGAGCGCGGGATTTGTCGTCTAAGCTGGATAACAGATCACGAATCCGCAGGAGAGTCACGTGCCGAAGACGAACGAATCCAAATTCACCCGCAAGCAGCTCATCGATGCCCTCAACGAAGACCTCTCGCGCGAATACCAGGCCATCATCGCGTACGTGAACTACTCGCAGGTGCTCAAGGGCGCCGCTTACATGAACATCGCCGGCGAACTCGAAGTTCACGCGAAGGAAGAGCTCGACCACGCGCTCAAAGTCGCCAACGCCATCGACTATCTCGGCGGCATGCCGTCCGTCACACCCAAACCCGTCAAGACCTCCGAGAAGGCCGAGGAGATGCTTCGCTTCGATCTCGAGAACGAAAAGAACACCATCGCGAACTATCGCCGCCGCGTCAAGCAGGCCGACTCGCTCAATGAGTACGCCATCGCCGAAACCATCCGCGAAATTCTCCTCGACGAGCAGGATCACCTCATCGCGCTCGCCACCGCGCTTGGTATCGATCCTCCTGACGCCGGCATCGCCGACTAACGCAGGCTGAGGTCGTGACACTGCCCTGAAAAATGAAAGTAGAGGAATTCTCAAACCCGGCACCCGCCGGGTTTGTTTTTGTTGTCAATGTTTTCAGGATTTTGCACCTTCAGGAAACATCTGGACCACCCCTAACTTCAATTCAATGAATACTTTACAAAAAAAATGTCGGGGAGGGAGAGATTTATGAGGCGGAGCCGCATCTTCACTTCACCTTCGCATCTGCCATAATGATCTGCTCCACAAAAAGCGATCCCGGAGACGACTCATGAAAAGAAGTTCCGGAATACTCGCCCTCATCTCTTTTGCGCTTTGCCTTCCCGTCCACGCGCAGGACATTGCAAGCCCATCACCGTCCGCGGCTAAACCTGCCAGTGTCGCCGCAACCTCCACGAACACTGTTGGTCTCTCTGACATCCGCATCGTGCGCCTGAGTGAGGTGCGCGGCAAGGTCGACATCGATCGTCACATCGGCCGCGGGTATGAAGAGGGCTTCGCGAACGTTCCGATTACCGGCGGTACAAGACTTCACACCGACGTCGGCCTCGCAGAGGTCGAGTTTGAAGACAACAGCACGCTTCGCCTCACACCGGATACGGAAGTGGAGTTCACGCTCCTCAAGCGAACCGCAACAGGCTCGACCATCTCCACGATGAATGTGCTCCACGGCATGGTCTATGCCAACCTTGCCAACACCAAGGGCAACACCTTCACGATTGCTGCCGGCAAAGCATCGGTCCAGATGAATCCGTCCAGCCACATTCGGCTTACAGTCGATGGCCTCAACTCCAACATCTCTGTGCTTGGCGGATCGGTCGAGTTTACCGATCCCTTCGCGTTGACCTCGACCCTCACTCACAAGAGTTCGCTGGGATTCGATGCCCTTGGGTCCAAGCAGCCTGAGTTCGTGAAGATGGAAGGAAGCGCCTTCGACGATTGGGACAAGAACGGCATCGACTATCACAAGCAATACTCGTCGCTGCGCTCCTCCGGAGGCACGGGGATGGCCTATGGTTCGAGCGACCTCAACTACTACGGCAGCTTCTCCAACATGGGTTGCGGGTCGATGTGGCGGCCGTACTTCGCCTCCGCCGCATGGAGCCCCTACGACAACGGCATGTGGGCGTATTACCCGAGCGCCGGCTACTCCTGGGTCTCGCCCTATCCGTGGGGCTGGCTCCCCTTCCACTCCGGCAACTGGGTCAACTGCGGCGGGGCGGGCTGGGGCTGGCAGCCTGGGAATCAATGGAACGGACTGCAGAACCTGACGACCGTCACTCCGGCAGGCGGCGGGTACCCTGCAGGCGGCGGCGGGAATCGCACGTTGGTGGCTGCACCTCTTCCGCCACGCGGTACAGCGGCTGCAATGGTTCCAGTGAACAATCGTCCGCTGGCAGTCTCGAGCGTCTCCGGGCCGGGCACCTACACCTTCCGCAAGGACTCGGCAGGTTTAGGCGTGCCGCGTGATGCATTCGGCGATTTGAGGCCCATCTCCTCCGACGTAGTGCGCCACGGCCAGGTGAACACTGAGATCGAGCGCTCCGTCATCGGTCCGTCTCCCGCATTCGCTCATCGCAACGGAAACGGCGAGATCGGCAACCGCACCGCAAACGGCAACAACCCCAACGTCAACGGCATCAGGGGATCCTATAACCACGATGGCTCGCCCGGATCGCGTGGCGTGGCTACCTTCAGCCGCCCGAACACCGAAATGCGCGAGAACGGCATGAACGGCATGAACGGTATGAACAATGGGATGAACAACGGGATGAATAATGGAGCCGGTCAGGGAAGTCCGTCCATGGGCACGCCGCGCGGCTCGATGCAACGTCCTGAATCCGGAGGCTCCTCGGGCGCTCCGATGCCACGCAGCATGGGAGCCCCCAGCAGCAACGCAGCGCCGCCGTCGTCTGGCGGCTCAGCACAGCCCAGTACACCCAGTCACAAGTAGCAATCGCAATCGGTTCGGCCAAATCTGACGCCAAAATGCGGCTCCGCGGATGATACTCTCACCGCAACCTAACTCCTGCGGAGCTCGCATGCGTCTGTTGCGTCCTGTCCTTTCTCTGTGCCTTGGTGGATTTCTCGTCTCCACCGCGCAAGCCCAGGCTCCGCAACTTCCCGGGCCGCAGCCCACCAGAACAACGCAGCCGATTCCGCTCCCGCCGCCGAACCCAAAGACTCCACCGCAGCTCACCTCGGAGGACGTCACTGCTTTTCTCGACGGCTTCCTCCCGCTTCAACTCCAGCGCGATGACGTCGCCGGAGCGACCATCTCGGTCTATCAGAACGGCCAGCCCCTCATCCTCAAGGGCTACGGTTACGCCGACTTCAAGAAGAAGACGCCGGTCGATCCCGTCGTCACGACCTTCCGTCCCGGCTCGATCTCGAAGCTCTTCACTTATGTCTCGATGATGCAGCTCGTCGAGCAAGGCAAGCTCAACCTCGACGCCAACGTCCAACAGTATCTCGACTTCAAAATCAACCCAGGCCCAAGCGGCATTGGCGACGCGCCCATCACTCTCCGCAATCTCGCCACGCACACCGGCGGGTTTGAAGAGGAGTTGCACGACTTCGGCTCCGACAAGTCCGGCAAGCTGCCGCTCGACATCCGCACCTTCCTCATTCGCAACCAGCCCAATCGCTATGCCCTGCCGGGTAAAGATCTCGCCTACTCCAACTACGGCATCACCCTCATCGGCTACATCGTGCAGCGTGTCTCCGGCGAACCCTTTGCCGCGTACGTTCAGCACCACATCTTCACGCCGCTCGGCATGACGCACTCCACCTTCGAGCAGCCGCTGCCGAAGGGCTTCGTCGCCACGAAGGGATATCTTCAAACCTCCAAGGACGACACGGGTTTTGAGGGCGTCACCGAGGTGCCCGCCGGCGGCCTCTCGTCCACGGCGGCTGACATGGCTACGTTCGGCCAGACGCTTCTCGGCCACGGCAGCTATAACGGCGTGCAGATCCTGCAGCCCGCTTCTGTCGCTCTACTGCTTACGCCGCAGTTCACCCCCGGCCCCGGCGTCACTCCCTGGGATCTTGGCTTCTACGATGCCGACCGCAACGGTTTGCGCTTCATCGGGCACGGCGGCGATCTCATCGCCTGCCACTCGCAGTTCTGGATCGAGCCCACGCACGGTCTCTCCTTCTTCATCAGTTACAACTCCCAGGGAGCCGCACAAAAGGCGCGTGGCGAGCTCTTCAATGCCTTCGTCGACCGATATCTTCCCGGCCCGCCAAATGCCCACCCTGCCTACGTGAAGCTCACGACGAAGCAACTAGCACCCTACACCGGCTACTTCACCAGCTCGCGCCGCGAAGACTCCACGATCTTCCGTCTGGTTGGACTTCAGCCTAAGGAGATCAAAGCGACGAAGGATGGCAACCTCACCATCTCAACCGCGAAAGACTTCTATGGCCATCCCCTCGACTTCCATCCCGTTGGCAATGATTCCTTCTACGACGAGCTGAATCAGAGCACGATCCACTTCGAACGCGACGAGCACGGCCACGTCGTCGGCTACGCAACGCCCGGCCACTCCGACCGCGCGCCGTTGCTCGCTTCCGGTCAGTGGCTAAATGTTCCGCTCGGGATCGCGATTGTCACGATGCTGTTGCTCGTTGTCGCTGCTCTCGTCCGCACTTGGCGACGCCTCTTTCTGCACAAACGCGCGAAGCTCGCGCCGCCGCCCGGCACCGCATGGGCAACCTTCTCGATGCAACTCGCGGGCTTCGCCGTGGTGGCGCTGCTGATATTCATCGCCGTGGTCGTCTCCCGTGTCTCCGAAACCACGAACTTCTACCAGATCGGACATCTCGACCCGTGGCTACGCGCCGAGGTCACGCTTGCCGCGATTGTCTTTCTTACGCTGATCTTCGCGTTCCTCAGCGGTCTTCGAATGCTCCGCCGTCCACTTCGCTTCATCACGAGGTTGAAGTTCGCCATCGTGACGCTGTCATGCCTTTATCTCGGGTGGTTTCTGCTGTTCTTCCACCTCACCTCTAACCCAAGCCGGTTTTAGCTATGCGGTCGCTACGCACTTTTGCCATCGTTATCATCGCCGCCGCAATCACGCTTGTTGCGGTCGCAAGTGTCGCGATTCCTCTTTACGTTATCCGTCCTTTCGTTCCGGAAGATCCGCACGCACTCGCCTTTGCTCTGGGCTTGCGTCCGCTCGCTCCATGGATCGCACTATTCTGCGTCGTCTGCCTTATCGTGCTGTCGGCCTCAACCTGGAGCCGCACACGCCGCGTAGTCCACGCGGGTTTTGTCGCGGCGGTGATCATTGCGGGTATCAGCCTCGTCGCCGCGCACGTCAACATCTTTGAGCGCATGTTTCATCCGAATCCCGCGCCATCCTTCGCGCCGGCGTCGCAAGCTGCCACTGATCCCAGCGACATGGTCATAGCCGTGAACATCAATGGCAAGGCGCGCGCTTACCCGATCCGTTATCTCGGTTATCACCACATCATCAACGACACGGTCGGTGGTCAGCCCATCGCGATCACCTACTGCACGCTGTGTCACACCGGTCTCGTCTGGAGTAGCGTGCTCGATGGCCGCACACTCTACTTCCATCTCGGTGGCATCAACAACGGCAACGCACTTCTGCGCGACGCGGAGACATCCAGCATCTGGCAGCAGAGCACCGGCGAGTGCATCTTCGGCCCTCTTCGCGGCCGGCATCTCACGCTGGTCTCCGCGAACGAGCTCACGCTCGCACTCTGGCGCAACGAGAATCCGAACGGCACCATCCTGCGTCCTGATCCGGCTGTCGCAGCCTTTTACGATCCCAGGGACTGGGAGCAGCACGTCGCCCGCACTCGCGTCGTCGTCGATGTGTCGGCGTCCGGAATCGACCCGCACGAGATCGTCTTTGGTGTCACTGCGAACGGTCTGCACAGAGCCTACTATCTGCGCACTCTGCTCTCGTCAGGTCTCATCCAGGACAGATTCGGTAATCCCGCAATAAGTGTCCTGCTCGCGCTCGGGCCGGACAACGCCTCCATCCGTGCGTTTGCGCCAGGTGATCTGACCTTCGTGCGCGCACAGAATCCCATTGGTTCAGCCTTCATGACCGATACGGAGACAGGCAGTACCTGGAGTTTTCAGGGATGCGGGGTCGAGGGTAAACTCGCGGGCCAGTGCCTCGCGCCAATTGACGGCCACAAGTCCTTCTGGTTCGACTGGCTGAATCACGACCGCGACACGAGCGTCTACGGAGGCTAGACTCCCAGTTCCGTACGAATCGCGTCGGCGATCGCGTCTGCGTGGCGGCGCATCGCCGCCTCGCTCTCGGCCTCGATCATCACGCGGGCCAACGCCTCGGTGCCTGAGTAGCGAATCACCACGCGCCCGGAGTCTTTCAGTTCGTCCTCTGCAGTCCGAATCGCCGAGACGACAGACGGAATCGAGTCGAGCGGTCGCTTCTCGCGCACCTTGACGTTTACGATGACCTGCGGATAGTTCGTGAGGTCGGCGATGAGCTCACTTAGCGTCCTTCCCGAGCGATGCACGACGTCGAGCACTACCAGCGCGGTCAGCAGCCCGTCACCAGTCGTCGCGCGGGCAGGGAAGAGGATGTGGCCTGACTGCTCGCCGCCGAGCGACGCTCCACTCTTCTTCATCTCCTCGAGCACGTACTTGTCGCCTACCGGAGCTCGCAGCATGGAGATACCGGACCGCTTCAACGCAGCCTCGAATCCCATGTTCGACATTGTCGTTGCAACGACGATGTCGCCGGTAAGCTCGCCTCGCGCCTGCAGATCGCGCGCGCAAGCCAGCATCACTGCATCGCCGTTCACCACATTGCCATGCTCGTCTGCAAAGAGCGCGCGGTCAGCGTCGCCGTCGAAGGTGAAGCCAAGCGACGCACCGCGCTGCTTCACCTCTCGTGCAACGACCTCAGGATGCAATGCGCCGCAGTTGGCGTTGATGTTGCGCCCATCGGGTGACGCATGCGTCACCTCGACAGTTCCCTTCAGCGAATCGAATAGCTGCGGTGCGATCGCGCTCGCGGCTCCGTTTGCGCAGTCGATGACGACGCAGCGGTTGTCAAGCGAGATCCCCGGTACAGCGCTCAGCAGAAACTGCACGTACTCGCGGCGAAACTCTTCGTTCGCGGCGGCAGCTCGGATCGTTGTTCTCTGACCGTGACATCCGCCGCGAGAACACGCTCGATCTCACGCTCGATCCCGAGCTCGACCTCGTCCGGCAGCTTGTATCCATCGCCGCCAAAGACCTTGATGCCATTGTCCTGCCACGGATTGTGCGAGGCAGAGATAACGACGCCGGCGCTGAAGCCGTGTTTCCTTGCGAGGAACGCGATCGCCGGAGTTGTAATCACGCCCGCGAATTCCGCCTCCGCGCCGCCTTCGCGCAGGCCGCCGATGAGGGTGGATGCGATCCACGGTCCACTCTCGCGCGTATCCATGCCGAGCACGACGCGCACGGGTTTGCCGGACTCGCCGAGCTTGCGCGCCAGCGCAACACCCATCGCGTGAATCGTCTTCGCATCCAGCGGCGCTTCCCCTGCGACCGCGCGAATCCCATCTGTCCCAAACAACTTTCGCATCCCACTCTCCGTGCCTGAATGTACTCGTATGATGCTAGCGGATTACCGCACACTCTGGGTGCCGACACCATAATTTGAAGGGCCTGAAGTGTCTCTATGTCTTGTCGACGACCTTTGCCCGAACACTGCCTTGATGCAATCGCGCCGTGATTTGTTCGTCTTGCTGCACTTCGTTGCTTGCGCGCAGCAGTCGTCCGTCCGGCCCGTACACCAGCGCATAGCCACGCTCCAACACACGCACCGGGCTCAACGCGTGAACCTTTGATTCTGCTCTATCCAAATCAATCCGTCGGCTCGACACCATAGTCCTTCCGACACCGTAGAGTCGCGCATGCAGGCTCTCAAGTTTTCGCGCGTTGTCACGTAACCGAACCGCCGGATCCTCCTGCAGCAGTCGTGTCTCCAGGCGAACATTGCGGTCGTTGGCAGAACGCAGCCTGCGCAAGATTGCATTACTCATTCGAAGATCCAGTTCGTCAAAGCGCTGCGCTCTTCGATCGAAGCCGTCACGCACGCGTCGCAGCACCATCTCTGCACCTAGCCTTGAGAGCCGTTGCCGGGCTCGCAGCACCTCGTATCTTCCCGCGCGCACCAGGCGCGAGTGCAGCC
Source organism: uncultured Acidobacteriaceae bacterium (assembly GCA_963827415.1). Lineage (GTDB taxonomy): Bacteria > Acidobacteriota > Terriglobia > Terriglobales > Acidobacteriaceae > Granulicella. Next base: position 455,782 of record CAWHBA010000006.1, read on the forward strand.
GCTCGACGCGCTCCTCGATGCGATGCTGTGCGGCCGTCACGAGTTCTGCCGCGGCCGAGGGAGTCGGCGCACACACGTCTGCGGCTGCGTCGGCAATTGTTGAATCCGTTGCATGGCCTACGCCGACGATTACCGGGACAGCAGACCCCGCAATCGCACGCGCCACGCGCTCATCGTCGAAGCCGTGAAGGTCTTCCCAGGACCCGCCGCCACGCGCCACGATGACGACATCTGCGCGCTCGGGATGACGGCTGAACCAACGGACGCCCGCAGCGACCTCCATCGCACAGCGCGGTCCCTGCACCGCCGCAGGATAAATGAGCAGATTAACTGCGGCATGTCTGCGCCGGCACACCTTAACGATGTCGCGCAGAGCTGCGCCTTGCACGCTCGTCACAATGCCGATGCACTTCGGGAAGGAAGGGAGGGGCCGCTTGCGATCGAAAAGGCCTTCGCGGCGTAGACGCTCCTTCAACTCGCGCACCGCAGCCAGCAGAGCGCCGAGACCGCGCGGCTCCATCCACTCGGCGATGAGCTGCATCTGCCCGCGATTCTCGTAGACGCTGAGCTGGCCGCGCAGGCGCACCGCATCGCCGTCCTTCGGTTGGAAACGAATCAGGGAGGCCTGTCGCCGGAACATCACAACCGATAGCTGCGCTGCGCCGTCCTTCAAGGTGAAATAACAGTGCCCGGTCGCGGCGGGGCGCCAGTTAGAGATCTCACCTTCCACGATGACTTGGCCATAGTTGCGCTCAAGCACGCTGCGTACCTGGCGCACCAGTTCCGCAACGCTCCACACGCGCTGCTCGCGTGCGGACTCAATTACCGTCTCCGGTGGCGTGGTCACTGGTGCAGGTTGCGCAGGCGCGCCCGGCACAGACACATCTTCTTCCACAGGTTCTTCGCCGGGCACCGCATCGAAGAGGCCCGGCATCTCCGGGCGTACATCAGTCTTCACTTTGCTCTTTCGCCGCAAGTCAGCGAGGCTCGGCATCGGCTCACGGGAACTCATTACAGACTTGAGTTTACGCCGCTCGAGCGCACGAGTTCCGGAGCGAAAGCCTCAACTGGCTACGTGCAGCCTTCGGTGGCCCAGCAGTTCATCGGCCTCCTTCAGCAGCAGTTCGGGACGGCACGGCTTGCTCAGCAGCTTCAGTGGCCGCTTCATCCGCAGTGCTTCGAGTTCTACGCGGGCAGCGTTGCTGAGGTACGCCGTCAGCATGATCACCTGGCACATCGGCATCTCGCGGCTGATGGCAGCAGCCAGTTGCAATCCATTCTGCCCGGGCATCGTCACATCGCACAGCAATAGCTCCGGGACGAAGCTCCTTGCTCTGTGCAGTGCATCGGCGGCCGAATAACATGCCTCTGACTCGAAACCGTTTACCACAAAGACCATCCGCAGCGTGTCTGCCACGAGACGATCATCATCGACTACAAGTACTCTCTGTTTCATGGGGAGGTTGATCCTCCTTCCTGTAGCCTGGTGAGAAGTACAGAAAATTCGAAAGACAAAATCGCGCCGAAACGACCGACGCACTTCTTTAGTAAAGTCACTGTAGAGTAGACGAACAACGCGCGCACTTCCAGAAAAATCTGCGCATTTTTTCCTTCTTTTTATTGACCGAGACGCTTCCCTTTGCGCGAGAATCTAACGTCAGACGATGCATATCCTTCTGCTGCTGTTCGGCTTATTTCTCGTCGGTGCGGTTCTGCTGGATTCGTTCCAGACGATCATTCTTCCGCGCCGCCCCGTCGTGCGATTTCGTCTCACGAGACTCTTCTTTCTCGCGACGTGGATTCCGTGGACGCGCGTCGTTCACATGATCCGCGATCACCGAAGACGCGAGCAGTATTACAGCTTCTATGGCCCGCTCTCACTGCTGATGCTCTTCATCGTGTGGGCGATTAGTCTGGTTACAGCCTTTGCGTTCATTTACTTCGGCCTGCATGATCCGTTGACAGATCCCTGGCATCCAGTTACGGCCATCGGGCGTCTCCGCAGTTGTTTCTACGTGAGTGGTTCGACACTCTTCACGCTCGGGCTTGGCGACGTCATTCCTGCGAGGTATGCAATACGCTTCCTGATCGTCGTGGAGGCTGGGACAGGCCTCGGCTTTCATTGCACTGGTGATTGGCTATTTGCCGGTGCTGTACTCTGCGTTTTCTGCGCGCGAGATGGAGGTGGCGCTGCTCGATGCACGCGCTGGGTCTCCGCCTACTGCGGGCGAACTCCTGCTTCGTCATCACTTCGATGGTGGAGACCAGGCGCTGAATAAATTGCTCGCGGAGTGGGAGCGCTGGAGCGCGACGATGCTCGAGACGCATATCTCGTATCCCATTCTTTGTTACTACCGCTCGCAGCACGACAATCAGAGCTGGCTCGCCGCGCTTACCGCAGTCCTCGACACGTGCGCGCTTCTCATCACGTCGGTGGAAGGCCCGGCGCAGCGCCAGGCGCAACTCACCTTCGCTGTAGGCAGGCACGTTCTGGTCGACATCGGCCACGTCTTCCATCGCGAGAAGGCCGAGCAGAAACTTCGCGAAGGTGGATTCACGCGGCTCAACGACGATGAGTTCAGCCGGTTGTGCGATCTGCTGCGCCAGGCAGGCATCTCTCTCTGCGGCGATATCAACGTACGCGCCCGTCTCGATGGTCTGCGCAAACTCTACGAACCGCATGCCTGTTCGATGGCACACTACTTGCGCCTCGAGTTGCCGCAATGGACTCCGCCACAGGTGAATGCGGCCAAGCCCGACATCTGGACGTCGATCGGGCGACTTCGCAGCCCGGGTGGCACAGCCGAGCCGCTGAGCGCGGTCAGCCCGCAGGCGACGGCATCGAATCTTGGCGATGATCAGGGATTTCTCTAAACTGCGACGGACCAAAAGAAGAGGCCGCTCGTGAGAGCGGCCTTTCTGTTTTCTTCGACTCCTGAGCTATTGGCCCATCATCATGCCCGGACCGGCGGGCTGCGGATTCAGTCTTTCGGAGGCGACCTGCGCAGCGGGTCCCGGGTTGCCCTTGGTGATCCTTGTCCTTGTCCTTCACCTGCGCCCAAACGCGCTTGGCGTCCGCGGTCTTGCCTTCGGTCTGATACAGATCACCGAGCTGGATCTGTGCGGAGAACGGCGGCACAGTCGCCGCGCTGCCCTTGCCTAGCTCCTCGAGCAGCTTCTCCGCGTCAGCGTTGCGCCCCGTCTGCTGGTAGAGTCCCGCCAGTGCCGACTTGCCGAGCGCCGCAGTATCGCCGTTCCAGCTGCCGGACACCTTCTTCAGCGCGTCCTCGGCTGCACCGTTGTTGCCCTCGTCCATGTAGGTCACGCCCGCCATGTAGAGAGCCATCTTGCCCGGCTGCGTCATCCCGTACTGATCGGCAACCGCAAGAAATTGCGCGTTCGCTGCGGCGGCACGAGCCTTCGCATCGGGGAAGGTCTTGATCCCCGGCGGCAGGTTGGGTGCCTGCGAGGCCAGCGGCGCCTGGTAGGTCTGCATCGCATCGCCGAAGGCATTCGCGGCCGCGTCCGTGCGGTGGTTGAACAGCGTGTATCCGCCCACAATCAGCAGAATCAGGGCGACTACAACCCCGCCAATGATGATTGCCTGCTGTGTGTTCTGCTTCGCCCAGTCCACCCCGTGTTCGGTCATGGTGATGAACTGGTCCTGCTTCTTTAGCTGTCGCTTGGTTGCGTTGTCCACGTGGTTCGTTGTTCCCGTCTTGAAGAATCTCTTATTGCGCGAGCCCACCCGCAGGCGCAACCTCAAGTGTACCAGCCGGCTATTTTCCGGGTGCCGAACGGCCGTGCTCGGAGACCGGTCTTACCTGTTCGGAACTATCCCAATTGAAATCGTTTCCGCGGGCAATTTATGCGCCAATTTGCTTGATCTTTCGGTGTTTTAAAACCCCCTTGCCAATCGTGTTGCGACGGGCATAGTATCTGGCTCGCAATCGAAACAGTGCACATCTTCCGGAGCATGTCAGACCGGATACCCGGCGCTAGTTGGTCAAAGGTTCTTTAATGTTGCAAGGCCACTTCTCCGCGCCCGTTGGTCTGGCTCCGGCGCGACAAAACAGGAGTACCACAAGGTATGGCATGGTACGCCTATTGCATTGCTGAACGTAGCGCTTTTTCTGAGTTAGCCCGTCACCGCCGTCCGATGCCCCTCTCTGGGGTCACCGGCCTCTTCGGAAACCAGATCTTCCTCTTTCCCGCAGCCGATCTGGCCGTCGTCGTCTCTGAGCATCTCCACGAGGACGCCGCACGCCTGACCGGTGCTGAAGCCCAAACTGCTGCCCGAGATCACGCCCGCGTCATCTCCGGCTGCTTTGACCGTTCCACTGTCCTTCCGTTCCGGTTCGGCACCACCTTTGAGGACGACGACGCCATGCGCCGTTCCGTCCGCTCCAACCAGCGTCACTTCCTGGCCAACGTGGAGCGTCTCCGCGGCAAGGCGGAGATGCACCTGAAGGTCCTCGTCGACGACATCTGCCCTGAGTCCCGCAACGGCGTCAACCATCACCACGCCGGGCAGGAGTATCTCTCGCATCTGCGTGAATCAGCCAGCCGGCAGCGCGAGCGTCAGTCGCGTGCCCGCGCGCTCTCCGTGCAGATGCACCGCATGTTTCTACCGCTCGCGGAAGAGATCACCTGCCGCCGCATGGACTCCGGAAAGATGTTGCTCGATATCGCTCACCTCGTCGACAAGAAGACGGTGGAGCGCTACCAGAACAAGTACAGCTCGGCGACCCTACAGATGAAGGACTGCTCCATGCAGCTCTCCGGTCCCTGGCCGCCGTATCACTTCGTCCATCGCGAGCAGTCTCATCGCGCTCACGCATAAGAACGTTTCAACTGCACAGACGAAAAGGCATCGGCACCTGCCGGGGCCTTTCGCTTGTGCCCGTTACTGCTTTTGGATCAGAAACTCCAGTTGTGTTCCCAGGAGTCGCGACAGTGGTGGCACTGTGAGCATTCGCGAAGGCAGGTAGAGCATGCTGAGCAGCCCTCCGCGCTTCTCCTCCAGCACCACATGGCCGCGTCGGAACGCCGCAACGCGAAATCCCGTGCGGTGAAAGAGCGCCTCAGCCGTGGGACGCGTGAACTCCCATGTGTGCAGAGGAACATGGCAGTTCTGCCATAGCCAGTCGCGGCCTGTCAGGCGAGCGACGGTGTGGAAGTAGTGTGACTCGACCGAACTGATATCGGGAAACGTGATCAGTGCGTGGCCGCCATCTTCGAGGATGCCGTGCACGCGTTCCAGCGTGGCGATGGGACTCAGTGAGTGCTCCAGCACGTCGGTCATCGAGACCAGGGTGAAGCTTGCGGGCGCGTACTCGGCTGTCTCGAAGGGCTGACTCGTCACCGGGATCCCAAACTGGTCTCTGGCGAACTTCGCTGTCGTGCTGTTCAGTTCCAGCCCTTCGGCCGTAAATCCGCGCTCTTTGAGCAGGCAAGGCAAGAGGCCGGTGCTGCAGCCGATGTCCAGGGTCCGGCCGCCGGGACGCAGATGCGGTGCAATCCAGTTGATATAGGACTCGAACTTGGGACCGAACGCTGCGCGGGTATGCTCCACCGTGAGCAGCTCTTCATGGTAGCCATCGCCATAAAAGCTCACGATGTCATCCAGGGTCGGCTGCGGGTCCGTGTAGTGCTGTTTACACGCGTTGCATCGGGCGAGGTACCACTCGCGGGTCGTATCGCGGCGAAAGATACGGACGGTCGATGAAGAGCCGCAGTTCGGACAGGCCGAACTTGCAAATCCGGGCGACGGACTGGTGGCCATGTTGAGACCTCTGCTTGAGCGGGGCCCTGGCGTGAGAAGAATGCTTACCTTCTACCCTGCCACGCGAGGATGGTCAACCGATATCATCGGCGGTTTTCACACCGATGTAACACCCGCAAGTTATCTGTCGAACTTTTTTACTGCAGCTTGATATTCGCGCCCTGTTCCAGCGCCGCGCGTTTCCTGCGGCTCAGCACCGAACTCCGTCTCCGCCGGCGGCCGCTCGCGTGATCGATCTTCTTCCAGAAGCCCACGAAGTAGTCCACCGCGGAGATGATCGACACCGTGGCCATCCAGTAGATTGCAGTCACCGCAATCAGGTGGACGCCGACAATGAACCCGCCGAAGTTCCAGTAATCCCAGCGATGATTCAGGATTGCCGCGACTACGCTGACGATCTGGATCACCGTCTTAAGCTTGCCGATCTCGCTCGCCTCGATAGTGAAGCCTTCGCTTGCGGCAATGGAGCGTAGACCGCTCACGAGGAACTCGCGCCCAATGACCAGCACGGCAATCCACGGCACCACTACGCGCGGATTGTAGGACACCAGCACGATGTACGCCGCCGTCACCAGCAGCTTGTCAGCCAGGGGGTCCAGCAGCATACCGAGCGTTGTAATCTGCCCTCGCCGTCGAGCCAGGTAGCCATCCAGGCCGTCGGTGATGGACGCGAGGATAAAGACCGCGGAGGCAATAATCTCCTGCTCGCCGTGTATGTTCTGGAAAGGGAACTTCGGGCTCAATATCCAGATGAGCACCGGAACAGCGGCGATACGGCTCAGCGTAATGTAGTTGGGCAGGTTCACTGGCGGCTCGCCGCGACGCGCTTCTCTGCGCGTCAAACACTGTCATTCTGACACAACACGTCGTGACCCGGCGCGGCGGAAGCCTCAGCTCTCCTCGCCCTCAAATGTTGAGGCATGCTCCTTGAAGCGATACATCTTGTGCCCACAATTTCTGCAAACCCACGGGTACAGCCCGTAGATCGTCAAAATCCAGCGCTCCCACCAACCTACGCGATGGAGACGTTGAAACCGGCGCTGGCCGCAATCAGGACAGGGTCGCAAATCCACCTCAACGAAGCGCCCCGAATGCGGCCGGCTGGGAACTTACGCGTACATTCCCCGCTGTTTGGTCGTGTACGCCACGCGATCGATCGCCAGCATATACGCCGCTATCCGGTTGTTGACGCCGTGCTGTACCGCATATTGCAACACGTCGTTGAAGCTGTCCACCATAATCCGGTCCAGACGCTGGTTGACCTCTTCCTCGGTCCAGAAATAGCCCATCCGGTCCTGGACCCACTCGAAGTAGCTCGTGGTCACGCCGCCGGCATTCGCCAGGATGTCCGGCACTATGAAGACGCCCTTTTCCTGCAGGATGTCGTCCGCCACGGTAGTCGTCGGGCCGTTGGCTCCCTCGATGAGAACCCGCGCGCGAATCCGGTCGGCATTTCGGCTGGTAATCACGTTCTCCGTCGCCGCCGGGATGAGCACATCGCAATTCATCGTCAGCAACTCATCCTTGTCTGCCGCCTCAGCGCCTTTGAAGCCGTGGATCGTGCCGTGCCGTGCCTTCCACTCCAGCAGCTCGCTGATGTCCATGCCGTTCGCGTTGAACAGCGCGCCATCGTACTCGCCGATGCCGATGATCTTGTAGCCCTTCTCCCACAGCAACTTGGCCGAGTTCGAGCCCACATTGCCGAAGCCCTGAATAATCACCTTCGTCGACTCCGGCGTCATGTTCAGGTGCTTCAGTGACTGGTCGGTCACTACGCTAACGCCGCGCCCGGTCGCCTCACGCCGCCCGCGCGAGCCGCCCAGGCTCACCGGTTTGCCCGTCACGACGCTCGTCACGGTCTGGCGCATGTGCATGGAATACGTGTCCATAATCCACGCCATCGTCTGCTCGTTCGTATTCATGTCCGGCGCGGGAACGTCCTTCTCCGGCCCGATGAACTCAATCAGCTCGGCGGTATATCGTCGCGTCAGCCGCTCCAATTCGCCCTGACTCATCGTCTTCGGATCGCAGATGACGCCGCCTTTGGCTCCGCCGAAGGGAATATTCACCACCGCGCACTTCCACGTCATCCAGCTGGCCAGCGCTCGCACCTCGTCGAGACTCACGTCGGGCGAATAGCGGATCCCGCCCTTGCACGGCCCGCGCGAGGCCGAGTGCTGCACGCGATAGCCTGTGAAGACCTCAATCGTTCCGTCGTCCATCCCCACCGGAATATGCACGATGATCTCGCGCGACGGATACCGCAGACACCTTCCAGATACCAGGATCCAGATTCAACTTCTTTGCAGCTAAATCGAACCGTGCCGCCTGTGCCTCCCATGGGTTGGTCTCTTGTTCAATGGAGATAGGAGCCGTTACCTCTGCTGTTAGCATGCCCGCTTCTTTCTGAGCACCCGGCTTGTTTGCCGCGGTTCTCGTGTTGACGGAATCCGGACGCGCCGTTAGCGCCGCTTTTCCGGGTACCAGTTGTTCTTCGGCCATCGCTCCTCCTCCGTGCTGCGGGCCCATGTCTTTATGACGCGCCCCACACTCTACCGGAGGCGGAACAATACCGTCTTGCGGGGCCGATTTTCGCGCAGCCCCCGTCCAAACCCCGCCGATTCTAGGCCCACATATTGGGACAGGCAATGACCCGCGCACCCCGTCCGGCACCCTCATTTCCGCCATCGATATCCTCATAGAAATCCTGCCGCGCGCACCCAAACCACGCCCAACCTTAACGAATTCACCAAGCCTCGCGCGCACCCATACCCTCGTTCCGGTCACCCGCACCGTCGCCGCCGACCTCGAGACCCCGGTCTCCGCCTTCCTGCGCGTCGCGGCCCACGAACCCGAGGCTTTCCTGCTCGAATCCGTCGAAGGCGGCGAGACTATCGGCCGTTACACCTTTATCGGCATCCGGCCCTTCCGCACGATGACGGCCGCCGGCAGCACCATCACCGAGACCACCCCCGGCGCGTCCCCGGTCACGCGCCCCGGCGACATCTTCGCCGAGCTCAAGTCCTCGCTCGCCGGTCACACCCCCGCGCGCCTGCCCGGCCTTCCGCCCTTCACCTCCGGCGCGGTCGGCTTCTTCGCCTACGACATCGTCCGCCAGATCGAGCACCTGCCTGCCCGCGCCGCCGACGAGCTCCACGTGCCCGACGCGCACCTCATGTTCTTCGACGAGGTCCTTGCCTTCGACCACGTCCGCAAGGCCATCCACCTCATCGTCACCGCGGGCGCACGCACGCCGCTCCAACCAGCCAATCCGGATCCCCAACTCATCGACCTGGAGACCCGGGTTCGCGACGCCTACAACGACGCCAACGACCGCCTCGATCGCCTCGAAGCTCTCCTCGAAGCCGCGCTCCAGAAGCCGGCGCGCGCCAGCATCCCCGAGCCTCTGGAACTCACTCCGCGCACCGCTCGCGAAGACTTTCTTCGCGCCGTCGAGACCACCAAGGAATACATCCGCGCCGGCGACGTCTTCCAGTGCGTCCTCTCGCAGCGCTTCGACTGCACGCCCGGCGTCGACCCCTTCGAGATCTACCGCTCGCTCCGCATCGTCAATCCCTCGCCCTACATGTACTTCCTGCGCTTCAACCTCGCAGGGCAGGGAAGCACGCCGAATGAAACTGCCCGTCGCGCGCACATCGTCGGCTCCTCGCCCGAGCTCCTCGTCCGCGTCCACGGCCGCAACGTCGAGTACCGCCCCATCGCGGGCACACGCCCGCGCGGCGCCGATGAATCCCACGACCGCACCCTCGAAGCCGATCTCCGGGCCGACGCCAAAGAGGTTGCCGAGCACGTCATGCTCGTCGACCTCGGCCGCAACGATCTCGGCCGCGTCTCCGACTTCGGCACCGTGCGCGTCAAGGACCTCATGTTCATCGAGCGCTACTCGCACGTCATGCATCTCGTCAGCGCGCTCGAAGGCACGCTCCGTTCCGAGTTCGCGCCCATTGACGCTCTGCGCGCCTGCTTTCCTGCGGGCACGCTCTCCGGCGCACCCAAGATCCGCGCCATGGAGATCATCGAGGAGCTCGAGCCCGCCCGCCGCGGCGTCTACGGCGGCGCAATTATCTACGCGGATTTTTCCGGAAATTTAGATTCCTGCATCGCCATCCGCACGCTCTTCATGGATGGCGAGCGCGGCCACATCCAGGCCGGCGCCGGCATCGTCGCCGACTCCGTCCCCGAGCGCGAAGAAGAAGAGTGCCGTAACAAAGCGGCCGCCGTCGTCCGCGCGATTGAGCGCGCCCGCCAGTCATGAGCTCCGCAACCGTTGGCGATCTCTTTCGCCTTTCTCTCTCTGGCGATAGAGAAGACGAGGCTGCCTGGGAAGCGGTTCGTCAGCTCCACAAGCTTGGCAATAAAGAAGTTTTCGACAAAGCCGTTGCCCTGACGAGTTCTTCCGAAGCACTTCACCGAGCCAGAGGTGCAGACATTCTCGGGCAACTCGGCGTATCGACAGAACCAAGCGCCATTCTCATTCCCGAGCGCCTTGATTCGCTATTAGAGCTGTTGAAGGATGAGTCAGACCCTTTGGTTCTTGATGCCGCAATCGTTGCGCTTGGACATTTGCGTGAGTCCGAGGGCATTCGCGCCATTCTGCTATTCAGCCAGCATCCTGATGAAAACGTCCGCTACGCCGTAGCATGGGCGCTTCCAAGTGGGCTTGGCAAAGAAACGGATGTCATCGCTACTCTCATGCAACTCATGCGCGACTCCGATTCCGACGTGAGGGACTGGGCCACGTTTGGTTTAGGAACACAGTCTGAGGCGGACTCGGAGGCCATTCGCGGCGCACTGTTCGAGCGGCTCCCAGACACCGATCAAGATACTCGCGCAGAAGCTGCTGTTGGGCTCGCCAAACGTAAGGACCTACGCGTTCTTCCCGTTGTGCTTGAGGAACTGGATCGTGATGAATATGGCGTCCTATATGAAGAGGCTGCCTCGTTCCTCCTCGGACTTGACGGTGTGAAGCCCAAAGATTGGGAAAGCTGGCGTTATATCGAAGAACTACGGACACGCTTCAATATCGCGATCGCATCACCGGATGCGCCCCTGCAGTAGAGCGCTCTGCTCATCCGGGTGCGTCACTAACCGAGCCATGCCATCGCAACCACGGCGCTATGCTGATCGTGTGCCTTCGCTCCAGCCCGTAAAATAAGACCGGAACATTTCCGCAAAGATTCTGAGGTTCGCACCCCCATGTCTGTCATTCTTGAACATCTGCCCGTCGGCCAGAAGGTCGGCATCGCCTTCTCCGGCGGCCTGGACACCTCCGCTGCGCTGCACTGGATGAAGCTCCATGGCGCTCACCCCTACGCCTACACCGCGAACCTCGGTCAGCCCGACGAAGCCGACTACGACGAGATCCCGCGCAAGGCGCTCGAGTACGGCGCAGAGAACGCCCGCCTCATCGACTGCCGCGCGCAGATTGTCCGCGAAGGCATCGCCGCGCTGCAGTCCGGCGCCTTCCACATCTCGACTGCGGGCGTCACTTACTTCAACACGACGCCCATCGGCCGCGCCGTCACTGGCACGATGCTCGTCACCGCCATGCAGCAGGACGACGTCAACATCTGGGGCGACGGTTCCACCTTCAAGGGCAACGACATCGAGCGCTTCTACCGCTACGGCCTGCTCGTCAATCCCGCGCTCAAGATCTACAAGCCCTGGCTCGACTCCGCCTTCATCGACGAGCTCGGAGGCCGCGCCGAGATGTCGGCCTTCATGCAGAAGGCCGGCTTCGGCTACAAGATGTCCGCCGAGAAGGCTTACTCCACCGACTCCAACATCCTCGGCGCCACACATGAAGCGAAAGACCTCGAGCATCTTTCCACCTCGATGAAGATCGTCGAGCCCATCATGGGCGTTGCCTTCTGGCGCGACGACGTATCGATCAAGGCCGAAGAGGTCACCGTCCGCTTCGAAGAAGGCTGGCCCGTCGCGCTCAACGGCAAGGAGCTGAAAGACCCCGTCGAGCTCATGCTCGAAGCGAACCGCATCGGCGGCCGCCACGGTCTCGGCATGAGTGACCAGATCGAGAACCGCATCATCGAAGCGAAATCACGCGGCATCTACGAGTCGCCCGGCCTCGCGCTTCTCTACATCGCTTACGAGCGCCTCATTACCGGCATCCACAACGAGGACACGATCGAGCAATACCGCGAGAACGGCCGCAAGCTCGGCCGCCTCCTCTATCAGGGCCGCTGGTTCGACCCCCAGGCCATCATGCTCCGCGAGGCCGCCCAGCGCTGGGTCGCCAAGCCCGTCACCGGCGAGGTCACGCTCGAGCTCCGCCGCGGCAACGACTACTCGATCCTCAACACAACCTCACTGAACCTCACCTTCCACCCCGAGCGCCTCTCGATGGAGAAGACCGACTCCGCCTTCTCTCCGCGCGACCGCATCGGCCAGCTCACGATGCGCAACCTCGACATCACCGACACCCGCGCCAAACTCCTCACCTACGCCGACAGCGGCCTCATCACGCTGCCCAAGGGCAACGAGATGCCGAAGCTCAAAGGGCGACAAAGAGTAGCTTAAAGGAAACGACAAAGCCTGGCACTTGCCGAATTTTTATGGGCTCTGGACCCTCGAGATTAGTGACGAAGTACTGTAAGGACTCGATGAAGACGACCGCGAGAAGATTCTGGCTGTCGCCGATCGCAATTATCTGGCTAGCCAAGATTCTAATCGCTTCCTGCAGCAGCAACAGCAGGGGATGAAAGTCTAAGGAACAGAATTAAAGTCTTACCGGTCGAAAGAATGCGCTTGCACGCTCGGCCAAGCGCAGCGGCCTCCTCCGATGGCGCTCACGACAGCTGAGCTGAACTGGACCGAAGGATCGCAAAGCTTGATCGGATCCTAACTTGGCCAAAATGCATGCCGACAGTCCGGACCATCAAACAGCTTCAGATGGTATCTTTCGCAATAGCAGGAGTCGTTACAGTTGGCATTAGGATGAGTCACTATTTCCGCCTCAAATGTTAGGATGAACAGCATGTCAACAGCGAATCAGGCGTGTTTCGGTCTCATCCCCACGCAAACTCGACCACCTGCTCCACATCCGGATGCAGACTCCTCGCCACCGGGCAGGTCTGCGCCGCGCGCTCCAGCTTCAGCTGATCTTCCTCGCCGAGCGCATGCGGCATCTTGATCTTCACCGTCAGCCGCTGAATTGTTCTCGGCCCCGAGCTCGTCATCTCTTTCTCAACCACCGCCGTCGCGCCGTTCATATCGAGATTCAGCGTGCGCGCAAGAATACCCATTGTCGTCAGCATGCAACTGCCCAGCGACGTCGCCGTCAGATCCGTCGGCGAAAAGCTCTCCCCGCGACCCTGATTGTCCTTGGGCGCATCGGTGTAAAGCTCGGTCCTCGAAGGCCCGTGCACTGTCTTGCAGTGCAGGTCTCCCTCATACTCCAATTGAATGGCAACCATTGTTCGTCCTTGCAGAAGTGGGCCGGAGCGTCAGAAGCGGCACTCGAGCTTTCCTACTAGGTTAGTACGGCTGCGGCAGCAGCTTCTTCAGGGACGGCTTTTCGCAGCTCTACAGCAGCGTCACCATGCCTGTCGCGAGCGCGAAATAGCCGGCCCGGATCTTCAGCTTGCCTTCCTTGACCATCGGAGCCAGCACGGTCGAGGTCTTCGCCAGCAGGTTTGCCTGGATCACCGCATTTCGCTTGATGATGTCCTCGGCACTCCCGCCACCTTCGACGGCCGCCTCCAGGTGCGGATACAGCGACGCAATCTGTCCGGGCACCGCCTTCTTTGCCACCGCCGCGGTCACCGCGCCGCAATTGGCATGCCCCATCACAAGCAGCACCTTCACGCCCAGCACCGCGGCGCCATACTCCAGGCTCCCCACGATCTCCGCGTTGATGAGGTTCCCAGCCACGCGCGTTACGAAGATATGCCCGATCGTCTGATCGAAGACCAATTCCACCGGCACGCGCGAGTCCGCGCAGGAGAGCACCGCAGCAAACGGCTCCTGCTTGTTGACGGTGTGATCTCGCAGCATCTTCAGGTCATCTGCGAAACTCGTCAGTTGGTTGGCCGCGAATCGCCGGTTGCCGTCCATCAATCTCTGCAGTGCGGCATCCGGAGTCGCCGGCCCGGGTTGCTGCGCATGCAAATCGCTGGTCGCGAGCAGGCTGGCAGCACTAACGCCAGCAAGAAAATTTCGGCGGGAAAGGTTCTGAGTCATGGTTCAGGTCCTCCTGAGCCCGACAACCCGACAACCTCTTGATCCCACTACACGGCTGACAGTCTACTCCTCGCCCTCATTCAACGCCCAGAGCACGCCACCTACAATCTGCGCCGCCCCGATCGCCCGCGTTAAGGCAGGCCGTTCCGCAAGCCATTGCATCGACTCTCGCCACGCTCTCGGCCCCTTCGTCCATGCACGCGCATCCCGCCTTGGCTGCACCAGCGCCATCACACCATCGCCAATCAGCACCATCGCTGCAAAGTGTTTCATCCGTTTCGTATCCGTTGACCACATGCTCTGTAGGACTTCCCCCGTCCTCCCGCCGTTGCCCACCGCATACAATGGGAAGCAGCGATGATCTTCGTCCTCGACAACTACGACTCCTTCACCTACAACCTCGTCCAGTACATCGGCGAGCTTGGAGAGAGCGAGATTGTCGTCAAACGAAACGACGAGATTACCCCCGACGAAATCGTCGCCCTGCGCCCCTCGCGCATCCTGCTCTCGCCCGGCCCCTGCACCCCGCAGGACGCCGGCATCCTGATCCCGCTCATCCAGCGCCTCGCCGCGCTTCCCGCCGCCGAGCAGATCCCCACCCTCGGCGTCTGCCTCGGTCACCAGGCTATTGGCGCGGCGTTTGGTGCCGAGGTCGTCCGCGCGCCGCAGCTCATGCACGGCAAGACTTCGCCCATCGAGCACGACAACCGCACCGTCTTCCGCGACCTCCCGCAGCCCATGACCTGCACGCGGTACCACTCGCTCATCGTCCGCGAAGAATCCATCCCGGACTCGCTCGAGATCTCCGCCCGCGTCGCCTCCGGCACCGGCGCGCCCGATCCCGGCACCGTCATGGGCCTCCGCCACAAAACCCTCCCCATCGAAGGCGTGCAGTTCCACCCCGAGTCCGTCCTCACCGACCACGGCAAGCGCCTCATCGCCAACTTCCTGCGACAATAATCGCTACCGGTGGCCCCGCCGATGGGGTTGCAGAGGTCAGGCCTTCACCCCGGAAGAAAAAGCGGAACGAACAGCACCGTGGCTGTTCGCCCCGCCTCGTTTCTTCGCTTACTGGCTCGCCGATCCCAAGCTGACAGTAACGCCCTCTCCGGCACGCCCTTGCATCGCCTTCACTGCGTTGTTGACGCCGTTCTCCAGCGCCGCTCTTACCTCGCGATCCTCGACGTTCTTAGCGGCCTCGCGCACAGTGCCAACCACCGTAGCGTCGGAGATAAGTGCCTGGTAGTTGACCGGCCCGGGACCCTTAATAATCTTGATCGGATATAGGTAGATGGGTATCCAGAAACAGTGCCGTTTTCCGCCGATAGTGATGCAGATCTCCATAGTGGTCACCTCGTCAGGATTTAGTCATGGTGCGCACAGTGGATAGCATCGTCCGCTGCCGCAGTCAACGATGCATTCTCCGAATTTGACCGGACGCACATCTCGCTGCACACAGCCAACACCCTCGCATCGGGACAGACTCGCGCCACTCCGGCCGGGATTCCGCGATGCTTCCTACCCCGTGGTGCGATACGCTGTTCGTGATCATGCGTCACAACCTGCTCGCCGCCGCGCTCTTTCTCACCGCTACTGCGGCCGCCCAGCAGCCCGCGCCCGTCTCCATGGGCACCGTCCCCACCCACGACGCTCTCGTCACCGGCGGTCTTGAGGTCCGCGGCGACACCGCGCGCCTCCTCACCAACACCAGCGTCACTGCCTACGACCACTCCGCCGCCATCTCGCTCGCCCGTGGCGGCGAGGTCCTCGTCTGCGCCACCAGCCAGTTCCACCTGCTTCACTCCGGCACCGAGAACTCCCTCCTCTTCGGCCTCGACCGCGGGGCTATCGAGATTCACTCGCCCACACAACCGCAGGATGTCATTCTCACCCCGGACATCCGCTTCACCCTCGAGCACCCCGGCCATTACGACCTCCGCCTCCGCGTCACGCCCAACGGCGACACCTGCGTCGAAAATTCCGGCACCACCGCGCCCGTCCTCACCCTCGCAGACCCCTTC
Source organism: uncultured Acidobacteriaceae bacterium (assembly GCA_963827415.1). Taxonomy (GTDB): domain Bacteria; phylum Acidobacteriota; class Terriglobia; order Terriglobales; family Acidobacteriaceae; genus Granulicella. Next base: position 471,808 of record CAWHBA010000006.1, read on the forward strand.
TCCGGCGCCAGCTACCGCCTCATACCCGGCCAGCACGTCCTCTTCGAGCACGGCAGCCTCCGCGAGGTTGTCGACAACGAGCGCAGCCCCTGCGGCTGTCCGCCAGCCCCGCCGCCGCCCGTTCAGCAGGTCGCAGCAGCGTTGAACCCCGGCCAACCGACGCCCCCCACCGTCGCCGCCGCCGAGCACCCCTTCCCGGCCGCTGCCAGCCAGGGTCTGGCGCCACCCGCACCCGCTCCGACCAACACCGCTCCGTCCGACGAAAAGCACACCCAGGTCTCTACCGTCTTCACCTACGACGCTGCCCATCCCAACACCCCGCCGCCCAGCACCGTCGAGCCCCCGAAGCCCCCCCCAACTACAGGCTCAACCGCGGGCTCACCCACCGGCACCGGCGATGCCACCTCCGCCGCGCCACCACCCACCCCACCTGGCGCCCACGACATCTTCCACGCCATCGGCCACCTCTTCCACAAGATGTTCCATCCGCATACCGATAACCCGCCTTCCACTACGACTAACCACTAGCCACTGCGTCCGTCCCCACCATTTACAATGGAACCCGTAGGGCCGCGCCTCGCGCGGCCGCCAATCCACTACATTTTTCAGGAGTTCCTTATGGCGATTCCCGCCACGCAGATGCGCCCCGGCATGATCATCAAATTCAAAGACGACCTGCACCTCGTCTTCTCGGTCGAGCACCGCACCCCGGGCAATCTGCGCGCCTTCATACAGGCCAAGCTGCGCAACATCCGCACCGGCGCCATGTACGTCGAGCGCTTCCGCTCCCCCGACCCCATCGATCGCGTAATCGTCGACGAGGTCAAGATGGAGTACCTCTACAACGACGGCGACGACTACTACTTCATGGACCAGGAGACCTACGAGCAGACCCACCTCAAGCATGACACCCTCGGCGACGCCGTCGAGTACCTCACGCCCAACCTGCTCATCTCCGTCAGCTTCCATGACGGTAAGGCCGTCGGCATCGAGCTCCCCACGGTCGTCGAGATGACCGTCGTCGAGACCGAGCCCGGCATCAAGTCCGCCACTGCCAGCTCCGTCACCAAGCCCGCCAAGACCGAAACCGGCCTCATCGTCCAGGTCCCACCCTTCATCAACGAAGGTGAAAAGATTCGCGTCGACACCGCGGAAGGCGCCTACATGTCCCGCGCGTAGTTCTCGCGGACCTCATACGCGAAAGACGCGCTACGGCGCGTCTTTCTTGCTTCACATTCCGCACAATGCGACACTGACCTTCGTCCGATGGTTCTTCACTTCCTCATCCGTGGCCGCGTGCAGGGCGTCGGCTTCCGCTGGTTCGTCCACCGCGAAGCCTCCGAGCTCGGCCTTCGCGGCTGGGTCCGCAACACCGACACCGGCGACGTCGAGGTCCTAGCCGCCGGCCCACCCGAAGACCTCGCCGACCTTCGCGCCGAGCTACAAAAAGGGCTCTCGCGGCAGCCGCGTCGACAAGATCATCGAGCACGAGCTCGAAGAATCCGAAGCCGCCAGCGCTCAAAGACTTCGAAATCCAGGGCGCCTGGTAGCATCTGCCTTTCACTAACCACTAACGACTAACAACTAACCATCCGAAAGCCCCCATGCCCGAACCCATCAACTGCGAGCCGCTCAAGCAGCTCATCCGCTCCGTCCCTGACTTCCCGCGCCCCGGCATCCTCTTCTACGACATCACCACCGTCCTCAAGGACAAGACCGGCTTCGCCCAGCTCATCGACGCCTTCGCGCAGTACTACATCGGCAAAAAGATCGACGTCGTCCTCGGCATCGAAGCCCGCGGCTTCATCTTCGGCCCCGCGCTCGCCTACCGCCTCAACGCCGGCTTCGTTCCCATCCGCAAGCCCGGCAAGCTCCCCGCCGCCACCGAGAAGGTGAAGTACGACCTCGAGTACGGATCGGACTCTCTGGAAATCCATAAGGACGCCATTCAGCCCGGCCAGCGCGTCATCATCGTCGACGACCTGCTCGCCACCGGTGGCACCATGGAAGCCAGCGTCCAGCTCGTCGAGCGCCTCGGCGGCACGGTCGTCTCGCTCGCCGTCGCCATCGAGCTCGACTTCCTCAAAGGCCGCGCCCGCTTCCCCAACCACGACGTCTTCAGCCTCCTCCACTACAACGAGTAGTCCTGCGATACATTGCTCTGGATGACTCCGTACAGAAGTTTCCCATTGTTACTGCTGGCTGCTTTGTGCCTTGTTCCGCCATTGCATGCGGCAGACAAGGCACAACTCGCTGCGCGCTTGAAGTCCGCTTCTGAACGCTCCTCGTTGGATTCGAGTGGACTTCGCCCGTGGCATATGGCATTGGACATCACACTCTACGATGTCGACGGCAAGAACCCGAAGATGGTCGAGTCTGTTGCCGGCGTCCAAGTCACCACAGTTCGTAACAATGGTGACCTATTTCGCACAAGCGGTCAGGCTGCTGATTTCGTTCGGCTCGAACTGCTTGTCGACGAGATCCTTCATCCGATTCCAGACGAGTTCCTGCGCCCGGATGTCAAATTGACGGAGGAGAAGCCTTCAGTCGCTAAAATGCCGCTTGATTGCATTAATCCTTCGTTACCGGCTCCCCCAACCTCGGTCATTTCTGTGGGACGCCAGTTGTCTTTTTGTCTCAAGCGGGATACAGAAAGCCTGCTCGTTAGTTATGCTCCCGGCGATGTAATCAACTTCCGCCGGCAGACCGGAACATTTCAGTCTAGGGAGATTGCCGTCAATCTCCAGGTGCTCTCCGGGAAGACTCTTCGTGCAGAGTCGAAGGTAACGAAGCTTGAGACCTTCACCCCTCAGCCCGATACATTCGCGCCGGCCAGCGACATGAGCGCCTTCTCCGGTCCAATCAGCGCTGAACCAAGGGATCTTATCAACACCATCTTGTCGAAGACGTCACCTTCCTATCCCGTGGGAGCGAAAGCCCGAGGAGTTGGTGGCAGCGTCAACTTCGACGCACTCATCGGAGCAGACGGCCGCATCGTCTCATTGCAGCCCAGTAAGCCCGCGGATTCAGAACTCACCGTGGCCGCACAGGAGGCCGTTCGCCAGTGGATCTATCATCCGTTCCTAGTCTGCGGTATTCCTGTTCCCGTCAAGACGATCATCACCGTCAACTTCAATCTCGGTTCGTAACCCATCGGGTGCAATACCGCCCAGTTCAAGTGAAGCGATCTCAGCCCTTGCCCTTCGGCGCCGGGATCTCAAACCGTTCGTGCGCTGCAGAAGGGAACCGCACCTTCGACCGCCTTCCCTCGGCCCCCATCCGGTGATGCGCTTCTTGCCAGTTCGGCAGCGTCGAGCTATCCTGCGCCCAGCGCGCGACTGAAGCCTCGTCGCACCAGTTCAGCAGCCTTCGCATCGCCTCTCCATGAGGCTGCGCAATCATGTACCGCTTCACATCTGTCTCGGACTCCCACATAGTCGCGGTCCAGAAGATGTTGCCGGGCTCCCGCATCGCCTCAGCCCCTCGGTTACCGTCCGCCCGCATGGCCGGCATCCGCGATCGCACCGCGTACCACATAAAAGCCGGCACGAACCGCCACGACTGCAACCGCAGACGCGTAATCGAAACCACCGGCACCAGCGCAGTATAGCAACGCCTCGTTACGCTCAGACCGCAGCCCTTTTCGTTCAACGAGCAGCTAAACACATCGCTTACCATGGGTGCGAACGTAATTCACCGGTTCTCCGATGCACAGACGAACCTTCCTCTTCCTGACAATGGCAACCACCCTCGAAGGAGCCTTCGCTCTGCGCTCTCACGCGCAGGCGAACCTCGACGCCTCCAATCCCTCCGCGGCCATCGCAAAGCTGAAGCCCGGGCAGTATCTCTGGGCGCCCAAAATCGCGCCCTCAGGCCCCGTGCTCGTCATCGTCAGCCTCGTCCGGCAGCTTGCCTTCGTCTATCGCAATGGCGTGCTCATCGGGGTCAGCACCGTCTCCACCGGCACCAAGGGCCACGAAACGCCCACCGGCGTCTTCACCGTGCTGCAGAAGAAGGTCACGCATCACTCCAATCTCTACGACTCCGCTCCCATGCCGTACATGCAGCGGCTCACGTGGGACGGCATCGCAATGCACGCCGGCAATCTGCCCGGCTACCCTGCCTCGCATGGCTGCGTGCGCCTGCCCAAGGGCCTTCGCAAAACTTCTCTACGGCACTACCAAACTCGGGATGACCGTCGTGGTCACCGACTCTGACACCGTCCCCCGCCTCGCGCCCACTCCGAACCTTCTCGGGGCTCACGAGGAACTCGCGACGCACCAGGAGGGCACCATCTGGCAGCCGGAGAAGTCGCCCACCGGCCCGGTGTCGCTCATCCTCAGTGCCGCGGACAAGCGCCTCGTCGTGCTCCGCAACGGCGTCCTCATCGGGTCAACTTCCGTCGATATCGCCGGCCCCGTCACCGAAACCACCGCCTACAGCCTCACCAAAATCGACGCCGACGGCTTCCACTGGATGCAGCTCCCGCTCCCCGGCCAGAGTTGGAAGGGAACCCGCACGCTCTCCGCCGAAGACCGCGCCCGCGTGCGTCTGCCGCAGGACTTCCGCGCCGCGCTCGACGAAGCGCTCAGCCCCGGCGTCACCCTCGTCGTCACCACCGACACTCTCAAGGCCGGCGACACCGGCAAGCCCGTTACCGTCCTCGAAGCCGACCAGTAGGCGCTCGCGCCGATACAATACCCGCAGGCAGGCAGCTTCCAGCCTCTCTCGACATTCCCCAGGAGCCTCCCCATGAAATCCTTCGGCTACGCCGCTGCCTCCAAAGCCGCGCCTCTCGCCCCCTGGTCCTTCGACCGCCGTGAGCCCAATCCCGACGACGTTGTCCTCACCATCGACTACTGCGGCATCTGCCACTCCGACATCCACCAGGTCCGTGGCGAGTGGGGCGCCGAGCTCTTCCCCATGGTTCCCGGCCACGAGATCATCGGCCGCGTCACCGCCGTCGGCTCTGCCGTCACGCGCTTCAAGCCCGGCGACCTCGCCGCCGTCGGCGTCATTGTCGAGAGCTGCATGCACTGCACAAACTGCCGCAACAATCTCGAGGTCTACTGCTCTGACGGCGGCGCCCGCGACACCTACAACGCCACCCTCCGCGACGGCTCCCGCACCTACGGCGGCTACTCCGATACCATCGTCACGCCCGAGCACTTCGTCCACACCCTCAAGCCCGGCATCGACCTCGCGGCGACAGCCCCACTCCTCTGCGCCGGCATCACTACCTACTCGCCGCTGCGCCACTGGGGCGTCGGCCCCAACAAGAAGGTCGGCGTCATCGGCCTCGGCGGCCTTGGCCATCTCGCGCTCAAGTTCGCGCACGCCTTCGGTGCGCATGTCGTCCAGTTCACCACGTCCGAGTCCAAAATTGACGACGCAAAGAAGCTCGGCGCCGACGAGGTCGTCCTCTCCAAGGACTCCGCCGCCATGCAGAAGCACGCCGGCAGCTTCGACTTCATCCTCGACTGCGTCTCCGCTCCGCATGACATGAACGCCTATCTCGCGCTCCTCAAGCTCGACGCGACACTCTGCATCGTCGGCCTTCCCGACAAGCCGCTCTCCGTGCAGCCGTTCTCCCTCGTCGCCAACCGCCGCTCACTCGCCGGTTCCGCCATCGGCGGCATGAAGGAGACGCAGGAGATGCTCGACTTCTGCGCCGACCACAACATCGCCGCCGACATCGAGCTCACCACCTACGACAAGCTCAACGAAGCCTACGACCGCGTCCTCAGGAACGACGTCAAGTACCGCTTCGTCCTCGACAACAAATCGCTCAAGCGGAGCTGATCACATCCACAGTGCAAACATCGGCGTCGGCGCCGCAAAGGTCTTCGGCTTCACACCGAGCCTTCCTGTCGCCGCGTCGTGCGAGAACACCGTCACGTTGCCCGCCGCGCCCTGATTGCAGCACACCAGCCACCTGCGCGACGGATCAAACGCGATATAGCGCGGAACCTTCCCGCCGCTGCTCACCCTCTGCAATTCCGTCAGATAGCCGTTCTCATCAATCCGCCACACCTCAATCGTGTCCACGCCCCGCGTGCACGAGTACAAAAATTTTCCATCATCGCTGATGACAATCTCGCACGCCGTATTGCCCTTCGCGCTCGCGCCCTTCGCCAGCGTCGAGACCACGCTGTTCTCGCGCAGCCGCATCACCGGTTGTCCCTGCTGCATCCGCCAGTCGTATAGATCGATCGTGCAGTCCAGCTCATGGATGCAATAAACGAAACTTCCATTCGGATGAAACGCCACGTGCCGGGGCCCTGAGCCCGCCCTTGCACCCACACGAATCGGCACGCGCACAGAATCGCCGGCCCCCGGCGTCACAGGAAAGATCAGAATTACGTCATCGCCCAGGTCGCACGCCAGCACATACTTGTCGCCCGGAGCAATCGTTGCGCAGTGAATGTGCGCCGCGTCCTGCCGGTCAGCAACTGGCCCATGGGTCGCCTGCGTGTACTTGAACACCCCAATCGCCTGCGCCAGCGAGCCCACATTCGTCACGCGAAACGCCGCAAAACTCCCACCCGCGTAGTTCGCCACAAATGCCATCGAGCCCGTCGGGTCCACCGACACGAAGCACGGCCCGTCACCCTGCGATCCCACTTTGTTTAGCGGCGTCAGCCCCCCGCTCGCTGCATTCAGTGTGAAGCTTGAGACCGCCGCGCCCTCGCCGCTCACGCCATTCACCGCATACACGACCGGCAGCGTCGGGTGCTTCGCTAAAAACGACGGCCTCGCCGCCTCGCCCACCAACTGCACCGGCCCCAGGGAGCCCGTCGCCGCATTCCACGCTGCGCGGTACACGCCCTTGCCCGTATCCGTGCCCAGCAGCACCCACCGCGAGCTGCTGACCGGCCCCTGTCCTGCAGACAATCCGCGCAGCGCAAACGGCAGCGCCACCGCCCGTCCCACAAACTGCCGTCGGCTATATCGCAATGCTGGTTCCTCAGTTGTTTTTACTAACGACTAACGACTCGTACCTTGCGGCGTATTGTCGCCTGGCTTAAGCCCCATCGTGCCAGCCAGCGTATCCGGCTCGCCCGGCAGCTTGAAATCCAGCTCCGTCGGATGCGCATCCTGATTGATCACCGGCAAACTCGGCAGCAGGTCCACGCGATTGCCGATCTCTTTCGCCACCGCAGCCACGCCCTCCAGCACCTCATCCACGGTCATCGTGTAAAACTCGCGCCCGTTGTCATAGCCGTTCTCAATCGACTGCTTCAGGTAGCGGCCCGCGGCCTGTGCCGCCAGGTAGTCGGTAATCACCTTGCCGTTGCGCGCCTTCTGCGCCACCCATGCATCGTTCGGCATGGCAATCCACAGCGGCCGCCCATTCACGGCAAAGCGAATATCCGTCGCGTCCGCGTGTCGTGTCGCAATGGCGACCACGGTGCCCTTCCACACGCAGTGCTGCGGCTCTCCGGTCCAGCGGTCTGTCGCTACAAAGTCTTCATACATGGCACTCTCAAGACTATCGGCCCGCTCCCCCGGCACGCAACAGGGCTCCCGTCCAGCTTGCTGGATGGGATTGAACCCAGGGACTTACATCTTGTAACAGCCCGAAGGTTCTCTCATCAGTCGATACACTACCCTTTCGGCTCGCATCTATGTAGGGAATCCACTTTGGAGGCCACACCTTGCGCCTGTTGCGAACCCTCTCCGCCCTCGGTCTGACCATCCTCTTCGCCGCCGCTGCTCTTGCCCAGCAAAACTCCCCTCCGACCAAGATTCAACCCGACGTCCTCATCTTCACCAACGGCGACCAGCTCACCGGTAAGCTCGTCCGCGCGACCGGCGGCTCTGTCATCTTCAAGAGCGACATGGCCGGAGAGCTCACCATCCCCTTCGACAAGATCAAGGAGCTTCGCTCTGCCGGCAGCTTCTCTCTGCTCAAGAAAGGTCCTCCCAGCAAGAGCAATCTCGTCGGTCAGGGACAGGTCACGGTTGCTCAGGGCGACGTCGAAGTCGCGCCGGAGAAGAAGCCGCCCGTCACGCTCCCCGTGAAAGAAGTCGGCTACGTCGTCGACACCCCGCTCTACAACCGTGAGGTCTATCACGAGGTCGGCTTCATGCACGGCTGGACCGGCGCCATCAACGCCGGCGCCACCTTCGTGCGGTCCACGAACGACGCCACCGTCTTCACCGCCGGAATCGCGCTGGCGCGCGTTATGCCCACGGTCGCCTTCCTCCCGCTGCACAATCGCACCACCTTCAACCTCAACCAGACCTATGGCACTGCAAACCAAAAGGTCATTCCGCCTCCTGCAGTGGGAACCGGCCTGGCTACCTTCACCACCACCAAGACCAGCATCTTCCACTCCGACGCCGAGCGCGACGCGTACTTCACATCGCGCCTCTACGCCCTCGGCAATCTGGCCTTCGATCACAACTACGCCCAGGGCCTAGACCTCCAACAACTCTACGGCGGCGGAATCGGCTGGACCGCGATTCAGGACGAGCATCAGCAGCTCGACTTCAAGACCGACATCCACTACGAGCGCCAGTCCTTCTTTACCGCGCCGGAGCTCGACCTTGTTGGCAGCATCTTCGGCGAGGCCTACCACCGTGCCCTCCCGCACAAGATCGTCTTCACTCAGGCCGCCAACTACATCCCGGCCTGGAACGACACCCACGCCTACTCCGCGATGTTCGCGGCAGGCGTCGTGCTTCCCACCTGGAAGAAGCTGGGGGCCTCCTTCAGCGTCCTCGACAACTACCTCAACAATCCGTCGCCCGGCTACAACAAGAACTCCTTCCAGTTCGTCGCCGGCCTCGCCTACGCCATCCGTTAGCGCCGGGGCCACCAAAATCCTGTCAAGCCCCAGCTGTCTCACGCCCGCATAAACAATGGAGAAATCGCTGCAGGTGAATTACGGCCAATTTTGTAGAATGGATGTAGAGAACTCGTAGCTCGCAGCTCGAAACTCTTGGCGCAAACCCTGCGGCTGCTGGCCTCTTCAAGTGTCTGATTCCAGATACCTTACTAGGGAACTATCGGGGATGAAGACTTTGCAGAGCTAGTCCAACCGCAACTCTATTTTTTAGAGGACTTTAGCCACAAACAGCGGGGGTGGGTTCACACCTCTCACTCCGATGTTCTAATGGAACGATGCGAGCACCTTATCGCTCGCCACGTTTTGAAATGCAGGAGTTTCCCCTCGATGGATCTTCGGAAGTTCGCGGCTCGCTGCGCCGCCCAGCTCAGCGGCCAGCTGAGCGCAAAGCTCGCCGCTCTCGCAGCGGTCACTCTCATCACTGCCTCCGCTGCCGCCCAGACCCCACAGCCGGGAGGTCGGCATGAGACCAACGCCAGCCGCCAGGCCCGCATCCAGCGCACCATCACGGACACTTACTCCCACCGCTGGGAGGTCTTCGGCGGTGGCGGTTACATGCGCTTCCGCTCCGGCGAGTACACGCAGAAGAACAATGAGGTCACCTGGAATCTCGCTGCGCACTACTTCCTGAACCCCAAGCTCTCCATCGTTGGTGACGCGCGCGGCATGTTCGGAAACGGCAAGCCCCTTCGCAACGAGTTCGTCGCCCAGAACCCGAACCCTCAGATCAATCAGTACGCCTTCACCGGCGGCGCCAGCTACCGCTTCTACTCCACTCTGCACTACGCTCTGAGCGCGCAGGCACTCGGTGGTGTCGGCATCGAGAACTCCTCCGGAGCCTCCAAAGGCCTCACTTACGTCCAGACAGGCTTCTGGCAGGACGGCGCCCGCCCGGCCTTCATCCTCAACCTCGCCGCCGACATCAACGTCTTTCCCAATCTCGCTTTCCGCGTGCTCCCGACCTACGTAGGGACCACTTTCACCAGCCCTTCCGGCGGTTCTCTGCAGAACAACCTCGGCATCAACTTCGGCGTTGTCTACCGCTTCGGTCGCCAGCAGTAGCCGCCCGGCTTGCACCCGAGGCGTACCATAGAGGTATGTCGAAGGGCTGGGAATCCAAGAACGTCGAAGAACAGCAAGCCGCGAGCGTGGCACCGAAGCCGGAAGGCGACCCCGGCGACGCCAACTCCGCTGCCGACCGCAAGCGACGCATCCAGGACCTCGAGATGAAGCGCGAGCGTGTGCTCTCCGAGCGCACCTCCAGCCCTCACCGCCGCAGCGCCCTCGAGCTCGCCCTCGCCACTATCGAGCGCGAGCTCGAACAGCTTGGCTGGTCGATAAAGATCTAGCTCTTTCTGTCGAGCGGACCGCGCGTCAGCACAAACGAGTTTGCCTGCGCCACCGGCGTGAGTATGACCGTCTGGATCTGGACGTGCGGCGGACGCGTCGCGGTCCACACAATCACATCCGCAACGTCGTCTGCCGTCAGTGGCTCGACATTCTCATACGTCTTCGCCGCGCGCTCTTCGTTGCCGCGGAAGCGCACCTTGCTGAAGTCCGTCTTCACCATTCCCGGATCGACCGAGGTCACGCGCACCGGCGTCCCATTCAGATCCATCCGCAGCCCATCGCTGATCAACCGCTCCGCGGCCTTCGTACCGCAGTACACGCCACCGTTCGGGTAGGCTGTGTGGCCCGCAATCGACCCCAGGTTGATCACGTGCCCGCTTCCGCGTTCCACCATGCCCGGCACCACCGCACGCGTCACGTACAGCAGCCCCTTCACGTTGGTGTCGATCATCTCCTCCCAGTCCTGGATCTCGTCGAGGTACAGCTTCGTCAACCCGCGGCTCAGGCCGGCGTTATTCACCAGCACCTCGATGCGCTTCCACTCGTCTGGAAGGGACTCGATTGCACTTACAACCTTGTCGTTGCTGCGCACGTCCAGCTCGAAGTTGTGCACATCCTTCGCGCCCAGGCCGCGCAACTCCTGCTCCATCGCGCGCAGCTCGTCCATCCGCCGAGCGCACAGTAGAAGCCTCGCGCCCTCACGCGCAAATCCCCGCGCGGCCGCGGCTCCAATGCCTGCGCTCGCGCCCGTCACAAACACAACCTTGCCTGCCAGTGAGTAGCTCACGTTCCTCCTCGCTTCCGTTCTCTTTTAGAGATACACGAAAGCCGCGACGGAAATCATCGCGGCCCTCGTGATTGGCTTCGTTCGTTTGAGCGCTACTGCGGGTTCGAGACTCCCGTCGGATTCCGTGGAGGAGCGGGCGCTGCCGGTGGAACCACCGCCGCCGCCGGTCCGGGCTGGCCGGGTTCCGTCGTCTGCACGCCGATCGACGCACCCGAAACCACCAGGTTTACGCGCCGGTTCTGCTGCCGGCCAGAAGCCGTTCCGTTGTCCGCTACGAAGTTCGTTGCGCCGTAGCCCTGAGCTGTCACGCTGACCTGCTGCACGCCGTTCTGCACCAGGAAGTTCTGCACAGAGTCCGCGCGGTTCTCACTCAGCGTCTGGTTATAGGCAGGCGTTCCGGTCGAGTCGGTATAACCCTCCACCTGCACCTTCAGGTTCGGATACAGCGTGAGAATCGTCGCAACCTTCGCCAGGCTTACCTGCGCGTTCGGCTTCAGCGTGTACTTATTCGTATCGAACAGCACATCGCCGAGATTCATAACCAGACCCCGAGCTGTCTCGGTGGTCTGCAGCACGGAGTTCAGCTGCGTGCGCAGCTTCTCGCGAGTTTCTTCCTCGCTCTGTTTGCTCTGCTGGGCCTGATGCTGCGCCTCGGCCGCCTGCGCACGAGCGTTCGCTGCATCAGCCTCTGCACGCGCACGGGCCGCATCAGCTTCGGCCTTCTGCGCTGCCGCACGGTCCGCATCGGCCTGTGACTGTTGCGCCGCCAGTTGCGATTGTTGCGCCTGCATCTGGGCCTGCTCCTTGGCCTCCTGCGCCTGGCGCTGCCGTTCCTCATCCTGCTTGCGCAGCGTGGTGAGGCGCGCATCCTCTGCACGCTCCACCGCCTCGCGGGCTTCCGTGAACTCCATCTTCACGTCGCGGTGCTTGGAGTCCTGGATTGCTTGCGCATTCTGGAGGTTGGTCTGGACCTCCTGCATGATGTCCGGAGCGTACTTATCTGCGCCGACGGACTGCGCGATGCGCTGCGCGTTGTAAGCCTGAAACAGCGGCAACGCTACGTGCTCACGATCCGTCACGGGCATCGGATTCGCGTGGGCGCCTTCGGTGTTCGCGTACAGTCCGCGCGGCAGCAGTTGATAGTGAACGTTCACCTCTTCGAGCACGCCCTGCGTCTTGTCGGTGAAGACGTTTTTCAGTACGACGACATCGCTCGGCTGCGAGACCGCAAAGTACGGCTCTGCGGTCACGATCATGCCGAACGACTGGAATGAGCTCGTTACATCGAGACTTGCTTTGTCGCCTGCAAGTTCCAGCTCGCCCAGATTCTGCGGACGTCCATCGGCGGAGATCGCCCACAGCACGTACGTCAGATACTCTTTGCCGAATCCGTTTGCAGGTGTGAGACCTGAAAAATGCACATCGATGTGCGTCTTTCCCGTCTGCGAGTCCACCTTTGCGTCGCCGTTAGCTCGAGGCATCAACTCGGTGCCGACAAAGTTCACCTTCGTCGGCCCCCTGCGGTTCAGGTAGTTCACCGCATCCAGCTCTCGCTGCACTATCTTCACGTGGTAGATGTAGACCCCGTTCGGTCCCTGCGCGACGACGTTCGCTGATTTCGCACCGGGCGCAACTGTCGTCGGATTCGGCTCCTGCCCATGTGTCGTCGGTACACGTACGAACAGCAACGAAAGCGCCGTTGACGCGATCGCAAAACCTTTCAGCTTGCGTGACATTTTTTTCTCTCCTTAGCTGCGCCTGCCAGAAGCCTCACAGCAGACGGCGCGCCTCGACGGGCGCCCAGCAAGTCCGATGCACGCACACGTACAAAAGGTGGCCCCATTTCAGGGTCACCTCACAATGATAGAAGTGATAGAAAACGTTGCCTGTTGTGGCGATTAATATTGCGATTCTACTGTCCCAGAATCGGCACTCCGCCGACAGCCATGCTGTGAGCGATCTTCGCCTTCCACTCTTCCGGACCAGTGATATGAACGCTCGTGCCCTTGCTGTCTACCGCAACCGTCACCGGCATATCAACGACCTCGAACTCGTAGATCCCCTCCATGCCGAGGTCTTCGAACGCAACCATCCGCGACTTCTTGATGGCCTTCGAGACAAGATACGCTGCGCCGCCGATTGCCATCAGGTACACCGCCTTGTTGTCGCGAATTGCGTCGATGGCCGCAACACCTCGCTCGGCTTTGCCGATCATGCCCAGCAAACCGGTCTGCTCCAGCATCTGCCGAGTGAACTTGTCCATGCGTGTCGCGGTTGTTGGGCCGGCAGGTCCGACGACTTCGCCACGCACCGGATCGACCGGCCCTACGTAGTAGATGAAACGGTTCTTGAAGTCGACCGGGAGTTTCTCGCCGCGGTTCAGCATGTCGGTCATGCGTTTGTGCGCTGCATCGCGACCGGTGAGCAGCTTGCCGTTGAGCAACAATACCTCGCCTGGCTTCCACGAGGCGATTTCCTCGCGCGTGATCGTGTCGAGGTTCACGCGCTTGCCGCCGTGCGCCTCGTATGTCATCTTCGGCCAGTTCTCAAGCGATGGCGGATCGAGATACACAGGCCCATCGCCATCGAGCACGAAGTGCGCATGTCGCGTTGCCGCGCAGTTTGGGATCATTGCGACAGGAAGATTCGCCGCATGCGTCGGCCAGTCGAGGATCTTCACGTCGAGCACGGTCGTAAGTCCACCAAGCCCCTGTGCGCCTATACCGAGTGCGTTGATCTTGTCGTAGAGTTCCGCACGCAGCTTCTCGAGGTTGCCCTTCGGCCCCCGCGTTTTGAGTTCCTGCATGTCGATCGGATCCATCAGGCTCTGCTTCGCGAGCAGCATCGCCTTCTCCGCCGTGCCGCCGATGCCGATGCCGAGCATGCCCGGCGGGCACCAGCCCGCGCCCATCGTCGGGATGGTCTTCAGCACCCAGTCGACGACAGAGTCGGACGGATTGAGCATGACGAATCGCGACTTCGCCTCGCTTCCGCCGCCTTTTGCGCCGACCGTGACATCGACCTTGTCGCCACAGACGAGCGAGACCTCAACGACGCAAGGCGTATTGTCCTTTGTGTTTTTCCTGCCGAAGGCAGGATCAGCGAGGATGCTTCCGCGCAGCTTGTTGTCCGGGTCGAGCCACGCCTCGCGCACGCCCTCGTCGCACATCTCCTGCAGCGTCATCGTCGCGGGTCCGTCGCCCTTCATCAGGTGGCACTCCAGGCCAAGCTTGATGAAGATGGTCACGATGCCGGTGTCCTGGCAGATGGGCCGATGGCCTTCGGCGCACATGCGCGAATTGACGATGATCTGCTTCATCGCGTCCTTCGCGGCCGGCGACTGCTCGAGCTCATAGGCGCGGGCGAGGTTCGTAATGTAGTCCACCGGGTGGTAGAAGCTGATGTACTGAAGCGCGGCGCGCACGCTTTCGATGAGGTCGTCCTGCTGAATCGGTTTCATAAATGGCACCAACTCGCTATTGTATGTCGCCGTCAATTGCGCTGGCAGCGCGGGCGCGGACCTGTAGAATCGTGCCTTGGAAGAGCCCCGTGACCGAAGCGATCGTTGACATTCGCGGCCTGCGCAAGGTGTACACCGGGAAACCGCCGGTGATCGCCGTCGACGGCATTGACCTGCAGGTTGCACCGGGTGCGCTGTATGGCCTGCTGGGGCCAAACGGTGCAGGGAAGACGACAACGATCTCGATTGCGACGACGCGCGCTGTTCCAACGGCTGGCACTGTGCATATCGCGGGCGTCGATGTTGTGGCGCATCCGGCAATGTCGCGGCGGGCCATTGGTGTGGTGCCGCAGTACAACACGCTCGATCGCTCGTGCACGGTCGCGGAGAACATTCGCTTCCACTGCCTGTACTTCGGCATGAGCGGTGCTGAGGCGCGGCGGCGGACGGACGAATTGCTCGAGCAGTTTCGTCTGCACGATCGCGCCGACGCTTATCCACAGCAGTTGAGCGGCGGCCTCGCGCAGCGGCTGCAGATTGCGCGCGCAATCGCGCATCATCCGCGCGTGCTGTTTCTCGACGAGCCGAGCGCAGGGCTCGACCCTCAGAGCCGCATTGCGATGTGGGATGCCGTGCGCGCGTTGCGGAGCGAGGACATCACGGTCGTGCTGACGACGCACTACATGGAAGAGGCCGATGCTCTCTGTGATCGCGTCGCAATCATCGATCATGGCAGGATTCTGGTGGAGGACACACCGGCTGCGTTGAAGGCCAGCGTGGGTGGCGACAAGCTCTACGATCTGCACCTTGTGCAGTCGGCGGATCGAGAGAAGCTTGCGCAACAATTGCGTGCGCTTGGCGGCGTAACAGGTGTTGAGCCAACCGAGGACGGACTACGTGTACTTGCGCAAACGCGTGAGGGCCTTTTGCCGCAGGTGATTACAGCAGCGAATGCCTATGGCCTGCGTGATGTGGCGACGGCCGAGCCGACACTCGAAACCGTATTCATCCGACTGACAGGTCGCGATCTTCGCGAGTAAGGCAGAGGGAATTGTGGCAGTAGCGGTCGAAAGCTCGAAAGCGGCAAGGCGGCGCGGCACCTACTCCCGCGCGTTCTTTGGGCTGGTACTTCGCGATCTCTTCGTACTGCGCCGCGAGATTGGGCCCTTCCTGGTACGCGTGGGGATGAACCCGCTACTGTTTCTGTTTGTGTTCACCTACGTGATGCCGCATATGTCTGGTGGCGCCGCGCTGAATCCGGCAGCAAACATGGCTGCGGCCGGCGGAGGAAGCTTCGGCACAGTACTACTGCCGGGCCTGATGGCGGTTGCGATTATGTTCTCCGGCATTGCAGCGGTTGCACTGCCGCTGGCGCAGGAGTTCGGCGTCACGCGAGAGATCGACGACCGCGTGATGTGTCCATTGCCGATTGCAGCTGTCGCCGCAGAAAAGATCGTGTTCTCCGCGCTGCAGAGCATCGTCGCTGCGGCTCTGGTCTTTCCGCTCGCGTATTACGTTCCGAGCACGCCGGTGTCTGCACATGTCTCGAACTGGCCGTTTCTCATCGCGGTGCTGATATTGGCGAGTCTGCTCTCGGGCGCGCTTGGTCTGACCATTGGTACCTCAGTGCAGCCCAAGCAGATCGGGCTTGTGTTCGGTGTGGTGGTCGTGCCAATTACATTTCTCGGCTGCGTCTACTATCCCTGGGCCGCCCTCGAGCATCTGCGGTGGTTGCAGTATGGAGTGCTTGTGAATCCGATCGTGTACATCAGCGAAGGGCTGCGCGCCGCACTCACGCCGACGATGGGTCACATGCCGGATTCAGGGATCCTGGCGGCTCTCGTCTTCTTTCTGGCGCTGCTGACGTGGATCGGGATGCGTGGTTTCCGGGGGCGCGTCGTCAGCTAGGCTCGCTCATCATCCGGTCGCCAGGTTTCATCGAATTTACGATCCTCCGGCCCAAGCTGGCCAAAGTCATATGTGAAAGTACTGTTTGTCTCATCATCATCGTCTTCAGTATTCAGGCAGAGAACCATGGAGATGATTAGAGGTAAATTGACACCTGAATTAACGCGAAGATCAAACTCACGCCCGTTGCCGATGATGAATCTGTTTCTCGAAAATGCCGCTATTTGCTTGTCATTCTGAAAGATTGAATAGCGCACGCCCTTGTGTGCGTAAAGATGAAACGGGCCGCCGTCTCCTTCGCAGATATCGACGCCCTTCCATAGCTTCTCGGTGTGGTACTTGTAGATGCCGCGACCTGCAAGGTCAATGGTGAAGCTCGATCGCAGGAACGACCAGCCTGTAATCGTCGCAAGGGTGGAATCGTCAGCCGACTGCAACGTAATGTGCGGCAGGAGCGAAAGGATTTTCTTGTGAGCCTCTAATCGTGTTGTCGGTGTCTCGATGACGTATTCAATTCCAAACGAAAAGCTTTTCTCCTGAATGCTAACGTCCAAAAGAATCCTCCATAGCCAGTATCGACAGAGATTACACGACTGGGAGGCTATTCAGCAGCGTAGGTATGTTCAGGGGCAACAGGCGCAGCGATCGTTCCTTTTCCCAGCTTCTCGGCGAGGTCCTTCGCGATCAGTGCTCCGTGGAAGCGGCCGTTTTCGATGAAAATCTCGTTCGTGCGCTCGCCCGCGACGACAACGCCCGCAACGTAGATGCCAGGCACGTTCGACTCGAGCGTCTGACGGTTGCACAGTGGGCAGCGCGAATTTGTGGCGTCCAGCTTGATGCCGAGAGATTCGATGAAGGTGAAGTCGGGCTTGTAACCCGTGAGTGCGAAGACGTGATGGTTCGGGAGTGTCTTCTTGCCTAAGGGAGTCTTCAGCACGACGTCGTCGAGCTCGATGCGCTCAATGGTCGTGTTGAAGTACGCGGTGATCTCGCCTCTCTTGATGCGGTTTTCGATGTCCGGCTTGATCCAGTACTTGATGTGGCGATGCAACTCAGCGCCTCGATGCACGAGGGTCACGCGCGCGCCGTGACGGTAGAGATCCAGCGCCGCTATTGCCGCGGAGTTCTTGCCGCCGACAACAACAACGTCGCGGTCGAAGTAGGGATGCGGTTCGTCGTAGTAGTGCGAAACCTTGGGCAGGTCTTCGCCGGGAATGTTGAGGTGGTTCGGCAGGTCATAGTAGCCGGTGGAGACGATGAGCTTGCGTGCGTGATGCTGGAGCGCGCGGCCGAAGCGGTCTTCGGTGTGCACGGTGAAGTCGCCGTCAGCGCCTGTTACCCCAGTGACAAGTTGGTAGTGGTCTAACTTTGAGCCGATAGTGCGCGGTGACTTTGCGGTAGTACTCGAGCGCCTCGCTACGAGAGGGCTTCTGGTTTGGCGAGGGGAAAGGGATGTTGCCGATCTCGAGGAGTTCCGGCGTCGTAAAGAAAGTCATGTTCGCCGGATAGTGGAAGAGCGAGTTCGTCAGACAGCCTTTGTCGACGAGTACGACGCTGCAGCCGACATGCTGCGCGTCGATCGCGCATGCAAGACCGGTGGGGCCGGCGCCGATGACGAGCACGTCGTATAAAGGCTGTTCGCTCATAGTTCAGATTGTATGGATGAACGAAAGGGCCGCAAAGATGCGGCCCTGGATTGGATGCATTGAAGCCAAAGTCTTGTGCGCGCAGCTTTATGCGTCGAGGTCCACCAGCTTGTGGCTGATGGCGAACAGCGCAAGTTCCAGACGCGTGCTGACACCGGTTTTGTCGAAGATGTTCGACAGATGGCGCTTGACGGTCTCCTCGCTGATCGTGAACTGCTTGGCGATGTCCTTGTTGGAGCAGCCCTCGACGATGCAGGTGACGACCTCGAGCTCGCGCGGTGTGAGACCGTAGGTCTTTTTCTCCGGCACTGCGGCGGCCTGCTGCATGAGATCGTGCAACGCGGAGAGCAGATTCACGACGCGCTTTCCGCCGATCCAGTAGTCTCCGGAGAGCACGGCGCGCAGGCTTTCGCCGAGATCGCTGGCGACGGAGTCCTTAAGCACGATGCCGCGTGCGCCGATCTGCAGCGCCTCAATGACCTGCTGCGTCGAGATAAGGCTGGTGAGCAGCACGATTTTCACGCGCGGCGAGCGGTTCATGATCGCGCGCATCGCTTCGAGGCCCGGCAACTTGGGCATGGCGAGGTCAAGCAGCAGAACGTCCGGCTCGAGCTCGAGCGTCTGTGTAATGGCCTCGTCGCCGTCGTTGGCTTCGCCGACCACCTCGAATCCGGGTTCGCTGGTCAGCATGTTCTTCACGCCAAAGCGAACGACCGGATGGTCATCGGCAACGACAATGCGGATGCCAGGATGACCGGAGTGTCCGACGGGTTGTGGTCCAGTAGAAGGCTTACGTAGTACGGGTGTGGGCATCGCTGGTGTGCTCTCCGTGCGCCTGATCGTCAGGCGCTACAATCTTTCGTTCAGCATACGCTGGAGCCGCTTACACGCCGAATCGAAATTCGCAAGGGCAGAGGTATCGATCGGGGAACCCCCTTCCGTTGCAGCGGCCAGCGCCTGTAACTCTAATGCTCCCATCATTCCGCAGCTTCCCTTGATGGTATGGGCTTCCTGGCGGATGGTTGGCTGATCATCACGCCCGGCCGCGTCGGCGATGCGCTTCAGGCGGGCGCGTACGTCCTCCAGCGTCATCTCATACATCTGCCTCAGCAGATCGCTGCCGACCTTCGACTTGAGCTGTTCGAAGATGTTGTCGTTGAGCGATGGCAAGCGGGCCGGACTGTCGTCACCCAGGGATGGCTCGGTCTCGGCCGAGATGCTGCCTACAGTGTGCGCCTGTGTAACCGCCTGCATGAAGTCAGCGACCGAAAATGGCTTGCGCAGGAGACCGTCAAAGGATTGCAATTCGTCCGCGCCTGGTGAACTTCCGCTCATAGCGAGGATCACGGTGGACGCAGGTAATGTACCGTCTGCGCGGGATGCCGCGAGAGCCTTTGCGAGTTCGCCGCCGCGCATGCCGGGCATCTGAATGTCGCAGAGGATGATGTCGGGTTTCGGCGTGCCTTCACGAGCGACTTGCAGGGCCTCTTCGCCCGAGTGCGCGCGGGTTACACGAAAGCCCTCGACCGTGAGCAGAGCATCGAGCAGTTCGCCCATGACCGGGTCGTCGTCGACGATCAGCACTTGCGTTCCTGCAAACTGTTCGCTCATGCAGAACAGATTAGCCCAGCGGGTTGCAGGGAATGTGACGGGGCATCTTCTCAGATATGAGCAGGGAATCTTCCTCAATGCGTGAAGCGCGGCGACACGATACAGTTAGGCCAGCCTTGTCTTATGTGTGTTCAGTCTGATGTGTTCAGCCTGATGTTCTCACTGTGCCAACACGATCGGTCTGCGATCCGCGGCCATGCGGGTGAGGAGCGTTGAGATCATCGGCCGCCACCCTGGTGCTGCTGTGGCAGCTGAGCTCGGCCGCCGCGCCGTCGCCTTCGCGACACTTGCACTATCAGCGTGAGATTGTTGTTCCTGCGAGTGTCTCGGGACAGGTATGTGCGGCGTTGGACGGTACGGTCTTCGCACATACGGCGAGCACAGGTGCGAGTGACATTCGCATCTATGGCAGGGATGCAAATCGCGAGTTTGAGGTTCCGTTCGCGATGACCGAGAGCGGTGCGGCCGCAGTGGAGACACAGACGGCGACACCTGGGAATATTGCGGTGCGTAACGGCGAACTCGTCTTCGATCTGGCGATGCCGGGCGGCGATTACACCGAAGTCGATCTGGAGTTGAACGCGAAGAACTTTGTCGGTGCGGCGCAGGTTGCAGGCGTGGATGTGCGAGGCCGTGCGATTCCGCTGGGAACGTTTGCCGTGTTTGATCTCAGCGCGCAGGGGCTCGCACGCTCGACGGTTCTCTCGCTGCCGGACTCCAACTACACGACACTGCACGTTGCGCTGCGGCTGGTGAACCCGGAGGGCCAGCCCATGGCCGTGGCTCCGTCGACGATTGTGGGCGCGATGGTGCCTCCGAGCCGCGAGGAGCGGACGCGCTACACGACGGTCGCCTCTACCTCTGCCATCGACCAGCAGGGCCACTGGTCGATCGCAACGATGACCGTTCCCGCGCACGTTCCGATCGAGCGCGCGCGGTTTATTTTGAACCCGCAGTTTCGCGCGGATTTTCTACGCGATGCGACGGTTGCGGCATCTCCTATGCAGGCCGGGCTCGATGCACTCGGTGCGGCCGAGGGCGTTTCCGGGCATATCTTCCGCGTCACGCATAGCGCCATCGCGGGAGTTGTCCCCGCCATCGATTCACAGGCGATGACGGTCAGCACGGTGATTGGCGCAAATCTTCGGGCGCCGGCCAAGGTGACGGCGAGCGTCGACAATGGCGCCTCCTCTCCGCTGCCGATCGTCCGAGTCGACCTTCAGATGCGCGAACGAAGGCTCTGCTTTGAGGCTCGCCCTGACACGAGCTACACACTGCGATACGGCGATGCGGAGCTCTCTGCGCCATCCTATGGCTATGCGCGGCGATTCGCCGCCAGTGCCACGCCAACAATGGCTGCGCTTGGACCGGAGGAGAAGAATCCAAACTATGTGCCGCCGGGAACGGATGAGGCGCAAAAGCGGCCCGGGCGCGAGTTGCCGTGGCTGCTCCTGATTGCGGGAATTACGGTCGCCGGTGTGACGGCGCTCCAGTACGTACGTCACAAGCGTGAGGGGATGGGATGAGGCTGCGGTTCGAATGGACGCGAACAAAGACACGCCCGCTTATTGCTGCGCTGTCGTTTGCGCTCGCCGCGAACGTGCCCGCTCAGAAGACGCCGGATGCTGTGTCCGGTACTCAGGCTGATCTCGCGGCCGCGCGGCAGGAACTCGCCGCGAAGCACTACGCTCGGGCGAAGGAACTCTATCGTGCCTATCTACAGACGCATCCCGAAAGCGTTGATGCCCAGTTCGGCGTGGCCGATGCGGAGCTTGGGCTGCGCGAGTTCGAGGCGGCCGAGTGGGATTTTCGGCGGGTCGTCGCTGCGCAGCCGCAGAATTGGGTTGCTCACAAAAACCTTGTGATCATCGAGGCAGAGTTGGGCCGCTGGGAAGAATTCGAACGCGAGCGCGCGGTTCTGCGCGCGGCGCGCGAGCGTGGAGCTCCGGGTATCACTGCACGCGAGAGTGACGTTATCGATTCGTTTGAGGTGAACGGCCACCGCTGGATCGTGCGTGAGTATTTCGAGCCCGTCGGCCGATCGCAGACACGTTACAACTTTGAGCGTTTCTCACCCGAAGGCCACGCGGAGGAGTACATCTCGCTGGAACCCACTGCTGCTGCTGAGGCGGCGATGAGGCCGGGCGATGTACAGATCGGCGCGGAGGCGGGAACGGCGCCGCGTACTGCAAACAACGAATTCTCGCTGAACTGGTACAGCGGCAAAGGTCACGGCACGATCGCGCGCTATCCAAAAGGCGAACCGAGCTACGAGCGGGTGCGCAGCGATCTACGACGCTGGCTACGCCAGAAGCCGTAACGAGATGATGGTAGCGCTGGCAGACGCGGTGATTCTCATTCACCTTCTGTGGATTGTGCTGGTGGGCGTGGCGCGGACGCGCGGGCGGCCCGTGTGGACATGCGTGCACCTCGGAACCTTACCGGATCGCCGAATCAACTTCGCTGAAGTAGCTTGGCGGTTTCAGTAGTTCGCGTGGCCTGGAGCCGTCGGCAGGACCGACGAGGCCGTCGCGCTCCATAAGGTCGATCAGGTGCGCGGCGCGGCCATAGCCGATGCGTAGGCGGCGCTGCAGCAAAGAGGTCGAGGCCTTCCCGAACTCGAAGACGAGACGAACGGCGTCGTCGAACATCGGATCGTTCTCCTCGCCGCCGTTCGCACTGCCCAGGCTGTCACCCTTTTCGTCCTTCGGTCCTTCGAGGAATCCCTCGACGTACTCGGCTTTGCCCTGCGCCTTCCAGAACTGGGTGACGGCATTGATTTCCTTTTCGGTGACGAACGGTGCATGCACGCGTTGCAGGCGCGAGGTGCCCGGCGGCAGGAAGAGCATGTCGCCGCGGCCCAGCAGCGCCTCCGCGCCGTTTGAGTCGATGATGGTGCGCGAGTCCACCTTCGTCGCGAGCCGGAAGCTCATGCGCGTCGGCACGTTCGCCTTCAGCAGGCCGGTGATGACATCCACCGACGGACGCTGCGTTGCCAGCACGAGGTGAATGCCGACGGCGCGCGCCATCTGCGCCAGCCGCGTGATTGCCTCTTCGACGTTTGCGCGGTCGAGCATCATCAGGTCGGCAAGCTCGTCGATGATGATCATGATGTACGGCAGCGGCTCCTGGTTCACATCCTCGAAGAGATATTCGCTGCCGTTATCGAAAAGCTTGTTGAACTGATCGATGTTGCGAACATGATTCGCGGCGAGCAGCTTCAGCCGGCGCTCCATCTCCTTCACGGCGTTGCGCAGGGCGTTCGCGGCAAGCTTGGCCTCCGTGATGATCGGCGTAAACAAGTGCGGAATGCCCTCGTACATGCCGAGCTCGACGCGCTTCGGATCGACGAGAATCATGCGCACCTGCTCCGGCGTGGACTTAAAGAGCACGCTCATGATCATCGCGTTGATTGCGACCGATTTACCCGAGCCTGTTGAGCCCGCGATGAGCACGTGCGGCATTGCGGCGAGATCCGCCGTGACGATGCGACCGTTGATGTCCTTGCCCAGCGCGATGGGCAGCTTCGACTTCGACTGGACGAAACTCTCGCACTCGACAACGTCGCGCAGCCAGATAGTCTCCCGCTCTGAGTTCGGCACCTGGATGCCGACCGTCGATTTACCGGACATGCGCTCGATGAGGATCGACTCAGCGGCCATCGCGAGGCAGAGGTCGTCAGCGAGCCCGGTCACGCGCGAGTACTTCACGCCCGCGTCGGGACGGAACTCGAAGGTCGTGACAACCGGCCCTGGGTTGATCTGTTCGACGTTGCCGTTCACACCGAACTCGGCGCACTTTTCGACCAGCAGCCGCGCCTCTTCGCGCAGCGCGTCCTCGCGCACCGTGGTCTGCACGCTGTCGCGGAAGAGCAGCGCACTGGAGGGCAGTTTGTATCCACGCACCGACTTCGGCGGCAGCGCGATCGCCTGAATATTCGCGTCTGCGCGCTTGCCGAAGGCGATGTTCTGCGCGGCGATGTCGGCAACGGGCGACGGCATCGGCGGTGGCTCTGGCGCGGCTACGAGCCGCTGACGAGGCGCGAATACACGCGCCGGCGCGGGCTCAGGCATGTGTGCATCCGCGAAGGTGTTCTTAGGAAACAGCGGTGCCGGAGCCTTCCGATCCGGGGCATCCAGCCAGCCGTCGTCCTTGTGAGGATCATCCTCGGTTTCTGTTGAACGCAACGGCGCGGCCGCTGCGGCAAGCTGCGCAGCATACGGAGCCGCGGCAGCGGTTGCGGTTGCCAGGCTGCTAGCCGCCGGTGCATCGACCAGCGTGCGCGGGATGTTCTGCCACACCGAAGCGGTCTCCGGTGCCGCGCCCTCCGCGGCTCCCACCTCGGATGTTGACAAGTTCCCACGCCGACGCCGTCCGAACCAACCAAAGAGTCCCGCCAGCAGCGAGTCTCCGCGTTCCTTCTGTGGCTTCGGAACGGCGGTCTCCGCGGCTGCGCGCTCGCGTGCGGCTATGCGCTCGCGGCGGCTGAGATAGCTTGCGTCCTCATCGTCTGTCTTCGCGCTGACCGCAAGGTTGGCTGCCCGCGCTGCACGGCGCTCTTTCCGTGCGAGATAGCGTTCGCGCATGCGGCGGAAGAAGCCGAAGTGCTCGGCGAACCACTCCGGTGCGGTCGCCAGCAGGAAGCTCGTCGTCAGGTAGAGCGAAAGCGCGACCATCAGTGCGGAGATCACGGCGGCGCCGGGGAAGTTGACGAACTCAATCATCAGGTCGGCCAGCACGCGGCCCTCGACTCCGGAGATCGGTACCGCTCCGCGCCACAGGAATTGGCCCGGAAGCAACGCGATGGCTGCGGGCGCAAACACGAGCCACATCAGCAGCCCGCTGGCCTTTACGGCGGTCGAGCCCACGGGCCGCGAGCGCAGCCATGCGATGCCGACGCGTCCCATCACGACAGGCGCCAGCAGCACCGCGACGCCGAGGATCTGCAGCAGGATGTCGGAGAGGTACGCGCCGACGAGTCCCGCCCAGTTGTGCGCCGGGCGAACCCCGGCGCCGCCGCCGACGGTGTTTAGCGACGGGTCGGCCGGGTTGTAGGTGACGAGGGAGAGGAGAAGGAGGACGGCGGCGACGAGGACGACCAACCCCAACATCTCGTTGAGGCGGCGGCTTCGTGTCGGGGCAAGTACGAGTCTCTGCGGCTTCATGGATGGACGGGCGCGCACGCGATCCGCCGTCGCTGCGCACGTTGCATCTTGCGCAGCGCAGACCTGCGGACCGGAGAACCACCAGAGCTCTCATATTGTTCCATGGCGAGCAGTGGGATTACGCGCCACGGTGGGCGGGAACCAGACTGGTGACCGCCACCTTTGGCCCGTTGCCAGCCGGGCAGGAATCGGCTAGCCAACGCCAACGGCAGGGTTTTGCATCCAGTTAGTTGGGTGGCGCCTTGTGTCCGGTCCTGGTCCGGGCCAGGGTCGCTCATCCTTGGGATGACCGGGGCGGGAGATTTTCGCGATTTCTCTCCCTTGCTGTCGGCAAAGGAGAATCGCGTCCAGCCGCAGACCCGGTCGCATATTCGAGGAATGGGGTAGAGAGTCATGGCAAATTCACTCGACGGATCGGAGAAGAACCGCCAAATGGAGCGGGTCCTGCTCGACGTCATCAAGGTGCTGCAGGACGGGCAGAAGGGCTTCGCCGATATGGGGGAGCACCTCAAGGACGAGACGCTGAAGCGCTACTTTCTGGCCGAAAGCCTCAAGCGTGCCAACTTCCGCGCGGAGCTCGAAAACGAGCTGCATCGCGCTGGCGTGGCGGATGTAAAGGAGTCCGGCTCAACGGCCGGAGCACTCCATCGCGCCTGGGGCGACCTCAAGGCCAAACTCGGCATGGGTTCAGACCACGAGCTCCTCGCCACGGCCGAACAAGGCGAGGATGTCGCGAAGAAGGCCTACAAGGACGCGCTGGAGCACGATCTGCCGCTGCCGATCCGCCAGCTTCTGACGGAGCAGCAGGGCCACGTCAACAACTCGCACGACTACGTAAAGAGCCACCGCGACGCGAAGGCTGCGTAAACGGCGGCACATCACGAGGTTGCAAACGAAAAGCGGCCAAAGCGGCCGCTTTCTTTGCGTCTGGAATCAACTGTTAGTAGCCGATGTGGTGCAGATAAAAGACCACCCCACTTGCGACCAGGCAGTAGATTCCGAAGAGGTACCAGCGGCCATTCTCGAGCCACGAACTCAGCCACCGCAGTGCCACCAGGCCAGCCACGAAGCTCAGGAGCATCCCCAGAACACCCGCAGCCATGCTGGAGTGCAGGTCAACCGGGTGGCATCCGGGCGTTGCATCATGCGCTGCGCGAAATACCCTCCACGCCTCGCGCGCCAGCGCCGGAGGCGTCAGAATCACCGCCAGCGCGAAGGAGAACCTCTCCGCGCGGCTGCGTTCCGATCCCGTGAGCAGCCCAGTCGAGATCGTCGCGCCGGAGCGTGAGAATCCGCGGAATGGCAGACAAAGCCCCTGCACCGCGCCCATCCATCCCGCCTGCTTGAAGGTGACATTCTCGCCCGAGCGCGACGCCGCGCGTTCGTAGCTCAGGTTGGCCAACGGTGACTTGTCGCGCTCCTTCATGCCAGCCCACAGAATCAGCAGTCCGGCCGCAAGCAGCGCCGGTGCAATAAGATCCAGTCGCGAGAACAGTGCCTCGACATCACCTTTGCCATAGCTGCAGGGAACCGCCGTCGAACTCACCGCGGTCTCGAGCATGTGCGCTCGCTGATGATGTTCGATGACATGAATGATCGGGTAGCCAATCACCGCGGTCAGTGCAGTCGCCCAGATGGCGCGCACCACGAAGCGCTTGAACGCGTCCGCACTGACGAAGTACGTCCGCTTCCACTGGCGCCAGAAGAACGCGATCACTGCGAACATCGTTCCGGTGTGCAGCATCACCAGCAGCAGGGTCATCTCGGGCGCAGATGGGTCGAGTCCCATCAGCTTCTCGGCCACAACCACGTGCGCGGAGCTGGAAACGGGAAGGAGTTCGGCGAGTCCTTGAACGATGGCTAAAATCAGCACTTTAAACACAGGCATGCCACCGATTCTATCGCCCGCCGATTCAGCCCCGTATGAACTTCGGCGCCCGCCCGCAGCCCGTCAGTTACGGTCGGTACCGTAGATTGGAATTCCCTGCTTCACGCGATAAGCAATGCTCTCTCCCCGCGCCGCGTAGTCGGACTTCGGATACTTCTGCCGCAGTTGGTCGGCGATCGCCTGGCAGTTCAGCGAGGCCTTGTCGGCGTTCTTCTTGTCGTCGTCCACCATGTACATCGTCACCAGCACGCCCTGCCGGTAGGCTGCCTGATACAGCGCCTCAGCCGACTTCGGCCCATCGGGATAGTGGTCCGCATACTTCAGGTACAGTTGCGTCTCCATCTCCGGGCACTTGGGCAGGCCCTGCCAGTCACCGCACAGCTTGTTGTCGATCAGGTCATAAGCTGCGCGAGCTGCAAACGGAGAATCCGGATACATCTTCATCACGCGCCTCAGGTCGCCCTCGAAGATCTGCGGCCGCAGATACGCCTGCTGCTCATGTGCACTCGGCAGCGAGCTCTCGTCCAGCTTGTTGAGTTGCCAGCGAATGTCCGCCGCGCGAAACGCTGCCTCGGGGGCCAGCGGAGAGTCGGGGAAGTAGTCGACAACGCGCTTGTACAGCAGATGCGCTTCCTGCGCGGCGTCCTTGGGCGAGTGTGGCTGCTCAGCCTGCGACTCGAGCTCGGCAGCGGCGCCGTACAGAATCGCATCGCCGTTCGGCGTCTTCGGTCCAACGACCCCCTGGTCATGCATCCAGCCGGAGAACTGATGGGTCGTCACGTTGGGATCTTTGAACTCGGGCTCGTTGTCCGGGTCTTCGTTCTCGTGCTCGTCCGTGTTCGCAAACACGTTCACCCAGGCACCGTTGCGTCCCATGATGGCGACCTCGTGCCCCGGGGTCACCGTCGCGATCGGCGGATTGGCGCTATCCGCCATCACGTACAGGTTGGCGACATGCAGCACCGTAGCCCGAGCGGTCGGATCACCGTTTCCCTGGTCGTTCTTGTTCTTCTTCTGCGCGAAGAGAAGGGTGGGCGACAGCAGCAGCACGACGGCGGCGGTAAAAGCGTGGGACATACCTGAAAGATTAGACGTTTCTCGCTCCTAGTCGTGGACGGCGACAGTCTCCTCGGCCAACTCCGCCCGCATATCCGGGTCCAGATTCCCGCCCGAGACGATGGCCACAATCCGCTGCGCCTCCGGAAGCTCGTGGGCGTGGAACAGCGCTGCTGCCAGCGCCACCGCCCCGGAGGGCTCGGCAACGATCGCCGTCGCCTTCAGGACGATCCGCAGCGCCTCCCGAATCTCGTCCTCCGTCACGGTCACAATGCCGTCAACGAACCGCAGAATATGCGCGAAGTTCCGCTCACCCAGCGACTGCGTCCGCAGCCCGTCAGCGATGGTCCGGGTCGTCTTCGCCGCCGGCCACTCCACCAGCTGCTTCGTGTCGAACGACTCCTTCGCATCCGCAGAGAGTTCCGGCTCGCACCCCCAAACCTTGGGCGCCTCGCGGCCCTCGGCCTCTGAGGCCAGCTTGATGCCCGTCGCCACACCGGACAGCAACCCGCCGCCCGAGACCGGCGACAGCACCAGGTCCACGTTCGGCAGTTGCTCCAGAAGCTCGACCCCGCACGTCGCCTGCCCGGCGATGATCGCCTCATCGTCATACGGCGGCACCATCACGTAGCCATGCTCGGCGACCAATTCTTCGGCCTTCAACTTGCGCTCTGTGCTCGCCGGCCCGACCGTGACGATCTCCGCTCCCAGCGCCGCCGTCGCTTCGCGCTTCACGCGCGGAGCGTTCTCCGGCATCACGATGACGGCCTTCGCTCCCAGCGCCCGCGCCGCATACGCCACCCCCTGCGCATGATTGCCCGACGAGTAGGTGATCACGCCACGCTTCAACTGCTCCGGCGTTAGGGAACGAACCTTGTTGTACGCCCCGCGCAACTTGAAGCTGCCAATTGGCTGTGCCGACTCATCTTTCAGATAGATATCCGGTATTGAATCCGAGAGCTCCGGCCAACCCGCCATACGCAGCCGCGCACGCGACAGCCTCAGCAGCGGAGTTCGAACAGCAGTGGAAGCGATGCGCTCGCGCGCGGCGTAAATATCAGCGAGGGAGATCAGCTCAGACATCTATATCTACTGTACCTCTGCGGCATGCAGCACCTCGGCGAAGAAGTGCACCAGCCGCAGCTGATCCGTCATCGTCGGCGCCGCTCCATCCAGATCGAGGTGCGATAGCACCGGCGAGATCAGCACCGCCTTCAGGCTGCGCTTCGGCAGCTCCGACGCCATCCACTCCGTTTCCGCCGAAGGAATGATATTGTCGCCCGCCCCATGCAGCAGATAGACCGGCGTCTTCAGCGTCGCCAGCCGCCCATGGGGGCTCACCGCAGCCATATCTTCCGCATGCCGCTCGTCTGCGCGCTCCAGCGCCGTGCGAGTTGCCGGCAGCGTCGTATCCATCAACGCCTTTGCCTCGGCGGTCTGCGCTGTACTCAGCCTCCTGAGCGCTGCATGTTCCGCTATCGGGTCTTCATACAGGTGCGCTCGCAACACCGCACGAATCGGCGCGACATCCTGTGCTGGAACGAACTCCCCCACGTGCTCATATTCCAGCACCAGCGGCCCGTACTCATGCGGAGCCAGCGTCTCTTCAGTTCCATCCGGCCGCACATCCTCACCCGTCTCGTAGTACGTCGCCACGCGGCTCATCTCGTCCTGCGATCCCACCGCCATCACAAACCGAATGTTCTGCTGGTACTTCGGATCCGTCGCCGCCAGCAGCGACAGCCCGCCCGAAAAGCTAAGCCCCATAACGCCCACCGGCCGCCCGCTATCCTCGCGCGTCAGCCACTCAGCCGACTCACCAATCGTCGCAATCGAGTTCGCACCGACCTGGTAGTCCTTGATGTCCGGCAGCTCCGGTGTCAGCACCCGCACGCCGCACGCCGCCATCGCGGTTGCAAAGTTCTCCAGCCTCGGCTCGTCGATCCCCAGATGATGCACGCCGTGGAGCACAACAATCGCCGGCGCATTCTTCGAGTGCAGCGGTGTGTAGAGCCGTGCTCGCACCGGACCGCTCTCCAGCGGTAGTTGCAGATCGCGCACCGCGATCGGTTCACTCACAAAGCGTCGCAGCCACGACGGCACCGGCTTGTCGCCCACCAGATCCAACACCGCAACCGACTGCAGATGCACGCGCAGCATCGGCCATCCAGCAAACGCCAGCAGAATCGCCACGGCCGCCATCGCCAGCAGCAGCCATTGCATCCGCCGTCGCGTCTCGCGCCGCGACACTGTGGTTCGTACCGAATCAGACTTCGACGCAGAACTACAACAATCGTCATCCATACTTAGTGCCGCACCACTATATAAATCACCAGAGCTACCAGGATCACATTCAGCGGCAGCAGAATCGCCAGCAGAGCACTGCTCATCGCCACTCGCTGTTCGAGCGCTCCAGCCCGCTCCTCCGCAGCCTCAGCCGCCGCGCGCACCGCAGTCATCTGCTCGCTCAATTGCGCAAAGCGTTCACCCTGCTCGTTCAGCTGACGATAGATTCCCTCATGCGACGCCGTCACACGGTTGATATCCGAGCGCACGTCGTCGCCCATCTTCGCGAGCACCGCTCGTGTTGCGTCGTCGCTGGCAACCTTCGACTGCAGGAATCGGTCCGCGGTCGGCAGCAGCCGCGCAATATGAGGTGCCAGTTCAATCAGCTGTGCAAAAGCCTTGGGCCACATGCACGGAATTGTAGTGGGTCAGAGCGTTGCCACGGCAGAATGTTGCAATCGCCTGCGCCGGTACCTCAAAATCGCCCACACAATGCTGCATAACAGAATCGCCGTAATGAACACCTGCGACCAAACGCAGTAGATGCACCATTTCTGGATGACGAATGCCTCCAGGTAGCTCAGCATCGCCGCGCAGAAGAAGCCAATCTCCGCCAGCTGCAGCGTTACCCAGGTCCAGCCTGCCAGCGCTGCCACCGCGATTAGCCCATAGCCGACGATGCCCAGTGTCGCCACCGGAATATGAACCTTCTTCGACCCCGGCTGCTCGTCAAACGACTCCGCCGGAAAGACCGCGAAGCGCGAGTGGTTCACCGTGCCGCAGTCCCACTTCTCCGTTACCGCGCACGGTGGCGCCGCGTTGGGGTCCTGCATGTGAATGCGAAGGGCTAGAACCGAGTCCACGAGGCCAGCAATGGCAAGCAAAACAATCAGGTAACGCATCTCCTCCGTATTGTAGGCTGAGCGTTTCCGCCTCGCATCGGCGAAAATAAAACAGCAAAGTCCGAGAGAGCAGGTAAGCGCAGATGATCGATACGACCCAGCCGGAACCCACCGCCACCACAACCTCTGCAGACATGCTGCACCTCTGGTCCGGCCTCAACACCGCCGAAGAGGCGCAGGCGTGGGTCGAGTCCCACCTGCAGGCCTCGCGTGACCGCATCGCCGAGCTCCTCGCTGCGAAGACCGCACGCTCTACCACCGAGACCCTCGCACTCTACGACCAGGCCGCCTGGCACTTACGCATGGCCGGCAGCCAGGCGCACGTCATGTTCATGGTGCATCCCCTCGCGTCCGTGCGCGACGCCACACAGGCGCTCTCGCAAGTCGTCGCCGCCGAAGGCGTCAAGCTGAGCCTGAACCGCGATGTCTACCAGGCGCTTGAGAAGCTCGACGCCAGCAAGGAAGACGCCGCCACAAAGTACTACCTCGAGCGCACGCTCCTGAGCTACCGCCTCGCCGGCGTCGACCGCGACGGCGCTACGCGCGAAAAGATTCGCGAGCTCGCCGACAAGTCCACCGAGCTCGGCATGCGCTTCGCGCGCACCGTGCAGGACGACGTCCGCAAGATCGAGGTGGCTGATCCCAACGAACTTCGCGGCCTCCCCGCCGACTTCCTCGAGCGCTTCGGCGTGCGCGCATCCGAAGCCCAGAACGGTCAGCTCGTCGCCGACGGCCCCGTCACGCTCACTACCGACCCTCCTGTCCTCGCGCCCGTGATGACCTACGCCGCCAGCTCCGAGCTGCGCCGCCGCATGTACCTCGCTTACAACGACCGCGGCTACCCCACCAACGCGCCCGTGCTGCTCGATCTCCTCAAGACCCGCGAGGAGATCGCCGAGGTTCTCGGCTTCCGCAGCTGGGCCGACCTCGCTACCATCGACCAGATGATGGGCTCCGCCGCCAACATGCGCAAGTTTCTCTCCGACGTCGAGCACGCTGCACGCGAAACCGCACAGCGCGAGTTCACCGAGCTCGAAGCCTTCGTCCGCAGCCGCGACGCCAAGGCCCTCCCGCTCACGCTCAGCGATGCGCGCTTCTGGGAGGAGCAGTACCGCCGCTCCTACTACGACTTCGACTCGCAGTCCGTCCGCCCCTTCTTCCCCTACGAGCAGGTCGAAGCCGGCATCCTCACCATCGCCGGCAAACTCTTCGGCGTGCGCTTCGAGCGCAACACCTCTGCGGCCGTCTGGCATTCTGACGTGAAGGCCTTCGATGTCTTCGAGGCCACGCAGCCGGCTTCAAAACCCACAGGCCGAATCTACCTCGACATGCACCCGCGCGAGGGCAAGAGCAAGTGGTTCTCCGAGTGCTCGCTCGTCGGCGGCGTGCTGCGGCAAACAAGCCCCCGAGGCCTCGCTCGTCTGCAACTTCCCTCAACCCAACGACAAAGACCCCGGCCTGCTGCAGTACTCCGACGTCGTCACCTACTTCCACGAGTTCGGCCACCTCATGCACGAGATCCTCGGCGGCCGGCAGCGTTGGGCCGGCCAGAGCGGCATCGCCACCGAAGGCGACTTCGTCGAGGTCCCCTCGCAAATGCTCGAGGAGTTCTTCGAGCGCGCCGACGTCCTTCGCTCCTTCGCAAAGCACTACCAGACCGGCGAGCCCATCCCCGAGGAGACCGTCACCCGCATGACCCGCGCCAGCGCGCACGGCCGCGCGCTCAGCACACTCACGCAGGTGATGTACGCCACGTATTCGATGGAAACCCACGACCGCCGCGCCGCCGAGCTCGATCTCGACACGCTTCTTCGCGAAGGCTACGACCGCTTCAGCAAGTATGAGTTCGTCGACGGCAACCGCATGTACGCCGCCTTCACGCACCTCGTCGGCTATACCTCGAACTACTACACGTATCTCTTACGAAAGGTCATTGCGCTCGAGTTCTTCGCCGAGTTCGCAGGCCAACCGCACGACGAGCTCCTAACCGGCGCCGTCGCACAGCGTTATCGCAACGTCGTCCTGGAGACCGGCGGATCAAAGCCTGCGAAGGAGATCGTGCACGACTTCCTCGGCCGCGAGACCAGCATGGAAGCGCTGCGTTCGTGGATCGGTCGCGAGTTTGAAGCGCAACCTGCTAGTTAGCTTTTCCCCGGCCACAGCCGGTGCGGCAGAAGATACGTGAACCCCGCAAAGCTCTGCCATCGCGTCGATGTGCTGGTGAAGCCGTGTGAGAACCCGCCGTCGACCACCAAGTTCGGCCGGACCGTATAGCTCAGCGCCATCAGCCCATCCACGGCATTCGCGCGGCCGACGAAGGTTCCCCCGGCCGTCGAATGAACGAACGGCTGCGTGAAGTGATAGATCTCCATAGCAAGCTGCAGGTTTGGATTGAGGAACGGATGATTCACTGAGAGCGTCTGCCCAAACTGCGCCCGCCGCACCGTTACGTTCTGGTCCGTCGTCGAACTTCCGGTCTGGGTCTGCTCGTTGAACAGGTAGTTGGTGTCGTAGTGAAACTTTCCGACGTCGCCACTCACCAGCAGCAGAACACCATTCGCAAACCCACCGAAGTCAATGTCCGCAGTGTTTCCCGGATAAACCCTGCCCAGGTAGCCCAGCGCGACCGTCGGCTTTGAGATCGTGCGAGGCGGCGCAGTCTGCGGGCTCTTCGAGGTCTCAGCCGGTGCGGCGGGGGGAAGGTACAGGACTCCCTGCGCCCCCAGCAGAATGTCCCCGGATGCGTCGGACGAGCTCTCCGCGCCGACATCGCGGCTCTGCGCGAACGGCTGCGTCTGCAACTGCATCATCAGCCGCGAGGTGAGCGAAATCTTCGTCACCTGGTTGATGCCATACTCCGATGCGGATTCCGGCGAGTCCAGGGAACCGAGGTATCCCTGCTCAAATTGCAGATATCCCACTGGCGGCAGCGTCGCCGGGTTCGTCACCGTCGGCCGAGCCGGATTGGCCGCAGGAGTCTGCGCC
This sequence comes from uncultured Acidobacteriaceae bacterium, assembly GCA_963827415.1. Taxonomy (GTDB): domain Bacteria; phylum Acidobacteriota; class Terriglobia; order Terriglobales; family Acidobacteriaceae; genus Granulicella. The sequence goes on from CAWHBA010000006.1 coordinate 505,707, forward strand.
GCTGCGCGGCCTAACACCGCCGCCCAGCAAAGTGCAGCGACACATACAAGCAGACGCCTGCCAACAAGAGGCATGAAACCTCGCACCGCGCAATGTTATCCCTTGCGCTTCGCCTTGGCTGGCGCAGCCTTCGCGCTCTTCTTCGCAGGAGCCGCCTTCACCGTCGGTTTGTGATTTGCAGCTTTCGAGGCCGGCTTCGCAGCCGTCTTCGCCTTGCCGCTCGACTTCGCTGCAGCCGCGCTCTTGCCGTTGCCCGCGGCCTTGCCGCTTGTAGCAGCTTTCGCCGGCGCTGGCTTGTGATTCGATGCGGCTTTCACTGCGGGCTTCACCTGCTTCACCGCCGGCTTCGCTGTCGTGCGCGCAGGAGTGCGCGGTAACGACGCCGCCGCTGGTTCAGGATCTGCATGCGATCTCGGTGCGTGCGGTCCCACATCAATTCGCGTTGCTGGCGCAACCACATTTGATTCCGCGCTCGCAGCCTCACCGCTTTGCTTGAGAGAGTGCACTACCACGCGCAGCATCTCCTCCTCCGGTGCCGGCTTGCCCGTCCATATCTCGAACTGCCGCGCGCCCTGCTGCACAAACATCTCCACGCCGGAGATCACCGCGAGGCCCTTTTGCCGCGCCATGCGCAGCAGCGGTGTCTCAATCGGGTTGTAAACCAGGTCGAAGACCAATCGCGCGTTCAATTCTTCCGGCGCCAGGATCGCAGCCGTCTTGTTGCCGGTCATCCCTGCCGGCGTCGCGTTGATGATGATGTCGAAGGGTTGTTTCGCCAACGCATCGCGCCTGATCGACTTCGCGCCCGCCTGCCGCGCCAGCTTCTGCGCAGTTTCCGGCGTGCGGTTCAGAATCCAGACCTCTGCGCCCTTGTCGCGGCAGCCGAACACCGCGGCACGCGCCGCTCCGCCTGCACCCAGCACCAGCACCTTCGCATTGCGCAGGCTCAGCCGCCGCTCCAGCGGCCCGACAATTCCCGCAACATCTGTGTTGAAGCCGTAGAACTTCCCATCGGGCAGCCGCGAGATCGTGTTCACCGCGCCAATCTTCGTCGAGAGCGGGTCCGTCCGTTCGAGGAAGCGAATGACGCCTTCCTTCAGCGGCATCGTTACACTCAGGCCTTGAATCGGAATCTCGCGCGCCAGCTTGAACAGGTCCTCGACGTTCTTTGTCTGCAGCGCCAGGTACACCGCGTTCACCGTCTCGCGCCGGAACGCCGTATTCATCATCAGCGGCGACAGGGACGACCTGATCGGATCACCCGCCACACCGTATACCTTCGTTGCCACGTCCACCTGGTCGACGCGATAGGTCTCCAGCAGCGTGCGCGCCGCAATCTGTCCCGGAGCCGTCTCTTCACCCGCGCTGGCTGCCGCAAACGTGAACGCAGACCCCGCGCGCAGTCCCAGCACGCGCGAGATGATTCCCGCCTCGCCCATACAGATGCCGACGATGCTTGAGTTCGAGCGGTCTTCCATCCGCTCCAGAAAGTGCATCAGCTTCAGGTTGTCGGTCAGCGACCGCGCCGTCGGCACCACCTTCATGAAGTCCGGTGCGAAGGGCTCCATCCGCGCATACACCGCGTCCAGGTCGCCCGTTTGCTTGAAGTCGTGGAAGCTGAGGATCACCGAAGCGCCCGCATCGCGCAGCTTATGCATCGTGGTCTTCGGCAGCTTCTCAACCGACTCGAGTTCAATATCTACAAGTTGAAAACCGGCTTCAGCTGCTTTCAGCAGAATATCCAGTGCCGCTGCGTTCGAGCCCTCGAACTTGCCGCCATTGTCCTTGCAGCGGCAAGTCGCAACAAACGTACCGGCACCGTTTTCGCTCAGGAATTGCTTCAGCGCGGGCATCGCTGCAGCCGGCTTCGGCAGATAGTCCAGCCTGAACTCGATGAAAGTGGTGTCTCTAAGAGAAGCGGCCGCCTTCTCCACCATGTCTTCGGCGGACTGGCCGGTAATCGCAATACAAATTTTCCCAATGCGGGATCGAAGGAGATGAGAGGCGACTTGAGTGCTCGTTTTCATGCTGGCAACCGCGGTATCCTACCGCCGAACTTCCTCATATGCAATATAGCTTTGAACTTAGCTTCGATGGGTAGACGGAAGTTTGGCACCGGCAGAATTCGCGCTGCGAGCAAATCACGAAACGGCGAGCAAATCCTCTGAAGGCGTTTGTTTTCGTCCTGCTTCCGAGTTTGGACGCGTTGATTCCCCAAGGGTTGCCATTTCTTTCACCCCCAGAGGTGGAAATGTTAACCCTCATGCAACCCCGCGGGAAGTCGTGCGTCTAACCGTATAACTGAGAGGCTAATTTCAGACTGTCCCACCCGTAGTAGCACCTCCCTCTTTTTTGCCCCTCGGGCATCCTCTACATTCCTTCAGTATTCCCTCCCCGAAAGCCTCTCATGGGCCCGCCCGAAAGCGGGCCCAATTACTTTAAAAGACTGCGATTACCGAATAAAATTGCTCTGTGAGCAGTAACACCACAGACTCGCGCGACAGCCGCGAGGAAATCGCCGCAAGCCCTGAGGCCATCGCGGCCGTCGACGCCCTCTTCGCCAGCATCGGTCTGGAGCACGGCCGCCGGGCCACGCGCGCCGGAACCTGGCAGAACGGCGAGCGCATTCACACTCGGCGCACCTCAAGCATAACTCCCCGCCCGTCAATAAGAAAGCCCCGTGCCCCCGGTCTTATCCGGCCCGCCGGCTGGGAGGCCTTCCCTTGGTTGCGTGCCGGCTTCAGCACCCGTGAGGGCGGTTCGACCACCGCCTTCGGCAACCCCGGGGATCTGAACCTCGGCTGGAACGTCAACGACCCCGCCGAAACCGTCGCCGCCAACCGAAAGCACTTTCTCGAAGCCGTCGCCGGCCCCCAACCGGGATCAAAGCCCGGCGAACTCGTCGCCATCCGCCAGTTCCACAGCCCCCTCATCCGCATCGTTGGTGCGAATACCGCACCGCTCATCACATCCGAAGGCCGTCCCGTCCTGCGCGGCGACGCCCTCATTACCTCCCGGCCCGACCTTCTCCTCGCCATTCTCACCGCCGACTGCGTACCCGTGCTGGTCGCCGACACCCGCCGCCGCGTCGTCGCCGCCTTCCACGCTGGCTGGCGCGGCACCCTCGTCCGCATCGTCGAGCGCGGCATCGGCACCATGCGCCTGCAGTTCGGCTCGCGCCCCAAAGACCTCATCGCCGCCATTGGTCCCGGCATTGGCGGCTGCTGTTACTCCGTCGGCGAAGAGGTGCGCTTCGACTTCGAAAGCCAGTTCTCCTACGCGCCGTCGCTCTTCTCCGAGGTCTACGACTCCGATCCCGTCCGCGACAAATATCCGCTGCTCTTCCTCACCGCGCGCGCGCCCGGCCACTCCAACATCGGCCCGCAGATCCACCTCGACCTCATCGAAGCCAACCGCCGCCAGCTTCTCGATGCCGGCGTCAGCGCCTCAAAGATCTCGGTTGTCGGCGAATGCACCGCCTGCACGCGTCTTCCCAACGGCCAGCGCCGCTACTTCAGCCATCGCGACGAGCACGGCTACACCGGCCGCATGCTCAGCGTCATCGGCGTCGCCAACGAGTAGCTACGCCTTCCTCTGCAGTTCCTCGAACAGATCGTCCCGATGCAGCCATCCGTATGCATCCAGCTTGTTCAGGTTCTGCAGGTAGATCCACGCGGCTGCCACTGCGGTGCAGGCGAACACGATCGGCACAATCCAATCGACGTTCCCCATCCCCGCCAGGAACGTCACCAGCGCGCCCACCAACCCTGAAGCCAGCACGATCCCCATGCTCAGGAACGCGCTCGCCGGCCGTGCCTGCTTCTGCGCCGTCCGTCCCGGGTCAATCCGTTTCGGCGACCGGATCGACATGTAGTTGCCGACCGTCAGCTCCACCAGCAGCGTCGTCACCATCCACAGCACGCCATCGAGAATGATCAGCGGCGACGGCGCCTTCGCCGAATACGACAGCACCGCCAGGATGGCAAGCGTCTCTGCAATCGCCAGCCCTGCGCAAAGCACATTCTTGCCCATCAGCACCTCACGCAATCGCACCGGAGCGAAGAAGTACGTCTGCGCGCCTGCGCCATCCAGTCCAAACGAGTTGAACCCCATCGGAAACACGCCGATCAGCCCATAAGCCAGCGCCGCCAGAACAACCGTCGATCCATGCGGACTCCAACGCGTCGACCAGCGTCCCGCGAAGATCAGCACCATCAGCAGCGGCATGATCAGTCCGTAGAACAAACCTGTATTGCGTCGCAGGTACAGCAGCTCCTTGGCCGCGACCACACGCGTCACGTCTGCCGGTCGCGCCGAGGCAGCGACGAACGCCGCAACCGGAGCCGCGTGCGTCACCTCATGCTTCGCCACCTTCGCCGCGCGCACCACATTCGCCGGATCGCTCAGGTTCTCTCCGCGGTACTCCGTCCGCATGCGTTGTGAGAACACAAACAGAAAGACACATCCCCACGCCACCGACGCCACATTCTTCAGCACGAACGTCGTCACGCTGCCCTGAGCCGCCGCCGCAATGGATCGCCCCGCCAATTCCGGCGGCAGCGCACTCACATACCGCTCGACCTTGGTCATCGTGCTCTGTACAGCCTGTATCTTCCGCAGGTTCATGCGGTGGTTGTGATAGGCCGGGTTGTACGCGAAGTTCAATCCCTGTCCGGCAATCGAGAACAAAAAGATCAGTGCAGTAAATGCTTCGCGCGCCCGTCGCGTTGAAAGCCAGCGGTCCACCCACGCGAAGATCATTCGCGTGAACAGCACATTCACTACTGCGAACACCGCCATCGCTGTGAACGCCCAGCCTGCAAGCGCTGGCTTCGCGATGGTCACGCCCACCGGCAGCGGCCAGGGACATCAGCGCCACAATGATGTTCCCCGGCGCGAGGATCCCAAAGAACAGTCGCACCGCCGAATAGCTCCACACCCCCATCGGGAAGCGGATCAGCTGCTTCGGATCAAACGTCGTCCCCGGCTGTCCAAGGTTGAGGTTCGCCAGCTGACTCAGCAGGAAGATGCCCCACAGCACCCAGCTAACGCGGTCAATGTGTCCTGACACCGCCGCCCACAATGCGGTCGCTCCCGCACCAAAGCACAACCCTCCGACGATCATCAACGCAAACGGGGCGACGGACAGCGTCGCCGCAAGGTCGCTCTTGCCACCTTTGCGCCGGAAGCCGTTCAGGTACATCTGCCAGCGCAATCGCGTGATCGCGCCAAACTGCGCGCGCGTCTGCGCCGCCGTCCACGCCGTTGGGTTTAGCTCAGCCACGCGAGCTCACCTTCGCGCACCGTAGTCTCATTGCTGTCCTTCCCCACCACGCTCAGAAAAATCTGTTCCAGCGTCAGTCGCGATCCCGCCTCATGTGCCTCTGTCGAGAGCTTCGCCCGCACGCCCGCGCGCAGTTCCTCCAGCGACCCATGCGCCACAATGCGTCCGTGGTCGATGATCGCAATGTGCGAGCACAGCCGCTCCACAATCTCCAGCACGTGTGACGTCAGAAAGATTGTTGCACCGCGTGCAATCATGCCTTGCAGCATCGACTTCAACGTGCCCGCGGCCACCGCATCCACGCCCTCAAACGGCTCGTCGAGGAACAGCACCTTCGGCCCATGAATCACCGCCGCCGCCAGCGCCAGCTTCTTTCCCATTCCATGCGAGAAATCCGCGATCAGCTTCTTCGGCTCATTGGCGAGATTCATGAATTCCAGCAGTTCGGCTGTGCGCTCTCGCGACGTGCGCCGGTCGAGCCCATACATCCGGCCGACAAACTCCAGGTATTCGCGCGCCGTCAGCTTGCCGAACAGCGCCATGCCTTCCGGCACCACGCCAATGTTCCGCTTCACCTCGAGCGGATTGCGAAACAGGTCTTCGCCGAGGATCTGAATCGTCCCCGTCGTGGGCGCGAGCAGGCCCGTCATCATCTTGATGGTTGTGGATTTACCAGCTCCGTTCGGTCCCAGAAAACCGAAGAACTGGCCCGGCTCAACAGCGAGGTCAATGTGATCGACAGCCGTGAAGCCATTGAAGCTTCGGCTGAGGTCGTGCACCGCAATCGCATTCATGTTGAGCCGAGTGTACTTTATCCCCGATTACATCGGTGGCGGATGATGCGGATCAACGTCACCATCATTCCCCTTGTTCGTCCGGGCTTCGGCCTCGCCCGGATTCACCAGGTCCCGCAACTCCTTGCTCGGCTTGAAGAACGGAACCCGCTTCGCCGGAACAGCGACTGCAGCTCCGGTCTTCGGATTTCGTCCCGTGCGCGAGTTTCGCTGTCGTGTGCGGAAGCTCCCAAAGCCGCGGACTTCCACCTTATCGTTGGCTTTCAATGCGCTGATGATGGACTCGAACAGCGTATCGACAATGACCTCACCGTCACGGCGAGTGAGATCGCCGAGTGCGGTGACCTGGTCGACTAGATCAGCTTTCGTCATGAGGGTTCTCCCGGGGGCCAGAGATCTCGCGCTAGCGGTACATTGCCCTTTAGTCTAAGCCACTTAGACGTCTTCACCCACCAACACGGCTCACCTATTTGCAAAAATTTCCCGGTGCGGCCTCTGGTTCTCGAAGGTGAGATGCAACCCGGCCCTCCCGCGCTTCGCTTCGCAATAGAAAAGCCCGTGCCGAAACACGGGCATTGGGTCGTCTTTCGAGACTAGTTCGTCGGTGGCTTGCCCACCAGCTTTCCGCGGGTAATCTGCGCCGAAACCGGTGTAATGGTCGGTGCGCCACGGCGATGATCTCGGTCAACGTAAAAGCTGGCGGGGACGCAGTCTGTGACGTTGCAGCCCGCATTGCTCATCCAGACGTTGCCGGTTGCATCCACGCCGACGCCGTAAGGCGCGGCGGCGGGCCCGCCGTCTTCCACGGAGGCTGCCAAAAGTTGATATTCCTTCGGAATATCAAAGAAAAATAGCCCGTGCTGGAAGCACGGGCTATTTGGTCGTCTTTCGTGACTAGTGGGTTGGTTCCGTGCCCACCAGGTTTCCGCTCGTAACCTGCGCCGAAACCGGTGTGATCGTCGGGAACCCGGCGCCCACAATCTCCGTCAGCGTAAAGCTGCCGGGAGCGCAGTCGTTCGTATTGCAGCCGGCGTTCGTCACCCAGACATTCCCCGTCGCATCCACGCCGATACCATACGGCATGGTGGCCGTGCCGCCGTTGCCGGTGCCATGCAGGAACTCATTGTTTGGGATGTTGTTTGCGCCACTGCTGTTCAGATAGATTGCGCCGTCAGTACCAGTCGGACTGTTCACCGGAACCTGCAGAATGCCGCCATTGCTGCTCTCGGCAACCCATAGATTCTTGCCGCCGTCGATCGCGATACCTTGCCCGCTGTTCTTCGCGACGCCTGCCAGGTTGAAGCACCGTGCCTGCGAATAGATGCACAGCGCATCGTTGCTATTTCCGGTGCCTGAGTAGGACCGAACCGAGATGTAGTCGTTGCCGGTGTAGATCACCTGTCCGCTGTCATCATTCGAGTTCACAATGTCCGTCTCAGCCGGCGCCGCAGAAACGTAGTAGCTCCGCATCTGTGTCGTCACCGGATTTTCGATCGCCACCGCATCGCCGTCGGCGATGTCGCCCGCGATCGACCCCACCTCGAACGGGAACGTGATTCCCCGATCCAGCGAATAGCTCGTTCGGTCAGCCGAAATGTTCGCTATCTCAAACACTGAGCCGTTCGTGATCCCTACGTTGATGCGGTCGTCGCCACCCACCGTCAAAGCGTTACTCGTCGTGTTCGGCAGGGACGCAGTCTGCGTCGTCATCGGTGCCGAATTCAGGTATCCCGCCACCGTCGCCGCCGAGCTGTCGTTGTACCACGCGTACCCGTTCGCATCGATCGCTACTTGTTGCGGATGCACCAGCCCCGTCGAGTTGAACGGCCCATTGAAGCTCTGGCTCACCGGATCGAAGTACGCTGCGCCGGAATGTCCTGACGCATTGCTCGGGAACCAGATCCGCCCGGAGGCGTCGATGTCCAGCGTGCTCAGCGTCCCGGTATCAACCGCCAGGCCGAGCGCCGAACTGGTATAGGCCACTGCGACCGTCCAGTCATTCGGCGACGCCGTCAGATAGGGCGTAAACGGCGCAGTCGCCGTAATCAGGTTATAGAGGTTATTCACCTGGGTCGAGGGAAACAGTGCCATCTGTACGGCTGCCTGCAGCGTGTCGGAGGGCCGTGTCGCCGCGCCGTTCGATGTCCAGTTGAACAGCTTGCCGCACGGCGTTCTGGTCTCGGTCGAACTCGTAGAGCCCGACGAGTTGATACACGCTGCAAGAATATTCGCAATCGTGTTGATCTTGTTGGACTCGACCGTGTATCCCGTGTGGTTCTGGTTCGCGCTGCCAGTAGCGTTACTGATGATCGACGGGATGGTCACCTCGTCGCCCATCACCAGCCCCTGCGAATAAACTGTCGTCCCACTGGAATTCGTCGACGGTCCACCGAACCAGTCATTCGCTGCATTCGCGCCGCCCAGCGTCGTCGAGAAGAAGTGCGACAGAACAAACGCCGTCGCCGCGGTCGTCACCTCATTCATCACTACGAAGCTGCTCTTCGCATTCGAGCAGGTGCCAAGCGCCGCGGCTTCCACCGCGGATCCGTTGTTGCCTGCACCCGCGTTGCCGCCAATTCCGAGCAAGTACACCGGCGTGTCCGATTGCGGACAGGTGTACGCTCCCGGAGCGAAGCTGAAGTTCCCGTTGCTGTCCGTCAGCGTCGACGCCAGTACGATGCCTGTCGACCCATAGCCCGACGTGCCCATCTCAACGACCGAGATCGTCGCCCCGGTCACAGGCTGTTGTCCGCCGAAGGATCGGCCCGTCACCGCAGGCGACATGACATTCGGCGTAACACTGGACATCTGATCCATTCCGCAGCCTGTCAGCAGCAGCACAGGGAAGAGAGTCGTTACACCGCATAAAACAAACTTGAGTCGCATTGAGAAGGCCTCCGGAAGAGCCAACGATAGAGGTATAGAGGTGTTGATGACGTTCCGATGGTGTTATACACAGGCAGAACGACTGTTAAGAGCGTACTTAGATTATGCAGGGTTGCTAGCTTCGTTGAACGATAAATGTAACGTTACGGTCGTACCTTGGAACCCCGTTCTTAACCCCCGCCCCGTCACGCCCGGTTGGAGCCGCAGGTCCCTGCAGCGCCCCGGCCGCAGACAGAACGAGCCTCCAATCCCTTCCTTTTCATCTTTTTCCCCGCGCGACCGGCACGCTCTCTGACGGGCGCACCACTCATCTCGGTGTCCCCGTTGACCCCGTTCCGCGGCCCGTCGACGCGTCTTACGCTATTTCCACAGGAAGTAAAACCCCGGTGACTGGTTCAGCAGACTGGTCGGATTCCTGAAAAGATCCGTTGTCTCATCTCCGGTCAGCAGACCCAGCAATCCGTGCGGCTCTCTCGGCGCCCGAACCACCCGCGGCTCGCCTTTCAGTCCCACCCGCTTCGCCGTATCCAGCAGTGCAGTTCTGAAACCGCCCTGCTGATCGATCAGCCCCAGCGGCTGCGCCTGTTCACCGGTCCACACCTGTCCCGTCGCCAGCGGCTGAATCTTCGCCGTCGGCGTGCGCCGCCCCGCCGCCACATCGCGGATGAACTGCCCATACATGTTGTCGATCAGCCCCTGAAAGTACGCCTGCTCCTTCGGCGTCAGGTCCCGAGTTGGGTCACCAGCGTCCTTCAATTCGCCGTCGTGCAGGTTCACGTTCTTCAGCTTTGCCCACCGCAGCAGGTCGCCGTAGTTCGTCCACTCCATAATCACGCCAATCGATCCCACCACGCTCGCTGGGTTCGCATAGATGCGATCGCATCCTGATGCGATGTAATACGCTCCTGACGCGCCCACGCTCTCCACCGACGCTACCACCTGCTTGTGCAGATCGTTCCGGACCCGCAGTACCTCGTGGTACACCTCCTGCGAGGCCGCCGCGCCTCCGCCCGGCGAGTCGATGTGCAGGATGATCGCTTTGACCCCGTCATCCTTTCCAAACCGTTCCAGCTGCTTGTTGATCTTGTCCGCGTCGACAATCACGCCCGAGATGTCGATCACCCCGATGCTTGGCTCTCCGAAGCTCGACGTGCCACCCGCGACCGCGATCGCACCGAACATCCGCCCGAACATCACAGCGAACGTGATCACCACCACCGCGATAATCGCTGCGAAGATCGCCGCCCAGAACCACCCAGATCTCCGCGGCGCCGCATAAGGATAGGCATACGGCGCATACGCAGAGGGTCCCTGCGCCGGCGCGCCTGTGGGCGCCTGCTGCGAATACGAGGACGCCTGCTGCGAATACTGCTGATACGGTGGTCTTCCCTGGTCGCTCATGCCGCAGAGTCTAGCAGCGTCCGCGCCCGCGCGTCTCGGCATCGCATCGTTCCGCTGTTCGAGTCCGACCAACTCCCCGACCTCTCAAATCCCATTCGCCATCGTAAAAATGACGTATCATAAGTTGCGCCGCTGCGTCGCTTTCCTAGCGCACAGGGGATCGGCTGCTTACGTGAGCTCTCCCAGTCTCAGCATCGTCATTCCCGCGTACAACGAGGGTGCGCGCATCGAGCACGCCCTCGACCGCGTGCTCACCTGCGTCGCCGAGCGCCACTGGGACGCCGAGGTCCTCGTCGTCGACGACGGTTCCTCCGATAACACTGACGAGATCGTCCGCCGCTGGATGCTGATCCACCCCAACCTGCACCTCATCCACAACGAGGGCAACCGCGGCAAGGGCTTCTCCGTCCGCAACGGCATCCTCCAGTCCGTCGGCGAGACCGTCCTCTTCACCGACGCCGACCTCTCCTCGCCCATCGAAGAAGCCGAGCGTCTCTTCGCCGCTCTCGAAGCCGGCGCCGATGTCGCCATCGGCTCCCGCTGGCTCGACAAGCAGCGCCAGACCATCCACCAGCCGCTCTACCGCCGCTTCTTCGGCCGCTGCTTCAACTGGGTCACGCGCAAGGTCATGGGCCTTCCTTATAAGGACACGCAGTGCGGCTTCAAAGCCTTCAAACGTGACGCCGCCCAGGTCATCTTCCGCCTCCAGACCATCGAGCGCTGGGGCTTCGACCCCGAGCTCCTCTTCATCGCCCGCAAGCTTGGCTACAAGATCGTCGAAGTCCCCGTCACCTGGGGCCATGACGAGCGCAGCCGCATCAGCTACCTCAAAGACGGCATGAAGATGCTCGAAGAGATGGCCCAGATCCGAAGGAACTCCCTCCGCGGCCGCTACGACGAGGCTATCGCTGCCATGAAGGACACGAGCACGATGATCACTCCTCCCGCCGCCCGCCCCGAACCCCTCCCCCGCTGAACCGTTTCTTTCATTCCATCGAAATCAGGTGCCCCATCTTCCATCGAAATCGGGTGCCCCATTTTCGCCCCCTTAGTGCGCTAAGGGGGGTATCGAGCGAAGCTCGACTGCATTTGCCTTTCTTTTTGTCATTCCCGAAGGGAATCCGCGTTTACTAACCACTAACTACTTCCTTCCCCTCACCGCCTCATACTGAAACACCACCTCCAGCGGCACCCCGAACACCATCGCAATCTTGAATGCGGTTTCGAGCGACGGCGAATACTTATCCAGCTCAATCGCAATCACCGTCTGCCGCGTCACGCCGATCGCATCCGCCAGCTCCTGCTGCGTCATGCCTCGCTGCGCGCGCAGCTCGCGCAGCGTATTCCGAAGCCCCGGCATTACAACGCCCTCCGGTACGCCACAATCTGCGTCACCGTCTTCACAATGTCCGAGATCACGAGCATCCCGAAGAACACATTCAGAAAGTGCAGTCCCACGAACCCCTGGTGAATCGGGAAGTCTCCCGCCATCGAGTGGAACCACAACATCCCCAGACCCACCACCATCAGCGACGCCAGCGTCAGATACCCCGCGCGATACCCACGCAGTTGAATCAGCTTGTCGCGCTCATCCGTCATGCGATGCCGCGTCACCGCCGCGATGATCGACTGCAGGATGATCTGCAGCACGATGATCGAGAAGATCATCCCCGCAATCCAACTCACCGAGTTCTGCTGGTGAACATGAAAGTGCCAAAAGAAGTACGGCAGATACACAACCAGCTCCACCGCCAGCGAACCATACAGCGACCGCTCCTGATAAGAAAGGCTGCCCATCGCTCCATCTCCATGTCAAAAATGTTTGACATGGAAAAGTAGCTCACCTCTGTAATAGTGTCAAATATTTTTGACATTTCCCCAATCTTGTGTAAGCCAGAGGCCCTTTTTTATTTGACATTTAGGTGCATTGTGCATACCGTTGGCGGGCACCTCTCCTGTCGATTTGAGCCTGTTCCGACTTGCCGCCGAAAAGCGGCACGGCTCCCTCCCTGTCGGATTTTGAGTCCATTGACTGAGAATGCCCCTGCCGCTTTGTGCAGGGGCTCTTCTCGTTTGGATCCTGCACCAACAAGCCTTCCGCAAATTCTCCGAGCGCTCTTCCATCGGCCGCGGAGTCGAGGCCGGATCCGCTTAGTTTTGCGTCGGTAGCGTTGCGGCGTCGATGACCAACACATCCGTCGGTGCACGTGTGGCCTCCAGCTTCAGTCCTAGTTGCTCCTGGACAGCGGTGAAGAGTGCTGGTGCGGTGTCCGTCGGTGTGGCGCCCATTACGTCGGGAGTCCAGAGCAAGCTGAAATCGTAGCGGCCCGATAGATTGGTCTGGTCGACGACCGGCTTGTCCACCATGAGCTGCATGGTCTGGGCGAAGTCGGTCATGCTGTCGTTGGTGAACTTCATGTACTGTGCCGGGCCGACGCCGTGACCCGACTGGTCGCTCAGTGCATCCGGATCGCTCTTGCTCTTTTGGAGCTTCGGACCGCCCTTCGCCACGGTGATCGCGTACACCGAGAGTTCGCGCTTGTCATGATGCATCACGAGACCGAACCGCGTTGTTAGCAGCTTCTGCAGCATCTGCCGATACTGATGCCAGTTCGGCACGCCCTCCGTATCTGGCACGCCGTCGATATCCCAGGGTTGCTCATTGAACCACTGCGGCGCGTTGACGATTTGGCTCTTCTGGATCGAATAGGCGAAGCAGATGAGGTTTGTCATCGTGTTGTTTTCGATGGAGATCCGGTGACCCTTCAGGCTGAAGCCCTGGCTGCGGTCGTCCGGATTCGCGCGCTTGATGACAGCTACCTCGAACGCCGGATCTGCGTCGCGTGCCATCGGCGCTAAGGGTTGCGTAGCTTTGTCCTGAGCGCAAGCCGCGAGCACGCCGAAGAGCAGTACCGCAAAGAATAGCGCCGTTCGTCGCAGGGCAATCATGGCAGACCTCCTGAAGACACGGCGTCGGCATGCCCCCACGATGGAATACGCACGACGGCTTCTGAGAAGATGCAAAAGTTTTTACGGCCTTGCTGGCCTCCTAACTGCCCCGGCACGATATTCGCCGGCCTTCTCATCCCACCTTCTATGCCCTAAGCTATTCCCTGCATGCTGCGCTCCTTCTTTATCGGCCTCTCCACCAACAAGCCCTTCCGCAAATTCTCCGAGAGCTCCTCCCTCGGCCGCCGCGTCTCGCACCGCTTCGTCGCCGGCATGACCGTCGAGGAAGCCATCGCCGCCGCGCAGCAACTCAACCGCGAAGGCATCGCCGTCACCCTCGACGCCCTCGGCGAATCCGTCACCGACGAGCCACATGCCAACGCCTCGGCGGCTACCTACCATCGCCTCCTCGACGAGATCGCCGCGCACAATCTCAATGCCAACGTCAGCCTCAAGCTCACCCAGATGGGCATGGACGTGGGCCATGACTCCAGCACGACCGAAGGCCCCGCCCTCGCCGAGCGCATGGTCGGTAACCTCGTCGCGCATGCCGCCCGCCTCCAGAACTTCGTGCGCATCGACATGGAGGGCTCGGAGTACACCGAGGCCACCGTCGCCATGACCGAGCGCCTCTTCGCGCGCTTCCCCGGCGCCGTCGGCACCGTTCTCCAGGCCTACATGTTCCGCACCGAAGCCGACGCCGACCGTCTCCTCCGCCAGGGCATCCGCATCCGCCTCTGCAAAGGCGCGTACAAGGAGCCCGCCGAAATCGCCTTCCCGGCAAAGTCCGATGTCGACGCCAACTACCTCCACGTCGCCAAAAAACTGATCCCCAGCGGCGTCTTCTGCGGCATGGCCACGCACGACGAGGCCATCGTCGAAGACCTCTGCCACTTCGTGAGAGTGCACCGCATCGAAAAATCCGCCTTCGAGTTCCAGATGCTCTACGGCATCCGCCGCGACCTGCAGCGCAAACTCGTCGCTCACGGCTACGGCGTCCGCGTCTACGTCCCCTTCGGCACCGAGTGGTACCCCTACTTTATGCGCCGCCTCGCCGAACGCCCCGCTAACGTCCTCTTCCTCGCAAAAAACTTCTTCCGAAGCTGAAGGGAAGATAGGGGAGGGAGGGAGTGCCTCTCTAGCGCGGATTCTGTTCGCTCGGAGGCAGCAGCGGCTCGACGTGCAACAGATTATTAAGAGCAGTGCGCTGTGCCGGACTCATGTACTGATACTGCGGCGAGTTCAGTGCCGCGCCGCGCTGCTCCGGCGGGAGCTCGCGCAGCTCCCGGAAGGACCTCGCCACCTGCCGCCGCTGATCCAGGGGAAGCGACCCAAGCTGCTGCAGCGACCCGCGCACCTCGGCCCGCTGGTCCACCGACATGTGCTCCATCCGCTCGTTGTAGTTCAGGATCCTCTGCCGCTGATCCGGGTTCATCGCGTTCAGCTGCGACAGCCGGTTGTGCATGCGCTCCTGCGTCTGCTGCGGAAGCTCCCGGAACCCAGGCTCGCGGTCCAACGCCTGCTGCTGCTGCTCCGGACTCAGGTTGCGATGCTGATTCATCCACTCCGCCAGATGCTCGCCGCGCGGCGCCCCCGGCTGCGGATTCCGCCGCTGGATCGCTGACAGCTGCGAACTCTGCTCCTGATTCCCCCCCTGGCTCGGGGAGTGTCCCTGTCCCTGCGGCTGGCCCGGAGGCCTCCGCTCCACCGGAGCCGGATTCTGCTGTTGCCCCGCATACCGTTCCGGCATCGGCTGCGCCCCCTGCTGCCGATACGGCTCAGGAGACTGCTGATGGTATTGCGGTGCCGCCTGGTGATACTGCGGCGGCACCTGGTGGTAAGAAGGAGCCGCCTGGTGCGACGGCGGCGCCGATTGGTGCCCACCACCACCCCCACCACCGTGGTGGGACTGCCCCCCCGCCACCCCCGCGCACACCATACCCACCCCCATCATCAGGGTCAGGCGAAGGTCGCGGGATGGAGTAATACGTTTCATCGAGATTCAAAGTGAAGCGTCAGCAGCCAGCGGCGCTGCAGCTTCTATGCGGTTCGTTTGCGATTATCGGCTGCGCGCCCATCATACCGAAACCGCCGTCGGAACTTAGGGTCCAGAACGGCGGTTGTGGTGAAAAATCCGAAGCTTTTCCATGCCCCTAAGTCGTTGGTGGATCCCCCGAATCATCATTGTTGGCGTTAGGATCCAGCAACTGATCCATCTGCTGCAGAGCCTGCGCGTTGTTATCCAGAATCTTCAGGTCGTTCACCGTCGCCGAGGGCTGTGCCTGCGAACGATTCGCATACTCAAAGCCCGCAAAGCTTCCACCGCCGATGAGCAGCGCCAGCATCAGTACGCCTGTCATCGCCGAACGCAACTGCAGTCCGGTGCTGAACGTCAGGAACGCATACAGCCGCTCAAACAGGCCCTCCGGTTGCGCCGTCGCAGCCTCACGCACCCGCGCACGCAGCCTCGAGTCGAAGTATTGCGAAGGCTCCGGAGCCGTCCACGCATCCATCACTTCCATGGTCGACCGCAACTCCGCAAGCTCCTTCGCACAGCTCTCGCACTCCTTCAGGTGCGCAGCAATCTCCGGATGCGCGGCCTCGTAGCCGTCGTCGAGCAGCAAATCCGGGAGATGCGTTTGGCAGGTCTTGCAGTTCATCGTATTCATATCAACCCCCTCATCGGTGGGTGTTGCTCTTTCGGACGCCGTCGCAGCGGATTTAGACGCGCAGTGGCTCCGACTCTCTGAGCAAACGCTCAGACAAACTCTTTCAACCGCTCCCTCAGCGTCTGGTACGCGCGGAAGAGCAGCGACTTCGTCGCAGACTCGGAGAGCTTCAGCACCTCGCCGATCTGCTTGTAATCCAAACCCTCGTACTTGTGCATCAGAACGGCGGTCCTCTGCCGCTCCGGCAGTGCCAACACGTGCTGGCGGATGGCGTTCATTCGTTCCCGGCGAAGCATGTCAGCCTCGGCGCTGGGCGTCTCGTCGGCAACGTCCGGCGTCGTTCCGGTCTCGGCATCCGGTTCATCTAGATATACGGTCGAAGCCGAGCGTTCGTGCCGTGTATCGCGGGCTTGATTTACGCCCAGGTTCGTAGCAATCCGGTACAGCCATGTGCTGAACCGGGCCTCAGCCCGGTAGGTCTCACGCGACCGGTAAACCCGGAGAAAGACCTCCTGGGCCAGTTCCTCGGCCACCGCCTGATTGTGGACCATCCGGAACATAAAGTGGATGATCGGCTTACGATACTTCGCCAGGAGTACATCAAACGCCGCCATATTGCCGGCGCGGAGTTCCAACATCACCTCGGCGTCAGTCAGGGCAGAGAAGTCACCCCTGGCGATCGCCGCCGCCCGCTCTTTGGCGCGCTCCGGGCTCATATCCACTGCACTTGCAGGCCGGTCAGCCGGAAGGCTTTGGCCGAGTACCCCGGGATGGAGCGCCAGCGTGCTCATATCTTCCTCAACCCCATCTTCTGCAGGAGGTTGCGCCGTCTCGTCCGAATCTGCCGGTTTCGGCGGATCCGTGGGGCGGTCTGCGGGGTTGGGATACGTCATCCGCCGTATTCTACCCGCCCAACTACTGCGCCGACGAACGCATTTGGTGCACTATTTGGCCCACGCCCCGGGCCGTATTTGGCGCAGTTCTTAGCCGTGCTATCCTCAAGAAGATGGCCTGACGCGGTGGGCGTTTTGGCCTGATGCCACCCCGGAATGGGCGCATAACTCAGCGGTAGAGTGCCACCTTCACACGGTGGAAGTCGTAGGTTCGAATCCTGCTGTGCCCACCATCTTCTCTTCCGAAGACATCTAAGGAAATCCAGACAAGCAAAATAAACTACTGATTAGGCAGTAGTTATTGTCTATGTGCCTCCAGCGGCGTATTTTGAAAGCCGAATGCGCGGCGGGGTATTTCTGGGGGTAGCGATCTCAGGAACCGGGGGTATTTCTGCTGGGGAGTATCTAATGGCGTTAACAGACAAACAAATTCGGCGATCCAAGCCAGCCAAAGGGCAGTACAAGCTTACCGACGGTGGGGGCATGTTTCTGCTTGTAACGCCATCCGGTGGCAAGCTGTGGCGTTGGAAATACCGTTTCGAGGGTACCGAAAAGCTGATGGCATTAGGCCGATATCCCGAAGTGGCGCTCTCCGATGCACGGGAGCGCCGCGACGCGGCGCGCAAACTACGGGCCTCCGGTGTCGATCCGATGGCCAAGCGCATGGCTCAACGGATCGCGATCGAGGCGACCACGGAACATACGTTTGAGAAGATTGCATCGTTGTGGCTCGATTACTGGAAAGGAAACAAGAGCGCACGCCATGTCGCAACTACGAAGAACCGCCTCAAAGTGAATGTCTATGCATCCCTTGGCGCAAGGCCGGTGGGCGAGATCGAGCCGATGGACCTTGTCCAGCTCGCCAAACAGATCGAATCCCGCGGTGCCTCAGACATGGCAAAGCGAATCCTGCAGATTGTAGGTATGGTCTTCCGCTACTCTGTCGCACACGGTTATTGCAGGCGGAACCCCGTAGCCGAGATTCGCCCCTCGGACATTCTTAAGCCCACACCCAAGATCAATATGGCGCGCATCGACGGCCGTGAGCTCCCTGCGCTGCTCCGCTCCATCGAGGTGTACGAGGGAAGGCAACTGACCCGCCTTGCGATCAAGCTCATGGCGCTTACTTTCGTGCGCACCAACGAATTGATCTGTGCGCGTTGGGATGAATTTGATTTCGATGCAAGACGCTGGTCGATTCCCCCCGCCCGGATGAAGATGAGGACGCCACACATCGTCCCTTTGTCATCACAGGCTGTCGAGGTACTTGAGTTATTACGGACCATCTCCGGCAAAGGCGAACTTGTTTTTCCCGGCGAGCAGGATTCCAAGAAGCCGATGTCCAACATGACGATCCTAAAAGCATTGGAGCGCATGGGTTACAAGGGTCGGATGACCGGGCACGGTTTTCGAGGCATCGCTTCCACCATTCTCCATGAACAGGAATACGACCACGCGCACATTGAATTGCAACTGGCCCATGCTCCGCGTAACGCTGTCAGCGCAGCCTATAACCACGCGCTGCATTTGAAGGCTCGCGCCGCCATGATGCAGGATTGGGGAGACTTTTTGGAGCGCACGCTTAGGGGCGAGAAGGTGCTGTCATTTCGCAGCACAGCGGTCTTGACAAATCCAGCCGAATCCGCATACTTGCAATAAGGCATTAGAAGTACCGCCCTTCGAGCACTGTTCCTCTGCTAATTGCTGAAACAGCCGAAGGTGATCGGATTAACTAGGACGTTGTGAGATGCGTGGTCCCCTCGAATCTGAGGGATGAACCAACGACTCGCCAAGAGTTCAGTTCGACTGAACGGTTGGAGAGTCATGGTAGCCACCTCTGACAATCTCATTTCCTTATCCCGCCTCCCACAAGTCAAACAGCGCGTCGGTCTTTCGCGTTCCAGCATCTACGCCAAGATCGCGGTCGGCGAATTTCCTGCTCCGATTAGTCTCGGCGGACGGGCGGTTGCCTGGTTAGACAGTGAGATCACAGGCTGGATTACTGATCGTCTGAATGCCTCTCGCGCCGGCACTGTGCAGGCGGGGGGGACGAAATGAGCGGCTGCCTAGCGCAGGCTGCTCTTGAATATGCGGCGCTCGGCTGGTTTGTGATCCCGCTCCACTCGCCCACACCTCGCGGCTGCTCTTGCGGGCGGACAGACTGTGCGAAGCCAGGCAAGCATCCCCGGACTGCCCATGGTCCGAAAGACGCGAGCTGCGATCCGGCCAAAATCCACGAATGGTGGGCGCGCTGGCCGGACGCCAATATCGGCATTGTCACCGGCCCGGAGAGCGGCATCCTGGTGCTGGACGTAGACGGGAAGCAGGGCGAGGAATCGCTAATCGCATTGGCGCGACGCTGCGGCCCGATTGCCCGACACCTATACGGTCCGAACCGGCAGCGGCGGGCAGCATCTCTATTTCCTTTGGCCTGAAGGCGTGGACGTACGCAACTCTCAGAGCAAAGTCGCTCAGGGGCTGGACATTCGCGGCCAGGGAGGGTACGTGGTGGCCCCGCCCTCAATCCATGCCAGCGGCGCACGCTATGAAATGAACGAATCGTCCATCCCACCTGCGCCGTGTCCGGATTGGCTGTTGTCCGTTATCGGAGAGCCGGAAACTCCCCAGGCCCGGCAAGCCGTGCCAGCGGGCGTCCGCTGTCACCGGCGGCGCAATCAGCAGTCGAACAAATTATCTTGTTTCGCTTGCCGGTTCGATGCACAAGCGCGGCATGGACCGCGCTGCTATCGAAGCCGCACTCCTCGAAGAGAACATGGCGAAATTCTTGTTCTCGCAGAAAGGGCCGCTACCAAAGGAAAAAGTGCAGGCCATCGCGCGCGACATCCCCGCACGTTATCCGAACTCTACTGAGCAGCTAGTGCGGCATGGTGGCAGCATGAACGGTTACACGCTCATCCCTCTGGGCGACCTTATGGCCCAGCCGGATATCCCGACGGAATACCTGCTCGAAGGACGCCTGGTAGCAGGAACCGTCTCGGTGATTGTGGCCAAGCCGAAGGTGGGCAAGAGCACGTTGGCGCGGAACCTGGCTCTTGCTGTGAGCACTGGCAGCCCCTTCCTAGGTAGCGACTCCCTCCAGGGCGAAGTGATTTATCTTGCTCTGGAAGAGCGCCCGGAGGAGATTAAAGTCGATTTTCTGGCGATGGGAGCAACTGGCGAAGAACCAATTCAGATTCACGCCGCTGCAGCGCCGGCGGAAGCCATGCCAGCGTTGGTCGAGCTTGTAAAGAACCGCAAACCGCGTCTAGTGGTGATCGATCCGTTATTCCGTCTAGCGCGTATTCGTGACGAGAATGCATATGCAGAGACCTATCAAGCGTTGGGTGCACTGATCGATGTTGCTCGCGAAACCGGCACCCACATTCTTCTGACGCACCATGCGGGTAAGGGCAAAAAGTCCGACGCCATCGACGCTCCGCTTGGTTCGACGGCCTTGGGCGGCATTCCCGCTACAATTCTGGTGCTCAAGCTCACCGAGGGCTACCGCACCCTTCTGACCGTCCAGCGCATCGGCGCTGATCTGCCGGAAACCATTCTCTCGTTCAATCCCGACACGCGCACCCTTTCGCTCGGAACAAGCAAAGTAGAAGCCGAGCAGGGTGACGTCGAAGCGCGCATCCTTGAGTTTTTGGCGGACGCAGCCGAGCCGCGGACCCAAGAACAGATACGCGACGGCGTGCAGGGGCAGACCAAGGTTATTCGGGCGGCGCTCACGGCGCTCGCCAAGGCCGGTCAGGTTCGCCGAACCGGAGAGGGCAAACGGGGCAAGCCGTTCTTCTATGAAAACCGGTTTTCTGGTTCCGAATATATGACGGGAACCAGAGAACCAGAAACGGAAAGCGCGGCTCAAACTGCCATGAAGGCTGGCGGCATTCTGGTTCCCAAGAGTGACGGCAGGTCAATGGCGGTTTGCGGCATTAAGGAGGACTATCTGGAGACCTTCGACAGCGATTGTGGGGGCCTCCTTCAATGATCGGGTAGAAGCTGCTGAGCAGACCTAGAGCGCAGCCTGTGTTTTAGTGGTTCGCCACGCAGCGTTCTGCCGAGTTGATCAACATCTAACGAAGCCGAAAGAAAGGAATAAGTATGGCGTTCAAAGGTCAGAGTGAATGTGCAGTTCCAGAGTGCAAGCGCCCCCGCTCCGTCGGAGCAAGCTTGTGCCAGGAGCACTTTGTTTCAGGTATGGCGCTCGAAGGCGAAGGCGGCACCTGCATCGTAACGGCCTGGTGCGCGGAACATGCAAACGAGTCGGGAATAATTTTCCTGAATGATTATGCGATGGGGAACCTTTTTGGAGGCGCTTCTGGGTTCAAAGCCAAGTTAGAACAGCAAGGCTTTGTCAAAGTCCGGAACCTCGGTACACCAGAAGAAGTTAAGGCCGCCAAGGCACAATCTGCCGGAAGCTGGTCGGGGCCGTGGAGCACGGAATATCCCTGGGAGGCAACGGCTCCAGCAGACAAAACTTGAGTCCGGTATTCATCGCAAAATCCACCACGGGTTTGTGTCCGTCACTATGAAGTGGTCGTTTGATATAGACAGTGCGCCCCATAGACCTTATTGGCACGGGTCACATCTCTGTGTTGATCCACACGGTCTCGGTGGAGCCGGCCTGTGGGCGACAAAGGGGAGCGTGGACGCGCAACTTTGGACTCCAAACATCACCCTGATAGGTCTGGTCACGGAGTGGTGGCCACATTCTCAGGTTCTCGCCGGCTACAAGGTAGAAACCCTGGTCAAGTTCCTGAAGTCAAACGCTGCATCTGATTTCATCACCGCGACCGCGTTGTTGGGGTAGCGTTCAAGGCATCTAACATGGTTGCAATGAACCATCTTTCGACACACATTCCAAGAATCAAAATGGCCAAAGAAGCGAAGCCTCAGGATAGATCTGCCGTCGCAGAACGTTTCATCACGTTGCGGAGGAGGGTCGGATTGTCGCAATCTCGTTTGGGAGAATACCTGGGCCTGTGCCGCCAAGCTGTGAATGAGATCGAGAATTGCCACGTCATGCTCCACACCACGACATGGGAAAGGTTTCGCGCATATGAAAGCAGAGGGCAGGAGCCCGGAATTGAGCATCTACCCGAGCATTATTGGCGGGATCGCCTGCTTGAAGATGAGTCGGCAGCGAAAGGCGACACATTTTGCGCTTCCGCTGATCTCCGGATCGTGTCATCTGCACTTTGCGTGGTGGCTCCCGGGTGCCAGTGGAAAATTGTAGAAACCAGAATTGCGCGTTTGCCCGCAAATCTAAGTTTTGGCCCGTGGCCTCTGGGTGCCAACGAAAGAATATAGCTTCATTTTTCTTTATGACACCGCCCCGCCGCAGGATGAACCAACCGGTGCGAACGCATCATTTCGCGCCGAAGGCGTGCTCCGGAATCGAAGTTTCCGATAACCCCGTTTCCGGGAAGTAGGGTAAGTGTCCCCTTACACTCATTAGCCATATGCGCAGTGCTTTGCTTCTCTGTATCGGTGGTCTTGCACTTGACACAAAAGCAGTATTTCGATAAAGCCTCCCCATGGGTTACTTGTTCGATTTCGTGGCCTTTGTTTTTGAGCTGCTTATCGAATTTCTGTTCAAGGTTGGGGATAAGCGGAGATGAATCTCGTAGACGTAACCAGCTTGGGTTGCTCCCGACTCTCGCATCCACACGAACACAGTTGAGCGGCCCTGAGACCGATCACTGCCCGCAAGTCGGGTTTCCGGCAAGTTCGTCTCGTAGAAGACGAGGCGCTATAGACTTACAACGTGTGGCGTGAGCGATCAGCGATGTTGTTCGGAGCGATACTTCAGGGCCTCTCTTGGCTCCTCATCGCGATTAGGGCATTAACCTTCTGGTGTGGGGATCGGGCGTTGCGCGATTTCGCTCATATGAACTGGGTCCTCGCCGAAGTGCTTGGAATCGGAATCGCAGTGGTATGCCTGATCCTCGGCTTCGCGCTCAAAGTTTTAAGGGATTCCTGAGGTGTGCCGGACCTCTCGGGTTGACGTGCTGCTGAGAGAGCATCGACCTTCAAACTTCCCTGAAAGTCGGGTTTTTTCGGCAACTTGGCTCCCGTCATAGGGGAAGACGAGCCGCTTATGGCGCAGGCAAAGGGCACGATACCCATCTCCGAAACTCCCCTGCTTGAACCGCATTCAAGGTTAGCCAACAATAGAGACGCTTCCAGTAGTTCTTAGCCTCGGGCCTCTTTTGGGCCACCTCGAACGCCAACACGTCCACTACACTTCCTGGCATGCGCTGGTTTCCCTCTCGCCCTTCTCTCGACGCTCGCCCTCGCCCCACGCCCACCCTGAAGAAGAGTCAGGGGCATCCGAAAGCTCGATCAATACTGGAGGGGTAAAGAATGAAAATGTCAGGAAGGATATTGGTAAATTGCCTATGCTTCTGCGCGTGGTCTGTTTGCCTAGCTCAAGAGGTTGGCGTCATCCAAGGAGTAGTAAGCGACCCAAACGGCAAGCCGCTGTCTGGCGCCAAGGTGGATGCGCGATTGAAGGGAGAGTTTAGCGGCCATAGACTCGACCGCTCTTCGAAAACTAGCTTTGATGGAAAGTTTGTCATCGATCATCTGTCGTGGGGAACTTATATCCTCGTCGCCCGCAAGGAAGACAGCGATTATCCCGATACACGGCTCGCCTTCTACAGCAATTTGCAAGCCCCATCGGTGACGATCAGTGCTACCGATCCCAACAAGGACGTTGCAATCAGGTTGGCTCCGCAAGCCGGAAGACTGGACCTGTTGGTCATGAATGCGCGGACTGGAGAACGACTAGACTCGGCTGCAGTGACTCTTCGGCGGGTCGAGAACCCGAAGCCTTTTGTAACGATGTCGACAACACTCAAGCTCATAGCAATACCGGCCCTAACTGACGTCCAGGTTGAGATTACTGCTCCTGGTTACAATCCGTGGCCGAATGGAGGCAGCGCGCTGATAATCAATCTGCAGTCGAGAGAGGGAAAACACCTCGAAGTAAGGTTGGTACCGAGGTCATAATCAAGTTTAGGGATTGCCGCCTCGAACGCCACCACATGCACTACACTCTCTCGCATGCGCTTGACCATCCTTCTCGCGCTCCTCCCGCTATTCTCCCTCGCCCAATCTCCTACACCGCGCCCAGAAGACGTTGGCACCGTCACTGGCCCGCATCACCTGCGCCGACACTCAGCGCCCCGCCCGCCCGCCGAGGTCTGCCTGCAGGAAGACCACCTCGCGCATGTCTAAGGCGCACAACGTCAAGTTCCGAACGCATCCAGACCTCCAAAATCCAAACGATTTAGCCGATGTTTCCTTGAAGTCGGCTTTTCGGCAAGTTCACCTCGAAGTTGCCGCTAACCCCGTTTTGCGGGAATGGATTAGCCTGCGTTGGCGGATAGTTCGACCACGTCCTCGGTCGCGGACATCACCAACACATCCACCACAGGAAAGTGCTGAAGGCTAACCGAAGCCCCATAGTGATCGCTGATCACTGTTACAGTCTCCTCTTCCGAGACGCTTTCGACTGTTGCGCCAGAGATCCCTCGCTGCACGCCTCCATTGTCACGAAATTCTGAGAAACGAATGGTGCTCACGCAATTAAATCTGAGAAAGAGCAACGGCCAGCCGGCAACCAACGATGTAGGCGCACTCACCGATGAATTCCAGACAGGATCGAAGCGAATAACGGCAACGGCCACGTCGCCCCATGCGCAACCCATCTGCATTCCAATCCAATGGGAATCGTGAAGCGTGTACCGCTTAAGAAATGTATCAATGTGCATCTGGGTTGAGCGGTCCCATGGGAGATACTCTTCCACGATTTGAAGCGCCAAGTTTGCAGAGAGAAGCGACATAAGAAGAACCTACCAGCGCTCCATTTGCCTGCAAAGTCAGCTTTTCGGCAAGTTCGAGACTGATCGGGTGCCCTTGGCGGTCGAAGTTGCCGAAAACCCCGTTTTTTCGTGCACGGTCTCGAAGGTCTAAACTACGCAGGCACCGAAGGGAACCTCGCATGACGCGCTTAGCTGGCCGACGGATGATACTGCTGTGGTTGTTGTTCCCCGCAACGGTGGGCTGTCGGAAAGTTCGGGCCACCAACGTTGAAATCACGAAGATGCCTCTTTGCGAGTTACTTGCTCATTCTGAACAGTACGTTGGCCGTACCGTCTCCGTAACAGTCAGGATCACCGCGACAAAGCACGGAACGGGCATTTGGGACCCTTCATGCCCAGACAGGGGCGCGGATCTCCAATGGCATGGGTTTACTTCCGGAACTAACGAACTGGATGAAGCTCTACGACAATATGGCATGAGCGATCATCCAGTAATTGCGACGCTCACCGGAACGTGGTTAGGGACAGAACGTACCGCGAATAGCTTTCTACATCAGCCCCGGATAGTGTTCCTCATGTCTGACGCCGCTGAAATCGCACGGTCGAAGGACATTGAGCGTCGCTGACGCAGCTCAATGCCCGCAAAGTCGGGTTTTCGGCAAGTTCGGGTCGACGTTGCCGAAAACCCCGTTAACGAGATGGTCCGCCGCTTGATCTTCGAGTGAGTTGTGGAGATCGTGTTTGGCAGGTTCAAGGAGGATCATCGACATGCAGATTCATTCCGTTGGTATTGATCTTGGCAAGACGACCTTTCACCTCGTAGCTCTCAGCGCAGCGGGCAAGGTGCTGTTGCGGAAGAAGTTCACCCAGAAGCAGCTGATCACTTTTACCGCCAACATGCAGATCTCTTTGATCGGGATGGAGGCGTGTTCAGGGGCGCACTTCCTCGGACGTGTACTGCGCGATCAAGGTCATGACGTGAAGCTGATTCCAGCCCAGTTCGTGAAGCCATTCGTGAAGTCGAACAAGAACGACTTCCTCGATGCCGAAGCCATCGCCGAGGCGGTAGACCGGCAGAACATGCGTTTCGTTCCGATCAAGACGGACGACCAGCTTGATCTCCAAGCGCTGCATCGTGTGCGCGACCGGCTTGTCGCCCGTCGAACGTCCGTAATCAACCAGCTGCGAGCCTTCCTGCTGGAGCGTGGCATGGCCTTCGCCAAGACTCCCTTCAAGCTGAAGCAGGCGATGCCTGAGATCCTCGAGAACGCAGAGGCGAACCTCACACCACGCATGCGTAACCTCGTCAGCCTGCTGTGGAGCGAGTGGAAAGACCTGGAGCAACAGATCGTCGCGATGAACGAAGAGGTTGAACAGATCGCCTCTTCCGATCCAGCCTGCCAGCGACTCAGGCAGATCCCCGGCATAGGCCCCTTGGTTGCGACCGCGATCGTCGCCGCTATCGGCAACGGAGCGGCCTTTCATAAGGGCCGGGAGTTCTCCTCCTGGCTCGGTCTTGTGCCGCGGCAGCACTCGACGGGCGGTAAGGCCAGGCTCTTCGGCATCAGCAAGCGCGGCAACAGCTACCTGAGGAAGCTGCTTGTCCATGGCGCTCGATCCGCCGTCCTTCGCGCCAAGCGAGAACGATCGCCGTTCGGTCCCTGGCTCAACGCTCTTGAGCGCCGGTCCCCGGTCAAGGTCGTGATCACAGCCGCAGCCAACAAGCTTGCCCGTATCGCGTGGGCCGTTCTTTCGAGCGGACAGGACTATCGAGCGGTTCCGGCCGCAATAACTGCCTAAGCAAGAGGAACCACCGGCATCAAGTTCTCCCACCAAGGTCTGCACTGGATAACTAAGACGAACGAACAGTTCCCAACGGCGTGCTCGCAACCTGCTCCCGAAAATGGTCTCCATGACCGTCCCGTTTATCAGGAAGAGCACGCAGCGCAACTCATCATGGCCAGGAGTCTATCCATCTCCACACGAAGGCCGAATACATTTGCGCAGATCTGTCGATCTCACTCTTCGCTTTTCCCTTGCAGTCAGACGGCGGACCATACATTCTCGGGATGTTCGAGAGCAACCCGAGGCCCAAACTTGAATCAGCCTGATAGATCGGCCTACCTTGAGAAAAAGAAGCGAATGATGGCCAGACCCAAAGCGAATGTAAATCCATATCTGAAGCTCTCAATCCGAACCGCTTGCTTACCCTTCCGACGAAGCACGATGCCCACCTGCGACATCACCAAACCGGTAATGACGGGACTGACCACCAGGCTGATGCCGTGAAACTTTGATGGGTGGACGAGTGGGTGCGGAAAGAAACGTAGGCTCGCGATCCCGAAAGCGGCGCCCAGCAACAAATAACCTATGGCGGCTAGGATCGGATTGATGGCGTTTGATACTTCAAACACATTTCGAATTGATCGCACGATGAGGGCGACTATCGCCTCCACAACAACCTGAAAGAACACCTCGAACAGCAGTTCGGCAGCGGCAGATAGCAACGCAAAGAGGACTTCGTCCATAACTCGATATATTAGCTAGGTGTCTCCGGACCAACGATAGAGATTACCTCTCGCTCTATCCGTCAATCAGCCACAACTCCCGCAAAGTCGGCTTTTCGACAAGTTCGAGACTGATCGGGTGCCGTTGGCGGTCGAAGTTGCCGAAAACCCCGTTAACGAGATGGTCCGCCGCTTGATCTCCGAGTGAGAGTGGAGATCTTTTGGCAGGTTCAAGGAGGATCATCGACATGCAGATACGTTCGGTTGGCATCGATCTCGGCAAGACGACTTTTCACCTCGTAGCTCTGAACGCAGCAGGCAAGGTGCTGTTGCGGAAGAAGTTCACCCAAAAGCAGCTCGTCACTTTTACCGCCAACATGCAGATCTCTTTGATCGGGATGGAGGCGTGTTCAGGGGCGCACTTCCTCGGACGTGTACTGCGCGAACAAGGTCATGACGTGAAGCTGATTCCAGCCCAGTTCGTGAAGCCATTCGTGAAGTCCAACAAGAACGACTTCCTCGATGCCGAAGCCATCGCCGAGGCGGTAGACCGGCAGAACATGCGTTTCGTTCCGATCAAGACGGACGACCAGCTTGATCTCCAAGCGATGCATCGTGTACGCGACCGGCTTGTCGCCCGTCGAACGTCCGTAATCAACCAGCTGCGAGCCTTCCTGCTGGAGCGTGGCATGGTCTTCGCCAAGACTCCCTTCAAGCTGAAGCAGGCGATGCCTGAGATCCTCGAGAACGCAGAGGCGAACCTTACACCACGCATGCGTAACCTCGTCAGCCTGCTGTGGAGCGAGTGGAAAGACATGGAGCAACAGATCGTCGCGATGAACGAAGAGGTTGAACAGATCGCCTCTTCCGATCCAGCCTGCCAACGACTCAGGCAGATCCCCGGCATAGGCCCCTTGGTTGCCACCGCGATCGTCGCCGCTATCGGCAACGGAGCCGCCTTTCATAAGGGCCGGGAGTTCTCCTCCTGGCTGGGACTTGTGCCGCGACAGCACTCGACCGGCGGCAAGGCCAGGCTCTTCGGCATCAGCAAGCGCGGCAACAGCTACCTGCGCAAGATCCTCGTGCACGGTGCCCGATCCGCCGTCCTCCGCGTCAAGCGAGAACGATCGCCGTTCGGTCCCTGGCTCAGCGCTCTCGAGCGCCGGTCCCCGGTCAAGGTAGTGATCACAGCCGCAGCCAACAAGCTTGCCCGTATCGCGTGGGCCGTTCTTTCCAGCGGACAGGACTATCGAGCGGTTCCGGACGCAAGGACTGCCTAAGCAAGATTAGCCAGCACCGCCCTCAAGTTCCCCAACCAAGGTCTGCACTGGATAACCAAGACGAACGAACAGTTCCCAACGGCGTGGCTCGCAACCTGCTCCCGAAAATGGTCTTCCATGACCGTCCCGTTTATCAGGAAGAGCACGCAGCGCAACTCATCATGGCCAGGAGTCTCCACTCTCCACACGAAGGCCGAATACATTTGCGCAGATCTGTCGATCTCCTCTTCGCTTTTCCCTTGCAGTCAGACGGCGGACCATACATTTTCGGGAGTGGACAAAAGATGACGCCACAAACGAGAAGTCTCTAGGTGCCACCTCCTCGCTAGTCAGTTGGGAAACGAATCTGCGGTTGGGAGCAACTCTCTGGCGTCCTTGCAACCTTTGTATCTCCACAAACACCCGTAATCGAAGGCGGTGTATCGACGCCGGTCTTCCGTCGAAGCCTTGGGAGTCATGTATACGATGAACTTGTAGTAGCGATATAGATCCGTGGTTTCCCAGCCGGCTGCAACCGGTTCTGCTCTAGGAGTGCGACCCCAGTGTTCTTGCTCTATCAGACCTACTTGAGACGGATAAAATGGTTTCGTGCCTACCCCGAATCCGGTGTTCTTGCGCACGACAACCGAGTTTTCGACGTTGAAGGAAACGAGGAAGGCCTCGCCTGAACCTCTCCACCATTGAGGAAGACTTGAGTTGTCTACCCTGACCGCCCACTCGCATGCCGACTGATCGCACGGACCGGTCGGCTTCGCACCAATCTTGCTGGCTAGTCGCCGAGCGTCCTCAAAAGTGGAATGCCCTAGCTGAAGGCTTTCAAGTTGGCTGAAGAGATAGTCGGCACGAATCGCTGGATGCAACAGGTAGGAAACACAAAGCACCATCAGCGCGGGGACAGTCAGCTCGCCTATGAATGCAATACGAAGCCGAGATGTTTGCTTGGTACCCATTTAGGAGCGACGGTTCCCTTCCGCTGCATCATACCCCGCTGGTGAGGCACAGCCGACTCTGCAAGCTTGATCTGATTACTAAACGGCGACGAGTAAACTTCCCCGAAAGTCGCGGCAGATCGCGAGGCCCTTTTCCCGGCACTAATCTCTGAGGCGCGGATCGTCTACTGATGCATGCGTGTCAGGAGAGCGATGTAGCGTGGGTCGTGGCGGACGGGGTCGAGGAGTGGGTCCACGCGGATGAGGGCCATGTTGAAGCAGTGCTGGTCGATGGCGCGGTTGAAGGAGGCGAAGGCGTGCGGCAGATCCTCGACGCGAAGATCGTCGACGGCGACCTGATAGCTGGTGCAGGATTGTGCGGGGATGGTGAGGAATGCGTGGGTGCGGGCGCGCCAATAGGGCTGCCAGCCTTGCTTCCGGTAGACGGCGAGTAGAACCGCGGTGTCGAGATTAGGGTAGTCTTCGTGCAGCGCGCTGAGATCGTGCCGAATCGTCTCGTCGCGCTGGCCCTTCTGCTCGTAGATGAGGCTCATGTAGTTGTCGATGGAGCCAGCCTTATCCTCCATCTCGGCGGCGCGGCGGAGCTGAGCGAGTGCGGCGTCGTAGTCGCGGGCTAAATATAGAGTGACACCGAGGCGGCGATTCATGAGGAAAGAAAGGGGGTCGAGCTCGAGCGCGCGGCGCATGTGGATGACGGCGTCCTGCGGGCGGCCGACCGCGTCGAGGTAGACGGCGTACTTGAACTCGGCGAACGAGTCGTTGGGGTTGAGGGAGATGCCGCGGGTAAGATTCAGTTCGGCGGCGGTCCAGTCCCATTGATAGATGGTTTGAATGCTGCCGAGTTCCGTGTAGGCCTCGCCGTTGTTGGAGTCGAGCTCGATGGCGCGTGCGGCGGCGGCGAGCGCTTTAGGCATCGCGTCTTCGAGACCGGCGAGACCGAAGGTGGTGGAAGCGTCGAGTGCAGTGGCATAGCCCGCGTATGCGGAGGCGTAGTTGGGGTCCAGGGAGATGGCCTTCTCGAAATACTCCACGCTGCGAGCAAAATCCTGCTTGTTGAAGAAGTAGCGACCGCGCAGATAGGCGTCATGCGCGGCGGGGTCGATGGATGGGCGAGGCGGCGATGGAAGGAGAACGAGGCGGGCCTGCGACGCGATCTGCTGGGCGACGCTATCCTGCAGCGCAAGGATGTCGGTCGCGGAGCCCTCGAAGCTTTGGGCCCAGAGATGACGGTCGCTGCGCGCATCAACGAGCTGTGCGGTGATGCGTACGCGGTTGCCGGAGCGGACCGTGGAACCTTCGACGATGGCGTCTACGCCGAGCTCCCGCGCAATCTCGGGCAAAGGCTTTTTCGCGTTCTTATCCAGCATCACTGAGGTGCGGGACACGACGCGGAGGTTGGGGACGTGGGCGAGCTCGGTAATGAGCTCATCGGTCATACCGTCGGCAAAGTAATCCTGGTTAGGGTCTCCGGAGAGATTGGTAAGCGGCAGGACGGCGAGCGAGCGGATAGTCGGGGTGGAGTGGTGGCGCGCGGCGACGAGCCAGGAAACCGCAGCGAGAGCGAATAAACACGCGACGACGATGGCCGAGAGGCGCAGTAAGCGCGGTCTGGGTGCGGATGGTGGCCTGATCTGCGCATTCGGCAGGGGCGCCGCAGCCGGGGCCGAGGGGAGGATCTCGACCTGGGCGATGAAGCGGTAGCCGGCGGTAGGGACAGTTTCGATGAATCGAGGTTCGCGGCTGTCGTCGTCTAGGGCCTTGCGGAGAAGGCCGATGGAGCGGGTGAGGGCGCTTTCGCTGACGGTGGAGTCCTGCCAGACGACATCAAGAATCTCCTGCTTGCGGATGAGGCGGCCGCGATTCTGGATGAGATACAGGAGCAGGCGGAGGGTTTTGGGCTCGAGGGAGACGGGCGCGCCGTCCGCGGTGAGGCGGAAGGCGGTGTCGTCGGCCTGGAAGCGATCGAAGCGGAAGACCACCGTGGAACTCCTTGTGCCGCTTCGTGCGGGGGAGTTGTGCTGGCTTCCATTATGGGCGGAAACGAGCGAATCTGAGAAAAATCGGAGTTTCATTAGAGTTCCATAAGGACTGCGCAGGATCCGTTTCGAGATGATCGCCTCGGTCTTTTTCGAAAAGGGGAACCCATGAAAACACTGTTCAGCAAGCACTATCCTTTCTTCGCGCGCCTTGACGCCGGAACATACATCGCCGGCTCAGGAAAATCGCGCCGTGCAACTCTTCTTCTTATCCCGCCGCTTATAGCGGGCTTGCTTTGTGTCACGTCCTCGGCCAGGGCGGACGACTATAACTTCTCGGTAAGTGGGAGCGGCATCGTGGCCTCCGGCACTTTCCAAGTCTCGAACACTGGACCGTTCGGAGCGTATACAGTCACCGGGATCACCGGGAACTTTACGGACTCTAACAACAACTTCTCCGGGGCGATCAGCGGACCACTGTTTGCTCCCGCGCCGGCGACCGATCCCACCGATACCTACTTTCCCGCGCCAGCGTTCGCCAACTTCAACGCTTCCAATCCGCCCGCCAGCTACTTCTCTTACGACAACCTGTTCTGGCCCGGCGGCAACTCGCCGGCCGTTTGCGTCGATGCCCCGATCTTCTCCGGCGGTGACTTCGACATCTACGGCCTGGCCTTCAATGTGACCGACGGTTCAAACATCTATACCGTAGATCTCTGGAGCGACGGGCCCGGCATGGGTGGGTATCAACTGAACGACGAACTCATAGCGAACCCGTTCATTCCACCAAATCAGGAGGGCTTGGCTTACCCGGTAAACTTCTCAGCTGCTCCAACTCCGGAGCCCGGCTCACTGGCTTTGCTGGGCAGCGGCCTGGCAGGGCTCGCCGCTTTGCTGAGGCACAAGCGAACTGCGTGAAACAAAGCGGAACGAGACTCCAACGAGAGCGGGGCGCGATATGTCCGCTCTCGCAGAGTCTGCGCGGTGCACTGGGCGGAATCATTCTGGGGGTGGCTTCTACTATGGTCGGATTCCACGACATTTGAGAAAAATCACAGTCTCGTGAAAGCTCCATCACGACTGGATGGGGCGCCGCGGCATGGTGGGAACACTTGGACAGGGAGCGCCGCGACGTGAGGCATATGCGCCGTGATGCTGACGATATTTGGGAGACGTTCGGCAGTAAATATCGGCGCACGTACCACTCATCGAGTCAGATCAGTAACGATAAGTCGGCTTAGCGGAAGTGATCTTCGTAGTGCCCGCAAAGTCGGGTTTTCGGCAAGTTGGGCCTAGATTGGGATTCGCCGTTTATCGGTGTCTACTGCCTTCACTTCTCGAGTCGCCATCCGTAGGTGGTTTTGAGCGTAGCTGCTCTCTCCTGCGTTATCGCTGCCAGGCACGCCAGCCGAGTGACTGGGCCGCCGGTGCCTTCGCCGTAAAGGTGGTACTCAGCGGTGCAGGTTAGGTCACGATATTTCAACCAAGCTCTTTGGGCTTCCAGCAGATCGTTCCGCTCTTCCGGACTGAGGACGGCACGCACCCGAGCGTAGACGTTGTTCAACTCGCGGTCAGTCTGTTTCCGAAACTCTGTAGAAACAGGATGCTTCATCAGCCGTCGTAGATGGCTTGTTGCAGGGCACACCAGGAACGTTCATGTGCTGTGCGACGGCTTGATTGTGACCGGACCACAGAAACACCGCGGAGAAAAAGAGCAAAGGCAAGGAACGCAGTACCATGCAGTCATCTTAGGGCGTCGATGCGGCTTAGAGGAATTGATCTTCGTAGTGCCCGCGAAGTCGGCTCATCGGAAAGCTCTAGGCGGAACAGGTTGGTCATAGTTTCCGAAAACCCCGTTTATGAGGAATGAGCAGGGCCGTCTACTCGCCTGCCGCCGCCAGCACCCAGAAAACAAGGGTTCCGACCGCACAAACTGGAGCATGCCACCGAACCGCGCTCTTACCCGAGAGACCTATCAAGGCAAGCACTATGGAGACCAGGGAAAGAATCATCCCACATCCCTGGATCCTCATGAGAGTGGGGTCGTAAAACCCAAAGTGGTGTACCTGTGCATAGGCGGTCGTGCTACAAGCAAGCGTCGCGGAAACAGTCCCAAGTACGAAAGCCGCGAACGATAGCACGGCACCTGCTGTACCAAGAGAGCGGCGTTTTACCCAGCGCATCCAACCCGAAGCGAGCGTGACGGGAGTGACTAGGTAACCGACTATGAAGAGGACGCCGAATAAAACAGTGGTAGCTACGCTCATCTGATTCCTCAATCTTAGCGAGTGTAGCTCCCGCAAAGTCGGGTTTTCGGCAAGTTCGGTCGGCCAGCCTTTCTGAGGCCAAGTTTCCGACAGTGGTACATCTCGCTGCGCCTTCCAGTCCCATGAGGAACACGGACGGGTGGTGCATGATTCCAGCGCCACCTCGCGCCGTTTCCATGGCTTCCCTCGTTGCCAAACTCTGCGCCTCAATCCCAAAATCAGAGACAAACTAAGAAGGCCAAAACCGGTCTATCCCTCTTGGGGAGGGGTGGGGGCCTGACAACTGGAGCCTGCGCCCGGTACCAGTTCATATTCAAAATGCCGGATTTGAGCACTCCCCAACTCCCTTTTGCCTCGGGGTGATCGAACAGGCGAGCCGTGCGCAAATTGGTTTCCGGCACATGAAGCCAGACCACGTCTGCAAAGTGACCCACACCAGACCAACTGGGGTAGATTTGGGGGTAGGCACTACAGGGGTCTCTATTATTCGATGAAAACAAATAGGTTAAGGCGAAGTTCGAATCCTGCTGTGCCCACCATCTCCAACTCTGAGCGGCGGAGTATC